>NZ_FONX01000045.1 GCF_900113035.1 Paracidovorax wautersii | reverse complement strand
TCTTGATCATCTTTTGCCATTGGTACTCCTCACTTGTAGTTCATTGGATTCGTTTTGTACTGTGCGATCAGCTCTTGCGCGACTTCCATGCTGACGCTTTCGTCGATGTCGTCGGTACTGCTTTTCTTCGCTGTGAGCTTGCGTCGTTCGACTTCACCCTTCGCCGAGCCACCGGGGTAATGCTTGGCCAAGACGGCGCGCCCAGCGTCTCGGCCGATGGCATCGAACACAACCTTCCGAATGTGCTTGTCTTCGAAGGTGGAGGACAGGGACCACAGAGTCATCGGCCCCATCGTTGACGTGAAGAGCTGCGAATACTTGCCTGACTTGGTGGTCCACTGCGAAAGGAACGTGACGCCTGACTTTGTCGGCCCGTTGACGAACATTCGTAGTGCTTCGACGTCCGTGCTGGAGAGCTTGAGGTGCTGCTGCTGATAGGCCGTCTCCTCGGCGCTTCCTCGACGAAGGATGTGGTTGCAGCTAGCAAGCGCGTGCAGCTGCCCGTGGTCCGCGCTCAGCTGCGAGATCGTGAGCAAGCTCAAGCCCCACTTCCGCGACTCACGACCGCCCTCTCGGATGAGCGTAGCGCGCAGACCTGTCGTGTCATGGTCTGCGCGGTCTTTCGCGCTCAGTTCCTTGATCATGGTGCGGTGGTACTCGTCCAGCGTCACATGCTTGTCGGTGTTCTTCAGCTCATCAAGGAGATCGCGGTAGTAGGGCAGCCACTGCCTTGGTACGAAGTTCAGGTCGTCATCTTCCATGCGGATGTTGCGAGTGAAAAGCTCGTACGCCACCTGGAACATGAGGGACGCTTGTTTGCGAGCACCTGGACTTCCCACCCGGGCCACATCCGCAAGATCCAATGCGGTGATTCGACGTCCGCTCAAATCCAGCTGGGTGGTTGACGTAAAGATGGGGAAGCTCTCGCGTGCCAGGGCAAGCTGAGTGCAAAAGGTGGTAGGGACGGGGACGCCTTGGTCTGCAATCGCCGTCATGTAGTCGCCTCGGATGTTTTCGTCCTTCGCGAGGATGTCCAGGTCAGGGAGGGTGGGCATCGCTTGGCGGTGGGCAAGGGTGGCCGCTGGGTAGTTGCCTTTTGCTCCCAACTTGTCTGCAACCTCGAACCACGATGTGTGGTTGGCGTGCACCTCGTCGTCCAGACGAAGATCCACAATGGCCTTGTCCACTGCGTCGATGCCTGGGCGGTATAGCTTGGGTGTTCCGCCATCTTCGTCCGAAAATTTTTTGTACGCGGACTTGAGCAGCGTTTTGATGAACTCACCCATGTTGTCGTACGGCTTGCCGCGCTCAGCGGGTGTGACCAGTCCGCCAAGAAAGTCCACGGTGGCTTGCAGGTCGCCTTCCAAGGGATGGCGCAGCCCTAGCTTGGTGTCGCACATGTTGATCGCATTGCGGCGATCGTTGCGCAGGGTGTGCATAAACGCCAAGTGTTTCATGTCGTCTGGCAGTGCGTCCTGGATCATCTCGATAAGGCCCGATACGGACCCGCCAATGTCGAGGATGTGCAGGAATGGCCAGGTCGTCCGGCCTGGGGCGAAGATGTATTCGAGGTGCTTCCGATTGGCTTGTGCTGACTTGCCGCCCCCCATGGGCGCCGTCATCGTCTCTAGCCAGTAATCCTGCTCGCTGGAGTGCGATGCAGTCGGCAGGATCGCACCGTCCAGAGAACGGTAAAGCTCAGTGCCGCGTGAGCCAAGCGGGCTCGCCGGGCGAGCCCATGGCAGCAGTGGCAGGATCTCGCGGATGTTTCCGACCGCTTCGTTGGAGCAGGGGCGCTGCGTAACGCCTGGGCATGAGTTGATGAAGGCATCGAACCTGTCGATCGAGGCCTCGGCCAGGTTCACGTCGCCCCACTGGGATGCGGCCGTGCGCAACGCGACGACGCGCGACTTCAGTATTTCAGTGGCCTTGGGTATCGAGGCGTCCACCCATGTGGTAATGGACGCGCTGAGCGAGGCCATTGCCAGTTCTGCTGCTGCTTCATCGCGAAGTCCTCCAATGGCCCGCATCAGCTTGCGGTTGTTGTTCGAGCCGGCGGCAACGATCGGGGCGATAGATGCGCGCAGCGAAAGCTGATTCAGCCCCTGCGCACGCATGCGCATGGAGATGCGATAAGGCACTCGTTCGCTCTCCCCAGCTGCGCGGGCAGTCATGCCGGAGAGGCTGTAGAGCAGCATCGATGCATTGACGTCGCGCTTTGGCGGAACGACCATGCTCAGGGTCGCGTACAGGCGGCCCGCGTACTCCATGTAGCCGCTCTTGGGGTAGACGGCTTCCTGAACAAGCAGTTGGTCCCGGAGCGGCGGCGGGAACATCACCGCAGTGTTTGCCACCTTCCGGGCCTTCGGCCGGGCCTTGGTCACTGATGGAGGGGCTTTTCGCAGTAGTGGCTCGCTGCCGACCCGCAAGCCAAAGCGCTCCTCTGCCCTGGGTAGTAGCCAGGCGCTCCATTCGTCGGAGAGGCTGGGGTCAATCGATCTGGCCATGATGGTGCTTGCGGCCCAGATGTCGCAGACCTCGGCCTGGCCGCCAATATCGGCGCTGGTCAATGTGGATACCACCTGATTGACGTAGGCTTCGTGAATGGCCAACTGCGGCTCCCTGGCGAACGTGTCGTCCTGCGTTCCGGGTGGCGTGTGGATCTGCCCCGTGCGGCGCATTTCGCGCAACTGGGCAATCCAGTCCTTGAACTCCTGCTCGCTCAGCGCATTGGGGTTCGTGTATAGAACCATGGTGATGGAGTCGTCCATCGTGAACTTGGCCATAGTTGCTGCTTGCTCATCGAAGATGCCCTTCATGTACTCGCCGACGCCAAGTCTGTTGGCGGTCTCGTAGACCGGCGCCATCCGTTTTTTTAGCCGGTCCGGGTGCATGAGATCTCGGTCGAGAACGAACTGCAACTCGTGGCATTTTTTCAGGAAGAAAGGATTCAGCGTCTGCTGCAGGACTTCCACCATCTCAGTCAGCTCTGGATTGCTGGCCACCTTGGAAATCCCTCCGTAGCGAACCAGGGTGGCCATGCTGCCGGAGCGATAGACGAGCGTTCGGTCGCCAATCGTTGTCTCCAGGTCGGTGTAATCTGCAGGCGACTTCTTTGTAATGGAATAGATGGCGTCCATCAGCTCAGTGAACATTTGCACTTGAGGTTCCCTTCAGGATGGTGACGATGGATTGCACTGCGGCTGTTTCGTCGGTAAGCGATTGGATGGCGGCTTGGTCTATCCGCAGCAGGTCGGCGATGGGTCTGGGGGTTGCCCAGTGAGCGATGCGTTCGTAGCTGTCGAAGTCCTTGGGGAGCCAGTCCTTGCTGCTCGCAAGGCGGTCTGAGCCGACACCTTCCCAACTGCTACGCGTTGGCGTGAGGCCAACATGCGGGGCCCGCTCGGTGGCCTCCAGTAATGCTTCTGATGGTCCTGCGACGTAGGTTGCACCTTCGCCATACGAGACAATGCGGAGGTTGGGGATGCCCTGCATCGAACGCAGCTTCGTCGTCAGGTGTAGGCGGTCCGCGGAGCGCAGCCACATCGAGCGCATCGGCCAGAAGCGGTGGCTTAGTGGAATCGCTCCGCTGAGCCAGTGCGCGTGCGTGAGCATGCCTGCGCTGATCGACAGCTTCAGCGCGTCCCCTGCATTGGGCATGCTCCAGGTGAGGGCGTCACACACATAGCCCTCAGGTTGTATGAAGATCCTGCCGATCTCAAAGGCGGCGTTGTTATCGGCAAGGAAAAGCACTTCGGTGCTCGCCATCCAGCGCCTCTTGCGGGCCCAGCGCAGAGGTGAGGCCGAGAGGTCATAGATGGACTTCCAGGAGCTGGTGAGTGCGGCACTGTGGATTTCCACCACGGCGGGCAGATCTTCTTGCCGGATGTACGCCAGTCTGTCTACTTCGCGCACGTGTACTTCCCGCCAAGCCGTTTGCATGTCGGGAACAGGGCAGGAGAGAACTGCCTTGGCATGATCGAACCAGGGAGCGCGGAAGACGACGCAGTTCTCTCGCTTCACGTCATGCCGCAACGACGCGTATGGCGTGAGGTTCGACCAGATGATCTCTCGGTGCAGC
>NZ_FONX01000044.1 GCF_900113035.1 Paracidovorax wautersii | reverse complement strand
GGGACCAGCGAGAAAGTAAAGGTGAGGACGGGTATCGTCAGGCGGGCTCAGCAACTCGTGCAGAGCGGCTGTGGCGCGGGCTACTTTTGGCTTGGATCTTGGCTGTTTTGCCAGGCTGGTCTTCGGTGACATGTGACGCGCGTCCTTTCTTTGGCGCAGGTTGCGAAGAAGGGTCTGGCGCGAAGTCACCGTTCTCCAGCAACCGCCCCACCGTCGTCGTGCCATCAGCGTTTGTCTGAATAGCCCGTGTCGGATCACGAGGGTCAACGTGGATTCGGGATGGATTCGCGTCCATCGCCCTTTTGAGAGCGGCACTGGCGGCCGGGGCCTCCAGCACAGCAGCGAGGCCTGCCAACAGCTGAGCGCCGTTGAGAGCGCCGCCTTTGAGCGCTTGAACCGTGGCGGTTGGCAGGATTTGCTCGATGGCCTGAGCGATTCGGAACGAATGCTCCAGCTGCTTTGCCGACGACCGACCGGCTTGGTCGGCCACAGCATTGACCTCAGCTGCCAGGGCGCGTGGAAGGGACACTGCGGTGTGTGCCTTTTCCTTTACTGCGACCTGTTCTTTGTTGTGTGACATCCATCACCTCCTTTTGAGGGTGAGCCGTCAAGCGGCGACGCGGGGCGAGGGCTGCGCGCAACGCGCGCTAGCTGTAGGGGGCCTGGATTTCTGTGTGCATTGCATCATTCGTTCCTTATTCATTGGCTTGCTTGCAGAGGTTTAGATTGAGCACAAACCCGCGTCTGTGCAACGCCAGTGTGCCACAAGCGGCACATGAACACCATATATCACAGCAAAACACAGCAAATTACCATGGTTGAACATTTGCGGAATTTATCTAATAATTCATAGATAAGTTTCGCGTTTAAGCGCATGCCTCGCAGTTGCGACGACGCGCTTGATTGCTTCTAGACAGAGGAAATGGCGATGGCAAAGAAGGTACTCACAGCGGCCCAGGCTTTCGATCTCCGGCAGCTCCTGCATGTGGCCACGCTGGAGGCTCTGATGGCCTCTCGCCGATGGCAGCCAGGCGACCTGGTGTTCCAGGGCGGCACCAGCTTGCACCTGGCGCACGGTTCGCCTCGCCTCTCCGAGGATCTGGACTTCATGGTGAACTCTTCGCTCAAGCTGGGCGCCATCCAGGCTTCGATCCTGCAGCGACTGCAGAGCACAATGACCTTGCCCGAAGGCGCTAAGCTGTCCATCAAACCGGCCAAGGACGATCACAACCCTCACGCCTTCGACGTCAGCATCGGTGGCGAGAACATGATCGGCGGCGTGCGCCTGAAGATCGAGCTGTGGAAGACCGACAAACAGGCGCTGGATGCCATCAAGGCGACGGTGGCTCCCATCCGTACTGTCGGAGGGCTGCAGACCTTCGTTCCCACGGCCGAGCTGTCCGAGATCTACGCGGACAAAGTGTTCGCGCTGGCCAACCGCGACCGAATCAAGCCACGGGACGTCTTCGACCTCCACTGGCTGGTCAACCATCACCAGATCAAGGCCATCACCGAGGACAAGATGCGGGTGCGCCTGGCCACCTATCCAGACTCGACGCCGGCAGATTGGCTGGCCAAGGCCTTCGACCGACGCGCAGCGCTTGCGCAGGCGGCGCCTGCTATCGCAAAGGACCTGAAGCGCTGGCTGCCGTCAAGCTGGCCCATGGACGAGGAGCAAGCCGCCGCCATGGCCCAAACGGCGATCGACGCGCTGGGCCAAGGCATCGACGTGATGCGCGTGATCCGCGACGGCCAGGAACAGACGCGTGACCAGGAGGGCCCCAGCCGATGAAGCCGTACATGTCGGCCGTTGAGCGGCTGCGTTCGCTGCCTGCACTGTTTCGCGGGGCCGATCTGACGATCCGCTTCGGCATGACGGCCAAGGCCGCATCGCAGTACCTGTACCTTTGGAAAATGCAAGGTCATGTCGCGGCGTTGGGCGGCCATTCTGACGTGTGGGCGAACCTGGTGGTTGATCTGCAGCCGGACTGGGAAGCGGCGGTGTTCATGGCCATGCCTTCCGCTGTCGTGGTCGGCATTGAGCCGCTGAGACGCGCCGGTTGGACCACCCAGATCCCAGCTCGCCCCCAGGTGGCCGTCAATGCGCGCCAACGTCGCACGCAGACAGACCACTTCGAAATCGACTTCCGCGGAGCACGGTGGTTCACCGCATCGGAAGCTGGCATCGTGCGCACCCAGCACGGCACGCTCCGTTCTCTCACGCCGGCATGGGCCTTGGCGGACATGCTGCGTCAGGAGGACTGGGGAGACTTTGGCCTGCAGCCCGATGACATCGAGTGGCACGAGGTGACACCGGAAGACGAAGTTCAGTGGGCTGCCGCATGCCAGGCTTACGGCCTCGACCAGCCCGCATTGCAGGAGATGGCTGTCAGCTTGTGCTGATCTCAGTCCTGGCAGTGGCCATCCCGCCAGCAGGCGCTGCGCCACTCCCAAGGTGGCGTCTGCCCCGGGGCCGCCCAGAGGCCAACCTGTTCCGCTCGGGCCTTGCGCTGCAGGTCCAGCAGCTGGCGATCGCGCAGGTAGCGACCACCAGCTGCCTCATTCGCCCAGGCCATACCCATGCCGACGAGGGTCCGCGATACCGACTCCCCGTCCACGAACAGGTCGCAGATATGCCGGTCGTACCGGTCCCGCTCGTAGCAGACCGCCTCGACCGCACGCGAGCGCCCCACTAGGTCCAGCAGCGCCTTGCGAGAGGCTTGGGCGTAGGGCTGGCCAGGTCGATCACGGCCGTGGCCAAGCTCTGGACTGTCCATCGATGCGATGCGGATGGAGTGCTTCATCTCGCGCACCTGCAGAGTGTCCCCGTCGCTGACCTTCACCACGGTGACGGGAATGCGCGCTGCCGGCGCCGGCCCTGCGGCCGCGGCAGAGCCCAGCCAGCACGCCAGAACCACCGGCAGGGCGCGAAACGCGACCATCAGCATGGCAAGGTAGCCTGAAAGGCATCCGCGAGCGCTGGAAGCCTGTCGTGGATCGAACTGCCATCTGGCAGCAGCCGGGCGCGCTCGACCGTATGCATCGGGAAGGCCTCGACCCGCCGCTGCAGGCGCAGCTGCTCGCCAGATCCCTGTGCGTAGGAGTCCTTGAAGTCTCCTCGCCGATGGGTGGAGGGGAAGAACTCCATTGTGGGCTGGCAAGCCATGATGGACCAATCGGTCAGGGCCTCCGGCCAGCGTCGATCGAATGAGCCTTGCGGCCCCCAGAGCAGCATGCACTGAGTGACCGCATCGTAGGTTTCGTCAAGAACTTTATGGACGACGACATGCTCGATGGTCTGCCCGTCCACGAGCCAGCGAGCCGTCGTGGTGAACTCCGGCACGTGCCGGGGCGCCTCCACGAAGAAGCCGTCGATGGCCCTGCGGCCCCCCTTCTTCATGGCCACGAGATAGTGCGTGTTCCGCCACGGCGTACCCGTTGAGAGATCGACACCGCCCTGGAGCTGCAGGCCCAATTCAGGACAGGTCAGATCGATCAGGGAGCAGTTGCGGGCAGGCACGTAGGTCACGTACAGCCGGGGCGTCAGGTGAATCAGCATTGCGCTTCCTTTCAGCGTTCGGCGAACACCAGCTCCACCTTGCCATCACCCAGGTTGAGCTTCACGCCAGCGTCGAACTTCTTGCCCATCTTGCTCTTGAAGCCCTTGACGAGGTCGATCTTTCCCGCGGTGAGCAGCTTGACCATCTCGGCGTCGGTCAAGTCCCTCTTGCACACCTCTCGCCACACCTTGAAGTCGCACTCCGTGCAAAGTACCAGACGTTCCTTGCTGGCCATGGTGCTGTCGCACTTCGGACATTTGCACGACAGTGACGTCTGCGGCTGTTCTTCGAAGCGGAACTTGATTTCCGTTCCTTCGATGAAGAGGGTCGCGTCGAACTTGCGCTTGTTCTTGGCGCTGTAGAAACCCTTCAACCCAGTGCACTCACCCGTCTTGAGCAAAGTGGCGATCTCCTGGTTCGTCATCTGGCGGGTAGCGATTTCACGGCGCAGGGTGAACCCGCATCCAGCACTGCACTGGAATCCGGCGACGTTCGCCTCCACGCCCTGGCCACATTGCGGACATGGCGCGCCGACCGGCTCGAACACTGCGCCAGGAATCGTCAGAGACTGCTGTCGCAGGATCTCGATCAGATCACGGGTCGTCTGGCGAATTCCGTCCATGAACTGATCGGCTTCGAACTCGCCGCGCTCGATCATTTTCAAGCAGGCCTCCCACTCGCCCGTCGTCTGCGCAGACGTCAAGAACTCGGCGCCGTTCTCGCGCAAGTACGAGATGAGACGGATGCCCTTCTCGGTGGGC
>NZ_FONX01000040.1 GCF_900113035.1 Paracidovorax wautersii | reverse complement strand
GCAACTGGATCGCCCTGAGCATGCCCCTGTGGTCGAGCAGGCGCTGCAGGAGGCCCTGCAAGGTGCCGTGCCGGCACCACAGCAGGGGAGGGTGGAGGATTCCGCTGAAATCGCTTCAGGGGCGGCGGGCGCCCCGGCAATTGGCTACTGAGGGAGAAGAACATGGATGCATTCGTCAAGAAGATCGGCCGCCATCGGGGCAAACCCCGCGTCTACTTTGACTCGCTCCAACTCGTGAGGGCCGGGTTCTCGCCGGGCGAGCAGTTCGAAGTCGATGTGGACGGCCAGCGTGTGACGATCACGAAGAAGAGCGACGGATCACGTGTGGTGTCGTCGAAGAACAAAAACGGAAAGGTGTTGCCCGTCATCGACATCAACAGCGAGAAGCTGCTGTCGATCTTTGAGGGCATGGAGTCGATCCGCGTGGTTTTCACCGACAAGGCGGTCTATCTGTTGCCGATGGCATCGGAGGTCAAGCGCGTGGGCCGCCTCGCTCGCCTACGTGAGAAGCTGGCCGAGGGCAAGCCGCTGCAGGTGGCGAGCCTTTCGCACGGCGGCGGCATCCTCTCGCATGCGATCCATCAGGGGCTCAAGGATGCGGGGCTCGACGCGAGTCTGGCCGTGGCCAACGAGATCCGCGAAGACCTCCTCATGCACAGCATCGAGGCCAACGATCTTTGGAACGATAAGACGATGGGCCTGGGGATGCCGATGCAGGAGTTGATGCAGGACGACTGGCTTCTGTCGAAGCTGCCTTACTGCGACATTCTGGAAGGGGGCATCCCCTGTAGCGCGGCTTCTACGGCAGGGCGGGCTCGCAAGGGCCTTGGTATGATGGAAGATGACGCGGACGT
Source organism: Paracidovorax wautersii (assembly GCF_900113035.1). Taxonomy (GTDB): domain Bacteria; phylum Pseudomonadota; class Gammaproteobacteria; order Burkholderiales; family Burkholderiaceae_C; genus Paracidovorax; species Paracidovorax wautersii. Next base: position 4,569 of record NZ_FONX01000040.1, on the reverse strand, counting down.
TGGTCACCTGGTAGTGCCCACGCTCAGCCTTATTGGTCGCCTGCAACCTGCGCTGGTCGTGATCGAAAACGTGGTCCCATACCGGGCTTCGGCGAGCGCTAACCTGCTTCGCTATACCCTCCGTGACATGGGATACGACACCCATGAGGCGGTCATCAAGGGCAAGGGCTTTGGCTGTCTTGAAGATCGCGTTCGGTGGTGCTTTGTGGCGGTCACTCGTGGCCTTTCCTTTGACTTCCACGACATCGAGCCTGCCCCTTCCGAAGTGCGGCGGCTTGGCGAGTTCATGGACAACGATATCGGGCCAGACGACCCTGCATGGCGTACGTTCTCCTATCTGGAGACCAAACGGGCGCGCGACGAGGAGAAGGGGAATCGCTTCCTTCCGCAAGTGGTCACACCTGATTCGACGTCTGTTCCCGTCATGCGTAAGGGAATGTGGCGCGGTGGTTCATCGGACCCACGCATCGCCCATCCTACAGACCCCAGCCTGAGTCGCTTGATAACCGTTGGGGAGCATGGCCGGATCAAGGGCGTCCCCGAGCACATCTACGAGGGCTTGAGCGCGGTCATGGGCCATGAGATGCTGGGCCAGGCTGTGGCCTATGAGCCCTTCCGTGCTGTCGGTGAGCGCATTGGCCAATGCCTGCAGGACTTCGGAGTTGCCGGTGCATTCGGCATGTCCACGCCCGAGGCCGTGCGCGAAGCGATCTCGCAAGTGGTTCAGGTGTCTCCGATCGACCTGCAGGAGGGCATCGGGAAGGTCATCGTGACCACGCGCGCAGAACTGGTGGGCCAGGGCGTCGATACGAGCCCACTGGCAGGGACTCGGGCCAAGTCTTTCACCGACCCAAATACCGGAACGACCGTGCTGCTGGCCGATCGCATTCCAGCCGGCAGGGAGGGTGCGATCTTCCTGCAGGAAATGATCCGGCGACACGGCCGGGATGCTCTGGGAGGTGAACAGTACAGCCGCCTGGTGGACCAGGTGAAGGCGTGGGTGGATCGCCCAGATGGGGCCTTGGAGCGCCAGGTGCACGATGCGGCCGCGGCGCGCGTCGCGCGGGCAGGGGCGATCGACGCGCTGGCTGACGATGAGCTGTTCGCCTTCGCCGTGGAAGAAGCGGTTGCCAGGGGCGTGAGGCCCACCGCTGCAGCCCTCGAAGGAAGCGCCCAGCACTGGTTGGGAGAGGTCGAGGCATCGGTGCGTCGCGTGGGCGAGAAGCTCGCCGGCAACGACCTGGCGCAGCTCGATGGCCAGGATCTGGTGGACCTGGCGTACGCGCTCGCACAACTGGATTCTCAGGAGCACATCCGCGATGTGGTGATGCCGTCTGTCGGGCACGGAGAGGGCCAGGATGCCGCGCCCCGGGCCGTTCCCGTGGATACTGTCCCGGACCTCGGACGTTGATCGTGGAACGACTTCCCGTCAAGCTGTATCACGGGTCTGCATCGCCGATCGATCACTTCTCGCTGGAGCACCTGGGGTCCAACAGTGGCCACGACGGCGCCGGTTTGGGCGTGTACCTGACATCCAAGCCGGAGCTGGCCAGCCAATACGCTGACATGGCCTGCCGCCTTGGTGGGGACGGCCAGGTTGTATACCCCGTATGGGCCCGGCTTCAGAACCCCTATCGGTACGACACGGCCTCGGCCTTCTACTCAGATGCAGCGGAACGTGCTGGCCTTGAGACCGCGTGGCGTGAGGTCCTGATGAAGGCGGGCTTCGACGGCATCGTGGTCAGGTCAGACTATGAAGAGGTGGTCGTCTTCGATCCTGCCGTGATCGAGTTCGACCTGACAATCGACGTACGGGGGCAGGTAGCCATGTTCAAGCCAGCAACTGCAGAAGAATTTCAGTCCTGGTTCGCGGGATCAGCCGTCGTCCGTCCCGATGGGCAGCCGCTGATGGTGCACCACGGCACAACGGTAGTGAAAGTGGTGCCCGGTGAGACGCGCCCTGGCGATGCGAAGGCGACTGCCGAATTGCAGGCGCTGGCAGACCAGCATGGAATTCCAGAGGCCAATGACGTGCCAGTCATCCTTGAGCGTTGGGTCGCCATGGGTATGGCCGCCAACCGCGGGGTGTCGCCCGAGGACGCTGTGCGGGCCCGGGCGCTTCTGGAAAAAAGCAGGCCGCGCGTCACGAGGCCGTCAGAGGCGCTGGGTTTCGATGCATTCGAGCTGCCCGCTGGCGACAAGGAGCTTGGCGCGCATTTCGGCACGCGGACCCATGCGTCAGGGTTCGGCAACGTGTTCGACTTCTACCTGCGCATCGGCAACCCCCTGCGCTTGCCGGATCTGGGGACATGGCATTACCAGAGCGTCATGCGCGAGGTGCGCAGGCAGGGCGTGAGCCTTTCTGAAGACGAGTACACGGTAGTCTTCAACGCGCGAGACAACAACGCAGCTCTTCGCGAGCTGCTGCTTTCCAAGGGGTTCGATGGTGTCGTGTATGCCAACGAGGCCGAAGGGAGTGGGGATAGCTTCATCGTGTTTCGAGCAGACCAGGTGGTGGCTGCCGTGGACGTCGATGCGTCATGGGTCCAGGTGCCTGGCGATGTCGCAGTCACGTGGGCCGCGGACCGCCTGCTGAAGCAGGTTGGGTTGGAGATCCTGTCTGATGCGGATATCGCGAGCTACAGCGCGCATCGGTTTGACGACATGGCGATGCGCCCCGGCGTGGATCTGGCGCAGCTGCAGTGGACGTCATATGCGGGATACCTGCAGAAGCACTTCTACGTGCGAGATCCTGAGCAGGTGGAGGCAGGCCTTCTTCGGACCGCCTACTACTACCCCAATGGCGCCGAAGGCGACCACGGGGCGCCTCGGCTCATCATCGTGGACGACAGTGATCGGGAACTCGATTCGATCTGCGGTGATCGATCCGCTGCCCCTCGGGAGGCCTCCCTACAAGCGGCTATGCTTGATTTGCCATCGCCGTGATGGCATTCATCATCATCTGACGCAGAGGGGTCCCAATTATGGCTATCACGAAGCGGCGCCGCTTCAAGACGGAACTGAGCAAGGCACGCGGCCGGCTTGCGAAGGCGAAGGGGCAAAAAGATTCTGGACTCCTGAAGATTTGGCAGGACAAGCTGAATGTGCTCGTGCGGCAGCTGAAGATCCAGCAGGAACGTCCCGAACGGCGGAAGGCTCTGGATGAAAAGGCGGTCCTTGATGCCGCCATGGCTCCTGCTCAGCCGCCTACCAGGCCAGGCAAGAGCCACGGCGGTCTGTAGGCCAAAGGGCGCTGTTTACGGCAGTGCCTTGTGGGGGACCAGCAGCTTGAGCAGCTGGCTGTTGTCCAGGCGCCCTTGCTGCAGGTATTTCAGAAGGGCGTCACGGGTCGCCGTGGCTGCGCCTAACGCCCGATCAACTTGCTCCCCCGCAGCCGCGAGGCTACTGGCAGCTGATTCGAGATGTTGCTTGATCTGGGATGCCAGCTGCAGATCCGCGCAGAGCTTGCTTACCAGCGTATTGAGCACCTCGCTGTCGATCGGGACCTTGCGCTTGGCCAGCACCTTTTCCCTGGCCAACTCGTACGCAATGAGCAGGCTGCGGAAATCACCGCGGACGATGTCCACCAGGGCAATGAACCCCACACCGTCGATGTAGCGCACCGAGTCCGTGAAGGCGCCGATGGTCCGATCGGCACTGTCTGCGCTGAATACCATGATCGCCTCATCGGCTTGTCTGTTGGCTTTGGCTTCGATCAGCTGAGACCAGGCTGTGTCGCTCTTGCCTCGGGTGAGGCCGTCAGCTGCCGGATTGCCCAGCCGGATCGACTTGTCGAGCTTGCATTCGACGACGATTACTGGGGCATCTTCACCATCACCGACCGTGACGACGATATCGCCTGTCTTGTTTCCCTTGATCGCGCCTGCCGTGCGGCCGACCAGCTGCACCTCATCCTTGATTTGTCGCACTTCTGTGAAGGTGACCATGGCGTTGGCCACCGACGTCTCGCCCTCTTCGCCCTTGACGGGCGCGGACTGGCGGCGCATCTGATTGGTGACGAACAAGGATTTCAGCGCCTCCAGGTGGACGCCAAGCTCGCTCTCGGTGCTGGCCAGGAAGGCCGCGATTTTGTCGTGCCGCAGCGCCATCACGCCGATGGCCAGCGCGCGCTCCAGTGCCGCGTCTCGCTGCGACTCGGGGAGCCCTGAGAAAAAGTCGATGACCAAGGGATTGGTGTTGGTGAAAGCAGGGATGGAAACCGCAGTGTCGGATTCGATGATTCGGATAGGCATGACGAAATTCTATTTCGAATCTCAAAAAAAGCAATAACATGGTATAGTGGATTGCATGTTGTCGCCGAAACACATTGGCTGGTGCGTTTACCTGCTGCTCTGTGCAGATGGTTCTTTCTACGCTGGCATTACCAATGACCTGGAAAAGCGGGTTGTCGCGCATGCCAAGGGAAAAGGCGCGCGGTACACCCGTGCCAAGAAGCCCGTTGCGGTGGCCGCGTTCAAGTCATTTCCTGATCGCTCTACCGCGTCGAAGGCTGAATACAGCCTCAAGCAGCTGCCTCGCGCGAAGAAATGCGCGTTTCTCGGTGGATGC
>NZ_FONX01000035.1 GCF_900113035.1 Paracidovorax wautersii | reverse complement strand
CACCACCGAAGAGGTGATGATGACCCAGGCCGAGTACGACGCATTGCCCGAATTCCAAGGATAGTTTTGGGCTGAAAGCGTGCGCCGGCGGCACCCCAATGGCGTACCAGCCGAGTGAATGAAAGAGCACCATGCCACAGCAAAAAGATGATCGCCTGTTGGATCGTCGCCCACACCAGCTGTTCAGAATTCCAGGGGATACTGAAACGGTGATGGGGCGATTGGCCAAGGCCCGCCAGGAGCAAGTGGAAAAGCTTGCCTTCGCGCAAAAGCTGACTGCGGCGCCGAAGCGGCGTAAATGATGAGAAGCCGGACTTTGGAAAGCTCGCTAATCCGGATGCCAGACTTTTCGAGTCGCGCCGATGAGCAGGTTCTGGCATTGCTGCGGTATCAGCGTAAGCCATGCGACGCCTACGTCCTCGCACGCATGATGGAGCTGGGGCCGATGGCGGTTGGGCAGGCATTATCAAGGCTTGAGGCCGCTGGCGAACTGAAAACCAAGGATGAGCTTGGCTCGGTCAATGAATTGGCTGCGCAGTTCTCCCCTGTTCGATCCTGATCCAGCAGGAGAATCAATGGATTCGGTCTACCAATTCGAACATGTGCAGTTGAGCGCTGATGGATCTACCGTTTGGGTGCACGCGCTGGATGGGTCAACTGTGGGACGTTTTTCCAAACGGTTTGGGCTTGATGTGCATACGACTGTCACCCAGCAGATGGGTGGCGCGGCGCAGTGCCTGCATTGCACCCACGTAGCACCAAGCTCGGATGACTGGCTGATTTTTTGCGATCTGATGAATCAGCACCACGGCATTGAGGTCAACCCTAGCTTGATCCAATTTTGAGCGGGAAGTCCGAGAGCCTGTAGCAGTGCCAGGAAGCGTGTCGTTTGATGTGCGAGGAGGCGTCGCACAAGCCTGGGCCGAGGACGGCCGTACTTTGATCGCTGAGATGGTGAAGGCTCGCGTCGTGTGGATGGGGCTCGCAGGTACTCGTCTGGAGGGCATGGAACCCTTTGAAGGTCCTTGTGGAACACAGTACCACACCATGGAGTGGCAGCAGATTTACTGAGAGGAAAGCAGCCAATGCAGACCTACCCTGTCGCAGGCCCTGGCATGTTGGACCCTATGTGGTTCAACACGGTGAGGCATGGCCAGCACTCGGCCGAGGTTGCGGCTGACGGGAGTGTGACGGTCAATGGTGTCGCACTTCGGTTGTGCCGCGGTGCGCCGGCTGCTGGCACGGCCGTGCGTGTATGGCTCAACGGCTCGGGTTTCTTCGTCTGCGCTACACACGAGGAGATCGAGCGCGAAGCGCAGGCCTGGCATGACGCCGAGGCGGCCAAGACCGAGGAGCGCCGGCTGCAGCTCAACGCGCTGCGCGCCGATGCCGAAGCATTCAATGGGCGGATCGTGCTGCCAGTGCGCTGGGATGTGGGTATTAAAGATGTGCTTTCCGGCCTCTCTGAGACCTCCTGGGGTGATGGCCGCAGCAAAGAACCGTAGAGCTGTCTACCTGCTTGAAGAACTGCAGGCAGGGCGTTTGAAGCGCCAGGCTGGCGACTTCCTTTGCACATCGGCCAGCGGCACGAACGGCAAGCGCTGGTCATCCGTCGTTGATCGTGCCCACGACGGCGACGGCCAATCCTTCCAACCCAAGGTCACATGCAAAGCCTGCCTGGCACAAGCTCGGCGTTGGATGCGGGATTACTCCAAGTAAAGAGAGGTGGCGATATGAAATTCACGCTAGTAGATATCTACGATATCGATAAGGATCACGAAGTTGGAGGCCAAGATCTACCATTCCGCGTCACTGTTAAGGTAGAAGGAGGACGTGCGGAAGAAGCGGTGAAGAGTGACTTCTTCAAAAAGCTTGAGCCATTCAACATTCAGCCCAGTATCCGCAACCATAGATCGGATCATGTGGAGTTTCTGACTTTTGCCTTCGATACAGATATCCGTAAACACTTTGGCGTGCCACTCCCAAAGTCAAAGGAGGATGAGGACTTTGAGCGTTTCTACAGAAGTTCATATGCGAAGACGGTCGGTGAACTCAAGGCCGCGATCGCGGACCTTCCAGACGAATTCCCTCTTGTCTACACTCCAATAACTCTCCCTGGTGAGCATCTCCCAAACCATCAAGGCTTGAAAATTCATACTGGTGAATGGGCGTTCACTGGGCCTGGACTACCCACCTGGAGCGGCACAGCGAAGTGGAGCCTGCGAATTGGCGGATTCGATCATTCTGACTGGTCGAAAGTAATGGACGGTAGTTGGCGAAACGTGACTGCTGCAGATATTCGGAAATAAACCATACGAAAGCATCCTGTGCACTGCTACAAGACGCCTTCGTTCCAGAAGACCTGTTCCTTGTCGTTGAAGTCGTAAAAAACCCTGCGAAGCTCATACGAGCATGCCGGCCTACGAAAAATAAGCCAGACCCTGGAACGGTCCAGGCCTCACACAACTGGAACGCAAACTTGCGACGTATCTCAATCCTCAAGGATGAGCTGCTGGCACATGCAGAAAAGAACTTCAAGCAGCATATAAAAATTCCTTGAATCGGGGTACAAGTGCCCCTACAATCAAGGCATTAACCACCGCCAAGAGGCCAGATGCCACGTGCTGTCGCTACCCGCACCGTCCACCCTGCGACCGTGGAATCCCTTGTGCGCTCGGGGGTCACCATCAAGTCGCTTGATGGTTTGTGCCGGCTGGCTTGGAATCTGAATAGCAAAGGAAAAAGGAGGGAGCATCCATGAGCACCACGACCGATATCCTCCAGCGCGTCGATACGTTGAACGAGTCGGGCAAGGCGCTGACGGCGGAGCCTGTGCGTCCCCGCATCAAAGCATTGATCGACGCCGGTCTGTTGAAGTCTTCGCGGATGCTGTGCGGCCCGCTGGGTCTGCCCACGGGCGAGGTGTGGCTGCGCCTCACCGACGACGGCCGCAAATTGCTGGCGACCTGAGCGAAGGGAAGCAAAGTATGGCAAGCATCGAAGAGATTAGTTCGCAGGGGCCATCGGCTTTTGTCAACCAGCTTCGCGAGATGGAGGACGAACAACTTCTGGCGCAGCAATTTGTCCAGCAAGGAGCGGTTCATGCTCTCAGCACGTTGCTCAAAGTCGGATGCACGGAATCGAATGTCGCGGAAATGCTGGCCAGTCTTCGGCAGAACGCGCAGAGGATTCGCGAAGAGGTTGAACGTCGCGGCAACCCTAACCTGTTTGAACATGATCAGACAGGATTCAATTGAATAAATCGAGGGAAAAATGTATGGCGCTATTTGACAAGTCACTTCATGGAACGCCCTTTCGAGGTCTTGTCATCCAAGGATTTGACGGGTACTGCGGCTACCTTGGGGTCCCTAAAGACCATTGGATCGCCGACATGGACGCATTGGAGTTTGAGTGCCATGGGGGCATCACTTTCCGTGGCTTTGGGGACGGTGATCATCGGCCAGTAGGTTGGTACTGGTTTGGCTGGGATTACCAGCATTTGAGCGACAAGCCGGTGCTCCCTGCCGAAGGTATGCCGTCAGAACTGGTCAGCATGCTGGAGAAGCACTTCAGCCCTGGAAAGAACTGGACTGTTGAAGAGATCGAGCACGAACTTATCGACGCAGCGATTGCATTGTCGGCAATTTTGGAAGAGGTCAAGAAAGCTGCCGGTGTGACCGTGCAGGCGGTAATGAATCGCGACGGCAACGTCCGGAACATGTAGGAAACCAGAGCCATGAGCAGCATGAGCGCCCCCACTGCGCACATCTTGCGCAGCATCGCAAGAGTTGCTGCTAGGAATGCTTTTCGACGGGCACAAACTGCTGACGCGCAGCTGCTAGACGAAGCCAAGATGACGGATCGTTTCACCTGTACTGATGCAGAGATGCTTGTGCTCCTGCGTGTCGAGTTGGCCCGCGTGCAAGGCCAAAGTCGCGGCGGTCATGTGACTGCAGTGCGCCGCAAAATCACCAAGAGCTGATGAAGGGAAAACGCCCCATGAGCAAGCTGCTTTCGATTAACGAGCGCCCAGGCGACGGTCTGGCGTCGTTGACCGTCCGCGACTTGGGCGAGGTGTACTCGGGTCAACTCTGGTCGAAGTGCAAAGCTCGAAAGCCTGGCGTGTGTGACGCGAGCGGTGAGCGCTATCGGCCTGGAGCTGAGATTTACCGCCCAGCGGGCAACTCTCGGAATCGCAGCATGCGCATCTTGGCTGCGCATATCGAAAACACCTGACACCAAGGAAACCGCCCCATCATGACCACGCCTACTCTGAAGCAAATGCGAGCCCGCATGAACAGTGGTCACCGCCAAGTGCTGGAAGCCGTTCGTGATGGCCGCAAGCTCAGTGCTGGTCGGATGAGCGATGCGCGCGGGCTGATGACCTGTCGCAGCACGCTGGTGATGTGGGGTGCAATCGAAGGCGAAGGCGAAGGCCTAACCGAAGTCGGGCACCAGCTGCTTGCAGAACAAGTGGCCTAAATCATCAAGAAAGACTATGACGAAGCAAGCTCGCGACTACACCGACTTCGATAAGAAGATGCTGGCCCTTATCGCCTCCGGCGAGAACACGGCAGCTGCATTGACCACGGCGCTGGATGCCGAGGCCAAGCCGCTGATGAACCAGCCAAAGGAAGAATTTCGAGTGGTGGACCGCCGTCTGCAGGCGCTGCGCAAGAAGGGTTTGATTACCTGGGAGCGTCGTGGCCAGTTCGTCGTGTGGTCGCTCATGAAGTAGTCGAGGAAGCAGAGCCATGAAATACCAGCTACGTTTCCTGCTGCCTTTTGAAACGTCGTTTGTGGAGGTCGAGGGGGAAGATTTAGCGGATGCCGCTTGCAGCTTACTGGGGCTTCATCTCAAGCGGGCGCTTTTCATTCGGCCTGCTGATGCCGGTCGATCTGACGGTGACACGAGCTATTTTGCGCAGATGGAGTGCGAGGGAGAGGGGGCGTTTACGGCGCGGTACTTCTTCGGAGGAATCGGGCGTTCGGGCGGCGTGAAGCCGCTGCGCAATCCCTTGCAATGTTCGTCCGTTGCAGAAGTCGAAATGCGCCTTGGTCTAGAGCCAGGCTCCTTGGACTGCGAATGGATGGGGGAAGAGTCGGCCGAAGACGCCTGGAACAGAAAGCAACAAGCTGCGTGGCAATTGCTGACTTTGGTAAAAGAAGGTACATGAACCCTATGAAAACAAACAATGAGCGTCTGCGCGAGCTGGTCGATGCGAGCGGCTTGAGTCAGCCTGCAGCGCTTGCGATCTTCAACTTGGGAATGGGACCTGCTGGCTATTCGATCAACACATTCAAGGCGTTTCTTGTTCGCTCTGACTCACCCAAGTTCCGCCCCCTTAAAGATGAACTGCTGGCACATGCAGAAAAAAACTTCAAACAGCACGTCAAAAGTTCTTGACGCGGGGTACAAGTACCCTCAAAATCAAAGCATCAACCATATAAAGTCCGGATGCCATGAAGCCCACCTCCTTGACCGAGAGCGACCTTGAAGTCGATATGAAGGCGACATTTGAGGCTAGGTACCAACGCGACTGGAATGACCCGGCAAGCGAAGAAATGGCAGCTGTATGGTCAGTTGCCTGGATGGCGTCCCAGGGTTTAGCCAAGTCGCTCCTAGCAGAGTCTCTGGGGCATATCACCGATAAGCCTTGGGATGACGAATCGCTCTTACATTCCCGAATTTCTGATTTCCTTGGACTGGAGATCAAGTACCCGGAGATGGTGAATCAGATCAAGGCCGAGCTGGCTGGTAAGCAGGGATATTGAAATGCGCGATGAACAATTGGAGCAGCTCCGTGTGCCACCACACTCCGTTGAGGCAGAGTCCAGCGTGCTGGGTGGCCTGCTGCTGGACAACAACGCCTGGGACCGCGTGGGTGACCTGTTGGTGGACAGTGACTTCTACCGGCTTGAGCATCAGCTGATCTATGCGGCCATCGGCAAGCTGGTCAATGCCAGCAAGCCGGCCGACGTGATCACGGTCTTCGAGGAACTGCAAAGCCTGGGCAAGGCCGATGAGGTGGGCGGGATCACCTACCTGAACAATCTGGCGCAGTACGTGCCCAGCGCCAGCAACATCCGCCGCTATGCGGAGATCGTGCGCGAGCGCTCCATCCTGCGCAAGCTGGTCACGGCCAGCGACGAGATCTCCACCAACGCCTTCAATCCCAAGGGCAAGACGGTGGAGAAGATCCTGGACGAGGCCGAGGCCAAGATCTTCGCCATCGGCGAGGAGGGCTCGCGCAACAAGCAGGGCTTCCAGTCGCTGGACACGCTGGTGATCGACCTGCTGGACCAGGTCCAGGAGATGGCCGACAACCCCATGGACGTGACCGGCGTACCCACGGGCTTCGCCGACCTGGACCGCATGACCTCGGGCCTGCAGGCAGGTGATCTAGTCGTGCTGGCCGCGCGCCCCTCCATGGGCAAGACCTCGTTCGCCGTGAACATCGCCGAGCACGTGGCGCTCAATGAAGGCCTGCCGGTCGCCATCTTCTCGATGGAAATGGGCGCCAGCCAACTGGCGGTACGAATCGTGGGTTCCATCGGTCGGGTGAACCAGGGCAACCTGCGCACCGGCAGACTCAGCGACGAGGAATGGCCGCGCCTGACCGAGGCCATTGAGCGGCTGCGCACCGTGTCGCTGCACATCGACGAAACGCCGGGCCTGACGCCGGGCGAGCTGCGGGCCAACGCCCGGCGACTGGCGCGCCAGTGCGGCAAGCTGGGCCTGATCGTGGTGGACTACCTGCAGCTGATGAGCGGCTCTGGTACCGCCAACGCCGACAACCGCGCCACCGAACTGGGCGAGATCTCCCGGGGGCTGAAGATGCTGGCCAAGGAACTGCAGTGCCCGGTGATCGCGCTCTCGCAGCTCAATCGCTCGGTGGAGCAGCGCGCCGACAAGCGGCCCATGATGTCCGACCTGCGGGAATCGGGCGCCATCGAGCAGGACGCGGACATCATCATGTTCATCTACCGCGACGACTACTACAACAAGGAGTCCAAGGAGCCGAACATCGCCGAAGTCATCATCGGCAAGCAGCGGAACGGTCCGACCGGCACCGTGAAGCTCTTCTTCCAGAAGAACCAGACGCGGTTCGAGAATCTGTCCCAGGGCTATGGCGGCAGCGACTATTGATGTCGTTCAGGCTCGCGGCAACCGTGAGAGCAAGGGAGATCATGCAGATCAAGATCAACAAGCGAAGTGTCTATGCGCCTATCCGGTATGAGGCAACGAGGCCATTCGCAATCCATGTCGGCAAACATTTCATCGCAGAGAGCAAGCGGGGCGAGGCTGCTCGTATGGCGTTTGTACGCGAACAACTTCTTCCTCTGTTGAAAAGGGCTGCGGCAAAAATTGGAAGGGAAAATGGACCTGGTCCGCTGCAGTGCGAAATGGTCAATACGCAAGTATTCGGATCATACATGGACGGAGGAAAAATCATATTTGATCTTTCTGAGTCTTTGAGACAAACCCTGCTTATCACCGATGCCGAAGACATTCCCTGCGGGGAGTTGGTGTTCCCTGCGAAATGCTTTTACCTGCACTTTGGCGCGGAATCTGGTCTGAGCAATGATGGGGTCAATATTGAAGGTGCTTTTGTCGCGTGCTTGGATGACAGAATGACGATTGACCTTGTGCCTCAGGGATTTGGTCAGCCCCATTTCCTATCACTGCCAATGGGTGAGTCAATGATTGGAGTGTCTGTTCTTCTCAATGAGCCATCGAAGCTTGTATCGCAAGCTCTGGTTGACTCCATTGCAGATGTTCTTGCTGCAAATGCAAAAATGTATGAACAAATGGCAGGAATGGAAAGGCGGCTTGAGCGACAGTATGGCCAAGTGGTGAAGGTGCCCGCTCCAGTGGAACGTTTGGCGGAAAAGGGGCCGCTGTTGCAGAAGGCACTTTCACTCATTGTGAACACAATGTTCTACCTTGCGGTCGAGCCCCAGGATATATCGGACGACTGGGGGCGTGACACTCCAGCGGAAGCATTGGTTGCATTGCAGGCGGCTATAAAGCCAGGAGCGGTTAAAACCATTGAGAACACACTGCTTAAGGCTGGGTACTCCAAGGTGCGCTTTGCGGGCAAGATGTTCGCCCAGTCCATTGCGGCACGCCATATCCGGGAGGTCGCGGAGAGTGGGAAAACAATCGCCGCCCATTTTCGACGCGGCCACTTTAGGCGCCAGCCTTACGGTCCAGAACGCACTCTTCGCAAGACGATTTTTGTCGCCCCGGTGCTGGTCAATGCCGGCTATGGGGGTGAGGCGCAAGGACGAATCTACGCGGTTCCCCCTCCTGAAATCTCCTGAATGGTCACATACCAGTGAAGCCTTTGAGATTGCTGATCGAATTGAGTATTTCTCAGATCGTGGATCGTATCGGCATGCCCCTCGGCGATTGGCCTGGCAATTGTTATGCGGTGTCATGTGCCATTCTGGAGCGAGGCCTTGTAAGAGGCCGAGCTGTCTATGGTAATTACTGGGGG
>NZ_FONX01000038.1 GCF_900113035.1 Paracidovorax wautersii | reverse complement strand
GCAACTGGATCGCCCTGAGCATGCCCCTGTGGTCGAGCAGGCGCTGCAGGAGGCCCTGCAAGGTGCCGTGCCGGCACCACAGCAGGGGAGGGTGGGGGATCACGGGTTTCGGGGGCTGGGCGGGCCGTAGTGGGGCCCCGGTACCATCCGGGGCTGCCTCACCCCCTGTAGACCCATGGACGAGCCCCGCATCACCTCTTACGCCGTTGCCCTGGAAGACCAGGCGACGTACTACGCCACCCATTTCGGCGATTTGGCCCCCGTGATGGAATCGTCGCTCCACGCATGGATGAAAGGGCTCTGCCCGCAGTACAGCGTTTGCAAGTGGACGGCACATGAGCTGAGCAATGGCGGGTTCTACATGCGGCCTGCGCAGGAGGAGCGGTTTCAGCTCAAATCGCCCAACGGCTTCTCGCATGAGGTGTCCGCGGACGCTGCAGGCATCGTCGTCAGCATGTTCGCCATCAATCGTGTCGCCAACGCCACGGAGAGCGGCTACCTGGTCGATTCCTACCATGCGCTGCGGCATTTCGCGGCCGAACACGCTGAAGGGTCCAAGATTCTCGATCTGACCGACTGACTGTCGGCCGCGGAACGCGGCCGTCCGTGATGTGCTTATCGCTTTACTGTGATTTTTGCAATAGCTTGTTGCGTAAATTTGCGAGGTCGTCTATCTTCGGGGCGAAGTGGCATCAAGGAGCTTGTGATGGGTCTCGCACGTGGTATTGCAGACGCGATGGAAAGTGGCCGAGCCAATGGCGCGGAAAGCGTTGCTGCGTTTGCGCAGGCGGATGCGGATCACGCTCGCCGAATGCTGCGTGATGCCAACCGCACTGCAGATCGGCAGGTCGGCGAATGGCGGGCCCTTGCTGGGAAGCTTGATAGCGCGTTGAAAGAGCGTAACGCCCAGGCTTCTGCGGCTTTCATCGTGATCAATGGAGTGCTGAAAGCGATGGAGACTGAGCTGACACCGGAGTTGCGTGAGCAGTTCCGGCAAAAGGTTGTGCAAGTCGCTCGGGCCAGAATTGTGGAGTTGGATTTGAAGAACAAGTCCGACCCGGAACGCATGAGCATTGCTGAGGCCTTCAAGGGGCATCACGCAAACCAAACGCTCGGCGTGGTCTGAGAGAAGAATCAATCCAAGTAATTAGGGGCCCACAGACCCCTTTTTTTATTCCTCGAAGCTCTTTGCGCTCCCAGACATTTGGCTCGGCTTCGCGGGGATGTCCCTCGTCGCAGCTGCGGCCGAGTTGGAAGCCCGTTCTGCCGCATTCCGGTCGCTCTTGATTTTGGCCTTGAAGCTCTCACCCGAGGCCTTGTCCACACCTTGCAGGGTTTGCAGGCCCACGCGGCTGCTTCCTTCGCTGGTCTCCATGGTGTTCATGGCCTTGCCCTGGCCAAGGTCGCCAATGCCGGCGCTGATGATGCGCATCACGTCGTCGGGGAAAGACTGAGGGATCATGTAGATCATCATCAGCACGCCCTTGATCACAGTGAAGTACAAGACGAGGCCGAACAACGTCATGGTGACCACGGACAGTGCGTTGGTGGACACGTTGCTGGCGAACATCAGGGGCAGCAGCGTGATGTTCACGAGCTTCACGACCGGCGGCGCGATGATGTACGAAAGCGAGAGCGCCGATACCGCGATCACGGGCCTGAAGAATAGCGCCACCCACAGCAAATAGCCTTGCGCCTCCGATCCGATGAAAGAGTCGTTGCGCGCAGGGGTGGTGTGCATCACCGCCCAGATGTTCATCGCGAACATCGTCATGAAGAGTCCGAAGAGCCAGCCCAGCCCGGCGAGCAGGAACGCGATGTAGGGAATCGCCGGAATCCAGGTGGAGAACGCATACCCCAGGGCGACCAAAGCGGCCGTCAGCACCTTCATCATCACGAAGACCTGCTCAGCGATGTACTGAGCGCCAGTAATGGCCTCGATGGCTCCGTCGCCAGCGCCAGTCACTGCATTCACCACGCCCCCCAGAGCGTTGGACTTCGCCCAGGTGAGTGCGGTCTTTGAAGTCGCAATCGCCGTGCGGAAGACCAACTCCGATGCAACGAAGGCTTCTGCAAGGGCTGTAGTCATGTCCCCGATCGACTTCATCTGGAACAACGGATCTGCATTTCCGGAGATGGTCATGCTCTTCATCAACCAGTTGCGTGCTCCGTTGATAGTGGACGTGCCGTACAGGGTTTCAATCAGCTCGTTTGTCGAGAGCTTCGAGGTGCCGATCTTGTCCAGGGTTGCCTCGTTTATCGTCGGCGGCGTCATAACGGTCTGGGACTCGTCGCCAAGCGTGGCTGTGAGCACCTCCTTGGCCGTGTCCGAGTCCATCATCCGGTTGATGAGGGTGCGCAACGAAGCAATTTGGGTGGCAATGCCGCCGGAACTGGACACCAGGTTTCCCATGGCTTCATCGCGCCCTTCGAAGCGGAATGGCGACTGCTTGTCCCCTGCGAATGCCATGGAGACCATGTCCAGCATGGTCCGGTAAGTCGAGGCTGCGCCCATCCAGCCGCCTTGCTGAAGGATCTTTCGGGCGTCCGTGAAGAAGCCAGTTTCACCGTCCTTTGCCGTGTCTGTGAAAGAGGCCTCGCGAGCCCTGGCCAAGTCGCTGTTCAGCTTGCCTTCTACCTGTTTCAGCGCTGTGCCGTAGAGCTTCATCACCTCGGAAACCTCCTTGGCGGAGAAGTTCTCGGCATGGCTTTTGTTCGGTACCTTGGAGATGTTTCCCGTCTCCGGGTCGTACTGGATCAGCCCCGCGACGTACAGATCGACGATGCGATCGGCAAGCATGCGTAGATAGCCGTTCGGGCTTGTGAGGCTGCGGATGGCATCGATCTTCGCGGCGCGGGCTTTGTCGGACAGGCTGTGCGCCGCCAGCGTCATCTTGCGCCGAGCGTTGGCCGTCAGCGGATCTGCGCCGAGCGCCGCGTTCCAGACACCACCTGTGGGGGTGCCATCGGTCGGAAAGGCCCGGTTCAGGGGCTTCACCACCAGCCGACCGCAGGGCGCGGAACCGGGGCTGAGGTAGCTTCCGCGCTCGACGTAGGTGTACTCGACGACGTCGTTGCTGCCCAGGCTTGCCTCTTCGAATTTCAGCTGGGCCTCGCCAGGATGGAGTTTGCTGATGAGACTGGCGCAGGTGTGCATCAAGAGGATCTCCTGCGCCTCCGGGCGGATGGAGGTGGCGCCGGGCTCCTGGTTGATCATGCTCATCTGCAGCCGCTTCATGTAGTGCTCAGACACGGCCACGTTGGCTTCGTTGGCCAGGCCGGAGGACCACAACGCCACGTATTGCGTCAGGTTCTGCACCGTCGAGTACGAGTTCGGCATGGGCAGGATGAAGGCGATGCCTGTCATCAGTCTCAGTGCGGTGAAGGTCGTGTTCCAGCTCTTACCCAGAAATTCGCCGTCCTGGGCTGTCTTCACGAATGCAAAAAGCCCAATAAATATCAACAATATCGTGACAAAAACGAGCGATCCGACATTGAAGGTACCGTACAAGGTGGAAGCCACCGCTCCGGCGTCTCCGATGCCTTGGGCTCCGCAAGGAGCACCAGGTACTTTGCACGAGATCGCATCACCAAGGATGGGGATAAGCAGCTCTCGCACGGCGATATCGTGCTCACCGGTAGGGATCAGGTACGAAAGGGAGTTGACCTGCCCGGAGGTGTTGCTTGGGTCCATGATGGTTCCGACTGGTTGGGTGTTCGCCCGAAATTCGGGGCTTCATGCAAGCCCCGACATACCGTAAACTACGAGAAAGTATCCCTATTATTCTCGAAAATCATGAACCCATCCCACATAGACTCTTCGGCCTCGGGATCGTCGGTGAGCGCTCTGGTCGGCACCCCGTTCTTTCAGTCCGACGAGAGCATCACATCGACGGCGAAGTGGGGAGAGCTGTTCGAAGTCTTCGGTGCGTCCCTGGACTTGTCCACGCAACGGATGCGTGAAGCCGTACCAGGCATCGATGACCTCATTGAAGACGTGGAGGCATCGGCTCGACGCTATGCGGCTTTCATCGAGACCATGTGCATGAACATGGGCAAGTCCGGTACCCCGCTGCTCAGCTACGCGTTGGCACCTGGCTTCAAGGTTCTGCTCGCGATGCAGGTGCCGGCTGATGACGGGGCGGTTGTTGCTGTGCAGCAAACCTATGACAGCGAGCGTTCCTCTGTTCCTGAAGAAGCCTTCGTCAGGCTGCTGTCCAACGGACTCAAGGACTTCTTCGACGCGCATGTGGCGCCGGGCAACGTCGTGTACGTGAAGCTGGGCGGCTGCGACTACATGTTCGTGCGCGAGGCTGACCATGACGACGTGCTGAAGAATTTGAACGTCGGGACCACTGCGTCCCAATACTGAGCCAGGCGTCCGCAAGACGTTTGAGGACCCCCCGGGGGGGCCGGAAATTCCATTGTTGTGAAAGAGGTGCGCTATGGGTGTTGGTAACTGGTCATGGAGGAGCAGCAGCGGCTTGCCGACTGCTGTCATGCATGTCGATCAGGTCGTCGAGACCTTTGCTGACTATCGGGCTCGTGCCGAAGGCGAGTTTGTCTCGTACCTGAAGGTAAAACACGGGGCGCTGATTCCCGACAGTTCCCAGGTGACGCTCGAATGGGCCAAGGAACAGGGGCTGGAATGGGCCGTCGAAGAAGCGATCGGCGATGAGTATTCGTTCTGGGATGATGAGGAAAGCTTCTACATCGACAGGCAGGCGTCGCGCCACGAGGATCTCGTCGAGATCTTCATGATGCGATCCGGGAACGGTGGCATCGAGCCAGTCGGTGAACGCGGAAAAGCCAACGGCGATGACGCTCTCGTCCTGGCCAAGGGCTCGTTCGCGCAACTCGTGATGCGTAATTGGGAAGGCCAAGTGATCTTCGCCATCGGCCCGCTTCCCAAGCTGGACGATGAGCTGGATCTGGACAAGATGGTCGCCGATAACAAAGCTGCCACCGTCTTCGTTGCAAAGTGCCTCGCGGCTTGTGACCCTACCAGCCCCTCGTATCTGGATGCGGCTCAAGGCAAGCCTGCTGTCATCGAGGTGTCTGATCGTGTGCGTGATCTCGCCCGACGAGGTTGGATCGTGGACGCTGCACGCGACGTCATTGATCGAGCCTATGCAACTGCCCATTCTGTTGCCAAGGACGATGACGCGGCCGCGGAGTCCGTATTTGAGAGCAACTTCGGAATTGCTGCGGGCGATCTGCTGGTTGTCCGAGACGAGGTCGATACGCTCATCGAGTTCGCTGAAAATTTCGACGGTGAACTTCCCGACTCTGTCAGCAAGCAGTACGAGCGGGAATATCTGCGACTGCGTGAGTTCGTGCTCGATCGCATGGCCTACGCTGAAGAGCAGCCGTACGTTCCCGACACTGCATGGACATCCAAGCGCGTTGATCTGAGTGCCTACCGGACAGCTGCCGCGATCCAGGTGGACCATGCCTCCATTGCTCCCTTCCTGGCGGCGCAGGGGCAGATTCGCTACCCGCTGATGCACGCGGCACCAGGTTCAATGAGCCGTATGAGCGAGAAGGATTTCGACATCCATGTGATGCCTCGCATTCTTGAGAAGTACCCGTTCGAGCGCGCGAAGTCCGAGAACGGTCTGTGGACCTTGTACACATCCGGCCCGGGGTCCGAACATGAAGCGGAAGGCGCGCTGGTCTTCCGGGGCCATCGTAGTTGGGGTCATCTGCATGCGCTTGGAGCGCTGACCGCGAGGTGGTTGCGGGACACCCCTGCCGTCGCATTGTCGGAGCTGCCGCAATGGTTCCACCTTTCCTCCGACCCCGTGGAGGTCAGCGAGGTACTTGCTTCGACACGGCCTCCAGAGACTGTCATGAAACCGTTCGGGGACTTGTCGGTGACGGGCGTTCTGTTCGAGAAGCGTGGCGCCGAGATTGCTCAGCTGTACGTGACCCACGCAGCACATCCTGTGCTTATGACGGCGTCCTTCCGGCCGGTGATCGTGGATGGCCAGTGGAATGTGTCGGAAGCGGACGTTTCCAGCACCCAGGAGGTGGATCATGGTCGCTGATACCCGGAATGTGACGGCCTGGGTTGGCCGCCCCAGTGAGTTCGCGGCCCGGCTGCCTGCAGTCAAGGGTGTGGTGTCGATGCCCGAGATCCGGGGCTGGTCTGTTCGGCCGCTTGCCGAGTTGATCACCCGGGTGCGCGGCGAGGTTGTGCGGGCCGTTACCTCGAATGAGGATCGGTTGCGCGAGTGCGCAGCCTCGCTGCAGAACGCGATCGACGATGCCAATCTCGGCTCGATCGATTTCAACCGCTCCCGCCTCGTCAGCGAGGCGTGCAAGCTCTGGTGCGTTCAACACAGCGATGATCCGGCCGCGCTGCAGGCGCTCTGCGACAACAAGACGGCGCCTATCGACGGGCACATCGCATCAATGGTCGTGGAGGCCAGTGCGCGTTTCGGTGAAATGGGCCGTTCTCGCGTCCTTGGCGCGATTGCGGACCGCATGCTGGGCTACGACACCGCCCTCGCAAACCCCGATGCGGTGCTCAAGGTCCTTGGTGCGGCTCAGCAACTGCCCTGGGAAGCTCCTGGCCATGAGCGTGTGGCACGCGCTGTGACCGCCCTGGACACGGAATTGCAATGCGAGGCCTCGCTGGAAGCGCGTGAGGCCTTCGAGCGGAGGATCGGCCGATCGTTGGCCGACATCACCATGGACTACGCGGCGCATCAGCGCGTCGCGGTGGCCGAGGTGGTGGCGCGGTCCAGCGAGCGCCAGGACGTCCAGAAGTTCATCGCCGACCGCGCAGAGGGTCTCTTCTCGGTGG
>NZ_FONX01000043.1 GCF_900113035.1 Paracidovorax wautersii | reverse complement strand
GACCACCGTGACCCACCTGAAACTCGACCGCTGGATGGATGTTTCGGCCGATGCCGCGATGGATCAAGAGGAGGTGCCCAAACACAGCCTTCGAGATGACTTGGATTTGCAGTGCGCAGCCACCGTGGAGAGCATGCGGCAGGCGATCGTCGAATGCGTCGGGCACGACGCTGCGGATCTGGCCCGTACGGTAGGCGGGTTGGTGGTTACTACCTCGCGCGACCCGTACGCCAACCCCGGTTTCCGCAAATGGTTTGCAGATTCGAAGGTGGTTGATGCGATGGGTGTTCCGCAGGTCGCCTTCCATGGCACCAACGCCAATTTCGAGAAGTTTGCACGCGACAAACTCGGCCGGCGCAGTAACAGCGATACGGCATTCTTCGGCATGTACTTCACCACCGATCCGGTTGTGGCCTCCGAATTTGCGAATGGCGGCCCTTCCGGTGGAGAAAACGTCATCCCTGCATATCTAGCCATCCGGAATCCCTGGGTGGTCTCTGCAGCCCAGTTCCAGCAGCTGGTGAATTTTGCGGACAAGTCGGAGGTACTGAGCATGCTGCGCTCCTTCCGTGGCGAAGGTATCGATGGGTTGCGCATCCTGCCCGACCCGCAGCTGGGCGCTGAATACAGCGGTGATACCTGGGTGGCTTTCTCTCCCAACCAGGTGAAGTCGGCCATCTCGAACGTGGGCACGTACAGCCGGCGGAACGCGAGCATCCTGCACAGCGTCTCGGACGGAGTGGTCCAGGCCTGGCACGACGACGCCCGGCGCGTCACGACGTTCGTGGTGGACCAGATCCCCGCCGGTCGTGAGACGGCCGTGTTTCTCCATGAGGTGGTGCATCGTCATGGGCGCGGAGCGCTGCCCGCGGGGACGTTCGATTACCTGGTCGGCCAGGTGAATGCCTGGGCCAAGCGCAGGGACGGCACCGTGGAGCGCGAGATCTACGGGGCTGCGGCACGCCGCGTGGCCCGGGCCCGCGTGTCAGGCCCGGCTGCTGAGGAAGAGCTGTTTGCGTATGCGGTCGAAGAGGCGTTGGTAAGGGGTGTGAAGCCTTCGGCAGCGGCGGCTGTCGGCAGCGCCCAGGCCTGGCTGCAGGTGGTCGTCGAAAGCATCCAGCGCATTGGTGAGAAGCTGATCGGAAACGCCCTGCAGGGACTAGATGGGCAGGACCTCGTGGACTTGGCATACGCCCTGGCGCAGGTGGATAGCCCGGAACATGGATTCGAGGTTCGCCGTGCACTGGCAATGTCTGCGTACCCGGAGATCCTGCAGGACGCTCGCGAGATCGCGAGCTTCATGGAACGTCACGCAGGGAATTTGGACTTCGATGCCGAGTTTGCTCGCGAATACTTTGCAGGGGCCAAGGCGGTTAAACGGCTGCTGCCGGTTACATCGCTCGTGCTGGGGCACTCCGATGCTAACCGTGCGGAGCCGAATCGGCAGGCAGCGTGCGCGCGCCTCAGCCCCGAGACCGTACCGCCGATTATCGTGGAATGCGGCGAGGTCAAAGACGGTAGTCACCGACTCCGCGACGCATTGGCACGGGGCATCACGCACATGTGGTGTTACGACGTCGTCGATGAGGCCGAACCCATCCACGCTGCTGATTTCCATCCCGAGGCCGAGCTGCAGGCATGAGGCCCGGCATGCAAAAGAGCGCGTTCGACCAGTGGTTCGGCTCGTCGGTCATCAGGGAGGCTGACGGGCAGCCCATGCGCATGTACCACGGGACGTACGCCCCTGACGTCGGCGTGTTCGACCGCCTGAAGGCGGGGTGGCGTGGCCAGTCCATCGACATGGTCGGCTCCTGGTTCTCCAGCACGCCGGGCCCCGCCGGCGCCGGCAAGTACGCGGACAGTGTGGGAGCCGCGATCTACCCGGTCTACCTCGCCATCCAGCGTCCTCGCTACTACGACTCTTTCCGCGAGCTGCTGCAGGCCATGCATGAGGCCAACGGAGTGGAGTACCGGCCCGGGATGAACGGCAAGGGCTCGCCGGAGGCCTTGCGCGAGAAGCTGACCTTGCAAGGCTACGACGGCATCGTGCTGGCCCAGACCAACGTCGGTGAGCTGAACCAGGAGCTGGATCAGCTCATGCGAGCCGTTCGCCGCGCCAAGGATGAGGAGTACGCGGCACCTCGGCATGAGCGCCACATCTACATGGCCAAACGGGAGCGGATTGAGGAATCTGCTGCACGTCTGCGCGAGGAGGTGCGGTTCTACGAAGGCAGTACCGAGTTCGACGGCCAGACCGTGGCCATCGCCTTTCACCCAGAGCAGATCAAGTCGGCATTGGGCAATGACGGTAGCTACTCGCCACAGAACCCGGACATCCGGCGCAGCCTCCAGGCGGCCCAGGAAGCCGGGTTTCCGTGGCAGGTTGGGGGGTACGCCACAGTCGGGAGCATGAAGGCCTCCATCGCCGAGCTGGTGGGGCTGGACGCCATGGAGCTGCAGGCCAGCGTAGGCAGCATCGTGGTGACCACCAGCGAGGATCTGGAGCAGCAGCGCGAAGACGCGTTTCGTCGTTGGTTCGGTGAGAGCGCCGTGGTCGATGCTGCTGGTGATCCGCTGGTGCTGTACCACAGCGGCTCTTTCGACGAGGCGGTGGACGCCGTCCCCACCGTGGGCGCTTCTGGCTTTCACTTCGGCACCCTCACCGCTGCGCAGGAGCGCGTGCGCGGCAAGTTCGTCGATGACCAGGTCGCGGAGGCAGAGATCTACGAGGAAGACGGTCGCTTCTACGTGGACGGTGAGTGGCCGACGCAGCCGGCATTCGGCTTTGGCACCGAAGCCGATGCCCGCAGCTGGATTGGTGGAGAGGTCAATCAGTGGGACATCGAGCTGGAGGAAGGCCAGATGACTCAGGTGTTCCTCTCGATCAGCAATCCGAAGAGGGTTGTTGACCAGGGAAGTGACTGGGCGGCCGTGATCGCGCAGGCGAAGGAGGAGGGCCACGACGGCATCGTCTACAGGAACGCGTACGAGGACAAGGGGAGCCTGTCGTACATCGCTTTCGAGCCGGCCCAGATCAAGAGCGTGCGCAACACGGGCAGCTTCGACCCGCGCGACCCACGTGTCACGCACAGCCTGGCTGAACAGGCGCGGGCTGGAAAGCAGGCGGCGTTCGACAGGTGGTTCGGGGCCAGCAAAGTCGTTGCTCCGGATGGCAAGCCGTTGGTGGTCTATCACGGCACCAACACCGACTTCACCGTGTTCCGGCCTTCTGGTGACGATTCATCCCTTGGAGCCGGTATCTATCTGACCAGCGACGCTAGCAGTGCGTCGGACTATGCGGTTGACAACGCCGAGTTCCGTGATGGGCCACCATCGGTCATGCCGCTATTCGTGCAGATGGCTAGTCCGATCATTGCAAGCAGCGAGGACGAGCTGCTGGAGGCGATCGGAAAACTGACACCGGCCACCCACTGGGACGAGGTTCGGCGAGATCTGGAAGCGGCGGGAGTTGATGGACTCTGGCAGAGATATCCTGGTGGCGGCGACCAAATTGTTGTCTTCCGCCCCGAGCAGATCAAGAGTGCCATCGGTAATCGTGGCACCTATGACCCGCGGAATTCCGATATACGCTTCAGCTTGTCCGAAGACGGTAGTGATGGCGCATTTGTCCGCTGGTTTGATGGCAGTGCTGTGGTAGATGAGCGCGGCGCCCCATTGATCGTGTATCACGGGACTACGGCAGAGTTCTCTGTGTTCAACATGGATGTCAACCGCGACGACTTCGGAATATTCACCACGCCGAATCCCGCATTGACGGCCAGCTACGCTGACGGCCCTGACGGACGCGTGATGCCTCTTCACCTGGCGATCAAGAATCCGTACGTCATGGACCACGACGAAAGGGTGATGTGGCAGATGGAGCCATCGGCCTACCATGAAGGCGGAATGCAAGGATTCATTGCAGACCTGAAGCGTGATGGGTTCGATGGCATCAAGGTAGAGGGACGACGCCTGACGGCGGCTGAGTTGTCCGACGACGCGGATGAGCAGTTCAACGATCTGTGGATACCGTTCCGGCCGGAGCAGATCAAGAGCGCGATCGGCAACTGCGGCACCTACGACCCACGAGATCCCGACATCCGCTACAGCATGGGCGAATCGCCTCGTGGTTCGGCCTTTGATCGCTGGTTCGAGGGCAGCCAGATCGTAGATGGACGCGGCGAGCCGCTGGTGGTTTACCGTGGGGACGCAAAGGGACTGTCTGTCTTTAACGGAGAAAGGCATGGGAGCCGCGTTCAAGGCAGCATTTTCTTTGCCAGCTCTCCTTACGTAGCGCGCGGCTACACCCCAGGAGCCTGGAGAGAAAACAAGCTGAAATGCTCGGACGAGCTTGTCGAGAGCGACGGACTGTACCGGGCCTATCTTTCCATCCTGAACCCCCTTCTTGTCGATGCTGGTGGTGCGAATTGGAGTGCGGTGCCGAATCCCTTTGCGCGACCAGGTAGCTCGGAGTGCATTCAGATCGACGATCTTGCTGCACTCGCTAAGGAAGCGGGGTATGACGGGCTCATCGTGAAGGACGTATGGGACCAATTCGGCGATTCAGACCAGTATGTTGCGTTCCGCCCGGAGCAGATTAAGTCCGCCACCGGCAACCGCGGCACGTACGACCCTGCCGACCCGGACATCCGCCACAGCCTGGGCACTGACCAGGATATCGGCCCTCGGGCCCAAGCCTGGCACGATGCGTCGTCGAACACCACAGTGTTCCTGGCCGATCGCATCCCCGCCGGCCGCGAGGCGGCGGTGTTTCTGCACGAGACCGTGCACCGCCACGGCCGCAGCGTGCTACCAGAGCACACCTTCGACCAACTGGTGGGCCAGGTGCACACCTGGGCTCAGCGCAGCGCCGGCACCGTCGAGCGCGAGATCTACGGTGCCGCGGCCCGCCGTGTGGCCAGGGCCCGCGTGTCGGGCCCGGCGGCCGACGAAGAGCTGTTCGCCTATGC
>NZ_FONX01000036.1 GCF_900113035.1 Paracidovorax wautersii | reverse complement strand
TTCAAGGCCGACAAGCCACCGACAACCCGAAATAACGGAGCATTCTTCACGCAAATCCTGTCACGAGTGGTACTGGAGATGGGGTACCAGTGGGTCAATTGAAGATCCGCCTTTGAGAAGACGGCCCGCTAACCTGCGGGCCTTTTTTTTGGCTTCTGCCTATCAAGACACGGATCGGGCGGCTGTGAGCCTTCAAACACATTCAAATCCGGACACCCGACGCAAAAAAGCCCGCAGACGCGGGCTTTTTTGCGAGAGGGGAGCAGTCAGCCCTCCGCGTTGATCAGGAAGGCCTCCCGAGGCCGGTCCGCAATCCAGGCCGGTGGCTTGCCACGCCCGCTCCACGTAGCGCCGGAGTTGGGATCGCGGTACTTGGGAGCCACAGACCGGCCCTTTCCCGCATTCACACGCTTGGGCGGGAAGATGTCCCCCGCCTTAAGCCCGTAGGCTTCCACCAGTTCCTTGATCTTGGTCTTGACTTCGCTCAGCTCTTGTTCGCGAGCCTGCTTGATCTGAACGTCTAGTGCATCGCGCTGAGCGATGAGGTCCTTGTACGAAGCCGATGCTGCTGCACTTTCCATGGAAACAACTCCCTGTTGCGAAAAGCCATCAATGAAAATTATCTGGTTCAGATTATATAGAACTCACTCTGATTTCTCTTGATTATCCATATAAATATCGCCTTCAGTCTCAAATCATCTGTGGCATTGTGGGGGGGGGTCAAGGCACAACGGCAACCCGCCTAAATGATCCTTTTTGGATCATAAAGATCCCTTGTAGACCCTTGCAATATAAGCCGATTGTGCAGCTTTTTATCGTCATTCACTAGCCCAGTAGGGGGGGTCATTGCACAACGAAGGGGGGGGGGTCGAGCGACAACAGGGGGGGTCAAGGCACAACGGGCTGGCACCATCCACGACGGGAATAGGGGGGGTCAAGGCGCAACGCATGGGGGGGTCATTACACAACGCCTAGGAGAATTCGGCTGATTTCACCTCAGCGGAGGCCCCAGATGCGCCGCCCAGCTAAAAACTATCAGCGGAAGACATCGTATTGAAGCAATATGTTACTTCAGAGGGAAGTGGCAACAGTCTGAAGGAAATGGTGCGCAGATAGGGGGGGTCACTGCGCAACGAATGAAAGACAGGCAAGCAGGGGGGGTCACTGCACAACGTCTTTCGAACGGGGGCTGCACGCAACGCTGGTGGGGGGGGGTCATATCACAACGAGGTCGCAGACCCCACGCACACCCTTTTTCAGCTCTGGCCTGTGGATAACTTATCCACATGGGGGGAGTCATTGGACAACGGAGGGGGGGTCAACGTACGCCCGAGGGGGGGTCGGTACTCAACGCAGGGGGAGTCAATTGGCAACGGAGGGGGGGTCACTGCACAACAGAGGGGGGGTCATAGCGCAACGCGGGGGGGGTCACTCCACAACGGAGGGGGGGTCAATGCGCAACGCAGCACTTTTGCAAGTCATTGATTTCATTGATGATTTTTGCACTTTTGAAAAGTCTGAGATTACGTTCTGAGATTGCGTTCTGAGCTACGCGAAGAACATGCTTTCTGAATTTCGGTTTTAGAACTGCATTTAGAGATTCGGTTTTAAAGCCGTGACGTGCGGATTAAAAAACAAGCCAGAAATGCATGAATACCAGCAAACCGGGGACTGGTGACCGCCACCGACGCCCTCTACAATGCTGGTTCCATAGTTGCGAGAGGAAAGTCAATGCGTCCTAACCTTCTGCATGAAGCGACGTCCGCCTACGGCGAGCACAGCCTGTCTGCCATCGCCGTGATGGTCACCCATCCAGCTCCTGCTCGGGAACCCTGGTATGTGGTCTTCGACAAGAAGAGGGCCCTGCCTCTCTACGAGACAGACTTGGCAGAAGAGGCCATCGATCGGGCCGACCGCCTTACCGCTATTTCCGATTTGGGGCAAGCTGCCGCAGCTCTTCTGAAGTCCGACAAGAATCTGTACCTGGTGTCACCGTTCGATGTGAGCCAGTCCCCGGATGGGTTACAACTCATCACAGATGCGATGGCCAGGGGCAGTGCCTCACTGGTGTTTGGCCAGGACTCGGGCTTCACGGACGTGCTCGAAGACAACCCCTACTGGGAAGCGTTGCGCTCAGCGATCAACGCAGCCCCCGAACTGAGCAGCCGACCTAAATCCGTGATCTTCTCCACCGCGGAGCAGCTGTTGCTGCGTGACGAGGAGGGAATACGCACCGACACCACCGACGTCTATGTGCTCATGCAAATTGAGTGGCAGGGGACCGCGCCAGTGAGTGCCCGCCTCACCGTACTTGACGAGGATTACCCGGTGAACGGCAAGGCTCTGTACGAGCACCTCTACGAGATGAGCCACTCTCCAGAGTGCGAAATCTGGTACGAATCCCCCGAGGAGCTGGCCACCTGGGAAATGGCGACGCTGAAGGCCATGCCTCTCTTCAGCCAGTTGCGCAAGCCTGAACACACTCATCGCGTGCTCGCATACGAAGGCGGGCCGATGATGAAGAGCCTGGTCAAGACCCACCCGTGGTTACTTGAAAAGGACGGTGATGGAAAAGCGGTCCCCTTGCGCGTCAAGATCGTCCCAGATGATGAGGAATTCGGCGAAGACGCGTTGCGAAAGGATCACCACCTGCTGGCATCCGCGTACTTGACCGGGGTCCTGGAGCAGGATGGAAGGGACAAGGATGGAACGCGCTGGGACCGTAGGTATGAGGCCAGCCATCCACCAGCCACGCTGCATGACGACCACCTCGTGTCCCACAAGGAAACCGAGCGCAAAGACGACTCCGGTCCTTCGTTGGGTTGAGTCATGGATTCGACCGAAATGGGCCGCTCCGCGCCCGTGAACTCCTCTGGAGAGCAGAAGCGGTTCGTGAGCCATCTGGCGCGTGTCATCGCTTCATTGCCCGATCGCATCCGCGTCATGCCAGCGATGCAGTGGGTCACCTGGCTGCGTGGGAACGCCGCGAAATTCGGGATCAAGTCCGAGGAGGTTCAGTGGACGGGCCTGGGTGAGTACCTGGCGCTTCGCAGCCAGGATAAGGTGTCCCGCGAGGACATCACCCACTTTCTGTCGCTGGCCACCGTGCCGTTGAGAACCACCGACTTGCTCGGGCCCGAATGGATGCGAATGGATACCGGCGAGGCGACTCGCGACGATGCCATCGCGCGGCAGTGGGACGCCGAAGGCGCGCCCGTGGTACAAGGTCCCAGCGACTTGCGCTTCAAGAAACATGTCTTGCCCGGCGGCACCAACTATCGTGAGCTGCTGCTGAGCCTGCCCAGCCCCATGCAGGCCTACAACCACTTGGTGGATCGTCTCCGCGCCAAGCATGGTGATGGCGGGCTGCTCCACCTGCCTCTGACACCGGAGGAGCGCTTCGTGCTGGATCAGCGGATGGACCAAGGTGAAAACCCCGTGTTCGTCCATGCGGCGCACTGGGACGATCGTCCCAACGTGCTGGTCCACCTGCGCATGGATGACAGGCTGGATGTCGAAGGCAAACGCGTGGCCATGGTGCTGGAACTGCAAAGCGATTGGGGCCAGCAGATCACGAAGCACGGGTTCTCCGACCAGCAGCGCCCCTGGGAACTGTTCGATCCGAAGAACCCAGAGCCGGTGATCGAGCGCTTCGCGACACAGGATGAGGCCGAGCTGGCTGCCCAGCGCGCCGAGGCAGCCGGCCGGTTCCTCGACTATGCGAACGACCGCTTCCGCGCACCGCTAGGCCCATTCGTCGGCAAGACGAAAGCGTGGGTCGCCTTGGGCGTGAAGCGGGCCCTGATCGACGCTGTTGAAGGCGGCTACGACCGCGTGGCCTTCATCTCCGGCGCGCAGGCGGAGGCCATGTTCGACGTCCGCAAGTCGGTGGATCTGATCACCTACCGCAAGCTCTCGACCGATCGCTATCGAGTGGAAGCGTTCAAGGACGGCGCGTGGAAGCTCAAGCGGCCCTCATCCTCCATCGACGACATCGAGCGCCACGTCGGTAAGGGCATTGCTCAGATGATCTTGGCGGGAGAGGGCGTGCCGAATGAAGACGGCTCGGTCTCGATCCACCAAAACATGATGGTTGGTCCTCAGGGCCTCAAGCCTTTCTACGACGAGATCGTCCTGCAGGTCGCTTCCGATGTGGTGCGGAAGCTGGGCGGAGAGTCGCTGGTGGCGATAGACCTGGACCGCTCGCCCCTTTACCAGGTGACCGATGATGGCGTGAACTTTGTCGTCACCGGCCCGGATGGGACTGCGGAGCGCCGGGTGGCCAGCCTGCAAACTGCCGAACAGGTCGTGAAAGAACTGGGGGGTGGGACCACCCAATGGGGCTTCGACATTACGTCAGCGCTGCGCGAGAAGGTCTTGCAGGGCGTCGCGATGTTCAGCCACGTCGAGCAGCTCCATGAAGACGAGATGCAGCGCGCCACACCGCAAAGCGTACGGGACGCGATCGCCCGACTGGTACGCGTCAGCGCCGAAGAGCTGCATGACAACGTCGGCAAGCTGCTCATCACGACGTCGCAGGATCTGCTGGGCGAGGATGATGGCGATGTGCTTCCCACGCAGACCGTCGCTTTCCAGCGTTGGTTCGATGGCAGTGCCGTGGTAGATGACGATGGCGCTCCGCTGGTCGTCTTTCATGGCACATCGGCGAGCTTCAGCACCTTCCAGCCTTCCGAGGCAGGGTGGTACGGCAGCGGCATGTACTTCACCGATTCAGCAGAGGTCGCCGACGAGTTCGCTCAGAACGAGGACCAGGGCCAGCAGATCATGCCGGTGTACCTGGCACTGAAGAACCCGTTCTACTATGACGAGCCGAAGTTCTGGTCGCGCGATGCCGGCGACGAAGCGAACTTCTATCTGATCCGCTCGCTGCTCGATCCCGAAGAAGCTGAGGTGCTGATCCAGCAGCTGCGCGAGGAGGACAAGCCTGAGGCGATCCGCGACCAGATCCAGCAGGTTCTCCAAGGCCTCGGCCATGACGGGCTCATCATCAACTCTGCGGTCGGCACGCACCGCGAGTACGTCGTCTTTGATCCAGCGGCGATCAAGAGCGCGATCGGCAATGTTGGCACGTTCAACCCGGACGATCCGGACATCACCCGCAGCGTGGCCGTGGTGGCCAACAGCCAACCCCAGGCGCAGGCTTGGCACCATCACCCGACGCGGACTACCGTCATGCTCGCCGACCGCATTCCCGCAGGGCGCGAGCAGGCCGTGTACCTGCACGAGATCGTTCATTCTCATGGCCGTGACGCCATGGCGCCAGAAGAGTTCGGCCAACTGGTGGACCAGGTGAAGGCTTGGAACGACAGGCCACAGGGCTCTATCGAGCGCGAGATCCACGATGCGGCGCTGCGGCGTGTTGCCACCGCGGGCGTTCAAGGCGTTGCAGCTGATGAGGAATTGTTCGCCTATGCGGTCGAGGAGGCGGTGGCCAGGGGCGTGCAGCCCTCGGCCGCAGCCGCCGCCGGCAGCGCCCAGGCCTGGCTGCAGGCCGTGGTCGAGAGCATCCAGCGCATCGGCGAGAAGCTCATCGGAAACGACCTGCAAGGGCTCGATGGCCAGGACCTCGTGGACCTGGCCTATGCCCTGGCGCAGCTCGACAGTCCTGAGCACGGGTTGAGGGTCCGGCTGGAGCTGCAGGAGGCCTTGCGAGGATCTGTTCCACGCAGCGACAACACCGATGGAGGTGACTATGCCCCAGGGCAATGAGGAGGAGTTGAGGGGCTGGATGCAGGGCAGTGCGGCCAAGGGCCCTGGCGGGGAGCCTCTGGTGCTCTTCCATGGCACCAGCGCGCAGTTCGAGAACTTCGAGGGCCCGGCGTTCTTCACCGACAGCTTAGATGAGGCGCGTGAGTACGGACCGTATGTCATGCAGGTCCACGTGGCCATCAAGCGCCCGAAGCAACTGGACTCTTTCGGTCAGATGCAGGCCTTCCAGAACGGTGAAATCGAACGGTATGCCGCGCTGGGCTATGACGGCTTCATCGGCGAGGGCGCCGGCGGGACGCATTACTTCGTGTTCTGGCCGGACCAGGTCCGGCTGGTCCAGGCCTCAGCGCCTGAAGCCCCTGCGCCCGATGCCATCGCCGAATCGATGAGGCAGCTCATCCCGACGATGGGCAGCATCGACGCCCAGCGCAACTACCGCGTCTACCGCGCCATCGACGCGATCCTGCAGGTCAGTCAACTCGATGATGCGCAGTCGCTCGCGCTGGATGCTCTGGAGCGGAGCCTGGCCCGCGCCTGGTCCCGCGTCAAAACGATGACGGACAGGGAGTCGGCCCGCGCTGCGGCCGTGTACCTCGACTTGGTGGACCTCGGTATCGACGAAGTCATAGAGGGCGGGACGCTGCAGGAGTTTGTTGGAGCGGGTGGCTCCGATGCCAAGGCGATCAGGATGGAGTTGGACGCTTTAGGGACGGGTCTGCGCCAGAGCCTCGTGGCGGACGCACAGCCGTCGCAGGCGGAGGTGGCCACGCCACAAAGCGTGCGGGCCGCGATCGCGGAGGTTGTGGGGCTGGACGCAGTGGCACTGCAGGAGCAAGTTGGCCGGCTCGTGATCACCACAAGCGACGCTGGGAAAGCCCCGCCGACCCAGTCTGCGTTGGACCAGTACCGCCAAGGCGGGATGGTCACTCTGTACCACGGCACCACGCCAGAGAACGCCTCGCGGCTGCTTCGCGATGGCAAGACGGGCCGTGCCCCGCTCGGGGCAAGCGGTGGCAGCCCCGAGCTGCTCTACGTCACGACTGATCCTGAGAACGCGGCTTGGTTTGCGGACCAGGCAGGAGGCGGCGAGGTCTTGGTGGTCCAGGTGCCGGCGTCGCAGCTGCGCACTGATCCCGAGGATGGTGTCCATGGCACGGTGCTCGCGGAGCTGCAGGCGGCCGCGCGGACCGGTATTCCCGCGTCACTGGCTGTCTTCGGGGACTTGATGCCAGAGCGCATCGCCCGTACTACTGATCCGACGAAGGTTACCGCATTCCAGGACTGGTTCCTTGAAAGCAAGGTGGTGGATGCCGAGGGGAGGCCGCTGCGCGTGTTCCACGGAACGGCAGAAAAATTCACCGTTTTTAAGGGAGGACGGGGCGGGTTCTATTTCACGGACGATCGGAATGCCGCGCAAGCCTACGCACACAGCGCTGAATCTGAAAACGACGATGCGGAGCCGCGTGTTCTTGACGTCTATCTTTCGATCAAGAACCCCATGGTGCTCGGAAAGCTCTGGTATGAGGAAAACGTACTGGATGAAGACGGCGACCAAAATTGGGAGGCTGTTGACAATATGATCTACGAGGCAGCGGAGGCGGGCCACGATGGTTTGATCCTGCGTGGCTTCCCTGATTTCGACGGAATGGAGTTCGCCGCCGGAGCAAAGGTTGGCCGTCGCATGCAGCGTGAGTACGACCAGTACATAGTTTTCCGCCCTGAGCAGATCAAGAGCGCGGTCTTCAATCGCGGCACGTACGAACCGCAGAATCCTGACATCCGCTACAGCGTTGGCCAATCACGGCGCCAGACAGCCTTCGATCGCTGGTTCGCCGACAGCAAGGTGGTGGACGCGCAGGGGCAACCCCTGACCGTCTATCACGGCACCACGGCTGACTTCACCCGGTTTGAGCTGGACCAAGAGCTTGGTCAGAGCGATGGCTTTTTCTTCGCAGGCCCTGAATCGACGTTCTACGTCGAAGGGTACGTGAACCATTTGCTGGATGGACCTCGCCGCACGATGCCTGTGCACCTCTCGCTGCAGAACCCCAAGGTAGTGGAGTCTTCATGGGATGGCGATACGTTTGCAAATCCAGACTTCGAGAACGAGCAGATCGCCAAGGCAAAGCTGGAAGGACATGACGGAGTGATATTCGTCGAAAGGGAAGCCGGCGACCGCTTCTTTGTTGCTTTTCATCCCGAGCAGATCAAGAGTGCCATCGGCAACTGCGGAACATATGACCCGAACGACCCCGACATCCGTCACAGCCTGGACGCTGGCCAGGACCTCGGGCTGCAGGCCCAGGCCTGGCACGACGCATCGTCGAACACCACGGTGTTCCTGGCCGATCGCATCCCCGCCGGCCGCGAGGCGGCGGTGTTCCTGCACGAGACCGTGCACCGCCACGGCCGCCAGGCCATGCCCGAGAGCACCTTCGACCAGCTGGTGGGCCAGGTGCACACCTGGGCCCAGCGCAGCGTTGGCACCGTCGAGCGCGAGATCTACGGCGCCGCGGCCCGCCGTGTGGCCAGGGCCCGCGTGTCGGGCCCGGCGGCCGACGAAGAGCTGTTCGCCTATGC
>NZ_FONX01000041.1 GCF_900113035.1 Paracidovorax wautersii | reverse complement strand
AAGCGAATAACCTTCAAGTTTGACAGGACTTTAAAAAACCTGTTAGAATTCAAGGCTCTGCTGATCGCAGCAAAGCTTGAAAGAAAAGAAGAGATTCTGATCTTTCGGTTCCTTAAAAATATACAGCCGATAAGCGTGGGCGTTTGATGGCGAGTGCCAAGTTCTTTGGAACTAGTGCTTAGCACTACAAACGCTCATGAGATAGAAGTGAAGTTCACTTCAATTCTTTTTTATGAGTTGCTCGAAAGAGCGAAAAAATCAAGATCGAACTGTAGAGTTTGATCCTGGCTCAGATTGAACGCTGGCGGCATGCCTTACACATGCAAGTCGAACGGTAACAGGTCTTCGGATGCTGACGAGTGGCGAACGGGTGAGTAATACATCGGAACGTGCCCGATCGTGGGGGATAACGGAGCGAAAGCTTTGCTAATACCGCATACGATCTACGGATGAAAGCAGGGGACCGCAAGGCCTTGCGCGGACGGAGCGGCCGATGGCAGATTAGGTAGTTGGTGGGATAAAAGCTTACCAAGCCGACGATCTGTAGCTGGTCTGAGAGGACGACCAGCCACACTGGGACTGAGACACGGCCCAGACTCCTACGGGAGGCAGCAGTGGGGAATTTTGGACAATGGGCGAAAGCCTGATCCAGCCATGCCGCGTGCAGGATGAAGGCCTTCGGGTTGTAAACTGCTTTTGTACGGAACGAAAAGCCTCTTTCTAATAAAGAGAGGTCATGACGGTACCGTAAGAATAAGCACCGGCTAACTACGTGCCAGCAGCCGCGGTAATACGTAGGGTGCGAGCGTTAATCGGAATTACTGGGCGTAAAGCGTGCGCAGGCGGTGATGTAAGACAGATGTGAAATCCCCGGGCTCAACCTGGGAACTGCATTTGTGACTGCATCGCTGGAGTGCGGCAGAGGGGGATGGAATTCCGCGTGTAGCAGTGAAATGCGTAGATATGCGGAGGAACACCGATGGCGAAGGCAATCCCCTGGGCCTGCACTGACGCTCATGCACGAAAGCGTGGGGAGCAAACAGGATTAGATACCCTGGTAGTCCACGCCCTAAACGATGTCAACTGGTTGTTGGGTCTTCACTGACTCAGTAACGAAGCTAACGCGTGAAGTTGACCGCCTGGGGAGTACGGCCGCAAGGTTGAAACTCAAAGGAATTGACGGGGACCCGCACAAGCGGTGGATGATGTGGTTTAATTCGATGCAACGCGAAAAACCTTACCCACCTTTGACATGTACGGAATCCTTTAGAGATAGAGGAGTGCTCGAAAGAGAACCGTAACACAGGTGCTGCATGGCTGTCGTCAGCTCGTGTCGTGAGATGTTGGGTTAAGTCCCGCAACGAGCGCAACCCTTGCCATTAGTTGCTACGAAAGGGCACTCTAATGGGACTGCCGGTGACAAACCGGAGGAAGGTGGGGATGACGTCAAGTCCTCATGGCCCTTATAGGTGGGGCTACACACGTCATACAATGGCTGGTACAGAGGGTTGCCAACCCGCGAGGGGGAGCCAATCCCATAAAGCCAGTCGTAGTCCGGATCGCAGTCTGCAACTCGACTGCGTGAAGTCGGAATCGCTAGTAATCGCGGATCAGAATGTCGCGGTGAATACGTTCCCGGGTCTTGTACACACCGCCCGTCACACCATGGGAGCGGGTTCTGCCAGAAGTAGGTAGCCTAACCGTAAGGAGGGCGCTTACCACGGCAGGGTTCGTGACTGGGGTGAAGTCGTAACAAGGTAGCCGTATCGGAAGGTGCGGCTGGATCACCTCCTTTCTGGAAAACTGCATTCAATATTGAACGCCCACACTTATCGGTTGTTGGAAGAAGAAAGCTGCTTGCTTGTAGGGTGACTTACGGGTGAGTGCGATGGGTCTGTAGCTCAGCTGGTTAGAGCACTGTGTTGATAACGCAGGGGTCGTTGGTTCGAGCCCAACTAGACCCACCATATCTTCCGAACATCAGATGCGAGGATCACTGGGGGATTAGCTCAGCTGGGAGAGCACCTGCTTTGCAAGCAGGGGGTCGTCGGTTCGATCCCGTCATCCTCCACCAACCACTTATCAATCAACACCAAAGCGGCTTCGCAAGAGGCCACTTTGTTGTTGACCGAGATTACTCGGATCAATCGGCTGTTCTTTAAAAATTCATAGAGTCGAATCAGCGTTGTCAGAGGAAACTGCACATTCGTAAAGGTTTAGTGCAGACCGTGCCTCTGATGACAATTTTTTGATTGCGTCAAAACGAATGTTCAATAAGCGAAAGCTAGTTGAAATTCAGTAATGACGAATGTTTCTTGATAGTGATATCGAGGAATTATTCACATTACGGCATAACGCGCGAGGTGAAAGACCTCGCAAGTCCAGACAACAATGGAGATGTCTTGAAAGAGACGTCAAAGTTATAGGGTCAAGTGACTAAGAGCATGTGGTGGATGCCTTGGCGATGATAGGCGACGAAAGACGTGAAAGCCTGCGATAAGCTTCGGGGAGCTGGCAAATAAGCATTGATCCGGAGATTTCTGAATGGGGAAACCCACCTCGCAAGAGGTATCGCATGATGAATACATAGTCATGCGAGGCGAACCGGGTGAACTGAAACATCTCAGTAGCTCGAGGAAAAGACATCAACCGAGATTCCGAAAGTAGTGGCGAGCGAAATCGGAGGAGCCTTCTAGTGATAGCACGACTGTTAGCAAAACGGGATGGAAAGCCCGGCCACAGCAGGTGATAGCCCTGTATGCGAAAACAGACGTGTGGTACTAAGTTAGAGAAAAGTAGGGCGGGGCACGAGAAACCCTGTCTGAATATGGGGGGACCATCCTCCAAGGCTAAATACTCATCATCGACCGATAGTGAACCAGTACCGTGAGGGAAAGGCGAAAAGAACCCCGGGAGGGGAGTGAAATAGATCCTGAAACCGCATGCTTACAAAAAGTAGGAGCCCGCAAGGGTGACTGCGTACCTTTTGTATAATGGGTCAGCGACTTACATTCAGTGGCAAGGTTAACCGAATAGGGAAGCCGTAGAGAAATCGAGTCCGAATAGGGCGTCCAGTCGCTGGGTGTAGACCCGAAACCAAGTGATCTATCCATGGCCAGGATGAAGGTGCCGTAACAGGTACTGGAGGTCCGAACCGACTAGTGTTGCAAAACTAGCGGATGAGCTGTGGATAGGGGTGAAAGGCTAAACAAACTTGGAAATAGCTGGTTCTCTCCGAAAACTATTTAGGTAGTGCCTCAAGTATTACCTTCGGGGGTAGAGCACTGTTTTGGCTAGGGGGTCATGGCGACTTACCAAACCAAGGCAAACTCCGAATACCGAAGAGTACAGCTTGGGAGACAGAGCACCGGGTGCTAACGTCCGGACTCAAGAGGGAAACAACCCAGACCGCCAGCTAAGGTCCCTAAAATTGGCTAAGTGGGAAACGAAGTGGGAAGGCTAAAACAGTCAGGATGTTGGCTTAGAAGCAGCCATCATTTAAAGAAAGCGTAATAGCTCACTGATCGAGTCGTCCTGCGCGGAAGATGTAACGGGGCTAAGCCAGTTACCGAAGCTGCGGATGTGCAATTTATTGCACGTGGTAGGAGAGCGTTCTGTAAGCCTGTGAAGGTGTCTGGTAACGGATGCTGGAGGTATCAGAAGTGCGAATGCTGACATGAGTAGCGTTAAAGGGGGTGAAAAGCCCCCTCGCCGTAAGCGCAAGGTTTTCTACGCAACGTTCATCGGCGTAGAGTGAGTCGGCCCCTAAGGCGAGGCAGAGATGCGTAGCTGATGGGAAACAGGTCAATATTCCTGTACCGATCAATAGTGCGATGTGGGGACGGAGAAGGTTAGCTCAGCCAACTGTTGGATATGTTGGTTCAAGCCTGTAGTCGTGCCTGGTAGGCAAATCCGCCAGGCTTAGATGAGGGGTGATAACGAGTCTGCTTGCAGACGAAGTGAGTGATACCCTGCTTCCAGGAAAAGCCACTAAGCTTCAGCTATTGACGACCGTACCGCAAACCGACACTGGTGCGCGAGATGAGTATTCTAAGGCGCTTGAGAGAACTCAGGAGAAGGAACTCGGCAAATTGATACCGTAACTTCGGGAGAAGGTATGCCCCAAGTAGGTGAACCTGTACAAGGCGAGCCCAAAGGGGTTGCAAAAAATCGGTGGCTGCGACTGTTTAATAAAAACACAGCACTCTGCAAACACGAAAGTGGACGTATAGGGTGTGACGCCTGCCCGGTGCTGGAAGATTAAATGATGGGGTGCAAGCTCTTGATTGAAGTCCCAGTAAACGGCGGCCGTAACTATAACGGTCCTAAGGTAGCGAAATTCCTTGTCGGGTAAGTTCCGACCTGCACGAATGGCGTAACGATGGCCACACTGTCTCCTCCTGAGACTCAGCGAAGTTGAAATGTTTGTGATGATGCAATCTCCCCGCGGAAAGACGGAAAGACCCCATGAACCTTTACTGTAGCTTTGTATTGGACTTTGAACAGATCTGTGTAGGATAGGTGGGAGGCTTTGAAGTGAGGACGCTAGTTCTCATGGAGCCAACGTTGAAATACCACCCTGGTGTGTTTGAGGTTCTAACCTAGGTCCCTTATCGGGATCGGGGACAGTGCATGGTAGGCAGTTTGACTGGGGCGGTCTCCTCCCAAAGCGTAACGGAGGAGTTCGAAGGTACGCTAGTTACGGTCGGACATCGTGACGATAGTGCAATGGCATAAGCGTGCTTAACTGCGAGACTGACAAGTCGAGCAGATGCGAAAGCAGGACATAGTGATCCGGTGGTTCTGTATGGAAGGGCCATCGCTCAACGGATAAAAGGTACTCTGGGGATAACAGGCTGATACCGCCCAAGAGTTCATATCGACGGCGGTGTTTGGCACCTCGATGTCGGCTCATCTCATCCTGGGGCTGTAGCCGGTCCCAAGGGTATGGCTGTTCGCCATTTAAAGAGGTACGTGAGCTGGGTTTAAAACGTCGTGAGACAGTTTGGTCCCTATCTTCCGTGGGCGCTGCAGATTTGAGGAAGCCTGCTCCTAGTACGAGAGGACCGGAGTGGACACACCTCTGGTGTATCGGTTGTCACGCCAGTGGCATTGCCGAGTAGCTAAGTGTGGAAGAGATAACCGCTGAAAGCATCTAAGCGGGAAACTCGTTTCAAGATGAGATCTGCCGGGGCCTTGAGCCCCCTGAAGAGTCGTTCAAGACCAGGACGTTGATAGGCTGGGTGTGGAAGCGCAGTAATGCGTTAAGCTAACCAGTACTAATTGCTCGTGCGGCTTGACCCTATAACTTTGATCAGCAACTCTTTGCTGTCAGGTTGTTATGCCAAGTGACGCAGTCAAATAACCAAAGCTGATTTAACTCTATGAATTCGCCGCCCAGATATCCG
>NZ_FONX01000032.1 GCF_900113035.1 Paracidovorax wautersii | reverse complement strand
GCTGCGGCGACAGATCCGAGGGTCCGCCGTCACGGGAATGGAGGCGTTGGGCGATCTTGTCGTGGATTGCAGACATGACGTCTCCAGTTCTAAGGGAAGCTCTTGGATCTCAGGACAAACCGGCTTCGGGGCCGATGCGCCGCTCGGACGTCCAGCTCTGCTCCAGTTCCCGCCTTGCGTAGATCTGAAGGATGTCCGAAGCGATGTCGGCAGACATGTCCACGGCGTCGGTCACCATCACACGCACCTTCGTTTCCACGATCGGCGCCGACTCCAGGTACTCGCCGACCTGACGCAGGTGCTCGCCCATCTCCACGAGCTTCTCCGCGGTGGCCTCCCGCGGGGCCTTGGTGATCGCGTCCTCAGCGAGCATCTGGTACCCCTGCTGAAACGCCGTCATGGCTTTTTGCAGGGCGCCGCCGGCTTCAGCCGTCGAGTAAGCACCCGAGGTCATGTCTTGGGCCCCTGAGAGCAAGATGTCCCGCAGCGCATCCATCATTCGCCATTGGTCGCCCAAGCCCGCGGCCCAGGCCGCGTGCTGGCGAGGAGCCTTGGCCTCAATCACCTTGGCCAGTTCACCCCCGTCAGGATCGTTTGCGCCATAGGTGGCCAAACGATAGTTGCCCAGCAACTTGGCCACGAGCTGGTCTGACCGGGCCGCCCACACATGGGCTACATCGCGGTCGCCGTCACGTGCGAGAGTCTTGATGTACTCACCATTGGCCCGAAGGTAGGTGGCAAAGTCACGCGACACGAAGACATGCTTTGCCGGGCTGTAGTCCTGTGGGAACTCAGCGCGAATGCCCTGGGCTTGCAGCCCCAAAAGATAGTCCGTTGCGATCTCATCGTTGCTCTTGGAACCTGGAGCAATATCGCCCCGAAGTGGCGTCTTCAGGCCGTTGGGCTGGACCACCCGGCGACCATCAGCCGCATTCACTATCGAGTAGCCCAGACCGTGCAAGGTGCTCACAGGCGCCGGCCGGCGCACGAGATCCTCGTACTCATCGGGGTCGATCGCCTGGAGCTTGTACGCATTGCGGATGAATTCCGACGCGTCCGCCTTCACGTGAAGAGAGTTGAACTGGCGCTCGGAGCCCAGGAAGTTCATCACCTGGCGGCGCTCGTCATCGAAAAGCAGATCGACCAGGCGCAGGCCCTTTCCGGACCAGGTCAGCGGGTATTTCATGTCGGTCACCTTTGCCTTTTGCGTTCAGGGCGCGGGGCTCGACGCGTCAATCTTGCGCGGCCGCTCCGCAGCGAACTCGTTACGCGGCACCACATCGCCGTTTTGGTTGTGGAACACAGCGCTCTCCAGCCACTCCTCGGCGGAAGGAAGAGCACTCACGACCTTGACGATCTGGCTGCCCGGGTGGACGTCGTACTGCTCACCCTTGCTCATGCAAGCCATGAGGTACATCGAATCAGCCAGTGCCCGAGAGCCGAGCGTTTCCGTCAGGACGCCCAAGGTTTCGTGCTGTGCGAGCAGTTCGTCGTAGAAGCGATTGGCCTTGTCGTTCCGTGCGGCACGCAGGTCGGGCGGTTCAGCCTTGCGAGAATCAGCCAACGCCGCGAGGCCATTGAGCATCGAGTCGCTGTCACGGCTGCCTC
This sequence comes from Paracidovorax wautersii, assembly GCF_900113035.1. Lineage (GTDB taxonomy): Bacteria > Pseudomonadota > Gammaproteobacteria > Burkholderiales > Burkholderiaceae_C > Paracidovorax > Paracidovorax wautersii. The sequence continues at coordinate 10,068 of NZ_FONX01000032.1, read as the reverse complement.
CACCCCATGCGTAAACGATGTCCTGCTGCTCCACAGGCATCTTGTTCACCATGTCTAGCACCTCAGGCAGTTCGCCACGCTGGATCAAGATCTCCGCGAAGCGCAGAGCCTCGGCCGCACCAAGCGGGCTCGGCAGTTGCATGGGAACATTGCTCCGGTAACGCTCGACCTCGCTCGCCACCAGTTCGTCATACGTCTCCGAATCAGGGAAATTCGGCTCCGTGCACACATAGCGCCGATCCCAAGGCTGCGCCTGGACAACGCGAGCGTGCATGTAGACAGCCCCTCCCTCGGGACCGCCAACAGTGGTGATAGCTTCCTCAATGTCATCCGGAAGTTCCGGATTCTCGGCCGTGCTGAAGAGGTAGTGCAGCTCGAAACTCGGGGTGATTTCCGCCAGATGCACCGGCCGCTTGGCGTCGTAGAGATAGGCAGAAAAAACGCTCTTTGCATGCGCCTGGATCGCAGGATTCCAGCCGCTGGTTTCGTCCAGCAGCACCACCCGGAAATCCGGAACCTTGGCGAGAAGGTCGTCCTGAACTTGCAGGGCGGCATGCGCCGCCACGAACGTACCGATGGCACCCGATTCCAGTCCTTCAGCGATCTGCTCGATGCGCTGGGCCTCCGGTCCTGCCGTCTTCACATCAGCCTCAAGATACTCCAGGCTTTCGCGAAGCACTGCCGCGGCGCCGCTCGGCTGCCCCTCAAGGGCCAAGGCTCTTGCTCGGCCAAGGTCAGCATGAACGCGCCACAAATTGATCTGATCGGGTTCCATAGAAGCTCTCACATAGAAGGCGTGCATTAATCGAGACTTCACCGGCAGACAGGTTGTGGCTCACCAGGTCAGAACGCACCACATCCATGACCAGCCGGGCCACAAGGTCGAAGCGACCCAGCGGCTCCCGTAGGCATAGGTGTCAAGCCCGATTCAACCGAGCGAAGGACCGTCGTTCTTCGCAGCCAGAATCGCCGCGTAGGCGGGCGACAGCTTGGCCAGTCGCTCATCCAGGTTGACCGGCACCTTGTGCATCTCGGAGCTGCCATTGACGGCGTGGAAATGTGCGATGTCCCGCACGAAACCGTCGATCTGCTCTTGCGAGGGCGGAGCGGTCTGCAGACCGTTACCGATCGGTTCGCCGTGCGCCCGCAGACGGCTTTCGATCTCTTCCAGAGGCACCGGCTCACCAGACGCCCACTCTTTCTTAAGGCCGTACCCGGCGCGATCCATGGGCCAGCCAAGAGTCTGGTCGCGTGCAGAGAGCACCGTGACGGCATTCACCACATCCGTGCGGCCGTAGCGCTGGAATTCATACGTCTGGCAGACGACACGCCCTTCTTCCAGGGCCTTCAGCATGTCCACGGGAACGCCGACCAGGTACTCGTCGTCGCTACCCAGATTGGGGAACTCCTGCTTGACCAATTCGTCCACCTCGTCGCTCAGCACATCTGCGACGATCGCCTGCACAGTGCCGTCCATCGAGATGCTCTGCCCCGTCGTGGTGCGACCCCAGATGATCAGGCCATCGACAGCCTCGCCGTCGGAAACGATCTCGCCCCGCTTCTCCAACCAGTGCGCGAAATTCCCCGAGACGATCCAGTGCTCGTAGACGTCGATACTGTCGGGCTCGATGCGAAGGTCGTCGCAAGCCGCGCGCTGGGCATCTTCCTCGCTGCCGTATTCGTCGCGGGCCAGCACCGACATTTCGGCCACGAAATCGCCGAAGAGCTTCTGCAGAGAACTGGCCGAAGTGTTGTCCAGTTGCTTGGCAAGTTCCTCTTTGCCCTGGTATCGGGCGATGTCGCGAAGCGCCTGGAAGGCATCCTTCACATCAGCCGTGGCATCACCGATGGCAGAGATGAGTTCAGCGTCCAGATCGACGTCGTGCTCGTCGGTGACCGCCGACTTCAGAACGGCCGCGTCGGTGAAGCGATCCCAGCACCAGCCATCCAGGTCAAGCCCATGGTGCTGCGCGAAACCTTTCAGGTCCAAGAAGCAATCGCCATCGCCGTCGAGCGGGATGGTGTCCAGGTCAGACCATTGGAAGTAGTAGAAGGTACCGCCGTCCTCGACGATCTGGACGTCGTTTTCGTCACAGGCCGCAGCGTAGTCCAGCTTTCCTTCGAGAGAGCCCAGCTCTTCCTCATAGCGCCCCTCAGGATCGTTGCGCATCATGTCGATCACGCCGTACGCATTTGCATGGACGTGTTTGCTGATGAAATCACTGCACATGCGCTGAAATTCAGACGACTGCAACACAGTCTGGCGCATGGAGAAGGGAAGCTGAGCCAACAAGCTCTTGGTTTCGATACGGGGCATACAAAGCTCCTGCGGCACGCACGGCACCGCGAATTCACAACAATGGTGGGGGAATCCTACCTCAAAACGCCATGGACTCAAACCACCCGCAGCTCGCTTAAGCGAACATGCTCGCGGTAGCCATTACAGGCTCAGTCCCCCCGCCAGCCCGGCAATTTTGTAAACTGCTTGCTCACATTGTCGCGATAACCAAGGACCTCCAATGCTCAATCAGCAAGCACACGTCATCGTCCCACTGGAACTGCACGATCCCGCAGACCGCCCAGCCGCTGCCGCCGCCCTCGACCGGCTGCTGAAGGCGATGGGCGAGTCGTACGCGCACCGGAACCATGCATTCTCGATCAGCGCCCACGAATCGCTGGAGGCGGCCAACGCGGCCATCACCAACCCGGGCCGCGGAGTTCTTGGGCCAGACACCCAAGGTTTTCAGATCGAGAACACCGATCTCGATCACTCCATCTGCATCAAGGTAAGCAGCTTGGATGGCTCCCAATTGGCGACCGTCCAGTTGCTCAAAGCAGCTCTCGACGAGCACGTGCTGCAGACTCTCATCACGAAAGCCGCCGAGCCCGAGTACACCGATGCGCACGAAACTCTGGATGCAGCAATGCGCCGGCCCAGTTCGTTTCGGTGGGCACTCCTGAAGCCCGTCATCTATGACGTGTTGACGGACATCGCCAATCACTTGCCCAACTCACCCTACACAGAGTACGTGGACCTGTCCGAACGAGGCTCCTACGTGAAAGATGCGTGGGACGTTGATCCCGTGGATACGGCCTTTTCCGACCCATATGCGGTATCGAACAGAATCTGGGAGAAAAACACCGAATACGGCATCTCCAACGATCGCATCGCCGTCGGCGAAGCAATAAAACTCGCATGGACCGATGGTGCGGCAGAGGACGTGATGCCCCTGGCGACCACCCTCGGCTTTTCCGAGGAGGAAATCGAAGAATATCTCGACCAATTCGCCTCAGAACTGCTGGACCACCGCGGCGGTTCCGTGGAGCTGCAGCCGCAGGGCACGGTGTCCATCAATGCACGCCCCACCCGCGCCGGGCAAGAGATCTACATCACCTTCGACGGCATTTCGTCGTCCCGCCTCAACGCTGTGGTCGATGAAGACTTTCTGGCCATGCTGGACGCCCTCAAGGTCGATCCCAAGGCCTGGGTGGACTACCTGGCCACGTCCTCGGGTATGTCCAAGCCGAACTGGGACATCGACCTGCAAGGCATCATCAGCGATCACCTTCACCATGCACGCTTCGACTCTGAGACCGGCTATCACTGGGAAGGTGAAACAGTCGCCAAGGGCATTCGCGACGCGCTCATGCAAACCATCTTCAGCCCGCGCAGCAACGCGATCGAGGCACAGAAGATCGAGCAGGTGGTCGCACTGCGAAAACAGTACCGCGAGGCCATCAAAAACGATGCTTCGGAGGCAGACCAGCAGAGCCTGCGCCTGCGCATCGAGGAGGCCCAAGCCGCATGCTTCGACGAGGGCAACCCCGACTATGACACCGCAACCTACCTGATGGACATCGCGCTGGAGGTCGTGAAAGCCAAGGCAGAGGATCTGGACGCGCAGTGGCTCACCGAAGCCGGCGTAGACCTGAACAAGCTGGGCACAATCCAAAGCTCAAGGGAGCAGCTGGTCGCCTTCCCGCAAATGGCCCAGATGCCCAACTACTACATGGCCGTGGCCAACCTCAACACCGCCGGCTCTCTCAACTACGAGTGGTCCACCCCAGCGCACACAGCCACGAACGGCAACGCACTGATTGCGCTGTCGGATCTGGCGTCGATCATGGACAACGCCGCGTACAGCGGCACATTCATGTTCTCGTTCGACTGCGGCCTGGACACTCTGCAGGAGATCGGCGTAGCTTCTCAGGGAGGTGAAGCCGCTAACAAGGCAGTGCGGATCAACGGCGCCTACGCTCACATTCATTGCTTCAACAACGGTGCCGGCGCGGCAGAGCAGCTATCGGCGCCATTGATCATTCCACTTATCGACCTGGCCAGCAAGAAATGGGATCTGCGTAACGACGCGACCAACAGCTATGGCGTTGCCGGTGTCTTCGGCGACTTCCTGGCCAGCGACTGCCGTGTGGAGCTGCGGGATGCCGAGCCGGCGCAGCAGCTGCAGCGCGAGCAGGAGCCGGCACTGGCGCCATAACCCCCTCCCTGCCACCACGTAAAAAAGCCCCGTCACCGGGGCTTTTTCTTTGTCGCGGATGACATGGCCATCAGGGACTGAGGGCAGACGAATTCCCCAGCTCCGCTGCCGGTGGAGCCACCTGGCGGCCCGCCTCCATCTGCAGGATGGCCCAAACCGCCGGTACTTTTGTCACCATGGTGTCCGCCGCCGGCGCATGAGTGGACACACCCGCTGCCGCGAGAACCTCCTGCAGCTCCTGCCGAGTTGCGTCCCCCATGGGGCCCCAATCGCCAGAACCACGCTGCTCGGCAGCCAAGATTGCCCCGCCCTCATCCATGATCCAGCGCGTCCGCATTTCAACGCCCTGAATGACTACAGGCCAAGCCTTGGCTTCAAGGAACGCCGGCAGATCCGTGTACGCGCGCTTGCTCGCTGAAGCAAGCAGCGCAGCACAGACTGCTGGGCTTCCTAAAGCTTCTTGCTGCCAGGCTGCGACAGCCAAGCGCATAAAGCCCTCAGACCGCGCGCATTCCGCCGCCGACATAGGATCTCTCGCACGTTGGAACTTATAGGGCGAGATGGCCTTGCGGAACGCCAGATAGTCCTGATCGCCGTGCGAGCCGCCAAGACCGTACAGGCCAGGAACTTCCCGCATGATTTTGTCAGCATGCTCCTGATCCATCGTACCGTCGATAACCATGTCTCCAAGCTTGGTGGAGACCTCCATCAAGCTCCGGGTCCGGCTGGTCAGTGTGGGCAAGGTGAACAACTCCCCGGTAGGCCCTGGCCATACCGGCTGAGCACACAGCTGGACCAGCGCTGAACCCTTGATGCGGGACTGAGGAACGGGAGGGTGGATCAGACAGACACGCCCCTCGTTGATGTCGATCCAGTAGTGAGGCCCATCCGCAAAGGGATCAGCCACATCCAGGCCTGGCGCGAATGGATCAGATCTGGCCACACCGACAGCAGACCAACCATTCTCGAAAGCGGCGCAGTGGCGCGCTAACACGATCTTCTCGCCACCGGCCGACGCCGGCTCCGCCCAGATCGACTGGGAAGCCCAGTCACCCAGACTGCCGGACTCTTGTCCATCAGGCAAACGGCCCAGGGCGTAGGGAAGCGCCGTCACCTGGTCTCCTGCAACCACCAGAGGATAGCCAGTCCCCTCCTCCGGCCTGAAACCAGACGGGTAATGCAAGACGCCCACGAAGATGACGCCACCCGATACCTTACGCACGCAAAGGCGGCCAGAAGGGCTGAATTCAAACTGACTCATAGATTCACCTCACAACCATGGAGTAGGCATTGTGTCTCAACAGCGGACATCCACGACACAGGCCGAGAAACAGAAGTAGAGAGGCATCTGCAGCCCGTCCGAAGCGGAGGGCACGGGGAGGACCGAAGTTGCCATGGGGCACGCTGCCCCATCCCCCGCCCCGATCGCCACAAGGGCCGCCCCATGCGGGGCTGATCGGGTCCCCGCTGTTTATCAGCGGCAGAGGTTGGTCGGGAGCGCCAAGTAGCTTGATGCTCAGTGGACGGAAGGACCGATGGCTGCATCGGACTTGGACACGATGTCTATACGCACAGGCATGATCCCCAGCTCCATGGCGATCAGCAGCAGCTCCAGTTGGCGCGCCATATCGCTACTGGCAAGCTCCAAGAACGACTGAGCCCGGTGCAGGATGTGCGCCCGGCTATGCAGGTTCTGCAGGCCCTCCGCAGAGGACACCATGATGTTGCGGGCAAGGCTGGTGTCGCGTTGCATCCCCGCGAGAATGGCTCGAACCCCCTCGGTAAGAGGTTCGACACCGACTTGTTGCCCTGCGGCTTGCAGCGCCTGGCTCCGCGTGTACATCGAGCTTGCCGTCATCCGATTACACAACTCAAGGAACGCAAGACCGATGGCGGCCACCTGCTCGCGGCCGAGCGTGGCACCGACGCCGACGAGGGGGCCAACGACCTCACCTGCCTCAGGCTTGCGGCGTAACGCCAACGTCACGGCATCAAGCATCTCGGGGGCCAAGTGGCCTGCACCCTCCTCGACGCACAAATCGTACCCCCCAAGATCGACCCGCAGCTCAGACACGACTGCTACCGTCGAATAGGTCGAACTGCTTGCAATTACGCAGCATAGAGGGCTTCACTCGCACACCGATGTGCTTGGCAAAGGCACGCAGAGCTTTTGCACGTGAGTCTGAGCCTTCGACCACCTGGGGATATTTCATGACGAAGCGGATCGCATGACCACGCAAACGATCGGTGCTCGACCTGGCCGTGCTGACCTGCACTTTTCCGAGCTTCGCCACTTCATGCAGGGTTTTGCCCGTCTCAAGCAGCAACAACATGTTGAAGTTCCGCTGCAGGGTATTGGCGGTACGCATGTGTTCGACACTCATAGGGCCTCACATCACATCATCACGGAGGTCACCACGTCATCATGGTGCAGGATGAACGAATTTTGGCCATCCTCACTTTCGAAGTGATACATGGCAGAGGTGCTGGCGCCCCCCACAAAGCGACGGCCGGCGGCGAAGTTCAGCATCTTGACGCGCCCCCGCACGCCGATCAACCTTTCGATGTCAGCACGCGTGAAATAGAGCTGCTCGGAACCGCCGTCACCGGCACCACCCCGAGGATTCTTCAATTGAAGATCTCGGATGACGACCAACCCGGTGCCATCCGATGCATCCATGGCGTCACGGCTCTGGGCACGCATCTGGAGCCTGCGCAGGCGCAGCCATACGATGACCGAGCCACCGAGGACCATCATGAGAGCCATCATCACCGAGGCCATGACGACAGAGAGCGAGCGGCCGCCCATGACGGCACAGAAGGAGAGCGCCACACTGCCGCCCAACGCCCACATGCCAATGCGAGCCCAATCGCGAACCACTTCAGAACGGCTGTCGCCGCGCGATGCGCGCGCCAGCGCGCGCATCGCGCGCATCAGACAGTACAGGCCCATCAGCCCGGTCAGCACTTCCAAAATCGACGACACGTAATCCATCAGAAACCCCACTGTCGGACTGCTCCGCTGTCAACATGAACATGAGCCGCATAGAGGCCCACCCCACCTAGACCGAAGAAACGCGCGGCAGACGCATAATTTGCAAGGCCAATCCCTTCAAAGCGCCCATCTAACGCCTGCCCCTGCTTGTGCAGGCTCTTAGGTGCCGCACCGGGGATCGCCTGATTCGTCGATTCCACCCGGCCCGCATCCGTCAATCGGAAGACGAGGCGCTTGCCCGAATCGCGATAGGCCCACTCCTGTACGGCCCAAACCACATCCACAACCCTGGGGTCGTAATGCATCATCACGTCGGCCTCGACATCTCGCAGAAGCCGCAGCAGCGCAAACCAGACAGGAAGCTGCAGGCGCCCATCCCGGAAATACTCGAACTCCCCAGCTTCGCCAGTTTCCTTGCGGTACAACGTGATAGCGCGCGGTGCAAGCCAGAAATCCTGGTACACAGCCCCCCGCGGCGAAGCCATCGCTCCATTGCCCAGAAATGCCATCCCCAACCCGCCAAACACCATGCCTCGACGCTTCAGTCCAGTGGTTTTTTGGTCGCAGGAGCACGCGTTTTGCATAGCCTAAATTATAGTATCTTGATGCGATATTTTTATGGTGTTTTGCTTGGGATGGTCACTCAAAATGCCCTATCGGCAGACGCCGATCAATGCATAGCGGCTGCCGCCCAGTACCACCGCGTGAACGCCGAAGTTCTCCGCTCGATCTTGAACATAGAGTCCGGCTTCAAGCCTGGCACCGTTTCCAAGAACACCGACCAAAGCATCGACGTTGGAATGGGCGGAACGAACTCGATCCACTTCCCAGAGCTGGCCAAGTTCGGTATTACGCCGCAGCACCTCCTTGCGCCGTGCAACTCCATCTTCACCACAGCCTGGCTACTCGGCCGTGCCGTGCGCCGTCATGGCGAGAGTTGGTATGGCTACGCCGCCTTCCACAGCACCACCCCGTACTTCAATAGCCGCTACCAAATACTGATCCACAACGACTTGGTTCGGCGCGGAAGGAAAAATGGGACGCTGATCAGCGTCCCACCATTGAAGGCACCCTGAGCAAACGCCAGTTGCGCCGCCCTACTTGCCCTGCCGAATGAAGTACAGCTGGGTCTCGCGATCGGATGGCACCATCGCCGCCCGGCGGGCCTCGATGTCGCCGCGCTTGACGAGGCGGTCCAGCACGTTCTTGAACGATTCCGACAGACCCCCAGCTCGCCCCTCCCGGAAATCTTCCGCGAATTCAATGAAGGGCTTGTCGCTGCCGGTCAGGATGGCTTCGTCAAGCGCGCTCTGAATCGTCCGCCGCGCAACGCCTCTCCCCCCCGGATCACCGCTGCTGGCCCGGCAATCGAGAAGTTCGAAAGCAAGGAATTTCTGCCTCTCCTTTCCCAGGACCAAGGACTGCGCAATGACTCCGACGAGATTGCCCGACAGACCCATGCGATCCCCCTCACTGGCCAAGTAGCCATGAGCTTTGCGCACCGCACCAATTGCATTCGGCGCATGCAATGTCGCGATGACGAGAATGCCCGATTCTGCAGCGCGAACAGCTTCTCGCATGGTCGCTGAATCGCGAATCTCTCCGATCACGAGAATGTCGGGAACGAAGCGTAAAGCCTGCTCCACGCCGGCACTGAACGAGCCACAATCTGTCCCCAACTCCCGGGAGACGATAGAACTCTTGCGACGAGTGTGGATGTACTCGATAGGGTCCTCGATCGTGCAAATATTGCACGTCCGGGACTGATTGATCATGTTGATCATCGCCGCAATAGTCGTTGACTTGCCTGAACCCGTTGGCCCAGCGATCAGGATCAGCCCGGACCGCTGATCCAGCAATTGCTTGATGGGCTCCTCCGGCAAGCCGAGTGCATCAACAGAGTGGGGAACCTGGCGCAAACAGCGCATGATCGCGCCGTAACCGCCACCCTGCTGCTGCTGCACGGACATGCGCACGCGGTAGTTGCGACTGCGATCGTGGACGACCGGCCCCACGTTCATGGGCGGCAGTGGCCGCAGGACCAATGAGTCATCCAGGCCTGCAAGAGCCCTGTCCTCCCCCCTTTCTGCAACTTCGACTTGGTCAGCGATCTCCATGTCCTGCACAGGATAGGCGCTTCCACCAGCCTTTCTCACGATGGACTTCCATTCCTGGTTCGCCGTGCGGCCATCCACACTGAAGAACATGCCCATCGCCATGTCGAAGCGCTCTTCAGAGAACACATAAGGCTTATCGCCTTCATCTTGGTTCACCAGGTCTATCCATTCCTGACCAGCGATCCGGGCACGCATAGGCAGTCCCGGCTCGATGAGTATGTCAGTGAACAGAGCCCCCTGCTGTGACGTGAAGATACGCGTCACCAAGTCAGCCATTTTCAATGCCGCATCCTGATAGGCCATCTGCTACCCCCTTTAATTGCTGAGTCTGGATGCAAAAGCCGCGACCTCGGCCGGCTCCAGAAATTGCTGTAGATCGACGCGGAATCCCGCGCCACACGCTTCATACTTGCCGCCCTGGCGACTCGCCACGCAGGTGGAGCGATCCGCATCCGGCACG
>NZ_FONX01000031.1 GCF_900113035.1 Paracidovorax wautersii | reverse complement strand
AGCCATCACCGAGAGTCATTTTGACTATAGCCTTATCGCCTGCCGCTATTTGGCCATCGGCAACAAGAAGCACGGGTAGCCACATTCGCACTCCAAGGTTGTCACTCTTGTTGAGGCGCAACTGGCGGCGGGCGAGTGCAACGGCCTTGGCGGTATGGCCCTCGTGGGAGTGCCAAACCATCGCACCATAGAGCAGTCGATGGTAGAAGCGATTGGACAGGTCGTACCACGATATTTCGCCTTTGAATCCCGCAGGTAAAAGCGCATTGGCTCTTTTGATCGCCTCGGTGTAGACCTTCCCTTGCTGCCGGCTAAGTTCTGGTTTGTATCGCAGTACCTCTGCCTTGGCGAGAAGCCCTTCCAGGAAATCAGGGCGAGCTTCGAGAACGCGCGCCAGAAAGGCTTCAAATTCTCGCTGCTGAGACAGAGGTCGCGAGTGGAAACCTTGGAACAAGGCGTCCTGTTGGTCGATGAGCGCTGAGCACGCGCTGCTGTTCACAAAACGCCCGTCACCATCCTCATCAACCCGGAAGCCATACAGGGGACCTTTTGCCTGCTCAGGCCTTCTGGAAAGTAGCTCGCACCAGGTGTCGGCGCCGTTCATCTTGCCGATCAGGTCCAACACCTGTTCAAGCGAAGCGCCGCACACGCGTGCCAGTTGAGATGCTGCCTTGGTAAGGCCCGCCTGCTCCTGCGGGGCGGGGGCGCAGTCTGGAGAGACCTTGACCAAAAAGACAAAGGCGGGGATCAGTGTCTTGATAGGCTCTCGCCCCCCATCTGGCCGTGGCCAGTGCACTTCAGGATTGAAGGCGTCGAAGAGGCCTTGGACCACCGAGTGAAACGCATGCCAATGGGGTTGGCCGGCTGCCTTGGCAACCACCTCAAGGGCCTCATTGTGGGACTTGACCAGGCCGCAATCCTTGAGGAAACGTGCGTAACGCTTAGCCGCAGCCATGAGCTGGCTGGCAAAGTGATCGGGACAGATTTCCCAAGAGAAATAGTCTGAGCAGCCAGCCGCGCGAGCGGCGTCACCGATGTCTTGATCCATGAATTACTCCCCGCGCCGGAGAACGAAATGCTCACTATTTCGAAGGCGCATGAAGTAAATCGTGGCTACGAAGGGGGTGGGCATGGCCCATAAAGGCTGGTTGTTCGGCTTCGCCAACGTGAGCGGCTGGCGCACCAGGAGCACCGACGCGGATGATATCTCAGTCACCACGCGCTTTCACGCACGGTTCCCGAGTTTCCCGTTGTGACGCCACCTCCGGTAGACTTCCCGGTTCCATAGTTGTGAGCCCAAGGATCATCCATGTCCTCCGTCGATCGTCTGCGCCAGGTGATCGCAGACACCGTCCAGATCGACGCACAGGCCCTGCAGGCCGCCATCGGCCGCCTGGTGGTGGCCACCAGTGCTGAGCACCCTGCAGCCCCTGCCGGGGCGCGCTCCGCGCACGATGCGGCCGCCGGCGTCACGGTGCTGCTGGCCGACCGCATTCCTGTGGGGCAGGAGGCCCAGGTGCTGGCCGCGGATCTGCGCAGCTCGTGCTGGGCGACCGTGCCGACGAGCTGCTGGGCACTGATGGGAAAGTGCAAGGAAACGTGGAAAGTGAAAAGGAAAGCCAGCTCTTCACTTGCACATGGCCTTGCAGGTTTGAAGGCCAGCCTGCAGCCGCTCGCGCCCCTCGCGCTGCACGGCATTGCGAGCCACTACCGCCTGCATGGGGCTCACGGTAGCCATCGCGCGGTGTCCAGCCCTGCGATGGCCTCCTCGTGCAGTGCTTCGATAGGCGCCCAGGCCCGCGCCTTGCACGCCTGGGCTGCATTGACCACGGCACAGGCTGCGTGCCACTCGGGCGTATTGGGCTCTTCCTCATTTAGTGCGCCGCTTCCCAACTTTCCTTTGTGTGGCGTGGGCGTTGGTGCTCCGGCTTGTTCGAGGCTGGCTTCGCGTGTAGACTCAATGTAATTGCACGATTTAAGGCAAATGCATGTCAAATTCAAGCCCACATCAACACGGCATTTCGATGGCTGTGACGCACTTAAACGCTCCGTATGGAGCGATTGTTTCTCCCGGCGACCTCATCGAATCACTGAGCCAGGGGGAGCTTCGCGCTGCTTCGCCCAAAGCCGCTGCGATTCTGAGCTACCTCTTTGTTGAAGTGGAGCCACGGTTGGTGATGCAGTGCGCGATGGAGTCGGGTTCGTCGCTACCTATGGCCAACCAACTCTATTCGGACACTATCAAGGGCGGTGCGCCTCGCAGCGCCCTTTGGGAATCATCAATCAAGGCTCTCCTATGACCACTATTGCGGACATCAAGAATCACAAAACCAATGGTCCATGGAGAGGGCTTGAGAAGCTTGCACATGAGATGGTCCAAGACGTATCCACGGTGGCCAAAAGCGCTCTGCTTCCTGTATTGGGCGGTGGAACAAGGCTTATGTTGGCAATGGAGCATCGGATCAGTGACGACATTGATTTGTTCATCCGTGATCCTCAATGGATCGGCTTTCTCACCCCGCGCCTGAATGACAAATTTGAGCACCTCATCAACACCTACGACGAGGGGGCCACCTCCCTAAAGCTCAAATTTAATGATGGCGAAATTGACTTCATCGTCAGCATGTCCCTGCTTGGACTCGACAACAAGGTTTCCAGCGAGTGTCTCTTCCCACTTGAGCCGGTGGCGGAAGTGCTCGCAAAGAAGCTTTTTTATCGTGGGTGGGCTCTCACGCCGCGTGACCTGTTTGACTGGCATGCAATTGAACGCTATGTGCCGCTTTTGGATACCCATGAGCTGATGCTGGCTGAATTGATCGCGGCCAGAGTGGATGGCATTCGCATGGCGCTAGACCAGATGGGTACATCGAAACAATCGGCGATAGTTTGGCAAGAAATTCGCACGCATGAGCTGCCCGATCTCAAGCAAACCATTCAGTGGGCTCAAGGGAGATTGGGGAAATTTCAGGCAATGAGTGAGCAAGCAGGGAAAGACAAGGCTTCGGGTCGTCGGCCTGTTGAGCGATAGCCCATGGCAAAACCCCCAGTCATCGAAGATAAGCAGATCGAGCACCTGCTGAAAGCTACCGCAGCCTACAGCCGCGTTCCACTGCGCGACACGGCCTTGTTGCTGACTCTCTACGGCACAGCCCTCTCGGTCACGGAGCTGGCCACCATCACGGTGGGCGACTACCTGGACGCCAAGGGCAACGTGCGCGTCACGAGTGCGGTGCGCGTCGATGTTGCGCACAACGGCGAAGAGCGTCCGCTGTTCTGGTCTAACAAGCGAGTCGTCGCGGCACTGGACGCCTACATCGCCTGGCGCGTGGAACACAAGCACGGTGTCACGGTAAAGAAGGGCGCTTACCGTGGGCTCGACCCCGAAAGTGCGTTGTTCCTGACCGAAGACGGTGGGGCCTATGCGCTGACCAGGCGAATGCTCCCTTCAGGCGTCTGGAGCTATTCCTGCAACACGCTGGGGGCGTACATCTCGCGCCTGCACGCGAACGCCGGGATCGAGGGTGGCAGCGCGCAGTCTGCTCGACGGACGTTCGCTGTAAAGCAGCATCGCCAAGGGCGTGATCTTGTGCACATCGCCGCGATCTTGGGACACAAGAGCGTGAGCACCACGAAACGGCTTGTAGAGGGCGACCCCGTGCGACTGGCTGACATTGTGGCGAGGGCTGTGTGATGGTGGTGCCCCAGTATCCAAAGGGTGATCTGCGCCGCATGCTGGCCGTGCTGGGCGCAATAGATTCTGGTCACTGCACGCTGGTCCAGATCGCCGCTGTAACCGGCTTGGATAAGAAATCCGTAACTTCCCTGATTGCTCAGGCTGGTGAACAGGCTCGTGTGGTCATCAGCAAAGCCGGTGCAACGTACACCATTGATTCATGGGGACCAGTGCTTAAAAAAGAAGGTTCAAAAAAGGCCTTGACAGGTGCATTAAACGCACCTATTATTTAGGCATTGAACCACAGCAAAGAAATCTCCACATGGCAATGAAGACCTGGAATGTGCGCGTGCACCTCAAGACTGGCTCGATGCACCTTGGTCAGGTGGGTGAAGAAAGCGAAGAGTTTGCGCGCAGTGCCGCGCTGTCGAAGTTCGGCATCCCCGAAGATGAGGACACCGATCCGAACCGGCGCGGGATTCGTGCCGATGATGATTTCGATGTGAGCCCGGCATGAGTGGCTTCACGATCCCCCTGGCCCGCCGAAGTCGTTGTGATGCGAGCGGCAAAGAGTACACCCGCTACTTGCGCCGTGGCCAGCCCAATGAGCATGGCATGCTGAACTGCCCTGTGTGCGGCAAGGGCGTCACGTTGCGTCCCAAGGAAACGGGCGGCAATTCGGTTGTCATTCCGCGTCACCTTGAACGAATTGTCGGCCTTTGAGGCCAAAGGAAAGACATGAAAACCGTGACCATCTACCTGACCGCAAGACCATGTTTCCCCGCCCTTGGCTACCGCGATGAATCTGGTGCGCTGCGCATTGGTCAACCTGGCGGGGATTGTTCCCGCCCGCTGACGGCGCACGAAGTGGCCCGCGTGGTCGAAGACTGAGAGGAAACAGAGGGACTCATGCTCAAGAAAATTTGGGATCGCTTTACGCTGACAGCAGCACAGTTTTGCGAGAAGTACGGCCACGATGTGCATGCCTGGAGAGAAACATCCGGCCAGGGGCAGTTCGGTGATTGCGAACGCTGCGGTGCTAAGAAAGTGCAAAAACCATATTCATCCTGAATTCAAGGAAAAAAGCAATGACGGGAAAGAGAAACTGGTGCATTGCAGGGACCATGAACACCTATACCCAGATTCGCTTTGCAGACGGAACCAGCTGCGTTTGTATGCCCAAAGACGTACCGGACATGACACAAGGCAGTGAAGGCCACACCGTGGCCGAAGTGCAGATGACCGAGGCTGAGTTCAACGCTTTGCCCGAATTCGAGGCCTGATAGGAAAGCAGAGCCATGGATGCCAGCCAACTCATGCAGGACCACGCGGAAAGCGCTGTGCGAGCCACGCAGTGGTTTCGCACCGCTCCTGCCAACGTGCAGCCATCCTTGAAGGTCAGGGTTGTGGGCGTTGAGGTGCGATCAGGCCGAAGCACCATGGGTAGCGAGGTGTCTGGCCCTTGCCTCGTGGCCGAAGCGACCTGTGGCGAGGAAACGCGCCGGTTCTGCTGGGCATTCAGGTTTGGCGACACAAACGAAATTGATTGAGAGGAAAGCAGACATGGACGCGATTCAAGACCCGGTTGCAGTGATCAACACGTTGCAGGCGCGGATTCATCAGCTGGAAGGCCAACTGAGGCTGGAGCGCGAGCAGGCTCAGGAGGGCATCCAAAGGCAATTCCCCGATGCACTACGACGCCTTCGCATGCATGCAGTGATCCCCTTGTATGTAGGGAGCGGGGACAGCGAGGCCTTGCGTGAGGACGTTGCAAGATCATCGCCGGAGCTGTCTCAAGCGATGCAGGAAGTTTGGATGCTGTCCGGCGCACCAGTAGCCCAGGACGTGAAGATGGCTATCGCCACTGCCGCCAAAAATGGCATGTCGCGTTGGTTCTAAAGGAAAGAACGACCATGGCAAAGACGAAAACCCGCCCTTCGGAAACCCTCCGCCGTTTGGGCGGGTGGGCCGGTGGTTCCATTGGACAGGCTGAATCGCTGGCTGGCATCAACGTGCAATCGGAAGCCGAGCGCAAGGCACTATGGGATCGGTTCGAGCACTTGTTCTCAGGCGACTCGCAAGTCCTGATTGATGCGGTGGTCGATCACTGCGCCGCCATCACCCTGGGGCGCGTCAAACGTGGCGAACTGTCGTTGCTGCCCAGTCGCATTTGAAAAGAAATGCGATGGTGCAACTCGACGCAGAGAGATCGCGGGCCTTGGACTCATGGGTGGCTGATTGCGCAAACACCTACTCCGGTGAGTACCCTTCTGATCTCACCGAACGTGCCCAGGCCTCCAACGTGCAGGCAGCGCTGAAGGAATTGGGGTTCGATGTTTCGTTGGCTCATGCGGCAGCGATCTGGGAGAGCTATTCAGGGCATCTGCAGGCCGGATGGATAGCTTGGGGTGGGTTGACGAGGCCTCATTCATGCAGTTTCAATTCAACAGAACATTCCTGGCACTACTGCAGCATGTGGCGAAGCAAGAGGGCCTGGAATTGGTCTAAGAAAGGAAAACAATGAATACGAAGAGAGCAAGCGCCCAACTCCCCGTTTTTTCAGATGAATGGGTTGCAGCACGCCTGCGTGAAGATCCTAATGACAAGGTTGCCTTGTATTGGAAGCTGCGCTACGAACTGCCAAAGAGCAACGTGGTGACGCGCAAGCCAAAAATCTAGGAAACCAGTGTGACCTACAACACCAAAGCCAAGGTGCTGCGTCAGCCTACCCCTGTTGAGATCAAAGAGGTGCGCAACAAGGCGGGCCTGACCCAGCAGCACGCCGCCGAGGTGGTTCACCGGGCCGATGGGGCGCGATGGCGCGAATGGGAAGGCGGCAAGTACGGCATCGACCTGGCTGTCTGGGAACTGTTCCTGCTCAAGACTGGTCTACGCGCCCTCGATAAGACTTGACGCGCAGACGTAATGCGTCTATTGTTGGGGCATGTAAACCAGTAAAGGAAAGTCTGATGGCTATCTCAACGAACAGCACGGCACACCTTGCGGATATCTACAAGCAAGTGGGCATCGGCCTCAGCTTGTACCGCAGTCTGAGTGAACGAGAAGCCAACAGGCATCTGCACCATCTGGCTATGGGCGCCGAATGGGCTGATGGGTATGTGCCTGATGGAACTTGGCCAGAGGATCGGTGGATGTGGGACGCCTTGCGTGATGCGATCCGTTCGGAGGGGGGTGCTGTACGTCGGCGCAATGCCGGGGGCGGGTTCACCGAAAGTTACCTTGATGGCGATGTCATTCGTACCCGCCAGATTTCAGCCCAATAACCGAAGGAAAGCATGGCAAAGCCAAAAAAGCTCACCAAAGCTGCGAAGAAGCTGCTCCAAGAGGCTGGCTGCAGCGAGATCGCTGACGACTTTGTTGTACTTGGTCAAACTGACCTACGCATTCTGTTGTCGGATGCTGCCGTTGACGATCTGAATGCCCAGGCTCGCGAGATGGCAGAGCTTGGAAAGTAGGTGCGACATGAGCAGAATCAGACGCAACTCGGACTTGCATACCTCCCAGGCCGACTCGGAAAGGTTGGTGCTTCAAGTGCTCGCTGCACCGACCGTGAGTGGGCACAAGGTCACGCTGCCGCTGTCAGCGCTCGGCTACGCGGCCTATCCGGGCTACAGCTTCAAAGCGCCGCAAGGCGCGGCTCTGGCGGCGGCTAGGCTGGCACGCGGCATGGCGGATCGCGGCCTCATTGGCTGGAGCCCTGGTGGGCAAGCGGGAGCTGGTCGCGGCTACTACGTGAAGCAGGCAGGGATTCTTGTGCTTGAGAATGCGGCCGCAACTGACAGCAGTGCGGCAGGTGCCACGCCCTGAGAATCTACGATGTTGAAAGCACCTTTCCATCCCATCAAAGGCAGAAACCGTTATTGCGGCCCTGCGGCCATGGCGACGATTCTGGGTGTGACCACCGATCACGCGGCGCGCGTTCTACGTGGGCTCACCGGGGAACGCTGGATTAAGGGAGTCTCTGTGCAGCACCTCACCGCAGCCATGGAGCAGCTCGGTGTTCGCGTGCGATACACCCGCATTGACGCGGCCTATGAGTCCTTGGCTGATTGGCTCAGGTGCAATCTGCAGCTCTTCCAGGCCTCCCATCTCATCCTGCAATTTGGGGTGCACGGCGACTCCCACTACGGCACGATCAGTGGTGGCATGTACCAGTGCAACCTATCCAGAATGCCGGTGCCGTTCGAGTCGATTCCATTCAGGCCTGCGGCAGGCGTAGTGTTCGGTGTTTTCGAGGTGCTTGACCGGCCCCTGGTGGCTCCTAGAGATGCCAAGGTGGCAGCGCGTGGGACACTGGCGAAGGCCAAGCGGATTGCAGCGCGCTACGGCATCGTGATCGACAGCTTTGACGGGATGTGGTTTGAGGTATCTTGCCCTGAACTGGAGCACGATGATCCGTTGGAAGGGCGCAATTCCACGGATGATGCGCGCGTGGTGTTGGAGCTGGTGGACGAGTACCGCGATTGCCTGGAGAACGGGTATTTGGAAGCGGTTACCGATCCATGCTTGATGAACTGAACTGCTGAATTTCACCTACTGGGCCAAGCCTGCGTTTGGTGGCCCATCGACACGAATTGATGGCAACTATTTACCAATTGAAGGAGTGACTGAACATGCCAACAAACGAGAACTGCGACGAGGTAAGCGTCATTGACATTGGGCCTGCGCACAAAGGCAGGCGTTGCGCAAGAAGGGGGTGATCGCCTGGGAGCGCCGTGGCGCGTTCGTCGTGTGGTCAATCGCCAAGTAGTCAAGGAAAGCAAACATGCTCAAGGCCCTAGATTTCGAAATCCTTCGCGATGTGATGGCTAGCGGGATCATCAAAATCCCACTGACTCGGAAACCCGTTCGAGTCGGCACGTTGATTAACGAGGAAGAGTTCAAGCGCGACCAGTACCTCATCCACAACAGGACCGTGTTCTTTGAAGATCGCGTTCATGATTGGGATTGGCAGGATGGTCAGTTCCGGTACTACACGCGGGTGGCAGAAGTCGCGGATGTGGTGGTGGTCTATGCGCTGGAGGAAGTGGTTCCTGTGGCGCGTTTTGATTCGATGACAGGCAAGCCGCTTGCGCAGTAAATCGAAGGAAAGCATGCGAATTACGGCAAAGGGAGTCTGCGCGAAGCTTGCACTTTTGACCCAGAGGCTTGGGCTTGATCGTGCGTCTTGGTTCTTTGCCCGCCATGCAGGGTTCTTTGATATGTGATCAAAAGGAAAGCAGCGTGCCCGCACTCATCGTCAAGCCCAACGTGATGCGTCAGGTCCAGCCCGATGTGTACCAGTCCGCAACCGGGTTCAGCGCCCGACGAGAGGAAGGATTCACGCCCAACGGCAACCCTATTGGCCAGCGCTGGGTACTTCGTGATGCAAACGGGGCTTATGTCGATGTGAACCAGTACCGGCATGACCTGTTCGAGCACCACGGTCTTTGTACCGATTACTGATCAAGGAAAGAGGCACCATGAGCAAGCTGCTTTCGATCAACGCGCGCCCAAGCGATGGTCTGGCGTCATTGACCGTGCGCGACTCGGGAGAGTTGTACTCGGGGCAGCTTTGGTCGAAGTGCAAAGCCCGAAAATCTGGCGTGTGCGACGCTAGCGGCGAGCGCTATCGGCCAGGAGCTGAGATATATCGCCCAGTGGGCAACTCTCGCAATCGCAGCATGCGCATCTTGGCTGCGCTTATCGATAACACCTGACACAAAGGAAAGCGACATGACGATCTACGTCAAGGAAGCGGAAGGCGGCGGCTTCGAAGTCGTAGCTGGTCAGCTTCGATTGAACGTGATGCTGGAAGTGCAAGGTAAGGCGTGGGTCCAAAACCTCACGACCGGCGAGCAGCTTGAAGTCCATGAAGTGGGCGGCCAGTTGATGGCCCTGACGCTGGGTGCCTCGGCTGCTGTGCAGCTGGCAGCTGCTACCGTCGTATCGAACGCCGCAAAGCGGTAACCAAGGAAATCAATGACAGCTCAACAACCGTATAGAACAGGCCTGATATGTGAACTTGGCGGAATCGCTTATTGGCATACGGGAGCGCAGTATTTTATTGCAGTAGGCAGCGCTGACGGTAATCAGGTCGATTTGCGCGAAATCCCAGGGTTCAAGGAGCTTGATGCTCAGTTTGATCGCGGGACCGCCATCTTTTTCGACATTGAGTGGGAAAAGATTGGCGAGGCAGAACCGGAAATTAAAGCCGCATGCGCGGTGCTGCAAGCTCGTGGCGAGCGCCTTTGGTGGAAGTTGGTTGCCGATTTTCTCAAAGCTCATCATGCAGCGATTCAGCTGCGATCCGAGGCGATTCGCGTACTTCGAGCCAGCGGGATGGACGAATCCTCAATTGAGATAGTCTTGGGCGCCCGCAAACGATAGGAAATCTTGGTGAAGCTCGTCCGTATCGCTGATGTCGATGGGGTTCGTCTGAATGTTCCGCCGTACGTGAACCGGACTGTATCGGGTTGGCAAGTTCGAGTGCGCGGGGTTGCGTCGGAGCATTTTGCTGACTTGCATTATGGAAGTGCTGCCGAGTCACTTTCGGCAGCAGCCAGAGCCGTTGAGCAGCACCTTGCAGAGCGCTTGCAGCGCGAGAAGCTTGCCGCGAAATAGCTGAATAGCTCAAGGAGCATGACGAAGGAAAACAGATGACCGCGAACAACCCGCTCATCGCAATCGAAATCGGGGGGCAGGTGGACGTGCACATCGTTGGAGGCGCATCGGACTACGCCACCGTGTGCGGGCTGGCATTGGATGGGGATCAAGATTCAGGTGTCGAGGTGCCGATGTCTCGCAGCGCCAAGATCACATGCAGCAACTGCCGGAATATTTGGACGGCCTGTCGAGGCGTGCAGCTCCGGCAGTTTGCTTGAACTACAGCCCTATAAAAGCACAAAAGGAAAGAGATGACCGAAGAAGAATTCGATCAGCATCCATTCATCCTTACCTTTGAAAGGATGCTGTCTATGCATCCGAAGATGACCGAACAAGAGCGGAATGCACTTGCCGAGTGGGAGCGGGTGAACTTGGGGCCTTGCGGCAAGGGCACCTCGGACTGGCCTGGCTGGAGTGCTGTCTGCGCCAGGCTGTGTCACTAAACAGCATAGGAAAAAACGATGAACCGCAAGCCATCCCCCAGCCGTCTCGCCAGCCCATTGGTTTATGGGGCGTTGAATGGATGCTTGGACGCAAGTGGTGATGTCGCCCGGTTCGATACTGAAGGCGAAGCGCTTGCCGCTATCACCTCCGAATCGCAGAAATAGAAAGGACAACAGACCGTGAGCGATGATCTTGAACTCTGGACTGTGTATGACAGCCCGATTGATCTGCCAGGGCGTTTCGTTGCCCGCAAGTGGCTGCTGGATCAGCCGACCAATGAGCTGCTGCAGGACAAGACACTCGAAGGCTTGCGCGCGAAGTTGCCGCAGGGCCTCACGTGCCTCCAGCGTTCTTCTGAGGATGATCCCAGAATTGTTGAAACGTGGATTTGAGGGAAGACGCCCACGATGACGCCAGAGCAGTTTGATGCCCTCGCCAGGTTGACTCGCGCTCGGGAACCAGCGCGCACGGCTGGCCAAGCTGGCGGGCATGCGAAGAATGTGGACGCTGGCAAGGCGCAGGCTGAGAGGATCGAGCCTTGCTTCCGCGCGATCGCGGGCAAGTGGTTTGGGGTCACAGAGGCCGTCTGAAAGGAAGAGGCGATGTCCAAGACCGAGCAAGCAATGGCAGACGCGATTGATGTGCTGCTCTCCGCTGGTTTCACGCCAGATGGGCAGACTCGTGAAGAAATCGTGCGGGTGCCAACCCAGCAATCGCCGTTACTCGGCGTGTCGGGTGGCGCGCTGGCGAAGTTCGGCGGCCGCCAACGGTTCGCCCAGGCCGACACAGGGGTGAAAGCCACGGTAGGGCCTCGGACAACCGCGATCTACCGCGTCGATGGCCCTGGGCTGGCAGGCGTGCGAGGAATCGCAACTCACAACACAAGCGACGGCAACGCCATCCGGGCGACAGTCGCGGGCCTCGTGCCCAACTGACGAAGGAAAGCATGTCTGTAGCAGCTGATCTGGTAGTGGATGTAGTGCGACGTGCCGCCGGATGCCACTCTGGAATGATCGAGTTTCCCGTGCCATCGGTCGAGCAAGAGGCAGTGATGCTCGCTGAGAGTGCGGGCTACATCCATGTGATCGCCAACGGGGTGGCTATGGTTACCCAGGCTGGCCGTGAGCTGGCAAACTGAAAAAGAGGGAGGAAGCATGTTCGGCATTGAATGGATCAGGCGCCTTTTGGTGGGCAGACCGACGCCAGTGATCGTGCTGGGTGATCGCTCCAAGGTCGCCCTTTCGCACATCACCATTAACCAAGATGGCAGCAAAGAAGAGTTCGTTTTCGGAGCCGTGAGATACGGGGTTGGTTGTGAGCCGGTAGGCGGGCACAAGCCAGTCACGATCATCGAGACGAAGTGAAGGAAACTAGCATGACCAACCCTCTTTTCAGAGACCGAGTGCCAGAAGCCGCAGCGCAGCAGCTTGCAACTGCCCTGGCATGGTTGACTGAGTGTCAGCTGGCCACACTGGAAGGAATGAAGCTCGTGAAGCGCACCCCTAAGTCCGAGTTGGCTCGCCAACAGCAAATCTGTGACAGGGCTGTCGCGCAATGCAAGGACCTTGGTGTTACTCCGGTTGGCCCGAGTGGCGATGCGTGCATCCGGCTGTCCGGACGTCTGGCTTCAGTTGCAGAAGGTGGCCGCCACGAACCGGTGGCAGAGCCTGGATCATGGCTCTCCGATATCAAGCGCCTTGTTGAATCTAACCGGCTTCCTGATGAGGATTTCGTGAGCGAAGATGACCTGGATCGACATGCTGAGCAGATTGCGGCCCAGATCGAGGCCATTCTGATGTCGCTCCCTGTTGATCAACGTGAGTTGGCGATTCACTCGGGCCGAGACTGGCTCATTGAGGCCGGTGCCTGGACGCCGAAGTCATTCGCAAGGGCTTATGGGATCGTTCTGGGGGCGCATGTGTGCGAGGACAAGTACGGCATCGAGCGGCTGGCCAGCGAAACTAGGTAGAGGAAGGAAGCAGCAATGGTCCAACTCTCTATTCCTGCCACCTACTGGGACGACTACAGTGAACGCCAAGCTGTCGATGAGGAGTCTCAAATGGCGGTCGAAGTGAAGCGTGCAGGTAGCCGTGTCACCATCGAGGCGGACGCTATCCAGTTGCAGTACCTCAAGGACGATGCAGAATTCTACGCACAGGGCAATACCGACGACACGCCGGCCGCAGTGCTGCGTGGCGCTAAGCGCGTGGCCGAGATGTGCGCTGCGATCGAATTCCGGACTCAGGCCTGATCGAAGGGGGGAACACATCATGTATTTCAACCCGCTGTTTGCGCTGCTCAAGGATGGTCGTCAAGTTGTCGTGTACTCAGACAATACAGATGAGGGTACCGTGACCATTTTCCCGGTCGCCGACCTTCCAAGTTTTGATGCCGAACTCATGATGTTCGAAAGCATCCTGAAGGCCGAGGTGGTTCGCATGGACCGTGACCGAGATATTGCCTTCTCGGAAAATTACCTGATGGCTGCAACCTGAACGAGCATCTTCTATGCCGATCGCCAATAGAGTGAACGCTGCCATTGAAGCGGCACTTGATGATTTAATCCGTGCTGTAGAGATCGCGCCGATCTGTGGCCGAAAGCAACTTGGGGAGAAGCGACTGGCATTCTTGGAACTCATCCAAAGTGCCCAGTCACCCACCGTGAAGGGCGCCCTCGTAGCTGCAGAGGCCTCGCTGACCGAGATGGTTCGTGACGGTCGAGCATGGGATTGTGATCGTCGCGCGCTTATGGATATTCGTGCTTGTCTTGAGCAGCTGAGCACCATGCAAGCAAGGCAGCTATGAGCAGGTTTGAGTTTCCCTGTGAAGCAATGGCACGGAAGGCGGGGGCTCCGCCGCAACCAGCCGGCACCTGTTGGTACACGGACTGCGGGAATGCAGCAGGTACAGCGCACCTGTACACGACAGAGCGTGACGGTCTGCTTGTGTCGCATTGTGGCCGTGAGATCCTGCCCAGTGATCGCCAGGATGAACAAGCTGCCCTGGGCTATTGCAAGCGCTGCATGAAGCGGTTGAGCGCGCATAACGAAGGAGAGAAGTCATGGCCAAATACACTCAAGAAGCAGAAAAACTAGCATTCACAAAAATCAACTTCGTTGGCGACGGCTGGTGCATTTGTCCCCCTGATGCGGTTGCCGACATGACCGAGGGCTGTAGCGGCT
>NZ_FONX01000037.1 GCF_900113035.1 Paracidovorax wautersii | reverse complement strand
GCTGCCCCTTGTACTCATCGTGCTTGCTCACCTTGAAGGAGGCACTCATGGTGCGGCCCGCGCCATTGACCATCTCTTGCGTGGCAGCCGATGTCTTCCACTTGATCCTATTGCCCAGCTCGTCGCGCATCAACAGGATGAAGCTGCGCGCGTTGTAGGCGTAGGGGTTGTCGATCTCCAGCACCCTGTCGATCGTGACAACTCCGGACATCTTCTGACCTGGCGTACCGATGTGCCGACTCGGCGCCTTGCGCTCAAGCTCAGCTTGGTGCTCGCGGTTGTACTGGGCGACCGAGGCTGCGGCCAACGCCAGATGACGGCTGTCGATGTGCAGGTAGTCGCGCGACAAGAGCAGCTGCACATTGCGGTCGAAATCACTATCGGGGCTCTTGGCTGCATACCACTCGCGCACGGCCTGCGCCTTGGCATCATTCTCCGCACGAGCTGCCTGCACCTGGTGGGCGAGGTCCCGCGAATCTTGCATGGCGTAGGGTAGATCGATCGCATCACTGTACGTGGCTGCCCCACCGCCATCCCGCGCCTTGGCGGCCGAGACGAACCCATGGCGCTCCACGAGAAAGCTGACGTGAGACAGGTATTCCAGCGTGCTGACCGCATTTGCGCGACCGGCGCGGCCAAACTCATCCGCCTCGCCTTCCGTCACACGAACCATCTCGTACATCTTGGCGAGGAACAGGGCAGCTGCGGGATCGATGCCAGTGTGGTCTTCCAGACAGCTGCTGCCGACCTGCTTGTATTCACCGCTTTCGAGATCTCGAAGGATGAAGCTCTCCTTGCGCTTGCGCTTGGAATTGCAATGCTCGCAACAGATCGGCTGGAGGGAAGCAGCCCTGACCTGGGTACGGTCATCCTCGCGATCAGTGACCGCAAACAGCAGATTCGTCTCCTCGAAGGCCTCCAGGCGCCCAACGACCTGCCAGTTGCCCAGCTTGACCTCTGGGTACTCGATCTTCAGCCGGTTCATGATCACCGGATTCTTGGCCACGACGCCCTCCGGAAGCCGACGAAGCGTGGTCAGGATGCGATCCATGTCACCCCCCACCATCTCGCTCTCACGCTCGTAAACGGTGGGCGTGTTCGACAGGATGGTGATGGGCGGAAGGCCGAACTTCTCGGCCTTGGCGTTGAGCTTGCCGAGGCGCCTTTGGAACTCCGCGAGCTGATAAGGAGCAACGACGACATAAGACGAGTCGAGATCGGCCGAGGCAGGGACCTCGGCGGGCGATGCGATGGCATTCATGGGGCATCAAGGCGCTTGAGCGCCGGCACAACTATGGAGCCTGCATTTTGCCTGCTGCGCTACTGCGTGTCGATCTTCCCAGCGGCGCCGTACCCTACCGCATAGGTGCAGGATCTCGCTCCGCCTCGACAGGCAGGACAGGAGCGCCCAAATCATCCAGCAGCGTGCGCACGAGCCCACGCGACTGCATGAGCTGCCAGTACCTCAGAGCATCCGACCCGGGTTCGCCCGCATCGTGCACCACGACGTTGCCGCCGCCAAACGCCTGGAGCGCCTCCAAAGCATCTGGCGTACGCCCCGTGCCATCACCACGCCACTCGTAGATCGACACGAATGCACCACGCTCCGCCATGACATCGGCCACCACACCTGGCAACCGAAGCGTGCCGTTGATGTGAGAGGCTGTCGCCAACAACGCCATGCCACTGAAAGACAGCTCCTGCAGCGATCGCCGCACATCTTGGCCATGCTCGGAGTTCTCCACCTGCGCCAGGGCGTAGGCCAGGTCCACCAGGTCCTGGCCATCGAGTCCCTGCAGGGCGTTTCCGATGAGCTTCTCACCGATGCGCTGGATGCTCTCGACCACGGCCTGCAGCCAGGCCTGGGCGCTGCCGGCAGCCGCCGCGGCCGAGGGCTGCACGCCCCTGGCCACCGCCTCTTCCACCGCATACGCGAACAGCTCTTCGTCGGCCGCCGGGCCCGACACGCGGGCCATGGCCACGCGGCGGGCCGCGGCGCCGTAGATCTCGCGCTCCACGGTGCCGGCGCTGCGCTGAGCCCAGGTGTGCACCTGGCCCACCAGCTGGTCGAAGGTGCGCTCTGGTAGCACGCTGCGGCCGTGGCGGTGCACGGTCTCGTGCAGGAACACCGCCGCCTCGCGGCCGGCGGGGATGCGATCGGCCAGGAACACCGTGGTGTTCGAAGAGGGGTCATGCCAGGCCTGGACCTGTCGGCCGAGATCCTGGCCAGCATTCAGGCTGTGGCGGATGTCCGGATCGGCCGGATCGTATGCGCCATGGTTGCCGGTAGCACTCTTGATCTGAGTCGGCTCGAATGGGACATAAGCAGTCGTCTCGATGTCCATGCTGTCGTCGTAAACGATCAGGCCATCATGACCAGCGTCCTTCACAAACCGATGGAACTCCTCGTCATAGAACGCCAAGTCGCGCAGCGATGGTCCGTCCTCGTCTTCATCGAATCTGCGGCCTTTGAATTCGCTGAACAATTCAGCCAAATCATCATTGGTTGCCGGCAGCTCAATCCGCAGATAGGCTTCGTAGATCACCTCTCCGTACTGCCGCGCTGCAACCTCGCTGTCAGCAAACCAGCCACCGTCTCGAAATGCGGTGATACCGCCAACGCGAGTGCCGTGATACACCACCAACGGCCTACGCTGATCGTCCACGACTTTGCTATCGCCGAACCATCGGTCGAAAGCTTGCTGACGCTCTTGCGCTTCTGTCGCCCGTAACTCGTCAGCCGTAGTGACCACGATGCTAGAAGGCAGATCCTCTGGGCACATCTTGACGATCTCCGCAATCGCACGACGCATGCTGTCCTTTGTCGCATGGACGCCGAATTCTGCGTCTTTGGCCAGGCGAACCTGCGACGGCTCAAACACAGCGATCTCCACGACTTCGCCGAATGCATTGAGCCTCACAGCGCCGTCATGGCCAGCAGCGATCAATTGAGCACGATCAGCTGTAGCGAACTCGTCCACCTCTGTGTATCGCCTGGGATGACGCAGTGCCACGTACGCCTCATGCACCGTGCCTTCATCTGCCCTCGATGCATCGAGGTCGTTCACGGCAGCTCTCGCGTAGGCCTGTGCCGTGGCCCGCAACGGCGTGAAGTAGATGGCCGGCATCTGCTGGCCATGCCCGAGCTTCGAATCGCCCCCAATGCGGAACCGCTCAATCACCGACGCCGCCGATCCGTGGAACACCTTCATGGGTTGCATCCGACGGTCAACCACCACTGTGCCCTCGATCCACCGCAAGAATTCCCCGGTGAAGCTCGGCAGTTTGGGCCCCTGGGCACGAATCGCCTCGACGCTTTTGGCATCCTTCATCAGAGCCTGCAGACCTGGATGGAGGGGGAATGGAAGCCCATCCAGATCGCACCACAGGCTTGCGTCCGACTCCCAGTTCAGGGTGGGCTGGAACTCCTCGTCCACCACGGCCGCGAAGTTGTGGTATCGAAAGTCTCCGCTCTGAAACACCATGAGAGGCACCATGTCCACCGGCACCGAAGGGTCCAGGCCAGCCTCCTCCACCAGTTCGCGTTGCGCAGCTGCAGCAGGCTGCTCGCCGGGATCGATGGCCCCACCCCACGTGCCCCACGTACCCGGCTCCAGCACTGCCTCCGATCGGAGGGGCAGGAGTACGCGGCCTGTGCTGCGAGCTACGACAACCGATCCAGCTCCAGCACGGCCCCAGAAGCCGGTCTCGACCAAAGCAGCGCCGTGACCATCATCAGTGTCGCGGCCCTCGTCGGGCAACTCGCTGAATCGTATGTCTGCCGAGTGGTGGTTGAAAGAACCATCGTTGCCGATCGCGGACTTGACGTTGCCATCCGTTCGATGCATTACTACCCACGACTGGCCACCGTCGCGCCGCATGCGCATGCCGTCAAAGCCGGCGGCGATCAGGTTGTCCCAGCCTACGGCCCTGAACAACGTGAAAGCGTCATCGCCACTCTGGATCGCTACCGGTGCGTCGAAGTCGGTGTACTCCACCACGAACGTGGGATCATTCGACAGCACCTCCGGCTTCGCCCTTTCCATGCCGTCGCCGAAGTGGCGCCAGTTCTCCATCTGGGTGTCAAAGAACTCCCTCGCCTCGGCCAGGTCCTGCAGTTCCCTGCGCTTTCGCCCCATGGAAAAACGCGCCCTGTCCGAAGGCAGCAAGTGCTCATTGGCGAACAGCGTGAGCCGCTCCTGCTGCTCGGACGTCAGCGTCCCATCCACATCAAGCAGCTCACCACGCACGTAGACCGGGAACACCGCCCCTGATTCGCCGATGTAGGCAGCCGCCTCACCAGCACTGGTGGTGAAGTAAGAAGCGACACCGTAGGCATCTCCGGTCAGAGCAGCTCCGACTGGACCGCCAGGTGTGAAACTGGTCAGGGCGTCCGGGTGCTTTGCCCCGTGGTACAGGACCAGAGGCTCGCCTGCAGGGTCGCGCAGGCCCTGCACGTGAAACCATTCGTCAAAGGCCTTGCCGCTCATCCTGCGTCCCAGACTCAGCGTCCGAGGCCAGGTTCGGAAGATGCAGCAGCACTGCGATCACGTTGAGCACCATCCATCTCGGCGCCCGCGGCTCGTTGGCTGGCAACCCGCAGCTGCGCGACCTCGGCCACAGGGTCCTTCATTCCGAGACAGGCATTGGCACTGTCTGCCAGCTGCCGCGCCATGGCCTCCATCGCCTCCTGGTCTTCCGGCAGACCGACCAGCTCTGGATCTGTTGTCGCTACCCACTTGTACCCAGCCTGCACACCGCCATCGGCGGGGTACATGTAGATGGAGCCTTTGGTAGCGCCGAAGCGCCACACGGCCTCTTCGGAAACGTTCCGCAATGGCGGAGGATTCAGTGCATGCACCCGGCAGACCTCGGTGGCCTTGCGCTGGATCTCGGCCAGCCGAACCGCTTCACTGATCTCCAGCGTGCCGCCTGCATAGAGCGTCACACCGGACACGCCGGGAATGCGCAGCAGAGCGTCCTTCAGCCTCTCCTCTTGCTCCAAGTCCAGACCGTGGTTCGCCCAAGCGGGAATGCCGATCGATATCGCCTCAACTGCGAAGTCATCTTCGGCCAATGCCACCTGCATTTTCTTCACAGTTTCCTGCTCACGAGCATTCATACCGCTGGCTCCTTGGTTTTCTTGAGGCCTGTGAACGACGTCCACAGAAAATAGCTTTGCATGAGGGCCATCGCCCAGAAACCGTTATAGACCGCGAACCCAATCCACAGCGAGTTGGAGGCGAGCCATGCGATCCACCCTAGACGGGATCGCAACGTGTTGCCATGCCTGGCAATCACGTAGGCGCCGAAACACGAAAGCCCTGCTGCAGCCACCTCCGCCAGCCGCGCAAGCGTGAAGGGCTGATTCAGTTGCCAAACTACCCAGTCCGTGGCCAGCGCGATCGACGCACCGCACAGAGCGCTCACCTGCTCAGTGAGCCACCCAACGAATGACGCCAGCATGGCTCACAGCCCTGGAGCTGGAGAACGGTCAGCCGACGTCGCTGGCGTCGGCGCTGCGGCCGTCACACCCTTTTCCTGGACCTGCGCATTCACCAGGGCAGCAGACACCTTGGAGCGGGCCTGGAGCAGCGCAGCGATGGCCACGTCGATGTCCGCCAAGCCGTTGGAATCGCCCGCCATCACATCCGCGGAGATCATTTCGAGCGCCTCGCGAGCAGCTGCACTACCGGCATCCTGCCGCGTGCGCTCCACGTGGGATTCCAGAATGTCCGCGACTTGGTTGGCCAACTCATCGGACAGGGGTACGGCTGTAGGCACCGGCAACCCAGGATCGAACTCATGCAGTCGTGCCCACTCCTGCGAAAACCGCGTAGCCAGTGCGCCCACACTTTCGCGTTCTGCAGCCAGGAGCCGGGCGATCACTTGCTCCTTTTCGGCGGGAAGGCAGAACTGGTACGCGACGCAAATGCGGGTAGGCGTAGCGTCGCCATGAGCAGCGCGGATGCCATCGTAGGCATCGCTGTCTTCGATCGAAATCTCGTCGCAGTAGATATCGTCTGAATCGAGCATGTCCGTGTAGAACGTGTCTATCGTCTTCCAGCGGACGTCCTGGCCGAGCATGAAGGCGGCGACAGCATCGGGGTTGTAATACTCCACCCGAGCGCCCTCGAACGCAGTGGAGTCCATGCGCTTTTTTAACCCGAGCCTGAATTCGTTGACGAGCACGCGCGGGGCGAGCTTTCCATCACGGTCATGGAAGAGCGCAACCTGTGCGATGGTGGCGCCCATAAAGGCCTTGGCGGATCGGCCTGAAAAATCGAGGTTCATGACTGACTGGGCTCAAAAGCCCCTTCACAACAATGGTGACTTGATTGTGCCACCGCCTCGACTACCCGTCGAGGTCAGCCAGAATAAGGGCGGAAACAATGTCGCTGGTCCACAGCCGCCGGGAGAAATGGCGTTGAGAACTCAGTCCGATTTCAACGGGAACCACATCGCCGGGCTGGCCATAAAGGCCAACGGCTTGAGCGTCCGATCATCTGACAAGCGGTGCGCCGCATACGCGTAGCGGATGGCTGATAGAGCTGTCCACAGGGCAACCAAGAGCACCTGTGCGGCATATCCGAGCCGCCCGTCAAAGAGCCAGGACACGGAATAGCACAGCACGATGAGCGTCACGATCCAGAACATGCGCGAGATCGTGATCGCGCCGCCTGCCCGCCGTGAAAACGCCCCGTCATGGCCCTTGGCCAATGCCAGCACCCGCGCATCCACTGCGCTCATCGCCTTGCTGAATTCTTCGACCTCACGCTCGCTGGCGGCGTGGAAGCCGCAAATATCGTCGCGCACACATTTAAAGCCATCGTCCACGGCCAGCAGCGACTGCTCGCGACAGCGTGGACACTGCTTGTATGTAAACACGCCCTTGACCGCGCCATACGCCGAAGTCAGG
>NZ_FONX01000030.1 GCF_900113035.1 Paracidovorax wautersii | reverse complement strand
CACCGACG
Source organism: Paracidovorax wautersii (assembly GCF_900113035.1). GTDB lineage: Bacteria > Pseudomonadota > Gammaproteobacteria > Burkholderiales > Burkholderiaceae_C > Paracidovorax > Paracidovorax wautersii. The sequence continues at coordinate 14,319 of NZ_FONX01000030.1, read as the reverse complement.
CGGGCATCGAGCTGGTAAACGCAATTTGCCATTATGCGAACGCCCGGTACCAGCAGTCCGCCGAGGCGCTTTACCTGTCCGTTTTCATGTACCCGCCAATGAGGCACATCATCAGCGTTGACTGGAAAGCCCTCGGTGAATCCGTGAACGATATGCACTCTAGTCGTGCCGTCTCTCCCGATGCAGAGACCATGATGGCCCAATACGTGAGTGCCGCGATGCAGCTTGATGGGCTTGAGCAGACTTTCGATAAGTGGCTTGCGCGCCCTGCAGTCGCCATTGCCGAAGACTCATTAGCGCGGGAGTTTCATTCGAACTGGCGGCAACCGAAAGGCAGTCTTGACCGATGGGATTCGGAGGTCAAGAGACATGCTGCTCTACTGTCCAAGGCCGCCACGCTTTCATAGCGGCCTACGTGCAGCCCTGACCTTGCCGCCAGGCCACATGCCGCCTCAACATCGAGGAATATTGGGAAACGGCGCACCAAAGAAAAAAGCCCCGGAACCGAAGTTCACGGGGCTTCCTGGTTCTGCACTCACATGCTGGGACTCGGTGAATCATCCCTGCTGGCGCCCATCTCTGGCACGTTGAATGGCAATGGCTTTACGCCTTTGAACCGTGCCAGCGCCTTGGACACATCATTGGCCGCGGCAACAACCTGAGTCAACGTCTCACCTACAAATTGCAGCCCTTCCCACTGGCAGCAATAGCCGATGTCTCTCATGACATCGTGCTTCTTTGCGGCAGCTTCAGCCGCCTTATTCAAGGCGGCGTTCACTTTGATTTTATAATCATCATCGTGTACCTTGCCATCTTCCCACCAGTAACTCACTTCTGCGAAATGCACTGTTCTGCTGGTCACAAAGGGATTCGAATCTGCTTCTTGAAGAACCGGCTTCACCTTTGCAGATTCCACATTTCCCTGTTCCTTTCGGATTTCAAGGTCGTCTACGGCATCACAGAAATGATTAATGGTGTCTGGATGAACGTCATTCGCCATGTCATCAAATAGGCCGCTTTCAGTAGCGCACCTCATTGCTTCCTTCAGCTGCCTTTTGACCGCTTCCTTTGCATCATCCTGCACCTTCCCCATCTTTTGAATGATTCGTTCGAGCACCTCCCACTCTTGCGTGCTGTGCGCCTTGATGAACTGCCTTGCAGCCTCATGGTGAGGTGCAGAGCCACTCACAACTATGCGCAAGGCATCATCATCGCTGTCGAGCTGGGCTCCAGGATTCTCATGGGCCTCATCAAAACGTTGGATTTGCCAAGGTCCACATTCAGAACCGCTTGTGTCCCAAATGTCCCAACCCTCACGATTCGCCGCCTCACGGTGCTCATCGCTCCAGGCCGGGGACATGCGGTTCGCATTGCGATCTTCCACGGCTTCTTGCCGCTCCCGAGGGCGCATGACACGCTCACAAGCTTCCCTGATTTGCTCTTCTGTCAACTCGATATTGAGCAAGTTGGCAGACTCCTCGACCGCTTCGCGAACCATGTCTTCATCCGGTTGGAAGCCGTACTTTTCTCCGCGCTCCAGAACGTCATCGATCACATCCTGCATCGATTCGTCAGCGGATTCAGCCAGTTTTCGATTGCTATCGGAGCCGAGCAACTCGTCAGCCAATTCGCCCAGGACGGCATGCACGGCCTGACGGCCATGGTTCAACTCGATCTCCGCGGCCAATGCCTGGGCCTCCTGGCCCGCAGGAATGCGGTCGGCCAGCAGAACGGTAATGCCGGCGGCCGCATCATGCACGGAGCGCGCGTCGGCAGGGGCTGCAGGGTGCTCGGCGCTGGTGGCCACCACTAGGTGACCGATGGTAGCTTGCAAGCCTGCAGCGTCGATCTGCAGGGTGTTTGCGATCACTTGGCGCAGGCAATCGGTGGTACTCATGGCCATGGAAGCAGGCATAGAAGATCCTCAGGTTCGCAACAATGAACCCCCGATTTTACAAGCCCCACCTGGCGCACTGCGGGCTTTTCCTGAGGCTCCTTTCAGAGGATGAGCCAGGCAGAGCGCAACAGGATCTTCAGTTCGCGAATCTGTTCGAGGTCGGCCGGCATTCGCTCACGAATCCATGATGCCACCGGTACTCCAGCGTCCCTGGCCAGGAACGCAGTCGCCAGCGCTTCCTTGAAGTCGATCTTGGACTCCCGCATGCGGCGGAGGACGCCCCTCACCTCGGCTGACTGCAACGCCTGCTCGAAGTCTCTGCAGATTGCCAGGGGAGGCTGCCACTTCTCCCGGCTGCCTGCTATAGCGGCATCCACGGCCAGCACCTGTCGGGCGTGGTCGAGCGCATCAGCCCTGCGCTTGAACTCCGCCATCTCGCGGCGTCGGTGCTCCTCTGCAGCCTTGCGGATGGCGTCGTGCCGCTGGCGAGCGTACTCGGCCGTGCCATAGTGGTGCCCGAGCGCCGGCGCAAGCTCTGGGAAGATCCATCCTATGAGGTTGTCGTGACGGGTAGGGCGACCAAACTGCAGCTCCCCCGCCTGAAGCGAGTCCCGAACCGCCTTACGGATGCGCAGATACTCCGTGCGCTCCAGGGGACTGAACACCACCCCATAGACCTTCACGGCGATCAGGATCAGGCCCGTGTGCACACGCACGCGAGGGGTTTCTGAGAGGGAGCGCAGCACATCGAGGACTCGGCGGGTATCCCGCTTGGCATCATCTTTCACTGCGGCCAGGGCGCTGAGCACACCGCTTGGCTGCAGCAACGGTGCGTCGTTGGCATCCCAACCGTTAGCCTTTAGCGCCGCGAGAATGGTCTGGAAGTCAATGAGCGAGGGGAGCCCTGAACGCAGGCAACGCTCGTTCTCCAGGACCAGCTGCAAGAGGAGCGCGGGGAGCTGCTTCGGTGGGGTGTCCCACACACGATCTAGCAGCGCGCGCCCTCTCTGCACTTCTGCGAGCATCTTCTGCAGCACGACCTCGCAGCGCCACTTGGCGTCCACCCGCCGCTCCGCCAAGCCCGGATGAAACAGCCAGCGCTTGCTGCCGGGGTTCTCCAGCACCTCCCATTTGAGGCCGTCGAGGGTCATTCGCCCGCTCCTGTGGAAGTGCGAGACGTCGATTTGCAGGCATGCGACGCCCTGGGCCTGGATGACCTGCAATTTCTCCTGCGTCACCGGATGGGTGACCACCACCTCGATCATTAAGGGGAAGTCATCCTCGGGCGTGCAGGCCCGGCACAGCACGTCCGGCACGATACGGCCCATCACCTGCTCCAGACGAACATCGACCATGCGCAGAAACCCAAACGGAAAGCCATAGGGCTCGCGCCACGTCTTGCCATCGGGTAGCTGGACCACCTCCTCGAACATGTAAGGGGGCACCTTCATGCCGCCGGCTTCCTCCAAGATGCGCTTGATCGTGGCGTGCAGTACCGACTCCGACTGCTGCGGCACCGTGAGTCTTTTGAACTCCTGGCCACTACCAGGCAGATGGTCCAACGCCTGCACCGCGGCTTGTTCCGCCTGGTGCATCGCCTGGGCCTCCAGAGCTTGGTCGTCCCAATGGCGCTGCCAACACAGCAGCCCATCGTCCAGCACGGCCTTGGCTAAGATCTCCTCCCGGGACCAAGACGCGATCGCCGGGTCGTTAGTTTGGACCGTGATGACACCGCTGTAGACGCCGGCCTCGTCAACCGCGAAAGCGCTCTCCAGTTTGAGGAGAATGACCCTGCCGTCATCGAGGGTCAGCCGTGCCGCCTGGCTGTCCACCCACTCGCGCGCGCGCACCAGCAACCGCGTCCGCGTGCCGAAGACCTCGGACTCATAGATCTGCCCGGAGACACCATGGATCGACGCACGCCGACGCGGCGGCGGGACGTCGATCTCCTCTCGATCGTAGAGCAACTGTAGGGCCGTCAGGTGCGCGACCAGCAGCAGGCATTGGTCCCGCTGCTGCCCCGACTGGTGCCGGAAAAACTGCCCTCGCGAATTGGCCTGGCGGAAGTACGCCCCATCGCGGCCAGCGTTCACGGCCTGCAGGTCAGACTCGCATGCGGGGCATATGCAGCCACATTTCAGGCCGGTATGGGCGCGGTCCAGATCGGACACATGCACGATACGCCGGGTTTCCTTGTTGATGGCCCAGCACATGGGCTTGTCCACGCGCAGGGGAGCAGGCGCTTCTGCAGCGGGCTCGGCGATTCGGTTGACCGGCGACATGACGACACTACTTTTTATGCATGCAGCATATGATGACGGTATCGGTCAGGATACCTATATTAAAGATATCTGGAACTGCGCAAAGAGAAATATCAGCATGAACGGAAATGCCCCATCCTCGCTACCAATGGGGACCTCAGAGTTCGAATTTCACATGCCAGGACTGGGCGTTTCATCCTGCGCCTTTACGGGCTCGTACTGCTCAGACACTTTGGCATGCAAGTGCTCAGCCAGCAATTTGCGCGCATCCGCAACATCACGATGAGCGCCTGAATGTGCATTCGGCATGCTGGCATAGTGCAAGACATGCGGGTATAGCGGCCTGCAGGCCCTGCGCATCGATCTGGATAGTCTCAGCGATCACCTGGCGCAGGCGGTCGGGCGTGGTCATAGAGGATGCGGACATAGTTAACCCTTGAAGTCACAACAATGGAAATTTGAGTGTGACCGTACACGCCTGACCATAAGGAAAACGGCTTACAACTGTGCAAAGCAAGAGGCCCAACGCGCGGAGCGCGTGGGGCCTCAAACCACACACCGACAAAGCTCACATGCCAGGGCCAGGTGCTTCGTCACGCGCCACAGCACGCACAGTCGCATCGAGCAAGAGCGGAGCACTCGCCGCGATCACATCAAGCACAACTTTTTTATCAAGCCGCTCACGTGCGTCCGCAGCACGCTGAACACTTGCCAGGATAGATTTGAGTGCAGCCCGCTCGCCGGCAGTGCCTACGCCCGTTTCGAGACCCAAGTAAGCCAAGGACTCGACATCGCCCAGCCCCCATACAGATATCACCAGATCTTCAACGACAAGCTCCTTGATATCCCACAGAGCCGATCGCATTGTTTTTACTACCTCGACGTCCGTGACCAATGATGTCACGTCATCATTGAGATAACAGCTTGCATACCAGCGGTCGTCATGCCCTTGCGAAGCCATGGATTTGATAGCAAATTTGGCATTCCTCAAATTCTCCGTCAATTCGGCGATGCGTTCCAGCAGTACCGCCTCACGCCCAGCACCAGGTGCAGCCTCACCAGCCGCAGCGAACTTCGCATCAAGTGCTTCCATGCGCCGAGCCCGGGCGGAAATGCGCTGCTGCTCTTCGCGTTGCAAGCGTTCCGCGGCCTCCAACGCATCAATCTGCCGTTTGAACGGCGTCCCGAATTGCAGAAGACGCACAAAGTCTTCAGGACCATGACCTGCTAGATCATTTCCTGTCAGATAAATCATCGATTCACGCAACGTATCAAAGACCGCCTGGAGCCAGCCGCTCACGCCTATTCCTTTTAGATCAGGCTCGATCTTTTTATCCACCGCCTCCTGCAAGGCGAACACAACGAGCGCCTTATCTCTGCCAGGCAGGCCCAATGTTCTCTCGATACGCTGCGAGACAGCTCTGAAGATACGCCCCTCAATACCACCCCAGGTATCCCATGCCTTCACCCCCCTGACAAGCAAACTCCAGTCACCGGGCTTCACGTTCCAGGCATGCTTTTGCGCAATCTCACGAAGCACCACTTGCTTCTCGATACCCGCAGGGATGCGATCTACAAGAAAGATTGTCGATGCATCTCGGCTCACATCTCCGGGCTCATACAAAGCCATCACGGTGCTAGGATGATAGGCCCGCCGCAGCAACTCTTGGTATTTCCCGTCGTCACTGGTTGTCAAAACAATATGCCCGACGCGCCGGCGCAGCTCATCGACATCCAGATTAATCGACTCGGCAATGACATTGCGCAGAATTTCTGCAGTAGTAGAGGACGGCATAAATTTGATCACAACAATAGAGCGGGCATTTTACCACAAAACCGCCCGATAATTTCCAATTATTTTCTAAAACAACAATATTGAATGCGTCAACCCAAAAAAAAGCCACCCGAAGGTGGCTCCATTAATTACTGATCTATGCAACGCGCATAGCAAACAGTTTTATAAACCGCCGGCGTATCCCAACCCAGGGTGGCCATGAGAACCCAATAGTTGTTCTCCGGGTAAACAGCACACCACTTATCGGATGATTCCTCCCCCCCAGCCACATAGAACCTGGAAAGGAAGCAGGCCTTGTGGGAGCCAATATTCAGATAACTCTCACCTCGTCCTTGCTGAGTGACACCGTACTCAGCATTGGCATTGAAATCTCCGCCTTGCTTCTTCCACTCTCCCCATCCCTGATTAGCCCAATTGGACTGCTGAGATCGAATCCAGACGGTGCCAGCATCCCCACCCGTCATCTTCGTCGCACGCTGAATGGTGTAATAGACACCCAAATTCACGTGGCGCATCACCTCAACAAATAGCCACTCAGATGTGGGCGCGTTCCCCAACCTATCCCCATTGTAGCAACCGTCATCCTGAATACCATTGAGGTCAGACCCTGAAGCGTATACACAACCAACCGACTTTCTCCAGGGCCCCCATCGTTGGGCAGGATCATTAGACTGCTCGGAACGAATCCACTCACGCCCCGAATCAGGGCCAGACATAACGGTAGCCCTCTGGATTACGTGATAATTGGTTAAATTCGGATGACGCAAAACCTCAACAAATATCCACTCATTCGTTGGCGCATTGCCCAAATCACGCCCGTTGTAACAACCATCCTTATTTAACCAATTCAAGTCGCCGGAGAAATACTGACAACCACCCGGCTTCTTCCAAGGCCCCCAACTCTGCCCCGATTCCGATGACTGCTGCGAGCGAATCCAGACCTGTCCGGGCTCCACCCCCGATGCACCAGTCATCGCAGTAGCTCTCTGGACTGTGAAATAGTTCCCATCGTTAAAGTGGCGCAGCACCTCAACGAAAAGCCAGTCCGACGTCCCCTGGGGAGCATTGGCCAACTTCTCGCCGTTGTAGCAGCCCCCGGTTTGAAGCCAATTCAGATCGCCAGAGAAGGGGACACAGGTGCCCTGCTTTCGCCAACGCCCAGACTGGCAGGAAAGCAGCAATCCAGAGCTATCCTTTGCAATTGTTCCTGGCGCCGTGCATCCACCGTCCAGCGTTACAACAGTCCCATCGCCCAATCGCAACGGCGTGCTCATCGTATTGAGCTTCGGGTCCCCTACATCTTCTCTATAGAGGTAAGGCGCGGCACCCGCAGAATGGCCGCCAGGGAAGTACCTGTAACCAGCCACACTTCCAGGGGTGACGACAATCTGGCCGCTCGCTTGCTGCGACAGCGCCAGCAGCGAAAATATCAACAGCAGTAAGCGGACGATGGTTATTCGAAGAGTTGGCTTCATTTTTGATGTGACGTGGCAAAGCCTAGCGATAGGTACTGCGAATAATTATCGCACCACCACCACAAAAATACCACCAAATCACGATGAAGTTCGCATCCCTACAGCATAGGGCCGCGGACCGCCATTACCGTTCCAGACCTGCGTGGTCGCGAACAGTTGCAGGTGCGGCATCCTGAGACCGCGTCGGTGCGACATCCTCGCCTTCCAGCATCCACTCCCCTTCCTCGGGCTGGTAGCCCAGGACATGAGAAGCGATCGCTCGGTCCATCGTGATGAACACGGAGATGTGCCTGTCACCGTCGCCAAGCTCCACCGAGGCACCCTTCGACGAGTATTCGACCCGCATTGCTTCTGCTTCTTCGGAGGTGTCGGCCGACCACCAGATACGGCCCATCATGGGTTCATGCGGCAGTCCCGCAAGAGCGCGCGTCATTGTCACGAGTTGGTCTCGGCCCGCGAGCGGCACAACGGTGCCCAGAAGCGCTTCGCAGGCATCCTCCAGACATTGTTGCAGGCGATCACGCCAAACGCGAACAGCGCCCCAGGGCGCCTGATTGGCGTCGCGCCGGACAGCCTCGAAGGCAGTCCGCGCCACGACCACCGCCGCCGGATCGTTCGCCAATCCGGCGCCCATCACCGCATCATGGATCTCTCGCTCGAAGCAGCCATGAGGCGCATCGGCCCACGCTTTTACCTCGTCAGCAAGATCTGACGCCCAGCCAGCCGGCGCTGCAGCTGCTCCGTGCCAACGCAGCAACTCCTCAGTTGCTGCGCGCAGTTCCTGCCCCTCCAACACGGAAGATGCGTAAAGCGTCGTGGTCCGCGTCGCTGGCTCGAAGGACGATCGGATGCCATGCGCTGGGCTGACGTCATCGACGGTCAGATGTCCGATAGCGGCCCTCACCTGCTCGACATCGATTTGAAAGAGGCTGGCCAGGGCCAAACGGAGAGCCACGGCGGTGGTGGCGGCAGGGATAGTCATCAGAGACCTCATCGCAACTATGGTTGCGCGATAGTAACCGAGCCTCTTCCACGACGGCTATCTCCCCGGAGCCGCTGAATCGTCGTGCGCCTGATCTTTTGGTGTTCGCACCCGGTGAACCACCGCAGGAAGGTCTTCTCGCCTCATCCCTGGCGCAAAGTTCACCTGAAGAGACGGAATGAAATGCACCACCAGATCCCGCTGATCCGCCGAGATCGTCTCTCCGTCCTCGGTCTTACGCGGGCCCACCCGGTAGGAATGCCAGTGTGGCCTGCGGAGGTGCGGTCGCAGCGCCCCGCCAGCCCCAGGTACACCGTCCGGAGTCGCGAGAAGTTCCTTCGCACGGCGTAGTTCACCGCCCATCCGCACACCCACCTCCCAGACCTGGGGATTGGAGGGGCTAAAGAGCCGAGTCCCGGTCTTTGTGCGGCGCGGCTCAGGACGCGTAGGCCGATCGCCAGAATTTCCCTGGATGTCGTTCTGGGTGGCGATGAAGAGCGTCAACGAAAGGATGGCACGGGTGACACGCGCTAGATCATCCACCGTCGCATTCGCTTCAATAGCATCAATCTGTAGGCCCATACCACGAGCAATCGGATCGTCGATCAATGACAGCGAAGCAGCCCGATACTTCGCCATGACAGCGTCGAGTGACCAGCTTCCAAGCGGAAGCGTGACAGCGGCCACGACGGGAAGCTTCCTTCCAGCGGGAGAGTCGATGTCGAACAGTAGTGAAAGCTCATGCTGGCTCTCACTATTGTCCATTGCGAAGTCGTTCATCACCCACGCACCGCGACAGCGCATGTCACCCAGGAAAGAAATCTGGTTCAGCTCGATGTAGATCGCCCACTCAGGTAGCTTGCGCAACAAAGCTGCCGGAAGATCGCCCTCCAGAGGGGATGCGATCAGTTCCTCCATGAGCGACGGGTCGAACCTATAGATCCCCTGGGTCTTGCCCCAGGTCCCGAGAATCCGAAGCTCCTCCACCTTGTTCTTATGCAGAGCTGCATCATGCATGATGGCCTCTGGCGGCACATTCTCCATATAGCTATAGAGCCCCATCCAGACATGCTTTGGCAACAGGTACTCAGCTGGCCATGAGCCAGAACGAGCCATTTTTCCGAACGCCACTTCATCCACAATTTGTCCCAATTGCGGATACTGCTTCCCCAGTGCGACGAGAGCCTCTTTCGCAGGATGCCCAATCATTTTTATCGCCTATTCCAAAAAAATTCTTGTAAACCGAGTACCATCCGGCCGCTGCCATCCTCCCTCGGCAGCACCCTCCCTCCCCGCAAGGGGAATTTGGCCCGCCCCGTGCGGGCCTTTTCTTTTCCTGTGCCCGTTCAGTAAAGAGCGGCATCAGGGAAAACGGGGCGACGATAAATCAGGGTCATGAGAGTATCAGGGGCCGGAATGAATTGCGCCTTGCGCTTGGGACGCTTCACCGCCATGAACCGGCCCGGAGCCACCTCTTCAAGCAGGCCGAATCCAGCGGGCACCTCCGCAGGATCGATCAGCGCGGCTGGCGTCACGAACCACGACGCCTCCGCGAGCGCCATGGACGCTTGGCTCTTGGCCGGATTCCTCAACTCACTGCGGAAGTCGCTGACAGAACGTTTCACCTCGAAGGTTTCCAACTTCGCAAGTCTGGCCGTGGGCGTGTATGCGGCGGCGAACACATCTACTCGCACGGTGGTGGGCAGCACCGTCGTGATGCCCGTGCGCTCATCGAAATAGAACGGCTCGCCCACGCGGTTGAAGGTGCCATCCTCCAGCGTCATCTTGCCCTTCTTCTCTCTGAGCCAATGGGCGAGGCGTGAGGCGAGGTCATGGTGTACGGCAACTGCGCCGCGTCGCTCCTCGATCCGGCGGCGGACAAGAGCATCGCCTGCCGGCGTGAGCGCCAAGCGAATGCTCGGGTGACCCCATCGCGACTCCGGCTGCGGGAGGACTTCCACTAGCCCCGCAGTCACCAACACCGCATCGTGTCCTTCGACCTTCGGCATCTCAGCAGGCCGCCCCAGGTTGAAGATGAACCGCAGCCGTTTGTAATGTGACGGTTTGAGGTCAGTCGCTTCAGCAAGTGGAAGTACCGCTGCAGTGGCAGCCTTGACAGAGACCGGATGGGGCATCGCCGCAGCCTCTAAGCATTCATTTTTCACGTATGCACCATAAAAGTATCGCTAATTTTAGATGCTGCCATGAGAATTCGGCTATTCGTAAAAGCGTGTTGGAGCGGGATCAAAGTTCACCCGCCTCGATCATGCGGATGAGTGTTGAAATGTCCGCGCCGTAGTTCTTGGGCGGCGCTAGTCCCTTGTGTTGGTCAGTCTCCTTCGGAGGCTTCATTGCCCGCACCTTTTCCAGTACGGGCAATCCATAGCCCATCGCGTCGTCGGGCAATGCTCTGCCAATCTCGGCAGGCTCTGCTACGCGCTTTCTCTCGAACTTGGGTCTTGCCTGCTTTCGGCTATGGATGCCCTCGGTGAACAGAATTTTCGCCCGCAGCGCCTCGAACGAGTAGCCGCGCCCCAGCCGGTTCATGGCCCGATCCACTTCACCAGCCGGTCGGTCATCATGCGGTTCTCGGCGAGCAACGGCAGGGCCTGTGAGAAGGTTTTTCCGCAGGCTTGGCAGCGAAGCCGCTTGGTGTCGATGTAGATGCCCACGCGCTTGCCGTGCATGGGCAAGTCCTTGAACACCTGTTCACGGGTGCCCCACGAGGTCAGGCGGTCGGACTGACAATGCGGGCAGGCAGCAGTCACGCCCACCGGCTCGGTGGTGACGTGGTAGTCGTGAGCGGCTTCTTCGACCCGCAGCACTCGGTACTGTGGGAGGTTCAGGATATTGGCGGGCATTAGCACCCCTCCACCACAAACCACCGCTCGTAGCCTTCGGGTGGCTTGGGCGCGTCGGGAAGCTCGGTGGCGGGCACGGCGCGATGCGGCGCGCTCACCCACTCGCCAATCGCTGCGCGAGCATCGTGACGGGTCAGGTAAACACGGTGCGACGAGCTATAGCCACTGTGCCCTTCTGGCTGCACCGACTCGACAAGCTGCTTGATCTCGTTGTCGCGGGAGGCTGACCAGAACGAACCATCCTCGCCCGGTGCCTGTGCTCCGGGGCAGAGGTCAAGCCAGTGGTGGTACTTCGGCAGGCTCTCGCTGCCGGCCAGCTGGATCTCGCGCACGCGCACCGGCTCGTAGCCCTCGGGCAGTTCAATGCCCAGCAGGGCGTCGAGCGAGAGGCGACCGTTGGCGTCCAGTGCGCCATCAGCAACCCAGACCCGAGCGTGATCCTTGCTGCTTTCGCGCCAGTTGTCGAACCAGTCGGCCAGCAACGGGCTGTGCTTCTTGCCATGCACTTCCTCCACACCTATACCGATACCGCTGTGGACGTAGACGCCACGTCGGTTGTCGGCCAGCGCAAGGGTTGTTCCGATCAAGCTCCACGCCTCTTTCGACAGCTCCTCGTCGAAACGGCTGCTGGCGCGGCCCTTGTTCGCGAACGGCTTGATGAAAGCGGCGCGTACCCGCTCCTTTGCCTCATCGCTGGGGGCCAACCTCGCCAGCAGAGCGTGCGCATTGTGGACACCCACGCACAGGTAGCGCAGTTCCTTCGAGCGCGGGTAGTACACCACGCCGAAGGGAATGGCGATGGACGGGTTCTGCACGTACTTGGAGTTGCCGAGGATTGCGCAGCGGACTCTGCGCCAGTCCTCGAACTGCCCCTCATGCTCGCCCTCGCTCATCGTCGTCGTGAACGGCTTGAGCAGCGCGGCGAACAAGCCCGCCTCGGCCATGACCTCGGCCTTGCGTTCATAGGACGGGAACGCCGAGGCACGGCTGGCCCAGTCGTCAGCACCCTCCCACTGGTGCAGCGTGGTTTCCGAAGCCGCTTGCTGGGGCAGCGAGGCCCAGCGGCGGCTCTTCTCGCTGTACTTCGACTTGCCGCGTTCGACAGTAATGCTATGCACCCATGCGTGCCGCTCAAGGCGGTCATCGCATTCTTCCGGGCGCGGGGCGGCGTACACCACCAGCTTCGCGCCACCGGACAACACCAGACGAAGCGGCGTCAGGCCGATCTCCCGCACGAAGTCCTCGACTTCGGAGATGCGGCGCTTTCCTTCACCGGCCAGCATGTACATCTGGTCGAGCAGAGACTTCCATGCGGCAGGCGCAGAACCGCCCTCGAACCGGGGCAGCGGCTTGCCACGGTTCGCAGCGCGCCACGCGATCACGGCTTGGCCGATGATCGACTCGCGCTCGGACGGGGCGGCGATGTTGCCGTCTGCCAGTGCTTGGGCCAAGCGCTGGCGGGTGTCCTGCTCATCGGCGCGCTCGCGCTCGATGAACTTCAACGCCAGCTTGAAGAAGCGGATGTAGGAGAGATGGTTGCTGCGACTGCCCCGATGATGGATGTACCAGTGCAAGTCCTCCGGCTCCACCGCGTCAAGGCACAAGAAGGGCAGGTCGGTGTAGTCCCACCGGCTGTTCTCGAATCTCGACAGGTTGACCTTGCAGTTGAAGGTGCGATCACTGTGAGAACTGTAGGAGTAGCCAGATACCTCCACGTCCACGCAGAAGCCATCGCCTTCCTTGTAGGCCACGGCGATGCCGGTGCGATCCTTCGGGGTGTAGCGACGGTCGTAGCCGCGACCGTGGCGGTCACTGTTTTCCTTGCACGCGCCGGGCGCGGTGTCGGGATTCATCACCTCGTACCAGTTGCACAGGACTCGCGAGCCAGAACGCAGGTAGGCGTTCTTCTCGTCGATCCACTTGGAAACCGAGGGGCGATCTCCGCCCGGCAGCATCGTGCTCTCGTCGTCGTCGCACAGGAAGCGGCAGTACCGCTCCTGAAAGTCCATCGAGACGAACTGCATCGACTGCGGGCCTTCGTAGAAGTCACCGAACAGCTTGAAGCGATGGTCGAGGCCACAGACCAGCAGCAGGAAGCGCTTGTAGTGCAGCGCGAACTGCTCGTGCTTTTCCAGCTTGTCGGTGTAGGCCACATCCTCGAACTTGATCTGGCTTCCATCAAAGCCCCGGAAGATGCGCTCCTGATCGTCCTTGGTCGGAAACAGCCGGGCGGTGCCCAGATGGCTTTCCACGGGTGAGAACACCCGATGGATGTTCATGCCGTTGCGAACCAGCAAGAACACCTTGCGGTTCTCGTCGTTGCGAGCCATGTTGGCCCACTTGTCGCCATAGTTGATGTAGCGACGGGTCACAGCCATCACGAGCACGCAGCGCTCGGTCGGGAAAATCTGGTTCACGAGCCCGTCGTGCTTGCGCAGGGCCTCGAAGAACAGGTGCTCCTTCTCGAAGTCGAACCACTCATCGAGATCAGTCCACACAGCAAGCTCTTCGTCCATCAGCAGCTTCTTTTGGACGAAGGTCAGGGGCACATCCTTCGGAGCGGCTTCGCCCTCACGAACGGACTGCACCTCGACATCCTTGCCGACGTAGAGGTCAAGTGACTCGATGCCTTGGAGCAGCTTGGCGACGTAGGTGCGCACGTCCTCGGTGTGCGCTAACGCAGCGGCGGCCTGCTCTTCGTAGAAGGGCGTCATGGCCTTCACCGTCTCGGCAATCTCGGTGGTCTTGGCCTGAATCCATTTGGCCTTCACCGTGGCGATCTGGTGCTCGCGGTTCGCAGCCTCCTTCATGGCTGCGATGCCCTCGCTGGTGATGCCGGTGCCGATGGCATCGGCCACTGTGCCGGTGGCGAGTGAGACGATGCTGCTGCCCGGCGCGGGAGCGACCACGGGCAGAGCAACTTCACTTCGCTCGCCGCTCGCATCCTCATCATCGCCGCGCTCGGCGGCGGCCTTTTCAGCGGCTTTCTCGGCCTGCTCGCGCAGCCCGGCTTCCACGACGTTCGCCAGCAAGACCGGGTTGCTCTGC
>NZ_FONX01000011.1 GCF_900113035.1 Paracidovorax wautersii | reverse complement strand
TCCTGATCGGCGGCCTGCTGGCCTGGGCCATCACGCGGCGCATCAAGGGCCAGCTCGGCGGCGAGCCCGCCGAAGCCGCCCGCATCGCCCAGGAAGTCGCCCGCGGCAACCTGGCCCTGGCCGTCGATGTGCGCCCCGGCGATACCTCCAGCGTCATGGCGGCCATGGCCGCCATGCGCGCCAGCCTCTCGCGCATGGTCTCCGAAGTGCGCCTGTCCAGCGAATCCATCGCCACCGGCGCCTCGCAGATCTCCACCGGCAACGCCGACCTGAGCCAGCGCACGGAAGAGCAGGCCTCCAACCTGCAGCAGACCGCCGCCTCGATGGAGGAGATGAACTCCACCGTCAAGCAGAACGCCGACACCGTGCGCACCGCGGCGCAGCTGGCCTCGTCCGCCAGCGCCACCGCCGCACGCGGCGGCGAGGTGGTGGGCAGCGTGGTGCGCACCATGGACGAGATCACCGCCAGCTCGCGCAAGATCGCCGACATCATCGGCGTGATCGACGGCATCGCCTTCCAGACCAACATCCTGGCGCTGAACGCCGCTGTGGAAGCGGCCCGTGCCGGCGAGCAGGGCCGGGGCTTCGCCGTGGTGGCGAGCGAAGTGCGCAGCCTGGCGCAGCGCTCGGCGCAAGCCGCCAAGGAGATCAAGGACCTGATCGGCGAAAGCGTCTCGCGCGTGGATACCGGCGCGCAGCTGGTCAACCAGGCCGGCGGCACCATGTCCGAGATCGTGGAACAGGCCCGGCGCGTGGCCGACCTGATCGGGGAGATCGGCGCGGCCACGCGGGAGCAGGAGCAAGGCATCTCCCAGGTGGGCGATGCGGTCAACCAGCTCGACCAGGTGACGCAGCAGAACGCGGCGCTGGTGGAGGAATCCGCCGCCGCGGCCGGCAGCCTGAGCGCGCAGGCCAACCGGCTGGTGCAGCTGGTGAGCGTGTTCCAGGTGGATGCGGCGGCCAGCCTGGGGTTGCGTGCCGAGGCACCCGCACCGGCTGCGGCGCCAACGGCACCGGCCTTCGCACCCTCGCCGGCGCGCAAGCCCGTGGCGCATGCGGCGGCGCCCAAGGCCCGGGCTGTGGCGCCTGCTGCAGCGGCCAAGCCGGCTGCGCTGCCTGCGGCGGCGAAGCACGAGGACGAGTGGGCAACGTTCTGATGCCCGGAGGCCCGCCCCCTTGAGGATCAGTGGGGCCCGGACTGGGCGCGGCGCAGCATGCCGACCCGCTCGGCGATGCGCTCGGCATCCATGCCGTGCTCCACCCGCGCCAGATAGGTTTCCAGGTCGTCCAGCGCCTGCCGGGTGTTGCCCTGCTCCGCATGGGCCAGGCCCCGATCGCGCCATTCGGCCCAGGCTTCGGGCAGCAGGAGCAGCAGGCGGTTCTGCACGGCGATCAGCCGGGGCCAGTCCTGCTGGGAGCGGTGGATTTCCTTGAGGTTGCGCAGCATGCGCGCCAGGATGTCGCGCGCCGGCGCCGCCTGCAGGAACAGGCCCAGCGGCACGTCATCGTCCGCATCGCGCTGCGCCCCGCTGCTGCGCTGGAAGGGTTCGAGCCGCTCGCTCAGGTCTTCGCGCGAGAGCGACTGCCCCGTCATCGGGTCCATCACCACCTGGCCGTCGGGCAGCAGCACCTTAAGCATGAAGTGGCCCGGGAACGCGACGCCGTGCGCCTGCAGGCCCAGGCCCTGGGCCAGCTCCAGCCAGAGCACCGCCAGCGAGATGGGAATGCCGCGCCGCGTGCGCAGCACGGCATTCAGATAGCTGTTGTCGGGGTCGTAGTAATTGTTGAGATTGCCGGCGAAGCCCAGGTCGCTGAAGAAGAACTGGTTGAGCGCGCGCAGGCGCTGCAGCGCGGACGCATCGGCCGGCAGGCGCCGCTGCACGCGGGCCTGGAGCTGATCGACGTCGCCCAGCAACTGCTGCACGTCGAGCTCGGGGTATTCGTCGTGCGCGATGGCGGCGGCGGCCTCCAGCAGCGGGATCTCTTCGCCTTCCTGCACCAGGGCAGCGAAATATTCGAGCGGGGTCGGAACGTCGTAGCGAAGGGACATGGCGAGGGTTGTACGGTCAGCGCGCCGGCAGCGTCAAGCCCGACAGGGCCTGCGTCACCGCCGCAGGAGTTCCTTCAGCCGCAGGCCCGAGGCGGCCAGCGCGCCGAAATACAGCACCGCCGCCCCTGCCAGCCAGAGGGCGAGCAGGCCGGCGCGCCGGCCGCTTTCGGCGCGCAGCGCCAGCCAGTCGAAATGCTGAGCGCCCCAGGCGAGGAAGATCGCCAGCAGGGCGCTGGCAGCGACGACCTGCAGCGAGAACTTGTACCAGCCAGGCAGCGGCCGGTAGCTGCCGCGCCGGCGCAGCCCGATCAGCAGCCAGAGCGCGTTCAGCAGCGCGCCCAGGCCGATCGACAGCGCCAGCCCGGCATGCGCGAGCCAGGGCACGAAGGCCAGGTTGAGCAGCTGCGTGCAGATCAGCACCGCGATGGCGATGCGCACGGGCGTGCGGATGTCCTGGCTGGCGTAGTAGCCCGGCGCCAGCACCTTGATGGCCACCAGCCCCAGCAGGCCCACGCCGTAGCCGGCCAGCGCCAGCGCGATCTGGCCCACGTCGCGGTCCTGCAGCGCGCCGTGGTGGAACAGCGTGGCCACCAGCGGTTCGGCGAAGGTGAGCAGGGCCACGCCGCTGGGCACGGCCAGCAGCACGACGATGCGCAGGCCCCAGTCGAGCATGGAGGAATAGCGGTCGGCATCGCCCGCCGCCTTGGCGGCCGAGAGCTGGGGCGTGAGCACCACGCCCAGGGCCACGCCCAGCAGCGCGGTCGGGAACTCCATCAGCCGGTCGGCATAGAACAGCCAGGTGACGCTGCCCGGTGCCAGGTACGAGGCGATCTGCGTATTGATCATGAGCGAGATCTGCGCCACGCCCACGCCCAGCAGGGCCGGCGCCATGAGGCGCAGGATCTGACGCACGGCCGGATCGGCCAGCGCCACGCGCACCCCGCTCCAGGTGACGGCGATGCGCGGCAGCAGCCTGAGCCGGTGCAGCGCGGGCAGCTGCAGCGCCAGCTGCAGCACGCCGCCAGCCATCACGCCGGCCGCCATGGCGTAGATGGGCTCGATGCCGCGCGCGGCGAACTGCGGCGCCACGAACCAGGCCGCCAGGATCATGCAGACGTTGAGCAGCACCGGCGTGGCGGCCGGCACGGCGAAGCGCTTCCAGGTGTTGAGCACGCCAGCGGACAGGGCCACCAGCGACATGAAGCCGATGTAGGGGAACATCCAGCGCGTCATCAGCACGGCCGCGTCGTAGGCGCCGCCGTCCTGCCGCAGGCCGCTGGCCAGCAGCCATACCAGGAGCGGCGCGCCCAGCACGCCCAGCACGCAGGTCAGCAGCAGGGCCCAGAAGAGCACGCTGGCCACATGGGCGACGAGCACGCGCGTGGGCTCTTCGCCCAGGCGCGCCTTGTGGCCGGCGAGCACCGGCACGAAGGCCTGGCTGAAGGCGCCCTCGGCGAACAGCCGGCGGAACAGGTTGGGGATGCGGAAGGCGACGTTGAAGGCGTCGGTCAGCGCGTTGGCACCGAACATCGACGCCATGAGCAGGTCGCGCGCCAGGCCCGTCACGCGGGAGGCCAGGGTCAGCAGCGAAACGGTGGAGGCGGATTTGAGCAGGGACACAGGGCGCGAGTGTATGCGCTCGGCGGCCAGGGCCCGGTGGGTGGGCGGTGCGCTGCCAGCGGGCTGGGCTATAATCGCCGGCTTTGCTGACAACATCCGCAGACATTTAAGGAATCAATACCATGGCATCTGCCAAGCCCAAGAAGAAGAACCCCCGTCTGGCGTCCGGCCGCAAGCGCGCCCGCCAGGACGTCAAGCTGAACGCCGCCAACACCTCGCTGCGTTCCAAGTACCGCACCGCCGTCAAGAACGTCGAGAAGGCCGTCGTGGCCGGCGACAAGACGAAGGCCACCGAACTGTTTGCGAAGATGCAAGCCGTTGTCGACACCATCGCCGACAAGGGCATCTTCCACAAGAACAAGGCTGCTCGCGACAAGAGCCGCCTGTCCGCCAAGGTGAAAGCCCTGGCCCTGGCCGCCTGACCCTTCAGGCAAACAGCCCGGGCGGCCCTGCCGCCCGCCGTTTGTAACGGGTGCGCTGTCAGCAAAGAAAACGGAAAACCGCCTTCGGGCGGTTTTTTCGTTGGTGCCTGCCCTTCGTGCGGAGGACGGCAGGCGCAGCAGAGGCGACCAGAAAAGTTCCTGGCAAGCCCCGCATTACTACCAATTGACTATCGTCAAAACTTTTTCCCGCCAGCAGAATCGCGCGCTCGCAGAGGCTCGCGTTGCGGCGCCTCCGAAGAAGCCTGCATGCGCTGCCTGCAGGCTTTTTTTCACTTTGCCTGGAAGAAGAAGTCATGAAGAAGTCGATCAAAGCCGTACTGGCCGCCCTGGGCGTGCTGGTGCTGGCCTCGGTAGTGTTTTTGTTTTGGCCGCTATTCCCCCGCTCCGTGCCGGCCGCGGAGAACGACAAGCCCGTCGATGTGGTGATGATCGGCGCGGGCGTGATGAGCACGACGCTCGCCACCTACCTGCAGGAGCTGCAGCCCGACTGGAAGATCGAAGTCTTCGAGCGCCTGGACGGCGTGGCGCTGGAAAGCTCCAACGGCTGGAACAACGCCGGCACCGGCCATTCGGGCTTCGCCGAGCTGAACTACACGCCCGAGCTGCCCGACGGCTCCATCGAGACCAAGCGTGCCGTGGGCATCGCCGAGCAGTTCGAGGTGTCGCGCCAGTTCTGGACGCACCAGATCGCGCGCGGCCACATGCAGCAGCCCCAGACCTTCGTGAACCCCACGCCGCACATGAGCTTCGTGTGGGGCGACGCGAACATCGAATACCTGAAGAAGCGCCATGCAGCGCTGACCAAGAACCCGCTCTTCTACGGCATGGAGTTCTCGCAGGACCAGGCCAAGATCAAGGAATGGGCACCGCTGCTGATCGAAGGGCGCGACCCCGCCCAGAAGGTGGCCGCCACCTACATGCCCATCGGCACCGACGTGAACTACGGCGTGGTCACCAACCAGCTGATGCAGAGCCTGCAGAAGAGCCCCAACTTCACGCTCAAGCTGCAGCATGAAGTGCGCGCGCTGCGCCAGAACGACGACAAGACCTGGAACGTGACCGTGGCCGACCTGGCCGACGGCGCCAAGGAAAAGACCGTGAAGGCGAAGTTCGTCTTCGTGGGCGCGGGCGGTGCGGCGCTGAAGATGCTGCAGGCCTCGGGCATTCCCGAGTCGCGCAACTACGCCGGCTTCCCGGTGGGCGGCGAATGGCTGGCCATCGAGAACCCCGCCATCACCGCGCGCCACAACGTCAAGGCCTACGGCAAGGCGGCCGAAGGCTCGCCCCCGATGTCGGTGCCCCACCTGGACGCCCGCAAGCTCGACGGCAAGGACGTGGTGCTGTTCGGCCCCTTCGCGCTGCAATCCACCAAGTTCCTCAAGCAGGGCTCGTGGTTCGACCTGTTCTCCTCGATCAACCACGACAACATCGGCGGCATGCTGCGCGTGGGCATCCACAACCTGGATCTGGTGAAGTACCTGGTGCAGCAGGCCGTGCTCACCGATGAAGACCGCCAGCAGGCGGTGCAGCAGTACTTCCCCAACATCAAGCGCGAAGACTGGCGCCTGGCCGTGGCCGGCCAGCGCGTGCAGGTCATCAAGCGCGATCCCAAGGAAGGCGCCGTGCTGCAGTTCGGCACCGAGATCGTGACGGACAAGGACGGCACCATCGCCGCGCTGCTGGGCGCATCGCCCGGCGCCTCCACCGCGCCGCACATCATGATCAACCTGATGACCAAGGCGTTCCCCGAGCAGATGACCGACGCCGGCTGGAAGCCGCGCCTGAAGGAAATCGTTCCTTCCTACGGCCGCAAGATCAACGAGTCGCCCGAGCTGACCAACGAGATCCGCCGCATGACCAGCACGGCCCTGCACCTGCCCTACCTGGAAGTGCCGGCCGACATCGCCACGCGCGCACCGGCCATCGCGGCCCCCGCCAAGGCACCGGCCGCGCCCGCTGCCAACGGCGGCGCGCTGAACAAGGAAATGCAGGCGCTCTGATGCTCTGAGAGGCCGGCCCTCCGAGCCGGCCCCGCCAAAGAAGCGACGCCCCGCCCTGCCTCACGGCAGCGCGGGGCGTCGTGCTTTGGGCCCCAGCTCAGTCCTGCCGCTGGCTGCGGCGCATGGGCATGCGGTCGATCTCGTCGAAGACGGCCTGCAGATCGACGCCGGCGCCCTCGCGCAGCTTCACGCCGCCGTCCTTGCCCACTAGGACGAAGGCCGCCGGGCCGCGCGCATCGAGGGCCAGCGCCTGCAGCAGCGCGCGGGTTTCGCCCGCCCCCAGCGGCACGCCGTTGCGCGCGCCCTGCCCGGCCACCACGGTGTAGAGCGCCATGTCGCGCTCGCGGAAGGCCTCGCGCGTGGCGGTTTCATCCAGCGCGCCGCGCAGCCGGGCCAGCAAGGGGTCGCCCTCCTGCGGCACGACGACGATCACCGGGCGCGTCTTCCAGCGCTCGGCCTCCAGCGGGTTGGCGCGGGACTGCGGCGGGCCGCCCGCGAGGGCGCTGCAGGCCAGGGCGGCCAGGCCCAAGGCCGCGGCAGCGGTGGCCGCGGTGCGAAGCGGGAAAGGACGATGCAGGAAGCTCATGCCGCCAGTGTCTTCAGGCGGCGGCGCGGCGGGCGTCGGACATCTTCCGCAAAGCGGCGGACGAGCGGCAGACGAGCCGGCGGCAAAACGCTACTGATTTGATAGCTATATGCCCTTATCGCGCCTACGCTACGGGCGGGTTTTCCTCAAACCGGGCCGGCCACGCCCGCCGATTCGAAGCTCGCCATCTCGCGCAGCACGGCGCAGGCCGAGACCAGCAGCGGCCAGGCCAGCGCCGCGCCCGAGCCTTCGCCCAGTCGCAGGCCCAGGTCCAGCAGCGGATCGGCCTGCAGGTGCTGCAGCATCAGCGCATGGCCGCGTTCGCCCGAGCGGTGCGAGAACACGCAGCGCTGCAGCACCCGCGGCTGCACGCGGCTCGCGACCAGCACGGCGGCGCTGGTGATGAAGCCGTCCACCACGATCACGCGGCGCTGGGCCGCGGCCTCCAGCACGGCGCCGGCCAGCGTGGCGATCTCCAGCCCGCCCAGGGCGGCGAGCGCGTCCATGGGCTCGGTGGCGCCGGCGTTGGCGTCCAGAGCCTCCTGCAGCACGGCGCGCTTGCGGGCGATGCCGGCATCGTCCAGGCCGGTGCCGGCACCCGTGCATTCGTCCAGGCCCACGCCGCACAGGCGCGCCAGCAGCAGCGCGGCGGCCGAGGTGTTGCCGATGCCCATCTCGCCCAGCAGCAGCGCGTTGCCGGGCAGCGAGCGCACCACGGCGCGGCCGTTGGCGATGGCCTGGGCGCACTGCGTGGCCGTCATGGCGGGGCCGGCCGACGCATCGGCCGTGCCGGCCGCCACGCGGCAGGCGACCAGGCGCGGCTCGCCCGGCAGATGGCGGCGCGGCGCGAATTCCCGCGCCACGCCGCAGTCGGCCACCGTCAGCGCCAGGCCGTGCTGGCGCGCCAGCACGTTCACCGCCGCGCCGCCGGAGAGGAAGTTGGCGACCATCTGCCAGGTCACGTCGCTGGGGTAGGCCGAAACGCCGCGCGCCGCCAGGCCGTGGTCGGCCGCGCAGACCAGCATCTGCGGCTGGTCGAGCACGGGCGTCTCGGTGCCCAGGATGAGGCCGATGCGCAGGGCCAGGGCCTCCAGCCGGCCCAGGGAGCCCAGCGGCTTGGTCTTCTGGTCGAGGCGGTGCTGCAGGCGGGCGGCGAGCGCCGCGTCGTCGATGTCTGCGAGGGTGTCGGTGGAACGCATATCGTGAGGGAAGGAGAAGGTGAAAGCGGCAGCGCAGGCACGGGCCGGCGCTAGTGGAAACGAAGCCGCACGCCCGGAAGGATCAAGCGCTGCAGCCCTTGGTTCCGGGTGCGGCGAGGCGGTCCAGCACGCCCGGCGCGAACCAGTCGTCCAGGCCCGCGGCCAGGCGGTCGAAGACCGTGTCCAGCGTGGGCGCGGCGGCGCCGAACAGGGCGCGCAGGGCCTGCGGATCTTCGAAGAGGCCGTGCAGGTAGAGGCCCAGCACGTTGCCCTGGGCGTTCTGCCAGGCGAGACCCGGGATGACTTCCCGCGCCACGTCGCCCGCGGCCGCCATGGCCGGGTGCTGCGCCGTCTGGCCGTGGTGGATCTCGTAGCCCGCCACCGCCACGCCGGACAGCGCCTGCCAGGCGCCCTGCACGGCGCCGAAGGCTGTGCGCGTGTGGCGCACGGTCTTGTCGGCCGCGAAGGCGGTGACCAGGGGCAGGAGGCCCAGGCCAGGGGCGTTGCCGTCCACGCCGTGCGTGTCGATCAGCGCCTCGCCCAGCATCTGCAGGCCGCCGCACACGCCCAGCACGCGGCCGCCGCGCGCCGCATGGGCGGCGATGGCCGCATCCAGGCCCTGGGCGCGCAGCCAGGCCAGGTCGGCCGCCGTGGCCTTGGAGCCGGGCAGCACGACCCAGTCGGCGCCGCCCAGGTCGGCCGGGGAGCGCGCCCAGAGCAGGCGCACGCCGGGCACGCCCTTGAGCGGCTGGAATTCATCGAGGTTGCTGATGCGCGGATAGGCCACCACCGCCACCGTGGTGTGCAGCACGCCCTGGGCGCCGGCGGCCGGGGTGTGGCGGGCGGCGTCGTCGAACACGCCGTCTTCCTCGGGCAGGCCGTGGCCCCACTGCATGGGCACGGTGGCCACCACGGGCACGCCGGTGCGCTCGCGCAGCATCTCGGGCGCGGGCGCGAGCAGGGCCGCATCGCCCCGGAACTTGTTGAGCACGAAGCCGTGGATCAGCGCCTGCTCCTCGGGCGGCAGCAGCGCCCAGGTGCCGTAGAGGTGGGCGAAGGCGCCGCCGCGGTCGATGTCGGCCACCAGCAGGCAGCGGGCGCCGGCATGCCGGGCCACGCGCATGTTGACCACGTCGCTGGCATGCAGGTTGATCTCGGCGGGCGAACCCGCGCCCTCGATCACCACCACGTCGTTCTCGGCGCGCAGCGCGTCCAGCGCGGCGGCGATCTGCGGCCACACGCGGGCGCTGCGGCCGCGCCACGGCAGGGCCGAGAGTTCGGCGCTGACCTGGCCCAGCAGCACGACCTGGCTGCGCGTGTCGGCCTCGGGCTTGAGCAGCAGCGGGTTCATGCGCACCTCGGGCGCGGTGCGCGCGGCCAGTGCCTGGAAGTACTGCGCGCTGCCGATCTCGCCCCAGGTGCCGGCGGCCTCGCCCTGCCTGGCGGCCACCACGCGGGCGTTGTTGCTCATGTTCTGCGCCTTGAAGGGCGCGACCTTCAGGCCCTGGTTGCTGTACCAGCGGCAGAGCGCCGTGGTCAGCCAGCTCTTGCCCGCCCCGCTGGACGTGCCCAGCACCATCACGCAGCGCGCGGCCATGTCAGCGCGCCCCTGCACGGGCACGGCGCGGGGCCGGCAATCGGAGGGAAGAGAGCGGTGGAGCGGCGGGCGGGCAGGCGTTCACGGGCGATGGGTGGGGCGCACAGGGGCAGAGCCCGCCATTGTCTCCCCTCGGCAGCCCTCCGCCGCGCTGCCCGGGCCCGGAAAGTGCCGTATCAGGCCTGCGATGGCTGGCCGTTGGAGGCCGACACGCCGCCATCGACCGGCAGGACCACGCCGGTGACGAAGCGCGCATCCTCGCTCGCCAGGAAGGCGATCACCGCGGCGATCTCCTCCGGCTCGGCGCCCCGGCCCAGCGGAATGCGTTCGGCGAACTTCGCCAGCAGTTCGGGGTTGCTCTTGATGTCTTGCGTCATGCCCGTGAAGGTGAGGCTGGGTGCCACCGCATTCACGCGCACGCCGTCCTTGCCGTGGTCCAGCGCCAGGGCCCGCGTGAGGTTGGAGACCGCGCCCTTGGAGGTGTTGTAGAAGCTCATGTCCCAGTCGCCGCCCAGGCCCGACACCGACGAGGTGTTGACGATGCACCCGCGCGAGCGGATGAGGTGCGGCAGCGCGGCGCGCGCGCCGTGGAACACGCCCGACACGTTGGTCGCCAGCACGCGGTGCCAGTCTTCGAGGCTGGCCTCGGTGGCCTTGCCCTGCACGGCGATGCCGGCGTTGTTGACCATCACGTCGAGTCGGCCGAAGCGCTCGACGGTGGCCTCGATCAGCGCCTGCACGGTCTCCCACTGCGACACGTCGGCCGGGTGGGCCAGCGTGCGGTCTTCGGGCAGATCGGCGCGAGTGGCGGCGAGCTTGTCGTCGCTCAGGTCGGCGATGGCGACCATCGCGCCTTCCTGCGAAAAGCGCCGCGCGGTGGCCGCGCCGATGCCGGAACCCGCGCCGGTCACGATGACGACCTTGCCGGCGAAACGCTGCGCCGCGAGCAGTGCGGCGGACGGGAAATCGGTGGTGCGGGTGGACGAGGTGGATGCAGAGCTCATGGGGCGGTTCCTGTCGAAGAAGCGTGGGACGGGGCCGGCCAGGGCGCGGCCTTGGCGGGCAGGGACGCTCCATCCTCTGCGGGCCCTGCCCCGCCCTGCGGCCGACAGCTCCCCATCGGGCTGTCAGCCGCCGCGCCATGGCGGCGTGCGCCCGGGCAGCGCTGCAGGGCGCTGTGCGCCCTCGCCCGCCCCCTCGCGCATACCCTGAAAGCATTCGATCAGCGAACGACCGCGCGCGATCATCGTTCGCAGGTGCTGCGTGCTGGATTGTGGGCAGGTGTATCCGGCTGTTAGCTTCCCGACCCGGGCGGCCCGGCACTGCCCGGCATGCCGACATCCATAACGACATCACAACGCAAGGAGCACCGAATGACATCCCTTTCCCCCCGGCCCGCACGCCGCCTGCCCTGGATCGCCCTGGCCGCGCTGGGCGCCGCCTGCAGCGCCCAGGCCCAGCAGGCCGCCACCTCCAGCGTCACGCTCTACGGCAGCATCGACCAGTACCTCAACTACATGCACAGCAGCTCCGGCGCCACCGTCAAGAGCCTGGAAGACGGCGCCCTGCTGCGCAGCCGCATCGGCGTGCGCGGCAGCGAAGACCTGGGCGGCGGCTATGCGGCCAGGTTCAACCTGGAAGGCGGCCTGAGCGCCGACACCGGCGCCAGCGCCGACAGCTCGCGCTTCTTCGACCGGCAGTCGTGGGTGGGCGTAGCCACGCCGGTGGGCGAATTCCGCCTCGGCCGCCAGAACGGCCCCATCCTCACGCGCGGCGGCTACATCGACTTCACCACGCGCACGCTGGGCTCCATGGTCAACAACTTCGGCGTGCCCTCGCGCTACGACAACGACATCGCCTACCTCTCGCCGCGCATCGGCGGCGTGGCCGGCGAACTGCACTTCGCGCTGCCCGAAGTGCCGGGCAGCGTGGCGCGCCAGTCGGTGATCCAGGGCGCCGTGGACTACATCAACGACTACATGCGCCTGGGCTACATCGGCCTGCGCGGCAGCGCCCCCGCCAACGCGCCCTTCCAGCGCGACGTGGTGTACGACAACCTGTTCGCCAACTGGATGTACGGCAAGGGCACGGTCTATCTGACCTACGTGCGCAGCAACAACAGCACGGGCAACGCCGTCAGCAACAACGCCGGCAGCATCCTGGGCAACGTGGGCGGCCTGGTCGCGGGCACCAACCCCGACGTGAACCGCTTCTACCGCATCTGGCAGGTCTCGGCCGACTACCAGGTCAGCGCCAAGCTGCGCGTGGGCGCGCTCTGGGGCCGCATCGAAGACACCTCCGGCAGCGGCCGCAACGCCAACGGCGGCGCCATCGGCGCCTACTACGACCTCTCCAAGCGCACCACCCTGGTCGCGCTGGTGGACACGCTGCGCAACGGCGCCAACGGCGGCTTCCGCCCCTCGGGCTCGGCAGGACTCAAGACCAACTTCGGCACGCCGAACGACGTCAACGGCCGCACCATCAACGGCGTGCAGCTGGGTGTGCTGCACCGGTTCTGATCGCAGCGATCAGCGGGCGGCCACCTGCCACGCCGCCCGCAGCGCCGCCTGCGATGCCGGCGGCAGCACGCCCAGCCGAACGCAGCCGGGCAGTCCGAAAGATGCACAGTCGCGCAGCTTGATGCCCTGGGCGCGCAGGGCGGCCAGCAGCGCCGGCACGTCGTGCGCGCAGGCCTGCGGCAGGCGGGCGGTGAAGTAGTTGGCCAGGCTTCCGGGCAGCACGGCCCAGCCGAGTTCTGCGCAGAGCGCGGCCTGCGCGGCCTTCCATTCCTGCAGCGTATGGCGGGTGGCGGCCAGCCATTGCTGGGTGGCCGGATCGGCCCAGGCCTGGAGCAGCGCGACGCCGTGCGCGCCCAGCGGCCACGAGGGGGCCAGGCGCTGCAGCGCCGCTGCATCGGCCGCTGCGGCATCGCCTTCCGGCGCGATGGCGTAGGCGGCGCGCACGCCCGTCAGGCCCAGGGCCTTGTTGGGCGTCCAGAGCTGCCAGGCGCGGGGCGGACAGGGGCGCGGGGCGGCGTGCAGGTTCAAGGGGCGGTAGGCGCAGTCGATCACCTGCCAGCCTGCGGCGGTGGCACCGCCATCGGCATCCAGCGCCGGATCGGCGCGGCCCAGCGGGCTGGAGGGCTCGCAGGCCCAGTGCAGCACGGGGCCGGCATCATCACTCCATTCAGCGCCCTGCCCCGCGCGATCCACCCGCAGCCCCCAGGCCTGGGCGGCGCGGGCGTAGTCGCCATAGCTGTGTTCAGGCAGCAGGGCGGCCTGCACGCCGCGCTGGGCCGCCAGGGCCGTGACGCGGTGGATGAACTCGCTGGCGCTGGCGGCGATCACGATGCGTTCTGGCGCCACGCCGTGGAAGGTGCCCAGGCGCTCGCGCAGCGCGGTGTAGGCGGGATCGGGGTAGCGCACGGCATCGGCCGCCTGCAGCGCGGCCAGGGCCTGCGGGCTGGGGCCGCAGGCGTTGGCGTTGGTGGAAAAGTCGTGCAGCGGCACGCCCAGCGCGTCGGGGCCGCCGTGCTCGGGGGACATGGCTAACGTCACCGCTTTCACGGCAGGCTCGCTATCAAGAAGATAGCTATCAGCGCAAGCGGGACAAGCGCCAGCACCACATTCGATGCCCAATGCGCGGCCTGGTGGGTGTCGGTGGGGCCGGCGGCGCGGCCGGGCCCGTTCAGCACATAGGCGCCGGGCTTGCCCAGCCGTACGCCCAGCGCCAGCGCCATGGCGGCCATGGGCCAGCCGCTGTTGGGCGAGGGGGTGAGGCGCGCCTGCGCCGCCAGCTGCGGCCAGCGGGCGCGCGGCAGCGGGCTGCGTGCCAGCGCCCACAGCAGCGCGGCGGTGAGCCGGGCGGGCAGCCACGAGAGCACGTCGTCGGCCCGCGCCGCCCATTTGCCGGCCCATTGCCACCAGCGCCCGCCGCGCTGGCCCGGGTAGCCCCACATGGCGTCGGCGGTGTTGGCGAAGCGGTAGAGCGCGGCGCCGGGCAGGCCCAGCAGCGCGAACCAGAAGAGCGGCGCGACCACGGAGTCGTTGAGGTTCTCGGCCAGCGATTCGATGGCGGACTCGCGCACCTGGACCGCGTCCAGCACCGCCACGTCGCGGCTGACCAGGCGCGAGAGGCGCTCGCGGCCCGCGTCGAGCGATTGCGCGAGCGCGGCCTCCACGGCCAGCACCTCGCCGCGCAGCATGCGCCAGGCCAGCAACGGCTTGAGCAGCAGGCCGATGGCGAGCGCCGCGCCCCAGGCCGGCGCATGGCGCAGCACGGCCCACTGCAGGCCCCAGGCCGCTACGGTCACGATAGCGGCCAGCGCGCACCAGGCCAGGGCTGCGAGCCAGAAAGTCTTCAGATCGCGGCCCGGCGGCGCGTGGGCGGCCTCGGGCGCCACGCGCTCGCCGGCCCACTGCAGCGCCTGGCCCATCCAGACCACGGGGTGACAGCGCACGGGCGGCTCGCCCAGCAGGCGGTCGATCAGCAGGGCCACGGGCACGGCGGCGGCCAGCGCCCAGGCGGTGTGAGCGGTGTGGGCGGCATCAGCCATGGCCAGCACCCTCCTCCTGGGACGGCGCGTCTTCTTCGGCGGGATCGGCCTGCAGCCAGGGCGCGGGCGCCCCCCAGGTGCCCTCGAACACCACCGAAGCCAGCGGCGCGCGGCGCGCCCAGCGTTCGCGCTGCAGCATGGGCTCTTCGTAGAAGCCCTGCACCGGCCCCAGCGAGATCAGCGCCACGGCCTGCGCGCCGGCCGGCAGGCCCAGCAGCTTGCCGACCGCGTCCGGGTCGAACATGGAGACCCAGCCCATGCCCAGCCCTTCGGCGCGGGCGGCCAGCCACAGGTTCTGGATGGCGCAGGCGACCGAGGCGAGGTCCATCTGCGGCAGCGTGCGCCGGCCGAAGACATGGGCCTCGCGCCCGTCGGCCAGAGCCACGGCGAGCAGCTCCGCCGCGTCGCACAGGCCTTCGACCTTCAGGCGCATGAAGGCATCGCGCCGCTGGCCCAGGGCGTCGGCGGTGCGCTGGCGCTCGGCCTCCACGGCGGCCTGCAGGCGCCGGCGCAGCGCCGCATCGGCCACGCGGATGAAGCGCCAGGGCTGCATGAAGCCCACGCTGGGCGCGTGGTGCGCGGCGGCCAGCAGGCGCGAGAGCACCTCGGGCGCGACCTGCCCGCCCGCGAAGTGGCGCATGTCGCGCCGCTCGCGGATGGCGCGGTAGATGGCGGCGCGGTCGGCGGCGCCGTAGGCCGTGCGGGCGGTGGCGTCTGCGGGGGTGGTCGGTTCGGGCATGGGCATGGGCGGCAGGGCGCGCTCGGGCACGCGGTCGTCGTTCTCCATCAGTCCTCGATGCCGCGCTGCGCGGGCACGCCGGCCTGATAGGCGTGCTTGACCAGCGCCATCTCGGTCACGGTGTCGGCCAGGTCGATCACTTCCTGCGGACAGCGCCGGCCGGTGAGCATGACGTGGACGTGTTCGGGCCGGGAGCGCAGCGTCTCCAGCACCTCTTCGAGCGGCACCCAGCCGTAGATCAGCGGATAGGTCACCTCGTCGAGCACCACGAGGAAGAAGTCGCCGCCCAGGATGGCTTCGCGCGCGCGCTGCCAGCCGGCGCGGGCCAGGTCGGCGGAATGGTCCAGGTCGCGGCTCTTCCAGGTGAAGCCGTCGCCCAGGCCTTCGATGGGAATGCCGATCTGCTCGAACATGCGGTGCTCGCCGAAGCGCGCCGTGGGCACCTTCATGAACTGGAAGATCTTCACCGCCTTGCCGCGCCCGTGCGCGCGCAGCGCGAGGCCGAAGGCCGACGTGCTCTTGCCCTTGCCGTTGCCGGTGTTGACCAGCACCAGGCCGCGGCGCTCGCCTTCGGGCTTGGCGGATCGTTTCTCGGCGGGTGGGGTTTCGATGTCCATGGGATGGGTCCGGAGTCGGTTGGAAAGAGAAAAGAAAAGAGGAGAGGAGAAGACGGAAACCGGGCTAGATGCAGGGCAGCGCGATCCACTGCCCTTCCACCTGCCGCACGCGGATGCGGTGGTCGAACACGGCCTCCAGCGCGGCATGCGTGGCGGCGTCGGCGCAGTCGCCCTGGTGGCGCACGCGGCCGTCCGCGACGATGACCAGCGCATCGGCCTGCAACGCCATGGTCACCTCGTGCAGCACGCTGACCACGGTGGCGCCGCCGGCGACCAGTTCGCGCACGATGCGCAGCCAGTCGGCCTGGTGCGGCGGGTCCAGGTTGGCCAGGGGCTCGTCCATGAGCAGCACGCCGGCCTGCACGGCCAGCGCCCGCGCCAGCAGCACGCGCTGGCGCTCGCCGCCCGAAAGCTGGGCCAGCGGCCGGTGGCGCCAGTCCCAGGCCTGGGTGGCGCGCAGCGCCCATTCGGTGGCGGCATGGTCGGCAGCCGAAGGCGGCGCCAGCCAGCCCTGGTGCGGCAGGCGGCCCAGCAGGGCCACTTCATAGGCGGGCAGGCCGTCGGCGGCGGCTTCTTCGTTCTGGCCCAGCCAGGCCAGCTGGCGGGCGCGTTCGCGCGCGGGCAGCTGCGCGATGGGGCGGCCGGCCAGCAGCACCTGGCCTTGCACCTGCACGCCACCGGCTCCGCTGCGCAGCACGCCGGCCAGCACCTTGAGCAAAGTGGATTTGCCCGCGCCGTTGGGGCCGACCACGGCCGTCCAGCGGCCGGCGGGCAGGTCCAGGCCGATGCCCTGCAGCACCGGGGTGCTGCCGATGCGCACGCCGATCTGGCGGGCGCTGAGAGCGATGCCGTCCTTCATGGCCTGCCGCCCCCCGCCATGGCGCGGCCGCGGTGCATCAGCCACAGCAGGTAGCTGCCGCCCAGCGCGGCCGTGAGCACGCCGACGGGCAGCTCCTGCGGCGCCAGCAGCCAGCGCGCCAGGATGTCGGCCGCCAGCAGCAGCACGGCGCCCATCAGCGCCGAGAGCAGCACATGCCCCCGGTGCGTCACGCGCACCAGGGAGCGCACCAGGTGCGGCGAGGCCAGCCCCACGAAGGCGATCAGCCCGGTCTGCGCCACGGCCGCGCCGGTGGCCAGCGCCAGCGCGGCGATGAGTCCGGCGCGCAGCGGGGCGAGCGGCAGGCCCAGGCTGGCGGCGGTGGCCTCGCCCAGCGTGAGGCCGTCGAGCGCGCGCGCCAGCGCCCAGGCGGCGAGCGCGCACGCGGCCAGGGCCGCGCCCATCAGCGCGCAGCCCGTCCAGCCGACGAAGCTGGTGCTGCCCAGCGTGAAGGCCTGCATGGCCTGCAGGATGTCGGGCGAGGCCAGTTGCACCAGATCGCGCACCGCGCCCAGCACCACGCCCACGATCACGCCGGCCAGCAGCAGCCGCAACGTGTGCTGCACGCCCCGCGCCAGCGCCAGCGTGAGCAGCACCGCCCCGGCCGCGCCGATGAAGGCCATGCCGGTCACGCCCAGCCGCGCCAGCCATGTGGCGCCCGCCGCAGCGGAAGCGCCCATCAGCACCATGGCCAGCGCCCCGCCCAGCGCCGCGCCCGAGGCGCTGCCCAGCAGGTACGGATCGGCCAGCGGATTGCGAAAGAGCCCCTGCGCGATGGCGCCCGCCAGCCCCAGCAGCGCGCCGGCGAGCCAGGCGCCCAGCGTGCGCGGCAGGCGGATCTGCGTCACGATCTGCAGCGCCACCGGGTCGGCGTCAGGCAGGCGCAGCACGCTGTCGAAGCCGGTGCTGCCCACGCTCGTGCCCAGCAGCGCGAGCATCAGGCTGGCGGCCAGCAGCGCGCAGGCCAGCAGCCAGGCGCGGCGCCCGCTGGCGGACGAGACAGCGGCAGCGTTCACGGCGCCTTCTCCGCCAGGCAGCGGGCCATGATCCGCGCCGCATCGGCCATGCGCGGGCCGGGGCGCACGAGCACGTCGGCCTCGTCGGGGCCGAAGACGCAGATGCGGTGGTCGCGCACGGCGGGCAGGCTCTCCCAGCCCGGGTACGGCGTCATCGCCTGCATGCTGCGGTTGCCGATGAGGATCACGTCGGGCCGCGCCCGCACGACGAATTCGGGATTGAGCTGCGGAAACGGCCCGAGGGCCGCCGGCACCACGTTGCGCGCACCCAGGCGCTGCAGCGTCTCGCCGATGAAGGAGGTCTCGCCCGCCGCATACGGGCCGCGGCTGACCTCGAAATACACGCGCACGCCGCGCGCACGCGCCGGCAGCGACTGCGCGGCCGCCTGCACGCCGGCCTCGATCACGCGCCAGAGCCGCTCGGCGCCCTGCTCCGGCGGCACGCCCAGCAACTGCCCCAGCGTGCCCAGCACGCGGTGCACGTCGGCCTGCGTCTTGGGCTCCAGCGCGACGACCTTGATGCCCAGCGCCTCCAGCCGGTCGCTGGCGCGCGAGCTGGTGGCCAGCAGCACCACGTCGGGCTTCAAGGCGACGATGGCCTCGATGTTCGGATCGATGCCGCCGCCCACCTGCGGCAGGCGCTGCACGGCGGCGGGCCAGTTGGAATAGCGGTCCACGCCGACGAGGCGCTGGCATTGGTCCAGGGCGCAGACGCTTTCGGTGAGCGAAGGCAGGAGGCTGACGATGCGTTCGGGAGGGCGGGTAAAGGTTTGGGTGCGGCCGCGGGCGTCGGTGATCTGGAGGGGGGCGGCTGCTGCGGCTGGGAGGGAGGCGGCGGCCAGGAGGATGAGGGTGGTCAGAAGGTGGATGAATTTGCGGGGCATGGGGTTCAGGCCTTCTGGATGTTGGTGGGGCTGACGAAGCGAGCTTGAGCCGGGCGGTTGTTTCCCGGGGATCGGGATGTGCGCCCGACAGCGCACTCACTTTCTTTTGCTTCGCCAAAAGAAAGTAAGCAAAGAAAAGGCGACCCCCAGTCTGCGACCCCTACGCATTCGCTACGGGGCAGACCTGCGTCGGGGCGCTTGCGGTGTGCCGCCGCAGAACTCACTGCGCGCTGCGCGCTTCGTTCGGACAGCTGCGGCGAGTCAGAGCACGAGGCATGCGTGTCCTTCGGCACGCATGCGCCCCCCGCAACCGCCCCGCCGCAGGCGCAGCCAGCAGGGGGGTGAACAGCCGCACACGGGCCATTGCTCCGCTCGGCCCATATCGCGCGCGCTTCGCGCTGCGCTGGGCTTTCCTCGTGCGAGGGCCGAGCGCAGCGATGGCCCGACTGGTTCCCCACTCCCTTCTGTGCGTGCCGAGAAGCGCAGGGCGGCGGGTGCGTGCGTGTGCCGAAGGACACACGCACTTCGTGCTCTGACTTGCCGCAGCATGTTTGAACGGAGCGCGCCAGCGCGTAGTGAGTTCTGCGGCAGCACTCGCCGACCGAGCATCGCAGGTTGCCCGTAGCGCAGCGGAGGGACACGCACAGTAGGGTCGCCTTTCTTTTGGGTACTTTTCTTTGGCGAAGCAAAGAAAAGTACCTCGCCCGCCGGGGCGAGACCCGGCCCCGGGACGCAACGCCACAACAAACGCCAAACCCGCGAGCGAAGAAAAGCATCAGGCCCCCTTCAAACACAACCCCACACCCGCAACCACCAACGTCACCCGCTCACATACCTCAGCCACCCGCTGATTCACCCCCCCCAACGCATCCACAAACGCCCTCACCTCCCGCCCCAGCGGAATCACCCCCAACCCGATCTCATTGCCCACCACGACGACAGGCCCGGCCGAACCCTGGATTGCTTCTGAAAAGAGAGCACACTGCCCTTGGAAATCCAGCGCCAGCGCCCGATTCACCTCCACATCGGACAGATCGGCCCCCAACGGCATCAGCCAGTTGGTCACCCAGAGCGTGAGGCAATCCACCACGATCAGCGTGCGCGCATCCGCATGCCGCGCCAGCGCGCCCGCCAGATCGCGGGGCTCCTCCAGCGTGGCCAGGCCCGGCACGCGCTCGGCGCGGTCGCGCTGGTGGCGGGCGATGCGTTCGCGCATCTCGTCGTCCCAGGGCTGGCCGGTGGCGATCAGCAGGGCCCGGTGATCGGGCGAGGCCTGCAGCCACTGGCGCGCCAGCAGTTCGGCGCGGCGCGACTTGCCGCTCTTCTGGCCGCCCAGGATGAATTCGCTGCGGGCGATCGGGGTCCGGGGCGTCATGCGGCAACCGCCGCGCCCAGCAGCCGCGCCGTGGCGCGCGGGCTGGAGGCGAACCAGGCGTGGAAATAGCTCGCGTGGACGCTGCCGTGGCGGTAGAGCGCCTCGCCGGCGTTCTCGGCCGGCCGCTGGCCCGGGCGCGCCGTGCGGGCGATGACCTCGGCCGGGCTGCGGCTGGTGGAATAGTGGAAGGTGTGGCCGCGCAGCAGATCGCCGCATTCGCCCTCACCCCCTGGCAGCTCCAGCTGCTGCGGGCCCAGCGCCGCCAGGCGCGGCTGCATGGTGACCTCGCCGGGCAGCAGGCCCCAGAGCGGCACGCTGCGGCCATCGCGCAGGGTGATCGATTCGAATAGCGCCATCATGCCGCCGCACTCCGCCCACACGGCCCGGCCGGCGGCGACGTGGTCGCGCAGGCTCTGCGCCATGCCCTGGTTGGCCGACAGCGCCTGCGCGTGCAACTCAGGGTAGCCGCCGGGCAGCCAGACGGCATCGCATTCGGGCAGCGCGGCATCGTGCAGCGGCGAAAAGCGCACCACGCGCGCGCCCAGTTCCGCCAGGGTCTGCAGATTGGCGTCATAGACGAAGCAGAACGCCTCGTCGCCGCCCACGGCCACCGTGCGGCCGGCCAGCAGCGGCGCAGCGGGCACTGCGGCATCGGCCGGCACCGAGAATTCGACGCGCCAGCGCTCCCAGTCGGCCGGCGCCATGCGGCCCAGCGGCGTGTGGGCGGCCAGCGCGTCGGCGGCGGCATCCAGGCGCTGCAGGGCGTCTTCCAGTTCGTGCGCGGCGACCAGGCCCAGATGGCGCTCGGGCAGCAGGCGCGGGCCGCTTTCGCCGGCCAGGGCCACGCGCGGCAAGGCGCCCAGCCAGTCGGCCGGGTCGGCGATGCCGGCGCGCAGCAGGCTGGCATGGCGTTCGGTGGCCACGCGGTTGGCGAGCACGCCCGCCCAGGGCAGGCCCGGGCGGTAGTGGCGCAGGCCGTAGGCGATGGCGCCCAGCGTGCCGCCCATGGCCGAGGCATCGACCACGGCCAGCACCGGGATGCCGAAGCGCTGGGCCAGGTCGGCCACCGGCCGCTCGCCGTCGAAGAGGCCCATCACGCCTTCGATGAGCAGCAGGTCGCACTCTTGCGCGGCGGCATGCAGGCGGCGCGCGCAGTCGGCCTCGCCGGTCATCCACAGGTCGAGCTGCTGCACCGGCGCACCGCTGGCCAGCTGCAGCCAGTGGGGGTCGAGAAAGTCCGGCCCGCACTTGAAGACGCGCACGCGCCGGCCCTGGCGCGCATGCAGGCGGGCCAGCGCGGCGGTGACGGTGGTCTTGCCCTGGCCCGAGGCCGGCGCGGCGATGACGATGGCCGGACAGGAAGCCGTGGCCGTGGCGGCATCGCCGGTGTTCTCACGCAGGCTCATTGAGGCGCCCATTTCAGTGCCACGTACAGCGTGCGGCCGGCCGTGGCATAGGTGCTGGCCGTCTCGTAGCGCTTGTCGTTCAGGTTGTCCACGCGGGCCAGCAGGGTGAAGTCGCGCGCCACGCGGGTGCTGGCGTAGAGGTTGACCAGCCCGTAGCCGCCCAGCACCTTGGTGTTGGCGGCATCGTCGTAGCGGCGGCCCGAGGCCTGCAGCTCGGCGCCCCAGGTCCAGCCGGCGAGCTGCGTGTCGGCACCCAGCACGGCGTGGTGCTTGGCCCGGCGTGCGAGCTGGCGGTCGCGGGTCAGGTCACGCGGGTCCTGCCAGTCGATGGAGCCGCGCAGGTTCACGCGGCCCAGGCGGTGCGTGCCGGTGAGGGTGATGCCGCTGTATTCGCCGCGGCCCACGCTTTCGTAGCAGCCGAAGTCGCTGGCGCAGGTGCCGGGCGCGCCGAAGTTGATGAGGTTGCGCACGCGGTTGCGGTAGGCCACCACGCCCACGCTGCTCGCGCCCTCGGTCCAGCGCAGGCCGGCCTCGACGTTGCGGCCGCTTTCGGGCTGCAGCGTGGCCACGCCGTATTCGCTGAAGCGCTGGTAGAGCGTGGGCGCACGGAACGACGTGCCGGCCGACACGGTGGCGCGCCACTGCGGCGTGACGGCGAAGCCGTAGGCCAGGCTGCCGGTGGTCTTGCCGCCGAATTCGCTGTCGTCGTCATGCCGCAGGTTGGCCTGCAGCGAATGCGCGCCCGCGCTCACACCGTAGCCCAGGGCCAGCGCGTTCTGCGAGCGCTTGCCGCGCAGGTCGGTGGTGAAGTCGGTGGCGGGGTTGTGCAGTTCGTCCTCGCGGCGCTCCAGCGCGGCGGTGAAGGTCTGCGCGCCCAGGCGCCATTCGTTCTGGAAGAGGTAGTTGCGCAGCGTGGTGTCGGTGCGGTACGTGTCCGGCGCGGTGCCGTAGCTGCTGCGCGACGCGGTGGCCTGCACGCGGGTGGTGTAGGCATCGCTCCAGCGCGACGTCCAGGTCAGGCCGCCGGTGCGCAGCTGCTGGCGGCTGACGTCGTCGGCCCCGGGGGTGAAGCCGTCGTACTGCGACCACAGGTTGCTGGCCAGCAGCGTGCCTTCGATGCGGTTGCGCGCATCGATCTGCAGGCCCACGCGGGCGTTGCCCGAGCTGCGGCGGTAGCCGTCGTCGTCAGGGTTGGCGGTGGGGATGGGGCGGGCGTTGAAGCCGTCGCTGCGCTCGTGCGAGATGCCGAGCGAATAGTCCAGCGCGCCCGCGCCGCCGCTCACGCCGGCCTGTGCCGTGCGCGTGCCGTGGCTGCCCAGGCCGACCTGGGCGTAGGGCGCGGCCGGGCCTTCGCCCTTCCTGGTGAAGAGCTGCACCACGCCGCCGATGGCGTCGGAGCCATAGACGGCGGCCGCCGGGCCGCGCAGCACTTCGATGCGATCGATCTGCGCGAGCGGGATCTGCTCCCACTGCGCGCCGCCGGTGGTCTGCGTATCGACCCGCACGCCGTCGATATAGACGGCCGTGAAGCGGCTCTCCGCCCCGCGCAGGAAGACGCTGGTGGTGCCACCGATGCCGCCGCTGCGGGCGAACTCCACGCCCGGCAGGCGTGCCAGCAGGTCGGCCACGCCCACGGCGCCGCTGCGCTCGATGGCGTCATGGTCGAGCACGGAGACGTCGGCCACCAGGTCGGCGAGCGGACGCTCGGTGCGCGTGGCGGTCACCACGGTCTCGCGCAGCTGCGAGGTGGTGGCGGCTTGCGCCAGCAGGGTCTGGGAAAAGGAAAGCGCGGGCCAGGCAGCGCCCAGCAGCAAGGGCAGCGCGGCCAGGCGCGCAGGGATCGAACGATGGTTCTTCATGGGAAAGGGGCACAGAGGGAATCACCCTGACCGGCCTCCCCGCCGGTCCTTGGGCATCACGGCCGCCCGCTCGACGCCCTGGGGCGGATGAGTTCGGGTGGCCACCGTGTTGGCCGGTATCCGGGCTGGCGGCACGCATTCCACACGCCTTCCCAGGCGCTTGTTCAACGCGCCCAGTGGCTTCGTGCGTGGAGTGGGAAGCGCCCTGTGCCGCTTCGTCGCTACCGCAGGGCGATTCGTCCGCTGACCGTTGCGGGGGCAGCGCAGGCACGGCGGGCCTGGCGGGAGACGTCTTCACGACCCCGGCGGCGCACCTCCCTGCTTCCCGTTGAACTGCGGCATGCGAACCACGCCGCGAGCACCAACGGCGCGGATTTTACGGCCCCGGCGGCCCAACCCTACAATCCCAGGCTCTATGGCACACACCACCTCCATCGATGAGATCGCCGAGCGGGTCGAGCGGCTGCTGCAGCGGCACGCCGAACTCCATCGCGCCAACACGCTGCTGACGCAGCAGGTGACGGAACTCACGCGCGAGCGCGACTCGCTCAGGTCGCGGCTCAGCGCGGCGCGCGCGCGCGTCGATGCCCTGCTCGACCGCCTGCCCCCTGCCACCGACGCGAAGGACGCCCCATGAAGCAGATCGAGGTCCGCATCCTGCAGCAGAGCTATCTGCTAGTCTGCCCCGAAGGCCACGAGCCGCGCCTGATGGCCGCGGTGGAACGCGTGGACGCGGCCATGACGCGCATCCGCGACGCCGGCAAGGTGCGGGCGCGCGAGCGCATCGCCGTGCTGGCCGCGGTGAACATGGCCTTCGAACTGGGCGACCGCGAGGCCGCAGACCAGGCCGCCGCCAGCGAGCGAGCGCCCGCGCCCGGCCAGGGCACGCTGGCGCTCGAAGATGTGCAGGCCGGCTCCGGCCAGGCGCCGGAAGACACCGCGCAGCAGCAGGAGCGCCTGCAGTCGCTGCTGCAGCGGCTCGACGCGGCCCTGCACGAAGAGCAGCATCAGCAGCCGCAGCCGCAGCACCAACAGCCGGCCTGATCGCCCTGCGCCGCCCGGTCGCGCATGCGGCGGGCGCGCGCCTTATCGCGCCAATCGCGCGGGCATGCAAGCCGCAGCGCTTCGCCAACACAAGCCGGTGGGTTTTGCGCCGCGGGCCCGCCGCGGCAGGCCTACAATCGAGGCGTCTGCGGTGCTGCTGGGCTTTATATTTCCTTGAACCAATGCTCCCTGAGCAAGGGCTTGGTACATTGCCCGGTGAGCGTGATCATCTCGCGTCAGATGAACCCAACGCCTGGCTGCCCTCGCCCCCCTGAACCCCCGGTTCAGGATGACGGCTCGGTGGCATTCGCAGACACCTTATTCCCCCGCCACCCCACCCGCTGAACCTGCTTTCAGAGTTCAGCCGGGTGCCGATGTCGCTTTCGACGGTCCCGCCAGCGCAGGCGCGGGCGTCCAGGCGCCCCCCTTCAGGCCCGCGAGCCAGGTGCGCATCTCGGTCGCCGGCAGGCCCGGCGCGCAGAGAAACCCCTGGAAGTACTCGCAGCCCATGCGCTCGAGCGCTGCGCGCTGCTCCAGCGTCTCCACCCCTTCGGCGATCACCTCGATGTGCAGCGCGCGCCCCATGCTGATGATGGCGGCGACGATGCCGCAGTCGCCCTCGTCGTCCGGCAGGCCGCGCACGAACGACTGGTCGATCTTGAGCTTGTGGATGGTGAGCTTCTTCAGATAGGCCAGGCTCGAATAGCCGGTGCCGAAGTCGTCGATGGACAGGCCCGCGCCGAGCTGCGCCAGCGCGCTCACGCGCTGCTCCATCTCGCGGGCGTCCTGCAGCAGGATGGTCTCGGTCAGCTCCAGCTCCAGCAGCGTGGCCGGCAGGCCGTGCCGCTCCAGCAGCATGGTCAGCCGCTCGACGAAATCCGGCTGGCGGAATTCGAGCGCCGACACGTTCACGGCCATGACCAGCGGCGTGCCGGCCCGCATCCAGCGCGCGGCTTCTTCGATGGCGCGTTCGAGCACCCAGGCGCCCAGCGTGACGATGAAGCCCGACTCCTCGGCCAGCGGAATGAACACACCCGGCGAGACCGGCCCGAACTCGGGGCTGGTCCAGCGCACCAGCGCCTCGGCGCCGACGATGCGGCCGGTGGCCATGCAGACCTGCGGCTGGTAGTGCACCGCCATCTCGCCCAGGCCCAGGGCCTGGCGCATGCCGTGTTCCATCTGCATGCGCGAGAGCAGGTTGGCGTTCATCTGCGGCTGGTAGAAGCCGTAGCTGCCGCGCCCCCGCTCCTTGACGCGGTACATGGCGGTGTCGGCCTGCTTGATGAGTTCGTCCAGCGTGGTGCCGTCCTGCGGGTAGAGCGCCACGCCGATGCTGCACTGGATGGAGAACGCCATGCCGTCGAGCACGAAGGAGCGCAGCATGTCGTCGAGGATGCGGCGCGCCACGCTCTGGGCGATCGTGGCCTCGCTGGCATGCAGGTAGATGACGAATTCGTCGCCGCCCAGCCGGCAGAGCATGTCGGTCGCGCGCAGGCTGGACTGCAGCCGCTCGGCCACCAGCTTGAGCACGCGGTCGCCGAAGGGATGGCCCAGCGAGTCGTTGATGATCTTGAAGCGATCCAGGTCGAGGAACAGGACCGCGAAGCGCGTGTCCGGCTGCTGCTCGGCCACGGCGATGGCGGACTGCACCCGGCGCGCCAGCAGCAGCCGGTTGGGCAGGCCGGTCAGCACGTCGCTGAAGGCCAGCTGCTCGATGCGCTTTTGCGCGGCGCGCTCGGAGGTGAGGTCGCGCATGAAGCCGATGCTCTGCATGATCGCGCCGGCATCGTCGCGCAGCGCCACCCAGGAGAGGTGCACCGCGCAGGGCTCCCCCTGGCTGCGCAGCAGTTCCAGGTCGCCCTCCCAGAAGCCCTCCAGCTCCCAGCCGGCCTGCACCTGCCGCATCAGCGCGGCGCCATCGTCCTCGCTGCGGAACAGGGCCTGCGCGGGCAGCTCCAGGCGCAGCCGGGGGCCCACGCCCACCAGCCGCTCGCAGCCCGGGTTCATGCGGACGATGCGGTGCTGGTGGTCGGCGATGAAGATCGCGTCCAGGCTCGATTCGAAGACGCCCGCCGCCAGGCGCAGGCCGGCCTGCGTCTCGGACTGGCGCGTGATGTCGCGGAACGAGAAGACGCGCCCCGTCGGCCGGCCGTGCACGCGCTGCGGCACCGAACGGCGCTCCATCAGCAGGCCGCTGCGCAGGCGGATCACGTCGCTGGTTTCCTCCAGCGGCTGCCGGGCGATGGCCGCCAGCCGCGCGCGGTAGGCCGGCACGTCGGAGACCTGGGACTCGAGGTGGGCGTGGACCGCATCGTCGTCGCGCTGCAGGAGCAGCTCGCGCGGCAGGTTCCAGAGCAGCGCCAGCCGCTGGTTGAAGGCGCGCACCCGGCCCTGCAGGTCGCACACCATGATGCCGTCGGCCGCGGAATCGAGCGTGGCGCGCAGTTCGGCCAGCAGGGTTTCCAGCTCGTGCTCGGCCGCGGTTTCGCGGGAGCGGTTCACCATGGTCAGCAGCAGCAGCCGCTCGCCCGAAGGCAGGTTGACGGCCACGGCGCGCCGGTCCACCGGCAGCAGCCGCCCGTCGCGGTGCAGCACGCAGGTGCGCGAATCCAGGCCTTCCAGGATGGCCTCGGCCGGCTGGCTCCAGAAGATCTGGTCCTCGGGCGTGGCCGCGAGCTGCAGCACGGACTGGCCCACCATGCCTGCCACCGGCAGGCCCGTCAGCTCCGCCGCAGCCTGGTTGGCATGCAACACGCGCTGCGTGGCCGGGTCCACCAGCCATACGGCTTCGGCCAGGCCATCGGTGATGGCGAACCAGCCGCCCGTGGCGCGTGGCAGCCCTGTCACGGCGCGGCCTCGCCAGAGCTGGGTTCGGCCGCTCGCTCGAAGAAGTAGCAGATGCGCTGGCGCGGCGCGAGGTAGTCGAGGGCGTCGCGCGGCAGCTGCGAGGGCCTCAGGCTGCGGCGGATGCCGAGTTCGGGCACCGTTTCCAGGTCGAGCACCAGCGCCTCGTCCTTGGGCACGCGGGGGTCGTGCACCAGCACCCGGGGGCGCAGCGGGCGCGACGAATTGACCGACATGACGAGTGCGTAGCGGTCGTTCACCAGCTGCACCACCGAACCCGGGGGATAGACGCCCATCATGCGGATGAAGGCCCCCAGCACGATGGCGTCGAACCGCATCTTGTGCTGGGCGTAGATGACCGAGAGCGCCTCGTGCGGGGTCAGCGCCGTGGCGCCGTGCAAGGGGTTGCAGGCCCGGTCGTAATGGTTGACCAGGGCCACGATCTGGCCGGCGCGGCTCAGGTCCTCGGCATGCAGGCCCAGGGGGAAGCCGCTGCCGTCGGCCATCTCATGGTGCTGGGCGATGGCCACCTGCACGGGGCCGGGCAGCCCCATGCTGCGCACCGCATTGACCGATTCCGCGACGTGGCTCTGGTAGCGCTGGCAGTCGGGCGGCGAGAGCGGGCTGGCCGGCTCCGCCAGGTGCAGGGGCAGCACATGCTTGCCCACATCGTGGAGCAGGGCCGCCTTGCCGATGTCGAGCAGGCCGTCGCGAGCCACGCCCAGCGCGCGGCCCAGCAGCAGGGAAAGCACCATCACGTTGACCGCATGCATGGCGGGCTGCGCACCCACGCCTTGCGAGAGCAGCTGGATCGCCGAGTCGCCGTTGTCGAGCACTTCGGCCACGCTGCTGCCGACCAGGGAATCCGCCAGCGTCCGCGCCTCGCGCGGGTCGGACGGCAGCTTGGCCGTGAGCTGCTGGTAGCCGCGGGTGACTTCGGAAAAGCGCTGGTCGCAGCGATCCACGGCCACGCGCTGGGCGTTGACCAGGGCCAGGGCCGCGAGGCGCCGGGCGCGCAATGCGGAGATGCCGGTGAGCGGCGCCGCTGCCGCGCCGGCGGGCTGCGCCGATGGCGCCGGCGCGGGCTCGCCGGCCTGAGGCGGTGCGTCGTTCTGGAGCGCTGCCTGCGCGGCGGCGAGGTCGCTCTTGGCCGGAACGTAGCGGATCTGCGGCACGCCCAGCGAGCGCAGCTGCTGGATCTGCTCGGGGCTGGTCAGCTTGAAGCTGCTGGTCGGAAACGGATGGCGCAGCCAGCCCACATCGAGCTGGATGTACATACCGACCCGTAGCTGACGAATGTCGATGAGGACGCTGCTGTTGTTCACGAGATGGGGGCCGCGCAACGCGTCGCGTTGAAGGAGACCGCTGAATATATCGCCAGCTGGGAGCTATCGTTAACAATTGTGCCCTGCGTATCGCATGGCAACAACATCCGGCCTCAAGGCCGATAGCCGCGCCCTATGGAAGGCACCACAAACCGGGGGCGGAATGGCTCAGATCCAGCCACAGCGCCCAGGCCGCGACGCCGCACAGCAGCAGCCCGGCCAGACGCGTTCCCCAGCCGCCGCGAGCCCGGTCGAGCCGGCTGCGCAACCGGCCCCATGCCCAGGGCCCGGCCAGCAGCCACACGGTGCCGCCCAGGCCGAAGAGCGCCATGGTGGCCGCCCCGGCCGCCACGCTGCCCGAGAGCGCGGCCACGAGCAGGGCCGAGTAGAGCAGGCCGCAAGGCATGAGCGCCCAGGCGCTGCCCGCAGCCAGCGCCCCGCCCGGGCGCGCGATCACCGGGGCCACCTGGCGCCAGGCGCCCCGCCCTGCCCGCTCGATCCAGGCCGGCTGGCGCGCCTGCAGCATCATCAAGAGGCCCCAGGCCAGCACGGCGACGTGCAGCAGCGTCCAGGCAGGCTTGAGCGCGGAGGTCTGCTGGGTCAGCCAGGCGAGCCGGTCCATGGCCAGCGCTGCCAGCGCGCCGGCCGCCGCATAGCCCGCGATGCGCCCGGCATGGAAGAGCGCGGTGCGCGCGAGCGACGGGCGCTCCAGGCGACGCAGTACCTGTTCACCCGCAGGTGCCGCCACGGCCACATGGGCGGGCAAGGGCGAGCGGGTGATCGCGCCGCACGGGGCGGCGCACATGGCCAGGCAGTGCGGCCCGCCCAGAAGGCCCATGGCCAGGGCGGTCCAGGCGGTGGCGGCCAGCATGGCGGGGGGGCCGTCAGATGATGCGGGAGAACCGCGCGCGGTTGCGATCCACCTGCAGATGGCGGTCGAACACCATGGCCACGCCGCGCACGAAGAACCAGCCCATGGGCGTGACGGTGATGGCGTCGTCCGTCACCGTCGCCAGCCCCTGCTCCTGCAGGTCGTGCAGATGCTCGATCTCGGCAGAGAAGTACCGGCGGAAGTCGATCAGCCAGGACTGCTCCATGGGCTCGAACAACACCTCGCCCTGGCACATCAGCGCCATGATGACGGCGCGCCGCACCAGGTCGTCGCGGGTGAGGGCCAGGCCCCGCACCACGGGCAGCCGGCCCTGGTCGAGGAAGTCGTAGTACTCCTCCAGCGTCTTGGCGTTCTGGCTGTAGGTGGCGCCCACGCGGCCGATGGCCGATACGCCCAGGCCGATCAGGTCGCAGTCGGGCTGGGTGCTGTAGCCCTGGAAGTTGCGGTGCAGCCGGCCCTGCCGCTTGGCCACGGCCAGCGGGTCGTGCGGCAGCGCGAAATGGTCCATGCCCACATAGACATAGCCCGCCTCGCCGAAGGCCTGGAGCGAGCGCGAGAGCATCGACACCTTGGCCGAGGCTTGCGGCAGCTCGGCCGTGACGATGCGCCGCTGCGGCTTGAAGCGCTCGGGCAGGTGGGCGTAGGCGTAGAGCGCGATGCGGTCCGGCCGCAGCAGGGCGATCTGCTCCAGCGTGCGGTCGAAGGATTCGGGCGTCTGGCGCGGCAGGCCGTAGATCAGATCGACGTTGATCGACTCGAAGCCCAGGCGCCGCGCGGCCTCCACCAGGCCGAACACCTGGGCGGCCGGCTGCACGCGGTGGACGGCCTTCTGCACCTCGGGGTCGAAGTCCTGCACGCCGAAGCTCAGGCGGTTGAAGCCCAGCTCGGCCAGCAGGGCCAGGCGCTCCTCGGTCACGGTGCGCGGGTCCACCTCGATCGAGTATTCGCCGCCCGGCACCAGCGCGAAGCTGCGCCGCAGCATGGCCATGAGCTCGCGCAGCGCGGCATCGGACAGGAAGGTGGGGCTGCCGCCGCCCAGGTGCAGCTGGCTCACGGGCTGGCCCACGCCGCATTGCGCGGTGTGCAGGTCGATCTCGCGGCTCAGATAGCGCAGGTAGGTGGTGGCACGCTCGGGGTGGCGCGTGATGATCTTGTTGCACGCGCAGTAGTAACAGAGCGATTCGCAGAACGGAATGTGCACATAAAGGGAGAGCGGCAGGGCCATGGAGGCCGTTCCGGCGCGCCGCTGCTGCAACGCGAGGACATACTCGTCCTGCCCGAACGCTTCGACGAACCGGTCTGCCGTCGGATAGGAGGTGTAGCGTGGCCCTGGCACGTCGAAGCGACGCAATAGCTCGGGAGTGACAGCATTCATGAAGGGATTCCTTGGGGTCCGGCTCCGGACTCTGCCGCAGCGCCCCTCGGCCGTCCTTGATATGCATCAAGCGATGTCTGCAAGCGGGCTGACACAATCGGCAGAGACATCAATGAATTGAAACCTCTTGTGCGATATGGACCCTGCGCCATGCCGCACGATCGTC
The DNA here is from genome assembly GCF_900113035.1 of Paracidovorax wautersii. Taxonomy (GTDB): domain Bacteria; phylum Pseudomonadota; class Gammaproteobacteria; order Burkholderiales; family Burkholderiaceae_C; genus Paracidovorax; species Paracidovorax wautersii. Next base: position 144,452 of record NZ_FONX01000011.1, on the reverse strand, counting down.
GCCGGTTCGCCCGATGCGACGCAGCCACCACAGGAGCTCCGTGCATATGAATCCGCAAACCATCAAAGTGGCCTGCTCCAACTGCAACCTGCGCGAACTGTGCATGCCCATGGGCCTGAACGAACAGCAGCTGCAGCGGATCGACGAGATCGTCGCCGTGCGCCGCAAGGTCAAGCGCGGGGGCACGCTGTTCCGCAATGGCGAGACGTTCACGTCGCTCTTCGCGATCCGCACCGGCTTCTTCAAGACCTGCGTGGCCACCGAGGACGGCCGCGACCAGGTGACGGGCTTCCAGATGGCCGGCGAGATCATCGGCCTGGACGGCATCGTGAACGACCACCACAGCTGCGACGCGGTGGCGCTGGAGGATGCCGAGGTCTGCGTCATGCCCTTCGACCGCATCGAGGAGCTTTCGCGCGAGGTCACGGCGCTGCAGAACCACGTCCACAAGATCATGAGCCGTGAGATCGTGCGCGAGCACGGCGTGATGCTGCTGCTGGGCAGCATGCGCGCCGAGGAGCGGCTGGCGGCCTTTTTGCTGAACCTGGTGCAGCGGCTGCATGCGCGCGGCTTCTCGCAGTCCGAGCTGGTGCTGCGCATGACGCGCGAGGAGATCGGCAGCTACCTGGGCCTGAAGCTCGAGACCGTGAGCCGCACCTTCTCGAAGTTCGTCGAGGAAGGCATCGTCGAGGTGAAGCAGCGCCACGTGCGCATCCTCGACACCGAGGCGCTCAAGCGCATCGTCAACAGCCAGAGCCAGGCCTGCCACTGAGGCTGAACCGCGCCTGGCACCGCCCGGCAGCTCGCTGCGCGGGCGGCGCGCCGGCCCCGCTAGCGCGGGTATTTCGCGCAGTCGGCGGGTCGCTCGCATTCCGGCACCGGACAACGGTTGATCTCGAAGGGCGAGAGCGACAGCAAGGTGGTAAGCGCGCCGGACAGCATGATGATGGCCCAGAACACGAAGAAGGCCAGGGTATAGACCCCTTCGCGCGAGAGCGCGAGCGGCTGGTCCGCCCAGTGCAGCGCCTGCGGATCGACGCAGGCGAAGACGACCATTTCCATCACGCCCGCCATCAGAAAGGCGGGCCAGGCGATCCACATCAGGCGCTGTTTCAGCATGGTGTCGTGCTCCTCGGGGCGGGGGGCCGGCTCAGGGCCGGTCCTGCGCGGGCGTGGCCGCATGGTTGCGGCCCTTGAGGGCCGGCGCCATGGCGGCGGCGTCGTGGCGCAGCGTCTTGTTGATGTCGAGCCCGCGCTGGTAGTAGTCCTCGGCCAGCACCGGATCGGGCCGGCTCACGGCCAGCCAGAGCGTGATGAAGCCGGCCACCACCACGATGGCGGGCCCGGCGATGATGAGCCACACATGGCCGTAGCGCCACCAGGGCTGGGGCACGGGGCCGGCGGGCTGCGCGGCCGATGGAACGACGGGGGTCATGCTCACACTCCTTCGCGGCGCACGGCCGCTTCACCAAGAACCGTAGAAAACCCGGGCGCCGCTGCCATCAGCGCGGCACCAGGAACACCGACTTTTCGGACACCTGCGCTGCCGCTCCCTGGGCGCGCACCTCGAAGTACACCGGGTGCGAACCCGGCTCGGCCGAGCCGTAGGGCACCTGCAGCCGCACGGCCACCCAGCGCGCCTCGGCCGGGCCCACCTCCACCTCGGGCTCGGAGGCGACCTCCAGCCCCGCCAGGCCGCGCGCGCCGATGCGGTAGCGCTGCGGCCCTTCGGTGGCGTTCATGATCTGCAGGCGATAGACGTTCTCCAGACGGCCGCCCGCCACGATGCGCGAGAGCGCCGCGCGGTCGCGCACCACGTCCACCTTCAGCGGCGTGCGCACCACCAGGCTGGCCAGCATGCCGATGCACAGCAGCACCAGCACCGCGCCGTAGATCAGCACGCGCGGGCGCAGCACGCGGCGCAGCATCTGCGGCTGGCTCCAGCGCTGCTCCACGCCGTTCTGGGTGGAAAAGCGGATCAGGCCCGGCGCATAGCGCATCTTGTCCATCACGTTGTTGCAGGCGTCCACGCACAGGCCGCAGCCGATGCACTCGTACTGCAGGCCGTTGCGGATGTCGATGCCCACCGGGCAGACCTGCACGCACAGGGTGCAGTCGATGCAGTCGCCCAGCCCCTGCGCGCGCGGGTCGGCCACCGACTTGTTGCGCGGGCCGCGCGGCTCGCCGCGGGCCTGGTCGTAGGTCACGATCAGCGTGTCGCTGTCGAACATGGCGCTCTGGAAGCGCGCATAGGGGCACATGTACTTGCACACCTGCTCGCGCATGAAGCCGGCGTTGCCGTAGGTGGCGAGGCCGTAGAACGCCACCCAGAAGATCTGCCACGAGCCCTGCAGCGCCAGCAGCTCCGCGCCCAGCAGGCGGATGGGCACGAAGTAGCCCACGAAGCTGAAGCCCGTCCAGCCCGCGATGGCGATCCACAGCAGCTGCTTGGCGCTCTTCTTGGCGATCTTCTCGGCCGTCCAGCCGCCGCGGTCCAGCCGCAGGCGGGCGCTGCGGTCGCCCTCCACGCGGTGCTCGATCCACATGAAGATCTCGGTATAGACCGTCTGCGGGCAGGCGAAGCCGCACCACAGCCGCCCCGCCACCGCGGTGAAGAGGAACAGCGACAGCGCCGAGATGACGAGCAGGCCGGTGAGGTAGATGAAGTCCTGCGGATAGAGCACCAGCCCGAACAGGTAGAAGCGGCGCGCGCCCAGGTCGAACAGCACCATCTGGCGCTCGCCCCACTGCAGCCACGGCAGGCCGTAGAACACCAGCTGCGTGAGCACGACCATGAGCCAGCGCCAGCGCGCGAACACGCCGCTGATCGCACGCGGGTAGATCTTCTGCTGCGCCTCGTAGAGCGACTGGCTTTCTGCGGGGACGGGCGTGATCGGGATGACCTTGGCCGGGGGGCCTTCGGCGGGCTTCATGGTGGGGGCCTGTGGCGGGGCCCGGATGGGTTCCGGGTCTTGTGGTGAGGGGAAGAAGTCATTCGGTGCAGCCGGCGCCGGGGCGCCGGCTCAGGACGTGGGCACGGGGGGCAGGCGTGCGCCACGTTCTTCGGGGCCCGCTCAGCGCACGGCGGCGCCGGGCTTGCCGTTCGACAGGCCCCAGACATAGGCCGTCAGCACGTTGATCTGGCTGTCGGTCAGCTTGCCGGCCTGCGCGGGCATCTGGTTGGTCTTGCCGTTGTTGATCATCGCGGTGATGGCGGCCTCGCCCCAGCCGTGCAGCCAGATGTCGTCGGTGAGGTTGGGCGCGCCCAGGGCGGTGTTGCCCTTGCCATCCATGCCGTGGCAGGCGGCGCAGGCCGTGAACTTGGACTTGCCCAGCGACGCGCGCAGCGAATCGTGCGGGCTGCCCGAGAGGCTCAGCACGTACTGCGCGAGGTTGCGCACGTCTTCGGGCGAGCCCACGGCGGCGGCCATGGGCGGCATCACGCCGATGCGGCCATCGTGGATAGTCTGGTGGATCTGCTCGGGCGCGCCGCCATGCAGCCAGTCGCCATCGGTCAGGTTGGGAAAGCCCTTGCTGCCGCGCGCGTCGGAGCCGTGGCATTGCGCGCAGTTGTTGAGGAAGAGGCGTTCGCCGATGGCCATGGCCTGCGGGTCGCGCGCCATCTCTTCGGGCTTCATCTGCGCGAAGCGGGCGTAGAGCGGCTGCAGCTCGGCATCGGCCTTGGCCATCTCGGCCTCGTACTCGCCGCGCTGCGTCCAGCCCAGGCGGCCGGCGAAGGCGCCCAGGCCCGGATAGGCCACCAGGTAGGCCACGCCGAAGACCATGGTGATGATGAACAGCCACATCCACCAGCGCGGCAGCGGGTTGTTCATCTCGCGCAGGTCCTCGTCCCAGACGTGGCCGGTGGTGTTGTCGGCCGTGGCCTCCACCTTCTTGCGCGAGGTGATCCACAGCAGCAGGGCGCAGGCCAGGATGCCGGCCAGCGTGACCCCGGCCACATAGAGGGACCAGAAATGGTTGGTGAAATCGCTCATGGGTTCTCTCGTTTCTTGTGCGTGCGGCCGCCCGGTCGGTCCGTGGGACCGGCGGCGAGGCCGGCAGTGAGTCCGTCAGTCCTGCACGAAGGGCAGCTGCGCCGCCTCCTCGAAGCGGGCCTGGTTGCGGCGCAGGAACGCCCAGACCCAGATGCCCAGAAAGCACGCCAGCGATGCCAGCGTGGCCACGATGCGCATGGTGGTGATGTCCATAGCAGACTCCTTGGTTGCGGTGTGCGGCGCAGGCTTGCCTACTTGAGCGCGCGGCCCATGACCTGCAGGTAGGCGATGAGTGCGTCCAGCTCGGTCTTGCCCTTGACCTCGTCGGCGCCGCCGGCGATCTCGGCATCGGTGTAGGGCACGCCCACGATGCGCAGCGCCTTCATGCGCGGTGCGACCACGGTGGGATCGACCTGGGTCTTCTCCAGCCACGGGTAGGCGGGCATGTTCGATTCGGGCACCACGTCGCGCGGGTTGTTCAGGTGGATGCGGTGCCACTCGTCGCTGTACTTGCCGCCCACGCGCTGCAGGTCGGGGCCGGTGCGCTTGCTGCCCCACTGGAAGGGGTGGTCATAGACGAATTCGCCCGCCACGGAGTAGTGGCCGTAGCGCAGCGTCTCGGCGCGGAAGGGGCGGATCATCTGCGAGTGGCAGTTGTAGCAACCCTCGCGCAGATAGATGTCGCGGCCGATCAGCTGCACCGCCGTATAGGGCTTGACGCCGTCCACGGCCTCGGTGGTGGACTTCTGGAAGAAGAGCGGCACGATCTCGACCAGGCCGCCCACGGCCACGACGAGCAGGATCAGCACGATCATCAGGAAGTTGCTGGTCTCCACCTTTTCATGGGTGAAGCCGGCGGATGCGGTGCGGGGGGTATCAGACATTCAATCGCTCCTTCAAGCTCAGGCGTGGGCCGGCTGGACCATGGGGATGGCCACCTTGACCGAACGCCCGCCGACGGCCGTCATCCATACGTTCCAGGCCATCACGGCCATGCCGCCCAGGTACATCAGGCCGCCCACGAAGCGGATCACGTAGAACGGATAGGTCGCCTTCACGCCTTCGACGAAGGTGTAGGTGAGCGTGCCGTCCGGGTTGATGGCGCGCCACATCAGGCCCTGCATGACGCCGGCGATCCACATGGCGGCGATGTAGAGCACGATGCCCACGGTGGCCATCCAGAAGTGCAGCTCGATGGCGGGCACCGAATGCATCTTGTCCTTGCCGAAGAGGCGCGGAATCAGGTAGTAGAGCGAGCCCATGGTGATGAGGCCGACCCAGCCTAAAGCGCCGGAATGCACGTGGCCGATGGTCCAGTCGGTGTAGTGGCTCAGCGCGTTGACGGTCTTGATGGACATCATCGGACCCTCGAACGTGGACATGCCGTAGAACGACAGCGACACGATCAGGAAGCGCAGGATGGGGTCGGTGCGCAGCTTGTGCCAGGCGCCCGAGAGGGTCATGATCCCGTTGATCATCCCGCCCCAGCTGGGGGCCAGCAGGATCAGCGAGAACACCATGCCCACCGATTGCGTCCAGTCCGGCAGCGCCGTGTAGTGCAGATGGTGGGGGCCGGCCCACATGTAGGTGAAGATCAGCGCCCAGAAGTGCACGATGGACAGGCGATAGCTGTACACCGGGCGGCCGGCCTGCTTGGGGATGAAGTAATACATCATCCCCAGGAAGCCCGTGGTGAGGTAGAAGCCCACGGCGTTATGGCCGTACCACCACTGCACCATCGCGTCCTGCACGCCGGCATAGGCCGAATAGCTCTTCATCCAGCCCGCAGGCACGGCCGCGCTGTTGACGATGTGCAGCAGCGCCACGGCGATGATGAAGGCGCCGAAGAACCAGTTGGCCACGTAGATGTGGCGCACGCGCCGCTTGCCCACCGTGCCGAAGAACACGATGGCGTAGGAGACCCACACCACCGCGATCAGGATGTCGATGGGCCACTCCAGCTCGGCGTATTCCTTGCCGGAGGTGTAGCCCAGCGGCAGGCTGATGGCCGCGGCCAGGATGACCAGCTGCCAGCCCCAGAACGTGAACTTGGCCAGCGGCCCGGCGAAGAGCCGCGTCTGGCAGGTGCGCTGCACCACGTAGTAGCTGGTGGCGAACAGGCCGCAGCCGCCGAAGGCGAAGATCACCGCATTGGTATGCAGCGGCCGCAGGCGGCCGTAGCTGAGCCAGGGAATGCCGAAGTTGAGTTCGGGCCAGGCCAGCTGCGCGGCGATGACCACGCCCACCAGCATGCCGACCACGCCCCACACCACCGCCATGATCGAGAACTGCCGCACGACCGAATCGTCGTAATGCGCAGCACGGGTTTGAGAAGAATCCATCGGGCACCTCTTGTATTGCGGGGCCAGTGTGTTGCAGGTGCCGCCCCGGCCCGTTGACGCACATCAACCGGGTTTCAGAAGGTTTCCAGGAAGGTGCGCCGCATCACTGAGTGCCGCGCGCGCGGCTGTGCACGCCGAACGGACGCACCGATTCCTGCGCGGGCCGCAGCGCCCCCACAGCGTTGCCGGCACGCCCGGAGCGCTCCGTGCGCTCAGCGCGTCTCGTCGTCGAGGATGCGCTCGCCCTCTTGCTCCACGTTCTCGAACTGGCCGCGGTCCACGGCCCACCACAGGCCCGCGAGCACGGCCAGCACCAGCACCACCGAGAGAGGGATCAGCAGGTAGAGGATGTCCATGTCACACCGCCTCCAGCACGGCAGCGGGTGCGGCGGGCGTTGCAGCGGCCTGTGCAGTGGCCGGCGCCTCGCCCGGCCAGCGCGCCAGGCGTGCGGCGTTCATCACCACCAGCAGCGAGCTGGCCGCCATGCCCAGCCCCGCGAGCCAGGCCGGCATCCAGCCGGCCACGGCCAGCGGCACGCACAGCGCGTTGTAGGCCGCGGCCCAGGCCAGGTTCTGGCGCACCACGCGCATCGTGCGGCGCGCCAGCAGCAGGGCCTGCGGCACGCGCACGAGCCGCTCGCCCAGCACCGCGAAATCCGATTGCGCCTGCGCCAGCGGCACGGCGCGCCCGAAGGCGAACGAGACATGCGCGCCCGCCAGCACCGGCCCGTCGTTGAGGCCGTCGCCCACCATCGCCACGTACCGGCCCTGCGCCTGCAGCGCCTGCAGCCGCTGCCACTTGTCCTGCGGTGCGCAATCGCCCGCCGCATCCACGATGCCCGCGAGCGCGGCCACGCGCTGCGCGGCGGCATCGCGGTCGCCCGAGAGCAGCAGCACCTGCACGCCCGCTTCGCGCAGCTGCGCGATGGCTGCGGCGGCATCGGGCCGCAGGGCCTCGCTGAGCGCGAAGCGCGCCAGGCACTGCGGCACGCCCTGCCCGCTCTGGCGCGACAGCACCACCACCGGCCCGGCGTCTTCGCCCGGCACGGGCGCCACGCCGGCGAAGCGCGCCGAACCCAGCCACAGCACGGCGCCATCGGCCGCCCGCGCCTGCAGGCCGCGGCCGGGCAGCTCCTGCACATCGGCCAGCTCCGGCGCCGCGCCGCCGGATGCTGCAGCCCCCGCCGCCTGCACGATGGCCTGCGAGGCCGGATGCAGCGAATGCCGCGCCAGCGCCGCCGCCAGGGCCAGCGCGCCGGCCGCGTCCAAGCCGCTGCCGGGCGCGGGCCGCACGGCATCCAGGCCCAGCCCGCCTTCGGTCAGCGTGCCGGTCTTGTCGAAGACGATGGTGTCCACGCCGGCCAGCGCTTCCAGCCCCTGCAGGTTGCGCACCAGCACGCCCTGGCGCGCCAGCGTGCCGGCGGCCGTGAGCATGGCCACGGGCGTGGCCAGCGACAGCGCGCACGGGCAGGTGACGATGAGCACGGCCACCGCCACCATCAGCGCATGGCCCGGGTCCGTGGGCCACCACCAGGCGGCAGCCAGGCCCGCGGCCAGCAGCACGGCCACGAGGAACGGCCGGGCGATGCGGTCGGCCAGCTGGGCCAGGCGGGGCTTTTGCAGCGCTGCGCTTTCCATCAGCGCCACGATCTCGCCGAAGCGCGTCTGCGGGCCCAGGCGCTCGATCAGCACGTCCACGGCGGCCAGCAGGTTGTGGCTGCCCGCCGCCACGGCGCTGCCCTCGGCCCGCAGCACAGGCGTGGATTCGCCCGTCAGCAGCGCCTCGTCGGCCTGCGTGCTGCCGCGCACGATGCGGCCATCGCCCGGAAAGGCCTCGCCGGGCAGCACGCGCACGGTGTCGCCCACGGCCAGGCGGCGCGCGGCGATGCGCGTGAAGCCGCCGTCGGCGCCGCGCCGCAGCACGCTGTCGGGCAGGCGGTTCATCACCGACTCCAGCGCGCCGGCGGTGCGGCTGCGCAGGCGCAGCTCCAGCCACCGGCCGGTGAGCAGGAAGAAGACGAACATGGTGAGGGAGTCGTAGTACACCTCGTGCCCGAACGGGCCCGCCGCATCGAAGGTGCCGGCCGTGCTGACCGCGAAGCTGATGGCGATGCCCAGCGCCACCGGCAGATCCATGCTGATGCGGCCGTGGCGCACGTCGCGCAGCGCGCTGGAGAAGAACGGCCCGCAGGCGAACAGCATCACCGGCAGGCTGATGACCCACGAGGCCCAGCGCAGCAGCTGCTCCATCTCGGGCGTGAGATCGCCCGGCATGGCGTGGTAGGCGGGCCACGCATACATCATCACCTGCATCATGCAAAAGCCCGCCACCAGCCAGCGCCACAGGGCGCGGCGCTGCTCGCGCTGGCGCTGCTCGCGCGCGAAGGCGTCGAGCGCCGGCACCGCCCGGTAGCCGGCGCGCATCACCGCGCCCATCCACTGCGAAGGCCGCACCTGCCCGGCCTGCCAGACCACGCGGGCGCGCTGGGCGGCGGCGCTCACATCGGCCTGGGCCACGCCGGGCACGCTGCGCAGCGCCGCCTCGATGGCGAGCGCGCAGGCCGCGCAGTGCATGCCTTCGAGCACGACGTGCGATTCCCAGCAGGCATCCTCTGGCACGCCCACGGGCCGGCTGAAGGCCTGCCACTCCTGCGGATCGTCGATCAGGGCGGCGGCCTCCGGGGCCTGGGCGGGTTCCGGCGGCGCGGCGCGAGGTGGAGACGACAGCATGCCGCCAAGGCTAGGCGCCCTGCCCCGCCCGCGCATTGACCTGCATCAAGCCCGGGGGCCACGGTCCTTCGTAAGCTGCAGGCTCGGGCCCGGCACATAGCCGCGGCCCATCCAAGGAGGCATTCCATGTACCAACGCATCCTGATCGCCACCGACGGCTCCCCGCTTTCGGACAAGGCCATCGAACACGGGCTGGGCCTGGCCGCGCTGTGCGGCGCCACCGTGGTGGCCCTGCATGTCGTGCCGCGCTACCCGCGCAGCTATTTCGAGGGCGGCCTGTCGATCGACAACGCCGAGATCAAGCGCATCGAGGCGCAATGGGCCGCTGCCGCCAAGGCGATGGTCGAGGGCGTCAAGGCCCTGGGGCGCGCCCGCGACGTGACGGTCAAGCCCGTGGTCAGCAAGTCCGACCTGGTCGCGGAAACGGTGATCGCCGCAGCCGCCAAGCACCATTGCGACCTGATCGTCATGGCCTCGCGCGGACGCAAGAGCCTGCAGCGCCTGCTGCTGGGCAGCGAGACGCAGTACGTGCTGACGCACTCGAAGATTCCGGTGCTGGTGCTGCGCTGAACCCGTTCTCAGACCTGGTCGAGATCCGCGCGCGGGATCGCCGCGGCCTCGCGCTGCGTGATCCGCAGCTCCTCGACGAAGATCGGCGCGCAAAGGCCCGCGATGATTTCGCCCAGGGCATGGTCGGCATGCCGGTACGCCTGCGCATGGCTCAGGAGATTGAGGGAGCCGACCACCCGCCCCTCATACCGCACCGGCAGATTGAAGGCGGAGCACAGCCCGCGATCGATCAGCATCTGCGCTTCGGAGAACACCGTGCGCACGTCGCCCGCATCGTGCGCAACGTAGATCCGGCCCTGCTCCAGCACGTGGCGCGACCAGGGTCCGTTGCCCGTGGATTTATAGCCTCCGAGCGGGCTGATCGCGCCGTCGGAGGTGTAGAGCCGCCGCATGATCTGGCGCTCGTGCAGATACGACAGCGCGGTGAACAGGCGGTGGCCGAAGGCCTGCTCCAGCAGGGCCGAAATGGCCGCCCACTGCGCGGGCCGGTCGGCGGCCAGGGCCAGGCGGCGGGCATGCCCGGCCAGGGCGGACAAGGCCGGCAAGGCCTGCTCCGCCGCGGGCGCGGCGCCACCTTCCGGGGCGTGCGGAGCTTCGTGGCCCGTCATGCGTTGATGTCCTCGAGCGACACGCCGCGGGTGTTCTTGCCGAACAGCAGGATGCCCAGGCCGCCCACCAGCAGGATCGACGTCATCATCACGAACACCCCGGCGAAGCCGAGCACCGGGTAGGCGACGCCCACGATGGTCGGCGAGGCGATCGAGCCGATGCGCGCGAACGCCGATGCCGCGCCCATGCCGGTGGCCCGGATGGAGGTGGGATAGATCTCGGCGGTATAGGTGTACTGCCCGGCGATGACGCCGTTCATGCCGAACGACAGCAGCATGCTCAGCGCGATGATCTGCGTCTCGTTCTGGGCCAGCGCCAGCCCCAGCGCCGCGAGGCAGGACACCAGCATGTACGCCAGGATCGTATATTTGCGGCCGAAGCGGTCGTTGAAATAGGCCGCGGAGTAGTAGCCCGGGATCTGGGCCAAGTAGATCAGGATCGTGAACGAAAAGCTCTTCGTGATGGTGAAGCCCTTGGCGACCAGCAGGCTCGGGATCCACACCAGGAAGGCGTAGTAGCAGAACAGCACGGTGATCCACAGCAGCCAGATCAGCGCCGTGGTGCCCCGGTAGGCGGGCGAGAAGAGCGCCGCCAGCTTGCCCCAGACGCCCTGCTCTGCGGCCACGGTGCTGGCCGCCTTGCGGCTGGCCACCGGCTGCGGCAGCGGCCGGCCGAGGTGCCTCTCGACTTCGCTTTCGATGGCGCTGCAGGTCTGGCCCGCCTCCTGCGTGCGTCCCGTCATCTCGAGCCAGCGCGGCGACTCGAAGAGCGACTTGCGCCACCACAGCAGCAGCAGCACGGGGACCGACGCGATGATCATGATCCAGCGCCAGCCGTCGTCGCTCAGCGGCACGATGAAGTAGCCCAGCAGCGCCGACAGCACGAAGCCGAAGGAGAAGAAGCCCGCCAGAGCGCCGGTGAAGCGGCCCCGGTAGCGGCTGCTGACGAATTCGGCCAGGTAGGGCGCGATGATGGCGCCCTCCGCACCCATGCCCACGCCGGCGATCATGCGCAAGATGTAGAACTCGTGGAAGTTGCTGGCGAAGGCGTTGCAGAAGGTGGCCACGCAGAACAGCAGCAGCGCCCACATCATGACCTTCTTGCGGCCGAAGCGGTCGCCGATGATGCCCGAGAGCAAGGCCCCGACCAGAAAGCCGACATAGGTGCTGCTGGCGATCCAGCCCACCTCGCCGCCGCTCAGGCCCCACTGCGCGCGCAGCGACGGGATGATGAAGGCGATGATGCCGGCATCCAGCGCCTCGAACGCCAGGCCCAGCCCCCCGATCATCAGCAACTTGAAATGAAAGCGGCTGAAAGGCAGCCGCTCCAGACGTTCCGACACTGTGTACATGGTGGAGATTCCGAATGGGTGGAGGGGAGCCGGCGGATCAATCGGCGTGCTTGTGGATGTCGCCGCGCACCAGGATCAACTTGATGGATTCCGCACGGGTCAGCAACGCGATGTCGTCGAGCGGATTGCCATCGACGAGCAACAGGTCTGCGTAGGCGCCTTCGCTCACCTCGCCCAGCAGCCCCTGCTGATTCAGGATCTCGGCGCCGATCAGCGTCGCCTGCTGGATCACCTTGGCGGTGCCCAGCACCTGGCTGCGCAGCAGCAGTTCGCCGGCCTGCATGCCATGCGTTTCGCCCAGCAGATCGCTGCCGAAGCCCATGCGCACGCCGGCCTGGTCGAGCACCCGCAGCGCCTGCTGGCCGTGCGTGCGCACGTCGGCGATCTTCTTGACCGATGCGGCCGGCAGGCCGTAGCGCTCGCCCTCGTTGGCCAGGCCCTCGTAGGTGATGAGCGTGGGCACCATGAAGGCGCCGCGCTCGGCCATCAGGTCGGCCGTGGCGGCATCGACCAGGTTGCCGTGCTCGATGGTGCGCACGCCGCATCGCACGGCGCGGGCGATGGCGCGCGGCGTGTAGGCATGGGCCATCACGTAGGTGTTGGCGTTGTCGGCCTCTTCGACGATGGCGCGCAGCTCGGCCTCGGAATAGCCCAGGTTGCCGATCGGATCGTTGGGCGAGGCCACGCCACCCGAGGCCATGACCTTGATCTGCGTCGCGCCCTTGAGGATCTCCTCGCGCACCGCGAGGCGGCAGGCATCGACGCCATCGACCACGCGGCCGATGTTGCCCAGCTTGTAGGCGCACGAGCACACGTCCAGGTCGTCGCTGCGCTGGCGGAAGTCCGCATGGCCGCCCGTCTGCGACAGCGCCTTGCCCGAGGGGAAGATGCGCGGGCCCTGCACCAGCCCCGTGCGCACCGCCTCGGCCAGCGACCAGTCGGCGCCGCCCGCGTCGCGCACCGTGGTGAAGCCACGGTCCAGCATGCCTTTCATGATGGGCAGCGAACGCATCATGGTGAACACGTTGGGCAGCTTCGCCACCGCGCCCAGGTTGAAGGACGAGGCCACGACGTGGACGTGGCAGTCGATCATGCCGGGCATCAGCGTCATGCCCTTCGCATCGATCCGGCGCGTGCCTTCGGGCACCTGCAGGCCCGTGCCCACGGCGGCGATGCGGCCGTCCTGCACATGGACGGAGAGCCCGGGGCGCAGCACGAGGGCATGCACGTCCAGCACTTGGCAGTTGTCGATCAGCAAGGAGGTCATCGGAGGGCTTTCGGATAAGGCAGGTTCGAAAATACTCATGACTCAGGCAAAGCACCCCCGGGCGCCTCACCCCAGGGCATGGCGTCACGGGCATGGTGCAGCGCAGCATTTCCCAGAGAGGAAATGCCTTGATTCACCTGTCACGGGATGCATTTAACGGGCCAAATGCGGCCCTGGGCAACGGCCTAAAATCTCACCCACCCATGACCAGGACTCATACCCCGCCATGCGACGCCTGTGCCCGACCATCTCGGAACTGAACGCCTTCCACTCCGCGGCCAAGCACCAGGCCTTCACCATGGCCGCGCGCGAGCTGTGCGTGACGCAGAGCGCCATCAGCCGCCACATCGCATCGCTGGAGGACTACCTGGGCCAGAAGCTATTCATCCGCAAGGCGAGCGGGCTGGAGCTGACCGATGCGGGCGCCACCTACCTCAACGCCACGCGCCCGGCCATGGCCGCGCTGGAATCGGCCACCGCGCAACTCATGTCCTATGGGGGCGATGGCGGCGCGCTCAACTTCTCGGTGCCGCCCACCTTCGCGGCGCAGTGGCTGTTCCCACGGCTGGGCCACTTCAAGCGCACGCTGCCGCAGGTGTCGCTCAACTTCGTGCGCTACCAGCACGCGCACGACTTCGCGGTGCCGCACGAATTCGACGCCGCCATCCAGTACGGCTACGGCAACTGGCCCAGCGCCAATGCCCGCTACCTGATCGGCAAGGAAACCAGCATCGTCTGCAGTCCGCAGCTGCGCGATGCGCTGCCCCTGCGCACCAAGGCCGACCTGCAGCAGGCCACGCTGCTGCAGCACATCGAGGTGCCGCTGGCCTGGCACGACTGGATGGCCGCCAACGGCTGCGACACCAGCGGCAGCCGCTTCGGGCCGGGCTTCAACCTGTATTCGCTCATCATCCGCGCGGCGGTGTCGGGCTTCGGCGTGGGCATCGTGCCCACCTGCCTGGTGGAGGACGAACTGCAGGCCGGCTCGCTGGTGGAGCCGCTCGGCCAGCGCTTCGAGAGCCCGCTGGGCTACTACCTCTGCGCACCCACGGCCCGCACCAACCTGTCGGTCTACCGGCTGGTGGCCGCATGGCTGGAGCACTGCTGCAGCCACGCTCCGGCGGCGCCTGCCGCTGCCGGTTGCATCTTCTGCACCGGCGAGCCGAAGACCGCCTGAGGCACCACGGCGGGTTCAGTGCCAGAGCGAAGGCCGTGCGTGGACGCCGGCTCGAACATCAATCCTGACCACGGTCCTGCGCGGGCTGTGGCTTCGCAGCGGCAGGTGCCGGTGCCGGTGCCGTGGCCGCGGGGGCAGGAAAACCGTTGCGGTCCAGAAACTCCGCCACGCGCGGCTGCCAGACCTGCGGGGCGCGGTAGAAGGTCGCGTGCCCGTCCTCGCCCTGCGGAGGAAATTGGGTGAACTCCCCGGTGCCTCCGGCGGCGCGGAAGGCTGCGAACCATTCCTTGGGATAGGTGGGGCCGAAGTAGCGATCGTTCTCGGTATAGAGCCAGAGCGAGGGCATGCGCAGCGTGGCACCGTAGCCGGCGAACAATTTCTCCAGCCGCTGCGGCCCGCAGGGCCTGCCCGGCTGGGTGACCGGGTTGCCGCCGCCACCGCCGGCAAAGTTGATCACGGCCTGCACTCCGGCGGGCTGCATGGCGCCTACCGTGATGGCAGCGGTGCCGCCGTAGGACTGGCCCACGACGACGGCCCGGTCCTTGGCCGCATCCGGCCTTGCGGCGCGCACGGCATCGAGCACTTGCAGCGTCTCCCGGGCCGCAGCGGCGTAGCCGGGCGGGTAGTTCTTGTCCTGGCAGGTCCCGCTGTCCTCCACATCCTCGCCGCCGCTTACGCCGTAGCCTATCCGCGTGGGGACTGCCACGATGAATCCGCGCCGCACGAAGAACGCCGACGCGTCCGAAAAGCGCGCCCGACCCATGCCCGCGCGCTGGTCGGCATGGGCGGAGCGGCCATGCCCGAAGACCAGCACGGGCGCCGGAGCGGGGTTCGCATCGTCGGACCATACGGTGACGCGGATGGGCTGGGCGATATGCTTGCCATACGCATCGACGACCTCGACCGGCACGTCCATCTGCGACTCGTGCAGCCGCGCATGCGCGGGAACGGCGGCCATCCCTGCGGCCAGCGCGGCGATGGCGAAGAGGTAGGGACGCAGGCGGATGTGCATTACGGGCATGGCGCGGCTCGGTCGGGTGGCAAGGCGGTGCGCGCGACTGTAGCGCACCGATCTGTCAGAACGTGTCGACGTTCTCAGGCGAACAGCCCCTTGTGCTGCTCGCGCAGCAGGTTCTTCTGCACCTTGCCCATGGTGTTGCGCGGCAGCTCCGTGGCGACGAAGCAGCGCTTGGGGATCTTGAAGTTGGCCAGCTGAGTCTTGAGCTTCGCCACGATGGCGTCGCCATCGAGCTGCGCGCCGGGTTTGGCGATCACCACGGCCACGCCCACCTCGCCGAAGTCCGGGTGGGGCACGCCGACCAGGGCGCTTTCGGCCACGCCGGGCATGTCGTTGATGTAGCCCTCGATCTCGGCGGGATAGACGTTGTAGCCGCCGCTGATGATCAGGTCCTTGCTGCGGCCCACGATGGTGACGTAGCCGCGCTCGTCCACGCGGCCCACGTCGCCGGTCTTGAACCAGCGGCCGCCGTGCGCGTCGGTGCTGAATTCTTCCGCCGTCTTCTCCGGCATGCGCCAGTAGCCCTGGAACACGTTCGGGCCCTGCACCTGAATGTTGCCGATCTCGCCGGCGGGCACGGGCTGGCCGGCGTCATCGACCACGCGCAGGCTCACGCCGGGCAGCGGGAAGCCCACCGTGCCGCCGCGCCGCTCGTCCTGCCCGCCGTGGCGCGCATCGGCCGCATAGGGGTTGCTGGTGAGCATGATGGTCTCGCTCATGCCGTAGCGTTCCAGGATGGTGTGGCCGGTGCGCTGCTGCCATTCCTTGAAGGTCTCGATCAGCAGCGGCGCGGAGCCGGAGATGAAGAGGCGCATGGAGCGCGCCGCTTCCTTGGTGAGCCCGGCATCGGCCAGCAGGCGCACGTAGAGCGTGGGCACGCCCATGAACACGGTGGCGCGCGGCAGCGCGGCGATGACGGCCTTGGGATCGAACTTGTTCAGCCAGATCATCTTGCTGCCGTTGATGAGCGCGCCGTGGATGGCGACGAAGAGGCCATGCACGTGGAAGATGGGCAGCGCATGGATCAGCACGTCGCCCCGGCCTTCGGGGCCGCCGCTGGCCGTCCAGCCCCAGTAGTCCTTGAGCACCTGCGCGTTCGACAGCAGGTTGCCGTGCGTGAGCATCGCGCCCTTGCTGCGGCCGGTGGTGCCGCTGGTGTAGAGGATGGCGGCCAGGTCATCGGCACTGCGCGGCACGGGCGTGTGCTCGTCGCCGTGGTGCGCGGCGCGGTCCAGCAGGCTGCCGGTGCGGTCGTCGCCCAGGGTGAAGACGTGCTGCGTGCCGGCCGTGAAGGCGATTTTCGACACCCAGCCGAAATTGCCCGGCGTGCAGACCACCACGGCCGGCTCGGCATTGCCGACGAAGTATTCGATCTCCGCGCTCTGGTAGGCGGTATTGAGCGGCAGGAAGACGTAGCCCGCGCGCAGCGTGGCCAGGTAGAGCATCAGCGCCTCGACCGACTTTTCCACCTGCACGGCGATGCGGCTGCCCTCGGGCAGCTGCAGCGACGCGAGCAGGTTGGCCATGCGGGCGCTGGCGTGCTCCAGGTCGCGCCAGGTGTAGTGGAGCGGCGAGCCATCGGCCGCATGCGCCTCGACGGCGACGGCGTCCAGGTCGGCAGGGAAGGCGGCGCGCAGCGCGGCGAAGAGGTTCTGGCTGGAAGAGGTGGCACTCATGGCGAAAGGTGTCGAAGAAAAGGGTGGAGGAAGAGTCCGGAAAGGAAAGAAGGAGGATCGTCAGAAGACCGGCTTGCGCTTGGCGAGGAAGGCGGCGATGCCTTCGCGGTGCTCGGCACTGTCGGCATAGGCATACGGGTCGAAGCCTATGTCCGCTATTAAATCGATAGCTGAATGCGCGCTCCCGTCCTGGGCTGCAGGCCATTTTTCTTCATGGCCGCCAGCGGAGAGCGCGCGCAGCGTGCGCTTGTTGAGCCGCGCGGCCTGGGGGGCCAGCGCGGCGATGCGCTGCGCCGTGGCCAGCACCTGGGCCTGCAGTTCGGCGGCCGGCACCACGCGGCTCAAAAAGCCGCGCTGCGCCATCTCGTGCGCGTCGAAGGTGGCGGCCTCCAGCAGCATCTGGCGCGCGGTCATCGCGCCCACGGCGCCGGCCACGAGCTGCGCCTCGCGCGGCGCCATCGGAAAGCCCAGCCGGGCGATGGGCGCACCGAAGCGCGCAGCCGGCTCGGCGATGCGCAGGTCGCAGCAGCTGGCGATCTCCACGCCCGCGCCCATGCAGGCGCCGGCGATGCCCGCGACGATGGGCACGTCGCAGGCCTGCATGGCGGCGAGGCCGCCCCAGACATCGCCTTCGTGGAAGTCGCGCAGCTGGTCGGCGTCGAAGCGGAACAGCGGGTATTCGGAGATGTCGCCGCCCGCGCAGAAGGCTGCCGGCTCGCCGAGCGTGCTGGCGGCGCCCTCCACGATCACGCAACGCACGTCGGCGCGGGCCTGCACTTGCTCGAAGACGGCGCGCAGCTGCCGCCACATGGCGCGCGACATGGCGTTGAGCCGCCCCGGGTGGCTGAGGGCCACGCGCCACACGCCGGCCGCGCCGGCATCGCCTGCGGCCGGGGCCGCGATCACTTGCGCTGCGGCCGTCATCGGCACCCTTTCGCTCGTTGCCGCATCGTTCATTCCAGCGTGGCGCCGGAAGCCTTGACCACCTGCGCCCAGCGCTTGACCTCGGCGCTCACGAAGGCGGCGTATTGCGGCTGCGTGAGGCTGCCGAACTCGGCGCCGTTGGCGGCCCAGGCGGTCTTGATCTCGTCGGCCGCGCCCAGCTTGCGCACCTCGCCCACGATGCGCGCCTGCATGTCGGCCGGCGTGCCCTTGGGCGCCCAGAGGCCGTACCAGGTGGTGACGTTGTAGTCGCGCAGGCCCACCTCGGCCGCGCAGGGCACGTCGGGGAAGGCCGGGTTGCGGTGCCCGCCGGCCACCATCAGCGCGCGGATGCGCCCGGCCTTGATGTGCGCGGCCGACGAGCCCAGGCCGTCGAACATCATGTCCACGTTGCCGCCGATCAGGTCCTGCAGCGCCGGGCCCGCGCCCCGGTAGGGGATGTGCGTGATGAAGGTGCCGGTCTGCAGCTTGAACAGCTCGCCCGCCAGATGGTGGGCCGAGCCCGAGCCGGCCGAGGCGTAGTTGAGCTTGCCCGGGTTGGCGCGCAGGTAGTCGAGGAACTGCGCCATGGTGGTGGCCTTGACCACGCGCGGATTCACCACCACCACCTGCGGCACGCTGGCCAGCAGGGCGAGCGGGATGAAGTCGCGCTCGATGTCGTAGTCGAGCCTGGGATACATGGCCGGCGCGATGGCGTGGTGCGTGCCGCCCATGAAGAGCGTGTAGCCGTCGCCCGCCGCCTTGGCCGCGTAGCTCGCGCCCACCGTGCCGCCCGCGCCGCCCCGGTTGTCGATGATCAGGCTCTTGCCGGTGGATTTGCTGAACTGCGCGGCCAGCGGCCGGGCGAAGGCGTCGGTGCCGCCGCCGGCCGGGAACGGCACGACCAGCGTGACCGGCTTGGCGGGCCAGCCGGCCGCCCCGGGCTGCCCCTGCGCCCAGGCGCTGGGCACCGCGCCGGTGGCAGCGAGCCCCGCGGCGCCGGCCGCCTGCAGCCAGGCGCGGCGGGAAAGCGAGCGCGCGGGCGGGCCCGCGGGGGCCGCGGACGGGTCCGCCAGGCCGATGCTTGCGAGAGATGGCTTCATTTCCTTTTGTCTCCTGTCGTCGTGGTTGTAGTGAACGCTCTGGAAGGAATGGAATGGAACGCAGAAGGCGCGCGGTGGCCCTGCGCCACGCGCCGCGCCAGCGGGCCTGTGCCTGGGCTCAGCCCCGGCACAGGCTTTCGATGTCGCTGGACATGGGCACGCGCCCGTCGGCCAGCAGGCTGCGGTGCTTGTCTATGCGCTTGAGGTCGTAGAGATAGTTGACCATGAGCCCGAAGGACTGCTTGACGCCCTTGGCCGACGGGTCGCCGGCCCAGTTCAGGCGCTCCACGCGCGCGCCGTTGCCCAGGTGGAAGCGCGCCACCGCATCCAGCGGCTTGCCGTCCTGCAGCTCGCGGCCCAGGTACTGCGCGGCGCACTGCAGCAGCAGCTGGCGCACGGGTGACTTGATCGGCAGGTCCAGCGCCTTGTCGGCGGCGGCCAGCACGTGCGCGGCCTGCGGCGGCTCGAAGCCCACGGCGCGGCCCAGCTCGGCGCGGCGCTTGTCGTCCAGGCCCTCGATGGCGGCGGCGCACTGCTTGTTGAACCAGGCGCGGAAGCCCGGAATGGGCGAGAGCGTGGCGAAGGTGCGCAGGCGCGGGAATTCTTCGGTCAGCGTCTCCACCACGTTCTTGATGAGCGAATCGCCGAAGCTCACGCCGCGCAGGCCGGTCTGGGTGTTGCTGATCGAATAAAAGATGGCGGTGGTGGCGCGCGCAAGGTCGGCCGGCGCGGCCGATTCGTCCAGCAGCGGCGTGATGCTGCTGGAGAGATCGGCCAGCAGCGCCACCTCGACGAAGATCAGCGGCTCATTGGGCAGGCGCGGGTGGAAGAAGCCGTAGCAGCGCCGGTCGCTGTCGAGCCGGTTCTTCAGGTCGGCCCAGCTGCGGATGTCGTGGACGGCCTCGTACTTGATGAGCTTTTCCAGCAGCGATGCGGGCGAATCCCAGGACAGGCGCTTGAGCTCCAGAAAGGCCACGTCGAACCAGGTGGAAAAGAGATGCTCCAGCTCGGCGTCGAGCGGCAGGAGGCGCTTGTCGGCCTTGAGGTGCGGCAGCAGCTCGGCGCGCAGGTCCACCAGAAAGCGCATGCCCTGCGGGAAGACGGAAAAGCGCTGCAGCAGGCGCGTGCGCGGCGAAACCAGCGCGCGGCGCAGGTGCATCTCGGCCTGCGGCTCGTCGGCCGTGCCGGCGGCGGCTTCGTGGCGCTGGCGGGCGCTCTTGACGCGCTCGGCATCGGCCGCGAACTGCTCGCACATCAGCAGCCACATGTCGCGGCGCTCCTCGGGCTGGGCCTGGGCATACCAGGCGGCCACGGCCTCGGCGCGGCGGCCGCCCTCCACCTCGCTCACGCGGGGCGCCACCACTTCCTGCAGATCGGCCAGCAGGCGGCGCAGCGCGCGTGGCGACAGGGCTTCGTTGCCGCGGCGCAGCGTGGCGGCCAGCCGCTCGGCGGTGGTGCGCGGCACGGCGGCCTTCGCGGGCTTCGTTGCCGCGCCGGCGCCGCTGCCCTCGGCGGCCTCCGCCTTGGGGTCGAGGGGGCTCAGGCGCGAGACCTTGCGCGAGATCCAGGTGGTGGCTGCGTTCATGGTGCGATCCGTGAATGGTGGTTGCGGGCGATGTCGCGCAGCGCGTCGCGCTGGGCGAGGACGTGTCGGCGCATGGCCTCTTCGGCGGCGGCGGCGTCGCGGCGCTGCAGCGCGGCGAAGACGGCCAGATGCTCGTGCAGGCTCTGCTGCAGCCGGCCGGGCACATGCAGCGTCTGGTGGCGCGCCAGGCGCAGGATGCGGCGCAGGTCGCCGATCACCTGGGCCAGCCAGCGGTTGTCGGCCAGGGTGATGAAGGCCTCGTGGATGGCGTAGTTGGCCTCGTAGTAGGCGTCGATGCGGCCGGCCTCGGCATGCTCCTGCAGGCGCTGGTGCAGCACCTGCAGCGCGGCGATGTCGGCGCTGCCGGCGCGCTCGGTGGCCTCGTGGGCGGCGCGCCCTTCCAGCAGCGCGATCACGGGGAAGATCTCGTCCAGGTCGCGCTCGGTCACCTCGGCCACGAAGCAGCCGCGCCGCGGCTCATGGCGCAGCAGGCCTTCGGCCACCAGCACCTTCAGCGCCTCGCGCAGCGGCGTGCGGGAGATGGCGAGGCGCTCGCAGAGCGCCGCCTCGTCCAGGAAGCTGCCGGGCGGCAGCGCGCCCGCGAAGATCTGCCCGCGCAGCCGCTCGGCCACCTCGGCATGCAGCGAAGGCGACGGGGAACGCGGGGCGGCGGCAAGCGCGGGGGGCATGGCGGTCCTTGGGTCGGCGAATGATGGACGGGCGGAGCGGGCAGGCTGGGCGGCGGGTCTTGGCTCCCCATCTCCCCTCATCCGCAAGGCCTCGGCAGGTCTCCTGGGCGCCCATCATTTCGCATGATTTTGCGTAATTATGGCTTTGCCGGCGGGATCAGGCTCTACGCAACAACCCGAACGGAGAAGGCTTCCATCGCCTGCCCGATCCGGCAATTCACCGGGATTGGCACGGCTCGGCGCGAGCTGAGGGGCAAGCTGCGGGGTGAGCGAAAAGGCAGACCTTCCTGTCCTCTGCCATCCAGGAAAGTGGCCGAAAAAGTGGGGCCATTGTCATTGCAGCCACGGGCGCATCGCCGGACACTTCCCCGCATGCCCCTGCCGCCGCCTCGTCGCACCTTCGCCTGCCTGCTCTACCCCGGCTTCATGAGCCTGGACGTGGTCGGACCCATGCAGGTCATGGCTTCGGCCAACGACGAGCTGGCCCGCCAGGGCCGCGCGCCCGCCTATGCGCTGCGCCTGCTGGCCGAAGCGCCCGGGCCGGTGGCCTGCTCGGCAGGCTTCGAGACGCTGGCACAGGCCGCCTATGCCGACGAACCGCTCGCGGGCCTGCACACGCTGCTCGTGCCCGGCGGCCAGGGCGTGGCCGCGCAGCTGGGCAATGCGGCGCTGCTGGACTGGCTGCGCCGTGCCGAGCCGGTGGTGGCGCGGCTGGGTTCCGTCTGCTCCGGGGCGCTGCTGCTCGCGCAGGCCGGCCTGCTGGACGGGCGCCCCGCCACCACGCACTGGGAACGCATCGCCGAGCTGCGGGAGCGCCATCCGCAGGTGCGCCTGCAGGGCGAGCGCCTGCACACCTACGACCCGGCCGGGCTGCAGGGCGACGCGCATGTCTTCACCTCGGCCGGCGTCAGCTCGGGCATCGACCTGGCGCTGGCGCTGCTGGAGCACGACCTGGGCCGCTCGCTGGCGCTGGCCGTGGCGCGGAGGCTGGTGATCTACCTGCGCCGGCCCGGCGGGCAGACACAGTTCAGCCGGCTGGTCGCGCCCGATGCGCAGCACGCGCCACGCCTCACACCGCTGCTGGAATGGATTCCCGGCCACTTGGGCGAAGACCTGTCGCTGGACGCGCTGGCCGAGCGCTCGTGCATGCCGCCGCGCACGCTCACGCGCGTGTTCCAGCGCGAGCTGGGCACCACGCCCGGCCGCTACGTGGAACGGGTGCGCGTGGAAGCAGCCTCCGCCCTGCTCTCGCACGGACAGGCGTCGGTGGCGACCGTGGCGCGGCTTTGCGGCTTCCAGCACGCCGAGACGCTGCGGCGCGCCTTCCACCGCCAACTGGCCGTGAGCCCCCAGGCCTTCGCCCAGCGCTTCGGGCCCGAGGCGGCCGACGGCTCCGGCTGACACCGCCTTTTTCCGCCCCCGCCCCGCTCGAACCGGTTCCGCCGCCGCTGCACCGCAGTGCAGGCCGCGCCGTGCCCTGCTCTTTCCGCTTTCGACGCTCCATCCATCTCCAACCACTGCCAGCCCTCAGACGCCATGCTCTTGCTCAACCCCACCATCCGCCTGCTGTTCGCCGCCCAGGCGCTCTACTGGTCGTGTTCCATCATCGGCATCACGCTCACCTCGCTGGCCGGGCTGCGGCTCGCGTCCACGGCCGCGCTGGCCACGCTGCCGCTGGCCCTGCTGGTGCTGGGCAACCTGCTGGCAGTGATGCCGCTGTCGGCGGCCATGCAGCGCCATGGCCGCCGGCCGGGTCTGATGCTGGGTGCGGGGCTGGGCGTGGCGGGCGGACTGGTCTGCGCGCTGGCGCTGCAGCGGGGCAGCTTCGCGCTGCTGTGCCTGGGGGCGGCGGGCATCGGCGTCTATCAGGCCTCGTCAGGCTTCTACCGCCATGCCGCGCTCGAAGCCGTGCCGCCGCAGCGCCGTGGCCGGGCCGCGGCCTGCGTGGTGGGGGGCGGCCTGTGCGCGGCGCTGCTGGCGCCGCCGCTCGCGGTCTGGTCGCGCGACGCGCTCGCCACGCCATTCACCGGGGCCTATCTGGCGATCGCCGTGCTGGCGGCGCTGGGCGTGGCCACGGTCTCGCGGCTGCCCGCCGGCACCGCCGGCCTGCCGCGGCCCGCGCCCGGGGCCTTGCGCGCCCTGCTGGCGCGGCCCGCGCTGCGTGCGGCCGTGCTGATGACGGCCATCGGACACGGGCTGATGATCCTGGTGATGAACGCCACGCCGCTGGCCATGGACGGCTGCGGCTTTTCCACCGCATCGGCGGCGCGCGTGATCCAGTGGCATGTGGTGGGCATGTTCCTGCCGGCCTTCTTCGCCGGCGCCCTGGTGGACCGCTGGGGCACGCGCCGCGTGGCGGCCACGGGCGCCGCGCTGATCGCGGCCAGCGCCTGCATCGCCCTCTCGGGCGTGGAGATGGTGCAGTTCTTCGTCAGCTCGCTGCTGCTGGGCCTGGGCTGGAACCTGATGCTGGTGGCCGGCACCACGCTGCTGGCCGAAAGCCATGCGCCGGAGGAGCGCGGCGCCGCGCAGGCGTTGATGGAGCTTTGCAACGGCGCGACGGCGGTGGCGATGTCGTTCGGCTCGGGCGCGCTGCTCGCGGGCATCGGCTGGACGGCGATCAATATCGCCGCCCTGCCCTTGCTGGCGCTGGCGGCCCTGGCGCTGCGGCCTCAAGCGGCGCCGCGCGCCTGAGTGCGCCTATCTAGCCCGAATGCCGCGCCTGCGGCGCAGGGCTGTGCCGCTGCGCCCAGACCCAGAGCGCCACGCCGCCGGCGATCATGGGCAGGCAGAGCCACTGGCCCATGCTCATGCCCAGCGACAGCAGGCCCAGGAAGGCGTCGGGCTCGCGGAAGTATTCGGCGATGAAGCGGAAGCACCCGTAGCCGACCAGGAAGGCCGCCGCCACCTCGCCCTGGCGCCGTTCGCGGCGCGCGTAGAGCCAGAGCAGCACGAAGAGCAGCAGCCCTTCCATCAGGAACTGGTAGATCTGCGAGGGGTGGCGCGGCTGCATGGAGCCGCTTTGCGGGAACACCATGGCCCAGGGCAGCGACGGGTCGGCGAAGCGCCCCCACAGCTCGCCGTTGATGAAGTTGCCGATGCGGCCGGCCGCCAGGCCCGTGGGCACGCAGGGCGCCACGAAATCGGCCACCTGCAGCCAGGGGCGATGGCGCGAGCGCGCGAACCAGAGCATCGACAGGATCACGCCCAGCAAGCCGCCGTGAAAGCTCATGCCGCCTTGCCAGATGTAGAAGATCTCGAGCGGGTGCGAGAGGTAGTAGCCGGGCTTGTAGAAGAGGCAATAGCCCAGCCGGCCGCCGACCACCACGCCGAGCACGCCGAGGAAGAGGATGTCCTCCACGTCGCGCCGGCTCCAGGCCTGCGCGCCGGTCATCGAGGCATAGGGCTGGTGCCGCAGGCGCAGCGTGCCCAGCAGCATGAAGAGGCCGAAGGCGGCCAGATAGGTCAGGCCATACCAGTGAATGGCGAGCGGCCCCAGTTTCAGGGCGATGGGATCGATATGCGGGTACATGAGCATGGTGCGGCTATTGTGCCCGGCCCCTGCGACCGTCCGCGGCAAAGTCCGCAGGGCCGCGCAGGCCCCGCCCGCCCCGCCCTCACTCGGTGGTGCTGGGGCTCCAGAAGGCTTGGCGCACCTCGGTCATGGCGACCATGCGGTTGATGAGCTGGTCCAGCGTCTCGCTGTCCACCGAGGTAGCGGCCAGGGTCAGCTCGATCTCCACCTCCTCGGGGCCGAAGGCATGCACCTTCACGTCCTGCGCGGGCTGGCTCAGGCGCTCCAGTTCCTTTTCGAGCTGCGCCATCACGACCTTCTGCCGCGAGCGGTCGGCGATCACATAGACCATGTGCGTGACTTCGGCCGAATGCACGTCCAGCGGCTGGCGGTTGATGGCATTCACGATGGGCCGCAGCAGCGTGTTGGCCGCCAGCACGAAGACCGCGCCGAGCGCCGCCTCCAGGATCAGGTCGGAGCCGCAGGCCGCGCCCACGGCCGCCGAGCACCACAGCGTGGCGGCAGTGTTAAGGCCGCGTACGTTGCCCTCCTCGCGCATGATGACGCCCGCGCCCAGGAAGCCGATGCCCGAGACCACATAGGCGATCACCCGCACCGCGCCGTCGGCACCGTGCAGGCGGTTGGCCATGTCCACGAACATGGCCGCGCCCAGGGCGACCAGCACGTTGGTGCGCAGCCCCGCCGTGCGCTGGCGGTGCTGGCGTTCGAAGCCGATCATGCCGCCCAGCACGAAGGCCGCGGCCAGGCTCACCAGCGTGTTGGCCAGCGACGCGAGGTTGATGTTGATGATGGCGTCCATGGCGCGCTCCCTCGGTGGTGCTCTCGTTGTGTTCGTCCTGCGGCCTGTTGGGGCCGCGGCATCGGCCATGCGCCTGCAACGCGGCGGAAACCGCCGCTGCGCATGGAACCGGCGATTCTCGCCGCTGCGCGTGACGCCGCTGACGGAACCGCCCCGCACGCCCGCGAAATCGCTCCATCGCCCCTCGCTCCAATTGAGAACGCTTCTGATCCACGTATGCATGCAGAACGGCGCCAGGGGGGCTTGGCGCCCGAAACACGACAAAGCCGCGCGCGAAGGCGATACTTACGCACTCACAAAAACAAGGAAAGCAAATGCAGGGAAACCCACAAGTCGTCGAATATCTCCGGGATCTGCTGCGCGGCGAACTGGCCGCGCGCGATCAGTATTTCGCCCACTCGCGCTTCTACGAAGACATGGGCCTGGAACGGCTCTACACGCGCCTGAACCACGAGATGGAAGAAGAGACGCAGCATGCCGACGCGCTGCTGCGCCGCATCATCTTCCTGGGTGGCCGCCCGGACATGCGCCCCAAGGAATTCACGCCCGGCGAGACCGTGCCCGAGATGCTGCGCAAGGATCTGGACACCGAATACGAAGTGCGCGCCGCGCTGCAGAACGGCATGGCCCTGTGCGAGAGCGTGGGTGACTACGTGAGCCGCGACATCCTGCTCGCCCAGCTCAAGGACACCGAAGAAGACCACGCCTACTGGCTCGAAAAGCAGCTGGGCCTGATCGACAAGATCGGCCTGCCGAACTACCTGCAGTCCCAGATGGGCCACGGCCCTTCGGCCTGAAACCCCACCAGCGCCCGCAGCAAGGGCGCCGGCAGCTATCAAGAAGATAGCAAGATTCGAGAGAGTGGCTCCACGATAGAAAGTACGCGTCTGACGTACTGCGATGAAAAAGCCCAAGAAAGAAGAAAGCCGCACCCTGTCACGGGGTGCGGCTTTTCTTTTGGCTGCCTCGCTCGGGCGGCGCTGCCTGGGCGAGGCAGCACCGCCGGGGTCGGTTTAGTCGTCCAGCAGGGACAGGTCGCGCACGGCGCCCTTGTCGGCCGACATCACCAGCTTGGCATAGGCCTTGAGCGCGGCCGACACCTTGCGCGGGCGCGGCTTCGCGGGCTTCCAGCCCTTGGCGTCCTGCTCGGCGCGGCGGCGGGCCAGCTCTTCGTCGCTCAGCAGCACGTTGATCGTGCGGTTGGGAATGTCGATGCGGATGCGGTCGCCGTTCTGCACCAGGCCGATGGCACCGCCCGCGGCGGCTTCGGGCGAGCAGTGGCCGATCGACAGGCCCGAGGTGCCGCCCGAGAAGCGCCCGTCGGTCAGCAGCGCGCAGGCCTTGCCCAGGCCCTTGGACTTGATGTAGCTGGTCGGGTAGAGCATTTCCTGCATGCCGGGGCCGCCCTTGGGGCCTTCGTAGCGCACGATGACGATGTCGCCGGCCTTGACCTTGTCGGCCAGGATGTTCTCCACCGCCTCGTCCTGCGACTCGGTCACGTGGGCCGTGCCTTCGAACACGTGGATGGATTCGTCCACGCCCGCCGTCTTGACCACGCAGCCGTCCAGCGCGATGTTGCCGCGCAGCACTGCGAGGCCGCCTTCCTTGGAGAAGGCATGCTCGACGGAGCGGATGCAGCCTTCGGCGCGGTCCAGGTCCAGGCTGGGCCAGCGCGTGTTCTGGCTGAAGGCCACCTGGGTGGGAATGCCGGCCGGGCCCGCCATGTAGAAGTGGCGCACGGCCTCGTCCTGCGTGCGGGAGATGTCCCACTGCGCCAGCGCGTCGCCCAGCGTGGGGGCATGCACGGTGGGCGCATCGGTGTGCAGACGGCCGGCGCGGTCCAGCTCGCCCAGGATGGCCATGATGCCGCCGGCACGGTGCACGTCCTCGATGTGGTACTTGTTG
The DNA here is from genome assembly GCF_900113035.1 of Paracidovorax wautersii. Classification (GTDB taxonomy): domain Bacteria; phylum Pseudomonadota; class Gammaproteobacteria; order Burkholderiales; family Burkholderiaceae_C; genus Paracidovorax; species Paracidovorax wautersii. Next base: position 117,180 of record NZ_FONX01000011.1, on the reverse strand, counting down.
GTGTTGGGCGCGACCTTGCACAGCTGCGGCACCACGCGCGAGAGGCGGTCGATGTCGGCCATGGTGAAGTCGATCTCCGCCTCGCGGGCGATGGCCAGCAGGTGCAGGATGGTGTTGGTGGAGCCGCCCATGGCGATGTCCAGCGTCATCGCGTTCTCGAAGGCCTTGAAGCCGACCGAGCGCGGCAGGATGCGTTCGTTGTCCTGCTCGTAGTACTCACGGGCCAGCTCGACGATGCGGCGGCCGGCGCGCTTGAAGAGCTGTTCGCGGTCGGCGTGCGTGGCCACCACCGTGCCGTTGCCGGGCAGCGACAGGCCCAGGGCCTCGGTCAGGCAGTTCATGGAGTTGGCGGTGAACATGCCCGAGCAGGAGCCGCAGGTGGGGCAGGCGGAACGCTCCACCTCGGCCACGTCGGCGTCGGAATAGTTCTGGTCGGCGGCGATCACCATGGCGTCCACCAGGTCGAGCTTCTTGAACTCGATGGTCTTGGTGATGGGGTTGGCCAGGCGCGTCTTGCCGGCTTCCATGGGGCCGCCCGAGACGAATACCACGGGAATGTTCAGGCGCATGGCGGCCATCAGCATGCCGGGCGTGATCTTGTCGCAGTTGGAGATGCAGACCATCGCGTCGGCGCAGTGCGCGTTCACCATGTACTCGACCGAGTCCGCGATGATGTCGCGGCTGGGCAGCGAATACAGCATGCCGTCGTGGCCCATGGCGATGCCGTCATCGACGGCGATGGTGTTGAATTCCTTGGCCACGCCGCCGGCGGCCTCGATCTCGCGGGCCACGAGCTGGCCCAGGTCCTTCAGGTGGACGTGGCCGGGCACGAACTGGGTGAACGAGTTGACCACCGCGATGATCGGCTTGCTGAAGTCTTCGTCCTTCATGCCGGTGGCGCGCCAGAGGGAGCGGGCGCCGGCCATGTTGCGGCCGGCGGTGGAAGTTTTGGAACGGTATGCGGGCATCGTGGTGGGCTCGGAAGAGAGAAACGAGAAACGCGGGATGTGTGATGGAAAAGGGCCGCGAATGGCGGCCGCGCACGCCCATGCGAACAACCTCTTGAGCCGCGCCCTGGGCAGACGGGAAAGTGCCTGGGATTATCTACGAGGCCCACGGCAGGCCGGGCGCGGGGGCCGCCATCCCCACGGCGGGGGCAATGGCGTTCGCCGGCCTGTCAGCGCGGCTTGCGGGGGCGGATGCCCAGCACGTTCTTCTGGCGCTCCAGGCGCTTGTGCTTGCGCTGTTCCATGGCCTGCATGGCCTTGCGGGCCGTGCGGCCGGAATAATCGGCCCAGGCCCACCAGGCCAGGGCCACGGCGAAGGGCGAGAGCACCCACCACCAGGGCCAGGTCGCCACGAAGCCGACCTCCAGGCTCTTGAGCAGCACCAGCAACAGACCCACACCCAACGCGTACATGGCGGATTCCCCCAGCGGTGCGGCTGGCAGGGCCGGAGAACCCCTACCTGAGCGCCGTCAACCGCAAGCCCTACAATTTCATTGAACCCAATATAACCCCAAGGACAACCGATGAAGCGCTCCCTGATGACTTTGGCCCTGGCCCTGTCGGCCAGCGTGCCCGCGCTGGCCGACCAGGCGCTCGCCACTTCCAAGAACTGCATGGCCTGCCATGCCGTGGACAAGAAGCTGGTCGGCCCCGCCTTCAAGGACGTGGCCGCCAAGTACGCCGGCCAGGCCGGCGCGGCCGACAAGCTGGCGACCAAGATCATCAAGGGCGGCTCGGGTGTCTGGGGCCCGGTGCCCATGCCCGCCAACTCGCAGGTCAACGAAGCCGAAGCCAAGAAGCTGGCGGCCTGGGTGCTGAGCCTGAAGTAAGGGCCTGACACTGACGCCGCGAACCCTCGCGGCCCACGAAAAAGCCGCCGGATGCATCGCTGCATCCGGCGGCTTTTTCATTCGCGTCGTGGCCCGCCTCATCAGGCGGGCACGGCGGCGGTCAGACCCGCAGCTCGGGGTCGGCGCGCAGCGTGGGGTCGGCATAGGCCGGCACCGCGGACGTGCCCGTGCCGCGATGGCGCAGCTGGTCTTCCAGCTGGCCGACATAGGCTGCGGTGGTGTTGTCGGATTCCTGGGCGCGGGCGGCCAGGCGCGATTCCAGCGTGTCGATGCGGGCGATCAGCGCATCGTGGCCGTTGCGATGCTGGCCTTCGAGGAAGGAGCGCAGCTCGGTCAAGCGCGAGGCCTCGGCCTTGTCGGCCAGTTCGCGCTGCGCGGCCATTTCCTTGGCGTGGCGGCGCGTTTCGAGCAGCACCGAGCCCTGCAGCGACAGCACATAGGCGATGAAGAACACGCCCAGCAGGATGGTCAGCGCCAGCATGATCACGCCCAGCGGCGCCTGGATCGAGGTGATGCCCAGCGAGATCAGCGTGGGCGTGGCCAGCGCGGGCCAGTTGAGCGCCGCCAGCGCGGCGATGGCGGCCACGATGACGACGAGGATGATGGTTCGGAAGTTCATGGTTGTCGGACTTTCATGCGTTTGAGGCCAGAAATCACGCCATCTGTCGCCAAAAGGCTTCACAACGGCTGCTGAATTGGAGTTGTACTCCAGGCCGGTGCCGATCCACGGTTCGGCACGGCCGTTCCCGGCGCCGTCCTACAGGGGCGCAAGGTTCCGAAATGCAAACAGCCGCCCGGAGGCGGCTGTTGGGAGAGACCGAGGCTCTGTCGATCGGCTGCAGCGACTCAACCTCTGCGGCGCTGCTGGATCAGTTGGCTTCGGCCAACTGGTCCAGGATGGCGGGATTTTGGTGATCACATCACGTCGCTGCGCGACATGAGTGCTCCCCTATCCCGCCGCCAGCTTCGCTGGCCGGCGCCTGCGGCGCTGCTGGATCAATTGGCTTCGGCCAACTGATCCAGGATGGCGGGGTTTTGGTGATCACGTCACGTCGCTGCGCGACATGAGTGCTCCCCTATCCCGCCGCCAGCTTCGCCGGCCAGCGCCTGCGGCGCTGCTGGATCAGTTGGCTTCGGCCAACTGATCCAGGATGGCGGGGTTTTCCAGGGTGCTGGTGTCCTGGGTGATGGCTTCGCCCTTGGCGATGGAGCGCAGCAGGCGGCGCATGATCTTGCCGCTGCGGGTCTTGGGCAGGTTGTCGCCGAAGCGGATGTCCTTCGGTTTCGCGATGGGGCCGATCTCCTTGGCCACCCAGTCGCGCAGTTCCTTGGCGATGGCCTTGGCCTCGTCGCCCGTGGGGCGCGGGCGCTTGAGGACCACGAAGGCGCAGATGGCCTCGCCGGTCAGGTCGTCCGGGCGGCCCACCACCGCGGCTTCGGCCACGAGGTCGGTCTTGGCGACCAGGGCGGATTCGATCTCCATCGTGCCCATGCGGTGGCCCGAGACGTTGAGCACGTCGTCGATGCGGCCGGTGATGCGGAAGTAGCCCCTGTCGGCGCTGCGCACCGCGCCGTCGCCGGCGAGGTAGTAGCCCTTGAGCTCTTCGGGGAAGTAGCTCTTCTTGAAGCGCTCCGGGTCGTTCCAGATGGTGCGGATCATGCTGGGCCAGGGGCGCTTGATGACCAGGATGCCGCCCGTGCCGTTGGGCATGTCGTTGCCGGCCTCATCGACGATGGCGGCGGTGATGCCCGGCAGCGGCAGCGTGCAGGAGCCCGGCACCAGCGGCGTGGCGCCCGGCAGCGGGGTGATGACGTGGCCGCCGGTCTCGGTCTGCCAGAAGGTATCGACGATGGGGCAGCGCTCGCCGCCCACGTTCTTGTAGTACCACATCCAGGCTTCGGGGTTGATGGGCTCGCCCACGCTGCCCAGGATGCGCAGGCTGGAGAGGTCGGAGCTGCTCGGATGCACGGCCTTGTCGGCCTCGGCCGCCTTGATGAGCGAGCGGATGGCGGTGGGCGCGGTGTAGAAGATAGAGACCTTGTGGCGCTCGATCATCTGCCAGAAGCGGCCGGCGTTCGGGTACGTGGGCACGCCCTCGAAGACGACCTGCGTGGCGCCCGCGGCGAGCGGGCCGTAGGCGACGTAGGTGTGGCCGGTGATCCAGCCGATGTCGGCCGTGCACCAGAAGACGTCTTCGGGCTTGAGGTCGAAGGTCCAGTCCATGGTGAGCTTGGCCCACAGCAGGTAGCCGCCGGTGGCATGCTGCACGCCCTTGGGCTTGCCGGTGGAGCCGCTGGTGTAGAGGATGAAGAGCGGGTGCTCCGCGCCCACGGGCACCGGCGCGCATTCGGCGCTCTGGCCGGCCAGCGCTTCTTCGAAGGTCTTGTCGCGGCCTGCCACCATGTTGCAGGGCGTGGCCGTGCGCTGGAAGACGAGGATGCTGCGGATCGTGTCGCAGCCGCCCATGGCGAGGCCCTCGTCCACGATGGCCTTCAGCGGCAGTTCCTTGCCGCCGCGCATCTGGTAGTTGGCGGTGACGACGGCCACCGCGCCCGCGTCGATGATGCGTTCCTGCAGCGCCTTGGCCGAAAAGCCGCCGAAGACCACGCTGTGCGTGGCGCCGATGCGCGCGCAGGCCTGCATGGCGACCACGCCCTCGATGGTCATGGGCATGTAGATCAGAACCCGGTCGCCCTTCTTCACGCCCTCGGCCTTGAGGGCGTTGGCGAAGCGGCCCACGCGATCGAGCAGTTCCTTGTAGCTGACCTTGGTGACGGCGCCGTCGTCGGCCTCGAAGATGATCGCGGTCTTGTTCTCGATGGGCGTGCCGATGTGGCGGTCCAGGCAGTTGGCGCTGGCGTTCAGCTCGCCGTCGGCAAACCATTCGAAGAACGGGGCCTTGGATTCATCCAGCGTGCGGGTGAAGGGCTTGGTCCACTGCACGTTGTCGCGCGCCAGGCGGCCCCAGAAGCCTTCGAAGTCGCGCTCGGCCTCGGCGCAGAGGGCTTCGTAGCCGGCCATGCCCGAGATGCGCGCCGCGCCGGCCAGCGCTGCAGGGGGTGGAAAGACACGGTTTTCGACCAGCACGGATTCGATCGCGGACGTAGGCGCATTCATGGTTTTGTCTCCTGGGACTCGATCAATGGGAATCTGGCCCGTACTGTCGATTGCGGCACTTACAGGCCACTGACGCAACGCCCATGAGCTTACCCACAAATCAGGAGCCTTCCGTAACGCGCCAGAACGGCGCGGTGACGGGCCACTCCACCCCGGCGCCGCTTTGCCCCCGGGCGCTGTCCGCGTCATGGCCAGCCCCTAGAATCCGGCGACTTTTTCGGCCCCTATCCCACCTTTCCTTTTTCCTCCTTCGCATCTCTCTTCGATTCCATCCGTATGGCCCAACTTCCTCCCGTCGAGCGCACCAATGCGCCCCTGCGCCCCCTGCCGGCGCTGATCTTCGCCAGCCGCTGGCTGCAGCTGCCGCTCTATCTGGGGCTGATCGCCGCGCAGGGCGTCTATGTCTGGCACTTCCTGGTCGAGCTGTGGCACCTGATCGAGGCCGCCTTCGGCCACAAGGAGGCGCTGCAGGCGCTGGTGACCAGCATCGGCTACAAGCCCGACGTGGAAGTCACCGCGCTGAACGAGACGGTGATCATGCTGGTGGTGCTGGCGCTGATCGACGTGGTGATGATCTCCAACCTGCTCATCATGGTGATCGTGGGCGGCTACGAGACCTTCGTGAGCCGCCTGGGCCTGGACCGGCACCCGGACCAGCCCGAATGGCTCGGCCACGTCAACGCGTCGGTGCTAAAAGTGAAGCTGGGGCTGTCGATCATCGGCATCAGCTCCATCCATCTGCTCAAGACTTTCATCAACGCGGCCAATTACGACGTGAAGGTGCTGATGTGGCAGACGATCATCCACGTCGTCTTCCTACTCTCCGCCATCGCGATCGCCTACACGGACCGGCTGCTCAACATCTCGCACGAGCGCCACTGAGGCCCGTGCCCGGCCCGGCAGGGCCGCCGGGGGATCGCGCCGGGCAGCGCGGCCCTCGGGCTCCTGGAGGCCGCCAGCCCGCCTGCAGCCTGCGCCTCCAGCTATTCATTCGATAGCAAACAGCCGTCTTTTCGTGTGCTACGCCCGTGCCGCACGCGTCAATAGCACAGGTTACAAAAACCCGGCTTTTGACTCAAAAGAACTGAATTCCTATACTTTTGCCGTGTTTTACAACCTGCCAAGCAGGTAATCCGACCGGCCCGACTGGCGCCGGAAAGGATCGATGGCCGGGCAACCGCCCTCCCGCCCGCTGCGTTTTCGCGGCCGGCGCGGTGCAGATGCGGCGCCCGGCACCACGGCCGGCAACTCGGCCCTGATGCCTCACGGCGGACAGCGCAAGTCCTCTGACCAGACCTCTTGCCCGCTCCGCACACCCCAGGCCCTTGCGCACCGATTCCGCGTGCCATCCGGGCCGATGGACACCGCCCCGGCGCCGTGTCCGCCCTTGTTCCGCCGACCGGCCTGGCGCCGGCGCCCGCCATGCGCAGCCGCGCCTTCGGGCCCAACGCCAAGCCGGCCCGGCTGCCGCATCAGGGTGCGCCTTCGTTTTCGTTCCGAGTGCTGCCCGGCTCCGCCGAGCCCTGCGCGCCCCGTGCGCCGGGGCGTGTTCAACCCATTCCAACCAACGAGGGAGGACCACCACATGGCCAAGCAAATCATCATCGACAGCGTCTTCAAGGTGTTCGGCGATTCGCCGGAAGAAGCGCTCAAGCTGCTCGACCAGGGCAAGACCAAGCAGGAGATCCTGGCTGCCACCGGCAACTCCATCGGCGTCTTCGACGCCAGCTTCACCATCGAGGCCGGCGAGATCTTCGTCGTCATGGGCCTGTCGGGCTCGGGCAAATCGACCCTGGTGCGCATGCTCAACCGGCTGATCGAGCCCACGGCCGGCCGCATCGTGGTGGACGGCCAGGACATCAACGCCCTGAGCGACCGCCAGCTGCGCGCCCTGCGCCGCAAGGACATCAGCATGGTGTTCCAGTCCTTCGCGCTGATGCCGCACATGACGGTGCTTGACAACACCGCCTTCGGCCTGGAGCTGGCCGGCGTGGACCGCGAAGAGCGCCGCCAGCAGGCCGCGCTGGCGCTGGAGCAGGTGGGCCTGGCCGGCTGGGCCGAGAGCTACCCCGACGAACTCTCCGGCGGCATGCAGCAGCGCGTGGGCCTGGCCCGGGCGCTGGCTTCGGACCCGTCCATCCTGCTGATGGACGAGGCCTTCTCGGCGCTGGACCCGATCATCCGCACCGAGATGCAGAGCGAGCTGCTGCGGCTGCAGGAGGTCAAGCGCCGCACCATCGTCTTCATCTCGCACGACCTGGACGAGGCCATGCGCATCGGCGACCGCATCGCCATCATGAAGGACGGCCACGTGGTGCAGGTGGGCACGCCCGACGACATCCTGCGCAACCCGGCCAACGACTACGTGCGCAACTTCGTGCGCGGCGTGGACGCCGCTGCCGTGTTCAAGGCCGGCGACATCGCCCGCAAGCGGCTGACCGTGGTGCGCGAGCACACCGACCGCGGCTGCCGCCCCGCGCTGCAGCTCATCGAAGGGCACGACGACAACTTCGCCTACGTGGTCACGCCCTCGCAGCGCTACCTGGGCACCGTCTCGGCCGATTCGCTGCGCGCCGCGCTGCACGGCCACTCGGGCCCGCTGGGGCTGCAGCACGCCTTCATCCCCGAAGTGACCACCATCCCCGCCGACGCGCCGGTGGCCGACCTGTTCGGCCAGGTGGCCCAGGCTCCCTGCGCGCTGCCGGTGGTGGAGCCCAACGGCCGCTTCCGTGGCGTGGTCAGCAAGACCACGCTGCTGCGCTTCCTGGACCGCGACACGCCGCCCGTGCCGCCCAGCCCGCCGCAGGCTGATGACGCCGCCACCCCCGCCACCACGGCCCCTGCCGCCACCGCCACGACCGAAAGGAGCCCCGCATGAAGCACCACGACACCAGCCTGCTGCACACCCCGGCCACCCTGATCGCCCAGGCCGACACGGCCACGCCCGACCTGGCGAATGCCAGCCATGCGGCCCAGGCCGCCGCCGCCGCGGCCAGCACGCCCGTGGCTGATCCCATGGCCGACCCCTGGGCATCCGCCACCGACGCCAGCGACGCGAGCAGCTGGCTCTCGCTGCCGCACGACGCCGCCGCGGGCGCCGACCCCTCCGCCGCTGCCGGCGGCCTGCACCTGAGCCAGCTCTGGGACGGCACCCTGCCGGTCGAAGCCTGGATCAACCACGGCCTGGGCTGGGCCGTGGAGCACCTGCGCCCCTTCTTCCAGACCGTGCGCGCGCCCATCGACGGCACGCTGCGCTGGGTCGAGGGCCTGCTCACCAGCCTGCCCACGCTGGCCATGATCGCCCTCATCGGCCTGCTGGCCTGGCAGTTCGCCGGCCGCGTGCTGGCGCTGGGCGCCGTGGTGTCGCTGCTGGTCGTCGCCATGCTGGGCATCTGGCCCGAGGCGATGGTCACGCTGTCGCTGGTGCTCACCTCGCTGGCCTTCTGCGTGCTAATCGGCCTGCCGCTGGGCATCCTGCTGGCCAGCAGCGACCGGGCGCAGCGCATCATGCGGCCGCTACTGGACGCCATGCAGACCACGCCGGCCTTCGTCTATCTGGTGCCGGTGGTGATGCTGTTCGGCATCGGCAACGTGCCGGGCGTGGTCGTGACCATCGTCTTCGCGCTGCCGCCGCTGGTGCGCCTGACCAACCTGGGCCTGCGCCAGGTGCGGCCCGACCTGATCGAGGCCTCGCGCGCCTACGGCGCCTCGCCCGCGCAGATGCTCTTCAAGGTGCAGCTGCCGCTGGCCATGCCGTCCATCATGGCCGGCATCAACCAGGCGCTGATGCTGTCGCTGTCGATGGTGGTGATCGCCTCGATGATCGCCGTGGGCGGCCTGGGCCAGATGGTGCTGCGCGGCATCGGCCGGCTGGACATGGGCCTGGCCACCGTGGGCGGCCTGGGCATCGTGCTGCTGGCCATCACGCTGGACCGCCTCACCCAGTCGCTGGGCAAGCCCAGCCGCGGCGCCCGCCGCTGGTGGCAGACCGGCCCCGTGGGCCTGGTGACGCGCCTGATGCCCGCACGGCAGGCCCGCGCCGGCCGCGCCGCCCAGCCCGCCCCGGCGGCGGCCGAGGCACCGGCCGAGATGTCCAGCTCGCTGGCCGGCGCTGCGCGCTGATACGCCACCGCCCCACTCCGCCCCACCACGCCCCATTTCCGCGAAAAGGAGTCCCGATTTGACGACCCGCACCGTGACCACGACATCCACCCACCCCACCCGCCCTGCCCGCCGCACGGCCCGCATCCTGCTGGCCGGCGCCGTGCTGGCGCTGAGCTTCGGCCTGGGCGCCACCGCCGCACGCGCCCAGGCGCCCGCCGGCGGCGAGGCGCTGCCCGGCAAGGGCATCAGCGTGCAGCCGCTGCAGAGCTCGCTGGCCGAAGAGACCTTCCAGACCGTGCTGGTCAACCGGGCGCTGGAGCGCCTGGGCTACGACGTCCAGCCGATCAAGGAGATCGAATACGCCACCGCGCACGTCGCCATCGCCAACGGCGACGCGACCTTCATGGCCGACCACTGGGACCCGCTGCATGCCGAGTTCTACAAGAACGCCGGCGGCGACGCCAAGCTGTTCCGCAAGGGCATCTATTCCAGCAACGCCGTGCAGGGCTACTTGATCGACCGCAAGACGGCAGAGGCCTACCACATCACCCGCATCGACCAGCTCAAGGACCCGAAGATCGCGGCCCTGTTCGACACCAACGGCGACGGCCGGGCCGACATGACCGGCTGCAACCCCGGATGGGGCTGCGAAGGCGTGATCGAGCACCAGCTCACCGCCTACGGGCTGCGCAACACCGTCACCCACGTGCAGGGCAGCTACGCCGCGCTGATGGCCGACACCATCGCCCGCTTCAAGCAGGGCCAGCCCATCCTCTACTACACCTGGACGCCCTACTGGGTCAGCAGCGTGCTGCGCCCGGGCAAGGACGTGGTGTGGCTGCAGGTGCCGTTCTCGGCGCTGCCGGGCCAGCAGGCGGGCACCGACACGCAGCTGCCCAACGGCAAGAACTACGGCTTCATCCCCAACCACCAGCGCATCGTGGCGAACAAGCGGTTCACCGACGCCAACCCGGCCGCGGCGCGCCTCTTCGAGGTGATGCAGCTGCCGGTGGCCGACATCAACGCGCAGAACCTGGCCATGCGCGAGGGCCAGAACAGCATGGCCGACGTGCGGCGCCATGCCGACGACTGGATCCGCGCCCACCAGAGCACCTTCGACGACTGGATCGCGCAGGCGCTGGCCGCCGCCCGGCAGAAGTAGCCGCGCCGGGCCCCTGCCGGGGTGCGCCCGTTGGCGCCCTGGCAGCCTGAACGGCCCGCAGCGCCCTTTCCATGGGCGCACCCCGCTATCTTCCTGATAGCAGAGCCGGAAGCTGCCGCAGCGGGGCAGCTTCCGATTTTTCTCCCGGATTGGCCGGCACATTGGCCTGCGATTCCTCCAGGAGAACGCCATGCCCCCATCGAGACAGACCGCTGCCGCGGCCCCCGCAGCCAGGAACTCCAGCCCCGTGGCCAGGCCCATTCCAGGGCCGCAGCGCCACTGAAAGCCGCGCCGCACGCGCGAACCGAAGCAACGAAGACGACGGAACCCTCTCCCATGTCCACCTTCCGCATCACCCTGCTCACCCTCTGGCTCAGCTTCACGCTCATCGCACTGGCCACCGCCAGCGCCATGGCGCAGCCCCTGTCCGGCACCTTCGCCATGCCGGATGCGGCCATGGCCGCTGCGGCCGACATCCCGCTACGATAGGCACGCCCCCGCCCAGGCAGGCCGGCCCGGGCACCCGCTGCCCTGAGCCTGCCGACACGCCGACCCCATGAACCGACTACTGACCCTGCAAAGCAAGGCCTTCCTCGCGCTGTCCACGCTGATGCTGGTCATGCTGCTGATGTTCGTCGGCCTCTCGCGCCTGGGCCTGCAGCGCGGCATGGGCCCCTACGTGGCCGAGATCGAGCTGGGCCGCCTCGACTGGTTCGCCAACCGGCTGCAGAACGTCTATGCGCAGCACGGCGGCTGGAAGACCCTGCAGTCCCAGCCCGGCCTGTGGCACGAGCTGCGGCGCCCCGAGGCCCAGGGCAACGCCGCCGCGGGCTCGCCAGGCACCAGCCCCTATGCGCGCCCCTACAACCGCCCGCTGCTGGGCGACTGGGGCGCCGAGTTCCACCACAGCGGCACCGCCGCCACCCACAAGCCGCCCTACGGATCGATGCCGCCGCCCTGGATGGAGAACGGCGGCCACACGGGGCTCAGGCCCTTCTCCGACGCCCTCTCCCAGCGCCTGGGCCTGCTGGACAACGACCGGCGGCTCATCGCGGGCAGCCCGCCGCAGCCGGGCTACGCGCGCACCGTGCTGCGCAACGCCGCGGGCCAGCCCATCGGCCAGCTGGTGCTGTCGCCGCCGCTGGTGCTGGAACGCGAGGCCGACCACGCCTTCGTCGGCCAGCAGCTGGTCTTCGTGGTGTGGACCGGCGCCGTGGGCCTGGCCATCGCGATGGTGCTGTCGTGGTGGCTGGCGCGGCGCTGGCTCACGCCCGTGGGCGCGCTGGTGGCCGGTGCGCGCAGCATCGCCGCCGGGCACCTGGAAACCCGCGTGCCGCCCCAGGGCGGGCAGGAACTGAGCCTGCTGGTGGACACCTTCAACCACATGGCCGAGCGGCTGGCGAGCGTCGAGGCCTCGCGCCGCCAGTGGATCGGCGACGTGGCCCACGAACTGCGCACGCCGCTCGCCGCCATGCGCGCCGAGATCGAGGCCCTGCAGGACGGCGTGCGCCCCTTCGACGGCACCACCGCCGGCCGGCTGCACCGCCAGGTCATGCGCCTGACGCAGCTGGTGGGCGACCTGCGCGCCAGCCTGGATGCCGGCGAGAGCGGCGGCCAGCCCGCCCTGCTGGAGCCGCTGCAGCCCCTGCCCGTGCTGGCCGAGGCCATGGCCTCCATGCTGCCGCGCTTCGAGCAGGCCCGCGTGGCGCTGGCGCCGCTCGCCAGCCGGCTGCCCGCCGGCAACCCGCCCATGGTGCGCGGCGACGCCCAGCAGCTGCACCGCGTCTTCCTGAACCTGCTGGAAAACAGCCTGCGCTACACCGATGCCGGCGGCCGCCTGGAGATCAGCGCGGCCATCGAGCGCGGCCCGGCCGGCGCCGAGCCCGTGCTGGCCCTGCGCTTCGACGACACCGCCCCGGGCGTGAGCCCGCCCGATCTGCCGCGCATCTTCGAGCGCCTCTACCGCGCCGAAGCCTCGCGCGCACGCACCCAGGGAGACCCTGGCGGATCGGGCCTGGGCCTGGCCATCTGCCGCGCCATCGTGCAGGCCCACGGCGGCCACATCGGCGCAGAAGCCTCGCCCCTGGGCGGCCTGCGCATCCATCTCACCCTGCCCTTGCTGGAGACACCCACCGCATGACGACGAGCCCTACCCGCATCCTGGTGGTCGAAGACGACCAAGACATCGCCGACATCCTGCTCGACTACCTGCGCCACGCCGGCTACGAGGCCGAGCACGTGGCCGACGGCACCGAGGCCCTCACCCGCCTGACCACCGGCCGCACGCCCGACCTGACCCTGCTGGACGTGATGCTGCCCGGCACCGACGGGCTGAACGTGCTGCGCGAGACCCGCCGCTTCACCCAGGCCCCCGTCATCCTGCTGACGGCCCGGGTCGAAGAAGTGGACCGCCTGATCGGCCTGGAGCTGGGCGCGGACGACTACATCTGCAAGCCCTTCTCCCCGCGCGAGGTCATGGCCCGCATCAAGACCGTGCTGCGCCGCACCACCCAGCAGCTGCCCGAGGCCGCGCACAACCACGCCCTGGTGCTCGACGAAGCCCAGTGGCAGGCCCACCTGCGCGGCGTGCCCGTGCCGCTCACGCTGCGCGAATTCCGCCTGCTGCAGGCGCTGATGCGGCAAAGCGGGCGCATCTTCTCGCGCGCACAGCTGCTGGACCTGGCCTACGACGACACGCTGGACGTGAACGAGCGCGCCGTGGACAGCCACATCAAGAACCTGCGCCGCAAGCTCAAGACCGCCGACGGGCGCGACCACGACTGGATCCGCTCGGTCTATGGGGTGGGCTTCGCGTTCGAGCCGCCGCCGGACACGCCCGATGCCAGCCCGGAGCCGGCCGCTGCCGCACCGGTCGCGATGCCGGCCCCGGCCGCCCTGCGCCCCTGAGCTGGCGAGCTGGCGGCGCGCACCACGCAGTGCCGCCGCCTTCCCACCACCGCTGCGGGCAGGTTCCTACAGCCCCGCGCGCATGGCCGCGTTGTGATCGAGCACAGCCCTTTTCGCTGCCTCGCACACCGCCCCGCATGCCCGCTGCCGCCGCCCCTGGTACCGCCACCGCCCCCACGCCCCGCCCCGGCAGCCGCCTGCCCGGCGGGCTGATCTACGTCACCGCCGGCATGCCGGGCCTGCAGCGCCTCAAGCGCGGCAAATCCTTCGCCTACCGCCGGCCCGACGGCAGCTGGGAGCGCAGCGAGGACGAGATCGCCCGCATCCGCAAGCTGGCCATTCCGCCCGCCTACACCGACGTATGGATCTGCTCCCGCCCCAACGGCCACCTGCAGGCCACGGGCCTGGATGCGCGGGGCCGCCGCCAGTACCGCTACCACCCTGAATGGCGGCGGCTGCGCGACGAACACAAGTTCGAGCGCATGCGCGCCTTCGGCCAGGCCTTGCCGCGCATCCGCGCCCGCGTCGCGCGCGACCTCCAGCCCCGGCGCGGCGCACCAGCGCTCTCGCGCACCGTGGTGCTCGCCACCATCGTGCGGCTGCTGGACACGACCTTCCTGCGCGTGGGCAACGAGGAATACGCCACCACCAACCAGTCCTACGGCCTCACCACCCTGCGCCGCCGCCATGCGGGCGTGCGCGGCGGCCAGATCACGCTGCGCTTTCGCGGCAAGAGCGGCGTGGAGCAGCAGGCCACGCTGGACGACCCGCGCGTGGCCCGCGTCGTGCGCCGCTGCCAGCAGCTGCCCGGGCAGGAGCTGTTCCAGTACGAAGACGAGGACGGCACGCGCCGCACCGTCGGCTCCAGCGACGTGAACGACTACCTGCGCGAGATCACCGAGGGCGCCCGCCGCGCGCCCTTGAAGGGCGATGGCGATGCCGAACTGCATTTCACGGCCAAGGACTTCCGCACCTGGCACGGCACGGCGCAGGCGCTGGAGCTGACGCGCCTGGCCTGCAGCGGCGCGGGCGACGGCGAGGCGGAGCCCGCGAAGTACAGCGCCAAGGCGATCCTCGCCGAGGTCGCACGCCAGCTGGGCAATACGCCCGCGGTGTGCAGGAAGTCCTACATCCACCCGGCCGTGCTGGAACTGGGCGCCCATCTGGCGTCAGGCAGCGGCCCCGGCATGCAAAGCGTGTGGGCGCGCCTGGGCGCCGGCGCCGCACCGCGCGGCCTGAGCGCCGCCGAGCGGCGGCTGCTGGCCTTTCTGCGCAAGCCGCCCCGCCTGCCCGCAGCCCTCAAGCGCTGAGGGAGCCAGGGCCCGGCCCGGCCCGCGCCTCAGCGCCCGACCATGTGGCCGGGCACCACCCAGGCGTCGAACTGCTCGGCGCTGACGTGGCCCGAGGCGATGGCCGCCTCGCGCAGCGACGTGCCTTCCTTGTGCGCCTTCTTGGCGATGAAGGCGGCCTTGTCGTAGCCGATGTGGGTGTTGAGCGCGGTCACCAGCATCAGCGACCGGCCCACCAGCTCGTCGATGCGCTCGCGGTTGGGCTCGATGCCCACGGCGCAGTGGTCGTTGAAGCTGACCATGCCGTCGGCCAGCAGGCGCACGCTCTGCAGGAAGTTGTGCGCCACCATCGGGCGGAACACGTTCAGCTCGAAGTTGCCCGAGGCGCCGCCGAAGTTGATGGCCACGTCGTTGCCGAAGACCTGCGCGGCGAGCATGGTCACCGCCTCGCTCTGCGTGGGGTTCACCTTGCCGGGCATGATGGACGAACCCGGTTCGTTCTCCGGAATGGAGATCTCCCCGATGCCGCTGCGCGGGCCGCTGGCCAGCCAGCGCACGTCGTTGGCGATCTTCATCATGCTGGCGGCCAGCGTCTTGAGGGCGCCGTGGGCATGCACCAGCGCATCGACCGAGGCCAGCGCCTCGAACTTGCTGGGCGCGGTGACGAAGGGCAGCCCCGTCAGCTCGGCCAGCTCGCGCGCCACGCCCTCGGCATAGCCCTTGGGCGCGTTCAGGCCCGTGCCCACGGCCGTGCCGCCCAGCGCCAGTTCATAGAGGTGCGGTAGCGCATCGCGCACATGCCGCTCGCCGTGCGCGAGCTGCGCCACCCAGCCCGAGATCTCCTGGCCCAGCGTGAGCGGGGTGGCGTCCTGCAGGTGGGTGCGGCCGATCTTGACGATGTCGTCGAACGCCTCCGCCTTGGCCTGCAGCGTGGCGCGCAGCTTGGCGATGGCGGGCAGCAGGCGGTGCGTGAGCGCCTCCACGGCCGCCACGTGCATGGCGGTGGGGAACACGTCGTTGCTCGACTGGCTGCGGTTCACATCGTCGTTGGGGTGCACCAGCCGGCCTTCGCCGCGCTGGCCACCCAGGATCTCGCTGGCACGGTTGGCCAGCACCTCGTTCACGTTCATGTTGGTCTGCGTGCCCGAGCCGGTCTGCCAGACCACCAGCGGGAATTCGGTCGGGTGGTGGCCGGCGATCACCTCGTCGGCGGCGGCCACGATGGCTTCGGTCTTCTTCGCGTCCTGCAGGCCCAGGGCCTGGTTGACCCGGGCCGAGGCGCGCTTGACCTGCGCCAGCGCCTTGATGATCTCGCGCGGCTGCTGCTCGCCCGAGATGTCGAAGTTCTGCAGCGAACGCTGGGTCTGCGCGCCCCACAGCTGGTGGGCCGGGACGTCGATGGGGCCGAAGGTGTCGCGCTCGGTGCGGGTGCTCATGGCTGAAACTCCTGGTGAAGAACGAAAGGCGGAAAACCCGCATCGCGGCCCAGCAGTCTGCGGTCACGATGTGGCTGCCGACCCGGATGCAGGACGAAGCTCAACAGGATACGGACAACAAAAACAATTGTCATTTTGAAGGGACATATCACATTGAACGCGCAAATACGTGACAAATCGATACACTTGAACGAATTCCCCCCGTCCGCTTCCATTCCATTCAATGGCCGATTTCCACAGCCTCGCCAGTGCCGAGTTCATGCCCTCGCGCTATGACCCCTGGGTGGTGGCTGCCTCGTTCGCCATCGCGGTGTTGTCCAGCTACGTCACGCTGGACCTGGCCCGGCGCGTGCATCGCTCGCGCCGGGACGTCGGCAGCATCTGGTGGCTGGCCGGCTCCACGGTGATGGGCACCGGCATCTGGTCCATGCATTTCCTGGGCATGCAGGCCTTCGAGCTTCCCGTGGCGCTCGGCTTCACCGGCGGGCTCACCTTCCTCTCCTGGCTCGCTGCCGTGTCGGCATCGGCCATCGCCCTGGGCGTGGCCAGCCTGCCGCGCTTCGGCATGCCGCAGATCCTGCTGGGCGCGACCTTCATGGGCGCCGGCATCAGCGGCATGCACTACCTGGGCATGCGTGCCATGCAGATGTCGCTTCCCATCGTCTGGGACCCGGTGCAGGTGGCGCTGTCCATCGCAGTCGCGCTGGCGGCTTCCGGCATCGGGCTGACCATCTTCCGCTGGGTGATTCCCATGGAGCAGGGCCCGCGCCGCGTGAAGGTCCAGATCGCTGCGGCCGTGGTCATCGGGCTGGCCATCTGCGGCATGCACTACCTGGGCATGGCGGCGGCCTCCTTTCCGGAAGGCTCGGTCTGCCTGAGCGCCAACCAGCTGGGCGGCCCGGGGCTGACCACCATGGTCCTGCTCTCCACCGGCATGCTGCTGCTGGGCACCCTGTTCACCTCCGTCCTGGATGCCCGCCTGCAAGGCACGGCGCGGCAGCTCAATGCCTCGCTCAAGGACAGCAACTCACGCCTCATGGCCGCCAACTCGCAGCTGCAGAAGCAGGCCTTCACCGACGCGCTCACGCGGCTGCCGAACCGGCTGCTGTTCGAAGAGCGCCTCACGCAGGCCCTGGCGCAGCTGGGCACGTCCGAGGGCGAAGGCAGCGTGCAGCGCCTGGCCGTGATGTTCGTGGACCTGGACGGCTTCAAGCCCATCAACGACTCCTTCGGCCACGCCGTGGGCGACTCCATCCTGCGCAATGCCGCCCGCCGGCTGCAGCTGCAGGCGCGGGCCAACGACACCCTGGCCCGCGTGGGGGGCGATGAATTCCTGATCCTGCTGGAGAACCCCGCCAGCATCGAAGAATGCACGGCCACCGCGCAACGCATGCTGGAGGCCATCGGCAAGCCCTTCGATGCCGGCGGCAAGACGGTGCAGATCGCCTGCTCCATCGGCATCGTGGTGTATCCGGAGCACGGCCACCCCGACAAGCTGGTGGCCCATGCCGATGCCGCCATGTACGCGGCCAAGCGGCTCGGCGGCAATCACTACGCCGTCTTCGAGCCGCACATGGCCATCGACACCGCCACGCAGGTGTCGCTGCAGCAGGACCTGCGCCAGGCCATCCAGAACAACGAACTGAGCCTGAGCTACCAGCCCAAGGTCGATGCCCAGCGCAACTGCATCACCGGGGTGGAAGCGCTGCTGCGCTGGAAACACGCCGAACGCGGCTACGTGAGCCCGGGCGAGTTCATCCCCGTGGCCGAACGCTTCGGCATCATCGGGCAGTTGGGCCACTGGGTGATCGAAGAAGCCTGCCGGCAGATGGCCGAATGGAAGTGGGAAGGGCTGAACATCCGCGTGGCGATCAATCTCTCGGCCCATCAGATGCGTGAAAGCGGTCTGGCCGAACGCATCCGCAGCGCGCTCTACACCCATGGCATACCGGCGTCGTTCCTGCTGTGCGAGATCACCGAATCCGTGGCCATGGAAGACACCCACGCCACGCAGCGCACCATCGAAGAACTGGGCCGCATCGGCGTGTACCTGTCCATCGACGACTTCGGCACCGGCTATTCGAGCCTGAGCTACCTGCGCCGGCTGCCGGCCCGCCAGCTCAAGATCGACCAGACCTTCGTGCGCGACCTGGAGGAGCAGGACGACGCCCGCGCCGTCGTGCAAGCGGTCGTGCGCCTGGCACATGCGCTCGGCCTCAAGGTGGTGGCCGAAGGCGTCGAAACGCAGGGCCAGCGCGACATCCTGCTGGAGATGCAGTGCGATGAACTGCAGGGCTACTTCTTCGCCCGCCCCATGCCTGCCGAAACCCTGCGCGCCTGGGCGCGCGGCAACAAACCTGCAGGCACCGCCGACTTCAGCGAATCGACCCTCGGGGCGACCTGAGCGCCGCAAGTCCGGCAGGGCAGCGGCCGCCGCGGCGGGTCTCCGCCGGGCATGACAGCCCGGAGACAGGCTCGGCGCGATAATCGCGCCCGTCAGTTCATCCCACTCGAAAACTCACCCACCATGAGCACCACCATCCGGTACCACGACCTCGTGGAATCCGTCGCTGCGTCCCTGCAGTACATCAGCTACTACCACCCCGCCGACTTCATCGCCCACCTGGCCCGCGCCTACGAGCGCGAAAAGAGCCCGGCGGCGCGCGATGCGATGGCGCAGATCCTCACCAACAGCAAGATGAGCGCCACCGGCCAGCGCCCCATCTGCCAGGACACCGGCATCGTCAACGTGTTCCTGAAGATCGGCATGGACGTGCGCTGGGAAGGCTTTCCGGCCGGCCAGGGCCTGGAAGACGCCGTCAACGAAGGCGTGCGCCGCGGCTACAACCACCCCGACAACATGCTGCGCGCCAGCGTGGTGGCCGACCCGCAGTTCCTGCGCAAGAACACCAAGGACAACACGCCCGCCGTCATCTTCACGCAGATCGTGCCGGGCAACACCGTGGACATCACCGTCGCGGCCAAGGGCGGCGGCAGCGAGAACAAGTCCAAGATGATCATGATGAACCCCAGCGACAACCTGGTGGACTGGGTGCTCAAGACCGTGCCCACCATGGGCGCCGGCTGGTGCCCGCCGGGCATGCTGGGCATCGGCATCGGCGGCACGGCGGAAAAGGCCGTGCTGCTGGCCAAGGAAAGCCTGATGGACGACCTGAACATGTACGAGCTGCAGGCCAAGTCCGCCCGCGGCGAGAAGCTCGATCAGGTCGAAGAGCTGCGCCTGGAGCTGTTCGAGAAGGTGAACGCCCTGGGCATCGGCGCGCAGGGCCTGGGCGGCCTCACCACCGTGCTGGACATCAAGATCAAGATGTACCCCACGCACGCGGCCTCCAAGCCCGTGGCCATGATCCCCAACTGCGCCGCCACGCGCCACGCGCACTTCGTGCTCGACGGCTCCGGCCCGGTCTATCTGGACGCGCCTTCGCTCGACCTCTGGCCCAAGATCGACTGGGCGCCCGACTACAACAAGTCCAAGCGCGTCGATCTGAACCAGCTCACCAAGGAAGAGGTCGCCAGCTGGAAGCCCGGCGACACCCTGCTGCTCAACGGCAAGATGCTCACCGGCCGCGACGCCGCGCACAAGCGCATCCAGGACATGCTGGCCAAGGGCGAGCAGCTGCCGGTGGACTTCACCAACCGCGTCATCTACTACGTCGGCCCGGTCGATCCGGTGCGCGATGAAGTCGTCGGCCCCGCCGGCCCGACCACCGCCACCCGCATGGACAAGTTCACCGACATGATGCTGGCGCAGACCGGCCTCATCGCCATGATCGGCAAGTCCGAGCGCGGCCCGGTCGCCATCGAAGCCATCAAGAACCACAAGAGCGCCTACCTGATGGCCGTGGGCGGCGCCGCCTACCTCGTCAGCAAGGCCATCAAGCAGGCCAAGGTCGTGGGCTTCGCGGACCTGGGCATGGAAGCCATCTACGAGTTCGACGTGGTGGACATGCCCGTCACCGTGGCCGTGGATGCCGGCGGCACCAGCGCCCACATCACCGGCCCGGCCGAATGGCAAAAGCGCATCGCCACCGGCGAGTTCAAGTCCATCGACGTCGTGGCGGCCTGACCGATCACGGCCGCGCCTCGCACGAGGCAGGCAGGCAGGCCCACGCAGGGGTCGTGCGCATCGCAGCGCACGCCCTCGCAGGCCCTGCACTACCATCCAGGGCTTGCCGCACACATCCGAGTGCGCCGCAAGCCCTTTTTCCTTCCTCAGCCGCCCCCTCGCGCCATGACATCAGCCAGCCCGCAAAGCCCCATCGGCGTCTTCGACAGCGGCATCGGCGGCCTCAGCGTGCTGCGCGCGCTGCGTGCCGAACTGCCGAACGAACGCTTCGTCTATCTGGCCGACAGCGGCAACGCGCCCTACGGCGAGCGCGGCGATGCCTACGTGGCCGCGCGCACCCACGCCATCGCGGAACATCTGCAGCAGGCGCACGGCATCAAGGCCCTGGTCGTGGCCTGCAACACCGCGACGGCCGCCGCCATCCATGAAGTGCGCAGCCGCTACCCGCAGCTGCCCTCCGTGGGACTGGAGCCGGCCATCAAGCCCGCCGTGGCCCTGAGCCGCACCGGCCGCATCGGCGTGATCGCCACGCGGGGCACGCTGGCCAGCGCCAAGTTCGGGCGGCTGCTCGCCTCCCTCGGCGGCCAGGCCGAATTCGTGGTGCAACCCTGCGACGGACTGGCCTACGCCATCGAACGCAGCACCGAACCGACCGCGGACGGCGCAGCGAGCGCCAGGGAAGTCAGGGCGCTCTGCGCCCGCTACATCGGCGCCATGGGCCCCTTCGGCACCGAAGCCGGCGCCATCGACACGCTGGTGCTGGGCTGCACGCACTACGTCTTCGCGGAAGAGGTGCTGCGCGAACTGGTCGGCCCCGGCGTGCAACTGGTGGACACCGGCCTGCCCGTCGCCCGCCACACGCGGCGGCTGCTGGAAGCCGCCCGGCAGCTGGCGCCGGCACCCGCCCCAGGCCCGCAGGTGCAATTGCTGACCACCGGCGAGATCGGCCCGCTGCAGGCCGCGGCCAGCCGCTGGCTGGGCCTGCCTGCCAGCTGCTGCGGCCTGGCCGCCATGCCCCTGCCTCTCGCGGCCTGAAATTACGGAGAAAACCCGCTGCAGCGCCCGTCAATCAGGCGCAATCAGCTATTAATTTCATAGCAAACTTCAGTCCGACCAGAGGCGCTGGCCGGAATGCTCGATGTGCGTGAGATAGAGGCGCGTATCGAACTCGTACTGGTGGTAGCGCGGCTCCATGTGCTCGCAGAGCTGATAGAAGGCCTTGTCGTGCGACTTCTCGCGCAAATGCGCCAGCTCATGCACCACGATCATGCGCAGGAACTCCTCCGGCGCCTGCTTGAACATCGACGCGATGCGGATCTCATGCCGCGCCGACAGCCGACCGCCCTGCACCCGGGCGGAAGCGGTGTGCAGCCCCAGCGCATGGTTCACCACGTGGATCTTGCTGTCGAACACCACTTTCTGCACCGTGTCGGCATTGCGCAGATGGCGCGCCTTCAGCTCCGCCGCGTACTGGTAGAGCGCCTTGTCGGTCCGCACCGCATGGCCCCGTGGATAGCGGCCCAGCAGCAGGCCTGCGAGGCCCGTGGGCGACTCCGCCAGGCGCTCACGCACCTGGTCCAGCAGCGGAGCGGGATAGGCCCGCAGATACGGCAGATCGACAGAAGAAGCCATAGCCAGGAATCAACAGCGAGGAGGCGGCCCCCTCACCCTGCCGGGCAGGCACCAACCCCATCAGAAAAACGAAACCCCGGCCGGGCGCAATGCCTGGACCGGGGCTGGGAGCGGGCACCAGGCTTGGAAGCAGCCCCTGCCCTGCGCATCGACGGCCGCCCCTGGAGGCGGCTCAGCGAATCAATGCAGATGGCGCGGGCGGCGACCACCGCCACTACCACTGTGCCCACCATTGCCCGGGCCGCCGCTGCCGCGGGGAGGCTTGCCGATCTCCAGCGAATTCACCAGCGCATCGAAGCGCTGCGAGAACAGCTTGTCGATCTCCGCCACGACGCCGCCCAGTTCGGAGCCGTCGAAATGGCGCTCCATCAGGTTGATCGCGTCCTGCACCAGCAGGTCACGCTGCACCTGCATGATGGCCGCAGGCGTGGGGCCCACGAAGAGCATCAGGAAGTCGTCGCGCGCTTCCGTGCCGTCGTCTTCCTCTTCCTCGTCGAAATCGGTGTCGTAGAAGGTGACTTCGAGGGCTGCGCCCTGCTCGGCCAGCTCGTTGAGGCTCATGCACATCTCGTCCAGCGACTGGCGGAAGTCCTCGTCGCCACGCACCGTCCAGCAGATCTGCAGCAGATGCTCCTTGGCGTCGAACTGGATGCCGGGCTCCTCTTCGTAGGCGCTGGCAGCGCCATCGGCCAGCGACCGCGCCCCCGCATACTTCCACAGCGGCTTGAGCGCTTCCTGCAGCTGCTCGAACGCCGTATCGGACCTCAGCTGCACCTGGCCGTGGACATGGATTTCAAAGGGAGCGTTGTAACTTGACATGATCGAATCGTAATGGTGCCCCGAGCCGGGGTCGAACCGGCACGCCCCTTTTCAGGAAGCGGCGGATTTTAAGTCCGCAGTGTCTACCAATTTCACCATCGGGGCGCCGGCCGCATGGCATGAAGCCACGCATCTGGAACACCGGGCGATCCAGCGCCGAACCGAACGCATGGCGCACGCCGGCAATCTGAAGGTTCGATGCCGACGGCCAATAAAAAAGGGAAGCCGAAGCTTCCCTTGCAATACTGGAGCGGGAAACGAGACGTGTACTAGGACAGTAAGTCGTTGTTTCCCAATCACTTTCTTCGTTGGGCTGGCCAGCGAAGACCTCAATTGTAGCCTTGTTTTTCGTCCTCGGCAACAAATTCGTCCAAAGAGTTCCACAGACGTCCAAAGAGCTGCACTCAGCACACCAGACCCACGATCGGTACATCGTCGTAGGCAACTCCCTCGAACTCATCATCCACGCCCGGTCGTCTGCCCCGCATCCATCACCGCGAAGACGATCAGGCAGATGGTTCTGGTGATGGCACAGCTCGGATGCCACCTAGGAACGCCTGCACCACAACTCACAGGCGACCTTCTGGTCAAGCTCCTTTGAAAGAACGCGCATGCTGGCCACCGCGTTTCCGCACACGATTCTTTGTCGATATATCAGGATGACGGGGCAAGCATGACAGGCGCCGGTTTGCTGCGTCCGACTGGACATTCGAGGACGATTGCGGCCCCCTCACGCTTCCTGAGACCGCTGGCATATCAGGTCATACCTAGACGGTTTTGCAGAAACCGTAACTTCTCACGACCCTGATAGCGTGAGCGTCGCTGTCGAGCCTACGTCCCGATGCTCGACCTTCTGATCGATGATTTTTGCACATCGAACACACGACGACTACCAGTTGCGCGAACTGGTGAGAAGTATTCAAACCACATGACGAAGCGGCCTTCGGGACCCACTTCCTACACAAGCGACAGGCCGACCATGAGGTCGGCGACAAAGGAGTCGGTCATGTAGTTCTTCTCCTGGAAGGAGACGGAGCATGCACGAGAACAAGAATGATGCACCAACATCAAAGGTGTTCTATCGCCCGATCGAAGCGTCCATCCGCTGGGCCGGGCTGCTGCGATACGAGCAGGTGATCCTGGCTTCGATTTCGTCGCCAAGGCGCCTGCCGCAGTCGTTGGACTGTCCACGTTGTGACGAGCTGCGGCTTTGCACCGAACGCATCTTCGACGGCATCCTCAATGGAGAACTGCCCTTCGGACGGAACGGCATCACGACGCGCGATTCCGCGCTGATCGACTCCCCTGATCTGACGGTGCGCCACGTCGATCTGAAGCGCTGGATGCGCCAGCACTATCCCGAGCAACGACCGTGCTTCCTTTTCTCCCGGAGCGAGCGCATCGCCCATCCCTTCATCTCGGTGGAAACTGGGCAGGCGATGCTAGTCGAGCGCCTGGCCCTGAAGTCCACCTTGGACCAGTACAAACGCCAACTGCATGAGCTGCAGGAAAAGCACGGAGCGCTTCTCAAGCAGATGGCGCCCTCTGCTGGCGCACAGTGCCTGATCAGTGATCGCGCCGAAGCCACCTACCTGAACATCATCGGCAGCATGCTGGACCTGATGCTCGGCCAGTCGCCTTCCGGCGTTCCGTACTCCAGCTTCAAGACGCAGGAGGCGGTGGTCAGCGCGTTGGTCGCCCATCACAGCGGCGCAATGGGGATCGCGGAGCGGACGCTAAACGGCAAGTTCGCCACGGCCAGACGCCGGCTGCGTAGCGCAACAGTCTGAGGTTTTCCATCTTGTATGTGCAATCGCGGAGATTGCATTTGCAATGTCTTTTCCCATCCATGTCTATTGAATGGAGGTCACGCCAACAAACGCCACTGAGCGTTCAGGAGTGACCGCCATGTCGCAAACACCTGCACTGCCCGCAAGCGAGCGCCGCATCCTGCGGCTTGATGAAGTCGAAACCAAGTCGGGTTTCAAACGCGCCCACATCTACAACCTGATGCGCAAAGGCCTGTTCCCGAAGGCGCTGCGCCTGGGCGTGCGCGCGGTCGGTTGGGACTCCATCGAGATCGATCAGTGGATCGCCGAGCGCGTCAACAACCGGGCCTGACCCGTTCTCCAGCGGACTTCCCATCCTCACACGGAGAACGCCATGCAGGTCGTATCCATCATTTCAACCAAAGGTGGCGTCGGCAAGACCACCACGGCCGCGAACCTCGGCGGGCTTGCCGCGGACGCGGGGCTGCGTGTACTGCTGCTCGACCTCGACGTGCAGCCCACCTTGTCCTCGTACTACGAGCTAGGCCACCGCGCACCTGGTGGCATCTACGAGTTGCTGGCCTTCAACGAGCGCGACCTCGGGCTGCTTGTGTCCCGCACGAACATCGAGGGCCTGGACTTGGTGCTCTCCAACGACCACCGAGGCGAGCTGAACACTTTGCTGCTGCACACGCCGGATGGGCGCCTACGGTTGCGCCATCTCTTGCCGGTCCTGGCGCCTCTCTATGACCTGGTGCTGATCGACACCCAAGGTGCGCGCTCGGTGCTGCTGGAGATGGCGGTGCTCGCCTCCAACCTCGCGCTGTCGCCCGTGACCCCGGAAATTCTCGCGGCGCGCGAGCTGCGGCGCGGCACCATGCAGTTGCTCGAAGACATTGCGCCCTACCGGCACCTGGGCATCGAGCCTCCACCTCTGCATCTGCTCATCAATCGCGTCCACCCTGTGTCAGCCAATGCACGGCTGATCCAGCAGGCCCTGCGCGATCTTTTCCAGGACCACGCCGGCATCCGCGTGCTGGCCACCGACGTGCCGGCCATCGAGGCGTATCCGCGTGCAGCTACGCGCGGATTGCCAGTGCATCGGGTCGAATACCGCCAGCCGCCGGGCAGAGTCGCCCTCGCCGCGCTCGACACCATGCGCGGCCTCGCAGACGAACTATTTCCGCAATGGCGGCACCGATTTGCCATGGTGTCCGGCCGTCCGCCACACCCTCTTGATGCCGGGAGGTCCCATGGCGAACGCACATGAGCTAGCCCGAGGCCACAAGCGGCTTCGCGCCCTGATCGAGTTCGCGGTTGGCGAAGGTTGGCACGTCAAACGCACGCCTGGCGGCCACCTCAAGTTCACCAAGCCTGGCTGCGCCGCGATCTACACCAGCTCGACGGCAAGCGACCACCGGGCGACCCTGAATGCCCGTGCGCAAATCCGCCGCGCCGAGCGCGAGGCCCGATACCAAGCGCAGGGAGGCGGCCATGGCTGAGATCACCTCCCAGCAGATGGCTGGCAAGCTGCTCGCGGCCGGGTTCGAGCGCAGCGGCCCGTCAGCCTCGACCTTGAGCGACCCGATCGCCGACACCCCCATGGTCGTGACCCTAGATCAGTTGCGCCCCTACGACCACGATCCCAGGAAAAAACGCAACCCGGCCTACGAGGAAATCAAGGCGTCCATCCGCGAGCGCGGTCTGGACGCAGCGCCGGCCATCACTCGCCGACCAGGTGAGTCCCACTACATCATCCGCAACGGTGGAAATACTCGGCTGGCGATCCTGCGCGAACTATGGTCAGAGACCAAGGACGAGCGGTTTTTCCGTGTATCGTGCCTGTTCCGGCCGTGGCCCAGCCGCGGCGAAGTCGTCATGTTGACCGGCCACTTGGCCGAGAACGAATTGCGCGGGGGCCTCACGTTCATCGAGCGCGCCCTCGGCGTCGAGAAGGCGCGCGAGTTCTACGAGCAAGAAAGCGGCACCACCTTGAGCCAGTCCGAGCTGGCCCGCCGCCTCGCCGCCGATGGCTTCCCGGTACAACAGTCGCACATCAGCCGCATGAACGACGCGGTGCAGTATCTCCTGCCCGCGATCCCCACCGTGCTCTATGGCGGTCTCGGTCGCCATCAGGTCGAACGCCTGTCGGTCATGCGCAAAGCCTGCATGCTCGCGTGGGAGCGCTACGCCAAGGGTCGCCCACTGGTTCAGGACTTCGACGAATTTTTCCAGGAAGTGCTGTCGCAATTCGACGTCCAGGCCGACGAGTTCTCCGCGCAGCGTGTACAGGACGAGCTGATCGGCCAGATGGCCGAGATGCTGGGTGTCGATTACGACGTGCTCGCCCTGGACATGACCGAATCCGAGAGCCGGCAGCGCGCCTTGGTCAGCGACCCAACGCCGCCATCGACGCCGCCTGCGTTGCCGGAGCCGGGAACCATCGCGCGCCCACCTGCCAACACTGCGCCACCCATCGCAGGGGCTGCATCCGCAGCGCCGCCTGCAGGCCGACCTGCGGCAACGCCTTCGACGCGCGAGAGCGACACGGATGCCAGCCAGGCAAGTCCGGCCAACCCTGCGGTGGGTGGCGATCTGCTTCGGGAGCACATCGTCTCGCCGGCACCGACGACCGAACGGCTCCAGTCCATTCAGCGCATGGTCGCCGACCAGTTGGGTGATGCGCTGCCGCTCGACTTCTCGGCGAGTGTCTTGCAGTCCATCCCTGTGCAGGCTGGCGGGCTCTATCCGATCTCCGATGTCTGGTACATCGATCCCGGCGTGGACACAGCCGAGCGCCTGCGCATCCACATCGCACAGTTCGCCCGCGAAATCGCGGGCGAGGCAGACCTGGACGAGTGCATTGATGACCGTGCAGAGGGTATCGGTTTCGTCTGCCGGGCCCGCACCCAAAGCTCGGCACCGCTGGGCCGTGCCGTCCTCGCGCTGTTAGCGTGCCTGGCCGGTCAGCGGCCCGCCGACGTCGGCCTGCACGACGGGCAAATCGTCATCGAACTGCCGGCGCTGCTGCACGGCCAGGGTGATGCGGCCCAGCGATTGAGCGATACCTCGCTGGTCAAGCTGTTCCGGCTGCTGCGGCTGGCCCGGCGCCTGCTCGACCTTGAAGCCGGCGCTGAAGGCGTTGGAATGTGAGCGAGGGAGGCCAGCATGTCCGCACCACACCCACTCAACCAGGCCGTCATCGCCCAGGCCCTCTATGACCTGCGCAATGGGCAACTGCGCCGGTGCAAACTGATGGGGTTTGGCGAGGAAGAACTGGACGCCCTCAAGCATCCCGCGCTGATCAGCGTGCTCGCCAACGCTAACGTCTCCTGGTGCTCGGTGACGGTCAACCGCGAAGTGCTCCGGCGACTGCTCAAGCAGGCGCAGGACGTGGAGAAGGAAATCGCCACGGTCGATCGCATGCTCAGGCTGGGCGCGAGCACCGAGATGGTCAGTCGGTTCTATGGCCTGACCCACCAGGAGGTGGCGCTTCGCCGCGAAATCCTCGGCCTGCCGAAGCGCAAGGGCCGCCACCCCGTGCTGGACGAGAAACAGGACACGGAGCTGTGGCGGCAATGGAAGGCCGTGACCGGCAGCAGGAATGTCGATCTCGAAGACGAAACCTCCATCCTCGACGCTACCATGGACTTGGCCGAAGGCATGTCGCTGCCTCTGTCGGTGGTCTGGGCCTCGATCAAGAGCTGGGTCGATCAGGGATTGGGTTGAGCCATGGCCGTGGACGACACCGCACCACGCCGTGGCCCCGTCGCACTCGCGGATCTGTTCGATGCTGCCCTGAAAGACCTCGCGCCCAAGCCCAGCCCCAGTGCGCCAGCACCCGTGCCTACGCCGACGCCCGCCACGTCAGGCGATGCCTTCCTCTTCAGCGGCAACCGGCACGAGACCGTGCCGCGGCGGCTGTTCCTCGACCGTCGCCTGACGCCGCTGGAGCGCAACGCCTGGCAGGTGTTCCGGCTGATGCTCAACGACGACGGCATGACAGCCTTCCCGACGTATGAGCAGCTTCGACCCTGGCTGGCGTCGATGCCCTGCGCCGGGCAGGCCTCGCATGAAACCGTGGCCCGAGCGTTGACGCTGTTGCGCCTCACCCGATGGTTGAGCCTGGTACGGCGACGGCGTGACCCCAAGACCGGCCGCATCCTCGGCAACCTCTACGTTCTGCACGATGAACCACTGACGCCCTTCGAGGCCATGCAGCTCGACGCCGACTACCTGGCACTGGTCAGCCAGTCCCTCGGCCATTCGGCCAAGGCTGTCCAGATGGTCGGTCTGAACACCCTCAAGGAGATCGCGGAAGATCCGATGCTCTCCGGACGCACACTGCCGTCGCGGCTACAGGTCCTGGCCGAACGCCTCGCCAGCCAAGGCATCACGGCCGCCGAAAGTTATCCACAGGAGGATGCCGCCCACGATTCCGAAGAAGGAGCATCGAGCCTTCTTCGGAATGCGGACGACCCGTCTTCGGAATCCGAAGCAGGGGCGAAACCCGCGCCAGACGCCTCTCTTCGGAATCCGAAGCAGGCCCGTACAGTACGTAGTAGTCGTATTAATGAAGTACGTACTACCGCGCAGGCGCGCGCGCTGGGCGATCTGCAATGGCCCAAGCGCTTCACGGAACTGAAGGCAGAGCAGCAGACAGGTGCCAGGGTGGCATTGCAGCAGGTCGATGCCGCGCTGAGACAGGCCGTGCTGGACGACTGGGCCGCACGATGCAGCAGTCATGGCATCCGCAATCCTGCGGGGTATCTGTTCGGCATCATCCAGCGCGCCATCCATGGCGAGTTCAATGCCTGGGCCAAGAAAGACGCGCCATCGGCACCCGTCCCGCCAAACGAGCGGCCACCAGCAGCACCGCCACCTCAGCCGCAGGGTAAGCCAGTGCCGCCGGAAGTCGCCAAGCAGCACATCGAGCGGCTACGCAATCTGCTCGCCAGCAAGTGAGCCGGCATGCAAGTCGGTGAAAGTAGATGCCCATGGCCGCCAATAGAGCTATCCCCTGGGGATAGTTCCGCTGCTGGGCACAACGCCAAGTTGTCGCAGGCCTGGGATCGACCATCTGCCGCAGCATCGGTGTTGCCTACCCTGATCCCGGCGTGCAGCGTTCGTTGACGCTCCATGGAGCTATCCCCTGGGGATAGCTCGCGCCGCATGCAACCGCCGCGCCCTAAACCGGGGCCCGCCGGGATTCGGATTCTTGACTGACTGCCTTCCGCTTCCTGCCGAAGCTGGCCGCTCCTTTTCCAACAACGAGCGGACACCATGGCAACCAATGAACCTCTGCAACTGAATCTCGGCTCCCTGCGCAGCGCGATGTCGCTGACCCTGCACACCCATCACGCTTCCCGCATCTGGCACGGCCGCGCCGCCGCCGAGGGGCGACCGGGCATCGTCGGCCTGAACGGCTACATCGCCCAGATGAACAAGATGCGGCGGGGCTCGGAGCAGGACGACCCGTACTCGGACTGGTGGATGCTGCGCATCGAGGACAAGCTCGACCAAACCAAGGTCACGCTGCAATCGCTGCGCGAGCAGGTGGACCAGGCGCTGGCGAGCGTGCCACCGGCGCTCAGCCTGGGCGAAAACCTCAACGTGCAGCCGGTCAAGCTCCCGCTCTTCGTCAACGCGCAGCTCGGCTTTGCCGCGGTCTATCTCCTGGCCGACTACGACGACATCGCCCGCAAGCTGATCCTCGCCCACCACACCGCGCTCATCGACCGCAGCACCTTGGAACGCTGGCTCAACGAGGGCGCGCACGCGCTGCGCAGCCTGTTCTCGCTGGCCCAGCAGTATCGCTACTCGGGCTGCACCCGCGACGATTTCGCGGCGAAGAACGCCGCTGCGCGAGTCGCGCTGGAGAAGTACGGCGAACTGCCGCAGGAGGTGCTGGAGGGGACACGCCGCTCGAAGTTTGCGCCACCCGTCGTGCGCCGTGGCCTGCAACAGCGCGGCGACGGTCCTGCCACAGCGCCTCCGCCCAGCGACGAAGCCGCCACCGCAGAGCCGCCCGAAGCGTCAGCCGGCGAGGACGAGCCCGCATGAACGATCTGAACCAACCGACCCGCTACTTCCGGGGCCTGCAACAGGGTGCCTTCATGCGGCTGGAACACGCGGCCTCTCTAAAAGGCCTTTTAAAGCCTTTTAAGGGTAAAGGGGACTTCGAGGCCTGGGCCAGCCAGTGCTT
This sequence comes from Paracidovorax wautersii, assembly GCF_900113035.1. Lineage (GTDB taxonomy): Bacteria > Pseudomonadota > Gammaproteobacteria > Burkholderiales > Burkholderiaceae_C > Paracidovorax > Paracidovorax wautersii. Next base: position 86,794 of record NZ_FONX01000011.1, on the reverse strand, counting down.
CGCCATGCGCGACGAGTTGATTGCCCTGGCACAGCGACAGGTGCTGGAGCAAGCATGCGGGCACCCCTTCCACCTTCTGCCCATCGAACTGGCCCAACAGACCACTGGCGCAGGAACCGTCTTCTTGCGCTGGCGCAGGCACGACAGGTCGGCCATGGGCGTGGCGCTGTGGCGGGAGCTGATCGCCAGCAGCAGCACACCCGTCAACCTGCTGGCCGACCTGCACGCGATCGAGCTGCAGCGCATCACGTTGAACATGCAGATCAGCCTGCTGCACACCTTGGGCAGGCAGGCGCAGGAATGCGCCAGCAAGGCCGCCGAGGCGGACGACGCCTACCTGCACCGGCTCACGTCCGTTCCTGCCGCAATGCGCGATCGGTGATTGCGCCGGGCATCCCAGCACGCGCCCGGCGCCGACGAGGCACGGGTATTTCAACCACCACGGAGATCACACCATGAGCACGCATTTTTCTGGCGAAGGCAACATCGGCTCGCCACCGGAGTACCGCGAATTCCCCAACGGCAATGACGAACCCAGCCGCTTGCTGCGCCTGAACGTCTATTTCGACAACCCCGTACCCAAGAAGGATGGCACCTTCGAGGACCGCGGCGGCTTCTGGGCGCCGGTGGAAATCTGGCACCGCGACGCCGAGCACTGGAAGGACCTGTACCAGAAAGGTATGCGCGTGCTGGTCATCGGCCGCATGGAGCGCGAGCCTTGGACGGACAACGAAGATCAGCCGCGCGAGACCTGGCAGATCAACGCGCGCAGCGTCGGCATCCTGCCGTACCGCATCGAGTCCGTGGCCCTCAGTCCGAAGCCGCAGGAGGCAGAACCGAAGCCACAGGCTGCCCAGGAATCGACCGCGCCGAAGGAGGCGAAGCGCAGGAAGTGAACCGGCATGGAGGGCGGCCGCCGTAGTGCTTCGCCGCCCTCCATGCACCCCGCAAGCTATCCCCTGGGGATAGCTCCATCAACGTCCATCGACTTCCACGCGCTCCCGCAAATCGCGGCTACTGGTCCGCACACCTGCGGCCACGCGCCATCCCCGCCCGAGCCATTCCATCGGCGTGAAAGCGGTCGCCGGCGCATGCGGCTTGTTTGCTGCTACCCCAGGTGGCGCTCGGCATCCTCGATTCCAGCAACTCCATGAACAACGGGAATCGGGATGGACGGACATGCGGCTGTTCTTGTGCGAGAAGCCCTCCCAGGGCAAAGACATTGGCCGAATTCTCGGTGCCACGCAGCGCGGTGAAGGCTGCCTCAACGGTTCCGGCGTCACCGTCACCTGGTGCATCGGCCATCTCGTCGAAGCGGCAGCCCCCGAGGTCTATGACGCGGCGCTCAAGCGCTGGTCGCTGGAGCAGTTGCCCATCATTCCTCAGCACTGGCGGGTCGAGGTCAAACCTAAAACCGCCACGCAGTTCAAAGTCGTCAAGGCGCTTCTGGCTAAGGCGACCCAGCTTGTCATCGCCACAGATGCCGACCGCGAGGGCGAGTTGATCGCCCGCGAGATCATCGACCTGTGCGGCTACCGCGGTCCCATCGAACGGCTGTGGTTGTCGGCGCTCAACGATGCGTCCATCCGCGCGGCACTCGGCAAGCTCCGGCCATCGGCCGAGACGCTGCCGATGTACTACTCGGCGCTGGCGCGCTCTCGGGCGGATTGGCTCGTCGGCATGAACCTCAGCCGCTTGTTCACGGTGCTGGGACGGCAGGCCGGCTACGACGGCGTGCTGTCGGTAGGCCGCGTCCAGACCCCCACGCTCAAACTGGTCGTGGACCGCGACCGCGAGATCACCGCCTTCGTGTCCGTGCCGTACTGGGCCATCGACGTGTCCCTGTCCGCCGGTGGCCAGACTTTCGCCGCGCAGTGGGTTCCCCCGAAAGCATGCACCGACGACGCCGGCCGCTGCCTGCAGCAGCCCATCGCGCAGCACGCCGCGCAGCAGATCCGCGCCGCGGACAGCGCCCAGGTGGTGGCGGTCGAAACCGAGCGCGTGCGGGAAGGCCCGCCGCTGCCGTTCGACCTGGGGACCTTGCAGGAGGTGTGTTCCAGGCAGCTTGGGCTCGATGTGCAGGAGACCTTAGACATTGCTCAGGCCCTATACGAGACGCACAAGGCCACGACGTACCCGCGCTCCGATTCGGGCTACCTGCCCGAAAGCATGTTCGCCGAGGTGCCAACGGTCCTCGACAGCCTGGTCAAGACCGATCCCTTGCTGCGACCGATCATGGACCAGCTCAACCGCACTCAACGCTCACGCGCCTGGAACGACGCGAAGGTGTCTGCTCACCACGGCATCATCCCGACGCTCGAACCGGCGAACCTCTCGACCATGAGTGAGAAGGAACTGGCAGTGTATCGGCTGATCCGGGCGCATTACCTGGCGCAATTCCTTCCTCACCACGAGTTCGACCGCAATGTGGCGAACCTCTCCTGCGGCCAGCAGACGCTGGCGGCCACCGGCAAGCAGGTCGTCGTCAAGGGGTGGCGCCTGGTGCTGGCCGAACCGCAATCCGAGGAGGATGGCGACCCTGCGGCGCGCAGCCAGGTACTGCCCGCGCTGCGCGAGGGCCTGGCATGTCAGGTGGCCGACGTCGATCTGAAGGCGCTCAAGACGCTGCCCCCTCGGCCCTATACGCAGGGCGAGTTGGTCAAGTCCATGAAGGGCGTCGCCAAACTGGTCTCGGACCCGCGCCTGAAACAGAAGCTCAAGGATACGGTCGGCATCGGCACCGAAGCGACGCGGGCCAACATCATCAGTGGCCTGCTGACGCGGGGCTACCTCGTGAAGAAGGGCCGCGCCATCCGTGCCTCGGATGCGGCCTTCACCCTGATCGACGCGGTGCCCACAGCGATTGCCGACCCAGGGACAACCGCCGTCTGGGAACAGGCGCTGGACATGATCGAAGCTGGACAGCTCACGCTGGACGTATTCATCGGCAAGCAGGCTGCATGGATCTCACAGTTGATCGCGCAGTACGGCAGCACGTCCCTGTCCATCAAGGTTCCCCACGGACCGCCTTGCCCACAGTGCGGCGCACCGACGCGCCAGCGCACCGGCAAGAGCGGCCCATTCTGGTCGTGCAGTCGCTACCCCGACTGCAAAGGCACGCTGCCGGTCGAATCCGGCACGTCCAAGCGTGGTGCCTCGCGCCCGCGCCGCAGCGGCCGCAAAGGCTCCTGACCGACCCCGTTCCCCGTGAACCGTGCCCGCCATCGGCGGCGCGGCCTGTGTTCCGCACGCCCTGCGGGACGCCCAGCGCGCAACGCCTTCTTGTCCGTGTGCGCGTCCCGCTTGGTCATCCCCGGCCGCGGGACCTGAAGGTAGCTTCTCCGCGAACCGCCTCCTGCGCGTTCTGCTGATCTGCATTTCTCCCGCCTCTGCGAAGGGTCCCCCGGTGGCTTGCCAAGCTGCGCGAGCCACCCGGAGACCCTTCGTGGTCAGCGGTATTCGGTGCCGGTGCCCGCCGGCGCAAAAACGGGCTCCCTTTGTGCGCGGATGTGCGCCAGACGATGCCGGCGCGAACCACGACATGCGCCGGGTGTGATTGCTGATGAGCAGACGGTTCTAGCGACGACCGGGCCTGCACCAGCCCACGGGTGGTTCTGTCCTCCCGAGCCGAAGGCCGCAGGGCCTTCGGCGCCTTTCTCCTGCCTATCAACGTCCCGGCCCGCCCCGGGCCACACGAACAGGAGACCCGACATGAACCCGCAACCTTGCACCCTTCGCGGTGCGCCCCAGGCCGCGCCACTGCTGTACGGCAGCGTGTGCAGCGGCATCGAGGCCGTGAGCCTCGCATGGCAACCCCTCGGCCTCAAAGCCGCGTGGTTCGCCGAGATCGAGCCGTTCCCGAGCGCCGTGCTCGCCCACCGTTACCCCCATGTGCCCAACCTGGGCGACATGACCGCGATCGCCCGTCAGGTGCGCGCCGGCACCGTGCCGGCGCCCGACATCCTGGTCGGCGGCACGCCGTGCCAGTCGTTCAGCGTTGCCGGCGCGCGCCAGGGGTTGAACGACCCGCGCGGCGCCTTGACCCTTGCCTATGTGGAGCTTGCAAATGCCATCGACCAAACCCGCCACCAAGACCGCCGCCCGCCGGCAACGCTCGTCTGGGAAAACGTCCCCGGCGTCCTCAACGACCGCAGCAATGCCTTCGGGCATTTCCTGGGCGCACTGGCCGGAGAAAGCCGTGCGCTCCAGCCGCCAGGGGAAAAATGGGCGCACGCTGGTTGTGTGTCTGGACCCCGCCGCCGCATCGCCTGGCGCGTGCTCGACGCTCAATATTTCGGTGTCGCCCAACGCCGCAAGCGCGTGTTTCTTGTGGCATGTGGTGGTGATGACCTCGATCCCTCCGAAGTACTTTTTGAGCGCACAGGCCTGCGCGGGGATTCTTCTGCGGGCCGCGCGCCGTGGCAAGAAGCTGCCCGCGCTGCTGGACCGGGTGCTGCAGCAGCAGGCGGATACGCAGGATTCGCTGGACTGAACCAGCCCTACGGCAAGGTCACGACGACGTTCGGATTCAGCGGCGGCATTGGCCCCGTCGATGTTGCGGCATGCCTGATGGCCGCGGGTCCCAAGCACGACATCCGCACCGAGACGTTCATGGTGCAGTCCATCGCCGGCAGCATCGCCCACACCCTCGACACCGCCAACAACGGCAAGGGCAGCAGCGAGGACGGTACGGGAAAGGGCGTGCCGATCATCGCCTTCACCGCCCAGGGCAGCGGCGCGGACGCCACGATCGACCTGACGCCGACGCTGCGTGCCGGCGGGCATCGCAACAGCCATGCGAACGCAGGCGTCGTGCCCGCCATCGCCTTCGCGCAGAACAACCGCGGCGAAGTGCGCTTCGAGTCGGGCCATGGACAGGTGTCTTGCACCGTCCTGTCCAACGGCAAGCCGGGCTACGGTGTGCCGATGGTGGCCTGCGTTGCCCTGCGGGGACGGACGCAGGGTCTTGCTGCCGAACTGGGCGGAAGCGTTGCGGCGGCGTTGCGTACCAGCGGCGGCGGCGCAGACAAGCCCCATGTCCTGGCCCCCGACTTCGAGGCACATTTCCGCTACGACTGGAATGAATCCGGTGCAGCGGACTGGTCGCAATGGCGGGTGCGGCGGCTGATGCCCATGGAGTGCGAGCGGCTGCAGGGCATGCCCGACGACTACACGCTGATCCCGTATCGCGGCAAGCCTGCCGCAGACGCTCCGCGCTACAAGGCGATTGGCAACTCCATGGCCGTCCCGTGCATGGCTTGGCTGGGCAACCGGCTGGTGCAGTGCCTGCACAAGACGGACTCGACCGCTTCGGATTGATCGACGACGCAGCCTGCCGGCCGCGCCATTCTCCCCCTGCATTGCCGATGTATCGGCAGCAGCCCGCAGCCAGGGTGTCAAGGCTGCCGTGGGTTCCGCCCACGCCACCCACCAGTTCGCTTCGGCATCTCACCGGCGAACGCTGCCCACCGGGGCATCGATGCCTCCTTTCTCCAACCCACGGGATGGTCGCCACGTCCCGTCAGGGGCATGTCGCCACCCGGTCGATTTCAGGACTTCCCATGGACACCATCACCAAGCAAGACCGCATCACGCTGAAGAACCTCAAGGTCGCCGACTTCGCCAGCGAGGAAACGCTGTGCTTCACCGCGACCATCGTGTTCGACGGCACTCCCATCGCCGAGGCCCGCAACGACGGGCATGGCGGCTCGACATTCCTCCGCGCGCTCAACGGCAAGACGACGCTGCTGGCTCAGGCCGAAGCCTTTGCCAAGGGCTTGCCGCCTGCGCCGCTCGATCTAGGCCAGGAGGGTGAAGACCCTCATTACATCGACATGACGCTCGACTTCCTGGTCGATGAACTGGCCGATGCCATGCACGCGGAGCGCAAGGTGCGAGCCGCCTTCAACCGCGACATCGGCAACAAGGTGCTGTTCATCAAGGACGGCAAACTGCTGTTCATCAAAGGCATCAAGCTCAAGGCTATCGCCGACCGCAAGGCGTACTTCGCTTCGCTGCGCACCAGGCAGGCCCAGCCCATCGTCATCCTCGCCGAGCTTCCGCCCGAGCGGGCATTCGACCTGTGGAAGCAGCATGTCCTGGGCGACAAGCCCGATTGACCCAGCGCCACCGCACCCTCCTGACAGCCCCGTACTCGATGCGGGGCTTTTCTTTTCCTGTGCTCATCAATCGGGGCTGGGCCGAATGCCGTTTTCCAACTGACGCGGCGCAGCCCTCGCACGAAGCTGCCTGCATGTTCGCTGATTCGTCAGCACATGCCAGCAGCCAGGGTTCCAGGCTGCCGCGGGTCTCTCCCGCGTCACCCACCAGTCCGCATCGCATCAATTCTGCGGATGAGCGTCCCCGTGACGCTGATGCTTTTTATCAACCGCGTGCGGGAGCTGCCATCCCGTGAGGGACAAGGCCCCGCTTTTCCAAGGAGCCCGTCCATGTCCCAGCAAGCCTCTTTCGGCCAGTTGGCCCTGACCTACTGCGGCAAGTTCCTGCCGCTCGAAGTCTTGCAAAGCGCCGCCGGCCACTACATCGGCACGCGCGATACCGAAGGTCCCGTTTCGCGGGAATCCCGCGAGTACTTCCGCAGCTATGCCGCGGCTCAACGCGCCCTCGAAAGAGGCGGCTGGTCCCAGCTCGCCATTCCCTGATCCAACTGGAGAAATCACGTCATGAACCAGCTACTGCCGCGGGAAGTCGTCGATCAGATCATGCGGGAAGAGCAGCATTTCGCTGCCGCGCCCCAAGCCTTCTTCGAGGCCTGGAAGCGCGGTGTCGAGATTGCTGGTCCCGAGTGGTTCGGCGACGGCACCCGTGAAGGCCTGAACCAGGCCAAGACCAAGTGGGATTTGCGTCCCGACATGCTGCGGCTCAACGATGCCCTCGGCGTCCTGAGCAGCGGCGAACGCATGTTCCTGTCCGCCATGGTCAGCTTCTACAACGCGCGCGAGGGCGGTGCCATGCTCAAGCGCTGCCGCTTCCACGGGCTGTCGGACTTCGACGGTCTCGATCTGGAACGCCGCAAGGTCATCGCCGACCTGCTGGTGAACTACAGCGGTTGGTGAGCCGGTCTCCGGCACGCCACTGTCCTCTCGATCCCCCCGTGAGGGACATGCGCCCATAAGGCCATGTCCCTCAATTTTTCTTCCCCATCGCCCGACGCCAACGGCCTTGGGCTATTCCCTGCGGACGCCATCGTCCGCATGGGCTGGCTCCGCTCTTCTCGAAAGGAGCCAGCATGGCAAACAACTACTACGAAGGCACGGGCGTTCTCGTGCTCAACCGCGTTACTCCCGTCATCAAGGCACTGTTCGGTGCTTTCGCGCTCGACGAAAACCATCCCGGCAATGGGCAGGCCTACATCGCCCAGATCGCCGAAACCAATGATCCACGCTGGACAGATGTGCTGGACGGTCTGGAAAACCTGGCCACACAACTCGGCATCCCCATGCCCGACGACGAAGAGTTGTCGATTCCGCCTCTGCTTGAACGGCTGGCCGCGCACTTCGGTGCTGACCAGGACGGGGAGCTGGAGAACCTGATCGAGCACCACCAATTCGAGGACGGCGCCGACCTGGAAGCCCTGCTTCTGATCGCTACCCGCTTCGATGACGGCCATAACCTGACCGCCATCCAGTTTGAGGGCTGCTGGTATTGCAGCAAGCCAAGGCTATTCGAGTTCGGCGGCAACGGCTGCTACCTGAGCCGTGAGGTCCAGGTCTTCAGAACGTCCTCGCAGGCGCTTCAACTCGGCGATCAACTGCGCAACACCATCCTGGCCGCCGACATCGAAGAGGCCTCAGCGTTGATCGCGCTGGAGGCCGCCAACCTGCTTGCCGGCATCACCGATGAGCAATTTCGCCTAAATGTGCGCCATCGCATCGCCGAACGGCTGGTTCAGACGCCAACGATCAGCGCCGACTGACGCATTTTCCACTTTCAACCAACCGGGTCCAATTCCCGGTGGCGGAGATTGGCCCCAATATTCAAATCTGGAGAGTTCCCATGTCCCAGAAACCCAATCCCTTTCTCCGCGGCTACTGGAATCTGAAAATCGTCCGCACGCTGTGCATCGGCTACGACGACGGAAGCCCGCATGTCTGGCGAATCATCCACGCGAGTCAAAAGCACTTTTCCGACGAGGAACTGATTTCATCCTCGTGCATCGTCACCAGCGATTTCGCCGTGGTCAGGAATGGTCCCGAACCCGTGAGTGCCGAGGTGCTGGCCGAATGCGATACCGCAGAAGGTGTCAGCGGCGAAGGTGTAATCGGTGCCGTGGTCTATGCCATCCATGGCGACGACTTCGACGGTCGCCCCATCCACGTCGGCGACGCCTATTCGGCAGAGGCAGCGCGGGAAGTCGTACAGCGCCTGAGTTTCGAGACCGGCTACTACAGCCGGTGCTGGGAAATCAGCAGCGCACACATCAGCCAAGAAACCGGCCAATACCTCGCCAACCTGGCAGACCTCGCTACGCCGGAGGCATTCCTGTTCATCGCGTTCCGGGTTCCGTACAGCCCGGCGATCGGCATCAAGCTGATCTCCACTCCCTGGACGGACAAGAACCTGGACCACGCCGAGGGCATCAGTGCGGAGCAGCTTCGCCAGGAGCACCGAAGCAAGGGTATGCCGGATGACCTGGCGAACGTCATTGAACTGGCTGGCCAGGCCGACGTGCGCATCCTGATTCTCGACGCCGACGCACCCGTGCTGTTGGGCCTGCCGTTGGCCGAATCCTAGCAGCCGCTCGACGCAACATCCTTCCTCTTTGTTCTCCCCCATACCGGCCCGTCTCCCTCCCGGAGCCGGGCTGGTCCATTTTCATAGGAGCAACCTCATGTTCCCCGACCTCATCTCGCGCACGCCAGACTTCGAGCACCAGCTCGGCGCCTGCGTCAATGCCATGGGCCAGGACGACGCCATCGGCCAGATCCTGGTATTCGAGCGCATGAGCGGCACGCTGCACATGCGCCATATCGCCAGCGCCGACCTGGTGGACACCGACATTGACGACTACGAAATGGTCGTCTTCGACGGTGGCAACACCAGCGGCGATACATGGAAGCATGTCTTCTTCCCACGTCAGCGCGAGCACTACTTCGTGTACGAAGCCTGACCCAACCAAGCCCCTTTTCGAGGGGCTTTTTCTTGTCCGCAGCGCAGGAAAGCGGGTGCGACGCTGTGCGATTTCTTGCAGGCAGGCCGCCCATTCCAGAGCCATCCTTGCTCCATGTTCGTCGGCGTTGCCGACACATGCCCTGGCAGCCGAGACCTTCAAGGCTGCAAGTGCGGGAAACCGTGCTGGTCGTTTCTTCCTATGGACGTACCCCGTCCGTTCACGCCACCCACAAGGGACCTCTCCCTTGCGGGCGGGGAATCCCTTGTTCTTCCTCAAGGAGATTCCCATGGACCGTTCCCTCATCAAATCCATGATGCCTTCGCTTGTCGCGGGCCATGTCCCTCGCAACGTGCGTTCGTTCAAATACCGCGTATTCGATGATCAGCCGCAGTCCTCGACGTTGGGCTTCGCCATTGACCCTCAGCCCTTCAACGGCAAGGTAGTCTCCGCGACCGACGATGCCATCGTCGTCAAGCTCAAGCCTTCCGAGTTCGCCGTGCTCGATCCCAACCTGGTGACCACCGTTCCCAGCGAGGGCGCCAAGGTCCATGTCCAACCCTACGCCCGGCGACGTTTCGACGGGCTTCGCGCGGACACCCCGGAAGTCGTCACCGAGAAGACTTCGGATGGCACGCCTTACACCATCACGAGGCATATCCTTGGCAAAGCACCCGCCAAGCTGCCCATTCCCGAGCCGCAGTGCATGGAGCTGGGCCAACTCATCGAGCAGTTGGAGGAGATGCCCGCGCCCGACGGGTTCCGGTGCATCACCCACATGCTGGTCGATGCAGGTGCCCGCGACTTCGCCTGGGTCGATCCCAAGCCCTCCAGGATCATCGAGACCCCGCCGGCGATCAGCTTCACGGTCTCAACCACCAAGTTCGAGGGTCAGGTGACGATCCTCTACGACCGTGGCGGCGACACCTACGTGGTGGAGCTGCACCGCGACGGTGAGTTGGTCGATAGGCACGACGAGGTGTATTTCGACATGCTCGGTGAAGTGCTGGAGCGGCTCATCGACGACGGGCGCTGGCGCCTGATCGACGTGAGCGTGATCGACGCCAAAGCCTTTCGGCAACGTCAGGCGGTTCCAGCCTGACGTGCCAGACAGGAAGCCTAGCGGCACGACTGATCAGTCCACAGCCTACCGGCGACTGCCCCACAAGCCTTCCATCCGTTTCGGTGGAGGGCTTTTTTCTTCATCCATACAGGAGATTTCAACCATGTCACTGCGATTCAGAGGCTCCGACCTGCGCCCCGTGCTTGCCGAAGCCATCGCCAACCAATGCCGCGTCGCCCTGGCCAAGGACCAGGGCGTGTACTTCCTCGCCGAGCGCGGAGAGCGCCGCCCCGATGGCCGCGTGAAGCTGCTGGCCTATGCCGTCGGCTGCAACCCGGATACCGACCCGTTCGATGACTGGTGGGAACTGGCACGCGCCGAGCTTGGCGGCGACGACTTCGGCGAGTTCTTCGACCCGAAAGACAGCGTTTTCACTCGCATTCTGCAAAGCTCAGATGATCTGGAGCTGTCCGCCACCGCTACGTATCTGTCGCTGGCGGCGGTGGAATCGGCGTAGTCCAAAAATGTCCGCATACCCCTTGAAGCCCCCATTTCGGGGGCTTTCTTTTGGGCGGAACTGGGCAGCCTGGAAAAAATGGGAAGCGCCCGGATGCCGATTGATTGCTGTCGCGCGCGCGAGGCCCGGCCATGCTGACCCCATGCCTGCTGACGTTGTCAGCGACATGCCAAGCAACCATCGGTCTTCAAGGTTGCGTCGCAGTTCCCACTGCGTGACCGAGCCAGCTCGCACCGCATCCATCCGCGAGCGGCCACCAGTCTCTGGTGGCGGATGCTTTCGCCTTATCGACCCACCGCGGGGTTACGCACCTTTCCCCGCATGCGTGGGGCTGGTGTGTCTCCGCTTCTTCCCTATGGAGATTCACCATGAACACCACGTCCAACGAGAAATCGTATTTCGACCTCCACACCTCGGGCATCGGCTACATCCAGCGTGTCCGTGAAGTGCCTGTCCGGGGCGGCCGCCGTGCGCAGCCTTTCCTGGCATGCACCGTTGCCGCGCTGGTCGGCCCCGCCAGGGACCCCAGCTACCGCTACTTCGACGTCAAGGTCTCGGGTGCCGAGGCCAAGAACCTCGTCCAGCGCTACATCGGCGTTGACGATCCCAAGCAGCGCCCGCTGGTGCGCTTCCGCCTCGGCGACCTGTGGGGCGATGCGTACATCCGCGACAAGGGCGAGCGCAAGGGTGAAGCCGCCGCGTCCCTCAAGGCGCGACTGCTCAAGGCCGAGCCGCTTGACCGGGCCGAACTGGCTTCCATCAAGCAGCACGAGCTGATCACCCGCGGCATCGGCTACCTCAGCCGTCCGAAGGACGTCACCCCCAAGGATGGCGATCCGTTCCTGTCGTGCTGCGTCGCGGCTCTGGCCGGGCCTGTCGGTGAACCGGACTATCGGTACTTCGACACCATCGTCGCCACCCCTGAAGCCGAGCACCTGGTTCGCCGGTGCGTGCAGGCCATCGAAGGGGACCGCAAGGTGCTGATCGCCTTCAAGTTGAACGACATGAAGATCGATCCGTACATCCGCACCAAGGGTGAGCGCGCCGGGGAGCCGGGAGCGAGCCTGGAATCGACGCTGATCCACATCGGTCTGATCAAGATCGACGGCACCCAGGTCTATCCGACGAGCCAGGCGCAAGCCGAGGCGTCGCAGGCCGAGGACGCACCCGCGCCCGAAGCCGAGGACGCCGCCGACACCGCTGCCGACCAGCCTATCGAGCCCGCCGAGCGCGAGCCCGCAGGTGAAGTCGAAGAGCAGGAGCCGGCATTGGCTGCTTCGTTCTGATCCGGCATGGCCCCTCACGGGGCCTTGCCTTTTTCCTATTCCTCAAGGAGAAGCATCATGGCAGTCACATCGGCACCCGAGAAATCGGCCACTCCCATCATCGTCCCGGGCCAGCTCGCGCTGCGCACCATTCATGGCCGCAACGGAAAGTTCAATGTTGGCAAGCTCGAATGCCAACTCGGAAAATTCACGATTAAAGACGCGGAGTTGGAGCAATACCCCGAGGGCAAGTATCAAGGGGAGTTCGTCCTTCGCTACATCTTCCTCAAAGGCTATCCGATCAGCGACGGCAGCATGCGTTTCGAGATGCGCGCCAACCTGGACGGTATGACACTTTTCGGCATCGACAAGCTGAGCAAGGCCGAAGCACATAGCTTCGCCCCGCAGGAAGTCGATCCGCTCGATGAAGATCAAGGGACACAGCCTGCGACAACGCCGGCCAAACCCGCCAAGGCATCCAGGTCCGCCAAACCTGCACCCGTGCAGACGTCCGCGGACCCGCTGGTCGATACCACGCCCTTCGGCGTGGACGCGCCGCCTGCTGCGGCTGCTGCCCCCGGCAGCACCGAGGATGGCGACGCCGCGCTGTTCGGCCTGTTGTGGCCGCTGGGCGAGTCTGTGAAGCTGGATTCGACCATCGACCGCCGCGCCCTGCGCGCCCAGATCGCCCGCCTGGGCGAACTGGGCTACGCGCTGGACTTCAAGACGCAGGAGTGGAGCCGCCAGGCCGAACTGCAACCTGCGTGATTGCAGACACCGCATCCGCGGTGTTCTTCATCCACCCGCTGGGGTTCCTTCCCCATGCGGGGGTGGCCTCGGCTTTCTTCTGGAGGTCTCCATCATGTCCACCATCACTTGCGATACACCCCGTTCCGCGCTGGACGAAACCGCGTGGCGCGCCGTTTGCAAGACGGCCGCCGAGCATGCCCAACGTGGTTGCGGCCTGTCCTGGGATCACTGGGTCACGCTTTTCAGCTCGGAGATCGACGCGCAAGCCAGTCGATTGCCGGAAAGCCAGCGCGTTCATGCGCTGGAAATCGCGACCCAGGAATGGGACTACGCAACACCTGCCGAACGGCAGGAAACCCAGGACTGGCTCGCTGAAAACGGCTGCTGTTCGCATGGGATCACGCTGGGTTGCTGCCCGGCCGGTTGCGGTTCCTAGCCCGCACTGCATTCCATCGCCGCACACGCGGCATTCCATCACCCGCTGGGGGTTCTTCCCCACGGGGAGGCCTCTGGCTCTACTTCTTCAGGAGGCCTCTCATGGGCTGGTATTTCTCTCCCCAATCGCGGTCTGAACTGATCGCCGAACTGATCGCACCGCAGGAGACCGAGCGCGCCAGCGTGAAGGTCATCGCCCACACGCTGCGCGGCAACGTCCTCTGGTCCGTCGCGGAAGTGACGGCCAGGGCCGAAGGCGTGCATCGTGATCTCGCGCCGGGCCAGTCCCTGCGCTACATCCGCTGCGATCTTCTGGAGCGCAGCGGCAACCAGTGGGGCTACAAGCCGCTGGACGAGTCCATGCACCCGTACTACTACTCGTGCCCGCTGTCCTATCTGGACCTCGCACCGGAGCAGTCCGCCGACTGGCGTGCAGGCGTTCGCGCCTACCACGCGCGGCGTCGTACACCCACGGTTGCCACGGCACCCGCCGCGGCACTATTGGCCTGAGCCAGGAGGAACCAACATGGACCCGATCCTGGCTGCGCTCCCCGCCTCGCTGTTAAAGCTCGTTGAAGGCAGTTTGTCCAACGACGAAGTTTCCTCCGACGAGGAAATGCTGGCGTACTTCATCGACAACGGCCTCACCGAGGAGCAGGCACGGCAGGCGCTGACCTATCGCGACCAGTACCTCAACAACATCTACCTGGACGGCTTCACGCCGATCACCGCGGTGGACGAGGCGCTTCACTTCAACCCGCACACCCGGCAGTTCGAGCCGGACTGAGCGGTTTTCTTCCACCCCCCCCGGGGCAGTACCTGCCCCGACGGGCGGTGCTGTTCCCGCTCATCCGAGGACACCACCATGCCCGCAAACACTTCTTCCACGCTGTACCGCATCGACGAATGCCCGGACGTGATGGCCGACGCCTGCGTTGGCGATGACCAGGGCAACCTGATCTTCCTGTCCATCTGGGCACGCGACACCGCCGTCCAGCAATTCCTCGCTCGCCTGACCCTCGGGCGCGACGAGCAGGGACTGGACCAGTTCCACGTCATCACCGACCAGGGCGGCAGCGTCCCGGTGTTCATCGGCAACGTCGATCGCCTGGAAAAGCGCATGACCCGCGCCTACCGGCGAACGCTGTTCGGTTCGCTGTCCAACGTGTGGCTGTTCGACCGGCGCTGCGTCAAGCCCGACAAGGCCAACGCCAGCGCATTGGCACTGCTGCCGCGCGACAGCGCCCACCGGCTTGACCGCCTGTGGATGCTGGTGCGGGACACCTGCCCGTTGCCGCTACTCGACCACTGGCGCGAGACCGTGCTGGAACTGCTGCAAAGCCGCGAGATGCTGGCCCGCCTTCCGTTCGCCCTCGGGCCGCTGGAAGGCCATCGGCTCGCCATCGACGTGCCGGCGCTGACCCTGGCGCTGGGCTCCCTGATCCGCAGTGACGCGCTCACCGCCTATCCCTATCCGACCAAGATTTGGACGCCGGAAGCGGTAGCGGCTTGACCCCCTCGGAGGCACGTCTCGGCGTGCTTCCGTCTTTCATCCCCGCCAACCAGGAGACTTCCATGGCCCTCATGTTCCCGCGGCTCGCCCGCAATTTCGCCAAGAACGGGTACTACCCGACCGACGAACCCACGCTCGAAAGAGCCCTCAACGCACTGATGCCCAGCGACGGGCCGATGTGCATCCTTGATCCCTGCGCCGGCGAAGGCGTGGCGATCGCCGAAGCCGCCTATGCCCTCGGGCGTGACCAGGCCAAGGCATTCGCGGTCGAGTTCGACGCGGAGCGGGCACGCCATGCCCGAGGCTTGGTCGATCACTGCCTGCACGCGGACCTGATGGACACGATGGTCTCCAAACAGTCCTTCGGGTTGCTCTGGCTCAACCCGCCGTATGGCGACCTGTCCAAGGACGTCAACGGCAACATCGGCTATCAAGGTCAGGGACGTGCCCGCCTCGAAAAGCTGTTCTATCAGCGTTCGCTGTCGCTGCTGCAGTACGGCGGCATGCTGGTCTTCATCGTCCCCGGCTACGTGCTCGACGCGGAGCTGGTTGGTTGGCTGACACGCCACTACACCGATCTGCGGATCTACCGAGCGGTGGAAACGCAGTTCAAGCAGGTGGTGATCTTTGGCCGAAGGGTGCGCCAGCGCGAGCAGGCCCCCGATGGCGTCAAGGCCGTGCGCAACCTGCTGCTGCAGGTTGGGCTTGGCGAAGTCGAAGCCGAGGAACTGCCGAGCGAATGGCCGTTCCTGCCGTACATCGTCCCCGCCAGTCCGGTCGAGCCGGAGCATTTCTTCCGCGTGACGATGGAGCCGGAGCAGTTCGCCGATGAGGTCGGTCGGCTGCAAGGCCTCTGGCCGTCGCTGGACACGCACCTGGGGGCCGCGCAGCAGTCGCTGCGTCCACCGGCGCGAGCCTTGTCCCACTGGCATCTCGCCCTGGCCTTGGCAGCGGGCGCGATCTCCGGCGTTGTGCGCTCCCAGACGGGGCGCGTGCTCGTCGTCAAAGGTGACACCCACAAGGACAAAACGCTCCAGCGGGAATTCACCGAACGCGAAGACGGCTCCATCGCCGAGACCCGCATCCTCACCGACAAGTTTGTGCCCGTCATCCGCGCGTGGGACATGACGCCTGGCTCCGCGACACGGGGCGAGGTGTTGACCATCCGCTGATCCACCGGACGCGCTGCCGTCCTGCTGTACCACATCGAAGGAGAAACACCATGTTCCCGAATCCGTTCAAGCGGCCAGCGCCGCACAAGCAACCGTTGTTCGCACCGAGTACGTTGAAGTTGAGCGAGAAGGTGCATTGGCTGGCCCGAAGAGGCCTGATCGACCCCTTAGCCTATGTCCAGCGCCATGTGCGCGGGGACTGGGGCGAGATCGATGAGGCCACACGCCAAGCCAACGACGTGGCGATCCAACAGGACAACCTGATGATCTCGCAGTTCAGGATCACGCCGGACCTGGCGCTAATCGTCAAGACCAGCGAGGACCACCAGACCACGGTGATCCAGCTTCCCGAAGAGCGGGACCTGATCTGACGTCCCCACATCGTCATCCTCATTCTCCTGACGGAGCCACTTCACTCCGGCAGGGGTGTCGTGGCTCAATGACTCATCAAGGAGGAGCCCATGGCATCACATCGCATCGAAACCTACTGTCAGAACCTGGCGTTCCCCATCGGGGCGCTTATCTTCAGCAAAGGCATTGACCGCCTGGTCCGCTCGGGTCGCCTCGACCCGATCCCGTACTTCAGGCGCCACACCCGTGGCGACTGGGGCGACGTCAACGTCCAGCAATGGCAGGCCAACAGCACCGCGCTTCAATCAGGCGCATCGCTGGCATCGCACTACGTGATCCATCCGGGGCTGGCCATTCGCATCGTTACCGACGCGGAGCGCCACGCCACCGTCATCGTTCTGCCGTCCGAGGACTGAGCACGGTTCAGCCGCTGGCCACCCAGGCCAGCACCTTCAACCACCGTCGGCCACGCGTCGATTTACTTCCCACCACGGGGCATGCCACTGCCCCGCTGGGGGTGGTGCATGCCCCTTTTTCTTTGGAGCATCACCATGTCCCTCGATCTCGAAACCAATGCCGCTGAAGCCGCGCCCGTACAGGGCGAACTGCTCGACGCGGAATCTTCCCCTCTGACCCTGAGCCTTCAGGATTTCGTCGGCGAGTTCGGCGACGAACTGCTCGACGCCCTCAACAGCGCCAACCCGCCGGTCTATACCGGCCAACCGCAAGCACATCGCCAGCTCATCGTCGCCAGCCTCAAGCGCAAGCTGTTCCAGGCCCAGGCCGAAGTCGTCCACGCCGCCGCGGAGCTGCTGATTGACCGTGGCGAGCGCGCCGCGATCGTCAATGGCGAGATGGGCTGCGGCAAGACGACCGTCGGCATCGCCACGGCCGCTGTGCTCAACGCCGAAGGCTACCGCCGGACCTTGGTTCTCTCGCCCCCGCACCTTGTTTACAAGTGGCGGCGCGAGATCCAGGAGACAGTAGCGGGCGCGAAGGTCTGGGTGCTCAACGGCCCCGATACCTTGGTCAAGCTCATCAAGCTGCGCGAGCAGTTGGGTGTGCAGCCGACCGGCCAGGAGTTCTTTGTCCTGGGGCGCGTCAGGATGCGGATGGGGTTCCACTGGAAGCCTGTCTTCACCCAGCGGCGCACCCGCCACGGCGACGTGGCGGCCTGCCCGGACTGCGGCACGGTCATCACCGACCTCGACGGCGAGCCGGTCAACCCGGTCGCGCTCGAAGCCGAGGAGTACCGCAGGAAGTGCAGCCATTGCGCAGCGCCCCTGTGGACGCTGATCCGCCCACGCAGCCTGTCCGGCAGCGACCAGTCCTCGGCCGTGCTGAAAGCCTTGAAGCGCATCCCGACCATCGGGGCAGTCACCGCGCAGAAGCTGATGCAGAAGTTCGGAGACGGCTTCCTGGCCTCGATGCTCGGCGACAACATCCATGAGTTCATCAACCTCATGGACGGCAACGGCGAGCTGGTGTTTTCCGACCGTCAGGCCACCCGCATGGAACGTGCGATGGCCAACATGGAGTTCGGCTTTGGCGAAGGCGGCTACCAGCCGTCCGAGTTCATCAAACGCTACCTGCCGCAAGGCACGTTCGACCTGCTCATCGCCGATGAGGCGCACGAGTACAAGAACGGCGGCAGTGCCCAAGGCCAGGCCATGGGCGTGCTGGCAGCGAAGGCTCGCAAGACCTTGCTGCTGACTGGCACGCTGATGGGCGGCTACGGGGACGACCTGTTCTACCTGCTGTTCCGAGCCCTTCCGGGGCGGATGATCGAAGACGGCTACCGCCCGACCACGAGCGGCAGCATGACCTCGGCCGCGATGGCGTTCATGCGCGATCACGGGGTCTTGAAGGACATCTACTCCGAGAGCACCGGCACGGCGCACAAGACGGCCAAGGGCACCAAGGTATCGGTGCGCACGGTCAAGGCCCCGGGCTTCGGCCCCAAGGGCGTCTTGCGCTGCATCCTGCCGTTCACGATCTTCCTCAAGCTCAAGGACATCGGCGGCAACATCCTGCCGCCGTATGACGAGGAGTTCCGCGAAGTCGCGATGGACACGGCGCAAGCCGCGGCCTACCGCGATCTGGCGGGTCGGCTGACCGCGGAGCTGAAACAGGCTCTTGCACGACGCGATACGACCTTGCTGGGTGTGGTGCTCAACGTGCTACTGGCCTGGCCAGATTGCTGCTTCCGGTCGGAGACCGTGGTGCATCCGCGCACGCGCAACACCTTGGCGTTCGTCCCGGCTCAGTTCAACGAGTTCGAGATCAGCCCCAAGGAGCGTGAGCTGATCGACATCTGCAAAGAGGAGAAGGCGCAGGGCCGCAAGGTGCTGGCCTACACGGTCTATACCGGCACGCGCGACACGACCAGCCGGTTGAAGGTGCTGCTGGAGCAGGAAGGCTTCAAGGTGGCGGTGCTGCGCGCAAGCGTGGATGCCAGCCGCCGCGAGGACTGGATCGCCGAACAACTGGACCGTGGCATCGATGTGCTCATCACCAACCCCGAGCTGGTTAAAACGGGACTGGACCTGTTGGAGTTTCCGACGATCGTGTTCATGCAGTCGGGCTACAACGTGTACTCGCTGCAGCAGGCGGCACGCCGCTCCTGGCGCATCGGGCAGAAGCAACCCGTGCGCGTGATCTACCTTGGCTACGCCGGCTCCTCGCAGATGACCTGCCTCGAACTGATGGCCAAGAAGATCATGGTCTCGCAGTCCACCTCGGGCGACGTGCCCGAATCAGGGTTGGACGTCCTGAACCAGGATGGTGATTCGGTCGAGGTCGCACTGGCCCGGCAACTGGTCGCCGCCTGATCCCCACGCCAACGCTGGCCTAACGCCGCCGGCTTTCCGCTGTTCCCACCTTGCAGCCACGTCCACGGTCTCCGTGGGCGTGGCTGCGCTTTTTCGATCCCAAGGAGATTTCCATGAACACCAATACCCAAGCAACGACCAAAGTCGTCAGTGCTCGCCTCACGCTGGACGTGACTTACCTGCTCAACGGCGAGGCCGAATCGGAAATGCTGGCACGGCTGCGCAGCATGTGCGAATACGCCATCGATGAGGGTCTGCTGACCGGCGAGACCGCCGCGGAAGTGGATAAGTGGTCGATCGATGTGTCCGAGCAGCCCTCGGAAGCTGAGAGTGACACCCTGGTAACCGAGATCGCCTCCTTCATGCGGCAGCGCATCGAAGACGGCAATCTGAACGCTGAAGACATCCCCGTGCGCCTGGCGCGCTACGGCCTGATGGCTCCCGAGGCATTCGCCGACGAGATGCGCGAGCGCATGGGTATGGCCGACGAAGAACCCGAGAGTCAGGCTGTCATCCCTCCGACCGAGCCTGCTGAAGGCGGCGAGATCGAGATGCAAGTCGCTGTCGCCTGCGTCGATGCTTCCGGCACCCCCAACATGCCGGTCTTCAAGGTCAGAACCACCCAGGAGGAATACGACCAGGGTGCCCACTACCACAAAGCCAAGGATCTGGCCGAAGAAGCCCGGTACGAAGGGCCGTTCGTCTGCTTCGACGCTGCCGAATATGGCCCCATCCTGTCGGCCGCCCGCGAACTGGGTCTTGTCCCGCAGGTCGTCGTGGTCGATATGACCGACGGCCAGATCCACTCCATCCGCTGCGACACCGGCGAGATCAAAGTCGTCTGCTACGACACCAGCGATACCGACGAGTACTCGGTGGCGATGGCGGACCGGCCGCTCGGCGAGAACGGCCAACTCGTGCGCTGCTGGGCGCATGCCCAACTGGCACAGGTCGATCCTGGCCTGAAGCTGGCTCGGGGTTGATTCGGCAGGGTCCGACCTGCGCTCTCATTGGCCCCTTCGGGGGCCTTTTTCTTTGGAGGGAGGCTGTCGGAAAATCGGACGGGGCGTGATTCGCATTGTTTGCTGCCGCGCACGACCCCAGCGGCGATGGTGAGGGCTCGATGTTTCAGGACGCCGAGCTATGTGCCCCTCTCCACCCTGGTTTCACCATCCCGAACGCCGCCTGCTGACGGGATTTCTCGGCCTGCTTTGGTCGGTACTGGCTGGCGGCTGCGCGACAACGACTGCGCCGCACGCACCCGATGCCTTCGAGGAAGTCTCGACCGCGCCCGAACCCGAAGCGCCCGAGTACATCCCCGTTGTGCGCTATGGGCGCTACACGTTGGTCGAGCTGGCCCCCACGGCGGCGCAGCGCGACCTGCTGTTGCAGACCATCGATGTTTCGATGCCGGCGGATGCCCGCGTCACGGTCGGCGATGGGCTGCGGCACGTGCTCAAGCGCAGCGGCTACAGCCTGTGTCAAACGGCACATGCCGTGATCGAGTTGTATGCGCTGCCGCTGCCGGCGGCGCACCTGCATCTCGGTCCCATGACCTTGCGCGACGCGCTGATCACCCTAGCTGGTCCGGCCTGGGAACTGCACGCGGATGACCGCGCACGACAAATTTGCTTCGAGCGGCCCGGCGACAGCATGGCCGTCGAATCCATGCCTGAACCGGCCGCCGCCGATGCGGTGCAGACCTTCCCACTGATGCCCTCCATTCCAGGCGGCCAGCCATGAACACTCCCCAATCCTCGCGGCGCCCGGCTGCCGCCGTGGTGGCGCAAAGCCTGCTCTGGCTCTGGCTGCTCGGTCTCAGCGTCATCGTGGCCCTCGGCTACCAGGCGATGAGCGACCAGGCCGACGAGGAACGGCTCGACTCCCGTTTGCAACGCCTCGAAGCGCAGGCGGTGGCCTTGGCCGAGACCATCGGAACCATCCAGCAGCGTCCGCAGGTCGCAACGGCGGCGGACCTCAAAGACACCCGCCAAATCCTGGAAGCACGCGCTTCCCAAGTTGAGAAGACATTGAGCAGCTACGCAGCAGCCGACGACCTTCAGGCGCTGCGCGCGGAGATCGAGCAGATCAAGACGCGTCAGACCGCCGCGCGTGCAGCAACACCCGCCCAGCCGCGCACATCGAGCAAGCCCGCCGCCAAGCCTGAACCGCCGCCACTGCCGTTCCGCATCGTCGGCGCCGAACTGCGCGCCGGCCAGCTCAGTGTGTCCGTCGCGCCGAGCAGCGGGGACTTCACGCCCGACCAGCTTCAGGTGCTGTTGCCCGGTGATGCGGTCGGTCCATGGCGCTTGCAGGCAATCGATGGCAGCGCTGCGGTGTTCCAAGCCGGCGAACAGATCCGTCGCGTGGCGATTCCCTGATCGGAGCACACGACATGAAGCCGTCGATCATCCTTTCCGCACTCCTACTGGCTTCAGTCCAGTGGCCCGCGTGGGCGCAACAGCCAGCCACAGCTCCAGCCCGCAATGCGCAGAGCCAGGAGCGCCCGCTGGCCGCCCGCGTCCTGGACGACCGAGTAGCAAGCAACTGGGGGCTCCAACCCCAGGAATGGGCGCGTTACCGCGAGCTGATGGATGGGCCGCTGGGCATCTACTCGCCAAACCTGGACCCGCTGTCTGCCCTAGGCATCGAGGCACGCACCGACGAAGAACGGCGGCGCTATGCAGAGCTGCAGGTGCAAGTCGAGGCTCGCCGCGTCGAGAAGCTGCTCGCCTACCAACGTGCCTACGACGAAGCCTGGCAGCGCCTGAACCCCGGCATGCAGCGCGTGAACCTGCCCGACGACGGGCCGGGCACCGGCACCGCGCGCGGCAGCGGTCGCATGGCGGTGTTCGTCAAGGACGGCTGCGCGGCCTGTGGGCAGCTCGTGCAGCGGCTGCAATCCTCGGGTGCCGAGTTCGACCTGTATATGGTGGGCAGCCGCCAGGACGACGCACGCATCCGCGACTGGGCCAAGCGCGCGCAGATCGACCCGGCGCGCGTGCGCAGCGGCAGCATTACCCTCAACCACGACGGCGGCCGCTGGCTGTCGCTGGGCCTGCCCGGTGACTTGCCCGCGGCTGTGCGCGAGGTGAACGGCCAATGGCAGCGCCAGCCGTAGCGGCCACCTCCTTCTCGCAGCTCTTGTGCGCACTGGTGCTCGCTACCGGCCTGTGCGCCTGCGCCGTCCATGCCCAGGAGATTCCGCCACCTGCCTACCAGCTCGCCGCCCAGCAGGCGGGCATCCCCTCGACCGTGCTCTACGCCGTGGCCTTGCAGGAGAGCGGCGTTCGACGCAACGGGCGCATCGTGCCGTGGCCGTGGTCCCTCAATGTCGCCGGCCAGTCGCGCCGCTTCGCCACGCGCGCCGACGCCTGCTCGGGCTTGCAACAGGCAATGCGTACCACGCCCCACACGCGCATCGATGCAGGCCTGGTCCAGATCAACCTCGGCTACCACAAGCATCGCTTCACCAGCGCGTGCGACCTGCTGGACCCGTATCGAAACCTCGCCATCGCCGCTGAAATCCTGAACGAGCAGCACACGTCCGGCGAAGACTGGCTGCTCGCGATCGGCCGCTACCACCGTCCTGCGGGCGGCGAGCCCGCCGCCCGCTACCGGCGCAGCGTGTCGCGCCATCTCGCGCGTGTGCAGGGCGCACATCCAAACGCCGCGGTGCTCGCCGCGCGCCAGGAGACTTCCCCATGACAAAATCCCATCTGGCCCTGCGGGGCCTGCTTGTGCTGCTGGCAGGTCTGCCGCTGGCATCGCGTGCCGGCGATCCGCTGATCGTGGTCGAAGATCGCGGTGGCACGTCGGCGCTGCCGTACTACGAGGCCCTCAACCTCCAGGCGCGCGCCGATGTCCCGGGCCGGCCGCCCATTCCGACGCCACAGGTTCCCGCCACACCCGCGGACGAGGCAGCGATGCTGCCGGTGCGTAGCGCCAAGCTCACGCCCGGCACCGTCGCGCGGCGCGTGATCGAAGCGCCCGGCCTGCGGCCGTTCGTGGTCATCGGCGACGACGACGCCTCCCGGGCCTGGCTGCAGCGCCGCGGCGTCGCTTTGCGCGAACGCGGCGCGGTCGGCCTCGTGGTCAATGTCGAGACCGCGCAGGGCCTGGCACGGTTGCGTGCCCTGGTGCCGGGCGTGCCGCTCGCGCCCGTAGCCGGAGACGACCTGGCCGATCGCCTGGGGCTGCGGCACTACCCGGCGCTGATCACGGCCACCGGCATCGAGCAATGAAGCCATGTCGGGGAAACAGCCGGTCGAGGTTCTGCTACGCCCAGCGGTGGAGCTATACACCGTCGCGGCGTGTGCAGGCGCCGCGTTTCTGTGCCTGGTGGCCCCATGGTCGCTCGCGCTGAGCCCGTCGATGGGCGTCGGCAGCGCGCTGGCTTTCGGCGCTTACGGCGCGATCCGCTATCGCGATGCCCGCGTGATCCTGCGCTACCGACGCAACATCCGCCGCCTGTCGCGCTACGTGATGACGAGCAAGGACGTGCCCGTCAGCCAGCAGCGGCTTTTCATCGGGCGCGGGTTCCTGTGGGAACAAAAACACACCCATAGGCTGATGCAGACGTACCGGCCGGAGTTCCGCCGATACGTCGAGCCGACGCCTGCCTACCGGCTGGCACGGCGACTGGAGGAGCGGCTGGAGTTCGCGCCGTTCCCGCTATCCCGGCTGTCCGCGCTCACGGGCTGGGATGCTCCTTTCAACCCGGTGCGTCCGCTGCCGCCTGTGGGCGGCCTGCCACGCCTGCACGGCATCGAACCGGACGAGGTGGACGTCAGCCTTCCGCTCGGCGAGCGTGTCGGGCACTCGCTGGTGCTGGGCACCACGCGCGTGGGCAAGACGCGACTGGCCGAGTTGTTCGTGACCCAGGACATCCGCCGCAAGAGCGCTGCCGGCGAGCACGAAGTCGTGATCGTCATCGACCCCAAAGGGGATGCGGACCTCTTGAAGCGCATGTATGTCGAGGCCAAGCGCGCCGGCCGTGAAGGCGAGTTTTACATCTTCCACTTGGGCTGGCCGGAGATCAGCGCCCGCTACAACGCGGTGGGCCGATTCGGTCGCATCTCGGAAGTCGCCACCCGTATCGCAGGGCAACTCTCCGGTGAAGGCAATAGCGCGGCCTTCAGGGAGTTCGCGTGGCGCTTCGTCAACATCATTGCTCGTGCCCTGGTGGAACTGGGACAGCGCCCGGACTACATGCTGATCCAGCGGCACGTCATCAACATCGACGCGCTGTTTATCGAGTACGCCCAGCACTACTTCGCCAAGACCGAGCCCAAGGCCTGGGAGGTGATCGTCCAGATCGAGGCCAAGCTCAACGAGAAGAACATCCCGCGCAACATGATCGGGCGAGAGAAGCGCGTGGTTGCGCTGGAGCAGTATCTCTCCCAGGCGCGCAACTACGACCCGGTGCTCGACGGACTGCGCTCGGCAGTTCGGTACGACAAGACCTACTTCGACAAGATCGTCGCGTCATTGCTGCCGTTGTTGGAAAAGCTAACCAGCGGCAAGATCGCGCAGCTCCTGGCACCGAACTATTCCGACCTGGCCGACCCGCGCCCGATCTTCGATTGGATGCAAGTCATCAGGAAGCGCGCCATCGTCTATGTGGGACTGGACGCGCTGTCCGACGCCGAGGTTGCCGCAGCGGTCGGCAACTCCATGTTCTCCGACCTGGTTTCGGTCGCGGGCCATATCTACAAGCACGGAATCGACGATGGCCTGCCAGACGCCTCGGCTGGCGCGCGCGTACCGATCAACGTCCATGCGGATGAATTCAATGAACTCATGGGTGACGAATTCGTGCCGCTTATCAACAAAGGCGGCGGCGCCGGGCTGCAAGTCACCGCGTACACGCAGACCCTCTCGGACATCGAGGCCCGCATCGGCAATCGCGCGAAAGCTGGCCAGGTGATCGGCAACTTCAACAACCTGTTCATGCTGCGCGTGCGCGAGACTGCCACTGCCGAACTGCTGACGCGGCAGTTGCCGAAGGTCGAGGTCTATACCACTACCATCGTCTCCGGGGCAACCGACAGTTCGGACATCCGCGGCGCGACGGATTTCACGTCGAACACCCAGGACCGCATCAGCATGTCCAGCGTGCCGATGATCGAGCCATCGCACGTAGTCGGCCTGCCAAAAGGCCAATGCTTCGCGCTGCTGCAGGGCGGCCAGCTTTGGAAGGTTCGCATGCCGCTGCCGCTACCAGACCCGGATGAAGTGATGCCGACGGACCTGCAACAACTGGCAGGGTACATGCGCCAGAGCTACAGCGAGGCTACGCAGTGGTGGGAGTTCACCAGTTCCCCGGCCTTGCAGGATGCGGCCTTGCCCGATGACCTGCTGGATGATGCTGCTCCAGCCGAGCCTGCTGCGGTGGCCACCGACACCGACCACAGTGGCGACGAGGCCGCGCCGTGAAGGACGCCGCCTCGACCGCGCAGCGGGAGCAGAATCAGCGCCAGGGCCTGATCGTCGGCACCATCACCTTGCCGTTTCGCTTGCTTGGAGTGCTGATCGGCTCGCTGCTGTTCTCGATCGTGGTGGAGTGCGTCGGCATGCACCTGTTCTGGAAGGACCAGGGCTGGCGCCATTCCCAGCAGATGTTGCAGTACGAGCTTGGGCATCTGTCCAACCACTTCACGCGCAGCGTGGTCGTGCAGGAGCCGGGGCGCACGGCGCACGAGTTGGTGGATACAGGCTACGAATGGGTGTTTGTTCGCTCCGGGCTGCTGGCGCGCATGAGCCAGACCGCCGAGCGCGTCCGCGCGCCCAGCCACGAGCAGGCGCGCAACTTCCGCTACTACATCAGCCAAGCCTATGTCTGGGCCGAGAGCTACCTGATCGCCGCGGCCTTCACGACGCTGACCTTCCTAGTGCGCCTGCTGGTCCTGGTGCTCACGCTGCCACTGATCTTCACGGCTGCTTTCGTCGGTCTGATTGACGGTCTGGTGCGACGTGACGTGCGCAGGTTCGGCGCGGGCCGCGAATCCGGGTTCATCTACCACCGCGCGAAAGCCAGCCTTATGCCCCTGGCCGTGCTGCCGTGGATCACGTACCTGGCACTGCCGATCTCGGTGCATCCATTGCTGATCCTGTTGCCGAGCGCCGCCTTGCTGGGACTGGCCGTGAGCCTGACTGCGGGCAGCTTCAAGAAGTACCTCTAGCCGATCAATCCGGTCATCCGCAGGTTCCTATTGTTTGCGGCCTGAAACAGCCCTGATCTCCACGATCTAGCCATTGCTGATCACACAGGAATGGCGCGATGTTGGCTCCGATCTGGCTGCGCGCCGCGCATCGCGGCGTGCCCACTTTTCTCGTGACGGCCCTTGTGTTGGGCCAGTCCTCGATGGCCTTGGCCGAGTCCCCAGCGCAGCGTCAGGAGCTGGTCGCAGCGCTGCGCCAACTCGACGCGCTGGAGCGCACGGTCGCCGACAGCGCCGCGCATGCCCCCATCCAGCCGGGCGAGCGCTACCACTTCGACTACCCGAGGCTGCTGGCTGACCTGGCGCGCGTGCGCGCCGGCATCCAGGCCCATCTCACACCGTCGCGCGCCCAGCCGCGCGACCCGTCCGAATTGGCCGGCGACTACCGCACGGAGCGGGTCGTCCCGCCATCACCGCCGACGACCGCGGAGGGCAAGCCATGAACGGCGCCCAGGTCTCGGCATTTCAAGCCAACAGCGGCATCGCACCTTCAGCGATGGCGACCGTCCTGGTCGGCGTCGTGTTCGCGGTCCTGCTCGTCTGGGGCGTCTGGGCCATGCGAACGGCCTACGTGGGGTGGTCCGAGAGCCGCCTCAACCAGCGCCAGTTCCTCGGCGTCTTCATCCGATTCGTCGCGATGTACCTCGTCCTGACTTTCTTCCTCCTCTCCTGACCTGAAAGGCATGACCATGCAAAACCGCATCCTCAATTCCCGTCTTGCCCAGCGCGCCGCCGTGGCCCTGGGCGCCGCTGCGCTGCCCGTGCTGTCGTTCGCGCAGGGTCTGCCGCAATTGGAGAACCCGACCCGCGGCACGGGCAACGGCATCATGGAAACGATCCGCAACTACGGCTACGACATCATCATGCTCGTAGCCCTGCTGGTGGTGGCGTCGATGTTCATCGGCGTGTGCTACCACGCTTACGGGACCTACGCGGAAATCCACACAGGCCGCAAGACGTGGGGCCAGTTCGGCCTCACGGTCGCCATCGGCGCCGTCCTGCTCGTGATCGGCATCTGGCTGCTCACCGAAGCCACCGGCATCCTGTAAGGCGAGGCCGGTATGTCTGAGCAGCAGCACGTCCGTGCGGACGGGACCGTGACGTTCCTTCCGCACCGGCTCAACCGCCACCCCGTTGTCGTGCGCGGCCTCACCGCCGACGAGCTGTGGATCTGCTGCGGCTTGTCCGGCGCCGCCGGCCTGCTGGTCGGCGCGCCGCTGTCGTGGGTGTTCCGCACGATCGCGCTAGCTCCCACGTTCGTCGTCCTGGGCGTGGCCTTGGGCGTGTTCATCGGCGGCGGCATTCTTCGCCGCCTCAAACGCGGGCGTCCCGACACCTGGCTGTATCGGCAACTGCAATGGCGCATTGCGACACGTCATCCACTGATGGCGGGTTGGGTGGGCGGCCATGTGCTGATCTCGCGTTCCGGCTTCTGGACCACCCGAAGGAGCGCGCGATGAGCCGCTTCAAGAACGAGATCACCCACCTGCAGGCGCACATCAAGACGCTTCGCCTGGGGGCTGGCGCCCTGGTCATCGTCGCCCTGGTCATGGGCGGCGGCTGGTGGAGCGCTCCGCGCGATCTGACCATCCACGTTCCGCCTGACCTGCGCTCCGGCAGTACCAGGAAGTGGTGGGAAGTGCCGCCCGAATCGGTCTATGCGTTCACGTTCTACGTGTTCCAGACGCTCAACCGCTGGCCGACGAATGGCGAAGAGGACTACGCGCGCAACCTCCACACGCTCTCGCCGTATCTCACCCCGTCCTGCCAGGCCTTCCTTCGCGCGGACTACGACTACCGCCGCAGCACGGGCGAGCTGCGCCAGCGCGTGCGCGGGATTTATGAAATCCCCGGCCGCGGCTACGGCGACGACCCTACGGCGCGCGTGCGCGTGGTCTCCGACCGCGACTGGGTGGTGACGCTGGACATCACCGCCGACGAGTACTACGGCGCCGAGCAAGTCAAGCGCGCTCTGGTGCGCTATCCAGTGAAGGTCACGCGGGTGGACGTCGATCCTGCCCGCAACCCGTTCGGCCTGGCGCTCGACTGCTATGAGGGCGCGCCCCAGCGCATCAGCACGCCGGAGCCAACGCGCCCGGCGTCTGGCGGCCTGTCTCCGCAAGCGCCCCAAGGAGAAACCCCATGAAGCATCCTGTACTCACGCTGCTGGGGCTGTTGGCCGTGGCCGCCGCTCCTGCTGTCCAGGCAGTGGAGATCCTGCGCTGGGAACGTATGCCGTTGGCGGTGCCGCTGAAGGTCGGCCACGAGCGCATCGTGTTCATCGACCGCAACGTCCGCGTGGGCGTACCTGCGGGCGTCGGCGAGCGCCTACGGGTGCAGAGCGCGGGCGGCGCGGTGTACCTGCGCGCCAGCGAGCCGATCGAGCCCACGCGGCTGCAATTGCAGGACGCCGACACGGGCGCGCTGATCCTGCTGGACATTGCGGCGGAGCCAGCCAAGGACGGCGAAGCCGAGCTGGAACCAGTGCGCATCGTCGAGGGCAACAGCACCCCGGCGCGCTATGGCGATCAGCCCGGCGATGACAACGAAGCTCCGGCGCGCGCCCAGGACCAGGCCGGCGCGCGAGCGGCGCGACGCGAGACCCCGGTGTCGGTTGTCCTGACGCGCTTTGCCGCACAGAACCTCTACGCGCCGCTACGCACCGTGGAGCCGCTGCCGAGCGTCATGCGGGTGAACCTGCGCCGTGACCTCGACCTCGGCACGCTGATGCCGACGCTGCCCGTGCGCGCGGTCGCGCTCGCGTCATGGCGTCTGGAAGACCAGTGGGTGACCGCCGTGCGCCTGACCAACAGCAGCAGCGGCTGGATCACCCTGGACCCGCGCGTGCTGCAAGGCGATTTCCTCACCGCCACCTTCCAACACGAGGCGCTTGGCCCGCGCGGGACGCCCGAGGACACGACCGTTCTGTACCTGGTGACGCGCGGGCGTGGCCTTGCGCAATCGCTGCTACCAGCGGTCAACCGCTTCGACCCGGCCGTGCATCTCCCGCAACCGGAAGCCGGTTCCCAGGATGGCACCGACCGCAAGGAGGTCCGCCATGCGCAGTAATGGACTCCTGAAGTGGCTGATGATCCCGGTTGCCGTGCTGGTGCTGTTCGTCGCCATCCGGCTGTTCTCGGGAGGCAGCACTTCGGCACCACCGACCGCGGATGCCGGCGCCAAGCTCACGCCAGCGGAAATGAAGGCGCTGGGCATCGAGGGCGATACCCCGCGCGACACCGTGGCGACGCTCGTTGCCCAAGTGAAGCAGTTGCGCACCGAGCTTCAGACCGCGCTCTCGGACAACAAATCCCAGCGCGAAGAAAACCAGCGACTGCGCCAGCGCGAGAACTCCATTGACCAGCGCATCAATTCGGCCCTCGACTCCGAGCGCACCAACCTGCGTCGCGACCAAGAGCAGGCAGCCAGCGCGCGTCAGCAGACCGAAGGGCTGCTGGCCGACCTGCAACGGCGCCTGGACAGTATCGGCGGACGTGGCGGCGGCCATGCCGACCTGCCGGTGGGTCTGGGGCTGCGTGACGGCGACGAGGCCGGCATGGAAGGCGGCGTGCGCTGGGTCGAACCCGACGATGCGAGGAAAGCCGAGGGGCGCAACAGCAGTCGTGGCACGGGTAGCGGCATGAGCTTCCCGACGAGCTTCGGCCCCGCGCAGAGCACGTTGGAAACCACGGCGGAAACCGTGGCGAACGCGGGCGCACGCGCCGCAGGCGTGAAGAGCGCCAAGGCGGTCTATACCGTACCGACCAATTCGACGCTGATGGGGTCGGTGGCGATGACGGCGCTGATCGGCCGCGTGCCGATCGACGGAACCGTCAACGATCCGTACCCCTTCAAGGTGTTGGTCGGATCGGACAACCTGACCGCCAATGGCATCGACATTCCCGACGTGGCCGGTGCCGTGTTCAGCGGCACCGCATCGGGCGACTGGACGCTCTCGTGCGTGCGCGGCCAGGTACGCAGCATCACCTTCGTCTTCCACGACGGCACGATCCGCACCATCCCCGAAGACCGCGACGGCAACCAGCAAAACAACCAGCAGCAGAACTCTCAAAGTGGAGGCCTGGGCTGGATCAGCGACCCATACGGCATTCCCTGCGTCAGCGGGGAGCGGCGCAGCAACGCCCAGCAGTACCTTGGCTCGCAAGCCCTGATTACCGCCGCCGGTGCCGGCGTCGCCTCGCTGATCGACAGCGACAGCGGCCAGATGTCCTACGTCGGCGCCGACGGCTCCATCGGCAGCGTCGGTATCTCGGGCAATGAAGCCGTGGGCCGCATCCTGGCCGGTGGCGTGCGCGACATGGCCGACTGGGTGAACAAGCTGTACGGCCAGGCGTTCGCCGCTGTCTATGTCCAGCCCGGCGCGAAGGTCGCCGTCCACCTCGAAAAGCCGCTCGCCATCGACTTCGATCCCGAAGGCCGCAAGGTCGATCACCGCGCAGGAGAAAGCCATGCTCTCGAACTTGAATAAGGCCCTGGCGCTGGCCCTCGCCGTCGCGGTGCTCGGCGGCTGTGCCACCAGCAAGGAAAAGCTGCTCCCCCACGGCGACAGCACGATGATGGACATCTGGCAGCAGAACGCCGGTGACGGGGGTGGTGGCGCCGGCCAGGTGGCGCGCAGGCAATTGCTCGATGCACGCCAGAGCCTGCGCCGGACGCTGACCGAGGCCGACGTGGAGGCCGCGCCCACCGAGCAGATGCGCTACACGCGCACGGCGCGCAACGAGGTCTATCGCCAGTTCCACCGCCTGCCGAACCCCGATCTTGTCATGTATGTGTACCCGCACCTGGCGGGCACCGATCCCGTGCCGGTTCCGGGCTACACGACGGTCTTTCCCCTGTACCAGCGTGTGCAGTACGCCATGCCGGGCGAGCGCGTGGAGGACTACTGATGCGCTGGAAACTCCCCTGGCCGAAGCTGGCTGCATCCGATGGTGGCAATGACGAGCAGCCGGACGGCTGGCAGCGCCACGTCGAGGCGTTGCGCCAGGCCGGCATTGCCGAACCCGGAGCGACGGTCCAGGGCCGCAGGCCGGCGACCGTGGCGGACGAGCAGGCGATGTACGACGTTGCGCAGTCATTCGCGGAGCTGCTGCCGTGGGTGGAGTTCCTGCCGCCGTCGAAGTCCATGCTGCTGGAGGACGGGCAATCGGTCGCGGCCTTCTACGAACTGGTCCCGCTAGGCACCGAAGGTCGGGAACCGGGCTGGCTCGCTCATGCCCGCGATGCGCTCGAAAACGCGCTCCAGGACTCGTTCGATGAGCTGGATGAGAACCCGTGGGTGCTCCAGCTCTATGCACAGGACGAGCCCAGCTTCGACCAGTACATGCAGACGCTACGCGACTACGTGCAGCCGCGCGCCCGCAGCACGGCCTTCACCGAGTTCTACCTCCGCTTCTTTGGCCACCACCTGCGCGCGGTGGCCAAGCCCGGCGGACTGTTCGAGGATACGGTGGTCACGCGGTTGCGCTGGCGCGGCCAGACGCGGCGCGTGCGCATGGTGGTCTATCGCCGGGCCGCCGGGCAGGCGAACCGCCGCGGCCAGACACCCGAGCAAATGCTGAACATCGTCTGCGATCGCCTCTGCGGCGGCTTGGCGAACGCCGGCATCCAGGCCCGGCGCATGGTCGCGGCCGATGTTCACGACTGGCTGCTGCGTTGGTTCAACCCACGCCCCACGATGCTCGGGCCCGGCGCTGAGGAGCGAGAGCGCTTCTATGCGCTGGCCCGCTATCCCGACGAGGTGGAGGAAGGTGAGATTGAGCTGGCGAGTGGTCGGGACTTCAGTCAACGGCTGTTCTTCGGTCAGCCTCGCTCCGATGCCGAGCACGGCACCTGGTACTTTGACGGTATGCCGCATCGCGTACTGGTCACCGACCGGCTACGCATGCCGCCCGGTACGGGGCACCTGACCGGCGAAACCCGCAAGGGGGACGCTATCAACACGCTTTTCGATCAGATGCCCGAAGACACCACGATGTGTCTGACCATGGTGGCGACGCCCCAGGACATCCTCGAATCGCACCTGAATCACCTGGCGAAGAAGGCTGTCGGCGAAACACTGGCATCGGAACAAACGCTCAAGGATGTGCAGGAGGCACGCTCGCTCATCGGCAGCGCGCACAAGCTCTACCGCGGCACGCTGGCCTTCTATCTGCGCGGACGCGATGAAGCCGAACTTGACAGGCGCGGTCTGGACCTCGCCAACGTGATGCTCAACGCGGGGTTGCAGCCTGTGCGCGAGGACGATGAAGTCGCGCCGCTCAACAGCTACCTGCGCTGGCTACCGTGCTGCTACAACCCTGCGCAAGATCGACGGAACTGGTTCACCCAACTGATGTTCGCCCAGCATGTGGCGAATCTCTCGCCGGCGTGGGGTCGCAGCCAGGGTACGGGTCATCCGGGCAACACGTTCTTCAACCGCGGCGGCGGGCCGATCACGTTTGATCCACTGAACCGCTTGGACAGGCAGATGAACGCCCATCTGTTCCTGTTCGGCCCCACCGGCTCGGGCAAGAGCGCAACGCTCAACAACCTCTTGAACCAGGTCACGGCCATCTACCGGCCGCGGCTGTTCATCGTGGAAGCCGGCAACAGCTTTGGCTTGTTCAGCGACTTCGCAAAGCGCCTGGGTCTGACCGTGAACCGGGTCAAGCTGGCTCCTGGCTCGGGCATCAGCCTGGCGCCGTTCGCCGACGCTCGCCGGCTGATCGAAACGCCCAGCAACGTGCAGACGCTTGATGCCGATGCACTGGATGAAGAATTGCCAGCCGATTCCTCGGTCATGGAGGAGGACGAGCAGCGCGACGTGCTGGGTGAACTGGAGATCACGGCACGGCTGATGATCACAGGCGGCGAGGACAAGGAAGAAGCCCGGATGACGCGGGCCGATCGCTCGCTGATCCGCCAGTGCATCCTCGATGCCGCCGAGCACTGCGTGGCCGAGAAACGCACGGTGCTCACGCGCGACGTGCGCAACGCGCTGCGCACGCGCGGCCAGGACCCGACGCTGCCCGAGATGCGGCGCGTGCGGCTGCTGGAGATGGCGGACGCGATGGACATGTTCTGCCAAGGCACGGACGGCGAGATGTTCGATCGCGATGGCACGCCGTGGCCCGAGGCCGACATCACGCTGGTGGATCTCGCGACCTATGCCCGGGAGGGCTACAACGCGCAGCTCTCCATCGCCTACATCAGCCTGATCAGCACGGTGAACAACATCGCCGAGCGCGACCAGTACCTGGGCCGTCCGATCATCAATGTGACCGACGAAGGCCACATCATCACGAAGAACCCGCTGCTTGCGCCCTACGTTGTAAAAATTACAAAAATGTGGCGCAAGCTAGGGGCCTGGTTCTGGCTGGCTACACAAAATATCGACGATCTGCCGCGTGCCGCGGAGCCCATGCTCAACATGATTGAGTGGTGGATCTGCCTGTCGATGCCGCCCGATGAGGTCGAGAAGATTGCACGCTTCCGCGAACTCTCGCCCGCGCAGAAAGCGCTGATGCTCTCGGCGCGCAAAGAAGCGGGCAAGTTCACCGAGGGCGTCATCCTTTCCAAGAGCATGGAAGTGCTGTTCCGCGCCGTGCCGCCCAGCCTGTACTTGGCGTTGGCGCAGACCGAACCCGAAGAGAAGGCCGAGCGCTACCAGCTCATGCAGCACTACGGCTGCACCGAACTGGAAGCGGCCTTCAAGGTGGCCGAGAAGATCGACCAGGCGCGCGGCATCGAGTCGCCGGCCTTGGAACTGTCGTAAGACGGAGAACGCCATGGAACAGAAACGTCCTTCCATTCCGATGCAGGTCCAGGCGTTCCGCCGCCGCAACGGGCGGCCCCGCTGGCCCTGGGCATTGGCTGCTGTGCTGGTCGCGCTGCTGCTGATCTGGCTTGTGTCAAGGTCGCCCGGCGAATCCCCGCCGCAGCCGCCCACGCCGGTCAGCATGGCACCGGTGGCCGGGCCGCCCTGGCTAATGGGCAACCCCAAAGGCCGTTTCACGCTGACGCTCTATGCCGACCTGGAGTGCCCGTTCTGCCGGGAGTATTTCCCGCAGCTCAAGCGGTGGATCGGCAACAACACCGACGTGGCGCTGCAATGGCACCACCAGCCGCTGGCCGAGCACGAGCCGGCCGCGTCAGCCGAGGCACGCCTAGTGGAATGCGCTGCCGAAGCAGGTGGGCATGTCGCGTTCTGGCAGGCGATCGAATGGGTCTATGCCCACACGCGCAGCGGCGGCCAGGGCTTGCCCGATGGCTTGCGGTACCCCGAATCGACGCCAGCCAGCGAGCAGTGCATGGCAAGCGAAAGGCCCAGTGCGGCTATCCGCGCCCAGGCTGCGGAAGCCACCAAGAGCGGCGTAACCGCCACGCCGTCGCTGCGCCTGCTCGATCGCCAAACGGGCCAGGCCATCCTGCTGCAGGGGCCGATCGAGGGCGATGCCTTGCTGTCAGCCATGGACATGCTGGCGGCTGAGGGTCCGACCAGCACACCCACATCCGAAATGCCTGCCGACGTCGTCGGCGACATGCCCAGGTAGCCCCGGTCTTCAAGGCTACGGCGCAGTCCTCTGCGCTGACCGCGACTCGTTCGCCTTGCATCCTGGCCGCGAACGGTCACCGCAATCGCGGTGATGGATGCATCTTTTCATTCTCATCCCCAGGAGGGCTTGCCCTCGGGGGCGCGCGCCCTCCGATCTCACCGTCTGGAGGTTCGCCATGTCTTTCGCCATCAATGACTCCTGTGTGGAGTCGCTTTCCGCCGTAGCTGCCCAGCACGAAGACTGGATCATCCAGCAGGCCATCGTGCTGCTGGAAAAACGGATCTTCAAAGCTGGACCATGCCTCAGCCAGCCGGCCGCCGTGCGGGACTATCTGCGCGTGAAACTGGTCGCTGAACCCAACGAGATATTCGCCGCTGTGTTCCTGGATAGCATGCACCAGGTGCTGGCCTACGAGCCATTGTTCAGGGGCACGATCAACTCGACTTCTGTTTATCCACGTGTCGTCGTACAGCGTGTGCTGGAGTTGAACGCCGCCGCGGTGATCTTCGCGCACCAGCACCCCTCGGGCATCTCCGAGCCGTCGAGCGCGGATCGTGTGCTGACCCAGCAACTGCAGGCCGCGCTGGCGCTCATCGATGTACGGGTACTGGATCACATCATCGTAGGCCAAGGTTCCCCGTTCTCCTTTGCGGAGTCAGGCCTGCTGTAACGGTCGCATTGCTTCATTGATCCTCGCGGAGGCTTCGGCCTCCGTTTTTTTATGGCCCGGGACAAGCAGGTATGCGGGCAGCCCGCGATGCGCATTGTTTGTTGGGGTGGCATCGGGTTCGCGTTTGACTATGGCCCTGATCAACTTTCGGGGCACGCGACATGCCGGCATCCTTTTCCACGTTCGCGTCGGGCTGGCGAACCCTTGGTCTCGTCGTGGCGCTGCCGGCGTCCCTGGCCGTGTTCAGCCCCGTCACCTTCGCAGCCGACGTACTGGTCGTCACCGACAGCCACCACCCGGTCAAGACCATGGGCGGCGAGCGGCTGATCGAGCTGGACGAAGCCCGCCGGATTGAAGCGGAGCTTTCTGCGGAACTGCCCGCCGCCCCCGAACAGGCGGCGGCCACCGTCAAGCGTCGGCTGAACCAAGGCGGCGCCGACCTACAGCGCCGCATCGCTTCCGCATACCAGGGCGTCACCGACGCATGGAGCCTGGGCATCACCAGCATCCCGGCTGTCGTGGTGGATCAGCGCTACGTGGTCTATGGCGAGCCGGATGTGGCCCGCGCTGTCGCGCGCATCGAGCAGCGTCGGAGGACCCAGCCATGACGAGGCCATTCGACCTTATGCGCCGCATGCGGGCTGGCGTGGCTTCCTTGCTGCTGCTCAGCGCCACGGGTAGCTACGCCTTGAACACCACCGCCATCGTTGCCTCGGTGGCCTCGCCCGATTGCTTGGAGTACCGGGTGGTGGGTATCTGCTACTGGCTCTACTGCACCTGGGGAGGCTGCACGGTGCGCACCTCTGTCAAGGTGCGCCACTACATCCCCGATGCGGTCGTCTCCAGCTACAGCAACACGGGCGAGAACCCGTGGGTCGAAGTCCGGGCGATGAGTACGGCCAACCCGTCCGCCCAAGCGGGCGGCGATGGAACGACGAACGAGGATCACGAAAACAATCTCGCGAAATTCAAGAACGCCGACGTGATCGGCCATCCCGGCGTCGAGGTGTTCAACCAGTTTGTTTCGTCCTCGGGCTACTTCTGCGAGGGCGCGGGAACGGCATTCATGCCGTATCTGCTCAGCACCTTGGACACGCTTGCCTGGCGCTACAACGTGCCCGAGATGGCCTACCCGGAGGCATTGATTCCCGGCATGCGCGAGGTCGGCGCACGCACCACGATGAACCTTTGGGGCAACGTGTATCCCCGCGGCGGCTTCCTGCACCAGACCGACGACCACAAATCGGGAGCCGTGGTGGCCCAGCGTGCGGGCGATGTCGTCACGCGCCGCGGGCAGTTGCACGTGTACCAGCCGCTGCTTGCCAATGCCCGCGATGGCTACTGGCCCGCCAGCGCGCTGATGGAGGGTGATGCCTCGACTGGCAAGTGGCAGGAACTCACGCCCGTCCTGTCCTCGTCCTGCACGGTTTTCCCACGCACCGGCTTCCTGACTCAGGCCCAGCAAGGCGACTACGCCTGGGCGCTGTGGCGGCCGTATGCCTGCTGCGAACGCCGTGGACAGGTGTTCCTTGGCAGCGTTGATTTCCTTTGAGGTGCCGCGATGAAGCGTTCCGACTCTATGCAGTTCTCCCCACCGGCTCGTGGCAAGAGGATCTGTTTGGCGCTTACCGGCGCGTTGGTTCTGGCAAGCGGCGTGGCCTGGGGCCAACTGGGCTACCAGACCAGCGGCAACGTCATCGGCGATGACGTCATGTACTCCATCGGCGGCGGCAGCGCCGTTTCGATGGGCCGCGCAGCCGGCATGCGCTCGCTCGGCGTGGGTGTCGGCTGGAACAGCAATCTGATCTGCGGCGACATGAGCATCCAGACCACGTTGAAGAATCAACTCAACGGTGTCACCAATGGCTTTCAGCAGATCATGTCCTCGGTGATCCAGAGTGCTACGAGTGCTGTGGCGTCCCTGCCGGCGTTGATCATCCAGCGTGCAGATCCAGGCCTCTACAACCTGCTCACCAACGGCGTTCTGCAAGCGCGGCTGGATTTCGACCGCTCGAAGCTGACGTGCCGCGCCATGGCCGAAAAGATGGCCGAAACGGCTGGCGG
Organism: Paracidovorax wautersii; assembly: GCF_900113035.1. Taxonomy (GTDB): domain Bacteria; phylum Pseudomonadota; class Gammaproteobacteria; order Burkholderiales; family Burkholderiaceae_C; genus Paracidovorax; species Paracidovorax wautersii. The sequence goes on along the minus strand of NZ_FONX01000011.1, from coordinate 49,252 downwards.
CCAACTCGGCTGGAGCCAGATGGCAGAGGGGTTGGCGCTGCGTGACGCTGTTTCGAGCACGGATGCCGTCTCGGCCATCGAGCAGGCCGAGACGCGCCGTGGCAACGATGGCGTGCCCTGGGTCGGGGGAAGCAATGCCGGCGGCTCCGGTCAGCCCGCGATCAAGGTGGTCGGTGACGTCACCCGCGCGGGCTACAACCTGGTCAATGGCCGCGGGGTGACCGACACGTCGGCAATCGCTCCGGCCAGTTGCACGAGCCTGTCGTGCCAAACCTGGACCACGCCGCAGGCGGCCATCGAGTGGGCAACACGGGTGCTCGGCGAGAAGGAGCAGCGCACCTGCGACGCCTGCACCAAGACGGAGACGGTGCCCGGCGTCGGGCTGACGCCCCTGATCCAGGAGGAGTACGACGCCAAGCTGCAGGCGCTCCAGGACCTGGTCTCCAAGGCGAAGAACACGACGCCCGAAAACCTGCGGGAGGCCGGCAGCGCGTCGCTGCCCATCACGCGCGGCGTGGTCGAGGCACTGCGCGACGAACCGGACCAGCACCTGCTGTCGCAGCGCCTGGCGTCCGAGGTTGCGCTGGCGTCGGTGCTGGAGAAGGCGCTACTGCTGCAACGCACGCTGCTGACCGGCAAGAAGGAGCCCAACGTGGCGGCCAACCAGCTCGCCGTGGAGGCGGTGAACCACGAGAGCGACACGCTCGATCGCGAGATTCGCAACCTCAAGACCGAGCTGGAGCTGCGCCGGGAGCTGGCGAACAACTCGCCCATGGCGATCATCCAGCGCCACGGCACGCGCGCGGCGGGCTCGCGTGGCATCTACGAAGGCGATCCGGTGCCTGACCGCCTCGATCAGTTGCAGAAGGGCAATCCGGGAGGCCGGCCATGAGCCTGATGCGTGCGGCCTGGCTGCGCCCGCGCTGGCTGTTCAACCGGCGCGCAGCGAAGGCGCTGCTGTGGACGATGGTACTCGCGGCCGTCGCCGTGGGTGCCAACATCGTTGGCATCTACCTCGTCGGAAGTGTCGCGGGCTGGGAGCGTTGGCTGGCGGCAGCAGCGGGCTACTTCCTGGTCTGGCGGCTGTGCCTGTATGGCGCGACGGCCTACGGCTGGGTCTGGATGCGTCGCCGGCTGCTTGCGCGTGAGGACGACGCGCAAGCGCGGCGCCGCCTGGTACGCAGCGAGATCGCCGGCGTCGTTGCCATCGTGGCGCTTGAAGCCAGCCTGTTGATGCAGGGCTGAGGGGAGGTCCGAGCCATGACGCTTTTCACAACCGACTACCTGGAGTACTACCTGACCTTGGTGTCCTGGATCGTCAACAACGGCATCTGGGCGGTACTGGTATCCAGCGGGGTATTCGCACTGCCCTTCGTGGCGATCATCGTGCAGGAATGGCTTAAGGCCCGTGCGGAAGGTGCCGACGAAGGCAACAAGGGCGTGCTCTCGGCCGCACGCATCGAGAACCGGGTGTTCGTCGCCATCGTGGTGGTGATGTTCGCCGGCATCCCCTTCATCGACGTGGACCTCAACACAATTCAGTACGACAGCTCGCGCTCGGCCCAGTGCCAGGTCAACGTGCCGCAGCCCACGGATACCGGCTGGTCCCAGTCCTTCAGCACCATCAACAACCAGAGTGCCAAGGTGCCGGTCTGGTGGGCCTTCATGCACGCGCTCTCGCGCGCCGTCACCAGCGCCTCGGTGGCGGCAATCCCGTGCGGGACAGACCTGCGACAGATGCGCATGGAGATCGACGCTACCCGCATCAATGACCCGGTTCTGGCTCAGGAAGTGGCCGATTTCACACACGACTGCTACGGACCTGCACGCGCTAAATTGTTCATGGCGCGGCCGGAGCTGGACGACGCTCAAATGAACGACGTGACCTGGATCGGTTCGAGGTTTTTCACGGATACCGGCGGCTACTACGACAGCTACCGTTCCAGCACGGCGCGCGAGTCATGGCCCTATGACGACACCCGCGACGCAGGGCTTGCGCAGGTGGCCAGTGGCGGCGGCTACCCGACCTGCAGGCAGTGGTGGGCCGATGGCAGCAACGGCCTGCGGGCACGGCTGCTGGGCCAGGTGGACCCCAGCCTGTTGAATCGCTTGGCGGGCTGGGCCGGGTTCCTGAGCCGTACCGAGGTGGACGATTCGGTGGTCCGTACCATCGCGTCACCGCGACAGCAGAAGCTCAACCAGGGTTCGGTCTATACCGACTACGGCGGCCAGATCGACAAGACCCTGCCGAACATCGTGACGCGGGCCACGGGGGATGTAGGAATGGCGGTCGGGGCACTTGCCGCATTTCCCGCCATGGACGTGGTGCGCCAGGCGCTGCCCATGGTGCTTGCCTTGCTCAAGATGGCACTGGTCATCTGCATCCCGCTCGTACTGGTCGTCGGAACCTATGACCTGAAGACGGTCGTCACCGTCAGCGTCGTGCAATTCGCGCTGTTCTTCACCGATTTCTGGTTCCAACTCGCACGCTGGATCGACAGCACCATCCTCGATGCGCTCTATGGGTGGGGCTTCGGCTGGAACCGGCCACACACTAACTTCGATCCGCTGGTGGGGTTGAACAATGCCTTTGGCGACCTGCTCCTGATGTTCGTCATGGGCACGATGTTCCTGGTCTTGCCGGGCTTTTGGCTTGCGAGCCTTACCTGGGTTGGGATTCGGGCCGGGCACGTCATCCAGGGGCTTTCAGATGGCAGCAAGAGCGCCGGCCAAGCAGGCGGTAAGGGCGCTGGGGCCCTTACCGGAGGTAAGCTGAAGTAGCGCGGTGCCGATCAGTCGTCGGTGTACAACTCGTGCGACGTATCGTTGTACAGATTGGGATCGTAGCCGGGTGTCTTGCGCAGTTCGGTGAGGTCGGTGAACGGCCACTCGTCTTCTTCCGATGTATTGGCAGCCGCCGCCCATCCCGCCACCACGACTCCCAGCAACACGAGTGCGAACCAGAAGGCGGCGTAGAGCAGCGCGCCCAGCACAGCCAGCTTGACCACCCACAGCAGCACTGTGGCACCAACCGAAGGCACCCCTTTGGCCACCAACCAATTCGATACCCGCCGTTCGCCACGCGCATAGACGCGCCATCCGCGGCCAAAGGTACGGCCGAGGCGTTCTGCGGTACTGGTGCGGGTCGTCGTGTTCATGGTCGTCTCCTGCTACTGAGGAATGCCTATTCCTGTTTGCTCCACTTCATTCCGTTTCGGGCTTCAATGTGTTTTCTTGCTGCTTCAGGACGCTTCGTCATCCGGTTCCACCGGGCCGGGGTCGGGCTCCACGCCGATGCGGTAGGTGGCAACGAAACGCGGCCAGTCCACATGGTCAACCAGGTCGATGTCCTCGACAACGCTGACCTTCGTTCCCGCACGCTCGAACAGGGCGATGCTCGCGGCGGGATAGTTGTTGCGCGACGGATAGAGCACCCCGTCGAACAGCGGCTGGCCGTCGTCGCCGACCATCGCATGCACCTGAGCGGACACCTGCTGCGTGTGCGTGTAGTCGCGGCTCGCCAACTGCTCCAGATTCAGGCCGAAGTAGCCCGCCATGACGCCCGGCGCCGTGAGGTCGGCCAGGAGCACGTCGTCCAGCACGCCCACGGCGCGGACCATCCGGGCGTGGACCTCCTTCAGGGCGATGGAGCGCTTCGTGTCTTCAAGCCACTGGTGCTTGTGAAACACCGACTCCATCAGCGCCGTGGGCAGGTCGCGCCCCAGGTAGAGCACGCCGTAGGCCCCCGCCGGGTCATCGTAGCGATTCGTGCTGCTGCGACCATAGTACAGCGGGCTGCCCCGATAGACGACGCGGCTCACATGCTGGAGCAGTTCACCGGCATCGATCAGGAACGAAGGCAGCTCGTGGCTCATGGCGATCTCGCTTCAATGCACCTGGACGCCCAGCACGTTGAACACGGCCTCGGCCACGTCATCGATCGTGCCATGCGTCACCGCATCCACCGGCGAGCGCCCACCCAAGCCTTCGAGCGGTTCGGACAGTGCGCGGTAGATCGTCCAGTGATCGATACCCTCGACCTCCTGAAGCACGGTTTGGGTCAACTGCTGTTTCACCGGGTCGAGCTGCCAGTCGGGCAGCTTCTGACCGCGCGGCCCCACGTTCAGCGCCAGCAGCCGACGCGCGAGGATGTCCTTGTAGATCTGCTGGCGCGACTTGTCCGCCAGCTTGGCGAACTCCGCGGGCGGCAGGTTGTGCGGCTGGTTGAAGGTTTCCAGCAGCACGGCGCGGCCTCGCTGGACGTCGGTTTCATTCGGTGCCCAGCGCGTGTCGGCGCGCAGCGCGGCCGCCTTGCGTGCAAGGGCCTGCCCAACGGTCTCCCCCTCCAAGTTGGCGGGCAGTGTCACCGCTTCCACACGCTCGTGGACGAACGCCTGCAACTCGGCCGCGAAAGCCGTGGCATCCCGGATTTCGACGGTATCCGCGAAGCGGCGTACATCTTCCACCGTGACGCGCGGCAGACGGTCGGCAATGAATTCAATGGCAGTGGGCATGGTCATCTCCCGAGTAGGTTTGGGACAGGATTCACTCTAGTCGCCTTTGTCGCGTCTGTCAACTTAGTCGCCTGAGTGAGAACAACCTACCTGGCGGAAGCAGCGTTCCCACAGCATAGGCAGAGGCCAGCGCCGGGTCGCCGTCCAATGCATTCGAGCGGGTTCCACATTGACGCTGGAGCCGCAACCCAGGCCTCGCTATACCGAAACGGTTAAAGGCCAAAGGGCCGAAATGGCAAGGGAATGGGGTGCAAGGGGAAAGGCCCTACCTCGAAAAGGCCAAAAGGCCTCCCGGTCGGCCCGTCATCAGGACACCCACATGCTTTCCCTGTTCCAGCGAAAACGGCCCCCGGTCGCTGCCGCACCGACGCCACCACCCGTCACCGCCCTCCCGAAAGGGCTGCTGCGTCCTGAGTCGGCCGCATCGCTGCTGGCCACCCCACGCCGGCAGAAGCTGCTGGAGCACATCTGGCAGCGTACCTCGCTCTCGCGTAGGCAATTCGCCACCCTGTATCGCACGCCCCTGGAACGCTATGCCGAACTGGTCCAGGCCTTCCCGGCCTCCGAGGCGCATCACCATGCCTACCCGGGCGGCATGCTCGACCACGGCCTGGAGATCGTCGCCTACAGCCTGAAACTGCGGCAGTCCCATCTGCTGCCCATCGGTGCCAGTCCCGAAGACCAGGCGGCCCAGTCCGAAGCCTGGACCGCCGCCGTTGCCTATGCTGCGCTGCTCCACGATATTGGCAAGATCGCCGTCGATCTACACGTCGAACTGGCCGACGGCAGTACTTGGCATCCGTGGCATGGCCCGCTGCACCAGGCGTACCGATTTCGCTACCGTGACGACCGCGAATACCGCCTGCACAGCGCCGCAACAGGCTTGCTCTATCGCCAACTGCTCGACCGCCACGTCCTGGACTGGCTCAGCGACTATCCGGCTCTCTGGGCACCGCTGCTCTATGTGCTGGCCGGTCAGTACGAACATGCCGGTGTACTGGGGGAACTCGTCGTGCAAGCAGACCGGGCGTCGGTGGCCCAGGAGCTGGGCGGCGATCCGGCGCGCGCCATGGCCGCGCCCAAGCACGCACTGCAACGCAAGCTGCTGGACGGGTTGCGCTACCTGCTCAAGGAACAGTTGAAGCTGAACCAGCCGGAAGCCTCCGATGGCTGGCTCACCGAGGATGGTTTGTGGCTGGTGAGCAAGACGGTTTCGGACAAACTGCGCGCACACCTCCTGTCACAGGGGATCGATGGCATTCCTGCGAACAACACCGCCGTGTTCAATGTGCTGCAGGACCACGGCATGCTGCAGCCCACACCGGACGGCAAGGCGGTCTGGCGCGCGACCGTGACCAGCACGACCGGCTGGTCCCATTCGTTCACCCTGTTGCGTCTCGCTCCCGCGCTGATCTGGGAGTCTGGCGAGCGACCAGCACCTTTCGCGGGCACGGTAGAGATCGACGCGACGCCCGCGGAAAACGACGCCAGCATGTCGGCTCCCGCGCCTACCGTCTCGGTGAACCCAGCGCAGGGAGGTCAAGAGCCTCCGATTTGGGAGGGCGACAGCACCACCATCGTTTCACCGCCCGCAGCCCAGCCCGTGCCCGACGTCATGGAGGATTTGCTCGCGATGGTGGGCTTGGGTGAGTCGGCCGGCGTTGGCCAGGATGCCGAGGAGTTCCTCCACACCCCCGCGCCAGCAACAGCCGCGACGTCCATTCCATCGCCTGCACCTGCACCCGCGCCTACGCCTGGGTCATCGGCAACGAAGCCATCCGGGGAACAGTTCATGGTTTGGCTGAAGCAGGGAATCGCCTCACGACGGCTCATCATCAACGACGCGAAGGCACTCGTGCATACGGTGAATGACACGGCCTACCTGGTCAGCCCGGGTGTGTTCCAACGCTATGCGCAGGAGCATCCCGAAGTGGCCGCACTCGCCAAGCAGGAGAGTCAACAGGATTGGCAGTGGGTGCAGAAGCGCTTCGAGAAGCTGCAGCTACATCGAAAGCAGCCCAATGGCCTGAACATTTGGACCTGTGAAGTCACGGGCCCGAGGAAGTCCCGCCGACTGCATGGCTACCTCCTCGAAGATGGGTCCTTGGCACTCGCCGAAATACCGCCCAACAATCCCTATCTTGCTCTGACTCAGGAAGGATGACGCGATTCGGGCATTGATCGCCACCGTCGTGTGGCGACGATCAATGCCCCGCGAAAACTGGCAACATTTGGCGAACTGAGCTACTCGGCCCGCGCCAACTCCTGTGCAAGGAACGGAGCGGTTCTGCTGCCAGACGTTCGGGCCACCTGCTGAGGGGAGCCCGCCACCACGATGCTGCCGCCGGCAGCGCCTGCACCAGGCCCCACGTCGATCACCCAATCGGCCTGGGCCACCGCGCGCATATCGTGTTCGATCATCACTACGGTATTGCCGGCATCGACCAGGCGCTGCAACTGCACCAGCAGCCGGTCGGCGTCCGACGCATGCAGCCCGGTAGTCGGCTCGTCGAGCACGTACAGGCTTCGGCCGCGCTGGCTGCGCTGAAGCTCGGTCGCCAGCTTGATACGCTGCGCCTCGCCACCGGAAAGCTCGGTGGCCGGTTGCCCCAGGCGCAGGTAGCCCAGTCCGATATCGCGCAGCAGTTGCAGTGGCCTTGCCACAGCGTCTTCACCCGCGAAGAATTCGCTGGCTTCGTCCACGGTCATCTGCAGCACCTCGGCGATGTTGCGCCCGTTCCATTGCACCTTCAGCGTGGCCTCGTTGTAGCGTGCGCCATGGCACGTCGGGCACGGCGCGTACACGCTGGGCATGAACAGCAGTTCCACGCTGACGAAGCCCTCGCCCTCGCAGGTCTCGCAGCGCCCCTTGGCGACGTTGAACGAGAACCGTCCGGCATCGTAGCGGCGGCGTCGCGCATCGGGCGTGGCAGCGAACAGCTTGCGCACATGGTCGAACAGGCCCGTGTAGGTGGCTAGGTTCGACCGCGGCGTGCGCCCGATCGGTTTCTGGTCCACCTGCACCAGACGCTGTACGGCGTCCACGTCGCCCGCCAGATGGCCGCCGGTCGCTTCGATCACTGCCGGCCCTTCGCTGGTGGCGCTTTCGGCTACATCGTCTTCCGGCTCGTGGCCCAGGTGCAGCAGCACCAGCTCCGGCAGGGCCTGCGCGACGAGGCTGGACTTGCCCGAGCCGGAGATGCCGGTGACGGCCGTCAGCACGCCCAGCGGAATGCGTGCGTCCACGCCATGCAGGTTGTGGCGGTGGACGCCCTGCAGCTCCAGCCAGCCGATCGCTTCGCGTGCCCGGCTCCCCGGCGCGGGGATCTCGTCGAACAGGTAACGGGCGGTGCGCGATTCGGCAATCTTGCGCAGGCCATCCGGCTCGCCACTGTAGAGCACGCGGCCGCCACGCTCCCCGGCATCCGGCCCGACATCCACTAGCCATTGCGCGCGGCGCATCAGTTCCAGGTCGTGCTCCACCACGAACACCGAGTTGCCTGCGTCGCGCAGCCGATCGAGTGCGTCGTACAGGGCCTGGCTGTCGGAGGGGTGCAGCCCCGCCGAGGGCTCGTCGAGCACGTACACGACGCCGAACAGCAGGGAACTCAATTGCGTAGCCAGCCGCAGGCGTTGCAACTCGCCAGCCGAAAGCGTCGGCGTGGCCCGGTCCAGCGTCAGGTAGCCCAAGCCCAGCCCGCGCAGTTGGCGCAGGCGTGCCATCACGCCACCGGCCAGGCGCTGCGCGGCGAGGCGCTTTTCTTCCGACAGCGCGGAGGTGCGGCGCACGTCGGGCGATACCGCGTGTACGGCACGACCGGAGGCCGCGCGTTGGGCACGGTCGCGCCGGGTCGCTTCCTTGTCCGTAGCCGCCCCCGCTGCATGGGCGCGGAAATCACCCTGGGCAATGGGTTCGAGCAAGGCCGCCAACTGGTCCAGCGGCATCTGCATGAACGCGCCGATGTCCACGCCGGCGAAGGTGACCGACAACGCCTCGGGCTTGAGCCGCTTGCCGTGGCAGGTGGGGCACGGCTTGCCCTCCATGAACCGGGACACGCGCTTTCTCATCAGCGCGCTCTGGGTGTTGGCAAAGGTGTGCAGCACATACCGGCGAGCACCGGTGAAGGTGCCCATGTAGCTCGGCTCCATCTTGCGCTTGAGCGCGGCGCGGGTCTCGGCGGGCGTGAAGCCGGCGTACACCGGCACCGTCGGTGTTTCCTCGGTGAACAGAATCCAGTCGCGATCCTTCTTCGGCAGGTCCTTCCACGGTCGGTCAACGTCGTAGCCCATGCTGACCAGGATGTCGCGCAGGTTCTGGCCTTGCCAGGCGGGGGGCCAGGAGGCGATCGCCCGCTCGCGGATGCTCAGGGAGGGATCGGGCACCATGATGGCCTCGGTCACCTCGTACACATGGCCCAGGCCGTGGCAGGTCGGGCACGCTCCCTGCGGCGTGTTGGGCGAAAAATCCTCGGCGTACAGCATCGGCTGGTTGGCTGGGTAGGCGCCGGCGCGCGAATACATCATCCGCACCAGGCTGGACAGGGTGGTCACACTGCCCACGGAGGAACGCGCGTTGCTGGAGCCACGCTGCTGCTGCAGCGCCACCGCCGGCGGGAGGCCGTCGATCGCATCGACGTCGGGCACGCCGGCCTGGTCGATCAATCGCCGCGCATAGGGGGCCACCGACTCGAAGTAACGTCGCTGAGCCTCGGCATAGATGGTGCCGAAGGCCAGCGAGGACTTCCCGGAGCCGGAGACTCCCGAGAACACCACGAGCGCGTTACGCGGGATGGAAACGTCCACCTCTTTGAGGTTGTTCTCGCGCGCCCCGCGCACCTGCACGAGGCCGCTGGCCGCAGCGGTACAAGAGGATTCACCGAAAGAATTGTTTGGCATGTTCTTATCCTGTAGTTCGTCCCGCTCAGGACGGGACTTCCTGAGTTCGTGGGCCGCGGCGACTGGCTTCGAGCGCCGCGGTGACAGTGCGGGCGTCGTAGCTGCCGCGCAGACGACGACCCTCGACGAAGAACGTCGGCGTGGCGTGCGCACCGCTGGCGACCGCACTGGCGAGGTCGCGCTCGACACGCTCGATCACCGCGGTGCTGTCGAGATCCGCGATGAACCGTTCGACGTCGAGCCCAAGCTCGGCGGCGTAGCCGATCAGATGCTCGCGCTCCAGCGCATGCTGACGGGTGAACACGAAGTCCAGCCACGGCCAGAACATCCCCTGGTTCGCCGCTGCCTCGGACGCCCGCGCGGCGATCGGCCCGTGCGGGTGGTGCGGCAGATGGCGCACCACATACCGCAGGTCGTCCCCGAAGTGGGCACGCAGATCGTCCCAAGAACCGGTCGCGTGCGCACAGTACGCGCACTCGAAGTCCACGTACTCGACGAGTGTGAGCTGGGCGTCCTCCGGCCCGCGGATGTGATCGATCTCCGGATCGACCGGTGGCTCAAGCACCATCGGCAGGTCAGCGGTCTTCTCACCCCACCGCTTGGCGGCGACCTTGAAGATCAGCCACCCGAGCAACGTGGCGAACACCATCGACACGAGCACGCCGACCGTCGCCTGGCGGCCCAGGTCGGAGGTCGTGCCGAACGCGAGCCCGATGATCAGCAGCGACACGGTGAAGCCGATCCCGGACAGTGCCGCACCACCGAACACGCTCCCCACCCCGACGCCCTCGGGCAGCCGGCCCAGGCCGAGACGGACGGCGACGAGCGTGATGAGCCCGATGCCCACGAGCTTGCCGAGCACGAGCCCTGCGATGACGCCCCACGTGACTGGCGAGCCGAAGGCCTCGGCGAGCAGCCCGCCACGCACGTCCACTCCGGCGTTCGCCAAGGCGAACACCGGCACGATCAGCAGCGCCGTCGGCAGCCGCAGGAACTCGTGCAATCGCTCGTTCACCGAGATACCCCGGGACAGCCCGCAGTCCACCGCGCGGGCCGATGCGGCACTCGGAGACTGCCAGAAGTCGCGGAACAGTTGTTTTGCCGCGACGACCTTGTGACGTTGCGTCGCGTAGGCGGGGATCAGCAGCCCCGCGGCCATCCCGGCGAGAGAGGCATGGATGCCGGAGTACACGGTTGCGAGCCACAGCACGATCACGATCAGCACATACGGCATTGCCCGCCACTGGCGGGTGCGCCCTAGCCACCACAACGCAACGAGACTGGCGAGGGCGATCAACAACGGGACGATCCGAATCTCCTCGCTATAGACGATGCCGATGATGGACACGGCGAGGAAGTCATCGACCACGGTCAGGGTGAGCAGGAACACGCGCAACTGACCGGATAGCCGCGGGCCGACGATCGCCAGGGTGCCCAGCATGAATGCCGTATCGGTGCCGACCACCGCCCCCCACCCGTGCAGGCCTTCACTTCCGGCCAGCCCCACGATCAGGACATACACCAGCGCGGGAAGCACGACACCTGCGACACCCGCGATCAGAGCGAGACGGGCACGGCTGCGGTCCCTGAGCGATCCGTGGGCGAACTCCTGACGCACCTCCAGGCCGATCAGGAAGAAGAAGACCACCATCAGGCCGTCGTTGACCCAGTGATGCAGATCCATGTGCATGCCCAGCGGCCCGAAGTCAAACCCGACGTCCAGGTGCCACAACGCGAAATAGGCATCGGATAGCGGCGAGTTCGCCCACGCCAGCGCCACGACCGTGACGATCACCAGCAGCACCGCAGCACCAGACTCCGTGCGCAGATAGCGGGCAACGCGTCCCCGGCTGATATTCGCCGAGGATGCACCGAAAGAAGTGGCTGACATGTTCTTATCCTGTTCCTGTAGTTCGTGAAGTCGCGATGAGCCGGTTTCGGAGGCGACCGGTCAGGCGTCCGCCTCTGGCAGCGTCCCATCATCCAGCGAGCGCAGCCAAGTAAGCCTTTCTCCCAGCCTGCGCTCAACACCTCTGTCCGTTGGCTGATACCAGCCCGGCCGCGCCACGCCCTCGGGAAAGTAGCTTTGCCCAGCGGCATAGCCGTTGGGCTCGTCATGGGCATAGCGGTAGCCTTCGTGATACCCCATCTGCTGCATCAGCTTCGTCGGCGCATTGCGAAGATGGAGAGGCACAGGCAGGGAGCCGCTGTTCTTGACGAAGGCCTTCGCCTTGTTCCAGGCGGCATAGGCAGCGTTCGACTTGGGGGCGGCAGCAAGGTAGGTCGCCGCGTGGGCAATCGGTATTTCGCCTTCGGGGGAACCCAGCCTCTCATAAGCCAGCGCGGCATTGAGCGCCAGTTGCAGCGCCTGCGGGTCGGCATTGCCGATGTCTTCGCTGGCCACCACGATCATGCGGCGCGTCACCTGGCTGACGTCGCCGCTGCCGTCGAGGATGCGGGCCAGCCAGTACAGGGCCGCGTCGGGGTCGGAGCCCCGCAGCGACTTGTGGAAGGCGGAGAGCTGCCAGTAGAACTCGTCGCCGCCCTTGTCGAACCTGCGCAGTGATGGGCTGGTGGACAGTTTGGCAAACTCGCCATCGACCACGGCCTTGCCCGCGCCCGACGCAGCATTCGTCACCTGCTCAAGCAGATTGAGGAAGCGCCTGCCATCGCCATCGGCAAAGCCCTTGAGCAGATCCAGCGCGTCCGCGTCCAACGTGACGCCCTGGAGATGCGGCAGTGCGCGTTCGTAGAGCTGGTTCAGTTCGTCGCCGGACAGCGGTTCGAGGGTATAGACCTGCGCGCGTGAGAGCAGAGCGGAATTGACCGCCAGCCCCGGATGCTCGGTCGTTCCCCCCACCAGGGTCAGGAGCCCCGACTCGACATGGGGCAGTAGGGCATCCTGCTGCGCCTTGTTGAAGCGATGGATCTCATCGACGAAAAGCACCGTCGATCGACCATGGTTGCCCAGTTCTGCCTGGGCCTCGTCGATGGCTTGCCGGATGTCCTTCACCCCGGCAAGCACGGCCGAGATGGCGATGAATCGGCTGTCGGTCGCACTGGCGGCCAGGCGCCCCAGGGTGGTCTTGCCCACGCCTGGCGGCCCCCAGAGGATGAACGAGTGCAACTTGCCCGCCTCGAACGCGAGACGAAGCGGCTTGCCGGGGCCGAGCAAGTGCCGTTGCCCGACGAATTCATCCAGCGTCTTGGGCCGCAGGAGTTCGGCCAAGGGAGGCTTGGGCTTTGTCGTGAATAGATCGGTCAAGTTCCTCTCCCTGGTATTTCTGATAGTTGACGTTCCGATAAGGTGTGCACCTCAATCCAGAGAGCCGGATTTATCCAACGCCGTGGGCTCTTTGTCGCTAATCGCATGCATGATGATGCGAGAGCCGCGGTAGCCGATGCTATGGTTCCATACCCAGCTCAACGCGACGCTGAGACGATTTCGCGTACCGATCAGAAAGTAGATATGCGCGAGCTTCCAGATCCACCACGCAAAGGCTCCACGCAGCTTAACCCGCCCCATGTCAATTACGGCCAGGCTGCGGCCGATGGTGGCCAGGTTCCCCTGATGCCGGTATTTGAAAGGCCCGTCAGCGGGCTTGCCTTTCAAACGCCGTCCAATGAGGTTGGCGACGTACTTGCCTTGCTGTTTGGCGGCGGGGGCGATGCCCGGTACGGGCTTCCCATCAGCCATGGTGCACGAGGCGGTATCGCCGATGGCGAAGACCTCCGGGCGACCGGCCACCGTCAGGTCGGGACCAACGACCACTCGACCCGCACGATCAGACGCAGCACCCAACCAGCGAGCCGCGGGAGACGCCTGGACGCCGGCGGCCCAAACGATGGTCTTGGCCGAAAGAGGCTTGCCGCCATACACCACGCCGTCGGCCGAGCATTCGGTGACCGGCGTACCCAGCACGACCTCGACCCCGAGCTTTTCGAGTGCCTGGCGCGTATAGGCCGAAAGATCCTCTGGAAAGACGGACAACAGACGCGGGCCCGCCTCGATCAGTACAACCCGGGACGTGCTCGGGTCGATCGAGCGGAAGTCACGCGCCAGCGTGTCTCGTGCAAGCTCGGCGATGGTCCCGGCCAATTCAACCCCGGTGGGACCACCACCGATGATGACGAACGTCTGCAGCGCGGCACGCTGCTGAGGATCGCTCGTGCGCTCGGCCTCCTCGAAAGCCGCGAGGATTCGGCCTCGAATGGTCGTGGCATCTTCCAGCGTCTTCAACCCCGGCGCGAAAGCCCCCCATTCGTCGTGTCCGAAATAGGCATGGGTAGCACCTGTCGCGAGTACGAGCGTGTCGTAGGTTTGGCGCGAGCCATTGTTGAGAATGACCTGACGCGCGTCCTGGTCGATACCTTCCACTTCCGCCATCAAGGTGTTCACTTCCGGGCGATTTCGGAATAGATAGCGAATAGGCCAGGCGATCTCGGATGTCGAGAGAGATGCCCCTGCGACCTGGTAAAGCAGCGGCTGGAACAGGTGATGATTGCGCCGGTCGATGATCGTCACATCGACCTCGGCACCAGCAAGCTGGTTGGCAACCTCGATCCCGCCGAAGCCCGCTCCGATAATGACGACGTGATGTCGGTTTTTGGAGGTCTTTGTCATGACCTGATCTCCTCTCTCTCAGCGTTTCAGCGCCGATGCGTGGTGTGCCATATGCTCGCCAATGAAACTGGCAATGAAGTAGTAGCTGTGGTCGTAGCCTGGGCGCAGATTCAACGTGAGCGGGTGCCCCGTCTCGTCGCAGGCCTTGCGCAGCAGATCGGGCTGAAGCTGACTCTCCAGGAACTCGTCGCCCAAACCCTGATCCACCAGCAGCGGCAGACGCTCCTGCACGGTGCGAATCAGCTCCACGGTGTCGTACTGCTTCCACGCCTCCCGGTCGCTGCCCAGGTACGCCTCGAAGGCCTTGTGTCCCCAGGGAACCTGGGTGGGCGCGACGATGGGCGAGAAGGCCGAGACGCTTCGATAACGGCCCGGGTTGCGCAGGGCGATGACCAGAGCACCGTGTCCCCCCATGGAATGGCCGCTGATGCTCCGCTCCGCTGTCACGGGAAAGTGGGCCTCGATCAGCGCCGGTAGTTCCTGCACCACGTAGTCATACATCCGATGATTCGCAGCCCAGGGTTCCTGCGTGGCGTTGACGTAGAAACCTGCCCCCTGTCCGAGGTCATAGGCGGGATCGTCGGCAACGCCTTCGCCGCGAGCGCTGCTATCGGGCGCGACGACGGCAATGCCATGTTCGGCTGCGTAGCGCTGGACGGCGGACTTGGTGATGAAGTTCTGCTCGGTGCAGGTGAGGCCTGAAAGCCAGTACAGCACCGGCACCTTGCCGTGCTGTGCCTGCGGAGGCAGATAGACGCCGACTTTCATCGTGCAACCGAGCGTCGTGGATTCATGCTGATAAACGTCCTGCCAACCATCAAAGCTGGCGTGATGTTCGATGCGTTCCATGGTGTTCTCCTATGTTCAAAGGAACGGCGCAGCTCTCGCGCGCCAGGACGGCAGCTCGTCAGGAAGATTTCTCTTCCGCTGCCGTGTCGCCGTGGGCGTGTCTGATCCTGCGCACGATCCACCAGATCGTCAGCATCACCGCAGGCACCAGAACCGCCATCACCGGCGCCACGCTGTCGTGAACCATCGGAATGCCCTTGAGCAAATAGCCGAGAAGACTCACGACGTAATAAGAAATTGCCGCGACCGACAGGCCTTCGACGGTTTGCTGAAGGCGCAATTGCATCTTGGCCCGGTTGTTCATCGACGCAAGCAGATCGCGGTTCTGGCGTTCAAGCTCGACGTCGATCCAGGAACGCAGCAACGCGATGGCCCGGGTCAGCTTGTCGGAGAGCTTGGTCTGGCGCTCCTTTACGGATTGGCATGTCCGCATGGCGGGAGCGATGCGACGCTGCAGGAAATCCGCCCAGGTGCAGTACCCGGATACGGCCTCTTCCGAAAGCGCTGCCAGCCTTTCCTCGACGATCTCGTAGTAGGCACGGCTGGCGCCGAAGCGATAGAGATTCGCCGCAACGCCAGCTTCCAGCTCGGCAGCCAGGCCGGTCAATTCGGACAGCAGCACGTCGCTGTCGCGCCGTTCCACCAAGCTCGTACACATCTCGTCGGTGATCGCCGCAAGGCGCGACTCCATGCGTCGCAGTTCCGACGTCATCGATCGTGTCAACGGCAGGGACAGCAACGCCAAGGTGCGGTAAGTCTCGATCTCCAGCAGACGTTGAGCCAGCGCACCCGCCCGCGCCGGGGTCAAATCGCGGGCCAGGACGAGGATCTGCGTCAGGCCATCCTCATCCTGTCGAAAGTCGGTCAGGATGGCGGCAGAGCCGTTCTCCACCAGCGAGTAGCACAGGCTGGCAGGATCGAAGCGATCGACCTCCTTCTCCGTTTCCGGCGTCCACGGAAGAAGTCTCAAACGGATGCCGGATACGACCGGGCCGGGAGGAACAAATCCATGCTTGAACGGATTTTCGCCGCACGGCTCTCCCGTCTCGGAATCCAGCGAAGCGCACCAGAGATACGTCGAGAACTCGGTGTGCTTTTCGCAGTGCAGGTCTCCTTCATCCCATGTCACGCCGTGGAGCGGCGTAGTATGGTCGGGTTCGGCAACGCCGAAGCGATGAGACAACTCGCTCATCGCCATCTGATCCCTGGCCTGGTCGCCTTCGGTCATGAAAGCGAGCTGCAATATGCCGCGGGGGGCCTGAATCAAGAGATGCGGGCGCGCGTGCACTTCACCCACGGCGGCAGCACGATCGGTATAGGCCGGCATGCCGTACACGGTGGCGGTCGGGGTGGGTTGTACGGTCGTCGTATTGATGTTGGCCGGCTCTTTCATAACGACCTCATTTCTTCTTGGTTGAAAAACACGCTTCAAAGCAAATGCCCGCAGCCATGCGTTTCGCACATGGCTGCGGGCCGATCTTCATGAGCGGGCACCGCTCTACACGGTCCGTCTAATAGGCTCGCCGTGTAGAGGCTTGTGCTGGCCCTTTCAGAACGCCCTCAGCTTCCTAGCTTTCAGACGAAGGTGTACGAGCAAACCTTGTTGCCCGCCGGATCACGCAGGTAGGCCGCATAGGCACCCGGCAGGTGGCCACGCGGGCCAGGCTGGCCCTCGTCGGTGCCGCCTGCGGCAAGGCCGGCGGCGTGGAAGGCATCCACTTCGGCGGGAGTGGCGGCCGCAAAGCCGACCGTCACGCCGTTGCTGGAAGGCGCTTCACCATTGCCCGGACGGGCGATGATGAAAGCCGGCTTTTCGCGACCGAAAAGCACCCATCCGTTGCCGAAAGGACCGAGGTTCTTGATGCCGAGAGCACCCAGAGCGGCGTCATAGAACGCGGCCGACTTCTGGACGTCGGCGGCGCCGATGAAGACGTGCGAGAAGATGCCGTCGCCGGAAATGACAGGATTGGACATGGTTAATTTCCTTGGTGGTTGGTGTTGAATGGATAGTGAGTGATCAGTAGTGGATCACCGTGCGAATCGACTTGCCTTCATGCATCAGGTCGAAGGCGTGGTTGATCTCGTCGAGACCCATGGTGTGAGTGACGAACGGGGCGAGATCGATCTCGCCTTTCATTGCGTCTTCCACCATGCCCGGGAGTTGGGTGCGCCCCTTGACCCCGCCGAAAGCCGACCCCTTCCAGGTCCGGCCGGTGACCAACTGGAACGGACGGGTCGAGATTTCCTTGCCGGCCCCGGCGACGCCGATGACGATCGACTGGCCCCAGCCGCGGTGGGCAGCTTCCAGAGCCGAACGCATCACGTTGACGTTGCCGATGCACTCGAAGGTGTGATCGACACCCCAGCCAGTCATCTCGATCAGAACCTCGTGAATCGGCTTGTCGAAGTCCTTCGGGTTGAGACATTCGGTCGCGCCGAAGGTACGAGCCAGTTCGAACTTCGCCGGATTGGTATCGATGGCGATGATGCGGCCCGCTTTGGCCTGGCGTGCACCTTGAATCGCAGCGAGACCGATGCCGCCGAGGCCGAAGATGGCCACCGAGTCGCCGGGCTGTACCTTGGCCGTGTTGTGCACGGCGCCGATGCCGGTGGTCACGCCGCAGCCCAGCAGGCAGACGTGCTCGGGGTTGGCGTCCGGGTTGATCTTGGCCAGCGAGACTTCGGCGACGACCGTGTATTCGCTGAAGGTCGAGCAGCCCATGTAGTGGTAAAGCGGCTGACCGTTGTACGAGAAGCGAGTCGTACCATCGGGCATCAGCCCCTTGCCCTGGGTTGCGCGAACCGCGACACACAGGTTGGTCTTGCCGGACTTGCAGAACAGGCACTCGCCGCATTCGGCGGTGTAGAGCGGAATGACGTGATCGCCAGGCTTCACGCTGGTCACACCTTCACCCACCTCCACGACGATACCCGCACCTTCATGACCCAGCACGACCGGGAAGAGACCTTCGGGGTCGTCGCCCGACAGGGTGAAGGCGTCGGTATGGCAAACGCCGGTATTCGTGATCTTGATGAGCACCTCGCCCTTGCGCGGCGGCTCGACGTCGATCTCGACGATTTCCAGCGGCTTTCCTGGCCCGAAGGCAACTGCTGCACGTGATTTCATGATGTCGCTTCCTTTACTAGCTAACTAAATTTGCCCTCACCGAGGGCACCCTGGTGCCTCTATCGCAGATAGGAGCGGACGATAGAGATGGTCTCGTCAATGGACTTGTTCTGCGAATCGCTCCTGATTTCGCTACTGGGAAATTCTTCCCGCAGATAGCTCTCCAGAACGGTTGCCATCAATCCGTTGACTGCCCCACGAACGGCCGCAAGCTGCTGAAGAATTGCAGGGCATTCCGCACCTGCATCAAGCGCTTGCTCAAGAGTCGCTACCTGACCTTTGATGCGCCGGATGCGCGTCAGTGCTTGCTTCTTTTCTTCCGGACTGTGTGGCATCGAACACCTCTCTACTTGGGTACACCGCCGCATTATACAATACTCCCCCATAGTATATGCGGCCGAACTTTGCCACAAATTCTGTGCTCTTCGAGCACTCTTACAGGCTAGTACAGGTTTGTTCCCAAGAAGCGCAAAACATTCAAATCAATGAATATTTCTTGCATGTATCGACAGCATCGGGGCAAGTTCAAAACTGGTCAAACTGGAAAAATCTATGCGCAGATAGATATGACCTATCTAAGCCGACTCATCGAGTTGAAGCTATCAAGATGAGACCGGCTAGGCGACCTGATGACCCGAGTGTCGAGCTTTCCGCAGTGCAGGCAACATCTGTCCGTCCCAGTCACGATCGACCGCAACCTGGGCCTGTTCTTGGTTTCGTTCGAGTGCTTCAACGTCAAGATCACCGATCGCCCATGTCTGCGTGCCGCAAGTAGTCGCGAGAATGCCATCCTCGGGGAATCCACGATCCATGGGTGCATAGATCGTGGCCTCGCCAGTGTTCGTGTCCAGCGCCGGACTCCAGTCAGCAGCTCCGGTCGTCACGGCCTGTGCGACGAACATCCGGTTCTCCAGTGCCCGCGCCATGCAGCCCACACGAACCCGGGTTGCACCTGCCCTCGTGTCCGTACAGCTCGGGACCAACAGCAGGCGTGCACCCGCCTCTCGCTGGGCTCGCACGGGCAATGGAAACTCACTGTCGTAGCAGACAGCGATGCCGGCACGCACGCCATTCAGGTCGAACACTTTGAGTTCGTCGCCCCCCTCGATGACGCCAGTGTCTTTCTCGAACCCCGTCAACTGCAATTTGTCCTGGTAGTCACGCGTGCCGTCCGGCGCAAACCACCACGCCCGGTTGCGATAGCGATCCGGTCCAACCCGGGTCAAGAACGTACCGGCCTGAATGGTCATGCGCAGCTCGCGCGCCAGGTCGGTGTACAGGGCCAGCCACGCAGGCTGCAAGGCCTGCAGCGCGGCCAGCGAGGCGTTGAAATCCTGGCGGATGCCAGGCTCGAACATCGCAGCCAGTTCGAGGGACAGATATTCTGGCAACACGGCCAGTTCCGCTCCGGCACGGCTCGCCTCCTCCAGAACCCGCCGCTGCCGCGCTGCGAATGCCTCGAAGCCCGTGGGCTGACCCACTGCGTATTTCGCAACTGCTACTTTCATTTCGCGTTCTCCAGGGAGCGCAGCCACATCGTGAGCGTCTGCTCGGTTTCGCTCGGCTCACCCACCTGTTTCCAGGGCAGCGTAACCTTCATGTCCGACTGCCGCACGTAGCCACGACGGATCCAGAAGGGATCATTACTGCGGTAGTTGGAAGGACGCCGGGGATCGTCGTCTGCTCGATCCACCGACGCGAACGATGTCCACTGCATGCCGCCCAACGAACGGGCATGCGCTTCGCGTTCGTCAAAGAAGCGATGGCCCAGGCCAAGGCCCCGGAAGGCCGGGAGCAGGACTGATTCGCCGCAGTAAAACACTGCCTCCATCGGGATTCCTCGATCGGCGAACGGCACCTGGAAGGCCGGCTCCGCATCGCCGAGCGGCAATCCCGTGGACGCACCCACGACCACGTCATCAGCGAGCGCGAGTACCAGCAGGCTGTCTGCCGAACGGGCGTACATAGCGAGGTAGTGCTTCTCGTATTCGGTGTCGCCCTCGTACAGGTAAGGAAAGCTGCGGAAGACGCTCGCCCGCAGGCCTGCCACGGCATCGAACCATTCGGCAATGTCCGGACCACGATGAACCAGCACCTGCACGTCGCTGGTCATTTCAGGCGTCCCCTCCAACCTGTGCGATCCAGTCGCCGAGGTTGTAGTAGTTGGTGACACGAGCGATCTTGCCATCGCGGATCTCGAAGAACGCGCCGCCCGGCAGCACGTAGCGCTGGCCCTGGGCTTCCGGCAGCCCGTCGTCCGTGACCTTGTATTCGCCATGCACCACGTACTCCGCGCCTGCACACAGGCCGTCGGCGCTGACCATCACCACGATCCCGCGCAGTTGCTCGCCATAGCAGCGGTCCATGCGCTGCAGGAAGGCGCGGAAGGCTTCGCGACCGACCTCACGAGCGCCCTGGTTCAAGTCGTGCGCGACGTCATCGGTCAACATTGACAGCATGGCCTCGCGGTCACCGCGGTTGAAGGCGTCGTAGTAGGCAGTGATGAGAGTCGCAGCGTTCATTCGCGTTCCTTATTGGGTTGTTCGGAGCGGAGCATTCCGGGGTGTTGTCAGTCTGGGCAACCGCGCCTCCCTTGTATATGGAATTGTTGCGATTTTATAATTCCACAATCTGGAACAATCAACGAGCAGCGAAATCGGCCATAAGGCGTGCGTCATGAACAAGGAAATGGAACTACTGCGCATCTTTCGGGTGGCGGCCGAAAGCAGCAGTTTTCGCGATGCGGCCGTCCGGCTGGGGACTTCTCCGCAAGGTGTAACCCGTGCCATCCAGCAACTGGAGCAACACTACGGCGAGGTGTTGTTTCATCGAAGCACGCGCCAGGTGCGCATCACCGCCTTCGGCGAAGGGCTGCTAGACCAAGTGCGCCCCGCATTGGAGCGGTTCGAGGATCTGTGGCGAACGCCTGGCTCCGACCAGCAGGCCTCTCTGTCCGGTACGGTTCGCATCACCGCACCGCACAGCTTGGGCACCAGAGCGGTGCTACCGGCACTGGAGCGCGTGGCCGCGCGCCATCCCGGCATCACGCTGGATGTGCGCCTGTCCGATCGCATCAGCAATACGGTTGACGAAGGGATTGACGTCGGGATCAGGGTCGGATTCATGCGCGATAGCCGCTTCGTCGCACGCAAGGCCGCCGACATGAGACTCCCCATCGTTGCCGCTCCGCGCCTGATCAAGAAAGTGGGCGTACCTGCAAACATCGATGCGCTAAGCAGCCTGCCAGTTACCGTGGCCTTGGATATCAATACCGGCCGTCCCTGGCCTTGGCACTTCAAGGCGGGACGCCAGTGGACACCTACCGCACCCACTCTCGTCGCAGACAATGCCGACATGGAAATGGGAGCGGCGCTGGCCGGGATCGCGTTCGCGCAACTGGCGGACTACATGGCCGCCCCCTACATTGCCAGCGGGAAGCTCGTGCGAGTGCTGGAGAACGAAGAACCTCCGGCATGGGGGTTGTACGTCTATCGGCCTCAGCGTGGCCCCATTCCGGGAAGGGTTCGAGCGGTATTTGATGAAATGCTGGTCGCCGTTGGATCGTTGCCAGCTTTGCGCTGACACGTCGCAAGACGCTGTAGGGCACACACCTTGGAAAGCGGGGCACTGAGCCTCGGCGGCTCACCCCTCCGGTTGAATGATGAGCCGACCGTCTGCCCGCTTGCCCCAGGTGCAGATCGGTCGGCCATGCAACTCAATGCCGGCGAACGATTAGATGTAAATGAATTGCCGGTACAACCCATCCAACTGATGACGAATGTCTTCGACGCGCTGCTCGTCACCGGTATCGGTAAATTCGAGTAGCTGCTGTTCCTTGGCAGTGATCTGATCGCAAAGGTCGGACAAGTTCTCGCAGAAAGCCTCGGAATGAACGGTGGGCTCCTCCGTATTCGTCTCTTCCCCTGCTAGTTTTCGCACAGACGAGGCTGGAGAAATCCCATTTTCCTCGTTAAAGGCAATTTGAAGCTGCCTGCGCCTATTGGTCTCATCGATCGCCTGCTTCATCGCCGGCGTCACCGCGTCGGCGTACAAGATCGCCTTGCCGTTTTCATTCCGAGCGACTCGACCGATCATCTGAATGAGCGCATGGGCCGAACGCAAGAACCCTGCACGGTCTGCATCGAGAATGGCAACCAATGATGCCTCTGGAATATCCAGCCCTTCGCGCAAAAGACTAATCCCAATCAAAACATCGAACTCTCCTGCGCGCAGGCCATTGATGATCTCAACACGATCCTCCGCTTTTATGTCCGAATGCATGTAGCGCGCTCGAATCCCGTTGTCCGTCAAGAAATCCGTTAGCTCTTCTGCACTGACCTTCGTCAGCGTAGTCACAAGCACTCGATTCTTTCTCTTCACGCACTTCGATATTTCGGCAAGCAGGTCATCTATGTATCCATCCGCTTTCCGCACTTCAACCTTGGGGTCAAGCAGTCCCGTTGGCCTGATAACCTGTTCGACAACCCTGCCTTTCGACACCCTCAGCTCGTAGTCGCCCGGAGTAGCGGAAACAAAGATGGTCTGAGGCTTGACCTTCTCGAACTCGTCAAAGTTCAATGGCCGGTTGTTCTTCGATGAAGGCAAACGGAACCCGTAATCGATCAGCGTGTCCTTGCGCGCCTGATCCCCCCGGTACATTGCGGATATCTGTGGCACCATGACATGAGATTCATCGACGAACAGCAGCCCGTCTTTCGGCAAATAATCCAGCAACGTGATCGGAGGAGAAGCTGCGTCTCGGTCGCTGAAGTAGCAGGAATAATTCTCCATCCCCGAGCAATAGCCGACCTCGCGCATCATTTCCACGTCATGCGTGATCCGCTCGTACAGTCTGTTTGCCTCGACCAAGCGATTATTCCTGTTCAGCTCGGCAACCCGCTCTTCCATATCAGCGAGTATCTTTTTGGATGCAGAATCTATTTTGTTCGTGGGCGGTGCGAAAAGCGTTTTTGGCGAAACCAAATAATGGTCTATCTCTCCCAACGTCTTGCCAGTAACAGGGTCCATCCATTGGACAGACGCAACAGTGTCATCCAACAGTTCCACCCGAACCGCCCTGTACTCGGAATCAGCGGGGAAAATGTCAATCACATCACCTTGGACGCGGAACGTTGCACGCTTGAGCGTACGCTCCGTGCGATCATATTGCAGCAAAGCCAAGCGACGAATTAGCTCTCTCTGGTTTAGTTTGACCCCAGGGGACAGAGCGATCTGTAGCGCTCGATATGCATCTGGATCACCCAGGCCGTAGATTGAAGACACCGAAGCGACGACGATCACGTCACGACGCTCAATCAAGGATTTGGTCGTGGACAGGCGCAGGCGCTCAAGGTGGTCATTGATGGCCGAGTCCTTCGGTATGAAACGATCGGTGCCCGGCATATAGATCTCGGGCTGAAAATAGTCGTAATACGAAACGAAGTACTCGACCGCATTCTCAGGAAAGAAGTGCTTCATTTCACTATAGAGCTGCGCGGTCAACGTCTTGTTGGGAGCCAAGATCAACGTGGGCCGCTTCAGACGATGAATCACATTGGCCATGGTGAAGGTCTTACCTGAGCCGGTGATACCTTTCAGCGTCTGGTGCGTCGCACCTTCTTCTATGTCCGACAGCAGCCGCGCGATCGCCTCTGGCTGGTCCCCCGCCGGCGTATAGTTGGAGTGCAGAATAAACATACCGGTTGACATTAGATATCTCCTAATTGAGCTACTTCAATTTGTCCTGATGTATCGGCTATTCCAGAAGACCTATAGCAGTACCAAACTGGGGTGTAAATGACGGCGATCCTGCCGCGCCCCACCTGGGCGTAGGCGTCGCCAACATGATAGCCCAACACATGGGCGGGCTTCCCAGTGCATATCCGCCGATCGCCACGACGTCAGCCAGCGGCCCGTCTGCCAATGCACCTGGAGCCACTCGCCTCGTTGAGCGCTGACATCGAGCCGTGGCGGGCGAGGTTGCTCTGTACGCCCAATGTGTGGCGCCGGCTCCCGCCGATACGCGCCTTTGTCTCTCTCAGCCCTCCAGACGAGGCGTTGGAAACGTGGAGCTACGTCGCCCCTCTAAAGATGCACGATCTCAACATTCGGCCATTTGCCTGCAAGGTACTCGGCCACTAGCCTCCGATGGCAGTGATGGGGCTTGTCTTCGCTGCAAAGCAGGCAACTGTTATCAATCTTTTCTTTATCGATTGACTCAATCTTTCGGGACGACATTAAATCCAGAAATTTACTGGCGTAGATATCCCAATCTCCCCCTTTTATTTTATATTCCTCGAACATGTCTTTGGTTGGAGCAAGTGCTGGTAGATGTTCATATTCCATCCCACACAACGCCTCGGAAAAATATCGAAGATCCTCGCGTTTAGCGAACCCGGCCAATTGCGAAACATTATTCAGGCGAACATCGACAAGGCGCTTGGCACCAGAAGCACTTAACTTGGTGAAGAAGGACCGCGCGGAGGTCTTAGTGAATCCAATCGTGAATATCTTCATCTGCCTTATTCCCCTCGTTCCTTCATCCATAAATGGCTGTTATTGAGCTACCGCCAGGCATGCCCGTCAATCGCAGCTAAGGAAACGCTGGGGGCATGGTGTACTAGGGATGGTCTGAAGTAGCCCCTGTTTTCCGGCTACTTCGCCATCGACACTTTCAAAAAACGGTAGCCGCTCAAATCCCGGTCAAACCTGCCGTCTATTTCAGCCTTTTTTGCCGCTGCAAGCACCTCGCAGCAGTCACTTCACTCTTCACGGACGCACCTCTCCTGCATTGGAGAGCAAATGTCGACGCGCCATCCAAATGTTCGACAGGGCGAACAGCGTCACCATCTGAGCAGTGTTTTTCACCAAGCCTCGGAAGCGCACTTTCGTATAACCAAACTGGCGCTTGATCACCCGAAATGGATGCTCAACCTTGGAGCGAACCTGGGCCTTGGCTCTTTCGATCTTACGTATCGCTTTGTATAACGCGCTGCGGTTACCGTGCTTTTTGTAAGTGCTGCGCCGGGCTGCAATCTGCCAGATGACTTGGCGCCCCTCATGCTCTTCACGCTTCTCTACACCGGTATAGCCCGCATCAGCGCAGACCACGTTCTCACCACCGTGCAGCAGTTTGTCGACTTGGGTTACGTCCGCGACGTTGGCCGCAGTGACCACCACGCTGTGCACAAGCCCGGACTCATCGTCGACACCAATGTGAGCTTTGGCACCGAAGTAATACTGGTTGCCCTTCTTGGTCTGATGCATTTCCGGGTCGCGTTTGCCGTCCTTGTTCTTGGTCGAACTGGGCGCATGAATCAGAGTGGCATCGACGATGGTGCCTTGTCGCAGTGACAAGCCACGGTCGCCCAAATAGCCATTGATCACGCCGAGAATACCGGTGGCCAACTCATGCTTTTCCAGCAGGCGACGGAAGTTGAGGATGGTGGTTTCATCCGGGATTCGCTCCAGGCTCAGACCGGAAAACTGGCGCAGGATCGTCGTCTCGTACAGCGCCTCTTCCATCGCCGGATCGCTGTAACCGAACCAGTTCTGCATTAGATGAATCCGCAGCATCGCCATCAGCGGATAGGCTGGACGGCCCCCTTCGCCCTTTGGGTAATGAGGTTTGATCAGAGCAATCAAACCCTCCCAGGGTACGACCCGATCCATCTCTATCAGGAACAGCTCCTTGCGGGTCTGCTTGCGCTTACCGGCGTACTCGGCATCGGCGAAGGTCATTTGTTTCATCATCGAAAAGCTCGGCGATTGGTGTCCGGGGATTTTGCCAAATCAGGAAGTCTTTTTCAGGATTTCCCCAGCTGCGCCACAACGGCCATGGCAGGCTCCATTCTCTCCCCGCTTCAACGGCCACGACCCGAACAGCTCAAGAGCTTAGCACCGCCTTTTGCGGTTGCGTGCCTCACCACTCACGCTTACTCCCTTCCAGAACGCGCCAACTGCTAAGCTACATGAGGACGACTCGCCCACAGCGCAAAGCACCTGTGTTCGCGCTATTGGCTGTCCCGTGCGTTGTGGTGCTGACCGTCGATGACGAGTCGAACCTACTGTATGGGCACTGCGCGCGGCAGCCTTTCATGCGTGCCAGCTACGTGCCCAAGGTTGGACGCGGATCGACGCGTGCGCAGGGTTTTTCGTGAAAGTATAAAATCTAATCAACTTTATCAGAAGAAAATATATGATCGTAAGAAACTTTGAATACTTGCTTGCTTTGCACCGTGAAGGCCATTTTGGCAACGCGGCCAAAAGCTGCAATGTTTCTCAGCCGACACTCTCCGCGGGCATTAAGCAATTGGAGGAAGACATGGGTGTCGAGATCGTGCGTCATGGCCGACGCTATGACGGCCTCACTTCTGAAGGGATGCGCGTACTGTCTTGGGCTCAGCAGATGTATGACGACTGCAAAGGGCTGGAGCGAGAACTCTCCGCACTACGGCGAGGTATAGAGGGGCAATTCCGGCTAGGGATACTCCCAGGAACTGCCGGTGTAGCGCCCACATTAAGCATCGCCCTTGCTGAAAAAACACCCTTACTTCAACAATCAGTTCTGGTTTCCGGCGCTTCTTCCCTGCTACAGGCGATTCGAGAAAACAATTTGGATATCGCACTCATGCATTTGGAGGATATCCCAGGGGAAGACTTCGATACTCACCTTCTGTACCGTGAACGCATTTTCCTTTTTCACGCCGCGAGAACACAGCAACCCCGAAGCACAACGTGGGACCATGTTCTCAATAGACAACTCTGCGTGCTGAACTCGGCAGTACCTGAACCCATTCAAGATAGGCTGATGCAATGTACCGCGCAGACTATTCGCACTGATTCAATTGACGTGCTATCGGCACACGTGGCGACAGGAAAATATTCGGCAGTTCTTCCGCAATCTCTCGCCGGCCAACTCGCGCACATTCCAAATCTCCACGCAATCGCAATCAATGGACCAATGTCGCACTCAAATGTCGGATTCGTTGCTGGGAAAAATGCGTTCGAGGCACCGTCATCGCGTGCATTGCTCGAAATGGTGCACACCCCCGAACTCGCCGCCACTCTTCAATCCGTTATATCGATCCATCGTCGGTTCCAGCCCAAAGCAGACTCATCTCAAAGCCCCCTGAAATAGCGAGTCTTGAAGAGCAACTCTGTATTGCTTCAACCAGGCGAAGATTGCAGGCATGCCGTGTGCGCCGCTAACAGGCGCCACGTGCTGAGCAACCCATCGAAGGCCACTAGGTCCAGGGGCAACTCGGGGGACAGGAGTACCTGCTGCATGCGGCCTCCTCATGTCTCGCTGGGTCGAGCTGACTGTTCCTAGATCAAGCTAGGAGGCGCGATGTAGCGATGATCGTTGCCCTCTCCCGGCTAGGAGACGAGCACGGCTCGACGATCCCGCGTAGATAGATCGTGCCTATCTGTACATAGATTATTCCAGTTTGACCACTTCTGAGCTTGATCCGATGCTGTCAAGACCGCAGAAGGAGACGCGGCCAACGGCTAGGCAGTACCACGATCGTTCTTCTTGACAGCGGTAAATTTCGTTTCCCACTTCGATTTAGAAGATGGAAACATTAACGCACAGAGGTGACGAAATGACTCCGACCGGTAACCGAATCGTGACTTTCGAGAAGCCCTTGGAAATGAAGGTCAACACCTTCAAATTTCCAGAGCTGATAACCCCTCAAGGGAAAAGCGCACCCCATGGCGCTATCCTCAAAATAGTTACCACAAATATCTGTGGCAGCGACCTTCACATTTATCGCGGTTCGTTTGCTGTTCCCAAGGGAATGACCATGGGCCATGAAATGACCGGCGAAGTGATCGAAGTGGGATCAGACGTCGAAGTCGTGAAGAAGGGCGACATCGTTTCCGTTCCCTTCAATGTGGGGTGTGGGCGTTGCTACAACTGCAAGCATATGCGCTCCGATGTATGCGAGAACACCAACCCCGAAATCGACTGCGGAGCCTACGGGTTCAACCTCGGTGGCTGGACGGGGGGGCAAGGTGATTATCTCTTCGTACCGTATGCGGATTTCAATCTCCTTCGCTTCCCTGACAAGGATGCCGCCATGGAAAAAATCCGCGACCTGACCCTTCTCTCTGACGTATTACCCACAGCTTTCCATGGGTTCGCTGGCCCAGACTGGCCAGCCGCGCCGGCCTACGTCGTCGGCGAAAACATCCTGATCTTCGGTGCCGGGCCGGTCGGCAGAGCGGGTGCCGCCTGCGCCAGACTTCTGGGTGCAGGCGCCATCATCGTTGCCGATTACATTCAAGAGCGGCTGGACCTTCTCAAGCCACACGGCGTGGAAACCATCAACCTTTCCGACGGCGTGCCGATCGAGGAGCATCTCGAACGCATTACCGGGCACAGGGAGGTGGATCGCGTCATCGACTATGTTGGTGTGGACTGCCGCGGGTTTGGCGCGGAGGCTGACAAGATCGTGGAGAGCGCTGTTACCAACGCAATGCTCAAATATGTCCGCTTCGGCGGAATGACCAGTACGGTCGGTGTGTACTGCGCAAACCCGATCTCGAAAGACCCGAAAGCCAAGAAAGGCCATATGGATCTGGAATGGTCCAACGCCTGGATCAAGTCGCCGCGAATGTCGGCTGGTCAATCTCCGACGGCCAACTACAACCACGCGTTAATGCGGGCGATACTGAACGATCGCATGCCTTACCTTTCGCCGATGATGAACACTAAGTTCATCAAGCTCGAAGACGCGCCCGCCGCGTACAAAGAGTTCGACGCGGGTTCTGCATACAAGTACGTCATCGACCCGCATGGTTCAGTGCGGCATTAAGCATCCGGCGCGGGCTAAGCATCAGGATGTCTCACACTTTCTGGTGAGAGGCATTCTGGTCCCGCCAGTCTCCGGGCAGCAACTGGAGCCGGCGAATATTTTCGCCGGCATTTGCCGTCTGCCCCAGGGTACTTGCCTTGGCTCGGACCAGGAGCAGAGCCTCAGCAATCCGCAGGTGATGATCAACCGCAAGCGTGTTCAAGCGCTTGGTTCGCAATCGGCCAAGGGTCAGACGGGGACGATGCACGGCATCCATTGACGTGCGTGGCTGGAGATAGCCTTCGTCTGATCCTTATCACCCCACGGACTTGATCAGGCTCGCCTAGTGTTGTGCCTGCCTCGGGCCATCGCACGGTCAACCCAGCCCTGGCTCATTCAGCCAGAAGTTTCCAATGATGTGGCCGAACTCGCCGCCGCCAGAATGGCAGTCACTTCTATAGGGAGATAGCACAGTGTTGGATAAGTCGGAACGGGAGGGTGGCCTATGGAGCTGCGCCATCTTCGCTGCTTCGTAGTTCTTGCTGAGGAGCTACATTTCACGCGGGCGGCTGAGCGCCTGCATATCGAACAACCACCGCTATCACGAGCCATCAAGGAACTTGAGGACGAGTTGGGCGTAGTGCTCTTCGACCGAAACCGACGAGGAACAGTTCTAACGGCGGCGGGCGCGGTCTTCTTGCAAGATGTTCGCCGTCTATTCACAGTGCTGGAACAGGCTCGTGAAAATGCCAAGGCTGTGGCATCGGGCTTGCGCGGTAGCCTGCGCATCGCTGTATCAGATGGGGCTATCGATCCACGGCTGTCGGCATTTCTGGCTCGTTGCCGCGCCGAGGAGCCGGAGATCGAAATACGCTTGTCAGAAGTGCCTCTGGCAGAGCAAGTGCGTGGCTTGCGTTCGGGCGACTTCATGATCGGGTTCGCGCACACGGGCGATGTCGGCGACGGTATCGCTGCCGAACCAATCTGGCACGACCCGCTGGTGATTGCGGTGCCAGCTCGTCACTCATTGCTCACCTACAAGGAGGTGCCACTTCAAGAACTTCAAGGCCATCCACTTGTCCTGTGCGACCCGCAGGTATGCGAGGGCTATTGCCGCGAACTCAAGCGGCTGCTCAACACGTTGGAGCACAAGCTGAATGTTGTCGAGGAAGTGTCCTCGCTGGACATGATGCTCACGTTGGTCGGCGCCGGCTACGGCATCGGCTTCATGACGGCGACCAAGATTCCCATCTCCCAACGGCCGGATGTGGTGATCCGCCCCTTGGCGATGGATTCTGCCGTGATCACCACCTACCTGCTTCGGCCGGACGGCGGCAATTTATCGGCTTCGGTGGAGCGATTTATCGTTCGCCTTCGCGACTCTTCGGACGGTTGACGGAGCCTGGCAGGCTAGACACTCAGGGATCAGTGTCGGCACGCAGATTGCGTTCGGTCGCCGTCATCAGGTCAGCCGCGCTTATTCCAAGTGCCGTAGAAATTTTCAGTATGAGCGGAAGCGTGGGCACGTGCTCACCACGCTCGATCTTACCCATGTGAGAACGCGAAATGCTTGCCCGAGATGCGAACTCGTCTTGCGCGACTCCTTGAGCGACGCGCGCAGCGCGCACGGCCTGTCCGAAGGCTAACGCCGACTCGGATTCATACGTCGATGTGCCAGAAGGACGGCCTGGCTGAATTGTTGATTTCTGCATTAGCAGAAGCGTCAAACAATCTGCCACAATTAACCACGTTAAAGATAACGACGTTAAACTTCACTCTTTCCTGAAACGCTGGTTTGCCTTTCTGGACAGATCGCTTATTGGGGGCCCTCATGCATGACGCCACCAGCCAGTTTTCCCATTTCAGGCTTGCTATCGCGCCCGGAGTGCCATCCTCTTGCCTCACAACGCTTCTTGCCCTACAGCGCGCGGAGGAACCAGAAGTCACCATCACGTTCTTTGAGACCTCAGCCGATGATCTGTTGACGGGCCTTGAGGAAGGCCGCTACGACGCTGGAATGACGCTTCGGAACGCTGGTGCTCCGGCTGTGAAAAGCCAACCGCTCTGGGTGGAGAACGTGGCTGTTGCAGTGCCGCTGGGGTCCCCCTTAGTTGCCCAGGCGAAGATCACGCTTGCCGAGCTTCTGGACTATCCGGTGTTTCGCTGGCCGGCGGAGGCTTGCCTACTGCTGGATCAGCGACTGTCCTTTCTTCCGTTGAGCCAGCAGAGCATTCAGCACGTGACTTCGTTCGAGATGATGGCGCTTTGGGTGACCGCTGGCTACGGAGTGGGGCTCTCCGCGCAATCGCGCATTGAGCGTGCCCATGCGTGGGGGATCACTATGCGACCGCTTTCAGACGGCCCCTACGAGATCGTGACATACCTGCAGCGACCCCACGGACGAGCCAATGTTGTTTCTGAGCGGTTCGAGCACAGGGCAATGCTGGTTGCCAGGGACAGGGCGGCTTGCTCGAATACCCCATAGCCCGCTCTCGCCGAGGCTGCGTGCGGGTAATTGCAGCGGCACGCGCCTGTTAGCGCGCCAGTGATAGCGCTTCCATCTCTGGCAATATGATGAATTAACATGGTCTTTGGAGGCACGAATGGTTGGAAGTGGTTGGGATCGAGTACCAATTGACTCGCAAAGCATCGATGCGCCGCTGTCGCGCGCGGCGGTGTTTCTCACGTTGACGGTCGCCGAGGGCCACGAGGCCCTTCAGGCGGTCGCCGGCGTCTTGGACGGGCTGGACGACCTGATCAAAACGGTGGGCTTCCGCGATCTCAACGGCCGGCTGTCGTGCATCACTGCACTGGGATCGGCGCTATGGGACCGTTTCCAGACCGGGAAGCGCCCGAAGGAACTACGGCCCTTCGTGCCCATCGAGGGTGCCAAGCACACCGCGCCTGCCACGCCCGGCGACCTGTTCTTTCACATCCGTGCCGAACGCGAGGACCTCTGTTTTGAATTCGAGCGCCTGCTGCTGGACCAACTGGGCAGCAGCGTGACGGTGGCCGACGAGGTGGTCGGTTTTCGCTACTTCGACTCCCGCGACCTGCTTGGCTTTGTCGATGGCACGGCCAACCCGACCGGGCACGACATCGGCGCCTCGACGCTGGTCGGCAGTGAAGATCAGGCGTTCGCCGGCGGCAGCTACTTGGTGGTGCAGAAGTATCTGCACCAAATGCAGCCGTGGGCTCGGCTCGCCAAGGACGAGCAAGAGCGGATCATCGGCCGGGAGATCGTCAGCAATGTCGAATTGCCCGACGCGACGAGCGGCCAGAAATCGCACAAGACCCTCGCCACGATCGTGGACGACGACGGCACCGAGCACGACATCCTGCGCGACAACATGCCCTTCGGCCGCCCCGGCCAGGGCGAATATGGCACCTACTTCATCGGCTACTCCAGGCATCTGTGGGTGACGCAGAAGATGCTGGAGCGCATGTTCCTCGGCGATCCGCCAGGCATGCACGACCGCCTGCTCGATTTCTCGACGGCGCACACCGGCGCCGTGTTCTTCGCTCCCGCACCGCGCACGCTGAGCGAACTCGTGGAGGCGGTGCAAGCGTAATGCAGGGGCCGCAAGGCCCCTGCAAGGTTTGAGAGCCCTATGCTCCGTCTAGAACTACTGCGCTATCCACCAGCCGACGAACGCTTTGCCGCACATCCTCGGGGATGGGGTACGGGGCAATGGCCTCGGGCATATCCGCATAGTGCTGGTAGTCGCCCATGATGACCTGGATGATCGCCGGTACGTTGGTCGGCGTGACCGCATCAATGGCCGCGCGGTCCCCCAGGTCAGGGTGCGGCTGGGTCAGCATGCGGTACAGATCCCACGAATCCGCGTGCGGGCACTGGTTCATGAGCACCTGGGCCAGCTTGTGCTTGAGCGGCACCAGTTGCCAATCGGGAACACGCTGCCCCCGATTGCCCAAACTGATGGACAGCAACTTGCCCGCTTTCAGTTCGCGGTTGATCTGGTCCTTGGACTTTCCGGCCAGCTTGCCGAACAGCGGGACCGGCAAGCTGCTTGGAGACTCGTAGATGGTCAGCATTTCCTCGCGCTCGCGCTGGATCGCGGACACTTCCGGCTCTGGGGCATGCGTCGGAGGCGGCGGTACCTGAGACAGCCGCTGGAACGTGATGCCGCCGCTGCTCGGGGTTACGACAATAGGCGTGGCCACGACGGGCGGGACGCCGGGAGGAGTGGGCTCGGCCATCGCGAGGGTCGCATCCACCGCTTCCTCCACTTCTGCCATCGCCGGCGCCCCGTCGATACGGATGGTCAGATGCGCGCTCGCGGCTTCCACTTCGCCCTGTTCGAGCAGGTCGAGCCGATCGGCCCAGTCCTGCATCATCCGACGGCGCGGCTCAACGTACTTGGCGTGGTTGTAGGACGAACTCACCTTGTTGGGGTCGGAATGGGAAAGCTGCGCGTCCACCCAAATCTTCGGGTAGCCAATCTCGTTGAGCGCCGTCGAGATAGTGCCGCGGATGCCGTGGCCGGTCAGGCGCCCCTCATAGCCCATGAGCTGCACGGCCTTGTTGAGGGTGTTCTCGCTGATGCGCTTCTTGAGTTCGCTGCGGTGTGACAGCAAGTACTTCTGCGCCGGCCGCATCACCCCCAGGAGATAGCGCACGATCTCGATGGCCTGCAGGGATAGCGGCACGATATAGGGGGGCACATCCTGCGGCCGCTTCCCTGCCTTGCGCATTTCATCCTGGAGCTGCTTGACGATCTGCGGTGGGATGATCCACAAGCCCCTGTCGAGGTCGAACTGTTCGGGTTCGGCCAATCGCAGTTCGCCGGTGCGCACCCCGGTCAGGAACAGCAGCCGGACGCCAAGCTGGGTCTGCCAGCCACGGGGGTTGTAGAGCCGGAGCTTCTGGAGGAACTCGGGCATCTCGGGCAGGTGCAGGTAGGGATTGTGGGCTACGGGGGGCTTGGGCTCTGCCACCACGTCCAGGTCGGCGGCCGGGTTGACTTCCAACCCCTCGGCAATGACCAGGGCATAGCGGAACAACTGGTTGAACCAGGTGCGGACCTTCTCGGCGGTGGTGAACGCCTTGCGTTTCTCGATCGCCGCCAAGACGCCCAGGAGTTGGGGGCGGCGAATGTCGTAGATCGACATTCTTCCCAGGGTGGGCAACACGTCCTTGTTGAAGATGCGCAGGATCTGCGACAGCGTGCTTTGACGGCCTTCCTTGAGTTCCTTGCGGCGATGCTCGACCCAGGCATCGAAGACGGTCTTGAAGGTGTATTCGCCCGCCAGCTTGGCCGCGTGCCGTTTCTGGTCGCGCTCGACCTGAGGATCGATCCCCCTGGCGAGCAGGGCCTGGGCCTTGTCTCGCTCGATCCGGGCCTCGCGCAGGCTGAGAGCAGGATAGCCGCCCAGGCACAGGCGCTTTTGCTTGCCCAGCCAGTAGTAGCGGAATTGCCATGACTTGCCGCCTGCGGCTGAGACCATCAGGCCCAGGCAGTCGTTGTCGGAGAGGGTGTAGCGTTTTCCGGTGGTCTTCGCCTGCCGGACGGTCAGATCAGAGAGCGCCATTTCGAGACTCCTAAGTAATGACTTAGGCCCTATGCTCGTCATGGTCCCCGCTCAGCCCCAGCAACTATCCGGTAGCCGACCCACCCGTATTCTTGTGCCTTATTTGGTCACTCAAAAACGGTAGCTGTGGGTGGATTTCCGTGGCACTCGCTGGAATGAAAAAAGGAGCCGAAGCTCCTTTTTTCAATGACCTACAGACCCCAGTAGAAGTCTGTGGATCAAAATTTGGAGCGGGAAAAGAGTCTCGAACTCTCGACCTCAACCTTGGCAAGGTTGCGCTCTACCAACTGAGCTATTCCCGCATTTCTCGCTTCAGTGAATTAGCACCACTGCAGCAAGACTGTAATCATAACACCTTTTCCAAGCTCCTGACACTCAAGATCAAAAATCTTTTGCTGCCATGCACTCGAAGGTGGTGGAGGCGCGGTCCGGAGTCGAACCGGACTAACCGGATTTGCAATCCGGGGCATAACCGCTTTGCTACCGCGCCAAACCGTCTTCTTTGGCAAAAAGGGGAAGCAGAAGCTTCCCCTTTTTGGAAATTGGAGCGGGAAAAGAGTCTCGAACTCTCGACCTCAACCTTGGCAAGGTTGCGCTCTACCAACTGAGCTATTCCCGCATTTACCGAAGCCTCACATTGTACAACGTTTGCATCGATGGGATGAATTGTAGCGCAATTTTTGGCTCGCTCAACAAATTTTCGAACAGATGAAGATCAGTGCTTCACGGAGTCCGGAGCGCCCGCCTGCGGCTTGTCCACGGCTGCCGTCGCCACGGCGGCCGCAGCGGCCACCTCTTCGTCGGTCAGCGCGATGGGCTTGCGCTCGAGCGCCACTTCCAGCACCTTGTCGATCCAGCGCACCGGAACGATGTTCAGCCCCTGCTTCACGTTGTCGGGAATCTCCTGGAGATCCTTCACGTTCTCTTCGGGGATCAGCACCGTCTTGATGCCGCCGCGCAGAGCAGCCAGCAGCTTTTCCTTGAGGCCACCGATCGCCGTCACCTCGCCGCGCAAGGTGATCTCGCCGGTCATGGCCACGTCGCCGCGCACCGGAATGCCGGTCAGCGCCGACACGAAGGCCGTCGCCATCGCGGCGCCGGCGCTCGGGCCGTCCTTGGGCGTGGCGCCGTCCGGCACGTGGATGTGGACGTCGCGCTTTTCGAAGGCTTCGTCGCGGATGCCCAGTTGGCGTGCGCGGCTGCGGACCACGGTGCGCGCGGCCTCCACCGATTCCTTCATCACGTCGCCCAGCGATCCGGTGCGGGTGATCACGCCCTTGCCGGGCATGGTCGCCGCCTCGATGGTCAGCAGATCGCCGCCCACTTCGGTCCAGGCGAGGCCGACCACCTGGCCGACCTGGTTCTGCTCCTCGGCGCGGCCATAGGTGTACTTGCGCACGCCCAGGTAGTCGGGCAGGTTGTCGGCCGTGACCACGACCTGCGGCTCCAGCTTCTTGAGCTGCAGGCCCTTGACCACCTTGCGGCAGATCTTGGAGAGCTCGCGCTCCAGCGAACGCACGCCGGCTTCGCGGGTGTAGTAGCGCACCACGTCGCGCACGGCCTCTTCGGTCACGCGCAGCTCTTCGTCCTTGACGCCGTTGTTGGTCAGCTGCTTGGGCAGCAGGTAGCGCATGGCGATGTTGGTCTTCTCGTCCTCGGTGTAGCCCGAGAGGCGGATGACTTCCATGCGGTCCAGCAGCGCCGGCGGAATGTTCATCGAGTTCGACGTGGCGACGAACATCACGTCCGACAGGTCGAAGTCCACCTCGACGTAGTGATCGCCGAACTTGTGGTTCTGCTCCGGGTCCAGCACTTCCAGCAGCGCGCTGGAGGGGTCTCCGCGGAAGTCCGTGCCCAGCTTGTCGATCTCGTCGAGCAGGAAGAGCGGATTGCGCGTGCCGACCTTGTTCAGGCTCTGCAACACCTTGCCCGGCATGGCGCCGATGTAGGTGCGGCGGTGGCCGCGGATCTCGGCCTCGTCACGCATGCCGCCCAGCGCCATGCGGACGTACTTGCGCCCCGTGGCCTTGGCGATCGACTGGCCGAGCGAGGTCTTGCCCACGCCCGGTGGGCCGACCAGGCACAGGATGGGCGCCTTGACCTTGTCCACGCGCTGCTGCACCGCGAGGTATTCGAGGATGCGGTCCTTGACCTTGTCGAGGCCGTAGTGGTCTTCGTTGAGCACTTCCTCGGCATTGGGCAGGTCGTGCTTGATCTTGGTCTTCTTGCTCCAGGGCAGGCCCGTGAGCACGTCGATGTAGTTGCGCACCACGGTGGCCTCGGCCGACATGGGCGACATCAGCTTGAGCTTCTTGAGCTCGCCTTCGGCCTTCTTGCGCGCCTCGGCCGGCATCTTGGCGGCCTTGATCTTCTTCTCGACCTCTTCGATGTCGGCGCCCTCTTCGCCTTCGCCGAGTTCCTTCTGGATGGCCTTGACCTGCTCGTTCAGGTAGAAGTCGCGCTGGTTCTTCTCCATCTGCCGCTTCACGCGGCCGCGGATCTTCTTGTCCACGTTGAGGATGTCCACCTCGCGGTCGAGCTGCTCGAAGAGGTTTTCCAGGCGCAGCTTGACGTCGGCCAGATCGAGCACGGCCTGCTTGTTCTCGAGCTTGAGCGGCAGGTGGGCGGCGATGGTGTCGGCCAGGCGGCCCGGGTCGTCGATGCTGGAGATGGAGGTCAGGATTTCCGGCGGGATCTTCTTGTTCAGCTTGACGTACTGGTCGAACTGCTGCATCACGGCGCGGCGCAGCGCCTCGATCTCGCTGGGCTTGTGGCCGTCGTCATTCGCCTCGACCGGGCTGACGGTGGCGTTGAAATGGGTCTCGGCGTCCTCGATGGACTTCACCACGGCGCGCTGCTGGCCTTCCACGAGCACCTTCACGGTGCCGTCGGGCAGCTTCAGCATCTGCAGGATGGTGGAGACGCAGCCCACGTCGAACATGTCCGACACCAGGGGCTCGTCCTTGGCGGCGGCCTTCTGCGCCACCAGCATGATGCGGCGGTCGCCGTCCATGGCCAGCTCCAGCGCCTTGATGCTCTTGGCACGCCCGACGAAGAGCGGGATCACCATGTGGGGAAAGACCACCACGTCGCGCAGGGGCAGCAGCGGCAGATCGAGGGGGGATGAAGGCAGGGGGGTGTGTCCGGACATGGAAATCCTCATGAAGCTCTGTGGAAGGTGGTCCGCAGACGTAAATTTTCAACCCTCGGCATGACGGCGATCTCCACCGCCGCCGCCGAAGGCTCGTGCTGGAGGCACACCCGGGGGCCCCGCAGCACGATGGTGTCAGGCCTTCTTGGCCGCCTCGCGATAGACCAGCAGCGGCGGCTTGTTCTCGTCGATGGTCGATTCGTCCACCACGACCTTCTCTACGTTCGTGGCGTTGGGCAGGTCGAACATGGTGCCGATCAGCGACTGCTCCAGGATGGAACGCAGGCCGCGGGCGCCCGTCTTGCGTGCCAGCGCCTTGCGGGCGATGGCCTTGAGCGCGGCGGGGCGGATCTCCAGATCCACGCCTTCCATCGACAGCAGGCGGCTGTACTGCTTGACCAGCGCGTTCTTGGGCTCGGTCAGGATTTCGACCAGCGCGTCCTCGCTGAGCTCGGCCAGGGCCGTGACCACCGGCATGCGGCCGACCAGTTCGGGAATCAGGCCGAACTTGATCAGGTCTTCCGGTTCGATCTCGGTGAAGACTTCGGTCAGCGAACGCTGCTTCTTGCTCTTGACCGTTGCGCCGAAGCCGATGCCGGAGGCTTCGGTACGGTTCTCGATCACCTTTTCGAGGCCCGCGAACGCGCCGCCGCAGATGAACAGGATGTTGGTCGTGTCGATCTGCAGGAAGTCCTGGTTCGGGTGCTTGCGCCCGCCCTGGGGCGGCACGCTGGCCATGGTGCCTTCGATCAGCTTGAGCAGGGCCTGCTGCACGCCTTCGCCCGACACGTCGCGCGTGATGCTGGGGTTGTCGGACTTGCGCGAGATCTTGTCGATTTCGTCGATATAGA
Source organism: Paracidovorax wautersii (assembly GCF_900113035.1). Classification (GTDB taxonomy): domain Bacteria; phylum Pseudomonadota; class Gammaproteobacteria; order Burkholderiales; family Burkholderiaceae_C; genus Paracidovorax; species Paracidovorax wautersii. The sequence goes on along the minus strand of NZ_FONX01000011.1, from coordinate 10,888 downwards.
CGATGCCGCGCTGGGCACGCTCGACCTCGTAGTTGCAGCTCTGCAGCAGCTTCTGGACGATGTTCTCGACGTCTTCGCCCACGTAGCCGGCCTCGGTCAGCGTCGTGGCGTCGGCCATGACGAAGGGCACGTCCAGCATGCGCGCCAGGGTCTGGGCCAGCAGCGTCTTGCCGGAGCCGGTCGGACCGATCAGCAGGATGTTGCTCTTGGACAGCTCGACGTCGTCCTTGCCGGCCTTGTCCTTGTGGCGCAAGCGCTTGTAGTGGTTGTAGACCGCCACGGCCAGCGTGCGCTTGGCGACATCCTGGCCGATGACGTAGTTGTCCAGGTTGGCCTTGATCTCTGCGGGCGTGGGCAGATCGCCGCGCGTGTCGCGCACGCCGTCGCCTGCGGGCAGCTCATCGCGGATGATCTCGTTGCACAGGTCAATGCACTCGTCGCAGATAAAGACAGACGGACCGGCGATCAGCTTCTTCACTTCATGCTGGCTTTTGCCGCAGAAAGAGCAGTAGAGGGTTTTTTCGCTGGAGGAGCCTTTTTTCTCGGCCATGGGGGCAGTGCCTTATGACAGGGGAAGTGTCAAGATGATAACGAAATAAAAAGCGGCGCCTCCCCTCGTGGGGAAACGCCGCTCTCGACGGTGAGGGGCGATCAGGGACGCTTGGCGATCACCTGGTCCACCAGCCCGTAATCCTTGGCTTCGTCGGCGGTCAGGAAGTAATCGCGCTCGGTGTCAGCCTTGACCTTCTCGAGCGGCTGGCCGGTACGTTCGGCCAGGATGCGGTTCATCTGGTCCTTCGTACGCAGGATGTCCCGTGCGTGGATCTCGATGTCCGTGGCCTGGCCGCGTGCGCCGCCCAGCACCTGGTGGATCATGATCTTGGAGTTGGGCAGCGAGAAGCGCTTGCCCTTGGCGCCGGCCGCCAGCAGGAAGGCGCCCATGCTGGCCGCGAAGCCCACGCACATGGTGGACACGTCGGGCTTGATGAACTGCATGGTGTCGTAGATCGCCATGCCGGCCGTCACGCTGCCGCCGGGGGAGTTGATGTAGAAGGAGATGTCCTTGTCGGGGTTCTCGCTCTCCAGGAACAGCAGCTGCGCCACCACCAGGTTGGCGGTCTGGTCATTGACCTCGCCCACCAGGAAGATGATCCGCTCCTTGAGCAGGCGCGAGTAGATGTCGTAGGACCGCTCGCCGCGGCCCGACTGCTCGATGACCATGGGCACCATGCCCAGAGCCTGTGTTTCCAGTGCGCTCATGTTTACTCAACCCTTGTTTGTGCGGTCGGACAATACTGTATCCAGAAATGATTTGGGGCTTGCGCCGCAAAGCACAAGCCCCTTCCAAGCGGCGTCAGCCCGGAGCAGAACCCTGGGCGATGCGCCGGTTCATCAGCCCTGCTGGCCCATCAGCTCGTCGAACGAGACGGCCTTCTCGGACACCTTGGCCTTGCTCAGCACGAAGTCGGTCACGTTGTTCTCGACCACGACGGCTTCCACTTCGGCCAGACGCTGGCGGTCGCCGAAGTACCAGCGCACCACGTCTTCGGGCTTCTCGTAGCTGGCGGCCAGCTCATCGACGTGGGCCTTCAGTTGCTCGGGCTTGGCATGCAGGTCGTTGGCACGGACCAGTTCGGCCACCACCAGGCCCAGGCGCACGCGGCGCTCGGCTTGCGGGCGGAACACGTCGTCCGGGATCTCGGCCTTGTCGGCGTCCTTGATGCCGCGCTGCTTCAGGTCGGCACGGGCGCCTTCCAGCAGGCGGGCGATTTCGGCCTGCACGCTGGCGTTGGGCAGGTCCAGTTCGGACTTGGACACCAGGGCGTCCATCACGGCTTGCTTGTTGCGGGCCAGGATGCGGAACTTGACTTCGCGCTCCAGGTTCTTCTTGATGTCGGCGCGCAGGCCGTCCACGGTGCCGTCGGCGATGCCGAGCGACTTGGCCAGCTGTTCGTTGACTTCGGGCAGGTGGGCGGCTTCGATGTTCTTCAGCGTGACCAGGAAGTCAGCCGTCTTGCCGGCCACGTCCTTGCCGTGGTAGTCAGCGGGGAAGGCCAGCGGGAAGGTCTTGCTTTCGCCGGTCTTCATGCCGCGCACGGCGTCTTCGAATTCCTTGAGCATCTGGCCTTCGCCGACCAGGAACTGGAAGTCTTCGGCCTTGCCGCCCTGGAAGACTTCACCGTCGATCTTGCCTTCGAAGTCCACGGTCACGCGGTCGCCGTCTTCGGCGGCCGAACCCATGGCGCGCTGGGCGAAGGTGCGGCGCTGCTTGCGCAGGATGTCCACGGTCTTGTCGATGGCGCTGTCGGTCACTTCGGCCGTGAGCTTCTCGACTTCGGCTTCGGACAGGTCGCCGATCTTGACGTCGGGGAACACTTCGAAGATGGCGTCGAAGGTCACCTGGCCTTCGGGAGCGCCTTCCTTCTCGGTGATGCGGGGCTGGCCGGCCACGCGCAGGTTGGCTTCGTTGGCAGCCTGGGCGAAGGCTTCGCCGACCTTGTCGTTCAGCACTTCGTACTGCACCGAGTAGCCATAGCGCTGGGCGACCACGTTCATCGGCACCTTGCCGGGACGGAAGCCGTCCATCTTGACGGTGCGGGCCAGGCGCTTGAGGCGCGCGTCCACTTCGGACTGGATGCTGGTGACGGGCAGGCTCAGCGTGATCTTGCGCTCGAGCTTCTCAAGGGTTTCAACAGTAACTGCCATGGCTCTTCCTAGATTTGAATGGATGAACGCGTGCGGCCGCCTCGTTGCGGCGGCCGCTTGCGTGGTGCGCGGGGGGCGGCTCGGCCACCCAACAAAATCAACAACTTATGCAGTGTGCGCGGGATTGGCGCGGGATGAGCACGCGGCTCGCAAACAGCAAAGCCCACAATTATAAGCAGCGCCCCGATGGACACCCTCAGCGCCCAACAGGCCACGCCCGGCCGCAGCACATCAGCAGCACAGCTACAGCGCGGGCCACATGATGACAGGTCATCCTGGTTCGCCCGAAAACAAACAAAAATGCCTGCATAGATAAGCATTAATGTTTATACTTCATTCCATCGCAACAACAGGAAGGTGGAAGTGAAGCAAAGCGAATTCAGACGGTATCTGAAGTCTCTGGGAGCCACGTTCAAGCAAGGCACACGACACGAGAAGGTCTATCTGAACGGCAAACGCTCGATGCTAGGCAGACACCCTAACGAAGAGCTGAAAGAGGGAACCAGACACAAGATCCTCAAGGACTTAGGACTCAAATAAGGAGGCAGGCCCGAAAGGGCCTAGCCTGAATTCCTGAGCTTCGCACCACCGGAAAGCACTATCCATGCATATGCACAAGTACCCCGCCCACTTCGATCCCGCCCCCGAAGGGGGCTACACCGTCACGTTCCGCGACATCCCCGAAGCCGTCACCCAGGGCGACACCATGGAGGAGGCGCGGGACCGCGCGCGTGACGCGCTGGTCACGGCGATGGATTTCTATTTCGAGGATGGTCAGGCGGTGCCCAAGCCCAGCGCGCCGCAAGAGGGCGAGCAGCTGGTCACCCTGCCCCCTTCGGTAGCCGCCAAGGTCGCGCTACTCAATGCCCGGCTGGAGACTGGCGCAAAGCCCGCCGATGTGGCCAGGACGATGGGAGTCAAGCCGCAGGAGATGACGCGGATTTTCGACCTGCAGCATGCCACCAAGATCGACACCGTGGCCGCCGCACTGGCGGCTATGGGGTATGAGCTGCGGGTGGAGGTGACAAAGGCCGCCCCCCATCGCTGATACGGCCTTCGCGCGCAGCAGTTCCCTTGCCCTCGATGTCCGACAAGTTCGGTGGAGTATCACGGTTGCACATGGGCACTCCTGTTTTCCGAGCAGCCAGCGTAGAGCCGGCGCGGTCAGAGATTGCGCAAGAAGGCAAATGCGTCACGTCGGTCGGCTGCACCTCTTGCATGGCCCGCAATACTGTACGAACATACAGTAAAAGAGCCGCACCACCGAAAGCACACCATGAACCCATCCGAACATCCAGCAGCAGACGCTTGGCTGATGTATCCGACCTGGCTTGGCTACTCCGAGACGTTGCCACTGGAGCGGCCTGCCGACGCCTACGTCATCGAAGAGATCGCGGCCAGTGGTCGCTGGATCTGCCGCGCGAAAGACAACGGCAGCGTGGCATATGAGGGTGCAGGCCCGATCAGGATCATCGATGAGCCCATCCCTTTCTGAACCCACGAACGGCGTGCTGGCCCAGGTCTGCGGCGACGAGATAAGCGAAGCCATGGCTACCCTGCCCTCCATCCATAGCTGCACCTTCGAGCAGATGACGGCAGATATCCAGGGACGCATCTCGGGCTGGGTGCGCATCACGTTCAAACGCGCGAGCTTGCGCCACGGCAAGACCACCCGGGCGTTCTGGCAGGCAATCCACGCAGAACCTATTTGGGACCCGGATGATCCCCGCAATGTGTGGTGAGCAAGACATGGCTGCAGGCGAGCGCGACTTGCGCGCCCTCGCCTGCCAAGCGCAGCTTCTGCAGCCCGACGAGCCGATGCCCGAAGGCCTGCTAGAGTTTGCGCTACTGATCGTGCATGCGTGTGCACAGATCGGGGACGGCTACTGGCGTGACGATGCCAGCGCGGGGCAGCATATCAGGGCCGTTTATTACCCTTAGACGCCGCCTCTGTAGCAGCATGGCCGGCCAGTTCACGAAGACGCGGCGCCAGACCGTCCAGCACGGCCGCGCGCTCAAGGGTGAGGCGCAGCAGGTCCACGTAAAGGCCTGAGGGCATGTCGGTGGCACCGGCTACCCACCGGCGCACCGTACGATCCGACACGCCCAGGTCACGCGCAAGTGCTGACTGCCACTGAGGCCCGTACATGGCCTCACCCGCCTCGATGAGCAATCGACTCACGCGGCCAACTCGGGATTAGGTACGGCGTTGAAGCGCTGCAGCAGATCCAAGGCGGTCACGTTATCCGGATTGTCATCCTTGATGTAGCCAGCAATCGCCCGAGCAGTGACCTGATTACGGTAGCGCTCCCCACCGGACATGCGGGCATCTTTGTTGTCGATCACGTTATCCCATGGTGCAAACGTGCGTCCATCAGGATGCACCAACACAGGCACCCCGCCACTACTTGCTGGATGCTCGTCGCTTAGCACATAGTCGATCCCCGCCACATTCACAGAAACTGTCGTCATCTTTGGCCTCCTCGCCAATTTGCGCGGGCCTGATTGCCCTGTGCATGTCCTAATATTAGGACAATTTTTACCGCGATGCAAGTTCTCACGCAGTCGTGATGAAACACTAAGAGACCACAACCAGGAAGCCAACGATGGGATACAAGACGACCTACAAGGGCATCGAAATCGAAATCACCACCTACCCCCATCCCGACATGCCGGGATACTGGTTTCCACATGCGCAGATGCGTAACCCTCGAACCGGAATCGAAGAGCCTGTCGCACTGCGCCCCCAGCGGGGCAGCAAACAAGAAGCCGATGCATTAGTCCTCGAAGAAGCGGCTGAACGCATTCGATTCGGGAACAACGGCCTCGGTCTCTTGCCCGGCGAGTAAATCAGTCGATGCGCGGCAGCGGCTCCGCGTCGTTGACCGGCACCGCCCGCCGCGCCAAGCGCTGGCGCAAGGCCTCGGCCTGCAGGCGCTCTGCACGCGCCAGGCGCTGCTGCACCTGGCGCGCCTGGCGGCGCTGCCCGGGGCGGCTGGCGCTACCGGCTGGCGCGCTGCGCATCACGCTGCTCCTCGGCGTCCAGGATCTGGTTGACCTGGCTGGCCACCTCCGCGTACTGCGCCCTGCAGGCCGCTATCTGCGCGGCCGTGGCGCGCTCGCTGGCGTAGCCGGCGGGGGCGGCGTCAGCTCCAGATCCGGCAGCGGCCGGGGCCGGACCCGCAGGGTCGCCGGCAGCGGCTCGCAGGCCCAGCCCGCCGGCGGGCTTGCCGATGTTGTTGAGCAGGCCGACAGTGCGGCCGTCGAGACAAGCACGGCCATCAGAAAGCAAAGCGATTTGCGCATTTGCGGCTCCCAGTTGAGTGTTGACGTGTGCAAGCGCGGCGGCATGCAGGCCGGCCGCCTTGTCGTTCATTTCGCGCGCCTGGCGGACGTCCGCCTGGCGCAGCTCATCGGCCTCGCGCTCGCGCTGCAGGCGCTGGGCCTCTTTGGCGCCGTAGCGCCATTCCTGCGCCTGCCAGGCGCCGGCGCTGGCCAGCGCGGCGGCAACCAGGGCCACGGCCGCATAGGGCGTCAGGCTGGGCAGCGGCGTCATGCGACCACCCCGCCGGCCCGCTGGTACGCGGCGATGAGGTTGGGCAGCTTGTGCTCGTTCTGCCCGTAGCCGGCGCCAGGCAGGCTCGCCCAGATGTTGCGGATGCGGCTGACCGCATCCACGATGCGCCCGGCCTGGATCAGCTCCAGCGCGCGGCGCTCCCGGATCTGCTGGATGGCCACCAGATCCTGCGACAGGGGCCCGAAGTCCGGCAGGCCCAGCTGGCGGCGGTAGGCATCCCAGTACCGCGACAGCAGTTGGTAGCGGCCTGCGGCCGTGGACTTGATGCCCAGCCGGGGCAGATCGACCAGGCGCCGCGGGTGGTCCGCGTAGCCGGTGAACAGGCCGCCGCCCACCACCACGTCATACCCCCGGTCGTTGGTGGCCTGGCGGCCGTTGTCGGTGCCCTCGCTCCACGCCAACATGTCCAGCACGGCGCACACGTTCAGGCCACCCGCCTGCTGGGGCGAGATCTCGCATCGCTTCATGGTTGACCTCCCGCCGGCGGCGCCGGCACGTCGTTGGAACCCTGGCGCAGCTTGCTGCGCGCCGTATCGATCACCTCGGAGGCCAAGCGGTCCACCACGCCCAGCCAACGGCCGCGCGAGTAGCCAGCGGCCAGGATGACCAGCACACGCAGGTCGCGGGTGATGTGGGGCAGCGACATCATCGTGATGCCGCCGGCGAACGAGTTGTAGCCCTGGATGCACAGGTACGCCACCCCGCCCCCGATCAGCGCCACCACCAGGTCCTTGAGCAGCAGCACGCGCGTGTTGCCCACCACCGTGGTCTGCGACACCAGCGTGATGACCGTGCGCCCCGCCCCGCCCAGCAGCCCAGCCGCCAGCGCGAACACCAGCGAGAGCCAGTCGTAGGTCGCCACATCCTCGGCAAACGTCGTGCTGGCCCACACCAGGCTGTGAAAGCTAGCGATCCATACCAGGACCATGCGGCTATAGATGGGTCGCATCGGCGGTCTCCCTGATCTGTTGCGCGTTGAGCGAAATGCCGTAGGTGAGACCCATCACCAGCGAGCCGATGGCGCGCATGCCGTAGGCCCACTCAACGCCGCCCAGGTCGAGCGGCAGCGAGAGGTTGGCCAGATAGATCCACGTGGCTGCTGCACCCAGCGCGCCGCCGGCGGCCCAGGCACGGGGCCATCGGTCGCCCAGCCGCGCCGGGCGCAGCACCAGCCACACCAAGTGCGGCAGCGTGGCGAGCAGGCACAGGCCGAACGCCGCGATCACGCACCAGACCGATGGCGCGACGCCGGCCACCTCGGCGATGACGCTCTGCGGCACGGCGAGCAGGTAGAACACCGGCTCGGCCAGCGAGATCACGAAGGCCAGGGTGAGCAGCGCGGCGAGCATGCGCACCTCGATGCGGTCTTGTTCATGCTGCTGCATCTCGCCCCCCCTCCAGCGCCTTGATGCGCGCATGCAAGGCCTGCACGGACGCGATGAGCGCCGGGATGAATTGCTCGTATCGAAGTCCCCAGGTGTCGCTCGCTTCGTCGCGGATCAGGCCAGCGAAGTCCGCGCCAGTGAGGCCCATCGACTCCAGCGCCGCCAACACTTGCTGCGCAAACAGCCCTTCGTGGCGGCGCACACCCTCGCTGACCTTGCGCTCCTGACGAGTCTTCGGCCGGCGCACGATGTGCATGCGCGGCACCGGGTGCATGACGGGGTCACCATGCGCGTCGAGCAGCGGTGCGCCGGCTTCGTTGGTGACGGGCAGCAGATCGACCACTGGCACCCGCTCTTCGCGCTCGATGGCTTTCTGCACCGGGCGGCCGTCCACGATCACGATTTCCACGCCGGCTACCTTGCGCGTCTCGTAGAGCGGCTCTTGCACCTCGTCGTAGCCGTCATCCACCGTTTCTACCGACACCTTCGCGTCGGCGATCCGATACGACACCGGCTGCAGCGCAAGCACGAAGTCCAAGCCCAGAGATGGCTTCGGGTCGAGCTTTGCCCGGGCGTCCGACGTCACGACAGGGTTGGTCGCCAGATAAGCTGTGAGCCAGCGGAAATTCGAGTTGCCCAGCGCAGTAGTGTTGTCGGTAGCTGGACGGACAACACCAGCATCTGGCGCCAAGCAAAGATTCTGGGTGGACCGGACCACAAAGGTCGATCCGTCACCGCCGCCGATGGCTCCACCGCCATCCGATCCTATGTAGCCCAAAGGCGCGTCAGTCCCGCCCCGGTAGAAAGCTCCATAAGTCGATGCGGCAGCGCCAGATTTGAAGCCGAACCACTGCCCCGGACCACTGCTCACGGAGATCGAAGACTGAGAAAAAATACCGCCGGGGAAGGTTCCTGCACCGGAATTATCAAAAACGATCGGGGCGGCATTCCCAAGATACAGCCGGGCTTTAATCAGCCCGCTGGTGCTGCCCTCTTCGCTGACCGTGAGCGCTGCGAGGTAGCGCACGCCCTGATGAATGGCGACAAAAAGCGAATACTCCAGAGCCTCGTTATTTGCGTCGAGACTAAGCAGGGAAGGACGGGCGCCCCAATGCAGCGAGCTGGGCGCACCGATGTCACCTTTCTGCGCGATCGATGTGGAGTCCCCATCGAATGTGATAGATCCTGCGAGATGCCCCCCGATCAGCGGCAACTTGCCATCCAGCGCCGTTTGCTGCGAGTCGCTGATCGGGGCCTTTTTCCACGTTGTACCGCTGGGCGTGCCATCGGGCGCAACGCTGGCTGTCTTGACCCCGCCCTGCCATTGCTCGATCACGTTGTCGCCTGGCAGGTTGACGCCCGTGTCGTCATCGATGAGCCCGCGCAGCGACGGCCGCAGCACGTTATCGACCAGCGCGCCGGCGGCGAACCTGCCCACGCCCGCGCGCTGCGCCACATCGGCGAACGTCTGCAGCAGCTGCCCCGCCTGGCTGGATAGCTCGATGAGGCGCGCGGCCGTGGCGATGGGTTTGATCTGATAGGCAGCGCCCACCACGGAAGCGCCCAGATAGGCGCTGGTGAGCGTGATGGACGTGTCGCTGCCCACGGCCTGGATCTCGTAGTCGCGGCCGTCCTGCAGCGTGATCGCGTCGCCAGCCTCCGCCTTGGCGGCGAGCCACGCGGTGCCGGCGCCGACCACGTTGGGCGTGCCGTTGGTGAGGGTCACCGTGCCCGTGCGATACCAGCTCATGCCGAGGCCTCCGGTGCGTAGATGGGGGTGGCGCCGCTCAGCAGCTGGCCGGGCTGGGCCAGCAGCGCGCGGTAGATGTCCTGCTCGCCCTGGGGCAGCAGCTGCAGCTGCACGTTGATGGAATCCACGGGCTGCTTTGCCGCCGCCGACATGAAGCAGCCCAGGGTCGCCACGGTGGACTTGTTGGGCACGTCCACGCCGTAGCGCAGCAGGACGTGGCGGGTCGGCTCGGTGCCGGTGGCCTCGCTCTGGATGGTTTTTTCGAGGGCGATGATGTGGGTTTCTTGGGTCATGGTTGGTTGCTTTCTTTCAGTCAAAAATCGATCAGCGGCGGAAGGCCTTGAGCGAAAAAACGGCGCGCATGATGTAGGCGCCCCGCACGAAGAGCGTGTATGTCTTGGCTCCGCTGTCGGCAGGCAGAACGACTTCGGTGAAGCCGATGTCAGGCCCCCCGGCCGCCAGCAGCGCGCCGTCGCGCCAGATCTCCCAGTTGAAAAACTCCGGCCGCAGCGAGTTGGAGCTATCACCACCCTGATCGGGTGTACGCACGGAACACGTGATGCCCGCCAGCACCCACGCGCCGCCGGGGTCGTAGCCGCCAATATCGATCTGCTCCTGACTGGACTGCTGGCGGTACGGCGCGGCCTGCGCACGGATGCGCGTGATCTCTTCGCCGCGGATCTGCAGCGCGCCGATCACGTTGACCTGGTTGATCTCCATGCCGTTGTTGTCGAGGCGGCCCCACGGGCCTTCCAGGCGCATGTACCCGCCGTCACGGTGCATCGACAGCCGCATGGCGCCGGCCTGGATCTCTGCGATGACATCGCCCCAGTCGCTGCGCGCGAAGATGAAGCCGGAGCCCCCATCGCCCAGCCACTTGTTGGCGCTGCGCACGTAGCCCCAGCCGCCGGCACCGTCGGATGCGATGTCCATGCGGCCGGCGTTGACGTAGCCCAGCCGCGCCGTGAACGCCGACAGCTCTTGCACCAAGATGTGCCGGGCCCGCATGGCGCCATCAAGGACTACATCACCACCGATCCCCACGGTGTCCACGCCGTTGACCTGGCCGCCCGTGAGCAGGTAGCGCGGCTCGTCGTTGACCCGGCGCGCGAAGGCAAAGCGGTCGGCCAAAAACACCATCTCGACCGACTGGCCGTTGTTGTTGATGGCCATGCCGCCCACGTATTTGCCCGCGATCACCGACAGGCCCCACGTGGCCGAAAAACGCCCGTCCAGCCCCGCAAGGGCCTGGCCGTACTGACTGATGCTGGCCGAGTGCCCGCCCACCGTGGCCGACAGGCCCGAGAGCTGCGAGGCCTGGGCGGATTGCTCCGACGCCAGGGCCTGCAGCGATGTGGTTGCGCTGGCCTTGTTGTCCCCCACGGTGGCCGTGAGCGATTGCAGCTGCTGGGTGAGCGCATCGTCCTTCGAGGCCCGCGCCGATGCCTCGCTCGCCAGCGCGGCCGAGGT
>NZ_FONX01000028.1 GCF_900113035.1 Paracidovorax wautersii | reverse complement strand
CCCCCCCCTGCCCCGCCGCAAAGCCTGCGGCAGTCAATGCTCGGCCAAAAACTCGCCCATCAGCAGGGGCCGCCGGAGCGACACCATCGACTCTGGCGGAAACAACCACCATCTCCACGTTTCCAGTGGAGGCCGGAGGAGATGCGTTGTCGTACTGCAACTTGAGAATTGCGACCCACCGCTCACCGTAGGTGTTGTCCAAAGGAACACTCGACGGCAGCATGTTCATGGTGCGCATCAATGACGTATCGAACGCGCAGCGGTGCAAATTCAGTGACAGCGCAGAAACGCCTCCAGAGCCATCCGCATTTACATTGACCCGGCAGAGCGAGTCTGCGCCCGTCCCGTCTTTCATTGCGGCGATGAACTCTTGGCGCTTCCAGATGAACAAATCGCCCGCGGCAGATTGGAATGCACTGAAATCAGATGCCACCGCCTTGGCCTGCGCTTGATCTGCTTGATCCATGAGCAGTTGAGCGGAACCAGCCGCAACCATCCCGACGATGACCAGCGCCAGCATCGTTTCCATCAGTGCCCAGCCACCCTGAGAACCCCTGCGGCCGCGCCATCTGCTCCACTTCACATCAAGCTCCTTTACACAGAACATCTGCATCTGCCGCTTTCGCCATGCCGTACCCCCCCACGCCCACGAAATCAGGACCCAGCGCGATCGGAGCCGGCGTACTCTCGTCTTCAGGCGGCACAAACAGTGCGCCGACTGCGGCGACGACCTCAGGCCGCAGAACTGGACACGCGGCCCACTTCCCATCCGCCCCTCGTGCCACATACCACCCATCCGGCATCGTCACGTTCATCACCCCAGGGGGGGCAGCAACACGAATGTCTTGCCAGACATAAACCGACCTGTTTGCCGGAGCAGTTCGGCCGTCGAAGTAACTTGCAGCGGCAGATGCGAAGGCGTTGAACACCGTGACTTCCGCGCGTACAGATGCGCTCTGGCTGGCAGCACCGCCGGAGGCGAAGGTGCTGAGCATGGCAACGATAGCCATGGTGACAAGTGCGGGCAGAACCAAGACCCACATATTCATAGCCTCCGCTCAGCCCTGAGGCGCTTTTCTTGATACTCCATCCGGGCAGCATTCAGTTGCATTTGCAACTCACCGGCCATAGCCGCGTATCGCTCCTCGCAGATGTGCTGCACAACTGCCGAGGTGCTTCGGAGCATCTTGACCTCCAACTTGCCCTCGTTGATGTTCTGCCAGACCAGCATCCGAAACTGTTGCGCAAACTGCCCTCGCAACTCTGGCCCGACGTGACTGGCGAACGACGCGATAGCGCTGACAACGTCGCTGGCAAATGACGTGGCCACGACCAGAAAACCTTGATTGGCGGCTTGCACCGCGACTCTCGCCGCCTCTTCCTCTCGGACCTCTCCAAGAAACAAAATCGCCGGCGTCCCTGCAGGCTGTGACCGGAGAACACTGCGCATCGCTCGCGCCCATGGATTGGCGGCACCGTCGTCCTTCACCCAGGTCTGCGTGCAGTACCCTTTCCCATGCCATCCGTTCAGGGGGTTCTCTGGGGGCTGCTCGACGGTATAAGCAACTCCTCCATACTTGGTCAGCCGACTCACGATGGTGCCGCTTGCCGTTGTCGTCTTCCCCATACCAGTAGCACCAGCGACCAAGACGAGCCCGCCCCGCTGGCTTTCCTGCTCCAGCAACGCCTCCTGCACAATTTCTGGGAGCGGTGAAGGCAACGTTTCCAACGTCGGCGCACAGCGCGGCATCTTGCGAAACCGGACCCACGCCCCGTCAACCACATGATCGTCCCTGTGGCCGCGCCAGAACGAGCCATCCGGCATCATCAACGTCGCATCAACCTGGCCCGTCTGGGTGAACTGAGTCACCAAACTGGTTATGTACGGAATCAGGCTTTCCTCGACCCGGGCGGGGCCAGGAAAGCTGATTGAGTCACCCACCTTATCAACAGCAGCATGGATGTCGGTGATCTGCGCCAGGACATCAGCGCAGACATGCGGGAACGGAAGCACTTCAACCATGAAAGGTGGGCACGAGCGAATTTTCAGAAGCGGAACTGCGCGGCAATGATCGGATTCGAGGCGCTGCAACCCGTCGTCAGGCCAGACTGCGTGATCGTCGCGCCGCTCTTGTACAAAGAGCCGCCGGAAATTGCACCTCCTGCTGCGGCTGCATCCGCGCCGATCCGAATTGCATTTGCGACAGGCGACAACCGCGCCACCAGCGAAGCACAGTCGTCTTGTTGGATCGGGAACGTCGATCCACCAATCGTGAGAGCAAAGGACGTCGCACTACCGTTGATGGACATGACGTTGCCCCATCCATCCTTGAGGTTGGTGCCGTCGTAGTTGAGAGGGGACCGGATGAGCGAGAGCTTGTTGATCTCCGCCGCGGAGACAGTCGCGAACGAATTGGAGGTACGCCAGTTCTTTTGAATATCGGCGACCATCATCATGATCTTGTCACCGACATCGTTGGCCCCCACGGTGCCGCGCAACCCCGTGAAAGTCACGAAAAGGCCCGCGACAATGATGCCCACGACGGCCAAAGCCAGGAGCAATTCACCGAGCGCGAAACCGCGCTGCCCACGCATGGCCAAGCGCGACACGCGCACCACTTGATTTTTCGACAAAACGATGTCCATCTTCATTTCCACACTCCTTTAAAAATTAACGCACAGATCGAACAATTCCAGTCACCGTCAAACCGATCCACCCAATATTCGCGGCAACCAAAAGCAAAAGAGCGAAATTAATCATTGCCGCAACGCGCCCCGTTCTCTTCAACGCATACTGGACGAATTCCGTAGATATCATTTCCAGCGCCACCCCAAAGTCAGAACTCCGGCCATAACAACGAATGATCCACTGCCAAGATTCGGGAATAAGCTTCGAGGCAACCAGAGCGTCGTAGTCATAGGCCCCGCCCCTCATTGCACCCTTAATTCGTTTAAAGCGACTCGCCATGTACGGATTGGCTCCGGCTGCAACTATCTGAATAGCCTCAACAAATGGGGCACCCACCTTCACAAAACCACTGACGCTCATAAGCAGCGCCGATGCATTCATCAATCGCACAGTCGTAAATGGCCAAACCCTCCTATCGGCAAACTCCCTGCCACTCGATTTCCAATTTTTCAAAAGATATAAAAAAATGAACCATCCAACAATAACGAACACAACGAACAGGCAAGCAATGATGATCATGTGATCTGCTACCCATCCATAAGTCTGCGCATAGCCAGGCCACGTATACCTCGGACTCGCAGTTTGCATCTTTGGCAGCAGAGCAACAGAAAAGAAAATATTGATGAGCGTGATACAGAGAAAATAAATCCCCGAAATCGCCAAAGACTTCTGCACCAACCCCAGCAATGCATCAGATGAGGCAACATAAGCTGCCGCCTGGCTCAAACCACGAGAGACATCCCCGCGCTCCTCGCCGGCCTTGATCATCATTGCCTCGTTCGGCGGCACAAGTCCTTTCAGCGAGTCACCAAGTCTCAACGAATCGATCTCGACGCCCCCCTTGGCCCCCCGCATACGCATGATTAACTGTTTGACGACTGGCTCCATCGGATGGCCGATCGACTTGAACTCGCCATGCATGTCTTTAAGCACGACAGGAACGGTTAATCCAGACTCTTTCGACGTCATAGATGCGAGAACCTCGTACCACTCACGCCTCCTTGCTGCAGTGATACGAATTCTTTTAGAGAACGGGATCGACATAGCTCTTACCTCCCACCTAGCTCACAGTAGGAATATCAATGGGCTTCAGCTCCGCCTCAATGTCCCGAGGGTCGATCAACCCCTTCTTCATGGCTGCAATACCGTGCGCCAGTGCGGTGGGGCTCTGACCCCATTCAGCACGAACCCCTAGCGAACGCTCCCAGTATTGCTTAGCCTCAGCGTCTCTCTTTTCACGGATCAGTTCGAGGAACTTGTCATCCGGCTTCAGCACCTCGGCAATCGGCATTCGCCCCACATAACCTGAGAAGTGACAACGCTCACAGCCAGCAGCGTTGGCAATTCGAATGTCATCCTCGTCAAGCGACAACACTTTGCTGAGGCGACCTTTCAATGGATTCGAAAGCACATTCGTATTCCAAACATCGATCAGCTTCAAGGCGCAATGAGGACATACGACGGGGAGTAATCGCTGATAGACGACACCTGCAATGAAGCCGTTCATCGCAAGCAGTCCACGGGGAATACCAAGTTCAAGCAGTCTAGAAAATGCTCCAACGGCCTCGTACACGTGAAGCGTCGTCAGAATTTTGTGCCCCGCCAGAATCAGAGACTTTGTTGTCTCAGCAGCAGCTTCCCCGCGAATCTCGCCCACGACGACAGCATCGGGATCTTGGCGAAGAGTTGCCTTCAAGAAATGCTCGAAGTCTGCTTCTGACGCGGCCATCTGGCATGCGCCGACCATCTCATACTCAACGGGATTCTCGATCGTCGAAATTTTGATCGTAGGACCACGAACAGAGCGGATGTGCTCAACCATCGATTGGAGAGACGAAGACTTCCCGCTGTTTGTCGGGCCCACCACCAGTACGACGCCAGAGCCCCCTGTGAGCATCTCGAAAATCTGGTCTTTCTGCTCAGGCGTATAGAGCACATCTTCCAACCTGCGAAATCCGCCCGATCGCTTAGGAGGCCGCAAGAGTCGCATCACAACTTGCACATTCCCTGCCGGGTGAATAGGTGCAGAGTGGAACCGAACATGCATCTCTCCACCATCTTCACCAGGAAGATCCACTGAGAACGCAGCATCTTGGATGGCACGCTTATTCCAACTACCTGTCCTCGACTGATCCTTCGACTGCCAGTTGAAGAGAAAATTAGCGACAGCATCGAAGGTGCGCATCGACATGTCGCCCATCCGAAGCCGCTTACCGTGAATGCGGTAAAGCACCTCGACCAGGTCGCCGCGCGTCTCGATATGGATATCAGATGCACCACGGGTCTCGGCATCGATCAAAAGCGCCTTTGCACGCTTTTCGACGTCCGACTCGGTCAGCGTCTCGACCGAGAGGCGTGAGCTTCCCTGCTCGTTCATCATGCGAACGATGTCCAGAGAGGCCCAGAGGTATGTCACCGTATAGCGAGGGGGCTGTGAACGCAGTCGCGCCATGACCTCCGCCAACATCCGGCTGGAGGTCTTCTCCACTGCGAGCACACAAACGACATTCCCTCGCCGATTGATAATCGCCGCAAAGGACTCGGCATGCACGGCACTGAGAGGATTAACCTCCAGTGCCGTGATATCCAAAAACTCACCTTCCGGAATATCTGCCTGTTTGGAGATGACTTTCGGCTCTCCAGATGGCTGGGCTTGCGAAAGCTCCGGGATCTCAGCCGGTGATGCATCCAATCGAGGAGGCGGCGACTCCACACGGATCTCGCCGCGGGCAATATCCACCTGGCGCGCCCGCTCATCCGGGAGCCCGGGTCTCTTGATACCGGCTGCCTGCAGAGCACGCATTACGTAAGGTGTACGAACAGTCATCGAAGAACTCCTTGGAATCAGCCTGGCAGGTGCAGCACCGCAGTCACGGTCACAGATGCCTTCTTCAGGACCGGGTCACGCCACTCAACCTTCTTGAGGTCCACAGCGAAGCTGTCCAACATTCGAATAGCAGGCTCTGCCATGAGGACATCCATGTGCCCCTGAGCCGTAAAGCTGATCGCGGCACGCTCGCCGATCCTCGTAGACTCAAGACCACCAGGACCCGTTAGATCTTTCGGCGGAGTCATCACTAACGGTGTAAACGGCTCCATTTGCAGAGTTCGCATGCGAACTCCTGCCCAATCCAGGATGGCCATCCGCACAGCATCGCCCTTGATCGCGCGCGCTGGAGAACCAGCGATGACTGGATCAAGATCGAAGCGTGAGATAGCGGGATTGTTTGGCTCGTACTTGTCCACAATGCCAGGCAATGCAGCCCTATCTGCCAGCCGGACAGAGGGCAGGCCAGGGGCCCACTCAACGGTGGCGGACCGAGCGGCGAAATCGCATTCCAGCCGACTGGGCACGTATCCATAAAGGGAGATAGGCAGAGAGGATCGCACCGCGTTGCACGCATTCCATTGAGGAAGTGCTGCATTCACACGGCCGAATTTCTTTCTTTCTGCTGCCAAATCAGTCTCAAATTGGGCTCGTAGCCTCTGCAAGCGAGCCGCCTCTTCCGCTTGCGCCGCACTGGAGCGGATGGACTCCTGAAGAAGCGCCTGCGCAGCTTTCCGATCCGAGAGGCGTTCCCGATAGAGGTACCCCGCTACAGCCAGGCCTGCCACAGCTATCAGGCCGGTCAAGATCAGAGAAAAACGCAGCCAGTTGAAACGCTTGGCGCGAAGACGGTACTTCGACAAAGCGGAAGTAGCCGCCTTGTTGGATGCACCGCTTCCTGCAATATGCGCGACAGCAGCATCAAGGGCTTGCTCGATCGTGTACGCATCCGATTGGGACTGACCAATCCTTACAGGCGCATTCGCCCCGACGAAGTGATATGCCTCGCTGTACTGGCGATTGGCTTCTGCTTTGTCTTCGTAGACCCCATCGAACAAAGGGCTCGGCAAGCCATCGTTGATGTGGCAAACCCAATAGAGGTCCGTACCCGGGATCTTCGTGTGAATGAGAGCGTCTGGATACAACGATCCAAGGACTGCACCAGCGACAAGGAGACCTTCCGCAGCACGCTCCGCCAACCCGAGAGTGGGAGCATCGCCTGAGACGGTACTGCCCACATAGAACGATTTCTCTCGCCCAGCCCTCTTAAGCGCTCCCGCCTCGCCGTCACGCTCCTCCGACCACTGCAGACCAACTGCGAACTTTCGCCCCCCGTGATCGAAATGCGTGGAATGCGCGCCGGACGACGACAAATCAGCTTGTGGTTTGCTGTCCAGCTCCAAGTCGCCGCCATCATTAGGCACCAAGCGCGTGACCTGACGCTTACGCCAAAAGAGAAGGTTCACGCCGTCACCCACCTACTTCGATGCAGGTTGCGCAGCCGCGGCGCGCGATGAACCAGCAGCTGTTTGCTGGCCCGACGATCCACCAGAGATCTGGGGCCACGCCCCAAGACTCCCTCCTGCCATGGCAGGAGGATTCTGGAGCAACGCGGGAGGGATCGGGAACGCGCCAACGGGGGTGCCCGGCGTACCTGGCACTCCAGCAGCAACGCTGCCGACTTGAATTTGCTGCGCCCCAGCCATGAATTCGAGCGGCATCAGTACCGGCTCCTTGGCTTTCTTCCCCTTACCAGTTGCCCCCGTGGCAGAAGACGGCTGAACTGCCACGACGACTTCGCGCGGCGTGATCGCAACGACACGCATCTGGGAGTTGATGACATCGCCCTCCCCATAGGTAAGCGCCACCCCGTTGGGCAACATCAGCTTGGCCTTGCTCTGCTCACCAAATGAAATGACCGACACGACGCGCGGCACGCGTGAGAGGATTGGATCAACACCAATGGAGTCCTGCAGCTTCTTGCGCTTGGCGACGAGGTCGATCTGGGCATCCAGCATCAGCGACTCATCAGCAATAGTCTGTTGAGCCTGAGCACTCAAGCACAGAACATTAAATACCGCCATGACGACGATCGCCACGTGGACACGCTTAGCCATTACGACGACCTCCACTGACCTGCATAACGATCACATTCATTTTTCGTTCGCCTCGACCAACGCCGCTGACTCCGCCAACCCCAAATGCTGTGCTGGAAGAATCACGGCGCTGATCGTTCGCAAACAGCACGATCACCTCGCCATCACGCACATACGCCTGGTTCTGCAGGGATTGGCGCGATATTTGCGGTGTTTGAATCGTTGAGCCGCCACTACTTACTTGGGTAAGCACCATCGAGCTGATCTCCATTTGATATTCGAGCAATATCCTGGAGTCGCCCGTGATGGTCGGAGTCATGTTTCCGGTCAGACCCACCACCTTGGAACCCGGTTGAAGAGACACGCTAGTGCCGACGGTTGGGGTGGTGTTGGTTTGACTAGATGCAAGATAGGTGATTTCGTCGCCCACCTGAAACGGAGAAGGCTGACCATTGATCGCAATCACCTGCGTTTTCGTCTCCAGCCCGACGTTGCCGTATTGAGCCAGCGCCTCGGCAACGATAGACGAGCCATTCCACTTCGAGGCGGAGTCGGAGATCGAGAAGGTTGCGCTGCCAGGTTTACCCAGAGCCGGCTGCAACGGGGCACCGCCCACGATGCTCAGGCCATTCTTGTTAAGCTGGCGATACAACAGATCCAAACTGAAGCCTGCCTGCACGTTGTCATCCAACGTCACCGACAGCACCTGGATATCAACCAACACGTTTTGCGAGAAGCGCGCATTGACCGAGTTCACGAAGGCAGCAATGCGCTCTACCGCCTGAGGCCGAGCGGTAACAGTCAGCATACCGAGTTCGGGTGCGGCAGAGGCCGTCCCATCTGCACCAGCTGCCGTCAACGAACGACCTCCCGAAGCATCAGCTCCTGGGCCACCTCGCTGAGCTGCAGAGGCTGGCGCGGGACCAGATGCCGTCAGAATGGAACCCACCGTATTCATGACCGACGTCCAGGGGTCAATGGTCTTCTGCTGAGAGACCGAAACATTCCCAGCGCCCGACCCACCGCCGGAAGATCCACCAGAGCCCCCCCCGCCAGAGGCACCACCGCCAGAGCCGCCCGAGCCGCCGCCGCTACTGCCGGCCAGTGAAATGGTCGCGCTCACACTCTTCGACCCGGCCGGAAGATGAAGATTCAGGACGCGGGTTTCATAACGGAAAAAGGTGACTGTGTTGGTCGAGGCGCTGTAACGCCACGATGTTTGATTCCGCGCACCCAACTCATCAAGGAGCCCGCGCAGGGTGCCCGAATAATCGATCTCGACGGTGCCACCGATCTTTCCTGCGCCGACCATCGGCTGGCTTTGCATCAAGGGGCTTGTCGCCACACCGTTGGCGCCGCCCTGAGGTTGCGCCTGCTGCTGAAGAACCTCAAAGCCCCGAATGCCGATTCCAGCGGTCGATGAGATCGCTTCGAGCACTTCGCTGAAACCCTGCACACCATGGGTCGAGTAGCTCATGGGAGTGGCGAACTTCCCAGGCAGCGTATACATAGACCGAAGCACGACCTCTTCGCCGGATATCCGTGGGCGCTTGCTGCGCTGCACTGCCATCGAGGTGGCAGACTCCACATTCTCATCACGGTATTGCTCGGCCTTCACTCTGACCTTCTCCGCGTTGATCTTGGGTCGATCCAACGCAGCACAACCAGCAAGCGCGATTGCGAAAGGCACGGCAATAGCCGCAACGCGTACCAGATGGATAACCTTAGTCACCGAACGCCTCCTCGTTGCTGACGACGTCGGTGTTGATCACTTCCATGATCCGATTTCCATCAGCGATTTCCAAACGCACCGGACGACGCTCATCGCGCAAGATCGTCACCACATCGGCAATCGCCTGGGTTACGTCTTTCGCCTCGATAGTGGTGTCACCCAGGACCTTCCAGCTGCGATCGGGGTACCAGATCAGCTCCCAACCTGCAGCAGTGGCCCACGCCTGCAGGGCCACGTGCACCAGTTCGCCCTTTTTGAGCACGAATGCCGGCACAGAGGGGGGGGACGCCGCTGCAGGCGCAGTCTGGCCAGCCTTATTGAGATATGAAGCAAAGGAACCAGTCCCCGCTTTCAGTACCTCGGGCTTCTGTGCGGCGGGGACCACGGGCCCGCGCGTAGCAATGACTTGTTGTTCCGCAGCAGCTCCTGCGGAAATGAATACCGCGACAACTGCCACGGCCATGGGAATGCGCATCACTTTGCTCCAGCCTTCTGATCAGCGCTACGCCGAATGACATAGCCCTTCTCTTCCGCAAAACGCTCACCGACCAGTTGGTAGTGAGCGAGGAAAGCCGATAAGGCCTCCTCTTGATCCTTGCCCTCAAAGACCATCGCATCACCCGCTACAAGATCCCCCGCCATCCATGCAGGAGTCCAGCCAAATTGCGATAGAAATGTGGCGAGTTCATCTTTCAGAACCGATCCGCGCGCCACCTTAAATTTCACCGTGTCGGACAGAACGGGACTACGCGCCGCATCCACGGGGATGGACACTACCGCCCCAGGGGGCAGTACAGAAACGGGCTGCGGTTTCGGCAATGGCTTGACCGAGATAGTGAACCCCGCATGCGCAGAGGTCGCCACCAGCGCGCCAATCGCCGCCATAGCAACCACGATTGATGAGACTTGTTTCCGCATGAATAGGGGATATTTCTATGGTGGTTAATGTACAGCGGTTGCCATGTGCCGACAAGAACAACCAGCTAAAAATCACCACATACCTGATGTCGGGCTGCGCGGTCCGTGGCGAAGCCACCGCTACGCGCTGGCTGGACGAATGAACCCGATCAGGTAGAGAAGAATGAGGCCAGCGACGGCAATGGCACCGCCGCCGCTGACCATCCACCAGCCGACGCGGCGTGAGGAGCCACCCATTCCAGCAGCAGACTCACGCCCTTCCCTAGCCACTTGCGCGATGCCCGCGCAGAAGAGCGCGAAACCGAGCACCGGAAGGAAAATCAGCACGATTTCGGTGACGTTTGAGATATTCGTGGCCTGATCAGACAGCCACTTGTTGACGTCAGCCGACGTGTACTCGGGAATCTTTCCCGAGGTCGATCCAGCCATCGGCGTCAGCCCGCTGCGCCTGTGAACGCGCCGACGATCCACATGAACAGCGCCATGCCGCCCCCCAGAGCACCTCCAGCGATGATCATGATCCAGCCTGGCTTGGCTTCCTTGCGGCCCTCGCTTCGCGCGGCAGCCGCAACCCAGATGATTCCCCAGACAAAGAAAACCAAGCCCAGGACCATGGCGGCGATGCCGATCATGAAACCGAAGTTGTCGGCCGCGTTCTTGCCGGTATCGCGCATCGCCTTCGTGTCGATCGCCTTGGCAGAGTTCACACGATCAGTGAACTCGACCGCAGATGCGGCACCGCTCATGACGAGCATCGCCGTCGTCAACACTCGGGCCACAGCGTCCCGCGCAAAGTTATTGATTTTTCCCGCTTTCGTCATTACATAGCTCCTCTATAAATCACAAGTTGTTGATGAACCTTGCCAAACCCATTCCCGTCACACCACTGATCAATCCCAAAGTTTGCTGAATGAAGACCAGCGCCAGCCCAGCGAAGCCGAACCAGAACACGCCGTAGTAAGACTCTCCTGGCTGCGGCTTGCCCGTGGATAGCCGGTCGGCCAACCGAATCGCATGAACAAACGCCGTGGCGCCAATGAACTGCAAAATCCACATGAATGCACCCATCGCCACCTTGGCCAGGTTGTTCTCCGACTGACCCACATAGAGCAGAACGGAGGCGCTCTGGAACTCGCCGAAGATGCCCTTGCCGTATGCCCCGATCAGTTCGGCCGACACAGCCAGCACCCCTCCAAATAGCGCATGCCCTAAGTTTTGGACACCGGTGAAATCACCCCGCCCTCTCGCTGTGTCCATTTGCCGCCAAATCGCATTCACGACCATAAGAAGCCCGCCCAGAAGGCATAGGGCGTACAGGATCGTGAAACCAGCCGGGACAAATCCACCGAGGGTGACAATGAATTGCACTGGATCAGGACTACCCTGCCCATCAAGTCCGAACCGGCTCACTCGAACACACTCCCGTCTGAAAGGGTCACCTGCCGGCGATCAGCCCGCACGCTAATGACCGACAGTCCTTTCCACTTATCGCCCTTTCGCACAGTCCGCTCGACTCCGTCGCGATCTCGCAGCCGAGCGAGGCCATTGCCGATGCTGACGATTTCAGCGTCGTCACGCAGGTACATCTCCAACTCGAACGTTTGCTGATCGGCAACTCGCTTGGCCAGCGTCTTGATATTGGCGTTCGAACCGTCAATATCACGGCGAAGCTCTTCCGTGCGCCGATAGAGTGCTTGCACATCCTGCGACCCACCCGCAGTCTTCTCCAGGCTCTGCAGGACCTCCGCCATCTGCGCCTGTACCTGTTTGACTTTGAGCTGCAACGCCTCCATCTCCGCCCGCATCTCGGCATTGGCCCGGGACTCCCCACCAGCCACCACGGCGGCCTGTGCTTGCGCCCGTTGCTCAGGCGTCACCTGTGCCGCCAGCCCTTCAGTCGCCCTCCCCCGTACCGCATAGGCCGCAACACCGACCACCACGAAGAAAAGGAGCACCCCACAGCCCACGAGCACAAGGTTCTGCTCTATCCAGGACTTCTCGGATTTGTTTGTCGATCCATCCCCAGTCCCTTGAGGCAGATCCTCTTCCACATCTGCAAGACTGAGGTCGTGGTCGATGAGCGCAGGATCAGGGGGCATGCCGAACGGGTCACTTGGTCTATTCATTTGGCACCACCTTCACATCACCCATGAACTGGATACCCAGCAACGTCGTTTTTTCCAACCGCATCGTTGCGGTCCGATTAACACCTGTGGAGAGATCCTTGGCCACGATGTCCATACTCCCCTCCAGGACGCCCGCGATACGGGCAGTACGCTTTTCTTCAGCGCTTAGCGGCTCGATCGCCGTAGACGTCGAGGTCCCAGTCGTCAAGGTGGTGGAGCCACGAGCTGAAATAAAGCCTTTCTCGGTCTTCGCCAAACTCAACAAGGCGCTTGATCCCAGCCGCGTCATCCAATGTCGGTTCACCGAATCAGCGACACCCGGACTTCCTTCCTTCGCGATGTTCACGGCCATGGCCTCCACCGCACTAGCGAGCTTCCAACCCTTTTTGGGGTCCAGAGTGATGTTCGTAAAGTGGATAGTGAAGTCGTCAGGACTTTTCACTACCTGACCACGAGCACGTGCGCCCGTAAGCACTCCACATTCAACAATCTCAAAGAAGACAGGCACCGCATAATCTGTGTCGATTGCCGACTCCGGCGTAGCACCGCAGACGTCGCCTGCACGCGCAGCAATCTGCTCCTTTGCTGCCACCTTATCCAAGGCCTGAACCACAGCCACACCACCCTGCCCCGATGCCGTGGCACTGGACTTCATTTCCGCCCCCGAAGCAGGCGGCTTGCTAATGATCCCGTTGGCAGACCAGCTATAGACAGGACGGCTAGATCCAACACTCTTAAGTTGCCCAGCAACCTGCGCAAATTCCTGCTCAGTCAACCCGTAAGGACCCTGCCCAGCCTGACCGGTTGAGGCTTGCCCCCCACCAGCACCAGCCCTAGCGCCGGAGGTCGAGGCAGCACCCGCAGTGCCACCCTGTGTACGACGCTCCGCCGCGTCATACTCGGCTGCCTTCTCACGCAGCGCCACGAAAATGGGGCCCGTCTTCTGCACGTTCGCAGCTGGCTTCTCATCGAATCCCGCAACCTCGTTGCGCTGCTGCTTTTCTGCACCTTCGAAAACGAAGGGGCCAGCAAAGGATGTACCGGTCGCCTTAGCCGCCGCCGAGTCTTCATCAGCCTTCTGAGCTACTGCAGCAGCAGTTGCCGCATCCGTAGCGCCACGAGGCGCGGGCCCACCACCCCCATAGCCCTCAGCACTTGCCACACCGGCTTTTGCCGTTCCGCCGCGCAGGCTATGAATCGCAGCGCCGCCAAGACCAATTACCGCCAAGACAAGGACAACAACACCGATCTTGGCCGCAGGGCTTGACCACGCCTGACGAAGGTTCTGCTTCGCCAACTTCACACCTTGGGACTTCTTCGCTTCGCTCATCTCAGTCCCCAATCCCTATAGCAACGATCGCCCCATCTTGAATAGCATTGACCACGCTGGGGATTTGATCGAAACGGTAGACATTTGCCCCTGCGGCGCTGCCGGCGTACATCCTGAATGCCGGAGAGTGGATAGACAACGGCGTGCGAATGTATAGGCGACCTTGGTACATCCAAGCGTCAACTGAGCGTTGCGTTGTCTTCACCTTCAGCGCCGCCTTCGGGGGCTCGCCATCGAGAAAAAGTCCGACAACGTCGTCGTTTTCAATGGCTCCGGACTGCACGGCACTCACCGTAGCAGCGGGGTTCCTTGCTTGGACCTGAGCCTCCACCTGGCCATCGACTTCCAGCGACAGCCCGTACACCAAAGCAAATGTCACCGTGCTATTCAGGCCCTCAAGAAGAACCGTGATCGAGCCTCGGCCGTGGCGGATAGCATCTCCCGCCCCTGCGGGCCGGAAGATCACCATGTTCTCGTGCCTCGTCGTCGCCAAGTAACCTGGCGCAAGAACGTCTGCCACACGCCATGGGCTTCCCAACGAGTCAGTGAAGACGAGAGCACCACTGTTTTCAGCATTTAAACGAAGCTCGGGCACATCGGAATCCGGAGCGAGCCCCACTGCTACACGACGCCGCACAACCCGGGCTGCTTGCTGGTACACGCCGGACTTACTGCGGTCATAACCGTCGATGGCGCCGCGATACTCATCCATCTCAGCTTCTCTGTACTGCAACCGAAGTGAATCACGCATGACACCGCGGCGCGCGGCCTTCGCCTCGCCCGCAGACTGGAGATCCTGCATGCCACCTACCGGCGGATTCTTCGGCTGTTGCTGCGAATGACCAGCAGCGGCACTCATCGCCATAGCCAGCACGACAATGCTTCGCGCAAATTGACTCACTTGCATCATCGTGCACCCTCGTAACGGATCGAGCTAATCCGGTACGCTGGACGACCACTGACGGTGACTTGCAATACCGTCCCGGAAACTTTCGCATCCTTCGACAGCCCAACCGGCGTACAACCAACCCCCGGGCTCGTACACCGGCTCCACTGGAGTTTCATGGTGCCGGACACGTCGTACTCATCCAGGCCGTCAGCGCCAGCCCTCCGCGCCACCTGCAAAGCGGCCACAGGAAGCTCTGCTCGCACAGCAGCGCCCTTCCCCACCACTTCAGCAACCAGCCCAGTCCGCTCCAATTCTGATATCAGCGAAGCACGCCCTTCAGGCGTGAAATGCATGAACACCAAGCTGACGTCTTCAACCACGCGGTTTGCGCTAAACGTCATCCCACCCGCAGAAGCAACGGAGAACACCTCCTTGGCATCCGCCTCAGCAGCACATACCCGAAACGACATGCCTGCGGCCAGCACAAGCACCGTCAAGCTCCTTGATGTCGGCGTGATGGCCATCATCGCAACCCCGCACTCTTTTCGACGATTTGGTTGATGCCGAGCCCCACAGGGTTGTAGGCGTTGCGCACGACACGGTAGACCTCTACCTCATACACCTTTTCATTTGTCCCACGGGGCGTATCACCCTGGCGAAAGGTGCGACGCACCGGGACCTGGACCACCCACTTGTAGCCCTCGGGAACCGGCCCCGAGGCGGCAAGAATTGGCTGTCCATTTGACTGACTAGAAACACGAAAGAAGTTCTGCCGAACCGTTGCCACCCGATCGTTAAGCCAGTCAACCTCTAAGAACTTCTTGCGAAACTGAGGGGTCAGGCAACGGTTAGCCATACGCGACAGATCACGATCAAACGTGTCATGCGCAAACGTATCCAGATCAAGAATGCACTCCTTCGTGAAGTCGAGCACAGTGTTGGTGGTGATCAGCGGTTCGTCTTGGACTTGTGCCTCACATATCGCTTTGGCGTTGTCCGTATAGATGTATTTCTCCATCGGGAACATCTTGACCACGGTGATCGCAGCCCCAACCCCCGCCGTGACCACCACAAGCAGCCCCATCAGGGCAATACGCGCAGTGTTCTGCGCCTGCTGACGACTGTTGGTTTCAGCAAGGAGGCGCCGCCTCACTTCCAACAAGACCTGCCCGTCCTGGAGCAGCTGAGCCCCGTCCCGCTCTTCTTTTCCGGTCATATCGCTCAAAAGGCCTAATGTCTTAGTGGTTTTTCAAAA
>NZ_FONX01000042.1 GCF_900113035.1 Paracidovorax wautersii | reverse complement strand
CCCATGTAGGAAAAGATGGCGCCCACCGTGGCGATGATGGCCGTCGCCATGGCGATGCGGTTGGTCATGGAGCCATGGTCGGCATCGGTGGGATGGGCGTGCTGGGCGGCATGCTCGACCGCATGGTCGTGCGGCCCGTGGACGTGGAAGCCGTGGGAGGACATGGTGGAGGGTGAAAAGAAAAAGGGTGGAAACGCTGGCGGTCTCAGACGGCGACCGGCGCCTTGATGGCTGGGTGGTGTTCGTAGCCGCGCACCTCGAAGTCTGCGAGCTGGTAGTCGAATAGCGTAGTACAAACTGCCAGTTTTTGTGTTGCTCTATTGCTATGTTGCTTGGTGCTCCGGCCGCCATCACGCAGCAGACGGTTGGACCCAAAGGGTCATGAGGGGCACTAAAAGTGCTTTCTACACGTCTGACTGATGCTCTTCGGAACGTGACGCCCGCCCTCCTGCCGCAAAATGCGCTGTTGGCTCAAGGCGCCATCTCGCCCAGGGGGCCTTGAGGGTCTTACCTTTAGCTCTCCTCAACTTCGTAGGTTTACGGCTCGGCCCAAAGCATACGAAACACACGATAACTTGATCAGATTGGTGCATGCATGAAGCAATACCTGGAATTGCTTGAAGACATTCTTCAAAACGGTGAGGTCAAAGGTGACCGAACTGGAACGGGGACGACCTCTGTTTTTGGTCGGCAGATTCGCCATAACCTCGCAAACGGATTCCCGCTCCTGACTACCAAGAAGCTTCACTTCAAAAGCATCGCAAATGAGCTGATATGGTTCCTCAGTGGAAACACGAACATCGCGTGGCTCAACGAGCACGGTGTTTCCATCTGGGATGAATGGGCGACCCGTGAAGGGGAGCTTGGCCCCGTGTACGGGAAACAATGGACTGCATGGCCCACCAAAGACGGCGGCTCCATCAACCAGATCGACTACGTCGTCAACACGCTCAAGACCAACCCCAACAGCCGGCGGATTCTGTTCCATGGCTGGAACCCCGAATACCTGCCAGACGAGTCAAAGAGCCCAGTCCAGAATGCCGCTGATGGACTGATGGCACTGCCTCCTTGCCATCTGCTGTACCAGTTCTACGTGGCGAACAACAAGCTGTCCTCGCAGCTATATATCCGAAGCTCGGACAGCTTCCTGGGGCTCCCCTACAACATCGCGTCCTTGGCGCTTCTGACACACATGTTGGCCCAACAGTGCGATTTAGTACCGCACGAGATTGTGGTCAGCATCGGCGACCTGCATGCCTACGCAAACCACCTGGAACAAATCCAGCTGCAGCTAACACGGTCGCCGAAAAAATTGCCGCAGCTAAACATCGTGCGTAAGCCCGACTCGATCTACGACTATCGCTTTGAGGACTTTCAGATCGAAGGCTATGACCCTGAGCCTGGGATTAAGGCTCCCATCGCTGTTTGAGTGCTCAATCAGAACGGCTATATCGGCCGCCACCGGGTTCTCCGTGATGCCACTGGTAGGCCTGAATCCTCGGCCTGCCCCAGAAGCTCACGCCAAGGTGATCTCGCCGCACTCCTGTTTGATGAGCAGGCCGCGGGCCAACAGAGCGTTGACCGTCGCGGGATGCTCGCTACGCGTCTTCCCAGATTTGGTCAGCCGATACAGCCCCCGAGGGGGCTCAAGACGGAGGGTACCGCCGTTTTTCAGACCCTCGACCAACAATTGCTGGGGCTCGCTCAGCTTCCCTGTGGAATGCGCCATCGCTCATCCTCTCGATCAATCTGTAACGAAAAATTAACTGACACAAGGCAGAGCCGAGAGATGGCTAGGGAGGTTGCTGAACCGTGCATCTGGCCAGTCATCCTGGCCGATGACATGAGCGCCATTCACGACGGCGCCAAGTTCGACGTGTCCGAGAACCATGTGGGCGCGCAGAGATCCGAGTCCACCATCGGCAACGATATAAGCCGATGCAGCAGGCCACCACAGGGGAGGGTCAACGCGCTCCCAAACAGCTTCGCGCATCTCCTCACGGATTGAGTCGATGCCATCGATACCAGTCAGAGACATATCCGTCTTCCTTTCAAACAGCGTAGCTATCGATCAAAAGCAGCAGCCAGCCCTGCAGAAGCGAAAATTCCAGTAAGGGGCTTCATGAGCGCATAAGCGCTCTCGTTTGCCACGAATCCCATCACCACATTGACCCGCTCCGATCGGTCCTGCGTTTCACCAGATTCGCCGATCTCATAGAGCCCAGCGTCGGCTCCAGCACCAGAGTACCTGTAACGCCGCCCTCGCAACTCCACGCAATCCGCGCCGACGCGAGTAACGCGTTGGAATAGCTTCACGCCACTGGCATCCTCATGCACCAGCCAATTCTCCGCAGAATCGCTGCGCAGGGCCTTCGCCAGGACCTCAGGCGTCAGATCCGCCAAGGTGACGTCTGGCCCGTAGCGCACAGCGTATCCGCAGTGCCGAAGCCGGGCTCGTCCTTCACCAGACGACCAACGTGGGTGAAGGAGATCGCGCCATCGCCAGAGGCGGTCGGCCGAATGGAATGGTCGTAGAAGCGGGAGGGATGAGGATTCTTTTTCATGCGACCTTGCGAGGTTCCGTTGTGCGATCAGAGATCGGTCATTGCGCACCGCCGCCGATGACCGCGTCTAACGCCTTGATCACCGGCCGCGTGTCGCCTTCCTTGGCGACGAATGCGACCGAATCCAGCAGCCGGCGGGCTGCTTTCATAGCCTTGGCCGCCGAAGTGGCTCCAGTCTCATTGACTTCGCGCCCCTCAGCCGCCTCGCGCTCATCGAGCGGGTCGTAGCCGAGCGCGGCGATGCGCTGGCGGCTCGTCCATTCATCCGCCATCTCGGCCAGCGTGTCGGGGTGCGCCTGGGCGTAGTCATAGAGGCGCAGGGCATCCATGCTGCTGCGCAGACCGAAGGACAGACTCTCGTTTTGCCAGCCCAGCCAGTCAGCGACGGCATTAAGTTGTTCGCGTGCGTTCATCCTCGATCTCCTCTATCAACCACACATGCAGGCAAAAAGAGGCGGCAGCCCCCTCAAGCCTTCGCCTTTGCTGCGCACAGCTCCAGCTCGCGAGCGAGGCTGGCAGCGTACTCAGGGCTCAACGCGCTACGTTTGAGAGCAGCAGCCGCTACGGCCAGCTTTGCAGCCATCTCTGCGTTCAGGCTTTCAGCAGCCTTCACCCGGCGGCACAGGCCAGGGTACGCGTTGATGGCAGTGGCCACATAGGTCGCCACGCCGGCCCGGTCGTTCAGCCAGTCCATGCTCTTGGCAGGGAAAGCGTTTTGCGGATAGGAGCTGCTCACAGCCATGCTGCCGAAGTTACCAACACGACCCACCACACGGTAGTCGGCGCCGTTGTGAACGAACAGCTGATCGCCCTGGGCGTACATGGTCATCGGCACGGGCGCCTTGACTGCCATTTGTGCGACGGTTGCTACTGCGTTCATGACGACCTCCTACTTCAATGACTCTACTATACCACGTTATTGTTAATTTGCACTTCAAGTCGCATCAGAAAACCATGCACAGCCGAAGTTCCGATCCTCGCGCCAACGGCGCGAAAAATCTCAAAAATTTTTCCTGCTCCATGCTTCCCGCCGCGAACCCGGCCGCTGTGCGGCACAAGAGATGCACTACGCGACAGACTCGGTAGATTTCGACAGGCCCTTGGTTCGCTTAGCCTTTGTCGCCTTGGCCTTGGTCTTCGCCTCCTTCAGTGCTTTCATGGCCAGCAGCTCGGCGTAACGAGCGATCACCGCGTCAGCCGTCAGGTACTTTGCATTCAGCCCCAGGTGCCAGGAAACACGTTGACGAACGCTGGCGATCAGCTGCGCCTCGGCTTCCATTCGGAACTGGGCCGAGCGCTTGGCCTCAGCAACCCGCTCCAGCAATTCAGGCGACAGGAGATGCGGCGCCACATCCGCAAGCCAACGGTTGCCCTGAAATCCGAAAGTGGAATCCGCTTCCAGCTCGACCATCACGCGGTACACGTCCTGATTAGCCTCGCAGTGCGCGGACGCGATCATGTCCTCCAACGACGACATGATGCAGAACACGCAACTCACGCGGCTGGTGAAATACCTGACATAGGCCTCATGCAGTTTGAGGCCTGCGTGCTTGATCGTGGCCAAAACGTCCTCTACGGGCCACTCGATGATGGCATTCCACGTGACGCCCATCCAATCCTTCCGCGAAAGCTTCGCATCAATGGAAGAGATAGGCGCCCTTTTTCGGCTCGCACTTTCTTCACGGCGCACGCCTGTGACATTTAAAATGTGGCTCCTCGGATACCGCCTCTTCAGCGCTGCAGCAATCGCCGCACTCCTACGGCTGAAACGGAATTGTTCAGACCGGACTACCTAGGGATGGTCTGCACGAATCGCTTTTGCCTGTGCTACGAAGTTGCCTGAGCGAAGATCTGCCGGTTTTTGGCGAATAGCGTGCAAACGCACACTCGTTTGCTGCGCGCGGGGCATCCCAACCCCCATCCGCAGGCATTACGCCCGCTGCACGCGCACCTGTGCCATCGCCAGCAATTTATGCCGGGCCATCCACAGGTTGCCCAACGCAAACAGCGTGACGATCTGCGCCGTGTTCTTCTTCAGACCCCGGTAGCGCACCTTCACGTATCCAAATTGCTGCTTGAGCACCCTGAAGGGGTGTTCCACCTTGGCCCGGATGCTGGCCTTGATCTGCTCGACCCGCTCCACCAGCGCCTGCACCGGGTGCTCTGGGTCCAGCGCCCGCCGCTTGCTGCGCTTCATGGCGATGTGCCAGCGTACGCCCGGGGTGGCATTGGGCCGCTTGTCCGCCCCTTGGTAGCCCGCATCCCCAAAGGCGTCCGTCTCCTTGCCGTGCAGCAGGCTGTTGGCCTCCACGACGTCCGAGACGTTGCCTGCCGTGCCCCGCACCGTATGCACCAGGCCCGAGTCGGCATCCACCCCGATGTGCGCCTTCATTCCGAAGTACCACTCGTTGCCTTTCTTGCTTTGGTGCATCTCCGGGTCGCGTGCCTTGCCCTCGTTCTTGGTGGAGGTGGGCGCTGCGATCAGCGTGGCATCCACCACGGTGCCAGCCTTCAGCTGCAACCCCCTGGCTTGCAAGAGCGCATTGACCGTCGCCAGGATCTGATCGGCCAGCTTGTGGCGCTCCAGTAGATGCCGAAAGCGCAGGATGCTTGACTCGCTGGGGATTTGCTCGTCCCAGTGGGACAGACCCGCGAAGTCCCGGAAGGCCGGCACATCGTGCAGTGCTTCTTCCATCGCCGGGTCGCTGAGCTTGAACCATTGCTGCATGAAGTGGATACGCAGCAGCGTGTGTACGGCAAAGGGCTGCTGGCCCCGGCGCCCGCTCTCGGGGGCG
>NZ_FONX01000027.1 GCF_900113035.1 Paracidovorax wautersii | reverse complement strand
GAATGGATTCCTTGATCGAGTCGATGTGGGCACGCAACTCAGGATCGCTAGCAACCCGAATATTGAAGCCTTCTTCGATCCCGATGATCAGAGGATCAACAGTGAAAGAGTCTTTGCGGTTGACCGAATCGGTGCCGGCCGCGAGCCCGCGCAGGCTTGCGAGCGATCGCCGCTGTTGCGGCTTCTTGGCGGGCGTTGCGTTCTTTTTGACCGTGTTGTTTGCCGACTTGGTTACCATGTGACCCTCTTCAGAGTGCGTTGATGTTGGCGTCTATTATGGTACGTTATACCGATTTGTGCAACTCGCTTTGTGGAAATTTTTTATCCTCAAGCCGCTTGATGATGCCGCCCATCAAGGCAGATCAGGAATGGCGGGAAAAAAATCCCTCAGTTCTGCCGTGTACTCGTCACGCCCGGACAAGACAGCCACCGCGCTCAATTCGAGCAACTGGGTGTTCACGTATGGCACCAAAGCACTGCCTTCGTCCACGTCGTGCCGGCACAGGAAATTGTCTTTGTCTAGATTGAAGAGAAGTCGGCAGGGCAAGGGCCTGACATCATGAATTGAGCACAGGCCGCCGACCAGGAATGTGCACTCATGCCCGGGCCCTCGCCATGGAGGAGGGTCCATGTTTCGGCGATCGCGTGGCACATCAACAAAGGGCCTGCCGATCTCCTTGGCAATCACCCTCGCTTCGCTGGCCAAGACCATCACAGGGATCGTGCAGCAGTGCGCACACCCAGGCCCACACGCACAAATATCCCGAACGGCATCGCCGAGGACGTCGGCGCCTCTGCGCAACCACTGCACCTTCCGAGAAGCCGTTTTTGCGGACTCAGCCGCGCCCACGAGTCGGTCGATCTTCTTCAGTGCCGGTTCAGTCCTGCGAACAAGACGCGCATTCAACTCATCTGAACGCGTCAAAAGATCGGCAAATCGTTGCTGCTGCGTCTCTGACATGGTCTGAATCGAGTCAACTAGAAGAGATATTTTTATGTTGTTCGACACATTTGATTGTGCCACACTACATCTTTGGGGGGCGCCCCCGATTTAACGACTTTGTATCAAGGAGCTATTTTTCATGAACATTTTCAGCTTCTCCGGCCGTCTCGCTGCCGCCCCCAACCTGCAGCGTCACGGCGACACGACAGTGTGCCGCTTCCGCTTGCTGCGCAACGAGTACGCGGGCAAGGACAAGCAAAGCAACGCGAACATGGAGCGCACGGTCGGCATCAACTTCACCGCCTTCGGCCGCAAAGCCGAGTCCATCAGCGAACACTGCCGCGAAGGCGATCAACTCATCGTGGCCGCACGGGTCGAAGACAACAGCTTCGAAAAGGACGGCGTGACGCATTACAGCTACAACTTCATCATCGACGAATTCGAATTCGGCGCCCCCGGGGCCCTCAAGCGCCAGCAACTGGAGCAGCAGCGCCGCACTGAACCCAACGGCAGCTACTGATCGAAGCGAACCCCACCAAAGCCGCCTTCGGGCGGCTTTTTCTTTTTCATGGGCGCAACGGTCTTGGGATATTCTTTGCCCATGATCACACCTCAGACCCTCGCCCTTCTGCAGCAAGCAGGTGCTGCGCTCTACGAAGCTCGCATGGCACTAGATCAAGAGGTCAGCGCCCAAGCCAGCGCTGTGACTCGCGAAATCGTGCACGCCCCCATGGCCAAAGAGACCGAACACGCGGTTTCGCAGTTACGGACATGCGCCCAGTTTGGCCAGGAACTGCAGGCGCTGGACGACAAGCTGGCCAGTCTCTATCTCAACATGCAGAGCGTCATCACGCAAAGCGACGTCATGCCCCACCAGCGCCAAAGCCGAGCGACAGCAAGGCTCTCGATGGGATCATCTGCTGCAACGGCCGTGGAAGACGTTGCGCCGCGCGCTGCAGGCCAGTCTGCTCCTGGCGTCGTCAAGCTGCCACGCAACGCCACCATCCTGCTCACCTGGTTGCGCTCCAGCCTGGACCAGCACCAGTGGACCAACCTTACGCACCAGTCGATGGCCCACGGCTCCGGTCTTCCCCCAGGGTCGATCAGCAGCGCACTGGGCACCCTGATCAAGCACGGACTGGTCACCGAGGGCGAACGCGGCTACTACCGCCTGGCCTGACACGGCCGACAAAAAAAAGGGGGCTGAGCCCCCTTTTTGCTTGCAGGCCTATCCCTTGGCCTTGGCCAGAACTTGGCGTAGCAGTCGCATCACCACGTCGTCCAGCCGCTCACCGAGGTACTGCTGCTCGATCTGCCGTGCCAACGGCCCCTCCAGCAGCATTCGCTTAGCAAAGATCGGCTCACGCATGAGGCCGTAGCGATTCATGTTGCTCTTGATCCGCTCGAACTCCGCGCGATCGAGTGGACGACGTGCGACCCGCACGCGCTGCAGCGCCTCGTCGATCGACTCACAGCGCTCACATTCCCGCAAAACGCGCTCGTAGAGATCTGCCGACTGGCGTAACTCGGCGTACCGCTTCAGCGCGAAGTCCCGGGCGGCGGTGCGGGAGGCCGCATTCACCGAACCGGCGATGTGCTCCGGAGTAAGCTTGTCCAGCCAAACAATTCCGCGTGTTTCGCCCAGAGTCCCACCACTGATGAAAAAGGCCTCGTTCTGGATCGCGAAGTTCACGTCCAGTTCGATCACCCCGGCCACCTGCTGGCTTCGCTGACCAGGCCGCAAAGCGATCAACGCGCTGATCATCTGCTGTGCGTTCTCGACCGTGGGCTTGAGACCTGCCTGCTTCAGCAGGAAGACGAAAGGCACGTGACGATGGCGAATCATCGCCATCAGAGCGGCATCTTCAAGCACAGGCTTGAGGATGCTGGTGTCGGGAGCTGTCGTTGTTCTTGTCATAGCAAAGAGATCGGGTCTTACTTCGCCAAGCACCCCATGGCGTTTTTCATGCTGCTACCCATCACAAGTCCCATGGACTTCAGCGCATTGATGTGATCCTCTTCCATCGCCGCAGCCTTGGCTGAGCCCGCATCGCGGCCGAAGCCCAACGCTTCAACCATTTTCGCCTGGATGCCCGCTTGAACATCGTTGGCTACGGCGGGATTGGCCTCCATCTGTGCGATGTCCTCGATGGACATTGCGCTCAGATCCAGCCCAGCACCAGTGCCGGAACGCCCCCAGTATTGGGAGAAGCCGTACCAGCTCCCCCCAAGCAGCAAGGCGGCGGCGGCGATACCGCCACACAACTTCAACACCAAACCGCCACGCCGTGACTGGAACGTCGCCGCAGGTGTTGGCAGCGGGCTGCCCAGCATGGATGATGGGGGAGTATAGGCAACCGCACCACGAGCGCCACTAGCGGTGGCGTTCGGCACTGTTGCCGACGCAGCAGCGCCCCCCCAGGTACCTACACCCTGAGCATTGGCCTGCATCCACAGGCCGCGCAGCAACTGGGAAACGTAGCCAGCCTCGTCCTGGCTGGACGCCCGGTATACGCTGTACTCGGGCTCCAGTGCATCGCCGGGGTAACGCAGCACGACGGAGAAAGTGCCGTCGTGCTCCGGCTTGATCTCCAGCCCGATGGCACGGCCAACGGCCCACTGTCCTGCGGCCGTGGGCTGCGGATCACCCTCGGAAACACGCATCAACCCGACGTGGGTGGAGTCGAAGCGACCATCCGGGCCCGTGCGATTGATGAAAACACCCGATGCCGTCAGCATCAGATCGATGCCCGCGCCTTGAACGGCGTCCTTTTTGCTGAACCAGTTCATGGTCAATTTCCCGTTCCGAATGCGGCCGCAAAGGCCTTCGCGTTGCTCCCGTCGTCTTGCATGACGCCGAACTTGGAATCGGGTCGAGCAAACACCGTAGTCGGCGTTGCCATCTGCTTGCCCGCCTGGTGAGCGATGTCATTGAAAAACCGCGTGTTGTTGCGGATCTGCTCCCGCTCCAGCGGCGTAGGAGCCGAAGAAGCCTGCAGGCTGCTACTGGCCAAGCGCTCCATCGCCGGCATGCCTTGCCGCAGAACCTCGGCCGCGAGCGGAATGCCCTTGTCCCCCAGGACGTTGACCGGAATCCATTTGATCGACTTGCCACTTTTGACGACCTGGCGCGTACGGCGGTACAGCTCGTGGCAGTACCCGCACTGAGGGTCGAAAAAGACATAGGCGGTGTTGACCGGAGTGCCATTGCCCTCCACCACCCCCGCTACCGTGCTTGAGAAAAGCATTTCGGCAATCGGCTGATGCGCAGCGCGCCCCGCGAACACTTCCTTCGCGCTGATTCCAGGCGTCGCGTTGGTGCCGGCGGCACGGGGGACGACGGGTACGCTCGCCGCACCAGAGACCCGCATCGCGTTCGCGCGATCGACGTACGAGTCGGACAGGTTCTCGCCGGTCTTGCTATCGAACAGCACTCCGACCATCGTCACCTGCCGATCTGCGGTCGTGAACACCACAAATGGCTTGCCATCCTTGAGCGCCGTGTACGCCGTCATCCCACCCGGTCCCGGTTCGATCTTGACGACCACGGCACCACGTTCAGTGATGAAAGCTGGCGGGGTCTGTGAACCGCTGAGCAGGGGAACAGGCATTTGAGCCATAGACCAGGTGGAAGCGAGCAATAAAGCTGCTGCTGCGGGGAAACGCAAGATCATCGATCCGGTCCTTCGGTGGATTGGAAGTTGGTCAGGAACTGGTCGATGAGCTGCACCAGGCCAGGGTCATTGACCTCGATGGCCATGACATGCCGGTATGCCATCGCACCAAAAATATCCGCAATGCGGGAGACCTCCCTGCTGAGACAGCCCACACTGGGAGCCGGGTGGGCACGCTCTGCAGCCTCCATTGCCTTGAGAATCTGCTGCTCGGTATAGAACATCTACAGCCCAATACTCCATATAAGTATCACAATTCTAATTTCAAATTTCGAGCATAGCCAGAAAGTAAAAAAAGAGCGCCCGAAGGCGCCCCGCTGCTGCTCACTGAGTTAGCCCCGTTCAGCCAGTTGGCTGGCCGCGAACTGCCGCACTTTTTGACTTTGCAGACGGCTTTGCAAGCCTGTCGGGATGGTCTGGGTGATCACGACGCATTCCTCCTTGGCCATCCCACAGCTCGATCTTCTGCTCCCGGCTGAAAGCAACGATGTTGGCAAACTCGTAGTCGAGCGCCACGACCGCTTCGCCGGTTTGCGGCTTTTCCGTCGCCATCTTGGCCTTGCGCTCCCACAGGTAGTGAGCATGCAATCCAGCGGCCTCCCAGAAGGGTGTGCTGCGGCCGGCGGAAGAGACGACCAGCCACAGCGCACGGTCGGTCATGCGCAGCCAGCGGAAATTCGCGGGGGTGAACTTCCCCACCTTCCGGCATGCTTGGAGGGCGTCGTAGATGAAAGTCCGAACGTATGCGTGCGAGACCATGGACTCGCGCACCCGAGGTGCCGCAAGATACTTCAACAGCACTTCGTCGCAACCCGTGGTATCGACGGGCGGCGGCGGCGGCACCAGAGGCATATCCGGGTTCGCCTGGTGATGGGCCGGAGTGGGAAGCGCCGGTTTGTAGCTGTGGTAGCCGATCCAATACTGCTTGACCAGTTGCTCCGATCGCTTGAGTGCGGCATTGAACTCGTCATCGTTGATGCTGCTGTCGCATGCGGCCAAGCGGCAGACGATGGCAGCGAGAACGGCCTTCTCGTCATTTGTGAGGCGCTTAATGCACTCTCGCGCATCTGCCGAATGGTCCTCCGTAGGAAGGGGCAGCAATGTCTTCAGCTGCGCGTCGAAGACACGTCTGGCCTTCTGCTCATCAAGAACGGGTTCGCCATACTTTTCGGCCAGCAAAACGAGCTTGTTGCGCATGGCAAATCGTTTGGCCGAGTCAGCCATCCGGAATAGCCCGTCATCCAGAGGTCGAGCCAACAAGCGCAGGTTCCACATGACCTTGAGATGCGGATACAGCGGCATCTGCTGGAACATGTAGTCGTACACATTCAGTGTCCGTCCATGCACATTGAACGGATGATGGCTTCCGACGTAGATCACACGCTTCACCACCAGGATGAAGAGCAGCACGATGATCGTTCCGTTGACCAGCAACGAGTCTTTCACCACATCGCCCACGAACTCCAACTCGGTCGGGTGGGTGTGCTTGAAGAACAGAAACTTCTTCGTGAGGTAACCGAGCACGGGCCAGTCCGTTGGGAAGGTCCCCCAGAGGGACAGCGCCCCGTATAGCGCGATGCGCTCCCACGTGTAGACATAGCGGCCAACGAAAAACCAGAGCAGCAAGACAGCCGCGATCCCGCCGATTGCGAGGAAAACGAACATGCTCTCCGAATTTTCCTGGGCATACTGCCCCTGGTTCTGCTGAGGTGAGGCCATGTCAAGGCTCCAACGCCACCGAAGGCGCGGCCGCGGCCGCATCCTTCGCTGGCCCCTTGCCGGTGAGAAGTTCGCGGGCCAAATCCAGCATCACGCGGATTGCGGCAAGGATGGAGGCGAGCATCTCCTGCATTTGAGCCTTCAGCTGCTCTGACATCAAGGTGTTCTTCAGCTCAGCGCCGAAGGCATCGATCCCGCTGCGCATGGTCGTCAACCAATCACTGTCCAGGGCCCCGCCTTTGATGAGATGCTCAGGCGAGAGATGGCTGACGCGGTCAGACAACGAGTGCAGCGCTCCCATGGTGTTCGCCCACAGTCCATGGGCCGGGGCGCGCTTCGTCAAAGCTGGGGCAATGGCGGCCTCCTGGGCAGCCAAGTGGCCCTGGACGGCATCCGTTCGAACGAAGTCGGCGTGCGAGCCCACCAACTCGTCGGGTGTCCGATCTCCACTTGCGGCCACGACCACAGAATCATTGACGAAGGCCTGGTAGGTACCGGACTGCTTCGCAGCGTGCAGCGTGTCCGTCAGATCTCGCAAACCTGCTTCGCAACCGGCGCGCCGCCACGCCCCAAGGCCGCCGAGGGCCTCGAAGGTGGTCTTCACCTTGGGCATCAGCCGTGAACCCACGATATCGCTCAGCGAACGGACCATGATGCTGAGCAAGAAAGCTGCAGCGTCCACATCGCGCTCAGCCGCGAAGCGCTGGTACAGCTGATCGATCTGTTGGAATTCGCGGTCGAGCCCCTCGCGGAACGCTTTCTGGTGCTCAGCCTCCTGCTTGATGATCTCCTCGCGCTCCTTGGCGTTTTCTGCCAGATCCAGGCGCTCCTGCAGGAGCTGCTGGTACTCCTCGGCCGACAGGCCTGTTGCGTCGATCGGCTTCGTGCGGCTGACCCTGGGCAACCTTCGCACGTGATCGAATTCTTCGCCCGTCACCAGATCTGCCGCCAAGTTCGCGATCACTTTTTCGCGGCGTGCAGCGAGATAGTCGAGCTGCTGCTGCAGCGTGAGGCCCTCAATGGACTGGACCAGACCGCTGCGCATCGCCTTGCGCTCTGGAGCTTCGGCATCCACATTAGGCGTGGCCATCTCCGTCACCTGCTCGATGCTGCTGACGACCTCCCGGGCCAGGCGAGATTCCAGCTCACGATTCTTCTCGATGAGGTGCGGCTTTGCCGTCTCCATGAGGTAGTCGTAGCGAGCCTGGGCCGACATGTTGGCCAATGCCGACATGCGATGCTCGATCTCCCTGTTCTTTCGGTCCTCGTCAGCGGGGCCGTAGCCCTCCAGCGAGACCGCTTTCTCGACAAGCTGGCGCTCTTCCGTCGCCGGCAGGCTGAACTGGCGGGCCAGCCAACTCTCGACGGTCTGCGGATCTTCACCAAAAGCTGCGAGCATCCGCTTTTGCTGTTGCTTCCATGCGGGCAGCCGCTCATCATCAGCGGCCATGTCGTGACGCAAGGCCAACCGATCCAGTTTGGCATCCACGTTGATGCCCGCCATCAGATGCGCCAGATGCGATGGCAAGGGGCCGCGGTCAGGGATGCAGACCCAACCATTCGCAAAAGTCTCCCGGAACTGCATCGTGTTGTTCACGATCTCGTCCTTGACGATCTTGCGCTTGTCCTGCTGCATGAGATGCAGGCGCGCGCCAGGCTTGATGTCATGCTGTGCCGTGGCGGCCCCCATGGCCTCCGCCAGGGCCACGCCCCACACCCGCTGAATAGCCCCAGTCTCGTACGACTGCACATCCACAAAGAAGCTCTCACGCGGCTCCTCGCGCTCGCGCTGGGCGCCGTCGTAGATCCCCGGGCCAGAGCTGACATAGAACCCACGCACCTCCAGCAGAGGCTTGCCATCGTCGATGCTTTCCTCAGCCGGAGCAAAGTCAGGAAGTTCGCCTGCAGGCGCAGCGACACCTACGGGCCCATCCGTCCCTACCCCCGGCTGCAGCGGAGGAAGCACACTATCCAGACTTTCGGAATCAGGAGGGAAACCGTTCTCGCTTTCGTCCAAGTCACTGTAATCCGCCATGTCACGCTCCTACCGTACGCCAGGTTGTTGGTTGGCCGAGAGCGCTGCGTCGGCGCTGATGGCCAGCTGCCGCATACGAGCGGCGAGCATTGCTGAATACATCGCCTCGGTTCGCTGCTGCGACTCCGCGCGCCGCTCGCGCAACTTGAGGATCAGCCCCTTCATCCAGGCCAACTCCATCATCGCGCCGCGAGATGACTGCTCCGTCAACTGCTCAGCCCATCGAGGGTCAGACATGCGGCGGGCCACTTCAGCCTGGATGATCTGGTTCGGGGACATCTGGGCATAGCTCTCCCAGTCCGGCTCCTCAGGAAGACCGCCAGTCCAATGAGCCGGGTCATCAATGCGGCCTGAGCCCTTGCCATCGACGCCCACACCGAGGGCCTGCCGCACGCGCTGCTGGCCATCGTCAAGCGCTGCCTGGCTCGGCGCCGTCGCATTGGCCGAATAGTTACCAGTGCCGAAGTTGCCGTTGTACGGGATCGTTTCCTTCCCTGTCGCCTTGACGGTGTACACATTGCACATACGCGGCACGCCAAAGCCCAGTTTGGAGCCACGCGTACCGGAGGCATCGTTGTCGCTCATGGAGCGACCTCCAGACGACACTTCGCTGGCAATCTCGTTGACGGACTTGATCGTGTTGTACTCCGCGGGAATCTCGGCCGGCGCGCCTTGGTAGGGAGCCGGATTGATCTGCACGCCCGACGCGAAATAGGACAGATGCAAGTGGGCATGGCCACTGGACACTTCCTTGCCGCCCGTGCCGTAGAAGTTGCCCGAGTACCCAATCAGGTCACCCTTTCGGACCGGAACGCACTGACCACTGCGGCCATCGTTGATGAACTTAGGCTCGACGCGGCTCATGTGCAGGTACCAGATCGACGAGTTGGGGAAGCGGTCGTTGATGCGCTGCTTCACGCCAATGAGTTGCCGCGGCGTCGGATTGCCGAACGAAACGCAGCCGTCTGCCACGGCGTAGATCGGGCTGCCGGCGCGCGCACGCATGTCAACGCCAGCGTGTGGCGAGGACTTGTGCCCGCGCATCTCGCCGAATTCACCAGTGATGACGCGACCGTCCTGAGACGGGTCGCCCCAGCACATGGCATCACCGCCGCCGGCGCCGATGCTGGTGGGCACAGCCGTCCCATCCGGCATCTTGGGTGGACTCTGATCGAGAGGATGCACCTGACGCGTTTGCGTCATAGCGATCGGCGAGGCCAGGACGACGAACATGGCCAGGGCCAGCTTGCTGTGCATGGTCATTGCAGGCCTCAAGGGCTGGGCGAAGCCGATGATTCAGCCGGGAGAGGTTCCGCTTGAGCGGGCTGCTCAGCTGTCGGCGACAGCGCAATGGGCGTCACCTCCAACGCAATGAGCCGGTACATCTGGATGTTGCATCGGCGTAGGGTCGCTTCAAGGGCGTCCTGCAAAGCATCTGGAAGCGAAACTCGGGCCTGGTGAGGCGAGAACGGTACGCGCGTCTGAACCTCGACCTCGACCTTCAGGTAGTTGCCCTCGGAGTCGGGGGGCACGATCCGGACGTCCATCCCCTGGATGGAGAAGGGCGCGGACTTACCACTACGGGCATAGCTGGCAGAAATCTTTTCACACACCTCACTGACCAGCGTGCTCTCCGAGTCGAAAGACAGGTTGCCCCCCGCTGGCCCATAAGCCAAAGTGCTGAACTTTGCGAGATAGTTCTGAGAGAATGCCTCCATGATGGCTTCTCGCCCATGGGGCAGGATGACGTCCTCAGGACCATCGCCCCAGCCAGTCAGTTCCATTTGCTCTGCCGCATGCTGTCCAGCGTTCCAGGAGCAGACCGTCCGAAACTTGCCGCTCACCGGGCTATCGTCGTAGACCACATACATCACGGCTTTCTCGCCAAGACGGCGATAGCCTTTGCCCATGCCGGGCCGCTCCGAACTGACGTTCTCGAAGACGCCCATCTCGTCCAATGCCGCGTGCATCGCATCCGATTGGGAAAACCGAATCGACGGCACGCCGCCAGCCTGGATCTGGGCTGCGGCAGCCGCGCCATCGAGCAGCTCATGCCGATTGCCCAAACGATCGGTCACCACGGGTATGGACAGAACGGGCGCGCTGCGGGGCAAGCCGTTGCGCTCTTCGAACACGGATAGCGCCCCAACGGGCAAAACGACCTCACCCGCCCTGTCGCCCCAGCCCTCCAGCGTGTAGACCCTCTTGAGAGCCGCGCCGCCGTCTTCACCCCCCACCGACAACGTGTGCACGTCACGCCGGGGAACTCCGGTTTGATCGAAGCCGTAGGCGATCACGGACAGGTTGTGCGCAGGGGTGCCGGCCGGAATTACCCCCTTCAACCGCTCGACGATGATCTCCGCGTCCCAGCTGAAGCCTTCCAAGACCAAGACGTCGGCTGCATCGTTCCGGATTGCCGAGTACATCGATCGCCATCCGGTATGAAAAGGACGAACGTTAGAGTTCGCGTCCAAGAACGCCTCACGCTCAGCCCTCGGCATCGTTTCAGCAGCGAGCAAGGCGGAAACATCCGTTTCGGGAGACCAGGCCTTGATCAGAGGGATAACCTGATCGAGCACCCGTGACATGAAGCTGCTACGCCAGGTCTGGGCCAGAAAATAGGCGTGTGCACCCTGCGAACCTGCGTGCGACGCATTGACGCGCAACGCATTGGGACAGACGTTCCGGGCTGCGGCTACGGCTTGCTTTCGAAGCTCATGAACTACCCGGACCGGGAACAGCATCGAGGCCTTCTCAGCTTCTCTTGCGATCTCGCTGATGTTTTGCCTACCAGCCCACCCGGCAAGATGGCTGCGGTGCTGATTAACCGCCAGCTGGCGGGCAGTCGTGGGAAGCATGGTCCCTGGGAACTTTTCCAATTCTTGGGTCGCCAGTGCCGACACAAGCTCAGTCACCTTCGCTTGGAAATCCTGCATACATCACCTGTCACAACTATGAATCCAACATGATAGCGGCCCGATTCTGGCAACCGCGCCCTCAGCGCACACCCGGCCGGTTGCGCTGAAGGTCGATCGCTTGGTAAGCAGAGTCCAGCGCGGGACGGAACCGTTGCTTCGCCTCGCGAAGCAACGTTGCAGCCAGCAGGACCTCTTCGCGCTGTCCATCCTCATACTGCTCCTGCAGGAGGGCAAGTTGCGTCGCATCCATCTTCAGCTGATCGACGATCAGCCCGCGCTCGTTCTGAGTCGTCCACCCCTTCCATCGCTCCGAAGCGCTGTTGCCGAAATACTGCCCCACCATTTCACGCCGAGCTTGTGACCGCGAAGGGCCGTCCTTGTCTGGCGTCGTCTGGGCAGCGACCATGGCAAGAGAGGACAACGCCGCGCTCATGCTTGCGTCCTTCTCATTCTTGCGCATTAGCAGATCCTTTCCCGCCGGCAGCATCGCAATGTCCTTTGGAATCGGCGCATCAGGCACCCCACCCATGTGGTTGATGAAAGCCTCCTTCGCAGCCTTCACGCGTGGATCTGCCACATCTGCGAACAGCACACCGGCATTCGTATCTGCACCGGCCAGGGCAAACTTCGAACCGGTCGCGGTGGTGAGCACCGCACTGTTCGCCCGACCAAAGCCGAGCTTCTCGTCTTCGGCCGTGGCGAAGACCGATTGTCGAAGCTTCAGCAACCGGTCCATGTAGTTGTCCGCGCCGCTGAAGCGGCCCGGTGCAGCCGCAGTTTGCGACACGATTGACGACACCGAGTTGGTTGCAGACCGACCTGCCTGCGCAAACGTGTTTTGAGCACCCAACTGGGCACAAGGATCAACCCCTTGACCCGACA
Source organism: Paracidovorax wautersii (assembly GCF_900113035.1). Lineage (GTDB taxonomy): Bacteria > Pseudomonadota > Gammaproteobacteria > Burkholderiales > Burkholderiaceae_C > Paracidovorax > Paracidovorax wautersii. The sequence goes on along the minus strand of NZ_FONX01000027.1, from coordinate 5,406 downwards.
CCGGGCTGAATCGCTGGAAGACCTGCAACTGAAGCTGGGTTTGCGCGAGCGAACCGACCGCTGCCATTCGTCCGGACATCACCGCCTGATTGGCATTAATCTCCGCTTTTGCCGAAGTCGCAACCTGAGACGCTGCCACGCGCATGGCCGATAGCTCCTGGCTGTCGTAGCTCAGCAGGGTCTTCGAGAGCGTATCGAAGAGCGTTTTCCACAAGGCCTTCAGCGCCCCCTCCACGGCAGTCATCTTCCCGATGACCATCGTCTCGTTGAACGGCGGACAGTACAGTGCGTGAGCCGGTGCCGCAGCCGTTCCGAGCACCAGCACCAGGAACATCGCTGACACGTTGGATTTCATCTTCATCGACGTCAAGCTCCTTGTCACCGCGCGCCTACATTGCTGTCGGAACGCATCAGCTGCTGACTCACGCCACCAATACCCGCCTGCTCACGTTCGATCTCCAACGAATGAAGCAGCGACAGCAGAGCCTCTCTGCGCCCCTGTTGATCGAGCAAGCCCTGTTCCAAGCTCAGCCTGGCAGCAGTCATCTTCAGCTGGTCAACCAACAGGCCCCGCTCGCTTTGGACCGTCCAGCCAGTCCAGCGCGGTTGCGCCGCCGCGCCAAAATACAAGCCGATCACGTCCCGCATGGCCGTCATCTTCGATCGGCCGCCCAGCTCACCATTCGGCGTGTTCTCGGCAGCCACCATAGCCAACGAATTCAGGCCCGCACCTATATACGTGTCCTTGCGCTTCTTGAGAGCCATGTACTCTTTGCCGGCCGGAAGCTTTGCGACATCAGCGGTGATAGCGCGATCCGGCGGCCCACCTGCGTAGCTGAGGTAGGCCTGTCGAGCGCGCTGCACCAGAGGATCGGAAGAGTCGATGAAGAGGATGCGTGCGTTGGTATCAGCGCCAGCAAGGGGAATGGTCTCGCCGCTGGCGGAAGACACTACCGCCTTGTTGTGGATACCGTAGCCCAACTTCTCTTCGTCTTCCGTAGCAAACATCAGGCGCCTCTGCTGCAGCAGCGCGTTGGCATAGTTCGCGGGATCACCGTAGCGCCCCGGGGCAGCGGGCACGTGGGAGATCAGTTCGGCAGCCAGAGAGACGGTTTGGCCATCTGCCACCGTCAGGTTGGTCTGCGCGGCCAACTGGGCACAGGGATCGACACCTTGACCGGTTTCTGCGCTGAAGTTCTGGAACACGGCAAGCTGCTGCTTGCTTTGCTCCAGCGCTGCGACAGCCCCCATCTCCCCCTGTGCCAGCGCGACCTGCGCGTTGATCTTGGCTTTGGTCACCGTGGCAACCTGCGAGGTGAGCACCTTGACGGCCGAAACCTTGAACTTTGCGAAGTTTGCAAGCTGCAGCCCGAAGGCATCGAACAGCTGGCTGACCACCATGTCCAGTGCGACCTTCATCGCCGCACCCGCACTGATGACGATCGATTCAGCGAACGGCGGGCACACCGCGGCGCGGGCCGGCACTGCCATAGACAGGCACAGACTCATAACCAGCAGCCATGACTTGAGCTTTTTCATTTTCTCTCCGCGAAGGTCTTCGCCCCGATGCGGCTAGACAGCTGCATCGCCAGGGTCGCCGCAGTCATCGACGATGCAGCATCCATCCGCATCGCAGCGACACGAGCGCTCTTGCAAGCGGCATCACAAGCCCTGGAGACCTGGGGCATCGCACGCGGTGCTGGCACCGCATTGGCGATGAATTCCTCCGCAGCCTTCAACTGCTTGTTGGTGAACTGATCCACCCCCATCAACTTGTTGAAGCTAGAACTGGCGTTTTCCATGCCGTCGAATCTCGACTTGCAAATACCCAGGTTGTGCTCTTCCGCAGAGCAATAGGCGTCCATCTGCTTCTCAGCTCGGACGATCTCGTAGTTATCGCGCCGCGCCGAGGTACGCCCTGAGTTAGCGACCGCAACGAATTGATAGCTGTCTTGCGCTCGCGACAAGGTGTCGATGTCGTTGCGCTGACTCACCGCATCGCACATCTGCACCCCCTGCCCACCTATTGCGGAAAACGAGCGGTATAAGTCCAGTTGCTCGGTTGTTCCAGCCAGAACGCCGCGGGCACCCATCTCGCCCTGCACGATGCTGATCGTTGCGTTGATCTGAGCCTTGGAAGAGGTCGCGATTTGAGAGGTCATCACACGCAGTGCCGAGAGCTTCTGGTCGAGAATCCCGGTGAAGGCATGGGCACTTCCCGCGGTGGCCAGGAAAGCCACCAGGATGGCGCACAGTTTTCGTGGTTCAGCCATTGCGTCACTGCCGCACAGGCAAGCTAAACGACGAAGCTTCGGGATTTGCGCTCTTCCCGCGGTAGGGGGAGCGCCAGCTTCCGTTCACGACCTCCGAGTCGGCCGGCGTCGCATTGAAGTCGGGCAGCTTTGGAATTTGAGACGGGTCGATGTAGGCGCGGTACTGGTCAGCAAAGCTCTGCATCGACCGGCATGCAGCGATCGTCGTCGGCGTCGGTGCAATCTGGTTGTTTTCGTCTTGGGCAAGCGCGCTTGTGCAGGCGTTAGACAGGTAGCCGAACTGCGTACCGATCTGGGTACCGCTCAGGGACTGCGGGTTACTCACCGCGGCCGACGTCGAACCATCAGTACAAATCGTCCCAGCGGGCGTCTCCACACAGCCCTTGGGCGCCTCGCTGACGCCGCCGATCGGCGTGGTCGGCGTAGACCGCCCCCCCGTCGCCGATCCAGATCCAGAGCCCAGGCCCTGCACCTTGTAATCCATGCCTCGCGACCAGTCTTGGAATTGCCCACTGATATTCAGTTGGCCGACAACGCCGTTCCAGATCTCTCCAGGCTTGTCCAGCACATCGGTGACGGCTGCGCAAGCCCGGTTGATGACGCCCTGCACCAAGCTATCGATGGCCTTCTGCAGCAGCACGCCGACCAAGCCGAAGTCAGGTATCAACTTCGAAAGGTCGAAATCCAGCAGCGCCAGGTTGCCGATGCAGCTGTTGTTCTTGGACACCGCTGCTTGCATTTGCCCAGCAGCGCCTGTCATGAACTGGTTCACCACAGCCAGCTGGTTCTGCATGGCGTTCTGGGTTGCCGCTCTGAACGAATTGCACTCGGCACTGGAAGCCGAACGGGTGCCCGTATCCTCGACGGCGATCGCGGTCACTGCGCCGGTCGCCAGAGCTGCCGCAACCACGCAGGCTGCGATCTTTTTGAGCGGGAGGTGACGGGCCCTTAACAACATGGCATTCATTTGATGAACTCCAGAGTCTTCATAACTTGCTGCGCAGATTCCCGCGAAAAGACCACGGAAATCATGTTGGCCTTCTTGAACATCACGAGCCTGGAGCGAAGTACGTGCGCCATGACGTCTCCCGCCCTGGCCCGCTCATCGACGAGCTGCAACCAGGCGCCAATAAACGGGGCCGAAACAGTCGATAGGTGATGCAGGCAAACGAGGAATCGCCCGGTCCGAAGCAGGGCGAGGACTTCGATCAATCCCTCACCGACTGGCCCGCGCGCGCTCGACTGGGACTGCAGCTTTTTCGCCATGGCCTCGCTGTTGAGCACCCGTTCCAATTGGCGCATGGCCACCAATCGTTCTTCGGCCGTTCCGCGCTCGTCGTCCACCCCCACCGGCTCATCGTCGGCATTCATGCGGATGTCATCGACAGCCCATGGCTCCGCGCGCTCCATAAGAAGCACGAAACGCGACAGGGGTGCCCCACGCCGGCTGCCAAGCTGCATCAAGCGCCGGTTGACCTCCACGGGATGAACGATGTGAACAACTACGGGGCGCATGGGCCTCTTGAAATGTGAATTGCGAACCGCCGTGAGATTACACTACACTTTTTTATCCCTATTGTAAGCCAACTGATTTGCACCAGATGGACTACGAAACCAACATCTCCTCAACACTGGGGACAGCCATACCACGACAAGCGATCGAGGTGCTCACGCCTGCTCAGTTTCTTGCTACCTTGAAGGCCAGGGTATCGACGTCAGACAGCATCCGAAACCGCTTCAGTTCGAAGGATGTTGCTATCCCTTTGATGCTCACTGAGCCCACCCACAAGACGCACTGACATGCAGTTCCGCCCGCTATCGGCCACCCCTGCCCTGCGTCGCTTGCAGTTCGGACACTTCTCCGAGTCCGACCAGGTCAATTCGGCATTGCGCAAAAAAATACTTTCCCGCGACAACAATACCTGCGTGGATTGCAAGCTGAAACTTCCGCGCCACATGGAAGTGCGCCACCTGGATGACAATCACGACAATGGCGCAGAGGAGAACCTGGCGTGCGTCTGTCCTTTCTGTCACTGCAGAGACCACTTGCACACCACAGGATTCGCCAGGGCAGGCCTGCTGATTGGAAGCACCGCCCAGAACCAGGCCGTCATCAACTCGATATCGCTTGCCTGCTGGTACATCCTGGACAGGATTCCCGACGACACTGACATCCGCGTCATCCCTTCCGCCGAAGCAGATGAGATGAAGGCGCTACGCCAAGTGGCCGAGCTGATAAACCTGGACTTTCATACGAAGTCATTGCGCTGGGGTGACGCTTTCGGCAAGTTGGTCACTGAACCAGATGCCTTTGCAGAGGCGCTCAGCGACCTAAGTGTCCAGCAGCCAGAGGCTTACGCCGCACGCTCTGGTACCACAAAACACTTGCATGTTTTGCCACTAAAGAGCGCCTTCCACGCCCAGTGCACCGACTGGTTTCTGCATTTTGACAAAGTGCGCCCGATTTCATCGTGGATCAAGGGCCTTGATAGCTGGCTTGGCCATCTCGGCATGACGCGCGAGGAGCTGGCAGAGTCGTCGAAGTCGATAACGCGTCGAGCAAGTCGCACGGAGCCTCCGAAAGACCTCGGACGACCTATCGGCAAACCCAGCCCTCCATCCGCAGGCAATCTTGTTGATCCCTTCGACAGCTTAGGCACCTCCGGCAATGCTGCCGGCTCCAGGTACGACTAGCCCATGACAAGCACCTCAGGCTTTTCGGTCGGCTACGCCCACTGGGACTACAACGCAGACGTCCCGACCCCCCATGCGGCCGGCGGCTGGTGCTGGGTGAACGGCGAAATGATGGAGTTTTCCGGAGCCCATACGCTGCGAGACAAGGTGCTCTGGCTCACCAATTTGCCATGGGAATACTGGGCCTCGCTCGGAATTCATCACTACCCCAACATCAAGCGCAACGATTTCCTGCCCGTTCCGCTTGACCGCCTCGCGCAAGAACTTTCGATCACGCCCGACCAACCAGACATTTATGCATACGCCATGTCGCTGCTAGGCAGCCGCCTGATCCAGCTGGGCGTGCGTTGCTACGGGCAGGAGTTGTTTGAATCTTGCCTTGAGAAGAACTCCTTCGCTCAGGCCATCGCCCACTGTATCGGCTGGAGAGCACCAGCAG
>NZ_FONX01000052.1 GCF_900113035.1 Paracidovorax wautersii | reverse complement strand
CGGCGAACTTCTCTCTGCTCATGTCGCTTGGGTAGGGCTTTCTTTTCACCAAGCAATTGTCGGCTCTGAAAAGATCGTAAACAGGCTCTAAGAACCTGTGTGCGCGCTCGCAGGGGGCGCCACTGGCGATGCCGATGCGGCAGCCCCGCACGCATGGCAGAAGCGGGCGAATGCGCTCTTGCGGGTGGTGCAGGTGCCGCAGCGGTCGAACAGGCCGATGCCGCAGTGGGGGCAGTAGTCGATGGCCGGGTCTTTCAGGTCCACCTGGCGTTCGCAGCCCGGGCACACGCCCTTGGCGAGCCGGGCCAGCGCCACGTCGTAGCTCAGCTCCTCGCGCCGCTGGGCATCGGGCAGGGCTTCGGCCAGGCGCTGGCGTTCCAGATAGCGGTTGAGCGCGGCGATGGCCCAGCGCCCTACCAGCACCGTGATCACGATGCCCACCGCATAGCGCACGTAGCCGCCGTAGCTGGGCAGGTAGGGCACCAGTTCGACGAAGAAGGTGAACAGGGCGAAGAAGATGAAGCCCCACACGAAGGGCCAGTAGGTGCTGCGGCGCTGTTTGGCGAACAGCCAGCCGGCCGCGGCGAGCAGGGGGAGCGTCAGCAGCAGCCGGTAGAGGAAGACGCGCAGCTCGACCTTGCGCATGGCCGCCGACATGCGCTCGAAGCCGCCCGCCTCCAGATCGCTCAGGCGCTGCCGGGCCTGGGCGGCGGACTGGCGCGCATCGAGCGCGGCCTGCTGCTGTGCCTGCACCGCCTGCCGGGCCTGCTGTTCGCGGCGCTTGAGGGTGTCGAGCGCCTCGGTGCGGCGCACCACCTCGGGGTTGTGCTCCGCCTGCTGCGTGGCGCTGCGCGTCGCCAGCCAGTTGTCGAAGGTCTCGCGCTCGGCCGCCGTGCTGCTGCGTGCCTTGTCGAGCTGCAGCCGCGCCTGCTCCAGCGCGGTCTGCGCCGTGGCCTCGGCCCGCTCGGAGGTGCGCACCTGGGTGCGCAGCGCCTCGGCCGCATCGCGGTCCAGGTAGTCGTCGAGCTGCGGCGGCGCCTCCACGCGGGGCAGATCGCCGACCACCGACCCGCCCAGGCCGATCAGGAATCCGGCGAACACCAGCGCGACCAGCCAGAGTCCACGGCGGAACCATTTCTCCGACAGGCGCAGTCCTTTGCTCATGGGTTCGTTTCTCCGGGCGATGAGGGGGGAAGTCGGATCACGCAGCGCCTGCCGGAATGCCCGGCGCGCCGCAGCCGCAAGGCCCCATCATCGCAGCCCCGTCAGACGGCAGGCAACAGCGCCAAGGGCGCGCCGCACGGCCAGCCCGGGCTCAGAACGTTTCCCAGTCGTCCTCGTTCTTCGCTGCAGCGGCGGGCTTGGGCGTGGCCGCAGGCAGCGCAGCCGGCTTGGCCGCAGGCGCGGGCGCCGCAGCCCGGGCCTTGGGCGCCGCCGCATGCGCCACGGGCTTGCGAGCCGGCGAGGGGGCGAAGGCCGGTGCCGTTGGCGCCGCAGCCGGTGCGGGTGCCTCGGCACGCAGCCCCTGGCTGGCCGCCGCATCCACCTGGAACACGCTCACCAG
>NZ_FONX01000033.1 GCF_900113035.1 Paracidovorax wautersii | reverse complement strand
TCTTGAGCGCATTTAGGAAAAACACATTCTCTTTAGAAGAAATCTACGCCTCCTTGCTTCAAAGGAAGCAGGCAAACTTCGGCATTCCTGGTGTCCCAGTACGGTGGGTGCAGTGGATGAGCACCAAGTGCATACCGACTCGCATGCTCAGCGGAGCCTTGCATAGGCATAGGCCGCCGATCCCATAGCTGCAATGCGCGCTCATCGCGGACGACATCAATCGACACGACGAGGCCCGCCCCACGATTGCGCCCCTTTCCGAACGTGACCACACCACGCATAAGTCGCTCCACGCCCGCTGGGTCACCTATGCACCAAGCTCTAGCCACATCGCACTGGCGCTTCGCGACGGGGTACAGGCCCGCCTTGGTCGCGCCGCTCCCCGTGTCCACACGAATGCGTCCTTTGCGACTGGACGCAATAGCCCCTCGCATCCAGCTCCCGGCGTAATCTCCAACGTGTTGCCGCTTGATTCGATGGGACTCGAAGCGCTCTCCACTCCACTCGTACTGGAATGCAGATGCCTTGAAAACCCACTGCCCACCAACCTCATACTTTGCAAGCGGGAGATCGTGCTGCACTTCATAGCACTCGGGGACCGCCACGCCCGCAGCGATCGCCTCCTCCACACGAGCCCAAGCGATCAAGCCGTCAAGGCACTTGATGTGAGACGGGATGACGATCGGCGTTGCCATCCGGATTTCGATGCGCAATGGCTCATGCATCTTAGGCCGCCTTCTCGAAGAAGGTTTCATCGGCGCCTGCGAACGCCTCGATTTCCGGCACAGAACACGTATCAATCCAGTCCTCAGCGACCGCTGAGGCGCCACGCAATTCGGCGTCGAATTCCAATGTATCCATGTCGCTGAAAACACTGCCCAACTTCGCCCAAATCCCTTTGTCGTTCTGAGAAGCGATGGAAGCGGACACGACCTGGTATCGACCGAAGCCGCGCGCTTCGCGACCACCAAATTGCCCCTTCCTTAGCAGCCGCTGCAACGACATGAGAAACAGGCCAAACTGAGCCTCTGAAAATGCATTGACCTCAAAGGACAGCACGAAGTTCAGGTTCGGCATAACGGCCTCAATCGCCGTGGCTGTCTGCAACGATTCCTTCTTGCCTTTCTCAACGGATTCACCCGCAGCGAGTGCGGCTACCGCCGCAGCCTTCGATTCCTTGCGCTTGACCGCCTGCTCCGACTGACTCACCCAATATTGGGTGATCTCAGCCTCGCCCACCAACTCAATCAGGCGCTGGGCATCTTTGCCCATTGCATCGTTCTTGCGAATGATCTGCACGGGCATGAGCATGTCGCTGGGAAGCACCAGCATGGCAGGTTGGTCGGATGGCAGCAGGCTCATGCCCATGGCCTCCTCGCATACCGGCACCGCGTCAGCAACCACCATCCGCGAAGACAGTGCAAACGATGTGCCACCAAACAATCCAAAAAACGGATGTAGCGCAGCAGCCTTGATTGTTGTTACCTGAGTCGCAGCATTCAGAGTTGCAGTGGCTGACCCAGAAGAAAGGGTGTTGAAAGCGGCCACGGAGACGTTCAGCTTGCGCTCCACCAGCGAATCCTCAATCAGGGAACAAGCAGCTCGACGCAGCCCGCCAGTGATGGTGCTGGAAGGGATGATGGGCATCTGCACAACACCGCTGCGCACCTCGGCCTCAGCACCGGCCTCATCACTGCGGGCGGTGGCATAGATTCCAGGAATGGGCGTTGTAATCGTCAGCCCACACTCGCTTCCGCCTGAAGTCTTGTAGCGCACGATCTTGTTGCGTTCGGGCAGAAATGTCCCCTTGGACATGGCCATAATGTTCATAGGCGAAACTGTCCTGATATCCACACAGAAGCGACGCTTGATCATTGGAAATTCCTCTCAGACGATGTATTAAAACTGGTCACTCGGCGAATGAAACGATGGGCTCTGGCTTCACAGGATCGACAGGTTTTGATTTGATGATCGACGCAAGCGCGACCAGCACTCCCGCATCGAGCGTCGCCAGGAAATCAATCTTGGGCTGCACCTGCGGCGAGCGCGCCGCAAGGTCATGCACAGCGGCGGACAGCAGCCCATGCCCCCCGCCAAGCCCCTCCCGGCTGGGGCTCTTCCACACTTGAGCCTTTTTCATACCAATTTGCTTCATGAGCATCTCCAGCTCACGGCACACATTGACCGCTTCGATCAATGCGGGCTGATCAATCCACATCAGCGTGTCATCGACATTCGCGCAGATGAGCTGCTTGCTCATGCTCACAGGCGTGCGCCAGACATAGTGGTATGCACCCATGGTGCTGTGGTTGATCACCACCACGAAGGGTGGTTCAGGAGGAGTCATCCACAGCCACGCCCGATTTGCGTCGGTCCCAATGGGGTACAGACCATTATTTGTGATGACCACTCGCTGAAAATTGCGAAGCATCACCTGGCTTGATGTCACGGTCGCGCACGCACCGCAGATCACCCCGGACGGGAAAGTCTTGAGCGTATCGGTGAATGTCTTTGCTGGTTCGAATGGAGCAGAAGGGTCTCCGTCATGGATTGCCTTGCCGCAAAACGAACAAGTGGTAGATCCATGCCGATGTGGCTCCCCTTGAGGCCGAACATTCAACGCCTGGCACGCCAGGTCGGAAGCAGTCAGCCGGTTCATGCAAAGGCCTCCGCACCAACGCCCCGCAGAAGCATCTGACGTTTGATACTGAGACTGCCGCGGGGCTTTTCAGCCACGACACCGTCGCCGAACGAAAGTGCCATTCCCGCCAGCCACAGGCCACCAAATCGGGCCTTGGCCGTGAAAGCAACGTCGGATAGCAGCATCCGGCCCACCCGCGTGGAACTGGATGCAGACACCCATGTGCAGCGGCGAATGCTCTGCACCTCGACGCCGAGCATGGCCCGCGGCTCCGCAGCGATGCCCCTCGCCGTCAGAACCTCTCGGATTGCCGCCAAGTAATCCTCCGCGCGGCCGCGCCCCCCACCTTCAAGAGACAAAGCTTCACCACCATCAGGGCTCTTCAAGTCACCGCGCAGCATCAGCATGCGCACCTGGCGCGACAGCGATCGGTTGATCACATCGGCAACGGCCTGTTTGAATGAGTCGGCCGACAGGCGAGCCTCGTCATCACCCTCCAGCCCATCCCACGTCTTGGCCACGACGTCATCCTTGTCGCCGTGCGTGACGTACACGCCGCGCAAGAAATACTGGAGAGGCACACGCGTGAAATCGAATTGACAACTGCCGGCCAACACATCGGCATGCACGAAAGCACCGCCGTCCCGAATGAGCGCTGCTTGAATGGATGGCAAGTGCTCCTGGACCAGCGCAATGTTCTCCGCCCCCACGGCATGCAGACTCATTCCGCGAGCGCGAACACCGATGCCGATGTGGCGAGGCGCGCTAGGCGTACCTCCCCCCTCTGCATACCCAAACACTCTGGAGTCCAAAGGAATGGCATGGCGAGTCGCCGCAGAAGCCAACCACTTTCGAACCGACTGCGGCGTACGCCGCGACGTAAAGAGCTTTGACGCCGCCTCGTCCGACATCGTGAACTGCGCCTGAATCCACATGGCCACCCCCACATAAAGAGCGTTAGAATTAAAATTATTCTATACGCAAACAACCGGTTGTAATCAGCATGCCTGAATACGTTAAGTGTCACGTCCCAAGCACAGTGGCAGCCTGGGCCAGTGACACGGCCACCTCGATCAGCGCGAAATTCAAGGAGCTGTTGAACATCGCATTGCAAAACGGCCGCGCACCGCAAGCGCTTCCCGATGATGTCCAGAAGATCGCGGTAGACCTCGTCAAAGAGTTGTCATCCCTGAAGAACCGCCTAGACCAACTACAGGGGCTACGACTCATCGCTCCTACCATTGCACCAGGCCGGCTTGCCGGCATGCTCGTGCAAGCGGAACTAAATGCCAGGGCGGTTGCGGTCGCGCCAAACCCAGAGAAAGATGAAACGCCCACAGGAGCGCAAAGTCTGTGGCCGGACCAGGCCCAATTGCACGACGAGTTCATGAGCAGCGCCCGACATGGTGCCGTCGTCGCCGTCGAAGCGGGCACAGGAACAGGCAAAAGCCGAATCATTGGGACCTGCGCACTCTCGCTGCTGCAACTCCGCAAACGCGGTCACAAGTTCCCCACCCAGACCAACGGCTCAAGCAATCTTCCCGCCTTCATCAAAGATCGCGTAGCCGCCTGGCATGACACCGAGGCAAGACTCCAGGAGCCCAGGAAAAAGCACAGCCGGCCGATCGTGATTGCCGCGCCCACGATCGCCACGATGATGCACCTCGTGCGCGAATTCCTCCGACTTGGAGACAACAAAGCGACCCACTCGCTGCTCATCGGCCGCCAGCAGTTCGTCAGCGCCTCGGCCGTGGCCGAATTGCTCAGCGAGCACCCCTGCCCGCCAGTTCAAGAGTGGCTAGATAAAGGCATGCCACCAGGCCAATCGACAGCAACTCGCGGTATCCCCGCGAGCGGCCTCATGGAAGACCTGCGCGCGGTCTGCGGAGACCTCGACTTCCCCACCAAGGATGCGCATCTCTCTGCACACCACGCAGAGGACGAAGACTGCGCCGAATACCGCCGCCTCCAGACAGCAGCCGAAACCTCGGACATCATCTTCACTACCCACGCAATGCTGGCCATGCGCACCATTGCGCTCAGTCGCGGTAACACGCCGCCAATACCTCAACCGTACGCCTTGCTGATCGACGAGGCTCATGCGCTGGAGGAGGGATTCGCATCGGTAAACGGCGCCTCTCTGGCCATGTCTCGGCTAGGCGCGACCCTCAAGAGGGAAGCCTGGCCAGGCATGGGCCTCAAGGGGAAAGTAGATGCCTGCCGCGACTCATGGACGCAAGCTTATATGGCAATGCAAGCGCTCCCGGACGAAGTCAACTTACCACTCGCCCCCGGTAACGATCGCACCACTCGCTCATGGGCGTTGGTGCGTGCGAGGCTTCAGACGCTTCGGGACCAACTAGCGGATCTCGGCACCTCAGCCATGAAGAGTGCTAAGGCGTCACAGAACGCCCACCTATCTTTCATCATGTCAAGCAAACACGCAATCGACCTGGTGCTCGACGACTACACCGGCCGAATCGAGTTCAGCCCGACCCGACGCTACCCACTGATCCAAATGGGGGTTAAAAGCGTGAGCGCCTCCCTGCTGTACACCTGGGAATCGACAGAGGTCGCAGGGCTGTTCTCTGGCACGCTGTTCGCCCCGAGCGCCTCGCTAGACAGTGCCGCAAACGCCCTGGCGATGGAACTGGCGGTGCCGAGGCAACGACTGCAGACGACCAGCCGCATCCACCCCTCATGGCTCTATACAAGCCCCACGCTTCATCTCCCGAAGCCTGGGCACGCACCGACACCGCCAAAGGGCGAGAGTTTCAACGAGGATGGAATCAAGGAATGGGCAGAGCAGATCGCCACTCATCTGAAGTCCATCGGTGACACCGCAGCTGGCGGCACCCTGGCGCTGTGCACCGGCTATGAACGCGCGCAAATCATCGCAAATGCGCTGAGAGCACAACTGAACGACCCATCACGCCTTATCGAACAGAGGACAGGCACCGGCGTCGATGGCATGGCCCGCGTCTTCCGTCAGAAAAGCCAAGAAGGCCTCAAACCCATCGCTATCGCCACAGGCGGAGCCTGGACAGGCCTGGACCTGTCCAATGGCGATGTCCCGCCAAGAGAGGACTTTCTACTCACCGACGTAGTAATTACAGCCCTCCCTTTCAACACGCAGCGCAGCTACCTTCATGCCGAGAAGGTGCAGCGCATCGGCATGCAAGTGGAGATCAATTACACCTTGCGGAAGTTCATTCAGGGTATCGGCCGCCTGGTGCGGCGACCGGGCCTCCAGCAACGCCGCCTGTGGATTCTGGACAGCCGCCTTGAGAGCGTGCGCACTGCCACCTACTCCAGCAAGTTCCTCGCCGCCCTCTCACGCTACATCAAGAAGTCATACTTCTGAACCGATATGGCCATGGCCGGCGATACCGATGCGGCCACGCCGCCACGGCGCTGGCTTCGGTGCAAGCCGGGGTAGCCGAGCGGCTGTAACCGCCTCCACCACTTGGCACGCCAAAACTCGCCCGACCGACCGCCGCAGCCCCTGGCTCCCCCCCCCTCGGGGCTGCAGCTGGGATTAAGACCTCAGGAGTCGTTCGCCCCCGCGGTGAAAAATTCCATCCGAGACGCGCTGAATGCAACCGGCCACGCACTCTTACGTGGCGAGTCAATGTTGGTGCAACCGGGGTAAGCCGGGCAGCGTTCCCAGCTCTGCAACGGCGGCGGCCTTTTCTCGAAATTAGCAACACCGATCTTTTTCAAGACACGTTCACGCACCTCTTTAAATTCACCCTCAGATAAATAAAGTCCACTGCCTTTATGGCGAATAAATTTTATTTCCGGCCTTTTCCACTTAAATTCCGCCGCCCTCAAGCCAAAGACAAGCTCCTTGGGACTGCTTCCACTGCAAATCAAACGGTTATCTTTGACCATCTTCAGGATGCCATCTTCCTTGAAGAAAAGCAAGGCGCGCTGTATTTCCAAAAAATGTTCAACGAAGAAAGCCCTGTCGCAGTCTTTCTGAAGTTTCACACACTGCACCGATAGCGCGCCGGCAACCTCCTCCCCCTCTCCAGGCAGTCGGGCCACGGCCTCCATCGCCAAATTTCTCACTTGAAGCCGAGCCGCCAGTTTTTCAACAGATTCCTGAATTGTCTCATCCCCGCGCACCGGAGGGCGGTTAATTTTGCAATCAAATCGGCAATCTGCTATGGAAAAAGGCATGGGATGAATTTGGTAAGTTATTTATGAATGAAGCACCAGGAACGGGCAGATGGTAGAGCGCCGTCAGGGATAGGGTCCACTGCCCTCTGTCCGCGTCTCCGACTTTGGTACTCGCGGAATACCTTTTTCCGGCTCCGCGCATGCATCCCCACTCTGGGAAAGCGCTTCCAATGCCTGCTGGACCAGTTCGACGCCCAGAAATTCAACGCCGACCTGCAGGGCGATCAGCCCAGCTCCACCACCACCGGCGCATGATCGCTGGGCTGCGGGTTCTTGCGCGGTGCGCGGTCGATATGGCAGGCCCGCACCTGTGCTTTCAGCGCCTCGCTGACCAGGATGTGGTCGATGCGCAGGCCCCGGTTCTTCTGGAAGCCCAGCATGCGGTAGTCCCACCACGAAAAGCTCTTCTCGGGCTGCTCGAACATGCGGAAGGCATCCGTCAGGCCCAGCTGCAGCAGCGACTGGAAGTGCGCGCGTTCTTCCACCGTGTGGTGGATGGTGTCTTTCAAACCGACGGGGTCGAACGAGTCGCGGTCTTCCGGGGCCACGTTGAAGTCGCCCACCAGCACCAGGCGGGCGTGTTCCTGCAGTTCGGCCTGCAGCCAGCGGTGCAGGGCCTCCAGCCACTGCAGCTTGTAGGCAAACTTTTCCGAACCCGGGGCCTGGCCGTTGACGAAGTAGCAGTTGACGAAGCGCAGCGGGCCACCGGCCGTGTCCAGCGTGGCGGCGATGACGCGCGCCTGGGTGTCTTCATGGCCGGGAATGTTGCGCACCACGTCGCGCACGGGCGAGCGGCTCAGGATGGCCACGCCGTTATAGGTCTTCTGGCCGAAGCTCACCGCGTGGTAGCCCGCCTCCTGCAGCGCGTCGTGGGGGAATTTTTCGTCCACCAGCTTCAGCTCCTGCAGGCCGATCGCATCGACGGGGTTCTCGGCCAGCCAGGCCAGCACCTGGGGCAGGCGGACGGAGAGGGAGTTGACGTTCCAGGTGGCGAGCTTCATGGCGGGTCGATGCGGGTATGGGAGTGGCGGCGCGGCTGCGCCTTCTTTCTTTTTTCAGCGGCGGCGGCTGTAGCTGACGAAGGAAAACGGCAGGCCGCCCGCCGTGGACCGCTGCACGGGCGTGCGGGCGGTTTCCTGCCATTCGGGGCCCAGTTCGGGCGCGAAGGCGTCGCCGTCGAAGTCCTGCTGGATCTCGGTGACTTCCACGCCGCCCGCCAGCGGCAGGGCCTGGGCGTAGATCTGGGCGCCGCCCATGATCCAGACCGCATCGCCGTGCGGCCGCGCCAGTTCCAGCGCGTGCTCCAGGCTGGCGGCACGCAGCGCGCCGTCCGCCTGCCAGCCGTCCTGCCGCGTGACCACGATGTTGGTGCGGCCGGGCAGGGGGCGGAAGCGCGCGGGCAGCGAGTCCCAGGTCTTGCGGCCCATGACGACCGTGCCGCCCATGGTGACCTGCTTGAAATGCGTCAGGTCTTCGGGCAGATGCCAGGGCATGGCGTTGTCCCGGCCGATGGCGCCGTTGGCTGCGCGGGCGAAGATGAGTCGCAGGTTCATGGTGCGGTGGCCGTCACAGGTGCAGCGCGGCCAGCACGCCGACCGCCATGCCCAGCCCGGCCACGCCGTACATGCCCCACTGCAGCCACTTGCGGCGCGTGAGCAGCGCGATGGCCGCCAGCGCGATGGCGACCTGCAGCACGGTGGTGGCCTGGGCCCAGCGGTGGTGCTGGTGCATCTGCGCCTCGCTCTGCTCGTCCAGCGCCTGCGACTGGGCTTCGAGCGCCTCGGCCTTTTTCTTGATGTCGTTCTTTTCCTGCTCGTAGCGGTCCAGCTTGGCCTGCAGTTCGGCCCGGCGCTGTTCGGGGGCCAGGTCGCGCGCCAGCTCGGTCACCGACTGCTTGGTGCTCTTGGACTGGTAGTAGGCCCACTGGTTGGCCGCCTCGGTCTTCTTGATTGCGGCGTCGTTCTTGATGAGGCCGGCATTGGCCTGCGTGGCGCC
>NZ_FONX01000025.1 GCF_900113035.1 Paracidovorax wautersii | reverse complement strand
TTGAACTGCCCCCCAGAAGTTGGACGGTCACGATTCCGCCGATCAGGCGGAGCTTCTCAATCGGTACCCCACCGGACTGAGCCCCTGCAGCCCGAGCTTGATGCGCTCGTGGTTGTAGTAGTTGACGTAATCATGCACGCCCGCTTCGAGCGCATCAACGCTGTCGGGCCTTTCGAGATGGAAATACTCGGCCTTCAGAGTGCCGAAGAAGCTTTCAATTGCCGCGTTGTCGAGGCAGTTGCCTTTGCGGCTCATGCTTTGCTTGACTCCGCGTCGCGCGAGCATTGCTCGGTAGGGCTGCATCTTGTAGTGCCAGCCTTGGTCGGAGTGCACGATCAGGTTGGTGACGCAACTGGCCCGTGAGAGCGCGGCTTCAAGCATGCTGGAAACCATCTCGAAGACCGGACGCCTTGCCATGCGGTACGCGACGATCTCGCCGTTGTACAGGTCCATACAGGCCGACAGGTAGAGCTTGTGGCCGCTCACATTGAACTCGGTGACATCGGTCGCCCACTTCTGGTTCGGGGCGGTCGCACAGAAGTCGCGCTGCAGAACGTTGGGCACGTGCTCATCGCTCATGCCCGGAACATGCCGAGATCTCTTCTTCGCCCGAATCAACGCGCGCAGCCCCATCTTCTGCATCAGACGCTGCACGCACTTGTGGTTGACCGGTTCTGCCATTGAATTGCACAGCACCGCAGTGATGCGTCGGTATCCGTAGCGGCCCTTGTGCTCGTCGTAAATGGTGCGGATTCTGGCTTCCACTGCGCGTTGCTGGTCGGCGTGCTGGGTCGCCTGGCATTGGTAGTAGAACGTGCTGCGCGGCAGGCCCGCTATGTGCAACAGGTCCGCCAACTTATGGTCATGCCTCAACCCGGCAATCAGGCGCGCTTTGTCGGCGCAGCTGACCTCTTCGACCGAATTAAGGCCTGCAATTTTTTTAGGTACGCGACCTCCGCGCGCAGTCGTTCGTTCTCTTCCCGCAAGGTTCTCTCCGCATCGGCAACGACCGTGCTCGACGGTGCTGCAGAGCGCCGTTCTGGCTTCATCTTGGGCTGCTCTTCTTTCCCCCTCTCGCGCGCTTGCCAGCGGCCTTGATCGAGATTGCGTCGCCAGACCACGACCTGGTTTGGATTGCGAATGTCATAGATCGCCGCGACCTGACGGCTGGAAAGCTGCTCGCGATCCTGATGAGCCAGCACCTGCAGCTTGAACTGCGCACTGTACGCGCTGCGCTTGGGGCTCAAGCCGTCGATGCCGTGGAGACGGTAATGGCTCACCCAAGTGCGGATCTTCTCCTCGGGAACCGACCACCGCCGAGCCAAAAGCTTCGCGCCGCCTTCGCCTTCCAAGAAGCTCTGGACAACTTCCAGCTTGAACTCCACTTCGTACCTCTTCATGAAACCCCTTGAAGTTCATCCAACTTCTGGGGGTCAGTTCACCGGGGCGGCTCAATCTCAGGCAATCAACTCCACCGGCGCCCAGCCCGCCTGCCCATACCGCTCCAAACCTGCCCCCTCGAAGCGCCAAAGATGGAGCCAGCCGTTGTCCAGCAGTTGCCGGACGACTTCATGCCTGCCGATCACTGCATTGATCGCTGGCCGCGCCGCATCGATGACCACGGTCAGCCGCAGCGCCTCGTGCATCCAGCGCTGGCCGTCATGGACCGACTGCCGCGACAGGCCGATCCGCAGGTCTCCGCCATTGCCCTCGAACACGCCCAGGGCACCGCCCACTACGTTGTGCAGCAGCTTGTTGCCGCTGCCCAGCCGCTGCGGATCGCTGGTGGAGGCGTGGTATTGCCAGTTGATCCAGTGCGTGACCAGCATGGGCGCGGTCATGAGCATTTCCAGGATGCTACCGTCAGGGTCCTGGCCGGCGTCATAGTCATGGAGGAAGCTGCGCCCGCCCAGCGAAACGCCCTGGCTGCGCGACCGCGGCGCGATGACAAAGGCAGCGTTGTCCGCCAGCCCCCATTCGGGCCGCGTCTGCGCGCCGTCGTTGGCGCGGCGGCGCAGCTGCGCCAGCAGCGCGTCGCCAGGAGCGTCCGGATCCAGCCGCAGGCGGGGCGCACGCTCGCGGCGCACTTGGTCGCCGGCCTGGCTGAACACGGCCTGCAGATGCTTCCAGCGTTCGCGCGCGCTGGCCGGAAGCAGGTCCAGGTCGAAGCCTTCGATCTCATCGGTGGTGGTGTTGTGCAGCGCCGCCGCGAACACCGTGGCGTCGGGGACATGCAGCCCTTGCGCGTGCAGGCCCTGGCGCACCGCCGGGTCGTTGAGCAGGAGCGCCAGGCTGCGCGCATTGACTTCGCCGGTCTGGCCGCAGCAGGCGCCGCAATCCAGCGCCGCCGCATGGGCGTTGTTGGCCGACTGGCTGCCGTGGCCGACGAGCAGCACCAGTGGCGCGATATACCGCTCCAGGCCCATGGCATGCAGCAGCCGCGCGGCCAGCGCCACCTTGTCACCCAGGTCCATGCCCAGCAGCTGCGGACGGCAGACCGGGCGGTAGCGGGCCGGCACGCCCTGCAGGTCATCCCGCGCGCGCTCGCGCCCGCCGGGCAGCAGCCAGCGCCCGAGCTTGCCCAGGTATCCCACGCCGGCCGCCTCGACGAAGGAGAACGCGGCCCCCGGCCAATGGCTGGCCGCCTGCCATTGCTCAGCCAGGGCCAGGCGCGTCTGGCGCGCACGGCCCGCGGCGCCCTGCCGCACTGCGTCGCCGGCCCGTTGGGCCGGATCGGCGCTGACGATGCAGTCGCCCACCTCCATGGCCGGCGCCAGCAGGCCGGGCAGCTGAGGACGGCGTAGCTGCGTGGCCAGAGGCGTATAGGCGACGGGCAGGCCGAAGAAGCCCGCGACGCCCAGGGTCTGGATGCCACCAGGCCAGGCCGCCTCCAGCGCACGCCGCAAGGGTTCGCTGCGCACGTCGATGCAGAAAGCCGCCTGGACTTCGATCTGTGCAGACGCGCCGCCATCGTGCGTGGGGGCAGGCCGGGCCAGTTGCTGCGCCAGCTCGCGCTGATAGCCGATCTCCAGCGCCAGCTGCCATGCCTCGTCGATCAGCATGTCGCTCTCGGCTTCCTGCAGGATGCGGGGCGCCTGGCTCCAAGCCTGCTGCAGCGCGCCGAATGCCGCCCTCGCCGCCTCGTCTTCCTTGCATTCGAGCAGCACCACGCCCCAGGCCAGGCGGATGGCCAGCAGCTCGCGCAGGTGGGCATCCTGGCCACCTGCCAACCCCGCCTGCCAGCCCAGATACGCGCACCACGAGGCCCAGCCGTTGATGCTCAGCAGCACGGACTCCAGATAGTCGGCCCACACCGCCTGGGGCAGGCCCAGCCGGGCGATGACCCAGCGCTCGGCATCCTGCGCGGTGGCGGGCAAGGCGCTCACGGCCCGGCCGAGTTGCGGCAAGCCCATCAACAGGCCGATGCCGTGGTCATGCTGCAAGGTGTCGCGCCAGAAGGCATACAGCCCCTGCCTGCGCTCGGGCTGCCAGCTCGCCTGATGTTCGTCGAAGTAGGCCGCGCAAGTCTGGCTGACCTGTTGCGTGACCGCCTGCCGCCAGGAGAGCCTCGCCCGGCGATCTGCATCGCTGTCCAGCACGTCGATCAGCAAGGGCAGCTGCACCGGACGCGGCCCGGCCTCCAACGCCTGCCGGCACCGCTCGGGCGCAAGGCCCGCCGCCTGCGCCGCGGGCAGTTGCCGCAGCGCCAGGGCCAGGTCGGCTGCACCGATGCGGCCTTCGCGCCAGGCCTGCAGTTGCCGCTCGCGCGGCGGGAAGACCTGGATACCGCCCAGCACGGCCATGCGGGCAGCCACACGGCGCACCGGCATGCCGATGCGCGACCAGTGCGGATTGACGGCGATGGCGCGGTCCAGCGGCCAGGCCGGGGCGATCGCGAGGCAGGCCTGGCGGCAGGCTTGCTCGATCTGGGCATGCAGCACCTCATGGGCGCTGCTTGCGGCAGGTGCGCTGCCCGTAGCGGGTCGGGGGTCTATCGTCGAAAGGTCCGTCATGGGATGCACTCCATCATCTTGTCGTTGCAGTCAGCGCGGCGCGCGGCGGCCGCCGCGCGGCCACGGCAGGCCGATGGCCGGCGAGCGCGCCAGCACCCAATGCGCGGGCCAGAGGCGCAGTGCCAGGCGCGTGTAGGCCTCGTCCAGATAGAAACCGGCATAGCTCCAGCGCCGCCAGCGCGCCAGCCACTGCGGCCGCTTCTGCAGCAGGACCTGGCAGAGATACAGGCAGGCCATGCCAGCCAGGGCCAACACGCCCAGGTGGTGGTCGGGAGCGTCCCGCAAGCCCAGGGGCAGCAGATGCGCCGCCATGGCCGCCAGGGTCAGGCCCGCGGCGGCCAGCAGGCCGAACAGCCACTGCCAGCCGTGCGCAGGGCCGCCCGCATGCGCGGCCGGCAGCCACAGCAGGGGCGCCCATGCCAGGCCCAGCAGCGCGCTCCACCACCAGGGCCAAGCCGCCCCTCCCGCCAGCGCGACCAGGAAGCACACGACCGAAGTTGTCAGCACCGGGGCCAGCACGACGCTGGCGGTGCCCGGCACCGCAGCCGGATGCAAGGCATGCAGGCGGGTCTGACGCACCACGGAAGAGGCCGACAGGAAGGCATGCGCCTTGTAGAGCGAATGGCCGATCAGATGCAGCGCCGCCAGGCTGTAGAGCCCCAGCGCGCATTCCAGCAGCATGAAACCCATCTGCGCCACGGTGGACCAGGCAAGCCGCACCTTGATGCTGATGCGCGTGAGCATGACCATGCCCGCCAGCACCGCCGTCCCCAGGCCCAGCGCCATCAGCAGCAGCCGCGCGGCACCGGCCTGCTCCAGCAGAGGCGCAAAGCGGATCAGCACGAAGCCCCCCAGATTGACCACGCCCGCATGCAGCAGCGCGGACACGGGCGTCGGCGCCTCCATCACCTGGATCAGCCAGCCATGCACCGGCAGCAAGGCCGTGCGCAGCGTGACGGCAACGACCAGCAAAAGAGCACTGGCCTGCAGCGGCAGGGACGGGCCGTGCTGCGCCAGATGCGCCCAGAGGGCCGATAGCGATCCGCTGCCCACCGTCCACCAGGCCAGCGCTGCGGCGCCCAGCAGCAGCAGGTCGGCCAGCCGGTCGGCGATACGCTTCTTGTGCGCCGCCAGCAGCGCGAAGGGACGATCCGGATAAAAGCACAGCAACCGCTCCAGCGCCATGCCCACGGCGGCCCAGGCCGCGATGAGCACCAGCCAGTGATCGGCGAGCAGCAGCAGATGAACACTGGCCAGCACCGTGGCGAGCGCGCGCAGATAGCGCGGCTGGTTCTCCTCGCCTTCCAGATAGCGGGTGGAAAACGCGGCGATCACCAAGCCGAGCAGCTGCACCAGCACGGCCAGCACCAGCGCCAGCGGGGTGGCTTGCACCAGGGGGCCGACAACCGGCATGCCCACTGCCCCCAGGGCCAGCGACAGGCCCGCAGCAGCCAGCGCGGCGCATGACACCCCATGGAACACCCGCCACAGCCCGGGCATGGCGGACCAGCGCAGCCGCGTCAGCCCTGCCATCGCAGCCATCAGACATGCCGGCGACAGTGCAACGGCCAGGCACCACGCCTCAGTCATCGTCATTTTGGAAACCTCTCAAATGCATGGAGGCGATGATGCTTTGGGGTTTTTGTTCTGTAAATTACATTGATTGGAATAAATCAATACACAAAACAGAACAATGGAACTGAACCAGCTCAACTTCCACCACCTCTTCTATTTCTGGCGAGTAGCCAAGCTGGGCCATCTGACGCGGGCAGCCGAGGAGTTGCACACCTCGCAGTCGGCGGTATCCGCGCAGATCCGGCAGTTGGAAGAACGGCTGGGCGAAAGCCTCTTTGCCCGCGAGGGCCGCCGACTCCTGCTGACGGACACCGGCCAGCTGGTGCTGGCCTATGCGGACAACATCTTCGGCCTGGGCCAGGAAATGCTGGGGCGCCTTCAAGGCCGCTCGGCGGGTGTGACGCGCCTGCGCGTGGGCAGCGTGGCCACGATGTCGCGCAACTACCAGGAAAACTGGATCAGGCCGGCCCTGGCCGACCCGGCGCTGGTGCTGACGCTGGAGTCGGGCCTGCTGGAAGGCCTGCTCGCCCGCCTGGTGCAGCACCAACTGGACGTGGTGCTGGCCAATGAGACGGTCCCGGCCGACCCGGGCCGGCCGCTGCACTGCCGCTTTCTGGGAAGCCAGTCGATTTCGCTGGTCGGTCCTGCCAGCCAGTGGGCGTCCCGGAGCCTGCGCATTCCGGAAGACCTGGACGGAGCGGACATCGCCCTGCCCGGCCCGCGCCATGCGCTGCGCGCCCAGTTCGATGCCCTCTGCGCCACGGCTGGCGTGGTCCCGCGGCTACGCGCCGAGGTGGACGACATGGCCATGCTGCGCCTGATCGCACGCGACAGCGGATGGCTGACCGTACTGCCCGAGGTGGTGGTGCAGGACGAACTCCAGTCCGGCCTGCTGGTCGTCGTGGGCCATTCGACCGCGCTGCAGGAGCGCTTCTACGCCATCACCACGCCGCACCGGCATCGCATCGACATGCTCGAGGCCCTGCTGGCGCGCGGACCCAGCGAACAGTGAGCAACCCGCCCCCACGAATCCGGCAGACAGGCCTGGCAGCCCCATCCACACAGGCATTGGGCCAAGCTCCCGGGCAAGAGTCCAGCGTCGCAAGTGCAACGGCCATGCCTGTGTACCGCGAGTTGCATCGACATGTAAGAATGCATCAGGCTGCCACCGCAGATGGCTCCTGCGCCGATAGCGGCATCGACCAACCCGAGCCCTGCAAAAGACCATCGTATTGCAGTGATAGGATGGTTTCTTTTCCACCCAAAAGACTTCACCGGTTACATGGCTGACGCCGATTCCGCCCTCCAGGATGCCTCCAGCATTGCCCTGCCCGGCCTGGGGCGGGCGCTCATTTCGGCGGGCCAGCTCAGCCAGAAGGCTGCCGAGGATATCTACCGCAAGTCCCAGTCCGGCCGCACCAGCTTCATCGCGGAGCTGACGGGCTCGGGCTCGGTTTCGCCGCTGGATCTGGCCCACACCGTGTCTGCGGTGTTCGGCGCTCCCTTGCTCGACATCGACGCCATCGATCCGGCCCGCCTTCCGCGCGACCTGCTGGACGCGAAGATCTGCCAGGCCTACCGCGTCATCGTCCTGAGCAAGCGCAACAACCGGCTCATCGTTGCGACGGCCGACCCCACCGACCAGGAAGCGGCGGAAAAGATCAAGTTCACCACCCAGATGGGCGTGGACTGGATCATTGCCGAATACGACAAGCTGGTGCGCCTGATCGACGCGACCACCAAGTCCACGGCCGAGGCCATGGAAAACATGGTGAGCGGCGCGGATTTCGAGTTCGACGACCTGTCCGTCCCCGAAAGCCCCGAACCCCAGGACACGGGCGTCAACGAGGTCGAAGACGCGCCCATCGTCAAGTTCCTGCACAAGATGCTGCTGGACGCGTTCAACATGCGCGCCTCCGACCTGCATTTCGAACCCTACGAACACCAGTACCGGGTGCGCTTCCGCATCGACGGCGAGCTGCGCGAGATCGCCTCGCCGCCGATCGCCATCAAGGACAAGCTGGCCTCGCGCATCAAGGTGATCTCGCGGCTGGACATCTCGGAAAAGCGCGTGCCCCAGGACGGGCGCATGAAGCTCAAGGTGGGCCCCGACCGGGTGATCGACTTCCGGGTGAGCACGCTGCCCACGCTGTTCGGCGAGAAGATCGTGATCCGTATCCTCGACCCCAGCAGCGCCAAGCTGGGCATCGACGCGCTGGGCTACGAGCCCGAGGAGAAGGCACGCCTGCTGCAGGCCATCGGCCGCCCCTACGGCATGATCCTGGTCACCGGCCCCACCGGCTCGGGCAAGACCGTGTCGCTCTACACCTGCCTGAACCTGCTGAACAAGCCCGGGGTGAACATCGCCACGGCGGAAGACCCCTCGGAAATCAACCTGCCGGGCGTCAACCAGGTCAACGTGAACGAAAAGGCCGGGCTGACCTTCGCCACGGCGCTCAAGTCGTTCCTGCGCCAGGACCCGGACATCATCATGGTGGGCGAAATCCGCGACCTGGAGACCGCCGACATCGCCATCAAGGCCGCGCAGACGGGCCACCTGGTGCTGTCCACGCTGCACACCAACGATGCGCCCACCACGCTGACGCGCATGCGCAACATGGGCATCGCGCCGTTCAACATCGCCAGCAGCGTGATCCTGATCACGGCGCAGCGCCTGGCGCGCCGCCTGTGCCCGCAGTGCAAGGCGCCGGCCGACATCCCTCACGAGGCGCTGATCGACGCGGGCTACACCGAAGAAGAGATCGACGGCACCTGGGTCACGTACAAGCCGGTGGGCTGCCCCGCCTGCAACAACGGCTACAAGGGACGCCTCGGCATCTACCAGGTGATGCCCGTGTCGGAAGAGATCCAGCGCATCATCCTGCGCGACGGCAGCGCGCTGGAGATCGCCGAGCAGGCGCGGCGTGAAGGCGTGCGGTCGCTGCGCGCCTCGGGCCTGTACAAGGCCCGCATCGGATTGACCTCGCTCGAGGAAGTCCTGGCCGTGACCAACGAATAACCCATCAGGGAGCGCACAACATGGCGACCGGGACATCGAGGGACATCAAGGACTTCGTCTTCGAATGGGAAGGCAAGGACCGCAGCGGCAAGGTGGTGCGCGGTGAAGTCCGGGCGGTCGGCGAGAACCAGGTGCAGGCCACGCTGCGGCGCCAGGGCGTGCTGCCCACCAAGATCAAGAAACGCCGCACCCGGTCCGGCAAGAAGATCAAGCCCAAGGACATCGCGCTCTTCACGCGGCAGATGGCGACCATGATGAAGGCCGGCGTGCCGCTGCTGCAGTCCTTCGACATCGTGGGCCGGGGCAACACCAACCCGAGCGTCGCCAAGCTGCTCAACGACATCCGCAGCGACGTCGAGACCGGCACCTCGCTGAACATGGCGTTCCGCAAGCACCCCATGTATTTCGACAGCCTCTACTGCAACCTAGTGGAGGCGGGCGAAGCCGCCGGCATTCTGGAAGCGCTGCTGGACCGGCTGGCGCTCTACATGGAAAAGACGGAGGCGATCAAGTCCAAGATCCGCTCCGCGCTGATGTACCCCATCTCGGTGATCATCGTCGCCTTCGTGGTGGTGACCATCATCATGATCTTCGTGATCCCGGCCTTCAAGGAAGTGTTCACCTCGTTCGGCGCCGACCTGCCCGCCCCCACGCTGCTGGTGATGGGCATCAGCGAGATCTTCGTGCAGTACTGGTGGCTGATCTTCGGCGTGATCGGCGGCGGCTTCTATTTCTTCATGCAAGCCTGGCGCCGCAACGAGAAGATGCAGAAGGTGATGGACCGCCTGCTGCTGCGGCTGCCGATCTTCGGCGCGCTGATCGACAAGTCCTGCGTGGCGCGGTGGACCCGCACCCTGTCCACCATGTTCGCGGCCGGCGTGCCGCTGGTGGAAGCGCTCGACTCCGTGGGCGGCGCATCGGGCAACTCGGTCTATGCCGACGCCACCGACAAGATCCAGCAGGAAGTCTCCACAGGCACCAGCCTGACCGCCGCCATGACCAATGCCAACGTGTTCCCTTCGATGGTGCTGCAGATGTGCGCCATCGGCGAGGAATCCGGCTCCATCGACCACATGCTGGGCAAGGCCGCCGACTTCTACGAAGCCGAGGTCGATGAGATGGTGGCCGGCCTCTCCAGCCTGATGGAACCCATCATCATCGTCTTCCTGGGCACCATCATCGGCGGCATCGTCGTGTCGATGTACCTGCCCATCTTCAAGCTGGGCCAGGTCGTCTGATGTACGAGAGCGTCGGCGTCACGGCCGCACTGGCGGGCGTGCTGGGCCTGCTGGTGGGCAGCTTCCTCAACGTGGTGATCCACCGGCTGCCCCGGATGATGGAGCGGCAGTGGGCCGACGAGCATGCGCAGTACGCGCTGGACGCCGCAGCCGCAGGCGATTCGGCGCAGCGCACCGCGCCAGCGGCCAATGCCACAGATGCCGCGCCCGGCGAGGCGCCCACCTTCAACCTCGTCACGCCGCGCTCCCGCTGCCCGTCGTGCGGCCACGCCGTGCGCTGGTACGAGAACATCCCCGTGCTCAGCTACCTCTTTCTCAAGGGACGCTGCTCGGCCTGCGGCACCGGCATCGGCGTGCGCTATCCGCTGGTCGAACTGCTGACGGGCGCGCTCTTCGCCTTCTGCGGCTACCGCTGGGGCATCACGCCCACGGCGGCGCTCTGGTGCGGTTTCTCTGCCGCGCTGGTCGCGCTCGCCTTCATCGACTGGGACACCACCCTGCTGCCCGACGACATCACCCTGCCCCTGCTCTGGGCCGGGCTGCTGGCATCGACGCTGGGCTGGATCGCCGTGCCGCTGCCTTCGGCGGTATGGGGCGCGGCCTGCGGCTATCTCTCGCTCTGGTCGGTGTACTGGGCCTTCAAGCTGGCCACGGGCAAGGAGGGCATGGGCTTCGGCGACTTCAAGCTCTTCGCGGCGCTGGGGGCCTGGTTCGGCTGGGAGGCGCTGGTGCCGATGATCCTCGTGGCCTCGGTCATCGGGGCGCTGGTCGGCATCGGCATGAAGCTGGCCAGCAGCCTGCGCGAAGGCCTCTACGTTCCCTTCGGCCCGTTCCTGGCCGGTGCCGGCCTCACCGCCATGCTCGTCGGGCCGGCCAGGCTGATGCAGACCATCCTGCAGTGGCTGGGCCTGTGACGGGCTCCGGTGCTCCGCGCACTCCGCTGCAGATCGGGCTCACCGGCGGCATCGGCAGCGGCAAGAGCACCCTGGGCGGCATGCTGCGCGACTGCGGCGCCGCGCTGGTCGATGCCGATGCCTGCGCACGCGCCGTGACGGCGGCCGGGGGCGCCGCCATCCCCGCCATCCGGGCGGCTTTCGGCGACGACTTCATCGATGCGCAGGGTGCGCTGGACCGCTCGCGCATGCGCGAATGCGTCTTCGCCGATGCGGGTGCCAAGCTGCGGCTCGAAGGCATCGTCCACCCGCTGGTCACCGACGCCATCGCCCAGGCCACGCGGAATGCGGCGGCCGAAGGCTATCGGCTGATCGTGCTCGACATTCCGCTGCTGGTGGAGTCGCGCGCCCGCTGGACGCGCGTGCTGGATGCCGTGATCGTGGTGGACTGCACGCCGGCCACACAGATCGCGCGGGTGCAGGCCCGCAGCGGACTGGCTGCCGAGGCGGTGCAGGCCATCATCGCCGCGCAGGCAACGCGCGCCGAAAGATGCGCAGCTGCCGACATCGTCGTCTTCAACGAGGGCATCTCCCTGTTAGAACTGCATACAACCGCGCGGCGAATCACTGCACGCTTCGGGCTATGATGCACCGGGCAGCACCTGTACCTGACTTTGGCTTCAGGCCTCAGCGCCCGCCCCTTCCCGAGCGCCCCAGGAACCCAGCAGCGTGATCCTTTACGAATATCCTTTCAACGAACGCCTGAGAACCTATCTGCGGCTCGAGCAGCTGTTCCGCCGCCTGGGCGAGCTGATTCCGCGAGCCCATCCGCTCGATCACCACTACGCGCTGGTGACCATCTTCGAGATCATGGACGTCGCTGCCCGCGCCGATCTCAAGTCCGACGTGCTCAAGGACCTCGAAAGGAACAAGCAGCAGCTCGACAGCTACCGCGGCAATCCCTCGATTTCCCAGGACGTGCTCGACGGCGTCATCGGCCAGATCGACCACTGCTTCGCCGCGCTGAACGCCCAGCACGGCAAGGCCGGCCACGCGCTTTCCGAGAACGACTGGCTGATGAGCATCCGCAGCCGCGTCGGCATTCCGGGCGGCACCTGCGGCTTCGACCTGCCGGCCTACTACGCCTGGCAGCACCATGCGCCGGAGCAGCGCCAGCAGGATCTGGAAGGCTGGACCTCGCACCTGGCGCCGCTGGCCGAATCCGTCTTCGTGCTGCTCAAGATGCTGCGCGATTCGGGCATGCCGCAGAGGGTGGCGGCCGACCACGGACAGTTCCAGCAGACCCTGCCGCAGGGGCGCACCTTCCAGCTGCTGCGGCTGCGCATCGACCCCGACCTGGGACTCATCCCGGAGATCAGCGGCAACCGGCTGATCGTCTCCGTGCGCCTGATGCGCCCCGACGCCACCGGCAAGCTGCAGTCCTGCACCGACGACGCCGCGTTCGAACTCACGCTCTGCGCCTGAAGAAAGCGCGTGCGCCGCGCTTCCGAGACAATACGCCCATGGCCCGACAACATCCCACGCCTGCGCAGCAGCAGGCTTCCGCTACCGCAGACCCGGCCGCCCGCTGGGTCACCTGCCCCCAGTGCGGCGGGCGCAGCCTCTACGGCAGCGCCAACCGCTTTCGCCCCTTCTGCGGCGAGCGCTGCAAGCAGATCGACCTGGGCGCCTGGGCCAGCGAAGAATTTCGCATGCCCACCGAAGCGCCGCCGGACGACGCGGCCTTCGGCGATCCGCGCCTGATGCCCTGAGATTGAGAGCCTCATCGGCCTCCAGCGCAGGCGGATCAAGCGCCTTCAGCTATCATTTTTGATAGTTCAGCGAGGCCGGATCGAAAGCCACGCCACGCTCTTCGGCCAGCCATTCGAGCACCGGGATCGCACCCGGCAACACCGGCGACACGGTGAGCGGCCAGTGCTGCCAGGCCATGGTCTGGCCTTCACGCATCTCGAAGTCGCCCGACCATTCCCGCACCTTGCACCAGTGCAGCCGCACCAGCGCGTGCGGGTAGTCGTGCTCGGTCACCTTCCAGACGTCGGCGCTGCCGATGGTCACGCCCAGCTCTTCGATGAGTTCGCGGCGCAGCGCCTCTTCCACCGTCTCGCCGGCCTCGATCTTGCCGCCCGGGAACTCCCAGTAGCCGTCGTAGGGCTTGCCGGCAGGCCGGGTGGAAAGCAGCAGGGCACCGTCGGTGCGCATCAGGATGCCCACGGCCACCTCGGTGTGCTTGCGCGCGGGCTGCGCGCCAGGGGTCTGCGCCTCAGGCATCGGCCAGCCTCCCGGCGAAGTCGCGTGCGAACTGGTAGGCCACGCGCCCGCTGCGCGAGCCGCGCTCCAGTGCCCACACCAGCGCCTCGGGCCGGGCACGCTCGATGTCGGCCGCGCCCACGCCCAGCGAGCCCAGCCACTGCGCCACGATGGCCAGGTATTCCTGCTGGCTGAATGGGTAGAAGCTGACCCAGAGCCCGAAGCGCTCGGAGAGCGAAATCTTCTCTTCCACCGCCTCGCCCGGATGCACCTCGCCGTCTTCGGTGTGGGTGTAGCCGAGGTTCTCCTTCATGTATTCGGGCAGCAGGTGGCGCCGGTTGCTGGTCGCGTAGATCAGCACGTTGGGCGTGGCCGCGGCGATGGTGCCGTCCAGGATGGACTTCAGCGCCTTGTAGCCGGCCTCGCCCTCGTCGAAGCTCAGGTCGTCGCAATAGACGATGAACTTCTCCGGCCGGCCCGAGACGACCTCGACGATGTCGGGCAGGTCGGTCAGGTCCGCCTTGTCCACCTCGATCAGGCGCAGGCCCTGGGGTGCATAGGTGTTCAGGCAGGCCTTGATGAGCGAGGACTTGCCCGTG
The DNA here is from genome assembly GCF_900113035.1 of Paracidovorax wautersii. GTDB lineage: Bacteria > Pseudomonadota > Gammaproteobacteria > Burkholderiales > Burkholderiaceae_C > Paracidovorax > Paracidovorax wautersii. Next base: position 22,512 of record NZ_FONX01000025.1, on the reverse strand, counting down.
CCGCGCGCGCCGGTCAGCAGCACGTTGTTGGCCGGCTTGCCGTCCACGAACTGCTGGGTGTTGCGCTGGATCTTCTCCTTCTGCGCATCGATTTCCTTGAGGTCGTCCAGCCGCAGGCCGGCGACATGGCGCACCGGCTCCAGCGTGCCGTGGCCGCTGCTGCGCTTGCGGTAGCGCCAGGCGATGGTGTCCGGCGTCCAGTCGGGCGCGGACAGGGGCTGCGGCAGCACCGCTTCGATGCGGGTGATGAGCTGCTCGGCGCGGAGCAGCAGGTGTGCGAATGCTTCGTTCATGGAGTCCTTGCATCGGCGGGGACCCAACAGCGGCGCTGCGGGCCCCTGCCCCGCTTCACGAGCGGTAGTCGGCGTTGATGGTGACGTAGTCGTGGCTCAGGTCGCAGGTCCACACGGTGTCGGCCGCATCGCCGCGGCCCAGCACCACGCGCACCGTGATCTCGCTTTGCTTCATCACGCGCTGGCCGTCTTCCTCGCGGTAGTCGGGGTTGCGGCCGCCCTGGACGGCCACGTGCACGTCGTCCAGGAAGAGGTCGATGCCGGTCTGGTCCAGATCGTCAATGCCGGCATAGCCCACGGCCGCCAGGATGCGGCCCAGGTTCGGGTCGCTGGCGAAGAAGGCCGTCTTGACGAGAGGCGAATGGGCGATGGCATAGGCCACCTTGCGGCATTCGTCGCCGGTGCGGCCGCCTTCGACGCGCACGGTGATGAACTTGGTCGCACCCTCGCCATCGCGCACGATGGCCTGGGCCAGCTGCTGCGCCACGGCCAGCAGGGCCTGCTTCAGGGCCGCGCCGTCTGCGCTGTCCAGCGACGCGACGGGCGCATTGCCGGCCTTGTGCGTGGCCACCAGCATGAAGGAATCGTTGGTGGAGGTATCGCCGTCGATGGTCACGCGGTTGAACGACTGGTCGGCCAGCTCGCGCACCAGCGGCTGCACCAGCTCCGGCGCGATGGCCGCGTCGGTGGCCAGGAAGCCCAGCATGGTCGCCATGTTCGGGCGGATCATGCCGGCGCCCTTGGAGATGCCGGTGATGGTCACGGTCTTACCGCCCAGCTGCAGCTGGCGGCTGAAGGCCTTGGGCAGCGTGTCGGTGGTCATGATGCCTTCGGCGGCGCGGCCCCAGTGGGCGGGCTGCGCATCGGCCAGGGCGGCGGGCAGCGCGGCGGCGATGCGCTCGGTCGGCAGCGGCTCCATGATGACGCCGGTGGAGAACGGCAGGATCTGCTCGGGCGCGAAGCCCAGCTGGCCGGCCAGCGCCGCGCAGGTGGAACGCGCGCGCTGCAGGCCGTCGGCGCCGGTGCCGGCATTGGCGTTGCCGGTGTTGATGACCATGGCGCGGATCGCCTGGCCGCCCTGCAGGTGCTCGCGGCAGACCTGCACGGGCGCGGCGCAGAAGCGGTTCTGCGTGAACACGCCGGCCACCGTGGCGCCTTCGTCCAGCAGGAAGACGGTCAGATCCTTGCGGTTGGCCTTGCGCACGCCGGCTTCGGCAACGCCGATGCGCACGCCGGCGACGGGGTGCAGTTCAGAAGCCACGGGGGCGGAGAGATTTACGGGCATGGGAGGGTTTCCTTGGCGAAGAAGCCGTCGATTATCAGAAAAATGGATGTCCGGAAACGACAACACGGGCCATGGCCCGTGTCGTGTGTTGCGTCAGTCGTTCAAGGCCGCCGTCCGATGACGCACCGGGTGCGGGGCCTCGGTTGACCGCTCAGGCCAGCTTGCCGTGGCAATGCTTGTACTTCTTGCCGCTGCCGCAGGGGCAGGGGTCGTTGCGGCCCACGCGCACGCCGCCGGCCTGGGCATCGTCGTCCGTGCGCACGGTGTGCTCGTCCACCACGGTCTCGACTTCGCCGGTCTCGGTGGGGGCGGTGTAGGTCACGTTGGCGATGTTCTCGCCGCGGCTTTCCAGCGCCTCGGCGGCTTCGTCCAGCTGGGCACTGGTCTGCACCTGCACCGTCATCAGCACCTTGGTCACTTCGTTCTTGACCTGGTCGATGAGCTGGCGGAAGAGCTCGAACGCCTCGCGCTTGTATTCCTGCTTGGGCTGCTTCTGCGCATAGCCGCGCAGGTGGATGCCCTGGCGCAGGTAGTCGAGCGCGCTCAGGTGGTCGCGCCAGTTGGTGTCGAAGCTCTGCAGCAGCACCATGCGCTCGAACTGCGTGAAGTTGGCTTCGCCGACCAGGGCCAGCTTGGCGGCGAAGGATTCGCGCGCAGCGGCCAGCACCTTTTCGAGGATCTCGTCATCGGTGATGGCGTCGGCGCCTTCGACTTCCTGCTGCAGGGGCAGGGAGAGCTGCCAGTCGTCGTTCAGCACGCGCTCGAGCGTGGGCAGGTCCCACTGCTCTTCCACCGACTCGGCCGGCACGTACTGGCGCACCAGGTCGGTCAGGCAGTCGTCGCGCATGGCCTCGATCAGGCCGGAGAGTTCGGCCGCATCCAGGATCTCGTTGCGCTGCTGGTAGATCACCTTGCGCTGGTCGTTCGAGACGTCGTCGTATTCCAGCAGCTGCTTGCGGATGTCGAAGTTGCGCGCTTCCACCTTGCGCTGCGCGGATTCGATGCTGCGCGTGACGATGCCGGCCTCGATGGCCTCGCCGTCGGGCATCTTCAGGCGGTCCATGATGGACTTGACCCGGTCGCCCGCGAAGATGCGCATCAGCGCATCGTCCAGGCTCAGGTAGAAGCGGGACGAGCCCGGATCGCCCTGGCGGCCCGAACGGCCGCGCAGCTGGTTGTCGATACGGCGCGATTCATGGCGCTCGGTGGCGATGATGCGCAGGCCGCCCAGTTCGCGCACCTTCTCGTGGTCGCGCTTCCACTGCTCGCGCAGCTCGGCCACGCGGGCCTGCCTGGTGGCCTCGTCCAGCGACTCGTCCTGCTCGATGGCGGACAGGTCCTTCTCGATGTTGCCGCCCAGCACGATGTCGGTGCCGCGGCCCGCCATGTTGGTGGCGATGGTGATCATGCCGGCGCGGCCGGCCTGGGCCACGATGTCGGCCTCGCGGGCGTGCTGCTTGGCGTTCAGCACCTGGTGCGGCAGGCCTTCCTTGTTGAGCAGCTGGTCGATGATCTCGGAGTTCTCGATCGACGTGGTGCCCACCAGCACGGGCTGGCCGCGCTCGTGGCATTCGCGGATGTCCTTGATCGCCGCTTCGTACTTCTCGCGGGTGGTCTTGTACACGCGGTCGAGCTGGTCGTCGCGCTTGCTCGGGCGGTTGGGCGGGATCACCACGGTTTCCAGGCCGTAGATTTCCTGGAATTCGTAGGCCTCGGTGTCGGCCGTGCCCGTCATGCCGGCCAGCTTGCCGTAGAGGCGGAAATAGTTCTGGAAGGTGATCGAGGCCAGCGTCTGGTTCTCGGCCTGGATCTCCACTTTTTCCTTGGCTTCCACGGCCTGGTGCAGGCCTTCGCTCCAGCGGCGGCCGGCCATGAGGCGGCCGGTGAATTCGTCCACGATGACGATCTCGCCGTTCTGCACCACGTAATGCTGGTCGCGGTGGTAGAGGTGGTTGGCCCGCAGCGCCGCATACAGGTGGTGCATCAGCGAGATGTTGGCCGGGTCGTAGAGCGAAGCGCCTTCGGCGATGAGGCCGCGGCTGGCCAGCAGGCGCTCGGCGGTTTCGTGGCCCTGCTCGGTCAGGAACACCTGGCGGCTCTTCTCGTCGATGGTGAAGTCGCCGGGCTTGGTGACGCCTTCGCCCGTGCGCGGATCGGCTTCGCCTTCCTGGCGCACCAGCGCCGGCACCACGTCGTTCATCGCCAGGTACATCGGCGTGTGGTCTTCGGCCTGGCCGCTGATGATGAGCGGAGTGCGGGCCTCGTCGATCAGGATGGAGTCCACCTCGTCGACGATGGCGAAATTGAGCACCTTCTGCACGCGGTCCTTGGCCTCATAGACCATGTTGTCGCGCAGGTAGTCGAAGCCGTATTCGTTGTTCGTGCCGTAGGTGATGTCGGCGGCGTAGGCCGCCTGCTTTTCCTCGCGCGGCATGTTCGGCAGGTTGATGCCCACCGTGAGGCCGAGGAAGTTGTAGAGCCGGCCCATCCACTGCGCATCGCGATTGGCGAGATAGTCGTTCACCGTGACCACGTGCACGCCCTTGCCCGAGAGGGCGTTCAGGTACACGGGCAGGGTGGCGGTCAGCGTCTTGCCTTCGCCGGTGCGCATTTCGGCGATCTTGCCGAAGTGCAGCGCCATGCCGCCCAGCATCTGGACGTCGAAGTGGCGCATCTTCATGATGCGCTTGGAGCCTTCGCGCACGACGGCGAAGGCCTCGGGCAGCAGGTCGTCGAGCGACTCGCCACGGGCGGCGCGCTCCTTGAATTCCTGCGTCTTCGCGCGCAGTGCATCGTCACTCAGCTTCTCGTACTCCGGCTCCATCGCATTGATGCGCGCGACCGTCTTGCGATATTGCTTGAGCAGCCGGTCGTTGCGGCTGCCGAATAATTTGGTGAGGAAGTTGGTGGCCATGCGAACAGGACCGCACTGCGCGCCGGGGTGGCGGCAGGGCGACCAGAATCCCTAAGAAGAAGTGAGTTCAGGTGAAGGCGCCGCCGAGGTTTGCAAGTGCTTGCGCAGCCGGGCGGCAGACATCCGGAGACCGATTTTACCTGCCAGCCGCAGGCCGGGCGCCCGGGCGGGCGCCAAGCTGCGCCGCGGCGACCGCCGTGCCCGCACCCGGGCCGCCGGCGACGAGGAATTTCTGCGGGTCCTGCGGAACGCCCTGCACCAGCACCTCGAAGTGCAGGTGGGGGCCGGTCGAACGGCCGCTGGTGCCCACGTTGGCGATCTTCTGGCCGCGCTTGACCAGATCGCCGCGCTTCACCCACACCCTGGAGGCGTGGGCGTAGCGGGTGACCAGCTGGTTGCCATGATCGATCTCGATCATGTTGCCGTAGGCCGGGTGGTATTCCTGAGTGACCACCACGCCGCCGGCGGCCGCCAGGATCGGCGTGCCGGTATCGGCGGGGAAATCCAGCCCCGTGTGCAGGGCAGACTGGCCGGTCAGCGGGTCGATGCGCCAGCCGAACGGCGAGCCGGTCGGCCGGTCGGGCACCGGGGCCTGGGTGGGGATCATGCGTTTGCGGACCTGCTGGTCGAAGAGGCGCGACTCGACCACGGTCATGAGATCGACGCGCTGGTCGGTGAGCTTCGCCAGGTCGTCCAGCGTCTTTTGCAGCTCCATCATGCTCAAGGGGCGGCCCGACACCAGCGCACCGCCCTGCCCCGGCGGCTTGGTGGCGCTCACCGGCGGCATGCCGGCCAGGCCCATCACGCGGTCGCCGAGCGATTCCAGCTGCATGACGCGCGCCTGCATCTCGCCCACCTTGCGGGCCATGGCATCGAGATTGGCGCGCACGAAGCGCTCCTGCTCCGCCGAGTCGCCACCGCTGCCGACCTGCTGGGCCAGCGGGCCGATCACCGGCCAGCCCTCGCGCGCGCCGCGCACGAAGATCCAGTGGTACATCGCCGCCGCCAAAATCATCAGGATGAAGGCCGCCAGCAGCGCCGCCATGACCAGCTGCAGGCCGGAGAGATGTATCGCCCGGCTGCGGGCCAGCCGGGCGTCCGTAATAATCACATGCACTCAGTAGCCTCCGCGCCTGCCGGCGCCATGCCATGTCCCGTCGTCACCACGCCATCACGCTGCAACAGGCCACTCAGGATTCACCCACGCTGTCCGCGCTGACGTCGCTCACGCGGGACTCCAGCGCCAGGCTGCGGGCGATCGAAAAACTGATTCCTCCGGGACTGCGGCCCCATCTGCAGGCAGGCCCCATCGATGGTGCGTCCTGGTGCCTGCTGGTTCGCGGCAATGCTGCGGCGGCCAAGGTGCGGCAATTGCTGCCGGCCTTCGAGGCTCACCTGCGCACTAAGGGGTGGGAGGTTAACGCCATCCGCCTGAAAATTCAAACCTGAACCCGGCAAGGTCCAGGTGCTTCGCACGGGGGCGAACGGCGGCGGAGGGACGGGAAATTGGTGCCGATTGTCGGGATCGAACTGACGACCTACCGCTTACAAGGCGGTTGCTCTACCAACTGAGCTAAATCGGCGAAGGCTGCATTCTAGCCGCGCAGGCGATGCAGCCTGAAGAAGAGGAATGAGGGACGAGCAGGCACGCGAGGGGCCCGCCCGCCGCCCATCATTTGACGCGCTTGAGCGCCGGGCGCGAGCCGCCGCCTGCGGGTGGGCGGGGGGGCTCGGTGCCTCCAGGCTCGCCTTCGCCGGCCGATTCGGGCGTCACGAGCTGGACCACCCGGTCGGCGGAAGGCTCGGGCGCTTCCGCCGGGGACGGCGGCGCCGAAGCGGCAGACAGCGCGGAGCTGGCCGAAGGCCCGTCCACCAGCGCATCGACCGGCGGCGGGAACGCCATGCCCTGCCCGTTCTCACGGGCGTAGATGGCGATCACGCGCCCCACCGGCACCATGATGTCGCGGGGCTTGCCGCCGAAGCGCGCCTTGAACTCGATGAAGTCGTTGCCGAGCTGCAGCGCGCTGGTGGCGTCGTAGCTGATGTTCAGCACGATCTCGCCATCCTTCACGTATTCGCGCGGCACCTGGACGGAGTCGTCCACGCGCACGGCGACATAGGGCGTAAAGCCATTGTCGGTACACCACTCGTAGAGCGCCCGGATCAGGTACGGGCGCGTGGAAGTGGAGTCCTGGGCATTCATCATGTCTGCGAGATACGGGAAAAGAAGTGGCTGAAGGCGCGAATTACTTGCGCATGACCTTTTCGGAGGGCGTGAGCGCTTCGATGTAGGCCGGGCGCGAGAAGATGCGCTCGGCGTACTTCAGCAGCGGGGCAGCGTTCTTGGACAGGTCGATGCCGTAGTAGTCCAGGCGCCAGAGCAGCGGCGCGATGGCCACGTCCAGCATGGAGAAGTTCTCGCCCAGCATGTACTTGTTCTTCAGGAACACGGGAGCCAGCTGCGTCAGGCGGTCGCGGATGTGGGCGCGGGCCTTTTCCAGCGCCTTCTCGTTGCCCTTGGTGGCACGGGATTCGAGGCTGTTGACGTGCACGAAGAGTTCCTTCTCGAAGTTGAGCAGGAACAGGCGCACGCGGGCACGGTCCACCGGGTCGCCGGGCATCAGCTGGGGATGGGGGAAGCGCTCGTCGATGTACTCGTTGATGATGTTCGACTCGTACAGGATCAGGTCGCGCTCGACCAGGATGGGCACCTGGCCGTAGGGGTTCATCACGCTGATGTCTTCGGGCTTGTTGTACAGGTCCACATCGCGGATTTCGAAGTCCATGCCCTTTTCGAACAGAACGAAACGGCAGCGATGGGAGAAGGGGCAGGTCGTACCCGAATAAAGCACCATCATGGTGAGAAGCTCCTAAAAATCAAAAGAGTGGGCGCTGTCGCGCCCACTCTGTAAAAGCGTGTCCACGCCCGAAAGCGCGGCAAAGAGTCTAGCGGTTACTTGACGTCTTTCCAGAAGGCCGCATTGAGCCTCCAGGCGATGACCGTGAAAACGCCCAGGAATATCAGTACCCAGACGCCCACGCGAACCCGCGTATTTTGCGCTGGCTCCCCCATCCACTGCAGATAGTTGACGAGATCACCCACGGCTTGGTCGTACTGCAGGGGCGACATGGTACCAGCCGTGATCTGCTCCCACCCCTTGAAGACCTGGATCGGGTGGCCGTGGCTTTGCTGTTCCTCGAAAATCGGGCGGCGATCGCCCTGCAATTGCCACAGCACATGGGGCATGCCCACGTTCGGGAAAGCCAGATTATTCCAGCCGGTCGCCTTGGTGTCGTCGCGGTAGAAAGTGCGCAGGAAGGTGTAGAGATAGTCCGCGCCCGTGCCGCCGTGGCCGGCGCGCGAGCGGGCGATCACGGTGAGGTCGGGCGGGTTGCCGCCGAACCATTCCTTGGCTTGGCGCGGGTCGATCGCGGACTTCATGGTCTCGCCCACCTTGTCGGTGGTGAACAGCAGGTTGTCCTTGATCTGCTGCTCGGTCAGGCCGATGTCCTGCAGGCGGTTGTAGCGCATGAAGGCCGCGGAGTGGCAGTTCAGGCAGTAGTTGACGAACAGCTTGGCGCCGTTCTGCAGCGATGCGGTGTCGTTGGTGCGGTTGGGCGCCTTGTCCCAGGCGATGCCGCCTTCGGCCGCCTGCGCGCCCGAGAGCAGGCCCAGTGCGGCGATCAGCGTGAGGATGATTTTTTTCATGGCGATGTTTCTTCGAGCAGGGTGCGCGCGCTCAATGCGGGGTGAAGGTCACCCGGTCAGGCACCGGCTTGGGCGTGCCCAGGCGGCTCCACCATGGCATGAGCAGGAAGAAGCCAAAGTAGAACAGGGTTCCGACCTGCGACACGCGCTCGCCGATCGGCGAAGGCGGCTGCACGCCCAGGTAGGCCAGCGCCACGAAGTTGACCACGAACACCGCGTAGAGATATTTGTGCCAGTCCGGACGATAGCGGATGGACTTCACCGGGCTCATGTCCAGCCAGGGCAGGAAGAACAGGATGATCACCGCGCCGCCCATCACCACCACGCCCCAGAACTTGGCGTCGATGGAGAGCATGAGCACCACCGCCACGGCCGCCACCACGACCAGCGCGCCCTTGATGAAGCCGGCCAGCCGGCTGCGGACCACCGCCAGCCCCACGGCCAGCACCACGCAGGCGATGAGCGCATACATCATCTCGCTGGTGATGGCGCGCAGCATCGAATAGAACGGCGTGAAGTACCAGACGGGCGCGATGTGGGCCGGCGTCTTCAGCGGGTCGGCCGGGATGAAGTTGTTGTATTCGAGGAAGTAGCCGCCGAACTCGGGCGCGAAGAAGATCACGGCCGAGAAGATGAACAGGAACACGCACACGCCGAAGATGTCGTGCACGGTGTAGTAGGGATGGAAGGGAATGCCGTCCAGCGGGTGGCCGTGCTCGTCCTTGGGGGCGTTCGGACCCTTGATCTCGATGCCGTCGGGGTTGTTGGAGCCCACGTCGTGCAGCGCCAGCAGGTGGGCCACCACCAGGCCCAGCAGGACCAGCGGCACGGCGATCACGTGGAAGCTGAAGAAGCGGTTGAGCGTGGCGTCACCCACCACGTAGTCGCCGCGGATCAGCAGCGCGAGGTCGGGGCCGACGAAGGGAATGGCGGCGAACAGGTTCACGATCACCTGGGCGCCCCAGTACGACATCTGGCCCCAGGGCAGCAGGTAGCCCATGAAGGCCTCGGCCATCAGGCACAGGAAGATGGCGCAGCCGAAGATCCAGACCAGCTCGCGCGGCTTGCGGTAGGAGCCGTAGAGCAGGCCGCGGAACATGTGCAGATAGACCACCACGAAGAACGCCGAGGCGCCCGTGGAATGCATGTAGCGGATCAGCCAGCCCCAGGGCACGTCGCGCATGATGTATTCGACGGACTCGAACGCCTTGGTGGCGTCGGGCTTGTAGTGCATCACCAGGAAGATGCCGGTGACGATCTGGATCACCAGCACCAGCAGGGCCAGCGAGCCGAAGATGTACCAGAAGTTGAAGTTCTTCGGAGCGTAGTACTCCGACATGTGCACCCGGTAGGCATCGAAGGCCGTGGGGAAGCGGTTCTCGAGCCAGTTGACGGCCTTGGCGCCCGTGGAGGCGTTGGGCGAGATGTCCTTGAATTCGCGGTAAGCCATGGGTTGCTCCTCAGGCCTTCTTGTCTTCACCGATCAGGAGCTTGGTCTCCGACAGGTACATGTGGGGAGGAACTTCCAGGTTGTCGGGAGCGGGCTTGTTCTTGAAGACGCGGCCGGCCATGTCGAACGTGGAACCATGGCAGGGGCAGAGAAAGCCGCCCTTCCAGTCGTCGGGCAGCGAGGGCTGCGCGCCGGGCGTGAACTTGTCGGAGGGCGAGCAGCCCAGGTGCGAGCAGATGCCCACCGCGACCAGCACCTCGGGCTTGATGGAGCGGGCCTCGTTGCGCGCATAGGGCGGAGTGAGCTCGGCGGGCTTGCGCTCGGACTTCGGGTCGGCGAGCTGCGGATCGAGCGAGGGCAGCGCAGCCAGCTGCTCGGGCGTGCGGCGCACGATCCAGACCGGCTTGCCGCGCCACTCCACGGTGATCTTCTCGCCGGGCTTGAGCGCGGAGATATCCACCTCGACGGGGGCCCCCGCGGCCTTGGCACGCTCCGAAGGCTGGAAGGTGCTCACGAACGGAACGGCTGTCGCCACGCCGCCCACCGCGCCAGCGCATCCGGACGCGATCAACCACGTCCGTTTGCTGGAGTCGATTGGAGTTTCACTCATGGGGTCCTCGATCTACATCGCCTTTGGGGCTAACCTCGAAAATTCTAGCGGAGCGAATATGGTGATTCCATTGGGGGACACCCCGTTAGGGCAGCCGATACTTCAGTGTTTTCATCTATATCAAAGGAGTGGGGAAATGGGCATCGCACAAGAGTTCAAAGAGTTCGCCGTCAAAGGCAATGTGATAGACCTTGCCGTGGGCGTCATCATCGGTGGCGCTTTCGGGAAGATCGTGGATTCGGTCGTGAGCGACCTCATCATGCCGGTGGTGGGCCTGGTATTTGGCCGGCTCGATTTCTCGAATCTGTTTCTGGTGCTCGGCGCCGTTCCTCCCGGAACGGCGAGTACGCTGGACGCGCTGAAAAAGGCGGGCGTGCCCGTGCTGGCCTACGGCAATTTCATTACCGTGGCGGTGAACTTCCTGATCCTGGCGTTCATCATTTTCATGATGGTCAAGCAGATCAACCGCCTCAAGCGCCAGACACCCGCGCCCGCACCGGCAGCGCCGGCCGCACCGCCGGAAGACATCGTGCTGCTGCGCGAGATCCGCGACAGCCTGAACCGGCCGCGCTGAACGCCGCGCGCACCTGAAAGCAAAACGGCCCGCTCGACGCGGGCCGTTTTGCTGGGCGCCTCGATGTCAGTCCGGCAGCGACGACAGCTGCCGCGCCATGCGCAACGCCTCGATCAGGCTGGACGCATCGGCCACGCCCTGTCCCGCGATGTCGAAGGCCGTGCCGTGGTCCGGGCTGGTGCGCACCAGCGGCAGGCCCAGCGTCACGTTCACGCCCTTGTCCACACCCAGGTACTTGACCGGGATCAGCCCCTGGTCGTGGTACATGGCCAGCACCACATCGAATTCGCCCGGGCGCTGCGGCGTGCTGCGCGCGCGCATGAAGACCGTGTCGGGCGCGAAGGGGCCGCGCGCATCGATGCCTTCGGCCTGCGCGGCGCGGATCGCCGGGGCGATGGTGTCGATCTCCTCGCGGCCGAAGAGGCCGCCCTCGCCCGCATGCGGATTGAGCCCCGCCACGCCGATGCGCGGCGCCCGGCCCAGGCTGCGCGAGAGCGCGGCGTGGGTGATGCGCAGCGCGGCCAGCACGTTGCCCTGCGTGACGGCGGCCAGCGCGTCGCGCAGCGACACGTGGATGCTGACAAGCACGGTGCGCAGCTCGTCGCTGGCCAGCATCATGCGTACCGGCATCTCGGCCAGCGGCACGCCGGCATGCTGCGCGGCTTCGGCCTGCAGCAGTTCGGTATGGCCGGGAAAGGCGATGCCGGCGGCGGACAAGGCCTCCTTGTGCAGCGGCGCCGTGACCAGGGCCGCCACCTCGCCCCGCAGCGCGGCACGCGCCGCCCAGACCACGCAGTCGGCCGCGGCCTGCCCGGCTGCGGCGCTGATCCGGCCGAAGGCCGGCGGCTCGGGCGGCAGGCCCGGCAGCTGCAGCACCGGCACGCAGCGCGGCGGCACGGCGAGCGCCTGCCCAGCCGCGGCGATCGTGGCGACGGGCAGCATGGTGTCGCCTGCGCGCAGGATGCAGCCGCCGGCACGGCGCTGCACGGCGACGTCGCCCACGACGAAGCAGCCCCGCAGCGCATCGGGCGCATCGCGGAAGGCCCGGGCGATGATTTCGGGGCCGATGCCGGCGGCATCGCCCTGGGTGATGGCGATGGGCCGCAGCGCGGCGGGGGGGCTGGAACTCATGCGGGCCTCGGAAAGAAAGTCATCAAAACAGCCTCCAGCGCTTATTCAATAAGCGTATTCAGCTATCAATTCAATAGCAAACCCATTCAGGCGGGGTTATCGATATCGATGAACACATGCTCCAGCGAGAACTGCTCCGCCACCCGCGCCGCCACGGCGGGCGCGCCATAGCGCTCGGTGGCGTGGTGGCCGGCCGCGATGAAGGCCACGCCGGTTTCGCGCGCGATGTGCGCCTGGGGCTCGGAAATCTCGCCGGTGATGAAGGCATCGGCGCCCGTGGCGATGGCCGCCTCGAAATAGCCCTGCGCCCCGCCGGTGCACCAGGCCACCCGCGTGATCGGGCGCGGCTCGGCCTGCACCAGCGTCACCGGGCGGCCCAGCGCGGCCTCCACGTGGCGTGCCAGGGCCTGCGCGTCGGCGAAGCGGGCGGTGCCGGCCAGGCCCAGCTCCTGCTCGCCGAAACGGACATCGGACGTGAGGCCCAGCACGCGGCCGAGCTGCGCGTTGTTGCCCAGCTCGGCATGGGCATCGAGCGGCAGGTGGTAGGCGAAGAGATTGATGTCGTGGGCCAGCAGGCGCTGCAGGCGCTGCTTCATCCAGCCGGTGACGCGGCCGTCCTGCCCGCGCCAGAAGAGGCCATGGTGGACGAAGATGGCGTCGGCGCGCTGCTCGATGGCGGCGTCGATCAGCGCCCGGCTGGCCGTCACGCCGCTCACGAGGCGCTTGATCTGCGCCCGGCCCTCGACCTGCAGGCCGTTGGGGCCGTAGTCCTTGAAGCGCTCGGGCTGCAGCAGCGCGTCGAAGGCGCGCTGCAGGTCCTGCCGGGCGACGCCGGGATGGGCGCCGGTCGGCGAAGAGGAAAAGGCAGGCTGGGTCATGGCCGGAATTGTGGCAGGCCCAGGCGCCTTCTCAGGCGTTCGCGCGGGGGCTCAGGCCTTCGCAGGCTGCCAGCCGCGCGAGGCCAGCGGCACGAAGCCCAGCACGAAGCCCAGCACGCCCATGGCCGCCACGTAGTGGGCGTTGGCCAGCGCGTCGTGCTGCTGCCACAGCGTGATCAGGATGGGCGTGATGCCGCCGAACACGGCATAGGCCATGTTGTAGGAGAAGGACAGGCCGGTGAAGCGCACTTCCGGCGGGAAGGCGCGCACGCCCACGATGGGCAGCAGCGAGATGGAGCCGACGAAGAAGCCGATCAGGCCGTAGTTGAAGACCAGCGACGCGGGCGTACCCGGCAGCTGGGTGTAGAACCAGTAGCTGCTCAGCGTCAGGCCGCCCCAGCCCAGGAGCATGACCGGACGCGTGCCGAAGCGGTCCGTGGCCCAGCCGACGACGACGCAGCCGATGGTGAGCGTGAGCGTGGCGACGGCGTTGGCTTCCAGCGCCAGCGTGGCCGGGATCTGGAACACCTTCTGCAGGTAGGTGGGCGTGATCAGCACGACGACGACCACCGCGGTGGACAGCACCCAGGTCATCAGCGCCACCAGCACCATGGCGCCCTTGTGGTCGCGCAGCACGGTCTTGACGGGCAGCTCGCGCGCCACGGCGCGGCGCGCGGCCAGCTCCTGGAACACGGGCGTTTCGTGCAGGAAGCGGCGCAGGTATACCGACACCAGGCCGAACACGCCGCCCAGGATGAACGGAATGCGCCAGGCGAATTCGCGCACTTCGGCCGGCGCATAGCTGCGGTTGATGGCGATCGCCACCAGCGAGCCCAGCAGGATGCCGCCCGTGATGCCGGCCGTGAGCGTGCCCACGCCCAGGCCGTAGCGGCTCTTGGGCACGTGCTCGGCCACGAACACCCAGGCGCCGGGCATTTCGCCGCCGATGGCAGCACCCTGCAGCACGCGCATGGCCAGCAGCAGCAGCGGCGCCGCCACGCCGATGCTGGCGTAGGTAGGCAAGAGGCCGATGACCAGCGTGGGCACGGCCATCAGGAAGATGGACAGCGTGAACATGCGCTTGCGCCCCAGCTTGTCGCCGAAGTGCGCGATCACGATGCCGCCCAGCGGGCGTGCCAGGTAGCCGGCGGCGAAGATGCCGAAGGTCTGCAGCTGGCGCAGCCAGTCGGGCATGTCGGCGGGGAAGAACAGCCCGCTCAGCACCGCAGCGAAGAAGACGTAGATGACGAAGTCGTAGAACTCCAGCGTGCCGCCCAGGGCGGACAGGCCCAGGGTCTGGTAGTCCTTGCGGGTGAGCTGGCGGGCAGGAGCGGCATCCGCCAGGGACGGCGCCGGGGATTGAGAGGTCATGGACAAGACGTTCCTAAAAGCAGGCAGCCAGGGCTGCCACGAACCAAGGGCGGCGCCAGCCTCGCGCCATGGGATGGGGCGCGTGGCCGTCGTTCGGCAGGCGTTCCGGATCGGGGATGCTGGGCAGGCGCGCTTCCGGCGGATGGCCGGAAGGCAGAAGGCGAACGAAAATGCAGGAGCCGTTACAGTGGGCAACATTCTAGAGGTTTACCCTTGGCACCCATCGGCCGGCGGGCCGCAGGCCCTGTCCGTGCGCGGGCATGCGCGGCGGAGGAAGCGGCGCAGCGACAATGACCGCAGCGTGCGCCACCGCCCGGCCAGCGCCCCGCCCTCTCCCACCTGTTCACGTCGAGTCGCCCTCGCCGTTTTTCCTGCTCCAACATGAAGCGTATCTGGCTGCTGTTTTCCCAGACCGTGACGGTTCTCGTCGCGGCCTATTTCGTCGTCTCCACCCTGCAGCCCGGCTGGGTCCGCAGCGGCGCAACGCGCAGCAGCGCCGGCGTCTCGCTGGTGGAAGCCCCCGCCGCACCCGAGGCGCCGGCGGCAGCGGGCGGCAGCTTCCGCGCCGCGGCGCGCAAGGCCGCGCCTGCCGTGGTCAGCATCAACACCAGCAAGGCCGTGAGCACGCCGCGCAGCAACGACCCCTGGTTCCAGTTCTTCTTCGGCGACCAGGGCGCGCAGCAGGCGCAGACGGGCCTGGGCAGCGGCGTCATCATCAGCACCGACGGCTACATCCTGACCAACAACCACGTGGTCGAAGGCGCCGACGAGATCGAGGTGACGCTCACCGACAACCGCCGCGCCCGCGCCCGCGTGATCGGCACCGACCCCGACACGGATCTGGCCGTGCTGAAGATCGACCTGGACAAGCTGCCGATCATCGTGCTGGGCCAGTCCGACCAGCTGGCCGTGGGCGACCAGGTGCTGGCCATCGGCAACCCCTTCGGCGTGGGCCAGACGGTCACCAGCGGCATCGTCTCGGCACTGGGCCGCAGCCAGCTGGGCATCAACATCTTCGAGAACTTCATCCAGACCGACGCGGCCATCAACCCCGGCAATTCGGGCGGCGCGCTGGTGGACGTGAACGGCAACCTGATGGGCATCAACACGGCGATCTACTCGCGCTCGGGCGGCAGCATGGGCATCGGCTTCGCCATTCCCGTCTCCACGGCCAAGATGGTGCTCGACGGCATCGTCAAGGACGGCCAGGTCACGCGCGGCTGGATCGGCGTGGAGCCGAACGAACTCTCTCCCGAGCTCGCCGCCACCTTCGGCGTGAAAGCCACCGAGGGCGTGATCATCACCGGCGTGCTGCAGGCCGGCCCCGCCGCGCAAGCCGGCGTGCGCCCCGGCGACGTGATCGTGGAAGTGGACGGCAAGCCCACCCAGACCGTCTCGGCGCTGCTGACGACGGTGGCCGCCCTGCGCCCCGGCACGGCGGCGCCCTTCGTGCTGCAGCGCGGCGATACGCGCATCGAAGTGCAGGTGGTGCCCGGCACGCGGCCCCGCCCGCAACGACGCTGAGCGGCTCTCGCTTCTTTGCCCTTATCGCCCGAACGACCCGTGCCGGCAGGACGCGATGAAGCAGCGTGGATGGGCGCTGCATCGCAGGCCTTGTCAGCTGCCCGGCAGCCTGCGCAGCACCATGACGATCACGCTCTGTGCGAGCGCGGCGGCCAGTCAGGCGGGTTTACGTGTGAATCGCCACTGCGCGCCGGGCCTTCCCCCTTGCCCTGGCTGCGCGCCGCGAGCTTGCGCGCACTCCAAGCAGCCACCATCGCGGTCGACAGCAAAAAGAGGTCCACGCCGGCCACTGGCCAATAGCCCGCCCCCAGCGTCCGAACGATATGGTCACCTGTGGTGAACCAGTTCAGCAGCACGGCCAGCGCCGCCATGACAGAAACGGCCCAACACTGCTCGCGCCACGC
This sequence comes from Paracidovorax wautersii, assembly GCF_900113035.1. GTDB lineage: Bacteria > Pseudomonadota > Gammaproteobacteria > Burkholderiales > Burkholderiaceae_C > Paracidovorax > Paracidovorax wautersii. The sequence continues at coordinate 6,369 of NZ_FONX01000025.1, read as the reverse complement.
GGGGTTCATGCCCCCTTGAGCCACCGGTCCGCTGCGCAAGAAGGCATGTCCCATGGCTAGCACCCATCCCAGCCAGAAGAGGTACTTTTCGAGGTCACCTCTGGGTAGCCAACCGGCTGGCAAGGTATTGGGCAACAGGCGGTTGGCGATCAGCATGCCCAGCGTGGCGATCAGCATGCCGGCCACGACAGTGACGGCCAGGGCATCCACGATGCGGCTTCCGTGACGGCCCGCCCTGGCGTGCTGTTTCTTCCGCTTTTCCACGAAGAAAATGAAACCCGTGGCGATGCACGCACAGCCCATCAAGCCACCGAACAGGTACAGCCAGCGCAGCAGCCAGTGGCGGAAGTGCTGCAGGTGCAGTCCGGTCAAGAAATTGGCAACCCCGCCCACGGCGGTTTGCGGCGGGTCTTCGCGCAACACCTCTCCGGTGCTGGCCTTGAAGTGGATACCTTCGCTCACGCTGGCGATGCGATCGGTCCCGGCGCGGAAGACACTCACATAACCATTGGCGTCGCCGACATGGGTGAGGCTAAGCAAGCCCACCTCACCCGCCATACCTTTCGCGGCCCAGCGGCGCTGCGCTTCGGCCACCATCGCGTCCACCGAAGCCATGGGCGCGGCCACGCCCGCACGGTCGCGCGGCAGCCCCGTCTGCTGCTCCTCGAGCGTCTCATGCAACTCGTGCAGCGGATAGAGCTGGGTCTGCGTTACCGGGAAATAGGTGCTCGCGAAGATCAGTAAGCCTGTCAGAGCAAAGAAGAAGTGGAAGGGCAGTGCCAACACGCCGGTCATGTTGTGCAGGTCGAGCACGCTGCGCTGGGTATTCTTTGCGGGCCGGAAGGTGAAGAACTCGCGAAAGAATTTGCGATGCATCACGACGCCCGAGATCAACGCCACCAGCATCACCAGCCCTGCGGACCCCACGATCCACATGCCGGTTTCTCTCCGGTAGAAGGTGAGGTTGTAATGCAGCGGAAAGAAGAACTGACTGCCGATCTTCAGCTGGTCATCTGGAAACACCTTGCCGCTGCGCGGATCGATGGTGCGGCTGCCGAAGACGGCGTCTTCCACGATCGCATTGGGGGTCTTCCATCCAGCAGACACAGTGAGCACCGGATCACGATGGGTAACGAACGCACTCCAGAAGTCAGGAGTCCCCCAGTGCGTGGGCAAGGGCTTGGTTACCAACCGCTGCGCCTCGTCCAGGCTTGCCCTGTCGGGCTGGATGCCCTCGGACACCGGGCGCAGCATCCTGTCGAAAGAGGGCATGGGCTGCGGCGCAAAGCGCGAGGCGGGGATCGCCCAGCGGTCGATCTCACGGTCGAACACCGAAAGCGAGCCGAAGAAGAACGCGACGATAAGCACGAAACCCAGCACGAGGCCGAACCATGTGTGCACCCAGGTCGCGGCTTGGCGGAAGCTCTGGAACATGCCTCTCTCCTCAGGTCAAGCGCATCTGAATCAGTGAGGCGACAACGGCCATCAGCGCTCCGCCGCCCACCGTCACCGCGCCCACTCGCCAGAGGCTGCGGGCCGCGAAGGCCCACAGAAACACAGCGGGATAGATGAGGAGTGCCAAGATTGACCCCAGCGTCTCCCCGTCGTGCAACTCCGCGTCCAGGGGAAAGGTCAGCGCCGCGCAAAGGGCGATCAATCCCCAGCAGAAGGCGTAGCCGCCGAAGATCGCCAGCAGGGTACGGGCGGCCAAGGCTACATAGTTGCGGCGGTTGAGGGCACTTGTTCGCATAGACAGCACCGTCAGAAGTCAATCGCAGCGGAAAGACGATACGTGCGCGGCGCGCCCACGGATACCGTACCGTTGAAAAAGACGCCTTGCCAGTACTTTCTGTTGAACACATTGTCCACGCCGGCACGGAACACGACGGGCTTGCCGCCGATCTTGGTCGCGTACCGCCCGCCCAGATCCAGGATCGTCCACGACGGCAGCTTCAGCGAGTTGGCGATGTCCACGTCCTGTGCACTGGTGTAAGTCACGCGCCCGCTCACCGCCAGGCCTGCCAGGCCCGGCACGTCCCAATCCAGGCCCAGGTTGGCGGCCCACGGCGGTGAACCGGCCGCCGTATTGCCATCCTGAAGGCCGTCTTGCGTTTTGGTCAGCTTGGCTTGCAGATAAGTCAGCCCGCCCAACATGCGCAGACCCTTTGTCAACTCGCCAAAGGTCGCCCATTCGATGCCCCTGTTCCGTTGCTCGCCGTTCAGGCGCAGCGTCGGCAACGGAGAAGTGCTGTTGTCGGCGATCGTGCTGGGCTGTTTGATCTGAAACACGCTAATCGTGTTCGTGAAGCGGCCTGTTTGCAGCTTGGCGCCCACCTCGACCTGCTTGGTCTTGAAAGGAGGAAAGACGTCGCCGGCGTTCTGGTACATCTCACCGACTGTCGCGCCCTGCGACAGCCCCTGGATGACGTTGGCGTAGAGCGAGAGATCGTCTGTCGGTTTGAGCACCAGGCCGACCATCGGCGTCCAGGCACTGGCGTCGTACGCCCCGGTCACGGCACCGGTCTCGTCGAAATTTGTCGCTTTCACGTTCTGCCGCCGTACACCAAGGGTCAGCAGCAAGCGGTCGTCCATGAAACCCAGCGTGTCAGCGAGGGCCACGCCGCTGAGGGTGGTTTCCGACCCTCTCGGTACATAGGCCGGGGCAACAGCCCAGTTGACGATGCGCGCGGGCCTGTAGATGTTGGTCGGCTGGTCGAACGAGCCGAAGGTCGCCGCACTGCCGTTGTCCCGGTTCAGGTACGACGTGCTCAAGGCCACGGCGTGGCTGACCGTCCCGGTCTGGAACCGGCCTCGGAGGCCCATTTCGGCGCTTTTTGTCCTGTTGAACGAGGGCCAGTCATCGGTCGCCAGAACCGCATCCCCATTGGCCTGCACGTTGTTGACAAATGCAAAAGCGGGCCCTCGGGACTTGTCCCGCTGTACGCCAAACTTGGCGTAGCCGGTCCAGCGGTCGCTGAAATCGTATTCACCACCCAGGATGACCGCTTCCGTCGTTTCCTGAGACTGGGGGGCGCCCCGATACAAGTTGGTTCGGGCGCTGGGTGCGGCGGGCATGGACCTCAGCCAACTGGGCGTGCCGTCCCAGTTGCTGACGACCGCGCTTAGGCTTCCCCCGCCACGCTGCTTCTCTTGCAAGCGATAAGCGTCCAGCGTCATGCGCAAGCGCTCGCCACGATAGTCCAGCGCCAAGGCACCGAGATTGCCCTGATTCTTTGCGCCATCGATATAGATGTCGCCCTCTTTGTAACGACCATTGAAACGCAGGCCCCATTCATTGTTGGCACCAAAGCGGCGACCTGTGTCCACCTGGGCCCTGAGCAAGGCATCCGATTCCACACCTAGCGTCAGGCGTGTCAGGGGTACGTCCCCCGCTCGCTTCGGGACGAGGTTGACAGAACCGCCTACCGTGCCACCGGGCGACATGCCGTAGAGCAATGCGCCAGGCCCTTTGAGGACCTCCACTCTTTCGGCGAACTCAACTGAGAGGTCGCCATTGCCTGGCGCCATGCCATACAGACCGTCGAAGGTCACCGAGTCGGCGCTGAGGCCGAAGCCGCGAATGTTGAAGTTCGATGCGGACAGATTCGCCGTGGGCGCTGTTTGTCGAACTCCCGGGTCGTTCTTCAAGACTTCCAGCACGGTCGAGGCTTGCTGGTCCTCGATCAGTTGGGCTGTGTAACTCGTTGTGCTGAAGGGCGTGTCCATCACATCGGCATTGCCCAGCATGCCCAAGCGACCTCCGCGGGCAACCTGTCCGCCGGCGTAGGCTAGCGGCAGGCCATCGGCACGCTCGGCCTGACCCGTTACCAAAACCTCTGCCAAAGAGGCCCCTGCACCCGCAGGTCGAGGCGGTGCCGCCTTGATGACGATGGCATTGCCCTCCTGCGTGCCAACCAGCCCGCTGCCTGCCAACAGGCGATCCAGGGCCTGACTGGGCGTCAGTGCGCCCGAGATGGCCGGGGCGATCTTGCCGGCCACTAGCGCCGGGGGAAACATCAGTTGCAGACCGGCCTGGCGCGACAGTTCGTTGAGCGCCTGACCCAGCGGCTGCGCCGCGATAGCGATGGACGTCGGCAAGCGGGCGGGCTGGGCCTGAACGGTGGTCCCGGCAGTCAGCAATGCCGACAGGGCCAGGAGAGCGAGGGCGAGACTCGGTTGCCGCATGAATGCAATCTCCAGGAAGTAGTCAAAATAAGAATCACTACCAATGGAGTCGGATGGGGCGGCCAAACCCTCATGTTCCGATGCAAAAAGTCTGAAAGTTCTTTCAGGACCGTCGAACCCGGCGCAGGTTGTGTTCAGCGCAGGCCGACGATCTCCACCACGCCGTTTCGCCGCTCCAGCCGCACCGGCAACAGGGAAGGAAGCGCCTGCGCGAACGTGCCGATCTGCCGCACGTCGAAGCTGCCGCCGAGGCGAAGCGCACCCACGGCGGGGTCGCGCACGATCAGTCCCGTATCTCCATACCGCTCCATTTCCGCCAGAGCTGCGGCGAGCGGGGTGTCGTTGAAACTGATGCGGCCATTGCGCCAGCCCGCAACGCTGCCTGGCGGAACGCTGATGGCAGCCTGCAGGCGGCCAGTTTCGTCCGCCGTCACGCCCTGCCCAGCGCCCAATTCGACGCGGCCTTCGGCGTCGTGCGCTTCCGCCTTGCCCGACACGTCCATGCGGCTTACGCGGACGCGGCCGGATTCAACGGCCACCACCGTCTTGCCGGCGTCCAGGCCTGAGAGGGTATGCCGCACAGAGAACCGGGTGCCGACGACCGTGACACGCACTGAACCAGTCAGCACGTCGAAAGGATGCGTTGGGTCCGCATGGACGACGAACAGGGCTTGGCCCTCGGCCAGTCGCACCTCCCGGCGCTCACGGTACAGCCGCACTTCGGCTTGCGTGGCCGCGTCTAGCTGCAGGGAACTACCGTCGGGAAGCTGAATGTCGAGGCGCTGCCCCCGCTCAGTGGCATAGTTTTTGGTAAAGGTGGGCTGGCTCCGCCAGTGATCCCAGCCGATCCAGCTTGCACTGACCAGCGCTACGGCGGCCACCGCAGTGGCCGCCTGCGGGAATAGTCGCCACAGGCCGCTCGTCCAACTCCGGCGCTCGGACGAGACATGCTCGGTCGGCCGAGCGCCTAGGCCGGCCGCAGACCTGGTGCTGCGGGCAAGGGCCACCGGCGACTGCCGAGGCGGATCCGCAGTGGGTAGCTCGCGGTCCAAACCGCTCTTCAACGACCGGATCTCGTTGTCCGGCAGCTCACGCACAGGCGCGAAACTTCTTGCCATCTCTTCGTAGGCAGCCCCGTGTTCTGGGTCAGCGCGCAGCCAGCGCTGAAATTCGGCCTCGGACGCTGCGCCGTGGGCTTCGGCGCGGCGGGTGGCCCAGAGCGCGGCCTGCATCCACATCGGGTCTTGCTTCGCTGCATAGTCTTGGAAGTCGCGCGCATCGGCTGCGTCCTGCGTCGCCCTATCGTCGGGAATTGATGCGTGCTGTTTCATCGGTTCTCGCAGGTGTTGTCGCACGACGCCGCCACTCTCTCCCGCCTGAGCATCAGCACACTCATGGCGCATCGAGGTCGCGCGTCTGTGGGGAGACGCATAGAAGCAGGCGCTGACAGTTACGACACTCCAGCCGGCCGCGCGCAATGTGCTTTTCGACCATGCTGACAGACGTGCCCATGCGCTCGGCGATCCGCGCGTACGGCAGGCCGTCGAATACGTGGAGGATGAACGCTTCTCGACAGCGCGGCGGCAGAGCCTCGATGGTGGCGACGTAAGCCTGGATGGCCTGAGCTGAATTCAGCAGAGCGTCCGGCTGCAAATGCTCGGAAATGACCGGCTGGTCCACCTCTGCGACCATGCCCAGGTCATCGTGATTGCGCAGCAGCTCGCGCCGATGCTGGTCCACCATGACATGGCGGGCAGTTTGGTAGAGCAAGGCGCGCGGCTCGCTGATCGGCACGCTGGAGCGCTGAATCGCCAGAACGCGTGCGTAGCTCTCCTGCACGACCTCAACCGCCGGAGGCTGTGTGAAAACCCTCTCGCGGCCTGCCGAGTGCGCCAGTAAAGTCTGGCGACATATTGAACACCGAGATCAATATGCCCAGATACATCGAGGGACAGAACCGGCATCAGGTCACATTGCTGCCAGAGAGCCTGGATGACTTCATTGCACAGGACAACACGGTTCGAATCGTTGATGCCTTCATCAACGAGCTGGACCTGGTGGCTCTGGGGTTCCATGGTGCAACACCGGCTGCAACCGGCAGGCCCTCGTACCATCCCGCAGTGCTCCTGAAGCTGTATCTCTACGGCTACCTCAACCGCATCCAGTCCAGTCGCCGGCTGGAGC
>NZ_FONX01000039.1 GCF_900113035.1 Paracidovorax wautersii | reverse complement strand
GTTCTCAATGAGCCGTGCATAGGGCTCCTTCGGCTTCGGCGGCTTGTGCTGTGTCCCGTCATCCTTCAGCGTCTCGATGATGTTGGCGCGTGTTGCAGGCGTACCAAGCCCGAGATCCTTCATCGCTGCGCGCAGCTCTTCGTCTTCGACCAACTTGCCGGCGGTCTCCATCACCCCGAGCAACTTTGCCTCGGAGTACCGGCTGGGCGGCTTCGTCACACCGGAGACCAACTCCATGGCCTGCACGGTTGGCGTCTCGCCTTCGGCGATGGCACTAAGGACCTTGTCCCCCGCGCCGATCCGATTCCCGTCCTCGTCGAAGGCACCGAGCACCGCCATCCAGCCAGCGGCCACCATCACCTTGCCGCTGGAATAGAAGGCGTCGCTGCCGATATACGTGATGCGCTTGGTGATGTCGAATTCGGCGCTGGGGAAGAACGCGGCGATGAACCGACGCACGATGAGTTCGTAGATGCGCCTCTCGTCCTGGTCCAGTTGGTCTGAAAGCAGCCCCGTTGGAATGATCGCGAAGTGATCCTCGATCTTGGCGTTGTCGAAGATCCGTTTGTTCGGTTGAACCCAGTCCGAGTCGATGATGGTCTTCACGTGCTGCCCCCAGGGCGAGCCCTGCAGATCGTTCATGACGGAGTTGACCGTGGGGATGTAGTCTTCGGGCAGGTGCTTGGAGTTCGTCCGCGGGTAGGTGGTCACCTTGTGGCGTTCGTACAGGCTCTGCGCGATCTCCAACGTCTTCTTGGCCGACATCTTGAAGATCTTGTTGGCCTCGCGCTGCAACGTCGTGAGATCAAACAGCGACGGGGGCGCGGAGGCCTGCGGCTTCGTCGTTTCCTCGACGAGGGTCACTGGCTGGCCGTCGATGCGCTGGAGCACCTCTCGTGCACGTGCCTGGTCGAAGAAGCGAGACGATGCAGCATCGGCTTCTTCCTCCGATTGCCCTTCGACTGGTGCATTCGCCTCACCCTTCCAACGCCCCTTGTAGCTTTCCGCCCCTGTAGCGAAGGCGCCATGGATCTCCCAGTAGTTCTCGGGCACGAAGTTTTTGATGGCCATCTCACGATCCACCAGGATGGCCAGAGTGGGCGTCTGCACGCGCCCTGTGGATGACGATTCGTGACGCCCACTCATCGCCTTGAAGATCTCGCTCATCGCGCGAGAGCCGTTGATGCCCACCAGCCAGTCCCCTTCGGAGCGGCACCGGGCCGCACGGTAGAGGTTGTCCTTCTCGGAGCCCGGCATCGCGACGGCGTAGGCATCGCGAAGCGCTTCTTTGGTCATGGACTGCATCCACATCCGGCGCGTTGGCAGATGCGTGCATCCTGCCTTCTCGATGATGAGCCGGAAGATCAGCTCACCCTCCCGTCCCGCATCGCACGCGTTGTAGACCATATCGACGTCCTGACGCCGAAGCAGCTTCTGCAGGGTCCTGAAGGCAGATTCACGGCCGGCAATCACTTCCAGCCCGAACGGGTCAGGGATGACGGGCAGCCCGGCGAAACCTCGCGGACGATTCTCACCTTCGTTCGCCACGATCTCCACCAGGTGGCCCACGGCACTGCTGATGATGATGTCATCGCGCTCCCAGAATCCGTCGCGCTGCTGGAACCCGCCGAGGGCCTTTGCAATATCGCTAGCGACCGAGGGCTTCTCGGCGATAACCAGTGACGTCATGTTCTTCTCCTGCTGCTGTTTTATCCAAAATCAGAATCCGGTTGACCTGCTCGGCCTCCGGCAATGGTTCCGCTGAAACGTAGGGACCTCGGCTACCCATCTTGAATCCGCAGCACATCCCTGCCATTTGGCGCACAACGAACATGTACTCATCGGTAGCGCGCAGCTGCTGCTGGCCCCGGCGATCATCGACATAGGCAGGAAGCGATTGGATGAATTGCTTGAGTGGCTCGACGGCCGTCGTCCAGCTATCGCCATAGCTGCCGGCAAAGTAGCCATCTGGACGGTTGTGGATCTTCCAGACCTCAGCCTTGTCCCAAGCAAAACTCTCCAGTACCGCCAGTTGCATGAACATGTCGTGGATCAGCTCGGTCGTCAGATGCGGGTCGGATCTCGATCGCAAAAATGCGCACACTTGCACCATCGCCGACATGCACTGCTCAGCGCGCTCTCGCCACATAGCTGTATAGATAGCTATTCCGTAGACGTTAGCGCTGCAGCCAAACTGCACGAGCGCTTTGCTGATATCCGATGCGGCCGAGACCTTGTCTACCAAGCTCACGCGCTTCATGAAGCAGCCTCCGGCAGCATCGTCTCCAGAACGATGAGCAGCACCGACTCCGATCCCTGCCGTTGAATATGCTCGCCCATGCGTACATACTTCCTGGAATCGTCCACCAGCATTCCTGCACGCACCACGCCATCAAGCAGGTATTTGAACGAGTATCCAACCGCGTCCTCATCAATCAGGCGGCGCGTCTCGACGACCTGGCGGCCGTATGAGACACGTACCTTGCGAAAATGTGCATTGAAGCGTGGATTGCCTGCAGCGATGACTTGCTGCTGCAGCAGCGTTGCCGCATCCTGCATGCGATCAGCGCAGGCGTGCTTATATCGACTGAACGTCCTTTGCGAGAGCTTGGAGACTTCGCGACCGATGTTGGCCGCCCGATTCGGCGGTAACGTTTCGCCCCCAACCACACGGATCAGTGCACGCTCTGTGCCGTCGTCGTTGATCCTGTAATCGACCTCAATCCGCGACGTCTCCAAAGCATCGACCACTTTCGCGACCCGCTCGCGCGCTTTCTGGGCGCTGCTGATACGTTGTTTTCGAGGCGATTCGTCAGCTTGCTCAGAGTCGGATGCCGGAGATTTCGCTGGCTTGGCCCGAGCCACCTGAACAAAGTCGGCCGGCAGGCGGAGCATCCTCCCACCCGAACGGCCGGAGCCTCCTGCGGTTGCGATCATGGAGCTGTACTGCGCGGCAGACATTCGTTCAGTCATGGATGTGCCCCCTGATTGCACTGCCAAGCACTGACCACGCAGAAAGGCACCACAGCACCATCGCCAGCACAGTGACAATGGCGCGCCCGCGCAGCTCGAAGAACCAATACGCTAGCAGTGCGATAAACCCTTCCCAGCCATCCCAGGCCCCCGCTTGGGTCATCGCGTAAGCATTGCGCGCCCAGACGAGGTGGGAAGGACGCCAGACATACCAGACGACCATTGCGAACACAGCAGTAAGGATGCCCAGAAAGAGGCCGCGTAACGCGATGCGCGCGATTTGCCCCCTATTCCCCATCGAACACTCCTTCTGCAAGGGCATCGACTGCGTCCTTGAAGCTGGCCACGGGCAAGGCGCTGTTGGGCAACGGCAGATCCAAGTACGTGGAGCCGGCCGCCATGTTGTCTACGAAAGCACGCGCCTCGCGGCGCTTGGCGGCTTCCTGGTCAGGGCTCAACACGCTAGGGTCCACCGCCAGAATCACATCCGTGATCGCTTGTGCATCAAGCACCTTGACGCTCGACTGGATGGTCCCTCGGGCCTGAGCGTTGTCGATGACGTCCTGTGGGTTGGCTTCTCCAAGATCGATGCCAAGCACGTCGCTGCCTGCGGTCAACAAATCTTGTGCGAGTTGAACAAGTTGTTCTTTGGTAACCGAGTTCACGGGAATATCGACTTCTCCGTTCGTGAACAGATTCACCTTGGCCAACAACTCCTTGTCGCCGTCGCTGAGCACCAGCGGATCACCGTCCGCTGCCGGAGCCTTGGCCTCGACATTCGGCACTGATGCGGCGGCGGAGGAAGCAGCAGCAGAACCTGCAGGTACAACGGGCGGCGCGGAGAGACCAGCTTTCGACAGAGGCGATGCGCCCACTTTGAGCGGCGAAGCCCCCACCGGAGGCTTCCCGATCGCAGCCGGCGGCTTGCCAATGGTGCCGGGCAAACCGACAGGCACATTCACCTTCGTCGGAACCATCGCCTGGACCGGCCCTCCTGATCCTGAGCTGCTTGCTCCCCCGTCCGTCTGGGCAGTGACGATCGGCGGCGGCTTGCTCGCGGCCTTGACCGCCGGCACGCTTGAGGTCACCAGATCTAGCGACTTCATGATGTCGGCTTTGCGTTTTTGCTCAGAGATAGCCAGGTACGCCATGCCTGCGAAGACTTGGTCCAGTAGCGGAAAGGGGTTCTCAAGCTCGCTATTGAGGCGATACAACTCCCCGCTCATGATGGGAATGGGATTGCGCGACTCCATCGTGCTGATCGGCAACGTCAGCTGGTCGTTGGCAATGGCGGCCCTGATCCCGTTGTCACCCTTGATCATTGCGTTTGTTGCGGGCGAGACAATTTCCGCGGGAGGGGCTACCCGTGCAAAGTGGTTGATGCACAGGTACTCCACATTGGGCTGCTCGTTCTTCTTGTCTCGCCTGCCTCCATGGACAATTTCCGAGAAGAAGCCGTTCACCCTGACGATCTTCATCAAGCCCTTCTGGCCACCCTGCTCCTTCTTCCCAAGAAAAAGGTGAAACTCGCCGTCAGCTTGCGAGTGAAGGTCGTGAGTGTTGACGCGAGGCTTCTCTGTGATCTTGATCTGTTCGCTCGCACGCAACTTCGAAACGAGCCTGGTGCGATCGATCTCCCAGCCAGACACCTCAGCCACGTTGGCGGTGCCGCCGAGTTCGACCATGCGCTTGTAGGTCTCGGATGCAGTGCCCGACGTGATGCGGCCGATGCCGCGCAGGTTCGTGTTTTCCCATGTCTGATCAGCCTCTTCGGGGCTGGACTTCTTCAAGGACGCAAAGTCCTGGGCTGCAAAGACAACCATGAAGCCCAGGCTCCGCGCTTGAGCGGGCATCGAGCTGAAACCGAGCACAGCGTAGTAGCCGTACTCGTCGAAGATGGTTGGAAACGGGACGGGGGAATTGGTGGGCCGGGCCTCGACGATTTCCCGACGCAGGCCTTCGACCTTATTGCCAAGGCAGCCTGCGGCCATCTGCTTGATCCCACCTACGATGATCTTACCGAGCATCCCCAACGATTCGGGAGAGCGCTCCAGCGCCGGCAGGAGAGTCACGAGAATCCGGTCATTGATCACAACGTCATACATGTCCACCTCGCCGAGCGGGGTCTTCATGATGTGCCCATAGTTGTCGGCCAGGTCACCGAACAGCCGCGCCAGCTGCATCGTGATGTAGCCGTGCTGCTCCAGGGTCTTCTGTTCCTGCTTGCCAAGTCTGGACCTGTCATAGCCAGGAATGGTGGTCATGAAGGCCTCCAGAGGCCGAATGACCGCTTTCCACACCTTTCCGTATTTCTTCGAGAAGTAACCCTGCTCCCGATTCAGGCCACCCTTCCAGATATCGTTTTCATCCCAGACAAACTTCTCCAACTTTGGCAGGTCGAAATAATCGCGGATCAGCTCCGCATCGAGGAGCACTTCGCCTTGATCGCGAAGGAAGACAAGGGGCTTGATGAGACCGCCAAGGAATGCGATCGCGCGACCCTTCCACATGTCGTCGCCGCCGCCAGAGTCCATCAGCGAGATCGAGGCTTCCGTGCACATCCCTGAACTACCGTTGGCATAGGGATTGATGGTGTTGCTGATCTTGGTCTCTTGACGATCGTAGAACTCGTGCCCTGACGTGATGAAAGAGATGAGCAACAGGTCATCCTCGCGGCCCAGCATCCGGCACGCGTTCATGAACAAGAGCCAGAGCTTCACGTCGCCCTTGCCATCCGTGTACGAGGCACCTCCGTTGTAGACCAGGCTGCAGAACACAAAGCCCATCAGGAAGACGGTCTTACCCGATCCAGTAGTGCCGAAGATCAGGGCGTGGGTCCGAGCGTCGTTGTCCGAGATCGACGCGGGCAAGCCCGAGCCAATCTCGTTGCCAACGAACATGATGCCCTTGCCTTCCTTGTTCGTGCTGCCGTCGATCAGCCCAGCAGACATCGGCACACGCAGCGGGAAGTCCCATTTGCGTTTCTTGTAGTTCAGCTGCAGCGCGCTGAATCCCAGCACGAGCAGCAACACCACCTCCCCAGCAAATGGGGCCCAGATCCCAATGACGGCCAATCCGAGCATGCACATGAGCGTGGTGGTTTGACCATCGGGCGTGAGCCACCAATCACGCAGCTTGACCGACAACGGCCGAAGGTCCTCCCGAAGCTTTAACTCCGAGATCTCCGAGGATGAGTCGAGACCCTCAAACCGACGTGCCATGCTTTGGGATTTCCTTGTGACGGATCGGTTAACGCATTGCCGCGGGTAAGCCGATGTCAGGGACCACCTGTCGGCTGGAGCCAGCACCCACACCCAAGCGCCCCAGCATTGCGCCGAGCGCGCGCGATTGCTCGACGCCACTGGTCCACAGTTCGGGTTTGGTGAACGGCTGCAGAACATCGAGCGTGGCGCTGGGGTTGGAGGCCAGCGCTGCGAC
>NZ_FONX01000024.1 GCF_900113035.1 Paracidovorax wautersii | reverse complement strand
TCGCTCTTTCGAGCAACTCATAAAAAAGAATTGAAGTGAACTTCACTTCTATCTCATGAGCGTTTGTAGTGCTAAGCACTAGTTCCAAAGAACTTGGCACTCGCCATCAAACGCCCACGCTTATCGGCTGTATATTTTTAAGGAACCGAAAGATCAGAATCTCTTCTTTTCTTTCAAGCTTTGCTGCGATCAGCAGAGCCTTGAATTCTAACAGGTTTTTTAAAGTCCTGTCAAACTTGAAGGTTATTCGCTTTAATCAACTTGCTTTCGCAAACCGCTTTCAGCGAAGCCCTCGATTATAACAGCATTTTTTAAACACCGTCAAGACCGAAGGTCTTTATTTTCACCTCACAGAACCGATCGCATCAGCAATCAACCCCGTTTAGCGGAGCCTTGAATTCTACACCGATTTTTCAACCAGCCGCAACTCAAAACCAACCTTTTTTCTCAACACCTCCGAAGCTCCTTTCGTTGCCTCGACTGCGCCAAGCCCGCTAGTGTACACAAGAATCGGGGCCCGGCGTCTTTTCCTGCAATCTTTTTCCTACAACCTGCTTGGGAGGCTCTTCAGACCCGCCACTTCTCTAGAAGCTTCTCAGGCGTCAGGCTGTCATAGCCTTCGAACGGTTGGTGGATCCAGGGGTTGGTGGGCAGGAATTCGACCGAGTAGTCCGGCACGAAGGTGGACAGCCCCTTGGTCCAGATCACTGCACTGCGCAACTCACTAATAGGAGAGTAGTTGCTCTTGAGCATCGAGATCACTGCGTTCAAGGTGTGACCCGAGTCTGCCAGGTCATCGACCAGCAGCACACGCCCGGCGATCTCGCCCTTGGGCGTGGTGATGAAGCGGGCGATGTCGAGATGTCCACGCACCGTACCGGCTTCAGCGCGGTAGGAACTGGTGGACATGATGGCCAGGGGCTTGTCGAAGATGCGGCTCAGGATGTCACCCGGGCGCAGACCTCCTCTGGCCAGACACAGGATGGTGTCGAACTCCCAACCGGACTGATGTACCTTCAAGGCCAGCTTCTCGATGAGGCTGTGGTACTCGTCATAGCTCACATAGAGATGCTTGCCGTCTTCCGTCAACATGAAAACTCCTAAATTCATAGCACCTAGCGCCCACACATAGGGCGCCAAGCGTCAAAAACATCAGCCAACCTGGTAGGGGTTGTGCATGAGGATGGTGTGATCCCGGTCGGGACTGGTGGAAATCATGGCGATGGGCACGCCCGTGACTTCCTCGATGCGCTCGAGATACTTCCGTGCATTGACGGGGAGTTCGTCATAGCGCGTCACGCCCACGGTGGAATCGGTCCAGCCGGGCATGCTTTGATAGATGGGCACGCAGCGTGCGATCTCTTCAGCGCCCATGGGCAGCAGATCGACCTTGGCGCCGTCGAGTTCGTAGCCGACGCACAGCTTCAGCTCTTCCAGGCCATCCAGCACATCCAGCTTGGTGATGCACAGCCCGGTCAGGCCATTCACCTGCGCGCTGCGCTTGAGCAAGGCGGCATCGAACCAGCCGCAGCGGCGGCTACGACCGGTGGTAACGCCCTTTTCGGCGCCCACGGTGCTCATGTGGTAACCCGGGGTACCCGGCTTTTCCCATTCCAGTTCAGTCGGGAACGGGCCACCGCCCACGCGGGTGCAGTAGGCCTTGGTGATACCCAGCACATAGTGCAGCAGGCCGGGGCCGACGCCCGCGCCGGCGGCGGCATTGCCCGCCACGCAGTTGCTGGACGTGACATAGGGGTAGGTGCCGTGATCGACATCCAGCAGCGTGCCCTGGGCGCCTTCGAACAGCAGGTTATCGCCGGCCAGATGCGCTTCGTTCAGTTCACGCGACACGTCGGCCATCATCGGCTTGAGCAGTTCCGCGTGCTTCATGGCTTCCGAATAGACCGCGTCGAACTGCACCTCGCCGTTGTGCAGATAGGGGCGCAGCGCCTCCGGGAAGACGAATTCACCCGAGCGCAGGAACGAGGTCAGCACATGGTTGTGCAGTTCCAGGAGTTCGCGCAGCTTGGCAGCGAAACGCTCCGGGTACTTCAGATCCTGCACGCGCAGGGCGCGGCGGGCGATCTTGTCTTCATATGCGGGGCCGATGCCGCGGCCGGTGGTGCCGATCTTTTCCACGCCGCCATGCTCGCGCGCAGCTTCACGCGCCACATCCAGTGCCGCATGGAAGGGCAGGATCAGCGGGCAGGCTTCGCTCACGCGCAGCCGGGAACGCACGTCCACGCCGGCACGCTCCAGGCCTTCGATTTCCTCGAACAGCTTGGCAGCCGACAGCACCACGCCATTGCCGATGTAGCACTTGACCCCGGGGCGCATGATGCCGCTGGGAATCAGGTGCAAGGCGGTCTTGACGCCATTGATGACGAGCGTGTGGCCCGCGTTGTGGCCCCCTTGGAAACGGACGACGCCCTGAGCACTCTCGGTGAGCCAGTCCACCAGCTTGCCCTTGCCCTCGTCACCCCACTGGGTTCCGACCACAACGACGTTACGACCCTTGCTTGCTTTCATTTCAAACCCGATTCCATTGTTCAAATGCTTCAGATAGGACGAACGGTCCACTGCCCGTTCACGTGCAACAGCTCTCTGTCACAGAGGAATTCATCCACTTCGCTTTCGTGCCCCGGCAGGACACAGACGACCGTCTCACCCTGGCGACGAAGCGCAGAGATCATCGACTCGACTTCAGCGCCCTCCCCCCACGGCGCGCGGACTGCGGCCCGGAGCGCACGAGGCGAAACAACGCTCACCAATTGCTTGATGTCCAGGCTGAAGCCCGCCGCCGGGCGGTTGCGCCCGAAGGCCGCCCCCACCTCGTCGTAGCGGCCACCGCGAACCAGCGCGTCGCTGGCACCCGGCGCGTACATGGCGAAGCGTGCGCCGCTGTAATAGGCATAGCCCCGCAGATCGGCGAGATCCACCGTGACCTGGGCCGAGGAGAGCCGCGACGCGATCGTGCGCAGCCCCGCCAGGACCGGCTTGATGCCCGGGAAGTCGCCGAGCATGCGCTCGGCGTCGTCCAGCACATCAATGCCACCGTAGAGCCGCAGCAGCGTTTGCAGGCCATCGCGGGAGGCCGCAGGCAACTGCCTGGTCAGATCGGCCAGCTCGCTCGAATCCTTGACGGCCAGCGCGTTCTGGATGCGCGCCAGATCGAAGTCTTCCTTGGGCACGTGCTGCAGCAGGCTGCGCACGATACGCACATCGGCCAGATCGACGCTCACGCTCTTGACCTTGGCCACCGCGAGGCACTCCAGCGCCAGAAGCACGCTCTCGATGTCGGCCTCCAGGCCGGAATGGCCGTAGATTTCCGCACCGAATTGCAGCGGCTCGCGCGTGGCATGCGGTTTGTCGGGTCGGGTGTGCAGCACCGGGCCGCAGTAGCACAGCCGGCTGACCCCCTTGCGATTGAGTAGGTGGGCGTCAATGCGCGCCGCCTGCTGCGTGGTGTCGGCACGCAAGCCCATGGAGCGACCAGAGAGCTGGTCCACCAGTTTGAATGTCTGCAGATCGAGCGCTTCGCCTGCGCCCGTCAACAAGGACTCCAAATGCTCCAGCAGAGGAGGCATGACCAGCTCATAGCCGTAGCTACAAGCCGTATCGAGCAACCCTCGGCGCAGTTCTTCGATATGCCGCGCCTCGGAAGGCAGCACATCAGCAATGTGATCCGGCAGGACCCAAGCAGACATGAGAAATCGGGTAGCTGTTAAAAACGCGATTCTACCGGGTGCGGCCCGCAAAGGCCTGCCCGACAAGTGCCGAACGCCCCCAAGGCGAAACGGCGATGGCACATGAATGGGCCCGGCATGGCGAAGCGAGGCACACAAGGCCGCGCGGAGTCAGGCGAGCAGAACCGTCAAGGAGGGGTTTGGGAGCTGGGTGCCACCGCAGTGGCAGAGAACCCAAGCCGACCTCGCAGGCCGCCCACTTGCGCGGGCCCATGCTGCGAGGCCAGCAGGCCGATGTCAGTTACGCGGTGCCGCCGATGGCGTGCCGCGGTAGGCCTTGAAGAACTCGGACGAAGAAGGATCGACGATCACGACATCGCTCTTCTTGTTGAAGCTGGATTTGTACGCTTCGAGGCTGCGATAGAACTGAGCGAACTGCGGATCGCGGCCAAAGGCCTCTGCATACGCGCGCGATGCTTCGGCATCCCCCTCGCCCTTGACCTTCTGCGCGTCACGGTACGCATTGGCGATCGTGATCTCGCGCTGCCGGTCGGCGTCGGCGCGGATCTTCTCGCCCTCTGCGGCGCCCGTGGAACGCAGTTCATTGGCGACGCGCTTGCGTTCGGCCTCCATGCGGCGATAGACGGACTCGGTGATGGCTTCGACGTAGTCGATGCGGGTGATGCGCACATCGACGACATCCACACCCCAGGGCTTGCTGCCGCGCACCGTGTCCAGCACTTCGCGCTTGACCTCGGCCATCAGCTCTTCACGCTTGCCGGAGAGCAGATCCTTCACCGTGCGGCGATTCACTTCTTCCTGGAAGGCGTTGCGCACCACGCGGTTGAGCTGGATCGCACCGGCGTTCTCGTCCAGGCCCACATTGCGGATGTATTCCAGCGGGTCCGAAATGCGCCAGCGCACGTACCAGTCGATGACGACACGCTGCTTTTCAGCCGTCAGCATCGACTCGGTATCCGTGCTGTCCAGGGTCAGCAGGCGCTTGTCGATGTAGCGCACGTTCTGGAACGGCGGCGGCAGCTTGAAGTTCAGGCCCGGCTCGGTGATGACTTCCTTGATCTGCCCGAGCGCATAGACCACGCCGAATTGGCGTTGATCGACGACGAACAGCATGGAGCTCAGCAAGGCCAGCGCCAGCAGCAAGGTGGAAGCGATAAATCCGACTCTGTTCACAACTCACTCCTAGCGGGCATCGCGCTCACGCGTGCGGCTGGTGTCACGCATGCGGGCATCATTCTGGAAGGCAGACGACGACGGCGTCGTCGCAGGAACGCTGGAGCTGGTCGCCGGCGGCGCTTCGACGGGGGCTCCGCTCGCGGCCGTGCCGGACACGTTCTGGGAGACGCTCTGCATGATCTTGTCGAGCGGCAGATACAGCAGGTTGGAACCCTGGCGCGAATCCACCAGCACCTTGGTCACGTTGCTGTACACCTGCTGCATGGATTCGAGATACATGCGGTCGCGGGTTACCTGCGGGGCCTTCTGGTATTCCGTCAGCACCGAGCTGAAACGTTGCGCATCGCCTTGCGCCTGCGCGACGATGCGTGCCTTGTAGGCAGCGGCTTCCTCGTTCAGGCGAGATGCAGCACCCACGGCGCGCGGGATCACGTCGTTGGCATAGGCCTGGGCCTCGTTCTTGGCGCGCTCGCGCTCCTGGCCGGCCTTCAGCACATCGTCGAACGCGGCCTGCACCTGCTCGGGCGGACGGACGCCGCCCTGCTGCAGGTTGATGCCGACCACTTCCACGCCGATCTTGTAGCGGTCCAGGATGGTCTGCATGAGCGCACGGACGCGGGGGGCGATCTGATCGCGCTCGTCCGCCAGCGCGGCGTCCATGCGCATCTTGCCGACGACTTCGCGCACCGCGGTTTCAGCGACCTGCACCACCGTGTCAGCCGGATTGCGGCTCTCGAACAGCCATGCGCGTGCATCGCTCAGCCGGTACTGCACCGCGAACTTGATTTCGACGATGTTCTCGTCTTCGGTCAGCATGGCCGACTCGCGCAGGCCCGTGCTCTTGATGACGTTGTCGCGCCCCACATCGACGGAACGGATCTGCGTGACGAACACCAGTTCATGCCGCTGAATGGGGTACGGCAGGCGCCAGTTGAAGCCGGCACCCACGGTGCCCTTGTACTTGCCGAATTGCGTGATGACCGCCTGCTGGCCTTCCTGCACGATGAAGAAGCCCGTGCCGAGCCAGATCAGCACGGCCACGCCTGCGATCAGGGCCACGCCCACGCCGGCGTTCTTCATGTCGGGCTGAAACCCGCCGTTGCCGCCGCCCGTCGGGCCACGGCCGCCACCATTCTTGCCGCCGAAAAGGCCGCCGAGCTTGCGATTGAGATCGCGCCAGAGTTCATCGAGATCCGGCGGCTGTCCCGCATTGCCCTGGTCTCTGCCGCGCTGTCCTTGGGGACGCTGCGCTGGAGGGGGATCGGAATCCGGGCGACCGGCACCTTCGCTCTTGTCGTCGCCACGCCCCCAGCGGGGGTCGTTTAAATTGAACATTCCCCGGATACGCTGGGGCAACAGGGCCCAACGGGGAGCGCGTCGATGCAGATTCATGCGGAAAGTCTCTGTTTCTCTGAAGACATGGAGCCGATCGGGCATTGTGCCCAATCAGCCATCACTGCCCGTCAATTCAGCAGTATCGCCAGGGGTCATGCCGTCCGTGCGGGCCGATATGCACGTCGCGGCCAGCTGGGCCCGCAACTGCGCCAGGCCTTCGCCCGTGCGTGCGCTCACGAAGATGCGGGGAACGGGGGTGCCGTCCAGCTCGTAGGTGTCCTGCCGCTGGGTCGCCTGGGCCTCGGGCGCCAGGGCATCCACCTTGTTGAAAACCAGCAGCTGCGGAACGTCCGACGCACCGATCTCCGCAAGCACCTTCTGCACCTGCGCGATCTGTTCGGGAAAGCCGGGGTTCGCCGCATCCACGACATGCAGCAGCAGATCCGCATCGACGGCTTCCTGCAGCGTGGCCTGGAAAGCATCCACCAGCCCGTGCGGCAGATCGCGGATGAAACCCACGGTGTCGGAGAGGGACACGGACTGCCCCGCCTCCGCCAAGTAGAGCTGCCGGGTCGTGGTGTCCAGGGTGGCGAACAGCTGGTCGGCCGCGTAGGCACGGGCCTTCACCAACGCGTTGAACAGCGTGGACTTGCCGGCATTGGTGTAGCCCACCAGCGAGATATTGAATGTGTCGCGCCGCTCACGCTGGCGGCGCTGCGTGGAACGCTGGCGCTTGACCTTGTCGAGCCGCTCACGCGTGCGCTTGATCGCCTCGTTGATCATGCGGCGGTCCAGCTCGATCTGCGTTTCGCCCGGGCCACCCCGGGTTCCGATACCGCCGCGCTGGCGCTCCAGGTGGGACCAGCGGCGCACGAGGCGCGTGCTCAGGTAGCGCAGCTTCGCCAGCTCCACCTGCAGCTTGCCTTCATGGCTGCGGGCGCGCTGGGCGAATATCTCGAGGATGAGCAGTGTCCGGTCGTTGACCGGCATTTCGAGCTGGCGCTCGAGGTTGCGCTGTTGCGCCGGGCTGAGGGCCTGGTCGAACAGCACTTCCTTCGCGCCATGCATCTGCGCGAGCATGCGGATCTCGTCGGCCTTGCCGCTGCCGACGAACAAGGCCGCATCGGGCGCCTTGCGCTTGCAGGTCAGCCGGGCCACGGGGTCGAGGCCGGCCGTCTGCGCGAGCAGACCCAACTCCTCCAGTTCCCCATCGAAATGGGGCAGCCCAAAATCAACGCCCACGAGAACCACGGGCGTGGCGGAAACCTCAGGAGTATCGGGAGAACTCAAGACAAATTGGAGCTAGAAGGCAAGAAGGAGATACGCCAATGGGATGGAAGCGCCAACGTCAGGCAGCAGCGTCGCTGTCGCCAGCTTCGGCCGTGCTGAAGTTCACGGCGCGGCCCGGAACGATCGTGGAAATGGCGTGCTTGTAAACCATCTGGGTCACGGTATTGCGCAGCAGCACCACGTACTGATCGAACGATTCGATCTGCCCCTGGAGCTTGATGCCATTGACCAGATAGATGGACACCGGCACATGCTCACGACGCAGTGCGTTCAGAAACGGGTCTTGCAAGAGTTGGCCTTTATTGCTCACGATATTCTCCGTGTTCAACGAATGTTGTTGTAAAACTGCACCATACCACAGCCCTGCAGCCCACCGGGCCACAAAGCCTTAGGTTCCGATGGACGGCCGATTACGCGTCGTCCTTGTCCGCAAAGGGATTGTGAGAGGTCTTCATCTCGATGCGCAGAGGCGTTCCGACGAGGTTGAACTCCTTGCGGAAGCGACCTTCGAGGAAGCGCTTGTACGCATCCGTGACATGTTCCAGCGAGTTGCCGTGGATGACGATCACGGGCGGGTTCATGCCGCCCTGATGCGCATAGCGCAGCTTCGGGCGGAACATGCCCGAACGCTTGGGGCTCTGGAACTGCACGGCCTCCAGCAGCAGCCGCGTCAGCACGGGCGTGGACATCTTGCACGTGGCCGCCTTGTGGGCCTGCGCGATCGAGGACCAGAGCGGCCCCAGGCCCTGCCGCTTCTTCGCGGAGATGAAGTGCAGCGAGGCGAACTTCAGGAACGAAAGCCGCGTCTCGATGGAACGCTCGAGCATCTGACGGCCGTAGTCATCGACCGCATCCCACTTGTTCACGGCCAGCACCACGGCGCGGCCGCTTTCCAGCACGTAGCCCGCGATGTGGGCATCCTGGTCGGTCACGCCTTGCGTCGCATCGAGCAAAAGCAGCACGACGTTCGCCGATTCGATCGCCTGCAAGGTCTTGACGACGGAGAACTTCTCGATGGCCTCGAACACCCGGCCCTTGCGGCGCAGCCCGGCCGTATCGATCAGCTCGAACTTCTGGCCTTGCCGTTCGAACGGAACGGAGATCGCGTCCCGCGTGGTGCCGGGCATGTCGAAGGCGACGAGCCGCTCTTCGCCCAGCCAGGTGTTGATCAGGGTGGACTTGCCCACATTGGGGCGACCGGCCACGGCCAGGCGGATCACGCCGGCATCCACCTGATCGGCGTCTTCGTCCGGATCGGGCAGCTGCAGCGGCGCGAGGGCCAGCTCCACCAGGCTGCGGATGCCCTGGCCGTGCGCTGCCGAGACGGGGTGGACCTCGCCCAGGCCCAGTTCGTAGAACTCGGCCAGCTGCGCGCCTTCGAGCATGCCTTCGGCCTTGTTGCCGACCAGCACGCAGGGCTTGCCCAGCTTGCGCAGGTAGTTAGCGATGTCGTGATCCTGCGCCGAGAGGCCCGCACGGGCATCGACCACGAACACGACGACGTCGGCCTCGGCCACGGCCTGCTGGGTCTGCTTGGCCATCTCCCGGTAGATGCCGGCGGAGGCATCGGGCTCGAAGCCCCCGGTATCGATCACGATGTACTCGTGCTTGCCCTGCTTGCCGTTGCCGTAATGCCGGTCCCGGGTCAGGCCGGCGAAATCGGCGACGATCGCATCCCGCGACTTGGTGAGCCGATTGAACAGCGTGGATTTGCCCACATTGGGCCGCCCGACGAGGGCGATGACTGGCTTCATTCTTACGCTTGTTATTCTGGGCGGAAGCCGTAGATGCCGCCGTTGCGGGTGACGACGACCAGGGTGTCGGACGAAGCCACGGGGCCGACCGACACGCCCGAGCCATCGGTGGTCAGGCGGTTCAGAGGGGAGCCATCTTCACGGGACAGCAGATGCACCAGGCCGGAGTCGTCGCCGATTACGACGGAGCGGCCCAGCACCAGGGGTGCCGACAGCTTGCGGTATTGCAGGCGCTCGGACGTCCAGGCCTTGGCGCCGTCCTGGCGCTTCCATGCGATGACCGTGCCGTTGCTTTCGGTGCCGAAGACCAGCTGGTCGTCGCCGTCCACGCCTTCGGCGCCGTTGGCAGGCTGGGTCCAGAGCGTGCTGCCACGCAGCGCGTTCACGCAACCCACAGCGGCCTGGAAGGCGCGCGCGCAGACCACGTCGCCCACGCGGCTCGTACGGCCGATGACCTCCACCAGCCGCTCGACGTCGTTGGTGCCGCGCGAGCTGGCCACGGGGGCCTCCCAGCGGATGCTGCCGTTATCAGGATTGAAGCCCACCAGCCGTCCGCCGAGGCCCGCCACCAGGGTGTCGCCCACCGCGATCAGCACGCCATGCTGGCGCAGGACGAGAGGATCGCCCGAACGCTGCTGGCTCCAGAGCTGCCGGCCGGTCGCCGCATCGAAGGCGGCAACGGAGCGGTTGGCTTCCAGCACGAAAACACGATTGCCCGCCACCAGGGGCGGCGTATAGGACTGCGCCTGCAGCGTCTGGCGCCACAGTTCGCGCGCATTCGCCAGCACGACGACGTCGTTCTTCTGCGTGACCACGGCCGTCCACTTGCCGTCGCTGCCCACGCCGGCGGACAGGGGCTCGCCCAGGGATGCACGCCAGATGTCGCCGCCCGTGCGTGCGTCGATGGCCGCCACGGCGCCATCGGCGGACGCCACCGTCACCACATTGCCGTTGACCTGGACTTCGAGCGGCAGGCCGGCGGTGGAGCCGATCTTGGCGGTCCAGGCCTGGCGCACGCCCAGGATCGGCACGTTGGGACCGAGGTCCGCCGGCTTGGGCTTGGAAGAGCCGCCCCACAGGGAACAGCCGGTCAGCAGCAGCGCGCCGGCCAGCAGAATGCCACCGGCCAGAGGCCGCTTCATCGCCATCAGACGACCCATCATTGAACACCTCCGGATGACGTGGCCACGGCCACGGACTGCTGCGGCACCGATGCCCCGAGGGCATTCAGCTTCACTTCCACCAGACGCCGGTAATCCACGCGGTCTTCGAAGGCCTTGTAGGCACGCTCGTATTCCGCGATGGCCTCGGCCTTCTTGCCCTGCAGCGCCAGCACGTCGCCCTTGCGGTCGGCGAAGGCCGCGTCGAAACCTGCCGGCACCGAACCCGACAGCTGCTTCATGGCTTCGTCGTAAGCCTTCTCGTCGATCAGCACGCCGGCCAGCCGCAGCCGGGCCAGGGCCTTGTAGCCGTCGTCGGATGCGTTCTGCGCCAGCCAGGTCAGCTCGGCCTTGGCAGCGTCCAGCTTGCCGGCATCGAAAAGCGCCTTGGCGGAGAGCAGCCCGGCCTGCCCGGCCTGGACCGTGCCGCCGTAGCGCGACTTCATGTCCGCAAAGACCTGCTCGATGCGGGCGGTGTCGGCGGAGGCGACGGCCGAATCCATGGCGTCGGCCAGCGCTGCGGCCTGGGAGGCCTGGCGGTTCTGCCAGTACTGGTAGCCGTTCCACGCGGCGATCGCACCGAACACCACGATCAGCACGCTGCTGATGAGCGTGCCCCAGGTGTTCCAGAAGTGCTTGATCTGATCCAGCTGCTCTTGTTCTTCGAGGTCGAAATGGTTTGCCATGATGTGGTGTGTTCAGCGGATCGATTGTAGGGTGCCGGCCCATTCGGCCAGGCTGGACAGGGGACGCTCGACCTGCGCGCCGCTGCCGTCGCGCAGCGACTTCACGAGGACCGCGCCACGCGCCAGCTCGTCGCCGGCGAACACCAGGGCATAAGGGCTGCCGCTCGCGTCCGCCTTCTTGAACTGGGACTTCAGGCTCGCCATGCCCTCGGCCGCGGAGGGCTGCATCTGCACCCGCACGCCCAGCGCCCGCAGCTGCTGCAGCGCGGCCATCGCGGCGGGCATGGAATCGACATCCTGCACGACCGCATAGGCATCGGGAACCAGCTCACGGGGTGCCGTGCCCTGCTCTTTCAGCAATTCGAGCACGCGCTCAACGCCCAGGGCCCAGCCCACGGCCGGCGCGGGCTTGCCGCCCACCTGCTCGATCAGATAGTCGTACCGGCCGCCGCCGCAGATGGTGCCCTGCGAGCCCAGCCGGTCGGTGATGAACTCGAACACCGTGAGGTTGTAGTAGTCCATGCCGCGCACCAGGCGCGGGTTGATGCGCCATGCCACGCCGTTCGCATCTAGGATCGCCTTGACGCGGTCCAGGTGGCGCAGCGAGTCTTCGCCGAGGAAGTCGATGAGCTTGGGCGCGGCCTCCACCAGGGCCTGCATGGCAGGGTTCTTGGTGTCGAGAATGCGCAGAGGGTTGGTGTGCAGGCGCCGGCGCGCCTCCTCGTCCAGCTGGTCGGCATGCGCTTCCAGATAGGCGATCAGGGCAGCGCGGTGCGCCTTGCGCTCATCGGGCTGGCCCAGGCTGTTGAGTTCGAGCCGGACATCGGTGAGGCCCAGCTCCTTCCACAGGGCATCGGCCAGCAGGATGAGTTCGGCATCCACCTCGGCGCCCGGAAAGCCCAGTGCTTCCGCGCCGATCTGGTGGAACTGGCGATAGCGCCCGCGCTGCGGCCGCTCGTGCCGGAACATCGGCCCCATGTAGTAGAGGCGCTTGCCGCCTTCGTACAGCATGGAGTGCTCCACCACGGCGCGCACCACGCCGGCGGTGGATTCAGGGCGCAGCGTCAATTGCTCGCCGTTGAGCCGGTCTTCGAAGGAATACATCTCCTTCTCGACGATGTCCGTCACCTCGCCCAGGCCGCGCACGAAGAGCGCCGTGGGCTCCACGATGGGCGTGCGCAGGTTGCGGTAGGCGTAGCGCTCCATCAGGTTGCGCACCTTCTCTTCGAGCCATTCCCAGCGCGCGGATTCGGGCGGCAGGATGTCGTTCATGCCCTTGACCGCCACCAGCTTCTGGGGCTTGGGCAGTGCGGCTTCCTTGTTGTTCTCTTTGTTATTGCTCACGGTATTTCTCGATGAATGATTCGGACGGCTCGGACCGGGCCTGCCCCGCCTGAGCGGCGAAGGCGCGGTGCCGGCCAGCGCGTCAGGCAACGGACTCGGGCTGGCGTCCGCCGAATCGCTTGGCGATGTAGTCCTCGACCAGCTGATGGAACTCCTGCGCGATGTTGTCGCCGCGCAGCGTCAGGGCCTTTTCGCCGTCGATGAACACGGGTGCGGCCGGTGCCTCGCCGGTGCCGGGCAGGCTGATGCCGATGTCGGCATGCTTGCTTTCGCCGGGGCCATTGACGATGCAGCCCATGACCGCGACCTTGAGCTTCTCGACGCCCGGGTAACGCACCCGCCACACCGGCATCTGCGAACGCAGGTGGTCGTCGATCTGCTTGGCCAGTTCCTGGAACGTGGTGCTGGTGGTGCGGCCGCAGCCGGGGCAGGCCGTCACGCTGGGCACGTAGGCCCGCATGCCCAGGGCCTGCAGCAGCTCGGAAGCCACCACCACCTCCTGCGTGCGGGCTTCGCCCGGCTGGGGCGTGAGCGACACGCGGATGGTGTCGCCGATACCCTCTTGCAGCAGCACGGACAGCGCAGCGGCCGAAGCCACCGTGCCCTTGGTGCCCATGCCGGCTTCGGTCAGGCCCAGGTGCAGGGCGTAGTCGCTGCGCCGCGCCAGTTCGCGGTAGACGGATATCAGGTCCTGCACGCCGCTGACCTTGCACGACAGGATGATCTGGTTGCCGTCCAGGCCCATGGCCTCGGCACGGCGGGCCGATTCGACGGCCGAGGTGATCAGCGCCTCGTACATCACCTGCCGGGCATCCCAGGGCACGGCGCGGCGGCTGTTCTCGTCCATGAGATGGGCCAGCAGTTCCTGGTCGAGGCTGCCCCAGTTGACGCCGATGCGCACGGCCTTGTCCCAGCGCATCGCGGCTTCGATCATCTGGCCGAACTGGCGGTCGCGCTTGTCGCCCTTGCCCACGTTGCCGGGGTTGATGCGGTACTTGGAGAGCGCCTGCGCGCAGTCGGGGTAGTCCGTCAGCAGGCGGTGGCCGTTGTAGTGGAAGTCGCCGACCAGGGGCACGGTTTCGCCCATGCGGTCGAGCTGCTCGCGGATGTACGGCACCGCGGCGGCGGCCTCGGGCGTGTTGACCGTGATGCGCACGAACTCGGAACCCGCCTGGGCGAGCTCCTTGACCTGGATGGCCGTGCCGATGGCATCGACCGTGTCGGTGTTCGTCATGGACTGCACGCGCACGGGCGCGTCGCCGCCGACGGTCACCACCCGCGAACCCCAGACGACGCGCGCCTGGCGCGTGCGCCGGGGCAGCGGCGACGCGATGGCGATGGGAGCGGCCGTTGTTTCGTCGTTCACTTATTTCACCTCGAAGCGCGCGACGTTCTCGCGCGCAATGCTGACCACGTCCATGGGTTTGCCGCGCACCGTCACGGTGGTGGCGTCGGCCTTGCCGATCACCACCGCCCAGGGCGGCGAGCCCGGCGCCACCAGCTTGTCGCCGGCGGTCAATGTCTTTTGCGTGGTGCCGCCGCCGGAGAGGCTGCGCACCTGCACCCAGGAGGTTCCGCTCGCGGTGATCACCAGCGTGCCCTCATCGGCAGCCGCCACGGGCACGGACGAGAGCTGGCTGGATGCCGCCAGGGGCGACGAGCCGACGCTGGGCGCGGCCGGCGCAGCGGGCACCACCACCGCAGGCACGGAAGCCGCAGCGATGGCCGGCGCGGGAGTCGGGGCCGGGGTTGCGGCCGGAGCCGGTGCGGCAGCCGCAGGCTGCTGCGAAGGCTCGGCCACGGCAGCCACGGCACTGGAGGCGGCCTCGGCCGGCGCCGCAGCGGGAGTCTCCACGACGGCGCCTGGCTGCGCCGTGGCTGGCTTGCCCGCGGATGCGGATTGATCCACCGCACGCGGCACGAAGACCATGGCGAGGGCGGCCAGCAGCAAGACCAGCACCACGCCGATGACGGAACGCGAGATGGCGGAACCGCTGGCGCTCGACGCGCGCGCGCTGCCGTCCTTGAACGAGGCGTTGATGCCGTGGTCCACGGCCAGCCGGGGCGCCGAGCTCGTCGGCAGCAGGGCCAGGACCGGGGCCGCATCCACCTTCAGCGTGCGGCAGACGCTGGATGCCAGGGCCCGCAGGAACACCACGTCGGTGAATACTTCATAGCGGTCCTCCTCCAGCGCCTCCAGCTTGTGGGCCGGCACCTTCAGCGCCACGGCCAGCGCGGCCACATGCACGCCCGCGGCCTGTCTCGCCTGGCGCAGCAGCGTTCCTGCGGTCATGCCGCCGGCTCCGGGCTGCGCGCCCATGGAATTCATGTTGTCTGCTTCCAGCATCTCACTCATCGAACGTGCCTCGCTCATATGCCAGCAACTCGCGGGAATCGGGGAATCGCCTGCGCAGCTGGTCGCCCAATTGGCGCATGGCCAGCGGCTCCTTCAAAGCGCGCTCCACCTTGATGCCCAGCCAGAGCGACTCAGCCGTGGAGAACTCGCCGTTGTTCACCCGCCGCACATAGAACTGGGCCTGCTTGACATCGCCCTTGCGGAACTTCAAGGCAGCGAGGTAGTAGCCGATGACCGGGTTGCCGGCATCCATCTCGTAGGCCTTGGAAAGAGCCTGCTCGGCCCGCACCGGATCACCGGCGCGCTCCAGGCAGACGCCCTGCGACATCAGCGTGCGGCTGCGCGACGGGTAGGTGGGAACGGCCAGCGCGCGCTCGAACCATTGTTCGGCATCCGCATAGCGCTGGCGCTGGCACTGCAGCCAGCCGTAGTTGTGCATGATGTCCGGGTCGCCCGGCTTCAGGGACTGGGCTCGCCGCAGGCTGTCTTCGGCCTGGTCGAGATTGCCCAGCCGCATGTAGACCAGGCCCATCAGGTGATGGGCATCGGCGAAGGTCGGGTCGATGGCGACGGACTGCTTGACCTCGTCCAGCGCCACGGTGGCCTGGCCGCGCTGCAGGTAGCTGGCC
Organism: Paracidovorax wautersii; assembly: GCF_900113035.1. Classification (GTDB taxonomy): domain Bacteria; phylum Pseudomonadota; class Gammaproteobacteria; order Burkholderiales; family Burkholderiaceae_C; genus Paracidovorax; species Paracidovorax wautersii. The sequence continues at coordinate 40,715 of NZ_FONX01000024.1, read as the reverse complement.
GCCAGTTCGAGCCGGATGCGCGCACGGCGGCGGGTCTCGGACTCGTCGGAAGGCGTGACGATGGGGTCCGATGCCGAGGAAGCGGAGGCGGAAGCAGACCCGGGCGCGTTGGCGCACCCGGCCAGCAGGTACGCGCAGACCAGATAGATGCCCGTTGCGGCACCCCAGCGGCGCCACAGAGCCCACGAAAACGTCATGCCCGCCCCCTTGATATGAGATGCATTCCGACTAGGACACCGGCTTGAGCGCGATCACGCGCTGCTTGGCCATACGCTCGGACGCGCGGGTCCGATCCTTGACGTCCCCGGCGAGCTGGCCGCAGGCCGCATCGATGTCGTCACCGCGCGTCTTGCGCACGGTCGTGACGATACCCGCATCGCTGAGCAACTTGGCAAAAGCCGACACTTGCTGAGGGGGAGAGCGCAGCAGACCGGAAGCGGGAAAGGGGTTGAAGGGGATCAGGTTGAACTTGCACCACACGCCCTTGCCGGCATGCTGGCGCACCAGTTCGATCAGTTGCAGCGCATGCTCGGGCTGGTCGTTCACCCCGTCGAGCATGCAGTATTCGAAAGTGATGAAGTCGCGCGGCGCGTGCTCCAGATAGCGGTTGCAGGTTTCCAGCAGCTCGCTGATCGGGTACTTGCGGTTGAGCGGAACCAGGTTGTCGCGCAGCGCATCGTTGGGGGCGTGCAGCGACACCGCGAGGGCCACCGGGCAGTCCTGGGCCAGGCGATCCATCATCGGAACGACACCCGAGGTGGACACGGTCACGCGCCGGCGCGACAGGCCGTAGCCATGGTCGTCCAGCATGACCCGCAGGGCAGGCACCAGGGCGCTGTAGTTCTGCAGGGGCTCGCCCATGCCCATCATCACGACATTGGAGATCACGCGCTCGGACGTGCCCAGACGCGCGCGCAGCGCGTGCTCGGCGAACCAGAGCTGGGCGACGATCTCGCCGGTCGTCAGATTGCGGCTGAAGCCTTGATGGCCGGTGGAACAGAACCGGCAGCCCACGGCGCAACCCGCCTGCGAAGAAACGCAGAGGGTGCCGCGGTCGTCTTCAGGAATGAATACGGATTCGACGGCATTGCCGTCACCCACGTCGAAAAGCCACTTGACGGTGCCATCCGCGGACACGTGTTCGCTGATGACCGGCAGGCCGGTCACCACGGCCACGCCCTTGAGCTTTTCGCGCAGCGACTTCGCGAGGTCGCTCATCGCGTCGAACTCGCTGGCGCCGCGCTGGTGGATCCAGCGGAAGAGCTGCGTGGCGCGGAAACGCTTCTCACCCAGCCGCTCGCAGAAAGCAGCCAGTCCGTCGAGGTCGAAATCGAGAAGGTTCGTGCTCATGGCGTGATCCAGGCTGATGGCCGCCGGAGCGCGCCATGCATCGCCGCCTGCTGGGGCCGGAGCGCTGTGGCTCCGGGCCTTGCCGGCGGCGTTGCCGCTTCAGCGGGAATAGACGTTCAGGCCGGGGAAGAAGAACGCGACTTCGACGGCAGCCGTTTCGGGAGCGTCGGAGCCGTGGACGGCGTTGGCGTCGATGCTGTCGGCGAAGTCGGCGCGGATGGTGCCGGCGTCGGCCTTCTTGGGGTCCGTGGCGCCCATCAGTTCACGGTTCTTCAGGATGGCGTTTTCGCCTTCCAGAGCCTGGATCATCACCGGGCCGGAGATCATGAATTCCACCAGGTCGTTGAAGAAGGGGCGTTCCTTGTGGACAGCGTAGAACTGCTCGGCTTCGCGGCGCGACAGGTGGGCCATGCGGGCAGCCACGACCTTCAGGCCGGCGGCTTCGAAGCGAGCGTAGATCTGGCCGATGACGTTCTTGGCGACGGCGTCGGGCTTGATGATGGAGAGGGTGCGTTCGATGGCCATGGTCTTGTTCCTGCTTGGAATGAAAAATTGCGTTCTTTGTTTGCCCCGTGGGGCAAAGCCCTTGATTCTAGCCCGTGGGCATGACCCTAGCGGGTTCCCCGGCGAGGACCAGCCCCAGTGCGCTTGCGGTCTTCGCGCTGGCGCTGCAGGCTGTCGCCGCCGATGTAGCCCACGGAGGTCTTCATCGGATCGGGCTGGCCCGCCCCGCCCTTCTTGGGCGAAGCACCACCGGCGCCCTTGCCACGGGCGCCACCGGCGGCACCGCGCTTGGGCGCGGCGGCCCGGCCACCGGCGGCGCCAGCGGAATTGCGCGACTGCGGGCCGCGCGCAGCGGCGGCACGTTCACGCCGCACGGGCGCCTCGGCCGCGGCTTCGCCGTCAGCGGCACGCGGGCGGCCGGCACCGGCGCCCGCAGCGTTCACCAGGGCGCGGATGTCACGCTCGTCGAGCTCCATCCAGGCGCCGCGCTTGAGGCCGCGCGGCAGCATCATGGCGCCGTAGCGGATGCGGATCAGCCGGCTGACCGCATGGCCCACGGCCTCCAGCATGCGGCGCACTTCGCGGTTGCGCCCTTCCGAGATGGTCACGCGGTACCAGCAGTTGGAGCCTTCGCCGCCGCCATCCTCGATGGAGCCGAACGAGGCCACGCCGTCTTCCAGCTGAACGCCGTCGAGCAGGCGCTGCTTTTCATCGTTGCTCAGGGCGCCCAGCACGCGCACGGCGTATTCGCGCTCCAGCCCGAATCGGGGGTGCATCAGCTGGTTGGCCAGCTCGCCGGAGCTGGTCAGCAGCAGCAGGCCTTCGGTGTTGAGGTCGAGCCGCCCCACCGACTGCCATTTGCCCTGCATCAGGCGGGGCAGCTTGCGGAACACGGTGGGCCGGTTCTGTGGGTCGTCGTGGGTGACCACTTCGCCCACGGGCTTGTGATAGGCGATGACGCGTGGCGGCGGCGGATCGATCCGGTAGCGGATGGGCTTGCCGTTGACCTTGACCTGGTCGCCGTGCTGCACGCGCTGGCCGACGTGCGCGGGTTCGTTGTTGACCGAGATGCGCCCTTCCAGGATGAGCTGCTCCATCTCCAGGCGCGAGCCCAGGCCGGCCTGGGCCAGCACCTTGTGCAGCTTGGGCGTTTCAACCTGGGGCTGCAGCACCCGCTTCGGGGCGGGCAGGTCGGCGCTGGCGTCGTCCTCGTCGAGCTGGCCCGACACCACGTCGGCAAAGCCGTAGCCCTGGTGCGGGGCCGCCGTCTTGCGTGCCGGGGCGCGTGCACCGGCCGTCTTGCGGGCGGGCGCGCGGCGCTTCGCGCCGGATGCGTCGTCCGGCGCGCCGGCCGGTTCGTCTTGTTGAGCGTCGTCGTTCATATCGGTTTTCCTGTTGCGTCCACGTCCGGGGCCATTGCCCCGCCGGCGTGATCCGGCGTTGTTTCTTCCATCGCGGCCTGCGGGGCCTGCGCCACTTCGGCGTTATCGTTTTGCTCGGCCGGATCGAACTGCTCGTCCGCCGGCGCATCCGCGGGCGGCGGCTCCGGCGATTCCACCAGCCCCAGCGCATCGAACATGCTGGTCTGCACCGCGGAATCGTCCAGCACCGGCAACTGATCCAAGGACTGCAGCCCCAGGTCGTCGAGGAACTGGCGGGTGGTGGCGAAAAGCGCCGGGCGGCCCACGGTTTCACGGTGTCCGATCACCTCGACCCAGCCCCGGTCCTCCAGCTGCTTGATGATCAGGCTGTTGACCGTCACGCCCCGCACGTCCTCGATGTCGCCCCGCGTCACCGGCTGGCGGTAGGCGATGATCGCCAGCGTCTCCAGCGCCGCACGGGTGTAGCGCGGCGGCTTTTCGGGGTGCAGCCGGTCCAGGTACTGGCGCATCTCGGGCCGGCTCTGGAAGCGCCAGCCGGAGGCGACCTGCACCAGCTCGACGCCGCGCTGCGCCCAGTCCTGCTGCAGCTCCATCAGGAGCGCCTTCAGCGTGTCGGCACCCAGGGCGTCGTCGAACAGGCTGCGCAACTCGCGTACCGTCACGGGCTGGGGCGCACAGATCAGGGCGGTTTCAAGAACCCTTTTCGCATCCACCGTATTCATGATTTTCAGCAGTCCCGGAGAGATAGCGCAACGCGTCGCGGCATCACGCCAACGATAAGCACAACGGGGATCAAGAGAGGAGCGCTACGCAGCGATGGGCAACGAGCCATGCCGGAGCGGAAGTGGTGTCGGCACCGAAAGCGGCGCGGACTTAGAGCGGATTGTAGCGTAGGCCCCAGAAATCGAGCGCCGCCTGCATGTCGGCCGGCAAAGGCGCATGCCATTGCATGGGCACGCCCGTCACCGGATGGGTGAACGCGAGGCGGAAGGCGTGCAGCGCCTGGCGCTGCAGGCCCGCGCCCGGCGCGCCGCCATACAGCGCATCGGCCACCAGCGGATGGTTCAGCGACGCCATGTGGACGCGGATCTGGTGCGTGCGGCCGGTGTGCAGCGTGCAGCGCACCAGGCTGGCTTCGGCATTGCCGCCCAGCAGGTCGATGTCGGTCTGCGCGGGCTTGCCGGCCTGCGTGGCCAGATCGACCACGGCCATGCGCAGCCGGTTGCGCGGATCGCGGCCGATGGGGGCGCTCACGCGGCGGTGCGGCGCATGGCGCCATGCGCCCCAGGCCAGGGCCAGGTACTGCCGCGAGACCTCGCGCGCCGCGATCATGCGCACCAGCGCATCCATGGTGGCCCGGTCGCGCGCCACCACCATCAGGCCGCTGGTGTCCTTGTCGAGCCGGTGGACGATGCCCGCGCGCGGCACCAGGCTGGCCTTGGGGTCACGCCCCAGCAGGCCGTTGAGCAGGGTGCCGCTCCAGTTGCCCGGCGCGGGGTGCACCACCAGCCCTGCCGGCTTGTGGATGACGAGCAGGTGCTCGTCCTCATGCACCACGTCGAGCGCCATGGCCTCGGGCTTGAACGCCTGGCTCTGCTCGGTGGGATGGATCTCGACGGTGATGCGGTCGCCCGCCTTGACCTTGGCCGCGGGCTTGGAAGCCGGCTGCCCGTTGAGCTGCACGCAGCCTTGCGACAGCAGTTGCTGCAGGTAGCTGCGGGACAGCTCGGGCACCAGCTCGGCCAGCGCCTTGTCCAGGCGCGCGCCGTGGTGGGCGGCGCCTGCGGTCAGCTGCCGGGTCTCGCCGCCCGCCTCGTCGCCGGGCTCCTGCGCGTCCAGGCCGGTCAGCTCGGCGTCGTCGCCGGCTGCGGGCGCGTGGTTCGGCCCGCTCAACGCGAAGGCAGGTAGCGCTGCGGGTCCACCGGCTTGCCCTGGCGGCGGATCTCGAAATGCAGCTTGACCCGGTCGGCGTCGGTGCTGCCCATTTCGGCGATCTTCTGGCCGCGGCGCACGTTCTGGTCTTCCTTGACCAGCAGCGTCTGGTTGTGCGCGTAGGCCGTCAGGTAGGTGTTGTTGTGCTTGAGGATGATCAGGTTGCCGTATCCGCGCAGACCTGCGCCGGCATAGACCACGCGGCCGTCAGCGGCTGCCAGCACCGGGTCGCCGGCCTTGCCGCCGATGTCGTAGCCCTTGTTGCGGGCTTCGTCGAAGCCGGCCAGCAGGGGGCCGGACGAAGGCCAGATGAAGGGCATGTCGTCTTCACCGCCGGCCGCCGCGTGTGACGACGCGGGAGCAGCGGGTGCAGCCGCCTGGGCGGAAGACGCCGCAGGCTTGGCCGAGCTGGCCGCAGGCAGCGGCGCCAGGGGCGACGAGGCCACCGGGCGGGTCACCACGCCGGACTCGGCGGACGCCACGGCCGTGGTGGGCGGCACCACGCGCAGCACCTGGCCGACCTCGATCAGGTTGGCGTTGTCCAGGCCGTTCCAGCGGGCGATGTCCTTCCAGGTCTGGCCGTGTTCCAGGCCGATGCGGATCAGGGTGTCACCGGGCTTGACGGTGTAGTAGCCGGGCTTGCCGGCGTTTTCGGCACCGGGCAGGGGCTTGACCACCGGAGCGGCGGCGGAGCTGGACGAACCGACCATGCCGGTGGCCGTGCCGCGGTCCTCGACCGGAGCCCTGTTGACGCTGGTTCCACAACCCGCCAGCAGCACGCCAGCCAAAAGGGCAGGAACCCAAGCAACAAGACCACGCGATACCAACATAAGCAATCCCTTCAGACAATCCCCGATTTTAGGGGGACAAAATTGACGGCCTCCAGAACGCTCTGCTGAAGACCATGTGGAGTCCTGTCGATGACCAGCAGCACCTGCTGCCCGTTCGCCCCGACGGTGGGCGCCACCAGACGGCCGCCCGGGGCCAACTGGTCGCACCACTGCTGCGGCACGGAGTCGCCGCCCGCAGCGGAGATGATGGCGGCGTAGGGCGCCCCCTTGGCATAGCCCACCATGCCGTCCCCCAAAAGGAGATGCACGTTGGCCAGCCGCAGCGGGCGCAGGTTGTCGCGCGCCTTCTCATGCAACGCGCGCAGACGCTCGACGGTGTACACCTCGCGGGCCAGCCGGGCCAGCACCGCGGCCTGGTAGCCGCAGCCGGTGCCGATCTCCAGCACCCGCCCCAGGCTGCCGCCGCGCGCGCTCTCGGCACGCATCAGCAGCTCGACCATGCGCGCGACGACGCTGGGCTTGGAGATGGTCTGGCCCAGGCCGATGGGCAGGCTGGTGTCTTCGTAGGCCTGGTTGACCAGGGCGCTGTCCACGAACCGGTGGCGCTCCACCGCACCCAGGGCCGCCAGCACGGCCTGCGACTGGATGCCCGATGCCGCCAGGCGCTGCACCATGCGGGCGCGGATGGCGGCGGAATCGAGGCCCAGCCCCTGCGGAGCCAGCGGCGCCGGCGCCGTGCGCTGCGGCAGGCCGGCCGGGCGCGCTTGCGGCGCGGGCGCCTGCGGCCCGCCGCCGTCCAGCCGCGCGGGAAAACCGGGCCGGCGCTGCTGCGTCATGGCGCGCCCTGCCCGGCCGGCGCCGCGTGTGCGGCCTCGCTGGCAGCATCACCGCCCGCCTCGTGCGGCGCCAGGCGCGCGGCGGTCTGCGCCCAATAGCCCAGGCCATCGTGGTCGGTCAGGTCCACCTTCAGCGGCGTCATGGCGACGTGGCCCTGCGCGGTGGCGTGAAAGTCGGTGCCCTCGGCATCGTCCTTGGCGGGGCCGGCGCCGCCGATCCAGTACATCAGGTCGCCGCGCGGGCTCTGCTGCTCGATCACGCGCTCGGCCGCATGGCGGCGGCCCAGCCGGCAGAGCTTGATGGACCGCAGCGCCTCGAAAGGCAGGTTGGGGATGTTGATGTTCAGCAGCCAGGGCGCCTCGCCCACCAGGCTCTGCCGCTCCATCTGCTGGACGATCTCGCGGGCCTTGCGGGCGGCCGCTTCGATCTCGCCCCAGCCCTTGTCCACCTGCGAGAAGGCGATCGCCGGAATGCCGAAGAGGTAGCCCTCCATGGCGGCGCCGACCGTGCCGGAATAGATGGTGTCGTCGCCCATGTTGGCGCCGTTGTTGATGCCCGAGACCACCAGATCGGGCCGGTAGCCCAGCAGGCCGGTGAGCGCGATGTGGACGCAGTCGGCCGGCGTGCCGTTCACGTAGCGAAAGCCGTTGGCCGCGCGGTGCACGTAGAGCGGCGAGTGCAACGTGAGCGCGTTGGACTTGGCACTGTTGTTGTGCTCGGGGGCGACCACCTCGACATCGGCGATGGACTGCAGCGCGTCGTGCAGCGCGACGATGCCGGGGGCCTGGTAACCGTCGTCGTTGGAAATGAGTATCTTCATTGTTCAGTCTGGCGGAATGCGCCGGATTGTAGGTGGCGCCTCATGCGCGCGGCCAGCCAGGCGGGCCCGGGCCGGCCTCGTCGCTCCAGAGACAAGGCCGCCGCGGGCCCCCAGCCTATGATGCGCCGCATCGATGACCGGAGACATTCCATGCACGCTTGGCTTTGCACCGACCCCACTGGCGTTGACGCGCTGACCTGGACCGAACAACCCACGCCGTCGCCCCGGGCCGGCGAGGTGCTCATCGAGATCAAGGCGGCCAGCCTGAACTTTCCCGATCTGCTGATCGTGCAGAACAAGTACCAGATCAAGCCGCCGCTGCCCTTCGTTCCCGGCTCCGAATACGCCGGCGTGGTGCTGGCCGTGGGCGAAGGCGTGACCCACCTGCAGCCCGGCCAGAACGTGGCCTGCCTGAGCGGCACCGGCGGCTTCGCCACCCACGTGCTCGCACCCGCGGCCCTGTGCATGCCGCTGCCCGATGGCTTCTCGCACGTGGATGCGGCCGCCTTCATCATGATCTACGCCACTTCGCACCACGCGCTGATCGACCGCGCCCAGCTCCAGGCCGGCGAGACGGTACTGGTGCTGGGCGCAGCCGGGGGCGTGGGCACGGCGGCCATCCAGATCGCCAAGGCACGCGGCGCGCGCGTCATCGCGGCGGCATCGACCGAGGAGAAGTGCGCGCTCTGCCTTTCGATCGGCGCCGACGCCGTCATCAACTACGCGCAGGAGAACCTGCGCGAGGCCATCAAGGCGCTGACCGACGGGCGCGGGCCCGACGTGATCTACGACCCGGTGGGCGGCGAATACACCGAGCCAGCCTTCCGCTCCATCGCCTGGCGCGGTCGCTACCTGGTGGTAGGCTTCGCCTCGGGGCCGATCCCCTCGCTGCCGCTGAACCTGCCGCTGCTCAAGGGCGCGTCGCTGGTGGGCGTGTTCTGGGGCGATTTCGCCAAGCGCGAGCCGAAGGCCAACGCGGCCATGATGCAGGAACTGGCCCACTGGTACGCCGAGGGCAAGGTCAAGCCGGTCATCGACCGCACCATGCCGATGTCGCAGCTGAAGGCGGCCTACGAGCACATGGGCTCGCGCGGGGTGATCGGCAAGCTGGTGATGGTGAACTAGGCACCCGCTGGAAGAACCCGCCGCGGCGCATCCGCGACCGCGCGGTCAGCCTGTTCAAGGCGGCGCGGCTCTGTCAAACTAGGCGTCCAATTCGATAGAAAACGCTAAAACGCAGCGCAGCCGATGGCAGAACGCAACCCTTCCGAACTCGCTCGCGAAACGCTCAAGCTGCTGGCCACCCGCCGGCTCCCCCCCACTCCCGACAACTATCAGGCGCTCTACGACGAGATCGCCGGCACCCGCAGCGCGGCCACCTTCCCCGAGGCGCAGCTGCGCCAGATCATGCGCGTGCTGCCGGGGCAGACTCCCGCACAGAAGCGGCTGCTGGGCCTCTTCGACGGCGCGGTCTCCGCGGGCGACTGGTCGGCGCTGCAAGGCGTGCTGGTGGGCTATGCCAACCTGGGCCTCACGGCCACGGCCGCCAGCATGGCCGCAGCCGACAAGGCGGCCTCGGCCCCCGAGGCCCTGGCCCACCTGCCGCCCGAGCTGGCGGAGCAGTTCGTGCGGCTGATCGAGACCCTGATGCCCGCGCTGGGCGAAGACGACGCCCGGGTGCACGAGCTGGCCGCGCAGCTGACCAACTTCCTGCGCCAGCCCTCGCCGCCCGTCTCCACCCTGCAGCTGATGCTCAACAACTTCAGCTACCGGCTGTCGTTCACGGCCGAGGACCAGGCCGCCATCCGCGGCAACCTGCTGGCGCTGCTGCGCATGCTGTTCGAGAACATCGCGGCGCTCACGCTGGACGACCAGTGGCTGCACGGGCAGGTCGAGGCGCTGATCGCCGCCTCCACCCCGCCGCTGACGCTGCGGCGCCTGGATGACGTGCAGCGCCGGCTCAAGGACGTGATCGTCAAGCAGTCCCAGGCCAAGGACCGCCTGCTGGAGGCGCAGGACCAGATGAAGGAACTGCTGGCGGCCTTCATCGAGCGGCTGGCCCACATGGACGAATCCAGCAGCGCCTACCACGCCACGCTGGAAGGCTGCGCGGAACGCATCGGCCAGGCCACGCAGCTGCAGGAGATCACGCCGCTGCTGCAGGAGGTGATGACCGCCACGCGCGCCATCGCCCTGGAAAGCCGGGTGACGCGCGACGAGCTGCACCACCTGCGCGAGCGCTCCGAGGCCGGCCATGCCCAGATCAGCAAGCTGCAGCAGGCGCTGCACGAAGCCAGCGCCCAGGCGCGGCACGACCCGCTGACCGGCTCGCTCAACCGCAAGGGGCTGGACGAGGTGATGGAGCGCGAGATCGCCCGCGCCCGGCGCAACGAATCGCCCCTGTGCGTGGCGCTGCTGGACCTGGACAACTTCAAGGCCATCAACGACCGGCTGGGCCATGCCAGCGGCGACCAGGCGCTGATCCACCTGGCGGCGGTGGCCCGCGAAGTCATGCGCCCGCAGGACATGCTGGCGCGCTACGGCGGCGAGGAATTCGTGCTGGTGCTGCCCGACACCGCCCTGAACCAGGGCGTGGAAGCCATGACGCGGCTGCAGCGCGAGCTGACCACGCGCTTTTTCATGCAGGGCCAGGACAAGGTGCTCATCACCTTCAGCGCCGGGGTGGCGCAGCTCTCGAACGGCGAAAGCAGCGACGACGCCATCCGCCGCGCCGACCAGGGCATGTATCTGGCCAAGCGGGCAGGCAAGAACCGGGTCATGCCGGCCTGAACGGCTGCGCACTCGCCCTACACCGCGCCGTGGCCCCCTTGCCTACAATGGCGCCTTCCTCGGAGCCGACGACAAGGTTTTTCCATGAACGCCACGGTTGACGAAGTCCACCGCGCCCTCGAGGCCTACCGCGCCCTGCTCGACGCCACCGGCCCGGCCGGCCTGCAGTTCCTGAACGCGCGGGTGCCGCACCGCTACACGGCCGTGTACCGGATCGAGAACGCCGTGCTGCACAACACCTACCTCTTCGACAAGCAGGGCATGGTTCGGCCCGACTACCTGGCCCAGGTGCCGCTGGAAGACAGCTTCTGCCAGTTCGTGATGCGCGACGGCATCTTCACCTCCACCGACACGGCCGGCGACCGGCGCGTGGACGGCCACAAGTACCAGGGCGTGCTCGGCTCCTACCACGGCCTGCCGCTCATGGACAACTACGGGCGCCTCTATGGCACGCTCTGCCACTTCGACGTGGAGCGCTACCCGCTGCCGGACGAGGAATTCGCGCTCCTGCAGAAGGTGGCCCGGCTGCTACCGGCCTACCTGAACAAGCGCCCCGCCGCCTGAAGCCGGCCCGCGCCGCCGCCCCGCCCGGCCGCGCCAAGGCTTTGGCACGGCACCTTCCGCAAACTTGACGACAATGCAGGCCCTCCGCAACGGGCCTGCGCGCCCGCCCGGCCCTGCGGCCGGGATCGCACGTGACGAGCAATTGATTTGAAATACATGGAAAAGCCCGACGTTTCAGCCCATACACCCATGATGCAGCAGTATCTGGGCTTGAAAGCCCAGCACCCGGACACGCTGGTCTTCTACCGCATGGGCGACTTCTACGAGCTGTTCTACGAAGACGCCGAAAAGGCCGCGCGGCTGCTGGACATCACGCTCACCCAGCGCGGCCAGTCCGGCGGGCAGCCGGTGGTGATGGCCGGCGTGCCCTTCCACGCGCTCGAGAACTACCTGGGCCGGCTCATCCGCATGGGGGAATCGGTCGCCATCTGCGAGCAGGTGGGCGAGGTGGGCGCGGCCAAGGGGCCGGTGGAGCGCAAGGTGGTCCGCGTGGTCACGCCCGGCACGCTCACCGACAGCGAACTGCTCTCCGACAAGGCCGAAGCCATGCTGCTGGCCGTCCACCAGGGCGCGCGGGCGCGCTGCGGCCTAGCCTGGATGTCGGTGACGCAAGGGATCGTCCATCTGGCCGAATGCGCGCACGACGAAGTCGGCGCCTGGCTGGCCCGCGTCTCGCCCAGCGAAGTGATCTACAGCGCCGGCACCACCGAGCGCTTCGAGCAGCAGCTGCAGGCGCTGCGCCAGAACGGCACGCTCGCCTGCCCCCTGAGCCTGCGGCCGGACTGGCAGTTCGATGCCGCGCTGGGCGAGCGCAAGCTGCTCGAATACCTCCAGGCCTCCAGCCTCGCGGCCTGGAACGCCGAAGCGCTGCCCCATGCCCACGCGGCGGCGGCGGCGCTGCTCTCGTATGCCGAGCACACCCAGGGCCGCGCCCTGACCCACGTGCAGAGCGTGCGGGTGCAGCAGAGCGACGAACTCATCGCCCTGCCCCTGGCCACGCGGCGCAACCTGGAGCTGGTGCGCACGCTGCGCGGCGAAGAGGCCCCCACCCTCTTTTCGCTGCTGGACACCTGCATGACTGGCATGGGCAGCCGCCTGCTGAAAAGCTGGCTGCTGGAGCCGCGCCGCGACCGCACCGACGCCCGCCAGCGCCTGGCCGCCACCGCCGCTCTGCGCGGCACGGGCGCGGGCGCCGGCCCCTGGCAGGTGCTGCGCGCCGAGCTGCGCGGCGTGAGCGACGTGGAACGCATCACCGCCCGCATCGCGCTGCGCCAGGTGCGCCCGCGCGAGCTGGTGGGCCTGTGCAAGACGCTACAAAAAGCGGAGCTACTCGCCCAGGCGAATCAAGCGCCCGACCCGTTTTTGACCCAGATCTTCGAGGAGCTACAGCCCCCGGTGGACTGCAGCACGCTGCTGCGCGCGGCCATCGACGAGGAGCCCTCGGCCCTGGTGCGCGACGGCGGCGTGATCGCAGCCGGCTTCGATGCCGAGCTGGACGAGCTGCGCGGCATCCAGACGCACTGCGACGACTTCCTGCTGGACCTGGAAACCCGCGAGCGCGCCCGCACCGGCATTCCCAACCTGCGCGTGCAGTTCAACAAGGTGCACGGCTTCTACATCGAAGTCACCAGCAGCCACACCAGCCGCGTGCCCGAGGACTACCGCCGCCGCCAGACGCTGAAGAACGCCGAGCGCTTCATCACGCCCGAACTCAAGGCCTTCGAGGACAAGGCCCTGTCGGCGCAGGAGCGCGGCCTGGCGCGCGAGAAATGGCTCTACGAACAGGTACTGGACCAGCTGCAGCCGCACGTGCCCGCCCTCACCCGGCTGGCGCGGGCCCTGGCCACGCTGGACGTGCTGTGCACGCTGGCCGAACGCTCGCTCACGCTGAACTGGTGCGCCCCGCAGTTCGTGGCCGAGCCCTGCATCGACATCGAGGCCGGCCGCCACCCAGTGGTGGAGGCGCGCCTGGCCGAGACTTCGTCGGGCGCCTTCATCCCCAACCACACGCGGCTGAACGCCAACACGCGCATGCAGGTCATCACCGGCCCGAACATGGGCGGTAAATCGACCTACATGCGGCAGGTGGCGCTGATCGTGCTGCTGGCCAGCATGGGCAGCCACGTGCCGGCCACGGCCTGCCGGCTCGGGCCCATCGACGCCATCCACACCCGCATCGGCGCGGCCGACGACCTGGCCAACGCGCAGTCCACCTTCATGCTGGAGATGACCGAGGCCGCGCAGATCCTGCATGCCGCCACGCCGCACAGCCTGGTGCTGATGGACGAAATCGGCCGCGGCACCAGCACTTTCGACGGGCTGGCGCTGGCCAGCGGCATCGCCACGCACCTGCACGACCGCACCCGCGCCTTCACGCTGTTCGCCACGCACTACTTCGAGCTGACCGAGCTGTCGGCCCGCCACCAGCACGCGATGAACGTGCACGTGGGCGCGACCGAGACCGGCTCCTCCATCGCCTTCCTGCACGAGATCCAGCCCGGCCCGGCCAGCCGCAGCTACGGCATCCACGTCGCCAAGCTGGCAGGCGTCCCCGGGCCGGTGCTGAGCCATGCGCGCCATACGCTGGCCGCACTGGAGGAGCGCGCCGGCGAAGGCCAGGCGCAGGTGGACCTGTTCGCTCCGCCGCCCGAAGACCCTGCCGCGGGCGTGAGCGCGGTCGAGGCGGCGCTGGAAGCCATCCACCCCGACGCCCTGAGCCCGCGCGAGGCGCTGGACGCGCTCTACCAGCTCAAGCGGCTGGCGCAGCAGTGATGCGCGATGCGCAGGCCAAGCCGGCCTGCCGCGCCCTACCCACGGGCGCCTGCCGCCACGGTTCTTGAACAATCCTGCCAGCGACAGCGCCGCCCGATGCGCGGCACTACACTGGCGCTTTCCCCACCCTCACCAGACCGCACCTCCACCATGACGTACTGCGTCGCCATCAAACTCAACGCCGGACTGGTGTTTCTTTCCGACTCGCGCACCAACGCAGGGCTCGACCAGATCAGCTCCTTCCGCAAGATGATGATCTACGAGAAGACGGGCGACCGCTTCATGGTGCTGCTGTCGGCGGGCAACCTGAGCATCTCGCAGTCGGTGCGCGAGATCCTGCAGACCGAGCAGATCGCCAGCCGCGAGGAAGACGGCGAGCCCATCACCCTGTGGAACGCCACCAGCATGTTCGAGGTGGCGCGCGTGCTGGGCTCAGCCGTGCGCCGGGTCCACGAACGCGACGGCCCGGCGCTCAAGCGCTCGGGCGTGGACTTCAACGTCTCGCTGGTGCTGGGCGGGCAGATCCGGGGCGAGGGCATGCGCCTCTTCCAGGTCTATTCGGCCGGCAACTTCATCGAAGCCACCTCCGAGACGCCCTACTTCCAGGTGGGCGAATCCAAATACGGCAAGCCCGTGCTCGACCGCGTGCTCACGCCCGAGACCCCGCTGGCCGAGGCCGCCAAGTGCGCCCTGGTGTCGATGGACAGCACGCTCAAGTCCAACCTGTCGGTAGGCCTGCCGCTGGACCTGGTGGTCTATGAGGAAGGCAGCTTCTCGGCCGACAAGATCGTCTGCATCGACGAGCACAACCCCTACTTCCGCATGCTGCACGACAGCTGGGGCCAGAAGCTGCGCCAGGTGTTCGACAGCATCGAGGACCCGGCCTGGAACGGCGGCGCGACCGAGGTGCCGATCCGCGTGGACAACGCCCGCAACAAGCCGCTGCGCAAGATCACCAACCCGCGCGACAAGCTGGTCTGACCCCACCCGCCCCAGCCCGGCCCCGACCACCGCCCATGACACGCATCGTCTTCTCCCACGCCAACAGCTTTCCGGCCAGCACCTACCGCGTGATGTTCGCCGAGCTGCGGCGGCGTGGCTTCGACGTCGCCGCCGTGCCGCAGTTCGGCCATGACGAGCGCTACCCCGTCACCAACAACTGGCCCCACCTGGTGCAGCAGCTGGCGGATTTCGCCCAGGCCCAGCAGCAGGAGAGCGGCGAGCCGGCCTTCCTGGTCGGCCACTCGCTGGGCGGCTTTCTCAGCGTGATGACGGCCTCGCGCCACCCGCAGCTCGCGCGCGGCGTGCTGTTGCTGGATTCGCCCCTGCTGGGCGGCTGGCGGGCCAGCGCGCTCGACGTCGCCAAGCGCACGCAGCTGGTGGGCGCGGTCTCGCCGGGCAAGATCAGCCGGGCCCGGCGCAACAGCTGGGCCAGCAGCGAAGAGGCGCTGGAGCACTTCAGCCGCAAGAAGGCCTTCATGCACTGGGACCGGCAGGTGCTGCGCGACTACGTCACCCACGGCCTGCGCGACCATGAAGGCCAGCGCGTGCTGGCCTTCGACCGCGACGTGGAAACGGCCATCTACAACACCCTGCCGCACGACTTCGCCCGCATGCTGCGCCAGCATCCGCTGCGCTGCCCGGCCGCCTTCATCGGCGGGCTGGCGTCGCAGGAGCTGCGCCAGGTGGGCATGGCGATGACCCAGCGCATCACCCAGGGGCGCATCGCCCTGGTGGACGGCAGCCACCTTTTCCCCATGGAAAAACCCATCGCCACGGCGGCCGCCATCGAGGCCGCGCTGCTGAATCTGGCCCACGCCCCCCAACACGGCGGCTGAAGCGCAACCGCATGGTGGCGAAATGACTTTGACAGTCACACGCCAACACTGCGCAGTTCCCAACAAGACGTAGTCCTCCCCTACACTGCAACCGCATTGCAGGCAGGGGGATTACGCCCTCTGCCTTTTCCTCGTTGCTCCCCCTCCTTCAACGGCGCGTCATGAACAGCATGCCTGAACCCCGAGCCGACAGCTCCGAAGCCATTGCGTCCCACTGGCAGGCCGACCCGCTGGCAGACGACACCATCGCGCGCATCCTGGGGCCGTGGCCGCAGGACGCGCTGCCGGGCGCGCAGGCCCTGCAGTGGCAGCGCATCGCCGCCGTCAACCGGGCCTTCGCCACCTGGACCGACAACGCCACCATGGCCGACTGGCAGCCCCCGGACTCGGTGCCGCCGGACATCGCCGAGGCGCTGCAGGATTTCATCCGCGCCGGGCGCGATCTGCCGTCCTGGGCCGACCCGGCGCTCATCGGGCGCGCCGAGCGGGTGTTCATGGACTACGGGGTCCTGTCCTGCACCCTGCTGTTCTGCGCCAGCCTGCCCGAGTGCTACATCGTTCCCGACCTGGCCAGCGTGCTGCACGCCACGGGCCAGCTCGAATACAACACCGAGCACCGCATCCGCAGCACCGCCGCGATGATCTTCCCGGTGATGATGCACGGCGGCCTGACGCGCCCCGAGGGTTCGGGCGTCGCCCAGGTGCTCAAGGTGCGGCTGATCCACGCCACCATCCGCTACCTGATCCTGCGCGAGGAACCGCAGCCCGGCCGCGCCCGCCTGCACAACGTCGCGCCGCTGGAGCGCCCGGCCAAGCCCAATATCTACCAGGTGCTGGCCGCCCTGGGCTGGAACACCGAGCGCGACGGCCTGCCCTGCAACCAGTCCGAGCTGGCCTACACCCTGCTCACCTTCGGCTACGTCTTCCTGCGCGGCATGCGCCGGATGGGCATCGGCCTTTCCGAGGCCGACGAGCGCGCCTATCTGCATACCTGGAACGTGGTGGGCCACGTGCTGGGCATCGACAGCGCGCTGATGATCCGCACCATGGACGAGGGCCAGGCGCTGCTGGCACGCATGCAGGCCGAGGGCCAGGCCCACCTGACCCCGCCCGACGTGCGGCCCGCCCTGGCGAAAGCGCTCATGTCCGCCATGGAACAGGTCATTCCCTGGCGCATCGCCCGCCCCTTCCCGCGGCTGATGACGCGCTACCTCTGCGGCCGCGTCAACTTCGCGCAGCTGGGGCTCGATGACCAGCCTGCCCCGCTGCGGTCCTGGCTGCTGTTCTGGTTCCTCCTGGGCGCCGCGCGGCTGATCGACGCCATCGCGCAGTGCTTCGTGCCGCGTTTCTCGATCACCCGCGCGCTGATGCGGGTGCTGGGCTACCACCTGCTGGTGAAGCTGCTCATGGACCAGACACGGCCGCTGCAGCTGCCCGAGGCGCTGCTCGGGCAAATGACCCAGACGGTTGCCAGTTGGAGCGACGACCCGAAAGCGCCCCGGTGGCTCAACCGGCTCGAAGACCGGTTGACGACCACCGGAACGTGGCGCCCCCTGTCGAGGCCCCAGCCGGCAGTGGCCGATGGCGGGCCGCAATCGGTGAACTGAGGGCGAGAGAAGGCCCTTCATGCCGGCATCCGCGCTCCTTGCCGTCTCACTGCCTTCCGAAACACGGCCCTGCGGCACCGGCCAGCCGTTACGGCGCCTCTGCCTGCACGGCCTGTGGCTGTGGCTGCTGCTGGCCTGCTGCTGGGCCGGCCTGGGCGCGCCCGCACCGGCCCGGGCGCAGCCGGTGCTGTGGCTGCAGGCCGGCACGCCGCCCGTGAAGGCCTGGCCCTACGTGCAGATGCTCTCCGATCCCAGCCTGACGCTGCGGATCGGACAGGTGCTGGCACAGCCCGATGCCTTCGAGATACCCGACGTGAAGCCCGGCTCCCTGGGCGTGCGCACCGACGCGGTCTGGCTGCGCGTGCCGCTGCAGGCGCTGGGCACCCATTCCGTGGCGGCGGCGCTGAGCATCGACTATGCGCTGCTCAACGAGGTGGATGTGTATCTCGTCCACCGGGGCGAGATCACGCAGCACGCCACGCTGGGCAACATGCAGCCGCAGAACGCCCGGCCGCTGCTGTGGCGCACCCCGGCCATGGACGTGCCGCTCGAGCCCGGCGAGCGCTATGAGCTCTACGTCCGCCTGCGCACCGGCGGGGGGATGATCGTGCCGCTCTTCATCGGTGAAAAGCGCCTGCTCGACCCCCGCATGCTGGGCGAACAGATGGTGCAGGGCATCTTCGCGGGGCTGACCATCTGCCTGCTCGTGTACAGCCTCTGGCAATGGCTCTCGCTGCGCCAGCGGCTCTTTTTCTACTACACGCTGCTGGTGCTGGGCAGCGGCGGCTTTTCCGTCCAGTTCTTCGGCATCGGCGGGCAGTTCCTCTGGGGCGACAGCCTCTGGATGGAGCAGCACATCGGCAGCCTGTGCGGCTTCCTCGGGGCCATGGCATCGTTCCTCTTCATGGGCCATGTGCTGGATGCCAGCCAGCCCACCCGCCGCTTCATCCGCATCATGCAGGGCTGCGCCCTGCTCACGGGCGTGCTGGGCCTGGCCTTCGCGCTCGACCTGATGTCGGTGCGCGTGGCCATGACGGTGCTGGGCCTGCTCGGCCCCATGCCTTCCGTGCTCAGCGTGCCGCTGGCCCTGCGCCAGGCCCGGCGCGGCGACCCGCTGGGCTGCACGCTGCTGTATGCCTGGGCGGCCTATCTGGTCGCCGCCGTCACGCTGGGCCTGCTGGTGCATGGCAAGCTGCCCGCCAACGTCTGGACGCTGCACGCCTTCCAGGCCGGCACCGTGCTGGACATGCTGCTCTTCATGCGCATGCTCGGCCTGCGCACCGCCGCGCTGCGGCTGGAGGCCCAGCGCGCCAGCCGCGAGCGAGACGCCATGCAGTCGCTGGCCCACACCGATCCGCTGACGGGCCTGCCCAACCGCCGCGGGCTGGACAAGGCCCTGGAGGCCGCCCTGCCCCGCTCCCGGCCCGGCGGCCTGCTGGCGCTCTACATGCTCGATCTGGACGACTTCAAGCCGGTGAACGATCGCTTCGGCCACGACGTGGGCGACCACCTGCTGGTGGCGGTGACCGCGCGGCTGCGCGAACACCTGCGCAACTCGGACACCGTGGCGCGCGTCGGCGGCGACGAATTCGTGGTCATGGCCTGCGAACTGCCCAGCCCCGACCAGGCGCACGAGCTGGGCTGCACGCTGCTGGAAGCCTTCCGCACCCCGTTCCGCGTGGGCGCCTACGACCTGCGCGTGGGCCTGACCATCGGCTACGCGCTCGCACCCACCGACGCCGCCGACGCAGCCACGCTCATCAAGCTGGCGGATGCGGCCATGTACAGCGGCAAGCACGGCGGGCGCTTCTGCCTGCGCCGCAATACCGGCGGGCTCACGCCCAGCGCGGCCTGAGCCCGCCAAGCCCAGACCGCGACACAACCTGCGGGCTCGCCATACGGCCCCCGCCCCGGACGGCCCATCAACGTCTCCCCCATCTTCAGCAGGGCCGAGTAGCGTGGAAAAAAGCGCGTGCCCAGCCCGGCAGCCATCCCCTACACTGCCACGCCGCGGCGTTACATGCAGACACATGCGCGCTGCCGTCCGCCACCTGCAGTCATGGCTGCTGCAGGCCTGCGGTATCCACATCCGCCACCACGTTCAAGAACCGAGGGAAAGTCCACCATGGCCCATCGCAAGAGTCCTGCCCGCCACGCCAAAGACGAACGCGTCGCCCACCTGCTGGCGCTGGCTGCCGCCAACACGCCCACCGACGCCCCCTGGCCCTGGGAGGCGCTGGCCGCGCTGGAGAGAGCGATGGTCGGCTACATCGTGCTGCCGACCACGCCTGGCTACAACGATGACCGCCAGGAGTCGAACCACGCCTTCCAGGCCTTCCCGCTGCTCATCGCCTACTGCAAGAGCGAAAACGACGCGATGCTGTGCGTGCAGTTCGCGCAGACCTGGAAGCTCTGGGTGGCCTTGCGCTGCGGCGGCCACAGCACGGCGGGCTATTCGGTCAACACCGGCGGCATGGTGATCGACCTCAAGAACCTGAGCGGCGTCACCATCGACACCCAGGCGCAGCGCGTGCACGTGCTGCCGGGCACGGATTTCGACACCTTCAACAGCGCCATGGGCGCCACCGGGTGGCACGTGCCGACGGGCGCCTGCGGCAACGTCTGCGTGGGCGGCTTCGTGCAGGGCGGCGGCTACGGCTACACCTCGCGCCAGTTCGGCATCCAGAGCGACATGGTCGAATCGATGCGCGTGCTGCTGGCCGACGGCAAGACCATCGTGACGGCCAGCGCCACCGAGGAGCCGAACCTCTACTGGGCCATGCGCGGCGGCACGGGCGGCAACTTCGGCGTGCTGCTGCAGGTCACCTACCGCATGGTGCCGCTGCCGAGCGTGTGGGCCTGGTCGATCGGCTGGGACGCGGCCGATGCGGCCGACGTGCTGGTGCTGCTGCAAAAGGACTTCATGCGCAGCGGCGCGCCCGATGCGCTGGGCTACATGATGAACCTCGGCTACCAGGACGGAAAACCCGTCTTCATGATCCAGGGCATGTACTGCGGCACGCGCGAGGAAGGCATGGCGGCCATCGCCCCCCTGCTCGCGGTGCCGAGCGCCAAGCTGCTGGTGGACAAGTCGGGCACGTATCCCGAGATGAATGTCTGGCTGGAAGACCATCCCTACGAGCTGCCGGAGAACCTGACCGCCGCCGTCTGCGAGACCAAGTCCAGCGGCTATATCGGCCGGACGCTGACGAAGCAGCAGTGGCAGGCCGCGATCGACTATTTCACGACCTCGCCCAACACCTGGTCGCTGGTCTACCTGGAGCCCTACGGCGGCGCGATCCAGCGCTACCCGGCCGCGGACAGCGCCTTCGTCCACCGCGATGTGGATGCGGACCTCGTCGCGGACGTGTTCTGGACCACGGCCGAAGAACGCGCCGCGGTGGAGCAATGGCTCGCGGGCTTCATGGAGCTGATGGCGCCCTTCCTGACCGGCGCGGTGTACCAGAACTACCCCGACGGCACGCTCACCGATTACGCGGCGGCGTACTGGGGCGCGGACACCTACGCGCGCCTGCAGAGGGTCAAGAAGGAATACGACCCGCAGGACTTCTTCCACTTCGCGCAGAGCGTGAAGCTGCCCTGACGGTGCGCCCGGCGCCGGACGTGGGCGCCGCGAAAAAAACTCAGCCCTGGCCCGCGTAGCGCATGCAGTTGCGGCCGGTGCGCTTGGCCGCGTACATGGCCTGGTCGGCCTGGGTCATGAGCAGTTCGATGTCGCCGTCCAGCGGAGGGTGCATGGCAACGCCGATGCTCGCGCCCACCTGCAAGGCCAGGCCGTCCACTTCCATGGGTTCGGCCAGCGCGGAAATGATGCGTGCGCCGATGTAGCCGACCAGGTCCGCCTCCACGTCGGTGTCGAGCATCACCAGGAACTCGTCGCCGCCCAGCCGCGCCACCGTGTCGCTGCCACGCACCGCCCGGGCCAGGCGGCGCGCAACGCAGCGCAGCACCTCGTCGCCCAATTTGTGGCCGTGGCAGTCGTTGATCTTCTTGAAGCCGTCCAGGTCGATGAACAGCAATGCCACCGCGCCACCGCGCGAGCGCACGCGGGAGAGGGAATGCTCGAAGCGGCGCTGGAATGCCGAGCGGTTCTGCAGGCCGGTGAGCGAGTCGTGGTTGGCCAGGTAGTGATGCTGGCGCGCGATCTCGATCTTGGCCGAGATGTCCTGCACCAGCGACATGATCGAGGTCACGCGGCCGCCTTCGTCGGTCAGCGCGGAGCTAAACCACTCGCAATGCACCTCCGATCCGTCGGCCCGATGCAGGCACGATTCCACCCGGTTGCGCGTGGCGCGGCCCGAGCGCAGGTCCGAGAACGCCTGCGACAGGTGCTGATCCATGGCCGAGGTGCCGGGCAGCTCGTGCAGGCAGCGGTGCTCGACTTGCCCCAGATCCTGCCAGCCCATGAGCTCGATGGCGCGGCTGGAGCAGCGCAGCACGCGCAGTTCGTCATCCATCTCCAGCACCGCGAGCGGGCTGTTGTCCATATGCGATGACAGGCGCTGGTTGGCCGTGCGCAGCGCGTTCATGGCGACCTGGAGCTCGTCCACGTCCAGCGCGGCGGTGATGAAGCCCGCGATGTCGCCGCTCGCGTCGCGCCAGGGCGACAGGCAGATGGTGCGCCAGGACTCACGCCCATCGGGGTCGAGCACCGGCCGCTGGTAGCTCACCCGTTCGCCGGCCAGCACGCGCTGCACGTAGTGCAGGAAGCGCGAGTAGTTGTACTCGCCGTAGAGTTCGATCAGGGTCTTGCCGACGAGCTCCTCGGGCGCAGCCCGAAACCAGCGCGCGTACTCGTCGTTCACATAGACGATGCGCAATGCGCGGCTGACCACGGCCACGGTGGCGCCGACGTTGTGCGTGAGCACCTGCAGCATGTCGGAGTCGGACAGTCCAGGGAACGGCCCGACGGCGGAAAGCGAGCCGTTCAACGGCAATTCGATCGGCGTCATAGCCAACGGGTCCCTTGTACCGAGGCCGGCTGCCCGCGCGCGCGATGCGGCCGACGGGCCCGGCAACAGCCTGCGTCATCCCCCGCGGCGACGGCGCGCGGTCCAGGGGCCTCAAATGAGGCGGCAGCTTATCACCTTATTTTTTACGGCAGCAAGTGCCGTGGGGTGATATTGCCGCCCCGCCGGATGGGGCAGGCCATCTGGCGCTGCCAGGGTTTCACTCCGCCCAGGTCACCAGCCCCGACCAGGCCGTGGCCAGCACGATCACGCCGAACACGATGCGGTAGTAGGCGAAGGGCACGAAGCTGTGCGTGCTGATGTAGCGCAGCAGCCAGCGCACGCAGACCAGCGCGCTCAGGAACGAGAACACCAGGCCGGTCGCGAAGAGCGGCAGATCGGCCCAGGCCAGCAGGTGGCGTTCCTTGATGAGGCTGTACACGCCCGCGCCGATCAGCGTGGGGATGGCCAGGAAGAACGAGAAATCGGTCGCCGCCTTGCGCGACAGGCCCAGCAGCATGCCGCCGATGATGGTCGAGCCGCTGCGGCTGGTGCCGGGCACCATGGCCAGGCACTGCACCAGGCCGACCTTGAGCGCGTCCATCACCGTCATGTCGTCCACCGACTCCACGCGCACCGCCGTCGCCGTGCGCTTTTCAGCCCAGAGGATGATGAAGCCGCCGATGATGAAGGTGCTGGCCACCACGACGGGCGTGAAGAGGTGCGCCTTGATGGCCTTGCCGAACAGGAGCGCCAGCACCACGGCGGGCAGGAAGCCCACGAACACGTTGAGCGCGAAGCGCTGCGCCTGGCGCTGGCTGGGCAGGGCCACCACGGTTTCGCGGATGCGCTGCCAATACACCATGATGACGGCGAAGATGGCGCCGGTCTGGATGGCGATGTCGAAGACCTTGGCCTTTTCGTCGTCGAAACCCAGCAGCGCACCTGCCAGGATGAGGTGGCCCGTGGAGGAAACGGGCAGGAACTCGGTCAGGCCCTCGACAACGCCCATGATGGCGGCCTTGAGCAGCAAAAGAATGTCCACGGGGAATTCGGTGTAAGTTGGAGGGAGCCGGGATTATGTGCCCTCGCCACCGCCCGCCGGCGCGCATGCCCGACCGTCCGCACCCGCCAGGCTGCCGCTCGCGCCCTGCGGCCGCCGCTTCGTCGCAGGGCGCTGGCGCCCGGGCGGGCCGGGGCCGACAGTGGCGCCATCGCCCCACCTCGCCAGGAAAGACACCATGCTGCTGGATCTGATCGTTCACCGCCCGCAGGCCATCGCCGGGCTGCTGCGTGGCACGCCGGCGGGCGTGTGGCTGCTGCTGGCCGGGCTGACGGCGCTGGGCGTGTCGCAATGCCGCCCGCGCAGCGCCGGCCTGGGCCGCACGGTGGCGCTGCCTCTCGCCATGGCGGCCCTGGGCGCCTGGGGCGTGCTGGCAGCCTCCCGCACCGCCGGCCTCGCCTGGGAACCGCTGGCGCTGTGGCTCGCAGCTGCCCTCGCCACCTGCGCCCTGCTTTCGCGGCTCCTGCCGCAGGCGCCGGCCGGCGCCCGCTACGACGCGGCTGCGCGCCGCTTCCGCCTGCCGGGCAGCCCCGTGCCGCTGCTGCTGATCCTGGCGGTGTTCTGCATCAAGTACGCCGTGGGGCTGGAAACGGCGCTGGACCCGGCGCATGCCGCCCGCCCCGGCTTCGCGCTGGCGGTGGCCGCCGTCTATGGAGTGGCGACCGGCGGCTTCCTGAGCCGCGCGGCGCGCCTGCTGCGCCTGGCGTACCCGGCAGGGCCCGCCCGATCCGCCGTGCCCGCCTGAACCTGGAACCCACGCCCCATGAGCCACCGAGTCCTGCACGACCTCATCCGCCACGGCCTGCTGGTCGCCGCGTTCTCCATCGCCATCGCCACGTCGCTCACCCTCGCCGGCAACGGCCGGCTGGACGACAACCTCGCGCATGCGCTGGGCATCGGCTTCTTCAGCTGGATCAGCATCGACCTGGGCCGGCTCTGGTTCTCGCGCCATCAAGATACGCCCTGGCCTCAGGGCTGGCACGGGTTCAAGGGCTGGCTGGTGGTGGCGGCCGGCTCGGCATTCGGCTACTGCACCGGCATGGCGCTGGGCAACTGGTACAGCGGCCTGCCGCTGCAGCTGGCCAGCTTCACCTCGCCGTTCGCGCTCAGCTCGTCCCTGGTCATCACCGTCGTCGCCAGCGTGGTGATCTCGTTCTTCTTCTACAGCCAGGGCAAGTCGCGCTTTCTCACCGCCAGCGTGGCGCAGGCCCAGCGCGACGCGGCCGAGGCGCGGCTGGCGCTGCTGCAGTCGCAGCTGGAGCCGCACATGCTGTTCAACACGCTGGCCAACCTGCGCGTGCTGGTGGCGTCCGACCCCGAACGCGCCCAGGCCATGCTGGACCACCTCATCGACTACCTGCGCGCCACCCTGGGCGCATCGCGGGCCACCCGGCACCCGCTGGCCGACGAGTTCGCGCGCATCAACGACTACCTGGCGCTGATGGCCGTGCGCATGGGCCCGCGCCTGGCGTTCACGCTGGATCTGCCCGCCGATCTGCAGGCCGCCCCGGTGCCGCCCCTGCTGCTGCAGCCGCTGGTGGAGAACGCCATCCGCCACGGGCTGGAGCCCACGCTGGCCGGCGGCCACATCACCGTGCGGGCGCGGCGCCTGCCCGCCACGCCGGCCGAACCCGAACGCCTGGAGCTGACGGTGGAAGACGATGGCGCCGGCCTGCCCCCGGGCGGCGCGCCGCCCGCAGCGCCGCAGGGCGCGAGCCGCTTCGGGCTGGTGCAGGTGCGCGAGCGGCTCGCCACGCTGCACGGCGCACAGGCCACTCTTGAATTGATAGCATCGAGCCCAGGCGTTACCTGCGCGCGAGCCGTATTTCCCCTGGATTCCACATCCGCATCGATACCGACACCGCCATGCCAGCCCCCCGCGCCCTGATCGCCGAAGACGAACCCCTGCTGGCCGAGGCGCTGCGCCGCGAGCTGGCCCGCGCCTGGCCCGAACTGCAGCTGGCCGCCACCGTGGGCGACGGCCGTTCCGCCGTGCGCGAGGCGCTGGCGCTGCGGCCCGAGGTGCTGTTCTTCGACATCCGCATGCCCGGCCTGGACGGGCTGGAGGCCGCACACGAACTGGCCGACGCCTGGCCGCAGGGCGACGGGGCGCCGCCCTTTCCCGCCCTGGTCTTCGTCACCGCCTACGACCAGTACGCGGTGCGGGCCTTCGAGGCGCAGGCGATCGACTACGTTCTCAAGCCCGTGCAGCCGCAGCGGCTGGCGCGCACGGTGCAGCGGCTGCAGGAGGTGCTGGCGCGGCGCGCGGCGACGGCCGAAGCCACCGCCACCGCCAGCGCCAGCGCCAGTGCCGCAGCGCCCGATACGGCGCCCGACGCCGCGCTGCAGACCATGCTGGAGCAGCTGCGCGCCCTCACCGCCCTGCCGCTGGCCGCCCGGGTGGCGCAGCCGGAACCTGTCCCCGCCCCGCTGCAGCTGCTGCAGGCCGGCGTGGGCACGCAGATCCACCTGGTGCCGGTGCAGGACGTGGTGTATTTAGAGGCCGCCGACAAGTACGTGCGGGTGCTGACGGCGCAGCACGAATACCTGGTGCGCACGCCGCTCAAGGAACTGGCGGCACAGCTCGATGCGCAGCAGTTCTGGCAGATCCACCGCGGCACGGTGGTGCGCGCCACGGCCATCGCCAGCGCCACGCGCGACGAGGCGGGCCGGCTGCACCTGCAGCTGCGCGAGCGGCCCGAACGGCTGGCGGTGAGCCGGCTCTACGCCCACCTCTTCAAGGCGATGTAGCAGGCGAGGCCGGCCCTGCGGGATCTCAGACCGGGTAGGTGCCCGGGATCAGGATGTGCCGGTCCACGTTCTGGATGTTGGTGTGGCCGCAGAAGGCCATGGTCACGTCCAGCTCCTTGTGGATGAGCTGCAGCGCGCGGGTCACGCCGGCTTCGCCGTAGGCGCCCAGGCCATAGACCATGGCGCGGCCGATCATGGTGCCGCGCGCGCCCAGGGCCCAGGCCTTGAGCACGTCCTGGCCGGAGCGGATGCCGCCGTCCATCCACACCTCGATCTGCGAGCCCACCTCGGCCACGATGGCGGGCAGCGCGGCGATCGACGAAGGCGCGCCGTCCAGCTGCCGGCCGCCGTGGTTGCTGACCACGATGGCGTCGGCGCCGGAGGCCACGGCCAGGCGCGCGTCCTCGGCATCCATGATGCCCTTGAGGATCAGCTTGCCGCCCCACTGCTCCTTGACCCAGGCCACGTCGGCCCACGACAGGCGCGGGTCGAACTGCTCGTTGGTCCAGGCCGAGAGCGAGCGCATGTCGGTCACGCCCTTGACGTGGCCCACCAGGTTGCGGAAGGTGTGGCGGCGCGTGCCGGCCATGCCCAGGCACCAGTACGGCTTGGTCATCAGGTTGACGATGTTCTTGAGCGTGGGGCGCGGCGGCGCCGACAGGCCGTTCTTGATGTCCTTGTGGCGCTGGCCGATCACCTGCAGGTCGAGCGTGAGCACCAGCGCGCTGCACTTGGCGGCGCGGGCGCGCTGGATCATGCGGGCCATGGCATCGCGGTCGCGCATCATGTAGAGCTGGAACCAGAAGGGCGAGCTGGTGTGCTCGGCGATGTCCTCGATCGAGCAGATGCTCATGGTGGACAGCGTGAACGGAATGCCGAACTTCTCGGCAGCGCGCGCAGCGTGGATCTCGCCATCGGCATGCTGCATGCCCGTGAGGCCCACGGGCGCGATGGCCACCGGCATGCGGGCCGGCGTGCCGACCATGCTCACGGCGGTGCTGCGGCCGTCCATGTTCACGGCCACGCGCTGGCGCAGCTTGATGCGGTGGAAGTCCTCGGAGTTGGCGCGGTAGGTGCCTTCGGTCCAGGAGCCCGAGTCGGCATAGTCGTAGAACATACGCGGCACGCGGCGCTCGGCCACGGTGCGCAGGTCTTCGATGGTGGTGATTTTGGAAAGGTCGGGCACGGGAAGATCTCCGTAAAAGAGGGGCTGGCAATCGATGAACGATCGTAGCCCGCACCCGTGCGGCAGTGCGTGAAGGCTTTTGCCTGGCGCGTGAAATTTCTGCAGCCGGCCCCGTGGGACGCCGCTGGCGCAGCCTCAGCGGCGGCGCGCCAGCGCCACGCCCGCGATCGCCACCACGAAGCCCAGCAGTTGCACGGGCGAGAGCCGCTCGCCGAAGATCAGCCAGGCCTGCAGGGCCGACAAGGGCGGCACGCCCAGCAGCAGCGCGGTGGTGCGCGTGGCCTCGCCGCGGCGCATGAGCCAGATCAGCAGCGTGGCGCCGCCGATGGACAGCACCAGCACCGAATAGGCCAGATAGCCCCAGAGCAGCGGCGCATGGTCCCAGCGCGGCTCGCCCAGCCACAGCGCCATGGGCAGCAGCACCAGCACGGCGCCCAGGTTCTGCAGCGCGCCGGCGCTGCGCAGATCGCCCGCGGCCCAGGGCGACTTCTGCACCATCGAGCCGAGCGTGAGCGCCAGGATGCCGCCCGCCCCCACCAGCACCACGGGCAGCGAGAGGCCGGCCGCGCTGGTGTCCTGCAGGCGCGGCAGCAGCACCAGCGTGACGCCGCTGAAGCCCAGCGCCAGCCCCCACCAGGTGGCGCGGGCCAGGCGCTTGCCCAGCACCGCGACCGCGATCAGCGCCGTGAGCAGCGGCTGCAGCGAACCGATGAGCGCCATGACGCCGGCCGGCAGCCCCTGCGACATCGCCCACCAGCTCGGGCCTACGTAGAGCCCGTTCATCAGCGCGCCGGCCAGCAGCTGCATGCCAATGCGCTTGGCGCCGCGCGGCCACGCCACGCGCGCCCACAGCGCCACGGCGATGAACACCAGCGCCACGCCGCCGAAGCGCATCGACAGGAACCAGAACGGATCGGCATGCGGTGCCACGCCGCGCCCCACCAGAAAACCGGTGGACCAGATGAACACGAAAAGCAGGGGAGCGGCGGTAGGCATGAAAGGCGGTGCGGGACGAAGCGAAGCGCGGGGGCAAGAAAGCGGCAGGGCCGTGGCGGTGCGTGCGGATCGGCTCGCTCCGCCGGCGGGACGGGGAGTGTAGGCTGCGCGGCGGCAGCCCGCCGTCTCAGCGACGACTCTCGCGCACCCCGGCTCCGCGCACCTCGATCTGCACTTGGTCGAGCACCGCGCCGCGCGCGTCGATCAGCTCCACCCGATGCCGGCCCGGCCAGGGCAGCCAGCCCCACTGCGCACCCCGCCCCTGCACCTTGCCGTCGATGCGCCAGCGCAGCGGGCCGGCGCCGGTAGACACGTCGTCGGCCGCGAAGCGCAGGCGCTGGTGGTCCGGCGGAATGTCGGGGTCGAGCGCGATGATGGTGCCCGGCGCGGGCGCCAGGATGCGCGGGCGCGGCGCCTGCGGGCCCCCGCCGTCACCGTCGCCCGCAGCGGCCCCGGCGGTGCGGCCTTGCGTGCCCGAAGGGGCTGCAGCGCGCATGGATGCGTCGCCATTAGCTACCGTATCGATAGCAAACTGGCTTTGCTGCGTGCCCGCCAGAAACCATTCCTGCCGGGCGCTTTCCAGCGGCGTGCCGGCCGCGCCCGGCTGCGGGCCGTAGCGCACCGCCGCCTGCACCAGGCCGGCGGGCGGCTTGGGCGCGCGGCTGGGCGTGGCGCGGTGCAGCCAGCCCATCACCTCGGCCCAGATGGGCGCTGCGCCGCTGGTGCCGCTCACCTCGTGCATGGGCGCGCCGCTGGCGTTGCCCACCCACACGCCCACGGTGTAGCGCTGCGACCAGCCGATGGCCCAGTTGTCGCGCATGTCCTTGCTGGTGCCGGTCTTCACCGCCGTCCAGAAGCGCGTGCCCAGCACGCTGTCGGTGCCGAAGGTGCGGGTGCGGGCGTTGGCGTCGGAGAGGATGTCGCCCACGATGAAGGCGGCGCGCGCGTCCAGCGCCTGCACGGGCGCGGGCGGCTCGCCGGGCACGCGCGGCAGCCAGCGCACCGGGCTGTAGCGCCCGCCCTGGGCCAGGGCGCGGTAGGCGTTGGCCAGCTGCAGCAGCGGCACCTCGGCGCTGCCCAGCGCCAGGCTGTAGCCGTAGTAGCCGCCCGATTCGCGCAGCGGCAGGCCCAGCGCCCGCAGCTGGGCGAAGAAGGCATCGGGCGTGACCATGACCAGCGTGCGCACGGCCGGCACGTTCAGCGAGGCGGCCAGCGCCGTGCGCGCCGACACCCAGCCCTTGAAGCGCCGGTCGTAGTTCTGCGGAATGTAGAGGCCGCTCGCCGTGGGGATGTTGGCCGGCGCGTCATCGACCAGCGATGCAGCCGTGAGCCGCCGCTCGGCGAAGGCCTCGCCATAGAGAAAGGGCTTGAGCGTGGAGCCGGGCTGGCGCAGCGCGAGCACGCCGTCCACCTCGCCCGCGCGGCTGAGCGTGCCCGACGACCCCACCCAGGCCAGCACCTCGCCGCTGGCGTTGTCCAGCACCACGATGGCGCCGTCCTCCACGTTGCGGCCGCGCAGCTCGCGCAGGTGCTGGGTGAGCGACTGCAGGGCCATGCGCTGCAGCGGCGCGCTGAGCGTGGTGGCCACGCGCTCGGGCGGCGGGCCGGCGGCGGCGTCGCCACCGCCCTGGCCGCGCAGCGCCTGCCGGGCGAAATGCGGCGCGATGCCTTCGGTTGCGTCGAACGCGCGGCGCTGCAGTGCGGCGGTGGTGAAGAGGTCCAGCGCATCGCATTCGGCGGCAGCGCCGCCCTTGTCGCCCCCCTTGTCGCCCCCTTTGTCGCCCCCCTTGCCGCTGCCCTCGCGCGGCTGCATGGCCTGCAGCACTCCGCAGGCGCGCTGCGCCACCAGCGCGGGCCGGGCGTTGGGCGCGCGCACCAGCGCCGCGGCCACCGCCGCCTCGCGCAGATCGAGCCCGTGCGGCGCCTTGCCGAAGAGCGTGCGCGAGAGCGCGTCGATGCCGACAATCTCGCCGCGGAACGGCACCAGGTTCAGGTAGGCCTCCAGGATCTGGTCCTTGCGCCAGCGCCGGTCCAGCACCTGGGCGGCCACGGCCTGGCCGAGCTTCTGCACCGCGCTGCGCCCGCCCGGGCCCTGGCGCCAGTCGCCGTCCAGCAGGCCGGCCAGCTGCATGGTGATGGTGCTGGCGCCGCGCGTGCGCTGGTTCCAGAGATTGCCCCAGGCGGCAGCGGAAACGGCCGCCCAGTCCACGCCGCTGTGTTCGTAGAAGCGCTTGTCCTCGCTCAGCACCAGCGCCGTGCGCAGCGCGGGCGACACGTCCGCGAGCGGCACCCACTGGCCGCGCCGCACGCTGGCATCGGTGCGCACGCGCTGCAGCACCTCGCCCTCGCGCGAGAGCACCAGGGTGTCGGAAGAGCGGAAGTCCGCGCGCACCTCGGCGGGCGTGGGCAGGGCCAGAGCGGGCTGCGGGCCGGCCGCCAGCAGCGCGATGCCGCAGGGCGCGGCCACCGCCACCGCCGCGCCCATGGCAGAACGCCACGCCTTCCGTGCAAGAAGGCGTGGCGCCGGGCTATCCGTGAAAAAGCGCTGAGCCAGGCGGCCCGCCAGCGCGCGGAATGAAGAAAGAATGGGGCGGCGGATCATGCAGGCCGCAGGCTACCACCGCGCTGCCTGCGCGCCCGCTTGCCCCGCAGCGTCAGAACGACTCCCAGTCGCCCTCGGCTTTCGAGGCGGCTCCCGCACCCGCGCCGGCAAGCGCCGTGCGCAGCGGCTGCGCGGCGCGCGGCCGGGGTGCCGGTGCCGGCCTGGCCGCCTGGTGCGCCGGGGCCAGGGCGGGAGTGGACGATGCCGCGATGGTGGGCGCAGCCGCCTTCTTCGGCGCCATCGCCATCGCACTGCGTGGCGCGGGGCTGCGCAAGGCCCCGGGCTGCCCGGCAGCGGCCGTACCGGTGCCCAACTGGAACAGGCTCACCGACTGCACCAGATCCTGCGCCTGGCTGTTCAGGCTGGCCGCGGCGGCTGCCATTTCCTCGACCAGGGCGGCGTTCTGCTGCGTGCTCTGGTCCATCTCGGTCACGGCCTCGCCCACCTGGCTGACGCCGGAGCTCTGCTCGCTGCTGGCCGCGCTGATCTCGCCCATCAGGTCGGTCACGCGGCGGATGCTGGCGACGACTTCGGTCATGGTGCTGCCGGCCTGGTCGGCCAGCTGCGCGCCGGACTCCACCCGCGCGACGCTGTCGGTGATGAGCTGCTTGATCTCCTTGGCGGCGTCGGCCGAGCGGCCGGCCAGGCTGCGCACTTCCGATGCGACCACGGCGAAGCCCCGGCCCTGCTCACCCGCGCGGGCGGCTTCCACCGCCGCATTGAGCGCCAGGATGTTGGTCTGGAAGGCGATGCCGTCGATCACCGAGATGATGTCGCTGATCTTGCGCGAGCTGTCGGTGATGCCCTTCATGGTGTCCACCACCTGCGCCACCACCACGCCGCCCTGCTCGGCCACGCCGCTGGCGGCCTGGGCCAGCTGGTTGGCCTGGCGGGCGTTGTCGGCGTTCTGCTGCACGGTGGAGCCCAGCTCTTCCATGGAAGCCGCCGTCTGCTCCAGCGCGCTGGCCTGGCTTTCGGTGCGGCCGGACAGGTCGGAGTTGCCCTGGGCGATCTGCGTGCTGGCCGAGGCCACGGCCTCGCTGCCGATGCGAACGCGCGAGACCACGTTCACGAGCGAGGTGTTCATCTCGCGCAGCGCCTGCAGCAGCACGCCCACTTCGTCACGCGACTGCGAATCGATGCGCACCGTCAGGTCGCCGGCCGCCACGGCCTTGGCCACGGCCACGGCCTGCGCCACCGGGCGGGTGATGGAGCGCGTGACCCAGGTGCCCAGGATCACCGCCATCACCAGGGCCAGCGCGGAGCCGCCCATTTCCAGCCAGAAGGCGGTGTCGGCCGCGCGCTGGGCCGCGGCTTCGCGCTCGGCCTGCAGCCGCTCTTCGGTGCCCATGAATTCGGCCTGCACGGCGCGGAAGCCGTCCATGGCCTCCTTGCCGCGGGCGCGGCGCACATCGTCGGAGAGCGCGTCCAGCGTGGCGCTGCCCGCGTCCACCTGGCGGCGCAGCGCCTGCGTTGCCAGCGCGACTTCCTTGAAGCGCGAGGCCGCCTCACCCATGGATTCGAGGCGGCGCTGCTGCTCGGCGTTGTCCACCGTCAGCGAGCGCGCCTCCTTCAGGGCGGCATCGAAGCTCTGCTGGCCCTGCGTCCAGGGCTCCAGAAAGCCCGGCCTGCCGGTCAGCGCGAAGCCGCGGGTGCCGGTCTCCATGTTCACCATGGCCAGCAGCATCTGCTCGCCCACGCCTAGCACCTTGGAGGTGTGGACGTTCATGGCCTGGGCGCGGGTGAGCCGCGCCTGGCTGGCCATGGCCACCAGGATGACGGCCAGAAAGATGGCGATGACGCCACCGAATGCCAGCGCAAGGCGCCGGGCCAGGGGCCAATGGGAAAAATTCATGGAAACCACTCCTGTCTTTGGGGGATGAGGCCCGCACGGCAGGCGTGCCTGTGCCAGGACAGCAGCCTGCTGGCACTTGCACGGCTGACGTCGCCTCACAAGATAGTGGTTAGGGATACTAAAGTTACAAAGTGTCGCGCCTTGTAGGTAAGCGCCTCATCGGCACTACGGACGAGGCAGTCAGCGGCCACGCCCGCGGCTCGCCAGGGGAGCCGGTCGCAGGTGGGCGGGCCGGCCCAGGCCCATGGCAGGCGCCACCAGGCGCCCCCCTCTGGCGGCAGAGGCGCACGCGGCGCGCACGGGCCGCTGGCCGCGTGCAGGCGTCAGGGCTTGGCCGCCTCCACCTTCACGCGGGCGTTGGGCGTCTCGCCGAACATCTCGGGCGCGTACAGGGCCTCGACGCGGCTGGGCGGCAGGGCGAAGTCGCCCACGTTGTTGAGCCGCACGGTGTACTGCACGCTCGCCGTGCCCTTGGGCAGGTACTCGTAGTAGCTGCGGAAGGCCTCGAAGCTGCGCTCCTCGAAGGCCGTCCAGGCGCTGCCCGAGCGCTTCTCGCCCTGGGTGGCGATCTCGGAATCGCGGCCCAGCCCGCTGCCCAGGATGGTGGCGCCGCCCGGGATGGGGTCGGTCAGCGCCACCCAGGTCATGTCGGCGCTGGAGGTGACCTCCAGCGTCACGCGCAGCACGTCGCCGCGCGTGTACTTGCCGGGCACGGCCTGCTCGACCGGGGTGATGGTCTTCTTGAGCGTGTAGCCCGCCGAGAACGGCGCCTTGAGCGCGATGGCCGCCACCGACTGCACCGTGAGCCAGGGCTTGCCCGTGCCCTGCTGCGTCACCGTGAGCGGCTGCTTGCCGGCCTTGTCGGGCCAGGGCAGGAACATGCTGTTGTTCTTCAGGTTGCCGGGCGATGCGGGCGCGCCGAACCAGGTGGTCTGGTGGGCCGCGCCGGCATCGCCTGCGGCCTGCTGGCGCTCCACCTTGGCCCAGTCCACGCTGGCGGTGGCCGCGCCCAGCGCGGCGCGGGTGCTGCCGGCCACGGGCACGGCCTCGAACCGGGCGCTGAACTTCTCCAGCGCCAGGCCGCCCCAGAGGTTGGCGGTGGTGGTATGCCAGGCGCCGTTCTGCTGGCGGGCGATGAAGCCGTTGGCCAGCCGGCCCATGTCGTCCTGCCAGGCCGGGTCGTCCATCACGGCCAGCATCAGGCGGGCGGTGTTCACGTCGCCGTTCTGCATCAGCCACCACCAGTAGTCGTCCTGCTCGGTGGTGAAGAGCACCTTGGTGCCCTGGTAGGAGAGCCGGCCCTTGAGCACCTGCGTGGCCTCGGCCAGGCGCTGCTCGCGCTGGGGCACGTCCTGCACGCGCTTGAGGATGTTCAGCCAGTCGATCACCGCGTGCGTGGGCCACTGGTTGGGCGCGATGGCGATGCTGCCCAGCATGCGGCCGCTGGCGCGTCCGTAGCGCGAGAGCGCCTCGATGGCGGCGAGCTTGCGCACGTCCA
Source organism: Paracidovorax wautersii (assembly GCF_900113035.1). Classification (GTDB taxonomy): domain Bacteria; phylum Pseudomonadota; class Gammaproteobacteria; order Burkholderiales; family Burkholderiaceae_C; genus Paracidovorax; species Paracidovorax wautersii. The sequence goes on along the minus strand of NZ_FONX01000024.1, from coordinate 6,607 downwards.
GGTCCTTGCGCGGGCTCCAGAAGTCGCGCTGGATGCGGCCCTCGACGAAGGCCGTGAGGCCGCGCTCCATGGCGGCGAGCGATTCCTCGGGCAGCTTGAACTCGGGGTGCAGCGCAGAGGCCTCGTGCGTGGCCGCCAGCAGGTAGGCGGTGAGCGTGTCGCTGCCCCGGTCGGCGCTGCCGGCCTGCGGCGGGAAGTAGCTGGCAAGGCCGTCCGAGTCGAGGTAGGTGGGCAGCTGCGCGGCCACGGTCTGCCAGAGCTTGCCGTCGCGCAGGCCCACGGCCTTGCTGGTCTTCTGCTCCAGGCAGACGAAGGGGTAGTTGGCGAACCAGTCGCGCACGCCGGGCAGGCCTTCGGCCAGCCTGGGCACCAGCGACAGCTTCAGGCCGCCGCGCTTGGCGCCGGTGGCGGGCAGCGCGTCGGCAGGCGGGGCCACGTCCATGGAGAAGCTGCCGTCGAGCTGCACCAGCGTGGCCTGCTGCACCGTGAGCGGCACGGCCGGGATGATGCGCTGGCTGGCCTTGAGCGCGTCGCGGGCGCTGCCCAGGGTGTCGCGGGCGTCGATCTCCCAGATCAGCGCCTGGGCCCGCGTCTGGCCCAGCTGCGCGGGCGCGGTGACGTTCCAGGCCACTTCGCGCGATTCGCCGGCCGGGATGTCCACGGTCTGCGGCTCCAGGCTCAGCAGCGTGGCGCGCGGAGACACCTGCACCTTCATGGCCTTCTGCGTGGTGTTGCGCAGCGTGACCTGGGCGCGGAACTGGTCGTCCTCGCGCACCAGCGGCGGCAGGCCGCTGATGATCTGCAGGTCCTGCGTGGCGCGGATGCTGGCGGCGCCGGTGCCGAAGAGGCCCGTGCCGGCGTCGGCCACGGCGACGATCCTGAAGGTGGTGAGCGCGTCGTTGAGCGGCACGGTCAGCTTGGCCTGGCCGTTGGCGTCGAGCTGCACGGCAGGCTTCCAGAGCAGCAGCGTGTCCAGCAGTTCGCGCGTCTGCGCGCGGCCCCCGCCACCGCCTGCGGGCACGGCCTTCTTGCCGTAGTGGCGGCGGCCGATGATCTCCATCTGCGCGGTGGAGGTCTCCACGCCCCAGGGCCGGCGCTGCAGCATGGCGTCCAGCAGGTTCCAGCTGGTGTTGGGCATCAGCTCCAGCAGGGCCTGGTCCACGGCGGCCACCGCCACCTCAGCATTGGCGGCGGGCTTGCCGCCGGGCAGCGTGGCGGTGATGGTCACCTGGGCCTGGCCGCGCACGGGGTAGCTTTCCTTGTCGGCAGCCACTTTCACCTCGATGCGGTGGGCCTGCGCGCCGACCTTGATCTCGGCCATGCCCAGCCGGTAGGCGGGCTTGGACAGATCCACCATGGACGTGGGCGCCACGTATTCCTTGCCCTCGTACCAGAAGGCGTTCCACCATTCGCGCGGCGCCTTGAAGCCCCAGGTGAAGAAGCTGTACCAGGGCACCTCGCGCAGCCGCCCGCGCAGGGCCAGCACGCTCACATAGACGTTGGGGCCCCAGCCCTCCTCCACCTTGACCTGCACCGTCGGGTCCTGGCCGTTGAGCTGCACCACGCGGGTGCTCAGGATGCCTTCGCGCTCCACCGCCACCAGCGCCGTGGCGTGGCGGAAGGGCATGCGCACCTGCAGGCGGGCGGTCTCGCCGGGCTGGTAGCTCTTCTTTTCGGGCAGCACGTCGATGCGGTCGTGGTCCTCGCCGCCGAACCACAGCTCGCCCTGCTTGGTGACCCAGACGGACGATGCCGCCTGCGCCTCGTTGCCGTCCTTGTCGCGTGCGGTGGCCACCAGCTCGACCTCGCCGGCCTCATCCAGCTTCGCGTCGCACAGCAGCAGGCCACGGCTGTCGGTCTGGCCCGAGCAGACCGTGCCTAGGTCCTTGGTCTCGGTCTTGTTGTCGTAGCTGTAGAAGCCGCCCACCATGCGCTTGCGGCTGCTGGTGGTGATGCGGGCGATGGCCTTGACGGTCATGGGCACGCCTTCGCGGGCGCGGCCGTCGATGCCCAGGGCCAGCGCCTGGAAGCGGATCTTCTGCGCGGCCGACACCCAGCCTTCGGTCTTGATGCCGGCCACCACGCCGGCGGGCCAGAGCGTCTGCACGCTGCGCAGGGTCTGCACCTCGCCGTTGGGGTCGGCGTAGGTGGCCTCCAGCACCATCTCCTGCGGCTGGCGGGCCTGGGGCACGTCGTCGATGGTGAGCTTGCCCGCGCCGTTGCGGTCCAGCGTGAGCGCGCGCTTGTCGGCGATCACGCGCGTGTCCTCGCTCGCGGCGGCCTCCTGCTCGCCGTCGCCTTCAGCGGCGGTGCTGCCGGCCACGGCCTCCTTGGCAGGGCGCGGCGGGCTGAAGCTGAAGGCGTCGTAGTCGGGGTACTGCAGCGACTTGCCGCGCACCATGGCCGACACGCGCACCGGCAGGTTGGCCGCGCCGCCGCCCGCAACGTAGTTGATCTGCACCTCGGTGGGCACCGAGCGCGCGCGCACCAGCGGCTTCTTGTCGATGGGCGCGATGCGGCCTTCGAGCACCGGCAGGCGGAATTCCTCCACCCGGAATTCGCCCGAGCTGAAGCTGCGGCCGTTCTCCCCGCCCCCGCGCAGCTCGACGCTGTAGACGCCCAGCTTGGCGGCGGGCGGCACGGCGAAGGTGTTCTCGGCGCTCAGGCCGCCGGTGGCCGTCTTGCGCCAGGCGAGCGGCTGGGTGTATTGCTGGCCGCTGCCCACGTGGGTGATGACCAGCGTGGCGGGGTCGCTCTCCGGCAGGCCGAAGCCCTGACGGGTCTCGCTGCGCAGCAGGTGCTTCATCGACACGGTCTCGCCGGCGCGCACCAGGGTGCGGTCGAAGATGGTGTGCGCCACCTCGTCGGGCTGCGGGCTGCTGCTGGTGGGCACGTTGAAGCGCCAGGGCTCGATGCCGCGCTGCCAGTCGCTCCAGGTGAAGGCCATGTCGGGCACGCCGTCGGGCCCCTTGGCGCGGGCGCTGACGAAGTAGGCCTGGCTCCAGTCGCCCCGGTCCTGGCAGGTGGGCGCCTGGGGCGAGAGGCCGTCGAAGCTCGCCACGCCGTCGGCATTGGTGGTGGCCGTGGCCAGCACGCGCCCGTCGCAGGCCGACACGCGCACCTGCGCGCCGGGCACGACCTGGCCCTTGTCCAGCGTGGTGACCCAGGCCGCGGCGTTCTCGCGCCCGAGCTTGAAATGGACGGCCAGGTTGGTGACCAGGGCCGAGGTGCGCACGTACATCGTGCGGCCCGCGCCGTAGCGCTCATCGAGCAGCGACTGGCCCAGCAGGGGCGAGGCGATCTCCACCACATGGAAGCCAGGCGTGAGCGGAATGCCCACCACCTCGAAGGGGCGCGGGTCGCCGTTCGCGGGCCGGGGCAGGTCCAGCGCCTTCACGCCGGGCAGGCCGCCCAGCAGCGACAGCATGCGGGTCTGCACCTCGCCGCGGCCCTGCTCCGGCAGCGCGGGGGGCAGCGCGCCCTTGACGTCGCGGCGCGCCTGGTCGCGGGCGATGCTGGGGCCGTCGTAGCGGCGCAGCTTGCGCATCCAGGCGATGATGTCCGCGTCGTTCTCCGCCTGCAGCGTGCTCACCTGGCCCTTGGCCGGCTCCTGGCCCGGCTGCAGGCCCTGCACGCGCAGCGCGGCCTCCACGTTGCGCAGCGTGACGGGCAGCAGCGCCGGGCCCTGCGGGCCTTCGGCGAAGCGTTCGACGATGCCGAAGGGCGAGGCCGCGAACTTGGCCAGCGGCGGCATGGCGCCCACGGCCACCGGCAGCGGGAAGCTCGCCGCATTGGCCAGCGTGCGGCCGGAGGCGTCCTTGAAATCGGCGGGCAGCTGCAGCGTGTACTTGCCGCCTGCGGTGAAAGGCGGCGCGAACGAAAGCCGCGTCACCACCGAATCGGCATCGCCCTCTTGCTCGATGCGGGGCTTGAGCGTCTCGCTGCCCGACTTGAGGCGGATGCCTTCGGCCAGCTTGCGCGGCACGGGCGCGTTGAACGACAGCCGCAGCGGGCGGATCGGCAGGCAGGCGGCCTGGGCGTTCTCGCGCTCGCAGGCGAAGTCGGCCGCGAAGGGCTCGCGCACCTTGTAGGTGTAGCGTTTCTCCACCGTGCTGGCCACGCCGCTGGGCGTGGCCACGCCCGCGCCATAGACCAGCTGTACCTGCGAGCCGGAGGTGAGCCGCCGGTTGCAGGCCAGCGTGGCATAGCGCAGCGGCTCTTTGGCGGCGGCCTTTTCCAGGCCCTGCGACTGCAGCAGCGCCTGGCGGTCGGGCCCATCGATGGCGCGCACCGGAATGCGTTCGCCCACGCCATCGGCCACGCACCACACATGGGCCAGCAGGCTGGCCTGCGTGGCCGGGCCGCTCAGCCGCAGCAGGAAGAACTGCTCTTCGTCGATGGGCTGGTAGGTGCCCGGCTGCACGCTCTGCACGAACGGCCCGCCGCTATTGAATTGATAGCTTCTCGCCCCCGTCAGCGGAGCGCCGGCGGCCGATTTGAAGCCCGGCACCGGGCTGACCGTGCAGCGCACGCCGGGCGGCAGGTCGCCCGCGAAGTCATAGACCCACTCGCGGTCGCTGGTCCAGCGGGCCGTGCCCTGGCGGGCCGCGCCCTCGCTGCAATCCACGGTGAAGGGCGCGGGCGCCTTCGGGTCGCCGAAGGCCACGGCCGGGCCGTCGAACTTGGCCACCACCTGCCGCACGCGGGCCACCTCGCCCTGCGGCGACAGGCTGGCCACCGTGAGCGCCTGCGCGCCACCGGCCAGCGCGGTCAGGGACAGGGCCGCCAGCAGGCGGCGCAGGGTGTGTCGGGAGAAGGTGTGGGCTGTCGTCATGGTCGGTCGGCGGTGGGCTGGGGCGAGGCGGAGGGCGCCACGAAGGCAGGAGTGCAGCGAGGGTAGCCCATGGCGGCCCTGCGGCACACCCTCCGATCGGGGCAGTTGTCAACGACCTACAACGGGCCCGCGGCGGCCATGCCACCATGGCGCACCGCCGGCCATGCTCTCCGCACCCGGCCTCCACTGCCCATGCCGCCACCTCCGCCCGCCTCCGCCCCCTCCCAGCGCCGCTGGGAGATCGACGCCGTGCGCGGCCTGATGCTGGTGCTGATGACGGTCACCCACCTGCCCACGCGCATTTCGCTGCCGCTGGGCCAGCCCTTCGGATACGTCTCGGCCGCCGAAGGCTTCGTGCTGCTGTCGGCCTACATGGCCGGCCTGGTCTATGGGCGCGTGGCCTTCCGCAAGGGCGTGCCGCAGATGCGCCGCGCCTTCTGGCGCCGGGCGCTCACGCTCTATGGCTGCCAGGCGGCGGCGCTGCTGTTTCTCTTCACCGTCATCACCGTCATCGGCATCGACGAGCCAGCCATCAAGGGCCTGCTGGCCTTCTACTTCGCCCGGCCGGTGGATGCGCTCGTGGGCGGGCTGCTGCTGGTGCACGAGCCGCCGCTGCTGGACATCCTGCCGCTCTACGTGCTCTTCATGCTGCTCAGCCCGTGGGTGCTGGCCTTCGCGCTGCGGCGCGGCTGGGTGCCGGTCATGGCCGTGAGCGTGCTGCTCTGGGTGCTGGCGCAGTTCGGCTTCGCGCAGTGGGCTTACGGGCATTTCGCGCACGTGCTGCCGGTGTCGGTGCCGTTCACCGAAACCGGCTCCTTCGTGATGGGGGCCTGGCAGTTCCTCTGGGTGATGGGCCTGTGGATGGGCGCGAGCCGCAACGACCCGCAGGCGCCGCCCTTCGCCTTCCCGCGCTGGACGCTCTGGGTGGCCGGCGCCATCGCGCTCACCGGCTTCGTCTGGCGCCACGCCGTGGGGCAGGCGCCCTTCCCGCACATGCCGCAATGGAACGTGCTGCAGGACAAGTGGCTGCTCGCGCCGCTGCGGCTGATCGACCTCTTCGCGCTCACCGTGCTGGCCATCCGCTTCGGGCCCGCGCTGCTCGCGCGCCTGCCCCGCATGCGCTGGCTGGAGACGCTGGGTTCGGCGTCGCTGGCCGTGTTCTGCGCCCACCTGGTGGTGGTGCTGCTGGTGCTGGGCCTGTTCGGCGCCAACTACGAGCGCCCCTGGCCGCTGGACATCGCCCTGCTCGCGGCCTGCTTCGGCACGCTCTACGCGGTGGCGCGCACCACGCTCTGGCTGGACCGGCAGCCGGGCGACGACGCCGATGCCCTGGCGCCGCCCGTGCCCTATGCGGAAAAGCCGCCGCCCCTGACCCACGACGACATGGCCCTGCCGCTGCAAAGCGAAACCTTCGCCCCCGCCAGCCCAGCCCCTGTGAGGGCTCGCTCGGCCGGCTAGCTGTGAAGCTTCAATAGGTTGTATCCGGTGTTCATCCTGGTTGGATTTGAGAGACTGGAAGTCGCCAAACACCCAATCGACTCAGGACACCCAACCGGATGAACACCCATAAGCATGCCCGACTTACCTTCGCCCGCCGACTTGAGATGGTTCAACAGATGACCATTCATGGCCAGGACGCCGCCCAGGCAGCTCTCGCCCAAGGCGTCACCGCTCAGACAGCCAGGAAGTGGCTGGGCCGGTATCTGAGCGGTGGCGAAGCCGCCCTGGCCGATGCATCCTCCAGACCAACGCGCTCGCCCCGGGCCATCGACG
>NZ_FONX01000034.1 GCF_900113035.1 Paracidovorax wautersii | reverse complement strand
CCCCGAGAAAGGCGTAGGGGTCAATGATCACCTGGCACCCGGGGTGCAACTGCCGAATGGCGGAGCGCAAACTGAGCCATGGAGGGATCATGGCTTGAAGAAGGCTGCCTCTGGTCTGGAAATGACGGCGCAGGTATGCCTCTGCGGCGGGATTGACACCGCCGACCACCTCGCGCAAAGCCGCGAGTCATAGCCCATGTCATCGACGCTGGATGCAGCTGCGAAAGGAACATCGCTCTGTTCCGGTGTAGGCGCTGCGGCTGGGAGTCCGGCTGGCTGACTGTTGCGTCGATCACCGAAGGGAAGAGGGGCACGCCTTGCGAGAAGTGCAACGCAGCCTCCCCTGAACCTGCAGAGGCACAGCCATGACCGCTGACACCACCAAAGCAGCGGCTCAGATGAACCACCCACTCGTGAAGCACAGCCTGTGGCTTGCGCTGGAGCACACGGTCAACCGGTACCTGATGAGCAACGCGCACGGCCGCCAGTCCGGCGCAGAAAAGGCGCAGCGCCACGATGAGCTGTGCTGCCACTATGTCGCCACGTTCCGGCAGACCTCGCTGGATAAGGTCAAACGGACTCATGAAGACGAGTACCAGCGTGTGCGGGAACACACCCGCCAGCTCACGGACCATCTGGACACGGTCATCGGCTTCCCGTTGAACTCCACGCCGGACTACGAGGATCTCGCGTCGAAGTTTTTCACCGCATTCCATCTTCACGCTGTCGCCGCGCTCTGCGGATCTGCTGCAGCGCCGGCGGAAGATGAACATCCGGCAATGCAGCGCATGCGCCAGCAATTCGAGGAGGAATACGGCGTCAACCATCCCATCGCTTCGGCCCTCCGGCGTTATCGCGAAGTGCACAAGGACTACGACGCTTCGTGGAACCGCGATCGCGAGAAACCGGTAACGGCCGCGGATGTTGCTGCTGCGGAGCACGCAGTCTTCGACGCCGCCGCCGATGTGTATGCGTCGGGTGAAGTGAGCAGTGAAGTGCAGCGGCTGCGAGGCCTCGCTGCCACCTGCTACGCGGGTCTCGGGGCTGAGTGCGAGCTTCCCGAGGAATGGTTGGATGTGCTGAGCGCCGCTGCAGACGGGGAAGCCTTCGACACCAGCTCGCTCCTGCCATTCTCGGCAACGCACCGGCTGGCCGGAGCTGAATCGGAACTGCTTACGGCGGCTCTGAAGGCCATCCGTGAGCGCCTGGTGCTTGATCCGGCCGCGCATGCCGAAAGCGCGATCCAGATGATCGACGCATTGCTGGCGGGGCAGGAAAACGTCCGTCCCGCGTAGCTATCAAAGAGCTGTCCTTGCACCAGGAACTCTGGAGCGAGATTTCAACAAACCATCAGCCTGGGCTGCAGCCAGGAGCCATCATGTTCAAGCAAGCAATCATCTACCGTCTCTCCCCCCAATGGTCCTGTGACCTGGCTGTGATCGAGGAGGCCTTGGCCAAGACCCCGTTCGCTGAATGTGGGGCCACGCAGGAGAGGTCCATCGGATGGGTCCCGCCCCGCGGCGATGCCAACGGCCTTTTCTGTGAGTCGGTCGGCGGGCAGTGGATCTTGCGCTTCATGGCGGAGTCCAAAGTGCTGCCTGCCTCTGTGCTGGCCCGCAAGGTAAAGGAAAAAGCTGCGCGCATCGAGAGGGAGACCGGCCGCAAGCCGGGCAAGAAGGAGAGCAAGGATCTGAAGGAAGAGGCCAAGCTGGATCTGCTGCCCATGGCGTTCACCAAGCAGTCATCGACGTGGGTATGGATCGACCATGAGGCCAAGATGCTGATGATCGACGGCAGCTCCCAATCGAAGGCGGACGAGATCGTGTCGCTGCTGGTCGATGCGCTGCCAGGCCTCTCGCTGGCGCTGCTGGACACGCAGACCAGCCCCCAGGCGGCCATGTCGCACTGGCTCAGCACGCAGGAGCCACCCGTGGGCTTCAGCGTGGATCGCGAATGTGAACTGAAGGCCGCAGACGAGTCGAAGACATCTGTGAAATACGGCCACCACCCGCTGGATATCGAAGAGGTGCAGGCCCACATCGCCGCCGGCAAGCTGCCCACAAAGCTGGCCATGACCTGGGACGACCGCGTTTCCTTTTTGCTGACCGAAGGGCTGCAGCTCAAGAAGGTTTCCTTCCTCGATACGGTGTTCGAGGGAAAGGGCTCGGGCACGGACGACGGCGGCTTCGACACCGACGTGGCCATCGCCACGGGCGAACTCTCGAAGCTCATCCCCGACCTGATCGAAGCGCTGGGTGGGGAAGGGCGCGGAGATCTGGGCGGTGCTGCTGCTGCCCAGGTGGATGACGCCGGGTTGGATGCTCTGGACTCGCGTGCCCTTGAATGCGCGACGCATGGAGGAGCGCAATGACCGAGAACGGGGTCGTTGATCCGTTTGCGAAGGGTGCCAACAACTATGGCGGTGATCCTCGTGTGCACTGGTCCGAACGTATCGAGTGGAGACCAGGCCGATGGGACCCAATGAGCAATGCGCCGATGACTGGTCCTATCGTCCACGTTCGCGGCCGCGACAAAAACGGTGTGCTGCTTGAGCCCATGCACTATGCCTATGGCGGTGGTGAGGAACAGCCGCCGTTCAGGGGCTGGTTCATCCCCTACAGCAACCCTAAACTCGGCTTCCACCAGGTCAACCCTGTCGAGTGGCAGCCGTTGAAAGCAAGCCCGGATGAGCTGTAATACGGGCTGGAGGGGGAGGGCAGCCCCTGAGAGATTTCTATCAACTGAAAACTGGAGAGAACTATGAAGAACCGTCTCGTCGCGATATCCATGATGGCCGCACTGGCAGTTTCGATGACCGCTGTGCTGACCGGCTGTGCCATGGGCAACACGGCCATCGTGGCAGAAGACGCGGCCAGCTTGAATGCGAAGCTCGTCCCTGGCAAGACGACGAAGGCCGACGTGCAAAAGCTGTTCGGTGAGCCGACCGAAAAGATGACGAGCGGTGGTATGGAAACCTGGCTCTACATGCATGCGGACACTAAGGCCCGCTCCTACATCCCCTTCGTTGGCGCTGCCATGGGCAACAATGGCATCGACAGCACCAATCTGGAGATCGTCTGGAACCCCAACGGCACCGTGGCCCGCCACACCCTGACCAAGCACAGCGGTTGATCGGCATGTTTCTGGCGGAACGGGCCTCGGCCCTGCAGGACTGGCTCTCGCCGCTTGATCTTGCCGGCGGCCACCTGGAATGCGACGGCCTGTCGCGGTCCATCTCAACGCTGTTGCACCGCGAGCGCATCGAGCACCAGCTTCTGGTGGGCTCTTTCCACAGCGATGCGCACGGAGTGCTGTCGCCGCACTACTGGGTTCGCTTCTCCGATGGCCTGATCTGCGACTTTCGTGTGCGCTCGTGGCTGGGCGACCTGGAAGATCTGCCGCATGGTGTGTTCCAGTGCCCCAGCACAGTTCGGTACGAGGCGGTCGTCCAAGACGTCGGCCGGTTGGGTGCTGCTGTGTTTGAGATCCTCGTGGGCAGGAAGCTAGAGTCGTTCCCGAACTTCAAGGAGACCAGGTAATGGGCCAGGCAAAAAGACGTGGGAGTCTGCAGGAGCGGGTAGACGCCGCCAAGGCGCAGCTGGTCGAGTTGCGCAAGAGCTTTCCGGAGACGATCACCTGCAACGACTGCCAGGGCGAGATCGCTGATCTGGAGGTGAGCTATGTACGAGACGTGCCGGGCGTGATCGCCGCGGCGCGGGGTCGGTGCGCGTGCGGCTCCACGACGGCAGCCTTCATTGGCGATCGTGAAGGAGTCATCGCTGCAGGCGATGCCCTGGAGCAAGTGCTGGAGCGCCAGGGCGCGTGACTACTAAAGCTGGCCAACGTCACGTTACCAGGACCTCCGGAGGTTGGGTGTTTCGCGTGCCGACGCGCCTGCGAGCGGCTGGCGGCGCAGCTTCGCAGTTCTTCGCAGATCAACAGCACGGTGGTGAGCAAGGTGCGCTGCTTGCGGCCACGAGAGTCCGCGACGAGCTGCTCGCGTCCATGGGAACGTCTGCGGCGGTCAGTGGCAAAAGCAAGGCGGCGAAGCGCTCGGTGACTGGTCTTGTGGGGGTGGCCCCAGGCTTTCGAGCGGAGGCGGGAGGACGGTGCCTCGCGCGCTGGATCGCGGTTGATCCGCATGGCCCCGCCAAGAGCTTCTCGATCGCCAAATACGGCATGGTCAGGGCTTTCCTCATGGCGGCCGCTTATCGGCAGGAGAAGGCCCAGATGGCCTTCACCCTCAAGGAGTTGAAGAGCGCATTGCGCAAGGTAACCCGTGCCGACTACCCTTGTTGCGGCGAGCGGCTGGCCGGCGCTGCAAAAGGACTCCAGGCGACGCCATGAAGAAAGCCGCCTGTAGGCGGCTTTCGTGTATCCGGTTGGACTGATCTCAGTGGATTTGTGCGCCTGCTGGCGTGCTGGCCACCATCTGGTCCACGTAATCGACGAGCAGGTTGGAGAGATTGGGTACGCCCAGGAGGCTCTCAGCAATCAGGCGCAGGGCGGGCTTGCTGCCCTGGCTTTTTGCGCTGCGCGTGAGTTTGTGCGGTGCGATTCGAGCCTTGAAACCGAGGGTGAGCGTGCGGGCTGTGGCGGCCGTCATGATGCATTCGATAGCCAGGCGGTCGTCTTCGGTCTTCGCCTGGGGCATCAAGGCAGTCACGAAGTTGATATCGAGAAACGTGCGTTCCAGAAAGACCTGGACTGGTGTTCCGTCTTGAATGGCGATCCAGATGTCATGTTTGTCCACCGGTTCGATCGGACATGCCAAGCGCTCGGCCGGAGAACCATTGATGATCGGTTTGGCGGATGCCCGGGCGGCGATGCCGAATTTCTTGAAGGCCTCGCACAGAGCCGAACTGAGGTGCGCTGATGGCACACAGACGGTGATAACTTGCATGAAAAAATCTCCGAGTCGCAACTATGGATACCGAAACCTACCATTCGGCGATTTCTATCCTACATTGCGTTACAGGGAGGTCAAAATCGAGTATCTCAACTGTTTGATTATGGTCAATAGCTTGGCGCTGTCGCCTCACTTGGAAGCAGCTGCCGCGTCGGTGCTTTTTCCATGAATCCGAATGCTTCGAGGTGTGGTCGCAATTCCGACTCGCTAGCAGGCTCGTAAGCGCCGGGTAAGAATGGATTTTGCAAAAAGGGCGCGGGGGGCTGGGCCAGGGTCGTTCGGATCGCGTGGTTGATCATCAGGAGCATGGCGCCATCGACGATATGTGGCAGCTGCTTGAGCTTCCAGCCGAGTAGGTGGGACTCGGGTTCGGCGCGCTCGATGAAGTCGAGATGGCTGGATCGAATGCCGGATATTTCTGCGTTGATGTGGTTCGCACTGACAACCACTAGAGGGAGTAGCGCGTTAGGATCGCCAAGGTCTTTGGGTGTCACAGGCTCGCCATTGAGTGTGAATTTCACCCCAGAGTCGATGGCGGTGTGCTGAACGAACGAGCTGATTTCCGAGATGTCCATGGTGCGTCTGCTGTGCAATGTGCAGCGATAAAAACATGTTGACACTCTCATGGTAATCTAACATCATGCGGCCGGGGTATGTTTCTACCCCGCCACTCAGCCTCTCGTGGGTTGGGACTCCATAGTTGTGAAGTTGAGGAATAGAACATGAGCCAATTCATGGAATCGGTGCGCAGTCGCCAGCAGAGTGCGCAATCGCGCGGCCCCGGCCGCGAACTGCAGGCCAACCTTTGCCTGCAAGTCACGAGCTACGACCTGGAAGCTCCCGATGGTGGTCGCGTGATCGGTGTGGCCATGTCGCCCGAGTGGGCTCGCGGTCACGAGTTCTCTGTGCGCATGCTGACGCAGGAAGAAGCGAAGGCCACCCATCGCAAGGACAAGAGCCCGGCGGAGAACGCCAAGTTCTTCAGCAAGCAGATCACGATCGACAAGCTCGCCAATGGCCAAATGGTGGGTCGCAACCAAGTGGACCCGATCAAGGTCGGTAGCTACATCATGGCCTACGGCGCCACGAAGGACGGCGCACGTCCCGAGACGGGCCCGGCCCCCTGGAAGGCGCAGTACATCGACAACTTCGGCAACGACGCTTCCCGTCGCATCGAAACGGGCATGGCGCGCGTTACCGTCAAGCCCGCGCACGAATACCAGGGGCGATATTACGGCGCGCAGGGCAGCATGGAATTGCTGTACCCGGGCGATGCGCAAGTCGTTACCTCGTTCGATGGCATGAAGCGCTTCTTCGACGACTACCTGCCGGGTGAGATCGACGGTGTGATCAACGATGCCATCGCTGTGGTGCGCGTGGTCAGCGATCTGCCGGCTGTGGACGGCCAGCAGCCGCGATCGCAGGTCTTCTCTGGCATGGTGTATTCCGCCAAGAAGGAGCTGAATGTCACCGTGGACAGCGGATCGAAGGTGATCAAGGTGCCGGCGTCGGGGGCTGAAACCCTCAAAAAGGTGACCAACGGCAAGTCGGGGCTGGCTCGCACGGTGGTTGCTGCGATGTCCGGCGATACGAAGGGTATGAGTCCGCAAGAGCAGGATATGGTGGCGAAGCTCCAGGCCGATCTGGCCGCTGGCAAGGTGCGTATCGAGGTGGTCCCGGGCCGGCAGATCCCCATCATCGGCACCTCCCTCGAAGACCTGATGCGCTCCAATAGCAAGCTGGCCAACGCGGCCGCGAAGTGCCAGTACAAGAATGCTGACGGCGTGGTTGTCAATGGCTTCGTGAAGATGACGACGGGCGTCAAGGTCGAATCCCGCTTGGGCGGTGGGCCCGACAGCGTGTTCGTGACGAGCTTCGCGGCGGACGTGGGCGCAAAGGGCATGTCCATCAATTCGGTCATCACGCCTAACGTGAAGCCCGAGTGGGGGCTGAGCCGGGAGGCTGCTGCCGAGCGTGATGCGCAAGCAGCTGCCAACAGCGGCGCGGACGCCAATCCCGGCGTGGATGCAGATCGCGACGACGATGCGGCACCGCAGGAGCCGGATCGTCACGCCGAGGCATCGGCGCCTGGCATGTAAGCCTGGCAGCGTCGCCAAAATGGGGCTTCATCAAGCCCCATTTTTGTTTGATCTGCCATACGATCCAAGCATGCAAAAAAGCGATTCCCAAGCCCGCCCGGTCAATTTGGCTATCCGTGTTCTGGATGGCGAGGTCAAATTGCATGGCAGTGAGCCAATCATCCTGCTCAAGGGCGAAATCATCGTTCCTCCCGGCATGGACGGTAAGCCTGTGCTCGTCCGCTTCCTGGCGCGCAATGCGCATCCGGAGGCCGTCGAACGCCTGCTTGAGGTGGATCGGCTCGTGCTGTTCCGCAATTGCGTCAAGTATCAGGCCCTGGAGTCTGGGGTGGATCTGTGGGAGACGTACGAATACAGCTGGATTGATGCTGAGAGCGAGATCGCATTGCAGGGGTGTCTGTGCCGGGTGGTCATCAAGACGACCGGCGGGCGCGAGCGCCCCTATGGCGACCTGCTGATGCCGGACAAGGCTGTGCGGCTCAGGACGGCTGAGGATCTGGTTGCCTTTGCCTCGCGCTACATGGCGCAGTCAATTGATGGCGTCGAGAACAACTCCAATTGCCTGCTGCGGCTCTATTCGCCAAAGACCAAGGAGGTGATGCCTTCCTGGGTGTATGCCGCGCGTTTGGAAGAGCGGCGTGATACTGCCAACGGCGTGAAGTTCTTCTCGGTTCCCGCGCCGTTTGAGCAGACCTGGAAAGAGGCCTTTGTCGATGGCAAGCAATCCAGTGGCTGGCCGCGCATAGTCGCTGCCGCGCTGGGTGTGACGGTGGGAAAGCTTTCGGCTGATCATGAGGGTATGGTCGATCTGCTGAGGAAAGACCTGGAGGGAGAGCAGATCGTCGTCGAGGCCATCCCTGGGCAGCGCGTAAGGTCCGTCACGGGTTCTGCGATCGTGAGGCGTGATTCAACTTTGGCTTTGGCCGCGCAGGCTTGTGAAGAAAATGGTGAACATCGCTTCGTGCCCATGACAGTGGCATTGCAGGTGGGCGGTGCTCGCCATGAGTCCATGTTGACCGCGGTGCTCTACCAAGCGGTGCCCGATGTGGACTACGAACGGTTCTCGGCCAAGACCATACGAACGAAGAACATCCCCTGAAAGACTGGTCATGGGTACCACGCTGAAAATGTTAGCCCACTCGCTGCAAGGCACTTCGCGCGTCATGAGCGTGAAGGGGGAGTCAGAGCAGGCCATGATGCAGGAATCCGTGGTTATGTTGCTCGGTGACTTTCTGCTGGAGAACATCACAGAGCCGCAGCGGCAACAGTTGATTGACCCATTCGAGATCACCAGTGCCACCCGCAGTGATGGCGGTCAATGCATTTACGAGAAGCTACGGTGCGCGGAGCGTCTGGTCATCACGGACTCCGAGAGTGGAAGCACGTTGCTATTGCGCCAGGTGGCCGATGAGATGGACTGGAGCACGCTGCCGGTCCATTTCCAAAACTTCATTAAGGGTGACGACCTGCCTGCTTATCTTTTCGTGGCGATACAGCAGCAGTCTATCGAGGGCGACACGCAGCATCGACATTACGCTCTGCCGGTCTTTGCGATCCTCTCTGTGAAGTCGTCTGGCTCCATCGCGTCTAAATATTGTTTTGCGGATGCGCGGCTGCGTGCACAGGCGGGCAGTAACAAGGCCCTTGATGGCGCATCGGCGAGTACGCTGGAGCCGTACTTACGTCTGCTGCTCTCTCATCTGTACTTCAAGACGGAGGGGGCGTGCGCATGAGCAGCAAAGATTCCAAGCGCGGTGTGGTGCGTCGTGCGGGGGGGTGGTATTTGGGCCGCTTGGTGGGCGGTGCTAAGGGTGCGGTAGGTGTCGAGCAGTTCCGCCTCGGTGGTCGCA
>NZ_FONX01000009.1:137714-197571 GCF_900113035.1 Paracidovorax wautersii | reverse complement strand
CCTAGGCCGCCCGAAAGGGTCGCTGTAAGCGGGAATCGGCCGTCCGAAGGTACCTCAAAGACCCCTCAGACGAATCGCAGGCTCGGCCAATCCGAGTAAGCCACTGTGGGCCGGAGTAGCGCTGCTGCGAGGTAAGTTCTCCGTGCGTTATCACACGGCCTCGCTGCAAAGCAGACGTCCGCAAAAGCCCGCCGTATCGCGGCTTGGTGACCCGGAGCGATTCTTGGTACATCCGTGAAGCAGAAGGTCGGCTTGCCGGGAGGGCTGTATCCCCACCGCGCTCGGCCACGAATGGGCTCGCCCGGCCACTTACCGTAGAAGCAGCAGTGGAACTGCTACTCAGGGATCAGTCGATTACCGTGTCGGCTGAATCCAATTCAACTGGCGGCGAAATGGTTGCCCGTGACGATGGAGACGCTGTGGTGGTGCTGGCGGCCTTGGACCCGGAGGAGGCCAGGCTGGGTCACTCGAACATTGGATTCAGCCGCGCCGACTGGGAGCGCGGCTCGCCAGACTGGTGGTATGTCTCGATGTACCTGCACAAGGCCGCCTTTGATCTTCTTTTTTCCGCAGTCGGTGAATGCAAGGCGTCGCGCATGCACTTGGTGGTCAGCCTCAAAGGCTACACCTCGCATCACCCGATGGCGCCCGGAACTCGCGCGGAGAACCTGTTCTTGAGGCCGGCCGATCCGAGCGAGACGCTCGGATCGGCCAAGTTGGCCAAAGGCTACGTGAGCAGCATCTTCGCGAGGAACACTCTCCACGCAATCGCACCCCCTCCAGGGCCGGACCCTTACGCCTCCGAAGACGAAACGAACACGGAAATCCCGGCTCCCGCACTGATCCCAGCCGACCCCGTGGCCGCCGCTGTCGTTGCTCTGACCGTCAACGTTGAGAAGCTCCGGACCTCGCTGAAATGGGGTGCAGGCCTCATCTTTGTCGCCCTGCTGTTCCTGGTCGGAAGTGACCCGTTTCATGTAACAGGCCAAAGGGTCTGTACATTAGATCTACTGAAAATAGAAATTGGCGATGATCTCAAGTCATTGTCGGGCAACAAGAATCCAGACATTAGTTGCCGTCTTGGGGTGGAGTAGTTTCTCAGCTCTACTGAAAATGTGTAACAGAGGCCCGGGTTTCTGCCGCTGCGGAAAGCACCTCCCACGGTTACATTAGGGGATGCCCAAGACCCGGTACTCATTCACTCTGCGAATCCCAAATCGCAAGGCGAGTGGCGTCCCCATGAGTCGGATCGGTGAGTACATCACTGAATTTGCGGAGCTGCTCGGCGACGAGAACAAGCCTCGGTTCAAGGGCATCAGGAATCTGAGCGTTGGGTACGGCGCTGCGGTGGCCCCCGAACGAGAGCATTACTCGCATGCCAGGATCGTGGAGGCGAAGTCGAAGCCCAGCAGCAGGCCCGGTAAGCACCTGGCGAAGCTCGAGCAAATGATGGGAGAAGACGGCATCCCTAAAGCCGAGATTTTGGATGCGCGAGACAACGTAATCCACGTGATCTTCGGCATCAAGCCCGATGCCGACGAAGACACTGAGCGCCTGTTCCAAGAGAGCAAGGTCGACGGCGTGGTGACGGGCTTGATCGGTGTCGATGACACCATGCACCTCCACATCCGGGACTTCTTCGATCGAGATCTGAAGCTGATCGTTAAAGACGACCAGCTCGCCCGTGACTTGCTCAAGCTTTTCAAGCTCGGAACTGTGCGATTAGTTGCCCGCGGCACTTGGATTCGCACCGAGAACGGATGGTCCCCGGAGGTCAACAAATGCGTCGTGCAGAGCTTTCAGCCGCTCGACGACACCCCATTCAGCACCATTCTTGAGCGCGTTGCGCGGATTCCAGGCAATGGCTGGAACGAACTTCAGGACCCTCTTGCCACATGGGACAACATTCGAGGCATCCACTGATGAGTCCTCTGCCTCGTTGCATCGTCGTTGACTCCAACTTCATCATTTCGTACATCACGAAGAAAGACACGACCGCCAGCGACCGTGCCCGCATCGATCACTTCATTTCTGAGGTCGACAAGCTGAAGGTCAGAATTATCTTCCCGATGATCTCGATCAGCGAATTCCTCGTGAAGGCCGACGCCGCCAGCGTTGCGTTCCTCGAGGAGCTCGAGCGAAAGTCCACGGTCTTCGTGGCCGACTTCGATCGCGGGGCAGCCCAGGAGCTGGCCAAGATGGAACGCGAAGCGCTGGCTGGACCCGGCGGCAAGCGTGCCGGCTCCGAAGAGCCGTACCAAAAAATTAAGGTCGACCGACAGATCGTGGCGATCGGTCTGGCGCACGGCGCCAAGATGATCATTTCGCGCGACGAAGGTGTTCGCACGCAGGCGATCAGGTTGAGGCTCGAAGCCAAGCGCATCCAAGACCTCGAATTGCCCGAGAGCGCGAAGCAACTGACGCTGATTGCGCCGGTGTCCAAGGGGCGTCGGCTCAACTTCAGGCCAGCCCCACTGACCGTGGTCCCCACCCCGCCAGCGCCAGCGCAAGTCCCGAAAACGGACTGATCTGCGCATGCGGACCGGCACGATCTCCGAAGCCGAAAAAGCACGCCGTCGCAAGGCAGTCGACGTCGCTCGCGGCAACATCGGCCTCTCCGGTTTCAAAATCTCCGAAGCGCATGAAGCGCACGCGCAACGCTACGTCGACGGGGAAATCGACCTGGCCGAGTTTCTCAAGCCCGGCCTGCCATCCTCTCCAGCGAAGCGAACCTGATGGCCAATCGGTCGATGCACCCGATCCGCACCGTCCGCTGATCGATCGCCGGCTTCGGGGCGGAGATCCATTCCACAGGCAGCCTGGCGGCTTCGAGCCTTTCCGTTTCCGTGGGTTTGCGCGGCTGAGCCCAAGCGTGCCCGGCCTCAAGGAACGCAGTGTGGGCTTCCGCCACCTCAGATTCGAAGTCGTTCACTCCCCGGCCTCGATTTGTTCCAGGATGTCGCGCGCTTTGGAGCCGGTGGCGCGGGTCATCAGGTTGTGTTGGCCGGTGTCCGTGAGGCACCACCGAGACTCAAGAATGGGAGGCCCCCTTTTCTTCGTCGGCAAGCGCTGCACCCGAAAAGTTTTGAGCAGTCCCTTATCACCGATGCGGGAAAACGCCATCTCGGCAATGTGATGGTGAGCGAAGTTGAAGGCTTTGCGGCCTGGGTAAAGAACCTTCAACAGGTCCTGAGCGCTTGCTTCCCCATCCGTGGCGCTCTGGACGATCAGCAGGACTTCGTGCTCGGACAGGCGCCGAGAATCGAACTCGCGCTGAGCCTTAGCTTTGTCCGAGTAGTACCGAGCGACTGAGATGGGGTTTTCGTGGTTCAAGATCATCTCCGCTGTTCAACGAAGTATGCCGGGAGCCCCGCCAACGTTGATTCGAAGTCGTTCATACGATCGAGTATTCGAAGATCTTGACAACGTCGATTTCGACGGACTTGGCAACCTCGTCAGGCCGCTGAAAGCCCCATCCGGGGATTTCGAGGCACAGATCTCCCGGTGTCTTTGGCTCAAGAGGGGCCAGCGCCTTGGTCAATTCGGGTGCGTTGATCTCGATGCATCCGCCCAATTCGAGATCAAACATCACCACGGGAAGCTCAGGGTCGTAGGCCTTGAGCGCTTTGATCAGTTCGCGGACTTTCATTTCATTCCCCATTCCGAAGTCGATACATTTCCGCGGGTGAAGGCTTGATGCCCTTCTTGGCGCGCCAGCGTCGGAAGCAGCCAACTTCTCGGGATTCATCATTGGACGTCTTTCAGCGAGGAAACGGTGATCACCAAAGCGCCGCCAGGAACCGGCTCGCCGTATGCCATCGCGATCGAACGGGTCTGGGCGTCGTCGGTGAACGCGATGCCGATGAGGCTGTCCTCCGCCACTTTGAGCGAGTTGGACAGGTCGATGCACCGCGGGCGCTTGCCGGTGGCCTTCTTGGTCTTCTTCGCGTGCAGAACCACCTCCAGGCGCACATCGCCTTCGATGGGGTGATGCCTGCATCAAGCGCCAGCTGGGCTGCCAGGGCCTTGTATTCGCGGCCTTTGGCCGAGAGCACCGGGCGGCCGGGAAAGTGGCGCCACATCACGTTTGTGCTCACGGGGTACGGAAGGGTCAAGGTGTAGCTCACGATGATCCTCAGAACGACCGCACGCGGCCGAGGTACAGCGCGTTCTGGAGATAGGTCTTGGTGGACCGACCCGGCGCGTGGAACTCAAAGCGCTGACCGTGTCGCGTCCAGTACAGGTGCCAGCGACCGTGACGGTTGCGCATCCGGCAAACCTTCGTGTGGCGAGGGTCGACAGCCCATGCCAGCACTGAGCACACCAGGCAGTTACCGGGCAGCGTCAGGGCCTGGGGCCCGACAGCGCGCCTGAAGCCGCTGTAGGCCTCCTGGGCGGCAACGATGAACCCAATCTCGAGGCCGACCAGCAAGATGGCCATCAGAAGCGCGCTCATCGAGCACTGCCCCTCTTGAAAAACGGCAGCGGCTTGACTTCGAACACGTCACTGTCGTGATGCGCACGCGCTTCCGCGAACGTGAGGCACGCGGCTTCAGCTTCGGCCTCGGACTCGAACACCGCCAACGGAATTTCGAATTCGTGACACTCTTCGTCGTCGCAGACACCGCGCTTCTTCGTCACCGCAAACAGGTTCGTCGACGTTGCCAGCAGATCCGTGAGCGTGATGTCTGCGGCGTCGTAAATGCGTTCCTGCTCTTCCTTGAGCTGGCGCTGGTGCTCGACCTCGGCCTCGTGCTGGCGGATCTCCTCGTCGGTGGCCTGCACCCACCCACGGGGGTGGTAGTAGCGCTCCATCGAAAGGTAGCCGGTCTTCACTGTCTGTGGATCTGACACTGGCGTGATCTCCGAACAGCAGTAGATCCGCTGGTCTTCGAAGCGGATGGTCGTCGTCTCGATGCCGGTGGCGTCATCGATCTGCCGGCCCACCCGGACAGGCTTGTAGTGCTTTCCCATGTCGTCGTTCACGCTGCACCGCCTTTCCGCTTCCGAAGCCACGGCTTCGCAGTCACCCACGACCGCGGGTCCTTCACGCCACCACGCTCGCCAAAGATCTCTTGCTGAAGGGTCACCTCCAGCCCCGAGGACATGACTGCGCGATCGAAGTGCGGTGACGCGAAGAACTGATCACACACCTTGCGCATCAGGAAATGCAGCGTGGCCCTGCACAGGCGGGTGTGTCGCTCCTCTTCCGTCAGCGAAACCTTTCCCGAAATCGAAGAAATCTCGATGGCGCAATTCGCAAAATCGGCGCCGATGAGGGTCTCGACTTCGTCAAGGGGGAGTCCCTCTGCGAATGCGAAGATCTCTTCGCCTTCGTGGAAAACACGCGTGATCAGGTGCTGCGCGAACATGTCGGGCATGGCGGAGCCCTGTTTGATGATGAGGTTCATGCCGTGCCACCCTTCCGATCGATCGGCATCCAACAGAACACGCTCGCAATGCTAGGGTTGCCCGTTGTCCGGCCGCCCTTCGAGCGACGCTTTGGCCGACGGACCTGCTTCGGTGCGACGCGGACCAGTTGGCGGCTTGAGACGAACACATCGAAGTCGAAGTCGAGGGTCCCAACACCGCGGGGAACTTCAACATCAAGATGCAGGATGGGCATGCCTGCTGGCGCATCGAACCTCATGAACTCACGCTTTTCGTTGTTCATGCTTGGCCTGCCGTTTCTGCGAACACTGCGATCGCGCGATTGGCAACGTCGTCGCACGCGGCCTCGGCTTCATCCAATCGCACGAGCGGAATGGGCCGAGCACCACAGTTGCAGGGCCAGTGGTCCCAAGCAGGGCAGCCGGTGGTGTGCTGCGCTGGGAGATGAGCGACTACCTTCATGCTTGGCCTGCCATTTCTGCTTCGATTTCGTCGAGGGTTTCGCGAGCGGATTTGCCGGTGACGGAGGTCGTTGCGATGTGCCGGCCGGCGTCAGTGAGTCGGTAGCCCGGGACAAGTCCAGCGAGCTCTCCGTAATGCCCGTGGTGCTCAAAAATGCAGCTGACGATGAGGCCCTCGTCCCTGGCCCGCGCCATCGCGTGCAAAACGACTTTTCCAGCATGGCCATGGAAGGCGTTTCCGCATTCGCGAAGACTTATGAAGTTGAGATCGGCCTCGTGAAACCGGTTGCAGATCTCAAGATTGGTGATCTGCTTGGACAGCTCGATCCGTTCCAGGTCGATTGCAATAATTCGGTTGGCGCGCCATTGCTTGCGGTTCATGCGTCACCCGCCATTTCTGCTTCGATCTCGTCAAGGATCGAGTGCGCCTTGGGGCCTGTCATGGCGGTCTGGAGATAGAAACGACCAGCCTCGGTCAGGCGGAAATAGTGGTGCGCCTGGAGGATTCGGAAGCCTTCGATCAGGCCTTCATCGACCGCGTCTTGAAGAATCACAGCTTTTGCGCGCTGGGAGATGCTTCGGAAGCGCGGGTTCGCAGTGATGCCTTTTAGGCCAGCCTCACCGGCGGCTTCGACCTCTTGGCAGATTTGGAGGCGCTGGTTCATGCCGCACCCGCCATTTCTGCTTCGATGTCGGCCAGGATCGAGTGCGCCTTGGGACCGGTGTCGAACGTTCGGAGGATGAAGCGGCCGGCGTCTGTGAGCTCGTAGGCGTGCTGATACGACTCGTCGGGCACGTTCTCACCCGGATCGCGGATCAGGCCCTTGGTCACAGCCATGCCAATCGCCACATAAACCACGCTCAGGTCGATGACCGTCTGAGGTGGCTTGTTGCGAATCAGCCCGGCCAGATCATCAAACCGGACCACGTCCTGGCCGCTGGCCTCGATCGCTTTGCAGATCTGCAGGCCGGTGATCTTGAGAGCCTCGAGCGCGACTTTCAGGGTGCGCTGATCGCGCTTTGAGAGGGTCGTGGTGCTCATTTGAACTCTCCTGCAGCCTGGCGGCGAATCCAGACGCACTGTTCGACGAACAACTGCAAGAACGCGTTCTGCGCGTCCGCCTCGGCCATGGACCAGAGTTCGTTCAGCTTGTCGAGCCGCGGGTGCTGGCGGCGGTTGCTTGCGTCCCACAAGAACAGGACGAAGGCCGCGCGCATGGCCTCGAGGCTCAGGCGCTCAGGGTTCTTGGTGAAGTACGCGATCACGATCGCGGAAAAGTCGCGCTCGGGGAGCGGGTTGATGAAGTCGTCAGTGCCGGCGTGCTGGTAGACAGCGTTGGCAACGACAAGGTCGCCCATGGAGATCGGCGGCGTGGCGTCAGGGAACACGACGCCAGCGGCCAGGCACGTGCGGACGAGCGACGAGTGGCTCAGGGGGATGCTGGTGAGGAAGCTCATGCCGATGCTCCTTGGAGCTCAGCCACCACGGCCTGGATGCGTTCGGCGTGAGCTTGCAGGAACACGGCCTTGCGGGACTCGTTGGCGCAGGCGTATTCGGTCTTGAAGTCACCGATCGCGTCTTGGAGCGCTTGGCCACCGGGCACGATGTCGTATGCCTTTGCGGCGCCGGAGAGGACGTCAGCGTGGCCGGGGCTGTACTGGGTGGACAAGCTCAGGTCCAGAAGCCAGACGATCAACAGCGTGTCGATGCTGACCTTGTCGCCTCCGCGGAAAAACTCGGCGCCGAACTCGGCGAAGTCGTACTTGAACGCGTGGTCGTGGTCCGCGCGGGCGGAGAGGGCTCGGTGAGCGTGTTCGACGTTGTCGAAAGAGTCTTCCAGCGTGCAGAGCAGCGTGGGCAGGAATGGCTCGAATTGAATGTCAGCAAGTTGTTTCATTGGCGTCTCTTCGTAGATTTCGAAGTAGCCCACGGCGCGGATTCGCCGTGGGCAGGTCCAACTTTTCAGTTGGAGGACGCCTCCCCTTACTCGGGGCTTGCTGTCGTGCAGGTCTGTTTCCTGCCGATGACTCTATTGTATCTTATTGCAGATTTGTTTGTGCGGTCTTTTTGAGGGTGAGCCAAAAATAGTTTGCGTTGGCGTAGGTCAGCCTGAGCAATCAAAACTCCTGGTCGGAGCTCGACCAATCTAAAGTCTGAACTCAGGGGAACTGGCCACAGGCCCCATAAATCCCATGCTTGGCGCTGTGGTTGGAACGGACGATGCGCAGAGGTCCACGCGCCTCAAGGCCGGGGAACATGTCCGCAATGCTCTGACGAGCTTGCCGCGGGTTCAGCTCGAGCTAGCCGCAGACCAGATCGAAAGGAAGCGGCGCTTCGCTCTCGTTGATCCAGTCCAAAGACTTGGCGTAGTACCTGGCGCCGGGCCCTCTGGCCAGGTCGTCGAGCGTTTGGGCGATCGAATCGAAAGCCAGCAAGAACGAGGTGAACTCGTGGAAATCGGTGACATCCACGCCGGGGAAGAATTCGGTGATGAGTGCCCTGATTGAGGGCTTCGACTTGAGGCGGCGGAACAGACCACCTGCCTCGGTTGGATTCACGGCGCAATCCCGCCCGTTGCTTTCCGCCAGCAATAAAGCTGAGGCGTGGTGATGCCGTACTTGGCGCAGATTTGGTCGGTGGTCAGCCTTTTGCGCACAACGCGGTGCACGCGCAAGATGCCTTCCAGCAGATCCTCGGAGACCACCGCTCGGCGATTCCAGTAGGTATCCGGGTTGACCCCGAAGCGAGCACAGATCGACCTGGTAGTGCTCTCGCGGATCTCGCGTTCCACAGATTTGAAGACTGAGCATGGGATCGCCCTGGGTTGAGAGTCAATGCCGTGCCGAAGGCGCCAGCGGAGGTACCCAGAGCGGGAGACGCCTTGGGCTGGCGCAGCGATCGACGGCAGTTCGCCGCCCACACGCGCCGGTGGACGGCGACGAAGTCAGCATGGCGCCGCGCGAACCCGACTGGCTCGATGTCTTTCATCGGCTTCACGCGGCGGTGCCAAACATCGCCTTGATTTCCGCTTCAACGGTGCGCAGGCTTGTCCGAGGCGCCACCCTCCCGTTCTTGGCACACCACCGGCGGAGGTATTGATAGCCGATGCCCTCAGCCTTTGAAACGACGGCAGCAACTTCACCGGCAAGAGCTCGTGAGTAGGCACGCTCTGCCGCAGCATCCCGTCCACCAACAGGCTCGATGTTTGTTCGGCGAGGAGAAGGAAACCCGCGCTTCCTGTACATGAACTGAGCCGCGGCGAACGACACACCGACGTTCTCGCACGCGCTCTTCCAAGAGTCGCCGGCCAGCACACGCTCGTAAACGATGCGGTGCTTTTCATCACCAGGCTTCCAAGCAGCTGGCTGGCTTTCAGTTGTTTGTGCGGTCATCATGCGGTCGCTCCTTGCGAGAGTGCAACTACAATTCTACCGTGCTGCCTGTTTTTTAGACAGTTGATTCCTGTCTGGCAATTTGTCTGGCAAGCTGTCTTGGAAGATTTTATATATAAATCAATGACTTAACTCGTTCCCAGACAAACAAGACAAACAAGACAACGTTTACCAAGAGGAGAGAGAAATCACAAGGAGGGATCGGTGACGGAGGAAAGGAGTCATAGGGTGTTTTTCCTTGTCGGGTTTGTCTTGTTTGTCTGGATTCGAATTTATCCAATCAAAACAACGGCTTAAACGCATGGAAAACAAGACAACTCCCAAGACAGCCTTTGTCTGGTTTGGTCCAGGTTGGAAATAATGGGTGTTCAAGCCCCAAATTTCTGTTGACAGTTTTGTTTTTCAAGATACATTAGTGCATGTCGCCGTCCTGGCGGCAGGGATTAAGCACCCCATAACACGGAAAGCACTCCATGCAAGTCAAAAACGCGAAACTCTCTTCCCTCGTCACTGATGCCTCTTTGAAAGTGGCCCCGACCCCGCTCGTCGACGACGGTGGCTGCAAGTTGATCCCGTCGTCATCGGTTAATGTCACGCCCGACGGCACTGTCATGGTCGAGACGGTTCCCGCATACAAAAACTACGAAGAAGCCGCCCTGCGAAAGATTGGCATCGACTCGATCGCCGCGGCGGTTGCGGGCATCACCTTCGATGGCGACGTGCCAACCCCGCGCGCAAGCTTCCAGGGAGGGCTGTACCAGCCCCCTGGCTTCAAGTCGAACCTCGCCTTCGAAGATCGCCTGTTGGTGGCTGCCTCGATGCTCGACGCGGTTGCAGCCGATGCCCAGGGTCTTCCTTGTGTTGCCCTTGCCGCGGCGTCCACGGGTGTGCCCGAGGGCCTGCTGAAGCTCCTGGGGGACCGGACCCTTGTGCTCGTGCGTGACGGCACCAAGTCGGCTGGCAACGACGCCATCCGCGCCTTGGAAAAGGCCTTCAAAGCCGCAAAGCCCAATTCGCCTGTGGTTGTGGTCACGTGCCCGTCTGCAGAGAGCTTCAAGCTCAAAGAGGGCGAAGAAGTCACCCTCGGCGTATGGCTGAAGCAGCGCTCGTCGGCGGTCGTCAGCTCCTCTATCTCAAAGAAGGTCCGTGAGAAGCGCGATGAAACCAGCCGTTCCCGGACAGGCGGCGGGTTCGTCCCGCTCGGTTTCAGCGGCGACAACTGCACCATTTTTTCGCTGAGCCGGAACAAGATCATCGACCTGTCGCCGAACGATCTGACCAAGTGGTCAAGCATGGCCAACGCTGTGGGCGCCGGCTTTCTGCGCTCAAACTACTTGAAAGTTTCGGCCGAGACGAAGTCCGAAACCATCGACACGCTCGCCCTGGGCCTGGACATCAGCGCGCGATGCCAGGAGCTTGGCGATTTCCGACGCGATCACGTTTTCGGCGATGGGGTCTGGCGTAACAGCGAAGGCAAGCTGGTCATCAACAGCAAGATCGCCTTTCACGCAGATGGCAGTCTTGCCAAGCGCCTGGACGGCGACGCGATCTACGTCGCGGGGCGAGACCTCGGCATCACCCCGGATACACCCGAGGCCACCGCCGAAGAAGCTCACACGGCGTTTGAGTTTTTCAAGCGCTACAACTACACCAAGCGCGGAGATGCCTTGAAGGTTTTCGGGCACACGGTGAACACTTACACCGCGGGCGCGAACGAATGGCGCGGTTGGCTCCTTCTGACCGGCCTGCCTTCGGGCGGAAAGTCGACGCTGATGCTGTATTCGAAATCACTGCTGGGTGAAGCGTGCGATGCCGTGGTTGGCGGCAGCGAAGCGGGCATGCGTCAGGGCGGCGGCATGAGTTCGCTCGGATGGTTTTGGGACGAAGCAGAGTCTGAAGAAGGCGGTCAAGGCGAGTTCCGGAAGATGATGGCAAACCTTCGAAAAGCAGCGAAAGGCGGCGTTGAGAAGCGCGGATCTTCGCCAGGTAATGTTGTTGAGCACGCCATCAAAGCTCAAGCGATGTTGGCCTCCAACAAATTCCCCGACCTCAAAGCGTCAGAGGTGACGCGTATGTTCGTTGTGAAGCTGGAGAAGTTCACAGACAAAGGCCTGAAGCCGCACCCGCTCGTGCCCAATCCAAAGGCGGGCAGGTTCCTGGCCGCGGAAGAGATGGGTCGCAAGCTGTTCATGCGCATGATTCGCTCGAATGATCGCTATTTGCTAAACCTCGAGCAGGTGAAGATCGCCTTTGCTTCGGACAGCCGAGCGAGCGACACGCTTGCGCCTTGCATCGCTGCATCTTTCACCGCCCTGCACGACGACGTGCTCGACAAGGACACGGCGGCCACCTGGCTCGCAAACTTCGACTTCGCAGAAGACCTGGCCAACATCGAAGAAGCCCAACGAAGCACCGGAATCATTGAGCACATCTCGCACATGCAAGTGCCACCGAAGTGCCTGGCCCAGGGAACGCTGCCCTGCACGATGTTGGATCTGTGGCACGTTGCCCGCCATGGCGAAGGGGCTTCGAAAGCCAACGCCATTGCCGCTCTCGCAGTGATGGGCATGAGCGTACAGCCGAGTGGACACCGCGGCTCGATGGAGATCCGATTCTTCCCGAAGCGTGCCGGCCTTCGTGAACTTTTCAAAGGCACGCAGTGGCAAAACGAAGACTTGATGCGCGCATTGCTGAACGACCCGCGCACGGACAACAAGATGTCGATCAAGACTGCCGAACTGCGAGTTGAGTCCGCCAGGTTGAAGGCCCAAGGCGCTCAGACTTTCACGCCTGTTGGCGGTGACGAGAACCGCACGACCGGC
Organism: Paracidovorax wautersii; assembly: GCF_900113035.1. Lineage (GTDB taxonomy): Bacteria > Pseudomonadota > Gammaproteobacteria > Burkholderiales > Burkholderiaceae_C > Paracidovorax > Paracidovorax wautersii. Next base: position 185,504 of record NZ_FONX01000009.1, on the reverse strand, counting down.
GAGCGCTTCGTTGTGCTCACGCTGGAAGAGATCGACGAAGCCGAAGAAGCCCGCATCGTCCGCGCAGCCACGATCGCTGTCCACGGCGACCCGGTTGCGAAATCGAAATCCGAAAACGCCACCGAAAAGCAAGCGGCCGCTTGAGCCGTGGCAAAAAGAAACCCCGGTCGCCGTGAGGCGCCGGGGTTTTGTGCAGCTGGGTAAGCGGTCCAACTGCTGTTCGTCGAAAGCACTCCAACGATGACGTAATTCTAATCTCAGAGCGCGTTACATGCAACTATTTTTGCTGTTTCCGAAGTCTTTAAAGATACAATAACGGATCAGTTCCGAACACGAAAAGGTTCCCTCCATGGCCCGCATTTCTGCCGCAGACATTCTTGCGGCGATCAAGTCCGACAACCCGCCAAAGTTGGCCATCGTCGGCAGCAGCGTCTCGACGAAGGGCCGGCACAACATGCTTGTGAAGATCCGCCCCTCGACGCTCAAGCGCGTGCAGGCCGTGGCTCTGGGCCCTATCTACTTGCTGATTGAACAAGCGCTCCTGGAGCTCTGCGAGGACCTTGAGAAAAGCAAGGTTCCGCGCATTCCCATTCTTGCGTCGAAGTTCAACCCGACTGCCGAGGACCTCAAGGAGCTTGAAGAAGCCGAAGCGCGAAAAGTCGAAGGCAAGAACGTCAATCGCCGTGTGAAAAAAGGTGAGCCGGTTTGGCCAGGAAGAGAGTCGGAGGTGACTGACCTGACAGACATCTCAGACTTTTTTCAGACGCGGATACCGGGAAAGCGAGGCTAACAAAATGCGCTTCGACGATCCGCGTGCTGATTTCAGTCGCTCCTTTTCTGGCTCGAAAGGTCCTGGTGTTTCGGCGCCGAAACACCCGCTGAAAATTACCCGAGATCGGCTGATGATCGCTGCATTGCGAGTTTCGCTTTTTGGCGAAAACTCGAAGAGTAACTACACTCATACCTCTCTAGACGTGTATGAGGAATGCAATGGCGGAAGTCGAGCAGAAGAGTCGGGGCAACGCCGCGTACCTCGCCAAGGTGGCCCGGGAAGCGGCTCAGAAAGAGCTGAGGGAGCTTGCATCGCCGAAGGTGAGCAACGGTGCCATCAAGACTCTGGAGTCGATGCAGGTGCCTCCAGGCCGCAAGCCAAAACTGATCATCACGGGACGATCGAGCATGGACGGTCGGGGCGCGACGCTGATGAGAATCAGGCCGACGATCTGGAGAGATCTCGAGGAGCTCGAGGTGACCGGCACGCGGCAATACCTGATCGTCGAAGCAGCTCTTCGGATGTTCATCGGCCACCTTCAGTCGCTACCAGAAGACAAGCCGATGGTGCTGGACGCGGCGACGATGCAGCCAACGCCAGAGGATCACAGGCTGCTCGAAGCGACTGGAAGAGTCGTCAAGAAGATCCCACGAAAGCGCGTGCCAAAGACGTCGTATACGGACCTCGAGGACAACAAGCGCCCGCTGTCGAAGTGAAGCGCCTGGCCGAACTTTTCCAGTTCTCAACACACGTGTCGAACGTGGTCGCGGCGCAAATTCTTGGTCTTCAGCCACAGACGCTTCGGCGCTGGTCGAGCCACCAGACCGGGCCGATCCAGTCGACCCTTGGACCCTCGGGCCGCAGGATGTGGGCGATTGCCGATCTGCAGAATGTCCTGGACGGCAAAGCCTCTCTTTAAACCGCTTCGACTTCAAGGGCCGGAAGCTTCGCCTTCTCCCGCACGAACTCTTCGAGCCGCACCAGCTCCTCGCGCAAGGCATCGATTCGGCGGGGTTTGTAGTGCTCCTCCATGCTGCTGACCGAGTGGCCCATGATCTGCTCAACGGCCCCCGATGGGCACCGAGCCGCTTCGCCCACCAACGAGAAAGTGCGTCGCAGGCCATGGGGGGTCAGGTGCTTGATTTTTGCGTGCTCAATCACAGGCGCGAGCGACTTGCGGGCATCTTGCACGTACCCGAGTTTCGATCGCGGAGCTGCGAAGACGTACGGGTTCTGGTCGACTTTTGGCATGCTTTTGATAACGGCCTCGAACCATTGCGCGAGCGGAATTTCACGAGTGCGGTGAAGCGTCTGCGTGCTTTTGTCAGCGATCGTGAGTTTCTTCAAATCGAAGTCGATGTCGGACCACTTCAAAGCTGCAAGCTCTTGACGCCGTGCGCCGGTGATCAGGAGCCCTGTCAAGTAGCCGGCCATCGTGCGATTGGGCAGCTTCGACACGCCTTCAAAGAACTTTTCGAGCTGCACGATCTCGACGAAATCCAGCCGGCGCACGCCGGTTTTAGATGGCAGGTTGTCTTGCACAGTCGGTGACCGCGCAGGGTTTCCATTGATCAGGCTTTTGTACTCGCGCTCTCGCGATGCCCAGCGAAACATCCCGCTCAGGCTCTCGGCCGCCTTGTTCACGACGGCGTACCCAGGCGGGTTCACGCCGGGCTCGCCGCGGAATCGTTCTCCAATCCTGTCGAGCTCGTCGCCCAGGATGTCGGCCAGGGCGTCATCGTCGAATTCACCGATTGGAATGTCGCGGGCAACGAACAGCGGCCCTTGAACTGTGCGCCTTTCTCCACAGCGCGGGAACATCTCGCCGCCTTCGTGCATGGCTGATTTCAGCGATCGCAGATACGTCGGCGCCCATGGCCTGCCCCTCTTGCCGACACCTCTGGCGATGTAGGCCTCCCACACCTCTCCGACAGTGATCTCGATCCGCGACTTCGCCGCAATGGCCTTCGCAGTCTCGGCCTCCCGATCTTCGCGCTCCAGCTTCGGATGGATCCCTCGGTCGATGAGCGTGCGCATCCTGCGCGCTTCTTCTTGTGCCGCTGGGATCGTCCAGGTCTGGGTGTTGCCGATCACCAGGTTCACTGCTTTGCCAGCCATTGAACCAACAAAGAGGAACGCTGGCTTGCCACGGGGCCGAATGCGAACGTACAGGTTGGGCGTGTCGGCATCGATCAGGAACCCTGGGTTCTTGTCGTCCACGGGGCGGAGGTCAGCGATGCGCTTGACCGACAACTTCACTTTATTAGTCATGCCTCGATCATCTCTTACCTTGGCCCCTCAAGGTAAGGCCAAGGTAAGGAAATTTGAGCGACGCCGATCAACGCGATCCAAACATTAGTTCACCTAGAATCGTCCCCTCACAGGAGAAATGCCTCTGAAAGGCCTCCAAAACAACACCGATCAACACCGGAAACTTTTCATTCGTAATGAGAAGGTCGGGTGTTCGATTCATCTCTCCGGCACCAGTCAAAAAAGCCCTGATTCGCAAGAGTCAGGGCTTTTTTCATGGGCGGTCGCGGCCCTATCCATTCCCGCGCCTACCGGCAGGCCCTGCCCTTTGCGGCGACGCCCAGGCGGGTCGCCGAAGCACGGTCCAAGGCCTCCTACAAGCTGCCGCCATGCATCCGGCTAGACTTCCGGCATCGTCCTTCGGGATGCCTTAGAGGAGTTGGATTCGCATGTTCATCAAGGCTTCCGTCGCGCTGTGCTGCGCGGCATTCGTTTCGTGTGGCGCTTCGGCGTTCGAACTGGCCAAGTATCCGCAGGTGTTCAGCGGCCCGCAGGGCCTGGAAGTGGCCCTCGCCCCGAGCCGCGACGGCAAGGAGGCGCTGGTGCGGGTGACCGGCGTGAACCACCCCATCGATGCGGTGGTGCTGCTGGCCCAGCGCGAGCAGCGCGGCAACGGATCGGAAGCCTTCGTCACTCCGCTGGATGGCCGCCCCTACACGCTGGTGCAGAAGCAGCGCGGCGCCTACGGCAGCGACCAGACCCTGGCCTACCTGCCTGGGCAGCGCGACGGCATCGCGCTGAGCTACGACGAAAAGAAGAGCAAGGCGCTGCAGCCGGCAGCCCTGCTGTCCACTTACGAACAGCAGAACCGCGAAGGCGTGCAGAACCTGCTGGCCCGCTTCGACAAGGACAAGAGCATCGCGCAGGCCAAGGCCGCGCTGCAGCGCAAGGATGAAACCGCCAGCGAATCCTGCGGCAGCCAGGTGAAGACCACGGTGGACTGGTCGTCTATCTCCGAGCAGCAGTTCAAGGCCCTAAGCATCGCGGGCTACTGCGGCGAAGTGGCCGCGCAGCTGGGCGCCCTGTGCAACGCCACGCCGGCCTTCAAGACCAAGGCGGCCGACCTGGGCCAGATCAGCTGCCGGTTCGGGCCCGAGCTGAAGCTGCGCGCCGAAGGCCGGCAGCTGGTCTTCACCACGCAGGAAGACGCGCCCAACCAGGGCGAATTCGTGCAGCAGTTCCTGCGCAACCAGTAAGAACGTGACCACGTTCTCAGCGCCCATCGGAGCGCTGAAGGCCGCCGTCAGTGGCGCGCAGCAGCGCTGGCGTGCAGGCAGATGGCGGCAGCGGCGCCGACGTTCAGCGACTCCTCCCCGCCCGGCTGGACGATGCGGATGTGCTGCGTGGCCCGCTCCTGCAGCGCGGCCGACACGCCCTGCCCTTCGTGGCCCATGATCCAGCCGCAGGGCCAGGGCAGCGCCGCCTGGTGCAGATAGCTGCCCTGGTGCGAGCTGGTCGCCAGCAGCGGCAGCTCCAGCGTGTCGATGTCGGCCGGCTCCAGCCCTTCGACCAGCCGCAGCGCGAAATGCGCGCCCATGCCGGCCCGCAGCACCTTGGCGCTCCAGAGCGCCGCCGTGCCCTTGAGCGCAGCGATCTGCCCGAAGCCGAAGGCCGAGGCGCTGCGCAGGATGGAGCCCACGTTGCCGGCGTCCTGCAGCCGGTCCAGCACCACTGTGGCCAGGCCCGGCTGCACGGCCTGCGCCGGTGGCAGTTCCAGCACGAAGCCCATGCGTGCGGGCGACTCCAGCCCGCTGACGTCGGCCCAGAGGGCATCGTCGATCACTATGTTTTTAATAGCAGCCTGCCCATATTCATGCTGGGCTGCAGGCCAGAAAGACTCGGCAAAGACGGCAATGGCCGGCCGCTGGCCGCGTTCCAGCGCGGCGCGGCAGAGATGGTCGCCCTCCAGCCAGAGACGGCCCTGCTTGCGGTAGGCCGTGCTGTCCTGCGCCAGGCGCCGCAAGTCCTTGACGAAGGCGTTGTCGCGGGAACGGATGGGGATCAGCGGAGCGGTCATGCGATGGAGGGAATCAGTCGAAGAAGCGGGCTGGCATTCGGAAAGGACTGCCGACGGCGCCAAGAGCCAGGTCGGCGATCAACGGAGTCATGCGTGCGCCGGCTGTGCGCAAGGCTGCTGTGCCGGCGCCTGCGGGGCGATGCGGTCGGCGGAAGCCGCCAGTGCCCGCGCCACCGGAGCGAACGAGCGGCGGTGCTCCGGGCAGACGCCATGTGCGCGCAGTGCCTCCATGTGCTCGGCCGTGCCGTAACCCTTGTGCGCCGCGAAGCCGTACTGCGGATAGCGTTCGTGCAGTTGGGCACACCAGCGGTCGCGCTCCACCTTGGCGAGGATCGAGGCAGCCGAAATGGCCTGCACCAGCGCATCGCCCTTGACGATGGCCTCGGCAGGCACGTCGAGCGGCGGAATGCGGTTGCCGTCCACCAGCACCAGCACGGGCCGCAGGCGCAGGCCCTGGACGGCGCGGCGCATGGCGAGCATCGTGGCCTGCAGGATGTTGATGCCGTCGATCTCATCGACGCTGGCCTCGGCCACGCTGCAGCACAGCGCCTTGGCGCGGATCTCGTCGTAGAGCGCCTCGCGGCGCGCGGCGGTGAGGACCTTGGAGTCGGCCAGACCGGCGATGGGGTTGAGCTCGTCCAGGATGACCGCGGCCGCCACCACGGGCCCGGCCAGCGGGCCGCGCCCAGCCTCGTCCACGCCGGCGACGAGGCCCGGCGGGTGCCACGGCAAGGCGCACTGCTCAGGCAGCGGCAAGGATTTTCTGGATCGCATCGGCGGCCAATCGGGGGGTGTCGCGGCGCAGGCTTTCGTGCAGCGCGGTGAACCGCTGCTGCAGCGACTGCAACACGGCGGGCTCCTGCGCGGGCGCGTCGAGCCAGCGCTGCACGGCGGCGGCCAGCGCCTCGGGCGTGGCGGCATCCTGCAGCAGCTCGGGCACGACGAAGTCGCGGCACAGGATGTTGGGCAGGCCCACCCAGGGCTGCAGCTGCTTGCGGCGCATCAGCCGCCAGCTGATCGGGTGCATGTGGTAGCCGATGACCATGGGGCGCTTGAAGAGCGCGGCCTCCAGCGTGGCCGTGCCGCTCGCGATCAGGGTGCAGTCGCAGGCGGCCAGCACGGTGTGCGACTGCCCGGCGACGATCTGCACCGCACCGGCCACGCCGCATTCGCGGGCGATGGCTTCGATGCGTGCATGCAGGGCCGGCACGGCGGGCACTACGATCTTGATAGCAGGCCGCGCGCGCAGAAGCAGGGCTGCCGCCTGAAAGAAGGGTTTTGCGATGTAGGCGACCTCGGCCGAGCGGCTGCCCGGCAGCACGGCCAGCACCTCATCGTGCGCCGCCAGGCCCAGCTGGGCGCGAGCGGCCAGGCGATCGGGCTCCATCGGGATCACATTGGCGAGCGGATGCCCCACGTAGGTCGCGGCGATGCCGTGGCGGGCCAGCAGTTCGGGCTCGAACGGGAAGATGCACAGCACATGGTCGGCGCTGCGGCGGATCTTCTCCACGCGATCGGCCCGCCATGCCCAGATCGACGGGCAGACGAAGTGCACCGTCTTCACGCCGCCTTCGCGCAGCGCGGCTTCCAGGCCAAGGTTGAAATCGGGTGCATCGACGCCGATGAACACATCGGGTCGCGCACCCGGCGCCTCAAGGCGCTGGCGCAGCTGCTTGCGGATCGCCAGGATGCCCAGCAGCTTGCGCACCAGCTCGATGCTGTAGCCGTGCACGGCCAGGCGTTCGCTAGGCCACCAGGCCTCGAAGCCGCGCCGTTGCATCTGCGGGCCGCCGATGCCCTGGGCCGCGAGGCCGGGCCACTTCTCGCGCAGCCCGTCGAGCAGCAGGCCGGCCAACAGGTCGCCGGACGTCTCGCCGGCCACCATCGCGATGCGAGGTGTATCTTGCATGGCTGCGCGCACCCGGTCAGCGCGCAATGCCGCGCGTGGAGGATGCGATGAAATCCCGCAGCAAGGCGATGTCGCCTGCGGCTTCAGGGTGCTCGGCCGGCAGCGCCTCCAGCGCCTTCAGTGCAGCGTCCAGCGTCAAGCCCTGGCGGTAGAGCACGCGGTGCGCCTGCTTGATCGCCGCGATGCGCTCGGCCGAGAAGCCGCGCCGGCGCAAGCCCTCCACGTTCAGGCCCCGCACGGCGAGCGGATTGCCGTCCACCATCATGAAAGGCGGCACGTCCTGCGAGATATGGCTGGCGAAGCCGGCCATCACATGGGCACCGACATGCGTGAACTGGTGGATGCCCGTCAGGCCGCCGATGATGGCGTGATGGCCCACGGTGACGTGGCCGGCGAGCGTCGCGTTGTTGGCCAGCACGGTGTGGTTGCCCACCACGCAGTCGTGCGCGATATGCACGTAGGCCATGATCCAGTTGTCGTCGCCGACGGTGGTCACCGACCGGTCCTGCGTCGTGCCGGTGTTGAACGTGCAGAACTCGCGGATGGTGTTGCGGTCGCCGATGACCAGTTCCGTGGGCTCGCCGGCGTATTTCTTGTCCTGCGGTGCCGCGCCCAGCGAGGCGAACTGGAAGATCCGGTTGTCGCGCCCGATGGTCGTGCGGCCTTCGATCACGCAATGCGGGCCCACCGAGGTCCCCGCCGCGATCGAGACGTGCGGCCCGATGACCGCATACGGCCCGATGCTCACGGAATCATCGATGCACGCCGCCGGATCGACGATGGCTGTGGAATGGATGTTGCTCACTTACCCGCCGCCTCAGCCCGTCAGACGACAGAACGCATCGTGCACATGATCTCGGCTTCGCAGGCCACGCTGTCACCCACGCGGGCCACGCCCTTGAACTTGTAGATGCCGCCCTTGATGCGGTCGAGATCGACGTCCAGCAGCAGCTGGTCGCCCGGCTCCACGGGGCGCTTGAAACGCGCGCCGTCGATGCCCACGAAATAGAACACCTTGTCGTCGCCGGGCGCCTCGCCCATCATGTCGAACGACAGCAGGCCGGCGGCCTGGGCCAGCGCTTCGAGGATCAGCACGCCGGGCATGACCGGGCGCGCCGGGAAATGCCCCGTGAAGAAGGGCTCGTTGATGGTCACGTTCTTGAGCGCACGAATGCGCTTGCCCCGTTCGAGCTCGACCACCCGGTCCACCAGAAGAAACGGATAACGGTGGGGCAGGAGCTTGAGAATTTGGTGAATGTCCATCATTGCTGGAGCGGCCTAGCCGTCCTTTCGAGTTTGTTTTTCCAGGGCCTTGATACGTTCGCGCAGCGAGTGCAAGTTGCGAAGCGTGGCCGCGTTCTTTTCCCACTTGGCATTTTCGTCCATCGGGTACACGCCGGTGTAATGGCCGGGCCGTGTGAGCGAATGGGTGACCACCGTATTGGTGGACACATGCACGTGGTCGGCCAGCTCCAGGTGTCCCAGGATCGAGGCCGCCCCGCCAATCGTGCAATACGCGCCGATGGTCGTGCTGCCCGCCACACCCGAACACCCGGCCATGGCCGTATGCCGCCCGATGCGCACGTTGTGCGCGATCTGGATCAGGTTGTCGAGCTTGACGCCCTCTTCGATCACCGTGTCTTCCAGCGCGCCGCGGTCGATGCAGGTATTGGCGCCGATTTCCACATCGTCGCCGATGCGCACCGCCCCCAGCTGCTCGATCTTGACCCACTGGCCGCGCTGCGGCGCGAAGCCGAAGCCATCCGCGCCGATCACGACGCCGGGATGGATCAGGCAGCGCTCGCCGATGCGGCAGCCCTCCCCCACCGTCACCCGCGACTTCAGCACCGTCTGCGCGCCGATGCGCGCACCGCGCTCGACCACGCACAGCGGGCCGATGGTGGCGGACGGATGCACGTCGGCCGCTTCATCCACCACCGCAGAGGGATGGATGCCGCCCTGCTGCTGCGGGGCGTGCTCACGCTTCCAGAGCTGCGTCGCCCGGGCGAAATACACGTAGGGCTCGTCGGTCACGATGCACGCGCCGCGCGCCAAGGCGGCCTCCCGCATCGCGGGAGCCACAATGACACAGGCCGCCCGGGAGGCGGCCAGTTGCGGCTGGTATCGCGGGTTGTTCAGGAAAGAGAGGTCGCCCGGCCCCGCAGAGTCGAGCGGCGCGATGCGCAGGATTTCCACCCCGCCATCGGCCCCTTCCAGTGTCCCGCCCAGCGCATCGACGATGTTTCCAAGCGTCAGGCTCACGGGCGGAAACCCGCCCTGCAGGCCGAATTACTTGGTTGCAGCGCCATTGCCAGTCGAAGAGGCATTCAGGGCCTTGATCACCTTGTCGGTGATGTCGTACTTGGGGTTGATGTACACGGCTTCCTGGAGGATCACGTCGTACTTTTCGGTCTCGGCAACCTGCTTGACCACGCGGTTGGCGCGCTCGAGCACCTGGCTGAGTTCCTCGTTCTTGCGCGAGCTCAGGTCTTCCTGGAATTCGCGGCGCTTGCGCTGGAAGTCGCGGTCCTGATCGACCAGCTGGCGCTGGCGGGCGGTACGCTGGCTTTCGGCCATCGTGGGCGCGTCGCGTTCGAACTTCTCGGTCGCAGCCTTCAGGGCGTTGCCTTGATCGACCAGATCCTTCTCGCGGCGGGAGAACTCCTGCTCGAGCTTGGCCTGTGCCGCCTTGGCGGTATTGGCCTCGCGGAAGATGCGGTCGGTGTTCACGAAACCGGCCTTGAAATCGTCGGCATGGGCTGGCACTGCAGCGGACAGCGTGCCCAGCAGGAGGACCAGGGGAATATGGCGGGAAAGAGATTTCATTAGAAAGACGTTCCGATCTGGAATTGCAGTTTCTGGATTCTATCGCCGGCGAACTTGCGCACCGGCTGTGCATAGGCGAGGCGCAGCGGACCGAGCGGGGATATCCAGCTCAGGCCCAGGCCCGTGGAGACCCGCATCTGGCTGAAATCCACCTTGTCGTTTTCGCCATAGACGTTGCCAGCGTCAACAAAGGTGAAGACGCGCAGCGTGCGGTCGTTGCCCGCGCCGGGGAACGGCGCGATCAGCTCCGCGTTCAGGGTGACCTTCTTGGGGCCGCCCAGCGAGGCGCCGGTCACGTCGCGCGGACCCAGCGTGCCCTGGTCGAAACCGCGCACGGAGCCCAGGCCACCGGAGTAGTAGTTCTTGAACACCGGGAACGGACGGCCGTTCAGGCCGGAGCCCCAGCCCAGTTCGCCATTGAGCGCGACGGTGAACTTCTTGTTCAGCGGCAGGTACTGCTGCACCTGGTAGTTGGCGCGGACGTAGCGGGCATCGCCGGCCACCGACCAGTCGGAGTTCACGCGCTGGTAGCGGCCCGAATTGGGCGCCAGGGCGCTGTCGCGGTCGTCGCGCGACCAGCCGATGGTGAGCGGCACGGCGTAGCTGGTGGCGCCGTAGGTGTCGGAGTAAGCCAGGTAGGCCGCCGGGATGTTCGTGCCGGCCTTGATCTCGGTACGCTCCAGGCCGCCGCCGAAGAACACGGTGTCGGTCTCGCTGAACGGCACGCCGAAACGCACGCTTGTGCCGGCCGTGACCAGCTTGTAGTTGCCGCCCTGGTCTTCGTAGGGCTTGTCGGTGCGGTAGTACAGGTCCAGCGTGCGCGAGACGCCGTCCTTGGTGAAGTACGGGTCGGTGGTGCTGAACACCAGGGTGCGGCGGTACTTGCTGGTGTTGACGTCCACGCCCAGGTAATTGCCCGAGCCGAAGACGTTTTCCTGCTTGATGCTGAACGACAGCGAGACCTTTTCAGCGCTGGAGAAACCCGCGCCCAGCTGCAGCGAGCCGGTGGGCTTCTCGGCCACATTGATGACCAGATCGACCTGATCGGGCGCGCCGGGGACTTCCTGCGTCTCGACGTTCACTTCGGTGAAGTAGCCCAGGCGGTCCACCCGGTCGCGCGAGAGCTTGATCTTGTCGCCGTCGTACCAGGAGGCCTCGTACTGGCGGAATTCGCGACGGATGACTTCGTCGCGGGTGCGGTTGTTGCCGCTCACGTTGATGCGGCGCACATAGGCGCGGCGCTGCGGTTCCGCACGCAGCACCAGGGCCACGCGGTTGTTCTCGCGGTCGATCTCGGGCACGGCCTCGACACGCGCGAACGCGAAGCCGAAGTTGGCGAAGTGGTCGGTGAAGGCCTTGGTGGTTTCGGCGACCGTGTCCGCGTTGTAGGGCTCGCCCGGACGGATGGTGACCAGCGACTTGAACTCGTCGTCGCGGTCCAGGTAGTTGCCTTCCAGCTTGACGCCGGAGACCACGTACTTCTGGCCTTCGTTCACGTTGATCGTGATGGTGATGTCCTGCTTGTCGGGCGAGATGGCGACCTGCGTGGATTCGATGCGGAATTCGAGGTAGCCGCGCGACAGGTAGTACGAGCGCAGGGTTTCGAGGTCGGCGTTGAGCTTGGCGCGCGAGTAGCGGTCGGACTTGGTGTACCAGCTGAGCCAGCCGCCGGTGTCCTGATCGAACAGGCCCTTGAGCGTGGATTCGCTGAAGGCCTTGGCGCCGACGATGCGGATGTCCTTGATCTTCGCGGGCTCGCCTTCGGTCACGGTGAAGGTGAGGTTCACGCGGTTGCGCTCGATGGGGGTGAGCGTGGTCACCACATCGACGCCGTAGAGGCTCTTGTTCAGGTACTGGCGCTTGAGCTCCTGCTCGGCGCGGTCGGCCAGTGCCTTGTCGTAGGGCCGGCCTTCGGCCAGGCCCACGTCGCGCATGGCCTTCTTGAGGGTGTCCTTGTCGAACTCCTTGGTGCCGACGAACTCGACATCGGCGATGGTGGGGCGCTCTTCGACCACCACCACCAGCACGTTGCCGGAAGCCTCCAGGCGCACATCCTTGAACAGGCCCAGGGCGAACAGCGCACGGATGGCGGCAGCGCCCTTCTCGTCGTTGTAGTCGTCGCCCACGCGCAGCGGCAGGGATGCGAAGATCGTTCCGGGCTCCACGCGCTGCAGGCCCTCGACGCGGATGTCCTGCACCTTGAAGGGTTCCAGCGCCCAGGCGGCGTTGGCGGACAGGATCATGGCGGCCACGGCCACCGCTCTGCGCACGCCCATGCGATTGATGTGTTTTTTCATGAAAAGAAGCTGAAGCCGATGCTGCGTGACAGGTGCGGCAGGAAGTTAGCCAAACAGGCGGGTGACATCGTTGAAAAGGGCAATGGACATCATCAGGAGCAGCACTGCGACACCGCCGCGCTGCAGGCGATCCATCCAGGCTTCCGATACGCCCTTGCCCGTCAAGCCTTCCCAAAGATAATACATCAGGTGCCCACCATCGAGGACGGGCAGCGGCAGCAGGTTCAGCACGCCCAGGCTGACGCTGATCAGCGCCAGGAACGCCAGGTACTGGGTGAGGCCCAGGCTCGCGGAGCGGCCCGCATAGTCGGCGATGGTGAGCGGCCCGCTGAGGTTCTTCAGCGAAGCCTCGCCGATCACCATGCGCCCCATCATCTTGAGCGTGAGCATCGAGACTTCCCAGGTGCGCGTGGCACCCTTCCAGATCCCTTCGAGCGGGCCGCTGCGCACGGTGACGAGCTGGGGCGGCGCGCCCACATAGGCGGCAATGCGGCCGATGGGCACGCCGCCGTCCAGATGCATTTCGGGCGTGACCTGCACGGTCATCGGCTGGCCGCCGCGCTCGATGCTCCACGGCTGCGCCAGCGGCTTCCCGTCGCGCACGGAGGCACGAATGAGGTCGCGCAGCTGCTGGCCGTCCACCACCGGCGTCGAGCCGATCTGCCGCACCACGTCGCCTTCGCGCAGACCGGCACGCTCGGCCGCGCCGCCGGGCATCACGCCACCCAGCACGGGGCGCGTCCAGGGCCCGACGATGCCGATCTTGCGAAACAGCTGGGCGTCGGCCTCGCGGCTCCCCATCTGCGCCAGTTCCAGCATGTACTGGCGCGGAGCCGTGCCCGATGCGGGCTGCACTTCGAGCCGGAGATTGTTGCCGTCCAGCGCGCCACGCGTGAGCAGCCAGCGCAGGTCTTCGAACGAGCGCACGGGCTCGGCCTCGTCGCCATCCAGCGCGCCGCTCAGCACCAGGTCGCCGCCCTGCAGGCCGGCACGCTCGGCCACGGAGCCCGCCACGGGGCTGGCGAGATAGGCCTTGGGCTCCTGGATGCCCAGCCAGCTGACAGCGGCATACAGCACCACGGCCAGCAGCAGATTGGCGACCGGGCCGGCCGCGACGATGGCAGCGCGCGAACGCAGCGGCTGGTTGTTGAACGCCAGGTGGCGCTCTTCTTCGGGCACGGGCGCCTCCCGCTCGTCGAGCATGCGCACGTAGCCGCCCAGCGGGATGGCGCCGATCACGAATTCGGTGGGCGAGCCCTGAGGCTGCCAGCGCAGCAGCGGCTTGCCGAAGCCGATGGAAAAGCGCAGCACCTTGACGCCGCAGGCCACGGCGACCCGGTAGTGGCCGTACTCATGCACCGCGATCAGCAGGCCCAGCGCAACGACGAAAGCCGCCAAGGTCAACAGCATGGGGAGGGTGTCCAGCGAGGGTCAGTGGGACGAAGCCAGCCGCTCCGCCACCTGGCGGGCCGCGCTGCGGGCCTGGGCATCCAGGGCCATCAGGGCTTCGAGCGAATCCGGCTTGGAGGGCAGCACCGCCTCCAAAGTTGCAAGGTTGAGCTGATGGATCTGGTCGAAGCGGATACGGCGGCCCAGGAAGGCCTCCACGGCCACCTCATTGGCGGCATTCAGCACGGCCGTGGTGCCCGGGGCCGAACGCAGCGCCTGCCAGGACAGGTGCAGGCCGGGGAAGCGGACCGCATCGGCCTCTTCGAAGGTGAGGCCGGCCAGCGCTGCGAAGTCCAGCCGCGCCGCACCGCTTTCGATCCGCTCGGGCCAGGCCAGGCCGCAGGCGATGGGCACCCGCATGTCGGGCGTGCCCAGCTGGGCGATGATCGAGGCATCGACGAACTGCACCATCGAGTGGATGATCTGCTGCGGATGGATGACGACCTTGATCTGCTCGGGCGCCAGATCGAAAAGCCAGCGCGCCTCGATCACTTCGAGGGCCTTGTTCATCATGGTGGCCGAATCGACCGAGATCTTGCGCCCCATCGAGAAGTTGGGGTGGGCGCAGGCCTCTTCGGGCGTGACGCCCCGCAGCGTGCCGGGGTCGCGCGAGCGGAAGGGGCCGCCCGAGGCGGTGAGCAGCACGTGGTCGATGCGGCGCGCCCAGGTGGATGCATCTTCCGGCAGGCTTTGGAAGATGGCCGAATGCTCGCTGTCGATGGGCAGCAAGGTGGCGCCACCGGCCTTGACCGCGGACATGAACACTTCGCCGCCCACCACCAGCGCTTCCTTGTTGGCCAGCAGCAGGCGCTTGCCCGCGCGCGCGGCGGCCAGGCACGGGGCCAGCCCTGCCGCACCCACGATCGCCGCCATGACGAGATCGACGTCGGCATGGGATGCTATCGTTTCAAGAGCATCAGGCGCTTGAATCACCTGCGTGGACAGCCCATTGGCCTGCAACTTGTCGGCCAGCAGGCGGGCGTGCTCGGCGCTGGCCATCACGGCGAAGCGGGGCTGGAAGCGGGCGCACTGCGCCAGCATCTGCTCGACCTGGGTGGCAGCGCTCAGGGCGAAGATTTCATAGCGGTCCGGGTGCCGGGCCACCACGTCGAGCGTGCTGGTACCGATGGAGCCCGTCGATCCCAGAACGGTGAGGCGTTGTTTCATGCAAAAGCGAAGTGAGAAAGCATCATGGCCAGAGGCAGCGTGGGCAGCAGCGCATCCACGCGGTCCAGCACGCCGCCATGGCCCGGCAGCAGCGCACTGCTGTCCTTGACGCCGGCGCTGCGCTTGATGAGCGACTCCACCAGGTCACCGACCACGCTCATGGCCGCCATGAAGAGTGCGCCGATCAGCAGCAGCCACCAGCCGGACGCGGCAAGGCGGGTATAGAGGCTGGGCACGGCAGCCTGGAAGCGGGCATCGGCCGCCACCCAGGCGAAGGCCAGCACCAGCACGCCGGCCATGCCGCCCCAGGCCCCTTCCCAGCTCTTGCCGGGACTGATGGCGGGCGCGAGCTTGCGCCGAGTGAAGCGCAGGCCGAAGGTACGGCCGGCGAAATAGGCAAAGATGTCGGCCACCCAGACCAGCACCAGGATGGACATCAGGAAATTGATGCCCGCCATGCGCGCCTGCACCACCGCCACCCAGGCCATCCAGAGGGCGAGCAGGCCCCCCACGAGACGCAGGGCACGCGGCACGCGCGGCCAGCCGGCCACGCCCGCATGCAGCAGCCAGGACGAGCCCAGCACCCAGGCAGCGCCGCCGATGGCCCAGAGCCAGGGATGCGGCTGCAGCAGCCCGCCCGAGCCCCAAGTCAGGCCGCACATCGCCACGCAGACGGCGCCGATGGCCACGGCGCCCGCGCCGTGGATGCCGTTGAGCCGGGCCCATTCCCAGGCGCCCGCGGCCATCAGCACCAGCACGACGACGGTGAACGGAACGACGGACGGATAGAACAAGGCCGGCAGCAGAATGGCCAGCAGCACCAGGGCCGTGATGACACGCTGTTTGAGCATGGAAGGCCCCTTGAATGTGGGTGAAGAAAAGAGGAACGCGAAGAGCGTACGGGGGCGCTCAGGCGCCCAGGACGCCGGCCTGCGCGTTGGCCCCGACGACCTGCGCGGAAGTCCGCCCGAACCGCCGCTCGCGTTGATTGAAGGCGGCGATGGCTTCGTCCAGCGCGGCTTCGTCGAAGTCGGGCCAGAGGCGATCGCTGAAGTACAGCTCGGAATAGGCCGCCTGCCAGAGCAGGAAGTTGCTGATGCGCATCTCGCCGCCCGTGCGGATGACGAGGTCCGGGTCCGGCACATGGGCCAGGCCCATGGTGGTGTGCAGGCTGGCTTCGGTGATGGGCTCGCCCCGCGCCGCCAGCGTGGCGGCAGCCTGCGCGATGTCCCAGCGCCCGCCGTAGTTGAAGCACACGTTCATGATCAGGCGCGTGTTGTGGGCCGTGGCGGATTCCGCCGCGCTCAGGCTCTGGCGCACCTTCTCGGACAGAGCCCCCTTGTTGCCCACGAAGTGCACGCGCACGCCGTCCTTGAGCAGATGGGGGACTTCGCGCGCCAGCGCACGGCCGGTGAGGTCCAGCAGGCCGGACACCTCGTCCACCGGACGATTCCAGTTCTCGGACGAGAAGGCGAACACGGTCAACACAGCCACGCCGCGATCGACGCAGGCGCGGGCGCAGCGGCGCAGCGACTCCACGCCCTGCCGGTGCCCGGCCAGCCTGGGCAGGAAGCGACGCGTCGCCCAGCGGCCGTTGCCATCCATCACGATAGCGATGTGTGCGGGAACGGCAGCCGGAGGTGCGGACATGGAATCAGCGTCCCTACTCAAAGAACGGGCGAATCGCATCGACGCGGCGGATTAGACCGCCATGATTTCCTGTTCCTTGGCGGTCACCAGGGAATCGATTTCTGCGATGTGCTTGTCGGTGACCTTCTGGATGTCGGTTTCCGAGCGCTTTTGCTCGTCTTCCGAAGCCAGCTTGTCCTTGACGAGCTTCTTCACGCCTTCGTTGGCATCGCGGCGCAGGTTGCGCACGGCCACCTTGGCGCTCTCGCCTTCGTTGCGCACCAGCTTGGTCATTTCCTTGCGGCGCTCTTCGCTCATGGGGGGCATGGGCACGCGGATCAGGTCGCCCATGGAGGCCGGGTTCAGGCCCAGGTCGCTTTCGCGGATGGCCTTCTCGATCTTCGCGCCCATGCCCTTTTCCCAGGGCTGGACGCTGATGGTGCGCGAATCGATGAGCGACACGTTGGCCACCTGCGACAGCGGCACGAACGAGCCGTAATACTCGACCTGCACCGAGTCGAGCAGCGCGGGGTTGGCGCGGCCGGTGCGGATCTTGGAGAGGTTGTTCTTGAAGGCCGCGATGGATTGGTCCATCTTGGCTTCGGTGTTCTTCTTGATGTCGGCGATGGTCATGTTGTGTTCCTTGCATGGGCCCGCACGCGAAGTGCGGAGCCGGTCTTCAAGCGTACACCAGCGTGCCTTCGTCTTCACCCATGACCACGCGCTTGAGGGCGCCGTGCTTGACGATGGAGAAGACGCGGATGGGCAGCTTCTGGTCGCGGCACAGCGCGAAAGCCGTCGCATCCAGGATGCCCAGGTTGCGGGACATGGCTTCGTCGAACGACAGCTTCGTGTAGCGCGTCGCGGACGGGTCCTTCATCGGGTCGGCCGTATAGACGCCGTCCACCTTGGTGGCCTTGAGCACGACCTCGGCGCCGATCTCGGCGCCACGCAGCGCGGCGGCCGTGTCGGTCGTGAAGAAGGGGTTGCCGGTTCCGGCGGCGAACACCACCACCTTGCCCTCTTCCAGATACTGCAGCGCCTTGGGGCGCACGTAGGGCTCGACCACCTGCTCGATCGCGATGGCGGACATCACGCGGGCCGTGAGGCCCTGCTTGTCCATGGCATCGGCCAGCGCCAGGGCATTCATGACCGTAGCCAGCATGCCCATGTAGTCGGCCGTGGCCCGGTCCATGCCGACCGAGCCGCCGGCCACGCCGCGGAAGATGTTGCCACCGCCGATCACCACCGCCACCTGCACACCCATGCGGGTGACTTCGGCGATCTCTTCGACCATGCGGACGATGGTGGCGCGGTTGATGCCGAACGCGTCATCCCCCATGAGGGCCTCTCCAGACAACTTGAGCAGAATGCGCTTATGGGCTGGAGCGGCGAGGGTCATGAGGGTTTCTCCGTGAGGCAATGCAGGTTTCTGAAAGGGGGTTGGAACCGGAACGCCGATCAGGCGGCGGACTTGGCGGCGGCGACCTGGGCAGCCACTTCGGCTGCGAAGTCGTCCACCTTCTTCTCGATGCCTTCGCCCACGACGTACAGGGTGAAACCCTTCACGGTGGTGTTGGCAGCCTTGAGCATCTGCGCCACGGTCTGCTTGCCGTCGGCGGCCTTCACGAAGACCTGGTCGGCCAGCGAGACTTCCTTCAGGTACTTCTGAACGGCGCCGTCGATGCGCTTGGCGGTGATTTCCGCGCTTTGCGCAGGCTTGCCGGCAGCGATCAGTTCCTTGTTGGCTTCGTCGGCCTTGCCTTCGGCAACGGCGCGTTCCTTGGCGATCAGCTCGGCGGGCACGTCGGCGCTGGTCAGGGCCACGGGCTTCATGGCGGCGATGTGCATGGCCACGTCCTTGGCAGCGGTTTCGTCGCCTTCGAACTCGACGACCACGCCGATGCGCGTGCCGTGCAGGTAGGAAGCCAGCTTGGCGCCCGAGAAGTGCTTGAAGCGGCGGAACGACATGTTCTCGCCGATCTTGCCGATCAGGCCCTTGCGCACTTCTTCCAGCGTGGGGCCGAAGCCGTCCTGGCTGTAGGGCAGCGCGCCCAGGGCTTCCACGTCGGCGGGGTTGTGCTTGGCGACCAGCTCGGCGGCAGCCTTGGCCAGGCCGATGAAGCTGTCGTTCTTGCTGACGAAGTCGGTTTCGCTGTTGACTTCGATCAGGCCACCGGTCGTGCCGTCGATGAAGCTGGCGACCACGCCTTCAGCGGTGATGCGGGCAGCGGCCTTGCCGGCCTTGGTGCCCAGCTTGACGCGCAGCAGCTCTTCGGCCTTGGCTAGGTCGCCGTCGGCTTCCGTCAGGGCCTTCTTGCATTCCATCATCGGGGCATCGGTCTTCGCGCGCAGTTCAGCGACCATGCTTGCGGTAATTGCAGCCATCGATTCTCTCCAGTTTCGTTCGGTTCGTTACAGACTAAAAGGCTAAAAAAAAGGGGGCTCACAAAGGCCCCGCTTTCATTCGCGACGTCGTCGCGCGGCCGGGACTTCAGGCAGCGGTTTCTTCCACTTCCACGAATTCGTCCGAGCCTTCCTTCGCCACAGCCTTGACCACGTCGTTCACGGCGTTGGCACGGCCTTCGATGATGGCGTCGGCGATGCCACGGGCGTACAGCGTCACGGCCTTGGCCGAGTCGTCGTTACCGGGGATCACGTAGTCGATGCCTTCGGGCGAGTGGTTGGAGTCCACCACGCCGATCAGCGGGATGCCCAGCTTCTTGGCTTCGGCGATGGCGATCTTGTGGAAGCCGACGTCGATGACGAAGATGGCGTCGGGCAGAGCGTTCATGTCCTGGATGCCGCCGATGTCGCGCTCGAGCTTCTCGATTTCGCGGGTGAACGTCAGCTGTTCCTTCTTGCTCAGGCTGTCCAGGCCGCCTTCGAGCTGAGCCTTCATGTCCTTCAGACGCTTGATGGAGGTCTTGACGGTCTTGAAGTTGGTCAGCATGCCGCCCAGCCAGCGCTGGTCAACGAAAGGCACGCCGGCGCGCTGGGCTTCCGTGGCGAGGATTTCGCGAGCCTGGCGCTTCGTGCCGACCATCAGGATGGTGCCGCGGCTGGCGGCCAGCTGCTTGGCGAACTTCTGCGCTTCCTGGAACATCGGGAGCGACTTTTCCAGGTTGATGATGTGGATCTTGTTGCGATGGCCGAAGATGTACGGAGCCATCTTGGGGTTCCAGAAACGGGTTTGGTGGCCAAAGTGGACACCGGCTTCCAGCATTTCGCGCATGGTGACGGACATAGGAATACTCCAAAAGGTTAGGTCTAAAATCCAGCCCCGACATTCGCGCCCACGGCCTGCACGGCACATGAAAGAGCGACACCTTGGGAGGGCTGGTTTGCGATTCGTCTTGCCTCTGGCAGCAGGGCCCCATTGGCCTGCAATCCTCGGCAAAACCCAGGGATTCTAGCACAGCGGTTCAGGCCACCTGCCGCAGCGGCCCGCCCCGGGCCCGCCTGGTGCACTACCAAAACAATAGCTATAGGCGCCCATCGACAGGCGGCCCGGCGGATAATCGCCTCCCTATGCAGATCGCCATCGTCGGAGCCGGTATCGTCGGCACCGCCACCGCCCTTGAACTGGCCCGAGACGGCCACTCCGTCACCGTTTTCGAGCAACGCAGCGCCGCCGCCGAAGAGTCGAGCTTCGCCATCCCCGGCCTGCTCGCCCCTTCCCTGCTCATCCCCTGGACCGTGCCCGGCATGGGCGGGCCGCTCTACCGCCAGATGCTCGGGGCACACGCCACGCTGCGGCTGGCGGGCGGCGGCCGGGCCGCGCTGGCGTGGCTCTGGCGCTGGCGCAAGGCCGCCCGTTCGCTCGCGGCACCCGCCCGTCTCGCCGCGCTGGCACGGCTGGGCCAGTACAGCCTGGAGCGCACCCGGCAGATCGCCGCCGACATGGAGCTCGACGCCGAAAGCAGCCGCGGCACGCTCGTGCTGCTGCGCACCGAGCAGGAAGCGGACACGCTGATGCAGCCGGCCCTGCAGGCGCTGCGCGATGCGGGCGCCACCGTGAACCTGATCGATGCCGACATGGCCCGCCTGATCGAGCCGGGACTGAGCGCAGAGGTGCCGCTCGCCGGCGCGCTGCATGCGCCCGACGGCGAATCCGGCAACTGCCGCCTCTTCGCCCAGATGCTGCGCCACGCCGCCCAGGAGATGGGCGCGCGCTTCCAGTTCCAGTCGCGGGTGCAGGCCATCGCGCATTCGCCCGTCGGGCTGCGGCTGGCAGACGCCTCCGCAGGCGAACTGCGCCGCTTCGACGCCGTCGTCGTCTGCGCCGGCATGGCGAGCGCCGGGCTGCTGCAGCCGCTGGGCGTGCCGCTGCCGGTAAGGGCCATGCACGGCTATTCGATCAGCGCGCCGCTGCGCGACGAATACCACGCGCCGCAGGGCGCCGTGATCGACCCGCTGCACCGCGTCACCATCACCCGCCAGGGCCAGCGCATCCGCGTGTCGGGCGGTGCCGAGCTGGGCCGCCACGGCGCCATCCACCACGAGCCGACGCTGCAGCGGCTCTATCACACGCTGTCGGGCTGGTTCCCGGGCGGAACGCAGCTCTCGTCGCCCCAGGTGCAGGTCTGGCGCGGCGCCCGCCCCACCCTGCCCGATGGCGCGCCCGTGCTGGGTGCCAGCGGCGTGCCGGGCGTGTGGCTGAACGCGGGCCACGGCGCCGCCGGCTGGGCCCAGGCCTGCGGCAGCGCGCGCGTGCTGGCCGACCTGCTGGCGCAGCGCGCGCCGGCCCTCGACGTGCAGGCGCTGGCGCTGCGCCGCTTCTGACCGACTCGCCTGCACGGCAGGCATCGGCACCGGCCCGCGCCACAATGGCCGCATGCTCCAGCGCCTCGCCTTCGACCGCCCCCATCCGCTGCACGACACGGCCACCACCCAGCGGCTGGAAGCCGCGGCCAGCCGTTCATCGCCCGCGCACGCGCTGATGCAGCGCGCCGGTGCGGCGGTGGCGCGGCTAGCCACGGCCATCGCCCCGCATGCGGGCACCATCTGGCTGGCCTGCGGGCCGGGCAACAACGGCGGCGACGGGCTGGAAGCCGCGGCCCTGCTGCACCAGGCCGGCCACCGGGTGGTGGTGAGCTGGGCCGGCCGGCCCGCAACCGCGCCAGCGGACGCCCTCGCCTCCTGGCAGCGCGCCCGTGATGCCGGCGTGCCGTTCCAGGACGACGCCCCCACGGATCTGGGCCCGCATGACCTCTGCATCGACGCGCTGCTGGGCATCGGCCTCTCCGCCGACCGGCAAGGCCGCGCGCCCCAGGCCCATCTGCAGCACCTGCTGAACCGGCTGCGCACGAGCACCGCGCCCGTGCTGTGCGTGGACGTGCCCTCCGGCCTGATCTCGGACACGGGCCAGTTCGCGCCCGGGCTGGCGCCATCCTCCGTCCGCACACGCCCAGCATCGCCCCGGCAGACGTTGTCGCTGCTGACGCTGCACCCCGGCCTCTTCACCGGCCTGGGCCGCGACGAGGCGGGCCAGGTCTGGTTCGACGACCTGGGCGTTGCATCCATGCAAGAGCCGCCCGCCGCCTGGCTTTCCGCACCGGCCCGGCCCAGCACCCGCGCCCATGCCAGCCACAAGGGCAGCCACGGCGATGTGGCCGTGGTCGGCGGCGAAGGGCTCTCGGCGCGTGGCATGGGCATGACGGGCGCGGCCCTGCTCGCAGCCTCGGCCGCGCTGCACGGTGGCGCGGGCCGGGTCATGCTCAGCCTGCTGGATGGCGGCGCCTTGCAGGCCGACCTGCTGCAGCCCGAATGCATGCTGCGCCGTTTCGATGCGCTGGCGCTGGAACAAGCCACCGTGGTGTGCGGCTGCGGTGGCGGCCAGGCCGTGCGCGCGGTGCTGCCCGAAGTGCTGCAGCGCGCGCAGCGGCTGGTGCTGGATGCCGACGCGCTCAACGCCGTGGCCGAGGACGGGGCCCTGCAGCAACAGCTCAGCCGCCGCGCCGACCGGCACGGCAGCGGCGCCACCGTCATCACGCCGCATCCGCTGGAGGCCGCGCGCCTGCTGGGCTCGGACACCGGCAGCGTCCAGGCCGACCGGCTGCAGGCCGCCGCCGCGCTGGCCCGCCGCTATCGCTGTGCTGTGGTGCTCAAGGGCTCGGGCAGCGTGGTGGCAGCGCCCGGGCAGACGCCGCGCATCAACCCCACCGGCAATGGCCTGCTGGCCACAGGCGGCACCGGCGACGTGCTGGCCGGCCTGCTGGGCGCCGCGCTGGCTGCACTGCCCGAGGACGAGGCCGATGCAGCCTTCGAAGCGGCGCTGCGTGCCTGCTGGATGCACGGCGCTGCAGCGGACTCCTGGCCGGCCGGGCAGGCACTGACGGCATCGGCACTGGCGCGGGCACTGGCGCCCTGACGGGCCAGGCACACGAGGCTCGCTCAGGCCGCCCGAGCCCATCCGCACGGCTGAAAAGGCCCCGGCGTCAGCCGGTGCCGAGGGTGTTTGCGGCGGTTTGGCAAACAGAAGTAACTGCGGTCATCGCACGTGTCCGAGGCGGTTTGTCCGACAACTTTCGGCAAGGTCGGGGCGTTTAATTCCCATACGCCATCGCGCCCTGCCGGCGTCCACAGACATCTTCCACCGCAACCCAGGACCACTGCCATGAAACGCCAAGCATCCTCCGGACTCCGCGCGTTCACCGCATTCACCGCCTTTGCCGTGACCGTTCTGCTGGCCGTTGCGGCGACGGCCATGACGCTGGTGCCCGAACAGGCCGTGCAGGCAGCCGATTCGATGGTGAGCCTGCCCAGCCATCTCGACAGCATCCTGCCGTCCGACGTGATCGAGTGAGGCGCTGAAGCGCCGGGGGCCGACAACTCCGGCGCCCTCGCCTGCGCGCAGCGCACGCCCAGCTGTTCCATTGATATAGCCGCCCCTGCAGGCGGCTTTTTTACGCCCGTGGACTTTTGCTCAGGGCTTTTGCGGCGATCCCTGCGCCTGCACCAGCGCGATACGGCGCTGCAGGGCTGCGGCGGCCGCCGCATCGCCACGTTCCGCCGCCAGCCGGGCACGCAGGCCCAGCCAGGCCAGCAGCGGCCGGCGCCAGCCGCGCGCCGAAGCCGCATCGGCCGCGGCGGCCAGCACTGCGTCGTCGCTGCGCCCGGCCTGCACGGCGACCGATGCGGCCACCAGCCGCGAGAGCGGGTCTTCGATGCCGGCGATGGCGCCTGCCTGGGTGGCCTGCGCCGCCTGGCGCTGGGCTGGCGGCAGCAGGGCCGCGTCGGCCGGCGCCAAGTGGCCGGCCAGGTAATCGGCATAGGCACGCTCGGGCGGCTGCGCGTCGGGCCGCAGGGCCTCGAAGGCGGTGCAGGGCTGCAGGTCGAGCGCGGCCCGCTGCGCCGCGCAGCGCAGCAGCTCCACGCGGGCCAGCAGGTCGGGCCGGCCGGTGCGGGCCACCTCGGCGCGTGCGCGCGACCATTCCAGATCGGCCACGCGGCTGTCGCCCGACAGATAGGCCTCGGTAGCGCGGGCCGCGGCATCGTGCGCGTTCAGGGCCCAGTCGGGCGCGGGCGGGCGGCTGGCGCAGCCGGCCAGCAGCGCCAGGGTGATGACGGCGAGGGGCGCCGCAGGCAGCAGCGCGGCAAGGGGGCTGGGCAGGGTCATGGCAGCTTCAATTCGGTTTCGCGCGCGAAAGGCCATTTGCGCTGGACGTCGTTCACCAGCCCTTCGACCTTGCGCAGGCTGGCCTCCACCTCGGCGCGCAGGGTGCCCAGGTCGGTGGTGGCTTCTCGGGTATTGGCGCCGATGGCCTGGGCTTCGGCCAGCACGGCATCGACCTTCTTCAGGCTCTGGCGCGTGTCGGCGAGCAGGCCGTTGAGCTGCACCACGGTGGCGCGCACCTCGGGCACCAGGCCCGGGTCGCCGCCCGCGCCGAACACCTGCCGGTCGGCCTTGGCGGCCATGGCGTCGATGCGGGCCAGCAGCTGGTTGGTGCGGTCCAGCGTCTGGGTGATCTTCTTCGCGTCGGATTCGCTGCCCATCAGCACGCCCAGCGCGCCGCCCGGGGCGTTGAGCCGCTCGGTCAGCGTGCGCACCTGGCCCACGGTGCCGTTCAGGGGCGAGCCTTCGGCCGTCATGGCGCTGAGATTGCCCATGAGTTCTCGGGCGGAGGCCATCAGCTGCGGGATCTCGGCCGTGGCGTCGCCGCGCAGCACGGGGCGCTGGGCGCCGTCAGGCAGCGGCGGATCGGTCAGGATGCCGCTGTAGGCCTTGATGGTGGTGCCGCCCACGATGCCGCGCACCA
This sequence comes from Paracidovorax wautersii, assembly GCF_900113035.1. GTDB lineage: Bacteria > Pseudomonadota > Gammaproteobacteria > Burkholderiales > Burkholderiaceae_C > Paracidovorax > Paracidovorax wautersii. Next base: position 160,867 of record NZ_FONX01000009.1, on the reverse strand, counting down.
GGGTGAAGACGCTGGATTCGCGCAGCCAGTGCGCGTCGCGCCGGGCCACGTCGATGGCGATGCGCACGTTGCCGTCGGGCGCCAGCTCGATGCTGCGCACCCGGCCGATGGGAAAGCCGGAAAAGGTCATGTCCATGCCCACGGCCACGCCTTCGGAATCGTCGGCGGTGAGCACCAGCCGCTGCGTGGGCTCGAACACGCCGCGCGCATACATCAGGTAGAGCGCCGCGCCCACGATGAGGGCGAGCGTGAGCGCCAGCAGCCCGGCGGCTTTGCGCTCCAGATGGGCGACGGGGCGCAGCAGCAGGTCGTCGGCGGGCTCGGGCGGCGCCGGTGGCGCGGGAGGATCGGAGGGGCGGTTCATCGCGGGAAAGGGGTTGTCTTCTTCAGTAATAGTTGCCGACCAGGGACGTGACCTCGATCAGCAGCAGCACGGCGAACATGCGCGCCAGGCCGCCCAGCTCGGACGCCGGCTGCATGGCCGTGCGCGCATCGCCGCTCTCGTAGAGGCCCGAGGCCATGGGAATGAGCGCCACCGCCAGGCTGAAGAACAGCGTCTTGAGCCCGAACACCAGCGTGATCTGCGGCGTGAAGACCTGGCCGAACATGCGGGTGTAGCCCGCCAGCTCCGCCGCGTTGAAGCCATAGACGGCCAGATAGGTGGTGACCACGGCCACCACGCACGAGAGCGCCGCCAGGGTGATGCTGGCATAGACGCCCGCCACCACGCGCGGCAGGATCTCCACGCGCACCGGGTCGGCGCCGCGGCCGCGCAGCGCGTCGAAGCGGCCGGACTGGCGCAGCAGCGCCATCTGCGTGCCGTTCGGGATGGTGGCGCGCAGGGCCACGAAGAGCGAGGCGGTGAGCGGGATCAGCTCCAGCACCAGCACGCGGATGACCATCTCCAGCGCATAGCGCGAAAGGCCGTAGCTCTGCGCGGTGACGACCACGATGCGCGTGATGACCAGGCTGATGAGCGCCGCGAGCACCGTGAAGCCGAGCAGGATGGGCACCGTGTCGCGCACCACATGCCGCGCCACGCGCCAGCGCGCCGCCCGGCCCCAGCTGGAGGGCGAGAGCACCAGCACCGCCACCACCGCCGCCAGATGAACGATGCGCCACCAGGCCAGCGCCCGCTGCCGCACGGCCCGGCCAATGCGTTCGGCAAGGCTCAGGGGCGAGAGGGGCACGGAGCGGGTCGTCATCGGGCCGATGATAGGGGCAGCGCTGCGGAAAAAGGTAACAAATCAGGCGATAGCGCTTGATCCATCTGGGCAGGCAGCTATCACTTTCAGAGCAGATTGCAAGCCACCCGCCGCCGCGCCGCATCACACATGCCGGCGGCTGGCCGGCACGGGCGGCACGGGCGGCGGCGCGGGCTGGGCGTCGGCGCGTTCGTGCAGCGCCTCGATCACGCGGCACTGCGCGCCCTGGCCGTTGCAGCGCCCGCGCAGCGAGAGCAGCTCGGACTCCAGCACGCGCAGCTCGTCGAGCCGCGTGCGGACGTGGCTCAGGTGCCCGTCCAGCGTGGCGCAGGCGGCGTGGCCGTCTTCCTCGGAATGCACGTCCAGCGCCAGCAGCGAGCGCACCTCGTCCAGCGACATGTCCATGGCGCGGCACAGGCGGATGAAGCGCAGGCGATGCACGTCGTCGTCGCCATAGAGCCGGTAGCTGTTCTCGGCCCGGGCCTGGGCGGGCAGCAGGCCTTCCTTGTCGTAGTAGCGGATGTTGGCGGCCGACACGCCCGAAAGGCGGGCAGCGTCGCCGATACGGTAGTGGGGGCTTGGCGTGGACATGGCTTGACCTTCGAGTGGCTTCAAGGTTTTCAATCATGGCATGGCCTGCCGGGAGCGGGCCGCACTCAAGAGGATTCCCCACGCCATGACCGAGGCCACCCGCCCATCCACCGCCCGCGCCGCTGCCACCCCGCCGCGCATCGACATCGCCTGCTGCGGCGGCGGCTGCTCCGCCCCGCCCGCCAGGCCCGCTGCGCCCGGCCATGGACACAGCCACGATCACGACCACGCCGAGGGCGACGCACACGCCCATGACCACAGCCATGGCAGCGACGACAGCGGCCATGACGGCCACGACCACGGCGCCCTGCCCGGCTGGGGCCGGCTGGCCGCGGCGCTGGTGGCGGCCACGGCCGCCGAGCTGCTGCACCTGCTGGGGCCGGACACCACGCCCTGGCGCGTGGCCGGCATGGCGGTGGCGGCGGGCGCCATCCTGCTCGCGGGGCTGGGCATCTACCGCAGCGGCATCCGCTCCGTGCTGCGCGGGCAGCTGGGCATCAGCGCGCTGATGGCGGTGGCCGTCACCGGCGCCTTCCTGATCGGGCAGTGGCCCGAGGCCGCCATGGTGATGGCGCTCTACGCCCTGGCCGAACGCATCGAGGACGGCGCCGTGGGCCGCGCACGCAACGCCATCGGTGCGCTGCTGGCGCTCAGCCCCGAGCAGGCCGAGCTGCTGGGCGCGGACGGCCAGTGGCGCACCGTAGCCGCCGCCGAGGTGTCCGTGGGCGCCACCGTGCGCGTGCGCCCCGGCGCCCGCGTGCCGCTCGACGGCGTGGTGACGGCCGGCCGCGGCGCGGTCGATGAATCCAGCGTGACGGGCGAGAGCCTGGCCGTGGACAAGGCCCCCGGCGACGGCCTCTTCGCCGGCACGCTCAACGCGCAGGCCGAACTGCAGCTGCGCGTGACCTCCGCGCCCGGCCAGACCACGCTGGACCGCATCATCCGCGCCGTGGAAGAGGCCCAGGCCACGCGCGCACCCACCCAGCGGCTGGTGGACCGCTTCGCCGCCATCTACACGCCCGCCATCTTCATCATGGCCGCCGCCGTGGCCGTGGGTGCGCCGCTGCTGCTGGGCTGGGCCTGGCTGGACGCCATCTACCGCGCCCTGGTGCTGCTGGTCATCGCCTGCCCCTGCGCGCTGGTGCTCTCCACGCCCGTCACCGTGGTCAGCGGGCTGGCGGCGGCCGCGCGGCGCGGCATTCTCATCAAGGGCGGCAGCTGGCTGGAGCAGGCCCGCAGCCTGCGCGCCGTGGCCTTCGACAAGACCGGCACGGTGACCGCCGGCCGCCCGGTGCTGGTGGGCAGTCACGTCTTCGGCCATGACGGCGCCGAAGACGTGGCCGCCGCCCTGGCCGGGCACTCGGACCACCCCGTCTCGCTGGCCATCGCCGCCGGCCTGGCCGCGCCGGGCACGGCAGGCACCCCGCTGCCGGTGGAGGACTTCACCGCCCTGCCCGGCCGGGGCGTCACCGGCCGCATCGCAGGCGCCACCTGGCTGCTGGGCAACCGCCGCCTGGCCGAAGAGCGCGGCCTCTGGACCGCAGCGGTGGAGGAAGCCGCCGCCGCGCACGAAGCCGCCGGCCGCAGCGTGACCCTGCTGGCCGACGCCACCGCCGTGCACGCCCTCTTCGCGGTGGCCGACACCGTGCGCCCGCAGGCCGCGCAGGCTGTGGCCGAGCTGCGCGCCCTGGGCATCGTGCCCGTCATGCTCACCGGCGACCATGCCGCCGCCGCCCACGCCGCCGCGCGCGAGGCTGGCATCGACGACGTGCAGGCCGGCCTGCTGCCCGAACAGAAGCTCACCGCCATCGCCGCGCTGCAGCAGCGCCACGGCCCCACGGCCATGGCCGGCGACGGCATCAACGACGCCCCGGCCCTGGCCCGGGCCGACATCGGCTTCGCCATGGGCGCGGCCGGCACCGACGTGGCCATGGAAACCGCCGACGTGGTCATCATGAACGACGACCTGCGCCGCGTGGCCGAGACCGTGCGCCTCTCGCGCCGCACCCATGCCGTGCTGCTGCAGAACATCACCCTGGCGCTGGGCATCAAGGCCGTGTTCTTCGGCCTGGCGCTGGCCGGCGAGGCCACCATGTGGATGGCCGTGTTCGCCGACATGGGCGCCAGCCTGCTGGTGGTGGGCAACGGGCTGCGCATGCTGCGCAGCCCGGCCAAGGCCTGAGCGACTGCCGGCGATCTCGCAGGAAATCGCCGGCAGACGCCCAGGCGGCCCGGTCAGCCCGCAGGCCGGCGCGCCGCCAGGGCGCGCACCACGTCCACCAGCCGGTCGATCTCGTCGAAGGTGTTGTAGAACGCCAGCGACGGCCGCACCGTGGTCTCCACCCCGAAGCGGCGCAGGATGGGCTGCGCGCAGTGGTGGCCCGTGCGCACGGCGATGCCCTCTTCGTTGAGCGCCTTGCCGACCTCTTCGGTCGAGTAGCCGGCCAGCACGAAGGACATCACGCTGGCCTTGTCATCGGCCGTGCCGATCAGCCGCACGCCGGGAATGGTGCGCAGCTGCTGCATGCCGTAGGCCAGCAGCTCGTGCTCGTAGCGGGCGATGTTCTCGATGCCCACCCGGTTCACGTAGTCGATCGCCGCGCCCAGGCCCACCGCGTCGGCGATATTGCCGGTGCCGGCCTCGAACTTGTTCGGGATCGGCTGGAACACGGTCTTCTCGAAGGTCACATCGGCGATCATGTTGCCGCCGCCCTGCCAGGGCGGCATGTCTTCGAGCACCTCGCGCTTGCCCCAGACCACGCCGATGCCGGTCGGCCCGAACACCTTGTGGCCCGAGAAGACGAAGAAGTCCGCGCCCAGGTCCTGCACGTCCACCCGCATGTGCGACACCGACTGCGCGCCATCGACCAGCGCCTTGGCGCCCGCGCGCTTCGCCAGCGCCACGATCTCCTTGACCGGCACCACCGTGCCCAGCGCGTTGGAGACCTGCGTGACGGCGACGATCTTCGTGCGGTCGTTCAGCAGCTTCTGGTATTCGTCCAGCAGCACCTGGCCCGAATCGTCCACCGGGATCACGCGCAGCTTCGCACCCTTGGCGGCCGCCAGCTGCTGCCAGGGCACGATGTTGGCGTGGTGCTCCAGGTGGCTCACGATGATCTCGTCGCCCTCGCCCACATGCTGCGCGCCCCAGCTATTGGCCACCAGGTTGATGGCCTCGGTGGTGCCGCGCACGAAGATCACCTCGTTCACGTCGGGCGCGTTGATGAAGGTCTTCACGCGCTGGCGGGCGCCTTCGTAGGCGTCCGTCGCACGCGCGGCGAGTTCATGCGCGGCCCGGTGGATGTTGGAGTTCTCGTGCTCGTAGAAGTGGCTGATGCGGTCGATCACCGCGCGCGGCTTGTGGGTGGTGGCCGCGTTGTCGAACCACACCAGCTGGCGGCCGTTCACGCGCTCGGAGAGCACGGGAAAGTCGCGCCGGATGGCCTGCACGTCGAACGGCGGATGCCGCCCCTGCCCCGCCAGCGGCACGCTGCCGTGCGGCGCGGGCTTGGCCGGGGTGACGTAGCCGCTGGGCAGCACCACCGCATCGACGAAGTAGAAACGCGGATCGCCCCCCGGCGCTGCCGCCACGGGCCCGGCCGGAGCGGCAGGCGCTGCGCCCAGCGGCGGCACCTGCGGAGAGGCGAACGGCTGGCGCGCCAGCGCTTCCAGCGGATCGGCCCCGGCAGTGGCAGTGGCAGGAGCCCCTCCCGGCGACGGCGGCTGCAGCCGCTCGCCGACGAAGTAGTAAGGCGAAGCCGGGGCGGCAGCGGCTGCCGGGTACGTTAGCGCGGCGCTGGGCGCAGCGGCCTCGGGCACGCCCTGCACGCGGCTGCCCAGGCGCGGCTCGTAGGCCGGCAGCGCGCCCAGCACCGTGTCAGGCACGCCGTTGCCAGCCACCGCATGGGGCAGCAGCGCGGGCGCGCGGTGGCCGAGCGAGAGCACCGCCGTGGGCGATGCCGGCAGCAGGTTGGAGCCCGGCACCTGGCCCTGCGGAATCGGGGTGCCCGGCACGCCGGGGCCGAAGCCGGCCGGGCTGGCCAGCGGCGAGCCCGGCGGCGCGATGTTGACCGGCGCCTGCACGCCCGGGGGCGTGCCGCCCAGCCCCGCCAGCGATGCGGGCGGCGTGGACGGAAAGCCGCCCGCCGGCCCGGCCGCTTCGCCCGGCCGTGCCTGGAAGAACGCATTCGCCATGCGTGCGATCAGCGCCGGATCGATGGGTGCGGACTGCGCTGAGGACGCATCGGCGCCTGCGGAATGAAGAAGGGTGGAGGTCATGGCCGCCGCTCTTTCTTCATCACTTGTAGGTGTCCGGATAGTCGTGGTACTTGTTCACCTCGACATCGTCCAGCACGGCCAGCGCATCGGAGGTGAGCACGGCCAGCGAGCAGTACTGCGAGATCAGATACGACGCGATCGCATGGTTGTTGATGCCCATGAAGCGCACCGACAGGCCCGGGCCCTGCTCGCCCGAGAGGCCGGGCTGGAACAGGCCCACCACGCCCTGGCGCTTGTCGCCCACGCGCAGCAGCAGGATCTTGCTCTTGCCGTCGGCCACCGGCACCTTGTCGGACGGGATCAGCGGAATGCCGCGCCAGGTGATGAACTGCGAGCCGAACAGGCTCACGGTGGGCGGCGGCGTGCCGCGGCGTGTGGCCTCGCGGCCGAAGGCGGCGATGGCCAGCGGGTGCGCGAGGAAGAAGGCCGGCTCCTTCCAGACCTTGGTGAGTAGCTCGTCCAGGTCGTCGGGCGTGGGCGCGCCGGTCAGCGGGAAGATGCGTTGCTCGTCCGTCACCTGGGCCAGCAGGCCGTAGTCGGGGTTGTTGATGAGCTCGCTTTCCTGGTTCTCCTTGATGGTCTCGATGGTCAGGCGCAGCTGTTCCTTGATCTGGTCGTGCGGGCTGCTGTAGAGGTCGGAGACGCGGGTGTGCACGTCCAGCACGGTGCTGACGGCGTTGAGGAAGTATTCGCGCGGCTTTTCTTCATAGTCCACGAAGGTGCGCGGCAGCTGGTTTTCCTGCTCCTTGGCCGTGCAGGTGACCTTGATCGCCTCGGGGTTCTTGACCTTGTTGACGCGGTAGATACCCGCTTCGACCGGCACCCACTGCAGCAGGTGCGTAAGCCAGCGCGGGCTGATGGTCTCGAGCTGGGGCGCGGTCTTGGTGGCATTGGCCAGTTGCCGTGCGGCGTTGTCGCCCAGGGCGGTAATGCCGCCTACGGTTGCAGTCATGGTGAAACTCCCTTGATCGATGGAATGGCTGAAGAAGAAGAAGCGAAATGGCGCGAAAGAACGGGAAACGGCGCACGCGCTGCGGCCAGGGCGCGGGCGCGGGAATTCACTGCGCGGCCTCGGTGCCCAGGTCGGCGACGCTGCCGGGGCGGCTGTTGTCGCGGGCTACGGCCTGCGAGACATGGCCGCCGGCCGGCACGTCGTGCGTCACCCAGACGTTGCCGCCGATCACCGCGCCCCGGCCCAGCGTGACGCGGCCCAGCACCGTGGCGCCGGCGTAGATGACCACGTCGTCCTCCACCACCGGGTGGCGCGGCAGGCCCTTTTGCAGGTGGCCTTCGGCATCGGTGGGAAAGCGCTTGGCGCCCAGCGTGACGGCCTGATAGACGCGCACGCGCTCGCCGATCACCGCCGTCTCGCCGATCACCACGCCCGTGCCGTGGTCGATGAAGAAGCCCGCGCCGATGCGCGCGCCCGGGTGGATGTCGATGCCCGTCTGCCCGTGCGCCAGCTCGGCCACGATGCGCGCCAGCAGCGGCAGGCCCAGGCCGTAGAGCCGGTGCGCGATGCGGTGGTGGATCATGGCCAGCACGCCGGGGTAGCACAGCAGCACCTCGTCCACGCTGCGGGCCGCGGGGTCGCCCTGGTAGGCGGCGAGCACGTCGCTGTCGAGCAGGCGGCGGATGGCGGGCAGCGATGCGGCGAAGGCCTCGACCGCCTGCCGCGCCTGGCCGGCGATGGCTTCCTCGTCGAGCGCGCCGAGGTGGCGGGCGCCGTAGCGCAGCTCCAGCCGGGCCTGCGCCAGCAGCGTGTGCAGGGCCACGTCCAGCGTGTGGCCGACGTAGAGGTCTTCGCTCTCCTGCCGCAGATCCTGCGGGCCCAGCCGCATGGGAAAGAGCGCACCCTTGAGCTGCTCCAGCGCCTGGCCCAGCGCATCGCGCGACGGGAATTCGCGCCCCCCCGGCTCCTGCGAGCGGTTCTGGGAGTCGCGCCAGTCACGGCGCACCGCGTGCAGTGCCTGCACGATGCCATCGATATCGAAACGGGCCACGCGGCCTCCCTGTATTTGTGCCATGGTGCCTGCCGGCTGGCGGCAAGACGCTACAGCAGGCATGTGACGGCCCGCCCTGCGCCGCCGCCGCGATGGCGGGCGGGCCTGCGGGGCAGGATCAGTCCTGCACCCAGGGCAGGCTGTGGAAGCGCCAGCCGTCGGCATGGCCGCGCTGCTGGGCGCCGTCGATCTCGCCCTCGAAGCCTTCGAGCACGTTGAACACGTTGTCGAGGCCGGCCTTGGCCGCCGCTTCGGCCGCCAGCACGGAGCGTTTGCCGCTGCGGCACAGCAGCAGCACCGGTAGTTCACCGCCCGCCTTCTGGATCACGGCTTCGAGTTCGCGCACGAAGCGCGGATTGCGGGTGAGCGCCGTGCCCGTGGCCCAGGGCACATGCACGCTGCCGGGCACATGGCCGACGAACTTGCGCTCCTCGCCGGAGCGCACATCCACCAGCAGCGCCTGGCCGGCCGAGGCCAGGGCCCAGGCCTGGCGCGGCGTCACGCCGCCGGGGTAGGCAAGGCCTTCGGCGCTGGCCGCTTCGCGGGCGGCCTGCAGGGCTTCGGGCAGTTCGATGTCGTGCAGTACGGAGGACGTCATGGAAGGGGCTTTCCTGAAAATGGTGGCGGCCTGTCGGCCTTGTTGGAACCGGACGCCCCGCACCGCTGATGGCGTGGTGCAGGAGGTCTGAAGTTCACTGTAGTGAGCGCCCCATAAAACTCAAACGAATCAATTTTCAGTTTTAAAGCACCTAAACATCTATGAAGCACGCCCGCCAGAAATGGGCGTCCAAGAAAAAAGGCCATGCCCTTCCCGCAGGAAGCGACATGGCCCGGTAGAGGCGCCGCAGAGCGTGCAGCGCCTTCGGCTCTATGGAACGCGGATCACCAGCCCACGAGCACCGCCCCCTTGAATTCGCTCTGGATGAAGCGGCGCGTGTCCTCGGACTGGTAGGCCTTGAGCAGCTTGGCGACCCAGGGCTTGTCCTTGTCGGCCTCGCGCACGGCGATGATGTTCACGTAGGGGCTCTTGGCGCTTTCCCGCGCGATGGCGTCCGTGGCCGGGTTCAGGCCGGCCGACAGCGCGAAGTTGGTGTTGACGGCGGCAGCGTCCAGGTCGTCCAGCGAGCGGGCCAGCTGGGCGGCGTCCAGTTCCACGAAGCGCAGCTTCTTGGGGTTGCTCACCACGTCGAGCGGCGTGGCCTTCAGGCCCGCGCCGTCCTTGAGCTTGATGAGGCCCTTGTCCTGCAGCACCAGCAGCACGCGGCCGCCGTTGGTCGGGTCGTTCGGGATGCCGAAGCGCGCGCCTTCCTTCAGGTCTTCGAGCTTCTTGACCTTCTTGGAATAGAGGCCGATGGGGTAGTTGACCGTGTAGCCCACCGACACCAGCTTGTAGCCGCGGTCCTTGACCTGCGCGTCCAGATAGGGCTTGTGCTGGTAGCTGTTGGCGTCCAGGTCGCCGGCGGCCAGCGCGGCGTTGGGCTGCACGTAGTCGCTGAATTCGACGATCTGGATCTTCAGGCCGTCCTTCTCGGCGATCTTCTTGACGTGTTCCATGATCTGCGCGTGCGGGCCTGCCGTCACGCCGACCTTGATGGGCTTGTCCTGCGCCAGCGCGCCGTGCATGAAGAGAGCGGCAGCCGAAAGGGCGAGGGTGGACTGAAGAAGGGAACGCTTGTTCACGAGGAAATACCTTGAGGAGAGAAAACCTCCGATCGTACGTGCCCCATGCCCACCGGCCAACGATGGAATGGGCATGTGCTCAGATCGTGAACTCAGAACCTGCCCCAGGCCTTTCCGGGAGCCGCGTGGAACAGGTCCTCCGAACGCAAGGCTCAGGCGCCCACGCCGCCCTGCTCCAGCTTGAACACGCCGACCACCTGCGCCAGATGGGCGGCCTGCCGCTGCAGGGCCTGCGCCGCCGCCGCGCTCTGCTCGACCATGGCCGCGTTCTGCTGGGTGGCGCCGTCGAGCTGGGTGACGGCCTGGCCCACCGATGCGATGCCGCGGGCCTGCTGCGCCGTGGCTTCGTTGATGCCGGCGATGAGCTGGGTCACGCGCTCGACCTGCTCGACGATGTCCGTCATGGCCGAGCCGGCCTGCGCCACCTGGCGGGCGCCCTCGCCCACGCGCGCCACGCTCTGGTCGATGAGCGACTTGATCTCGCGCGCCGCCTGGGCGCTGCGCTGCGCGAGGCTGCGCACTTCGCTCGCCACCACCGCGAAGCCCTTGCCCTGCTCGCCGGCCCGGGCCGCCTCGACGGCGGCGTTCAGCGCCAGGATGTTGGTCTGGAAGGCGATGCCGTCGATCACGCCGATGATGTCGGCGATCTGGCTTGAACTGGACGTGATCGCGTCCATGGTCGCCACCACCTCGCCCACCACCGTGCCGCCCTTGCCGGCGGCGGCGCTGGCCGACTGGGCCAGCTGCGCCGCCTGGCGGGCCGATTCGGCATTGCCGTTGACCGACTCGGTCATGCGCTCCATCGACGCCGTGGTCTGCTGCAGGTGCTGCGCCTGCTCTTCGGTGCGCTGCAGCAGGCCGTGGTTGCCCTGGGCGATCTCGACCGAGCCGTGGCTGACCTGCTGCGATGCCGCGCTCACCTGCGCCACCACGGCGGCCAGGTTCTGCTGCATGCCACCCAGCGAGGCGAGCACGCTGCCGGGCCGCGCCGTCGCGGCGCCGGCCACGGGGCTCAGGTCGCCCGAGGCCACGCGGCCCGCGAGACTCGCCAGCGCGAGCGGCTCGGCGCCCAGCTGCCCCAGCAGGCTGCGCGACACGGCCCAGGCCACCAGCGCGCTCACGCCCAGGGCCATGACCAGGGCCGTCAGCATGACGGCGAGAAAGCCCCGCGCCTGCTCCAGCGCCGCCGCGTTCTCCGAGCGGATGCGCCCTTCCTCGAAATCGATCAGCCGGTTGATGGAGGCCAGCCACTGCACGTATTGCGGCTTGGCCTCGCCCCAGAGCACGGTGCGCGCGGTGGCATCGCCTGCGCCGGCCAGGGCGACGATGCGCTGCGTGGTGGCCACGGCCTGGGCCTCGCGGGCGCGGATGTCTTCGTAGAGTTGCTTGAGTTCCGGCGCGGTGCCGGGCTGGGTGAGGAGCTTTTCCAGCGGCGCGGCGGACTGCGCGTAGAACGCCGCCAGCGAGGCGATGACGCCCACCTCGCGCTCGCGTTCCTCGGGCGTGGCGGCCAGCACCACGTCGCGCACGGCGATGGAGCGATCGTGCGCCGAGCCCCGGAAGTTGATGGCGTAGCGCTGGATGGGCACATGCTCGGCATCGTTGGCGCTCAAGGCCCGGTCGATGACCAGCACCTTCGTGAGCGCGATGCCGACCAGCACCACCAGCAGGCCCAGCACGAGGCCGAAAGCGACCGTGAGCCGACGGGCCACGGTCATGCGAGAGAAAACCATGCAGTTCATCCTGTGTAAAAAAATGTCACGAAAAATGACACGGGATGGTACGGCCCGCCGCAGGGCCTGGATGCATCGAAATTCCTATCGCGCCGATGAATCCCTGCAAGGTTTTCCACGGCCTGGAGCGGCTGCCGCGGCGGGCCGCCGCCCCTGCAGGGCCGGGGGCGATCAGCGGTGGCTCAGGCGCCGCACGGCCCAGTCGCCCAGGCTCTGCACGGCCTGCACGAAGAAGATCAGCACCACGACCACGGCCAGCATGATGTCGGGCAGGAAGCGCTGGTAGCCGTAGCGGATGCCCAGGTCGCCCAGGCCGCCGCCGCCGATGGCGCCGGCCATGGCCGAATAGCCCGTGAGGCTCACGAAGGTGATGGTCAGGCCCGCGACGATGCCGGGCAGCGCCTCGGGCAGCAGCACCTTCCAGACGATCTGCCAGGTGGTGGCGCCCATGGACTGGGCGGCTTCGATCAGGCCGTTGTCCACCTCGCGCAGCGAGGCTTCCACCAGACGCGCGATGAAAGGCGCGGCGGCGATGGTGAGCGGCACCACGGCCGCGGCCGTGCCGATGGACGAGCCGGTGATGAAGCGCGTGAACGGGATGATCGCCACCAGCAGGATGATGAACGGCGTGGAGCGCACGGCGTTCACGATCCAGCCCACCGTCTTGTTGACGGCGCCGTTCTCCAGCACGCCGCCCTTGTCGGTCAGCCGCAGGAAGACGCCCAGCGGAATGCCGATGAGCGCACCGGCCACGCCGGAGATGCCCACCATGATGAGCGTCTCCCACAGCGAGGTGACGAACAGGTCCACCATCATTTCGGAAAAGTTCTCGAACATCGCTCTCAGCCCTCCACGCCCGCGCGAGCGGACACCTTCACTTCATCCACCACCACGCCCTCGGCGCGCAACTGCGCCACGGCGGCGGCCAGGCGCGTGCCCTCGCCGCTCACATAGACCGCCAGCGACCCGAAGGTCTGGCCCTGGATCTCGTCGATCTGCCCGTGCAGGATGGACAGGTCCAGCCCGTGCTCGCGGATCAGCCGCGAGAGGATGGGCTGGTAGGCGTGCTCGCCCGCATACGAGAGGCGCAGCAGCTCGCCCGTTTCTTGCGCGGGCAGCTGCGAGGCCAGGTGGCGCACGTGGTCCAGCACGCTGGCGGGCAGCTCCTGGGGCAGGATCTCGTCGATCAGGCTCTTGGTGATGGACTGCTGTGGGCGCGTGAAGACCTGCAGCACCGGGCCCTGCTCCACGATGCGGCCGGCGTCGATCACGGCCACGCGGTCGGCCACCTGCTTGATGACCTGCATCTGGTGGGTGATGAGCACCACCGTCAGGCCGAGCTCGCGGTTGACCTGCCGCAGCAGCGCCAGGATGGAGCGCGTGGTCTCCGGGTCCAGCGCCGAAGTCGCTTCGTCGGAGAGCAGCACCTTGGGCCGGCTGGCCAGCGCCCGGGCGATGCCCACGCGCTGCTTCTGCCCGCCGCTGATCTGCGCGGGGTAGCGGTCCGCCAGATGCGACAGGCCCACCAGCTCCAGCAGCGGGTTCACGCGCTCGCGGATGGCGGCGCGGTCCATGCCGGCCAGTTCCAGCGGCAGCGCGGCGTTGTCGAACACCGTGCGCGACGACAGCAGGTTGAAGTGCTGGAACACCATGCCGATGCCCCGGCGCGCCTCGCGCAGCTGGGCATCGCTCATCTGCGCCAGATCGCTACCGCCGACGATCACCTGGCCCGTGGTGGGCCGGTTCAGCAGGTTGATGACGCGCACCAGCGAGCTCTTGCCCGCCCCGCTCTTGCCGATGATGCCGAACACTTCGCCCGGCTGGATGTGCAGGTCGATGCCGCGCAGCGCCTCCACCGGGCCCTGCGGCCCCTGGTAAATCTGGGTGATACCCCGTAAGTCGATCATGAATGCAAGGGAAAGGAAAAAGAAAGCGCCGCCCGGCAGGCCAGCGCGTGCCGGGCGGCGCAATGCGAATGCGTGAAGGGCCCGAACTCTAAGCCGGCGGCCCAGCTGCGGCAACGACCGAATCGTTGAGTGGTTATAGGCCCCGGTTATGTCGCCGCGCGTCACTGCACGCAGGCGCCCGGCAGGTTGCTACACTAATCATAGCATCATGCCTTTACCCCATGCGCGCAAGGGGCAGAAAACACCCTTGAAGCCTGCGCCCGGCAAGCCTGCTCGTCAGTACAAGGGATAGGCCTCGCCCGCCGTCGCCTCGCCGTCGGCGCCCTCGCGCCCGTCGCCTGCCGGGGCCAGGCCCATCACGCCGCGCACCTTGGAAACCAGCGCCTGCGCATCGAAAGGCTTGACCAGCAGTTCCATCTGCGGGCCCAGGAAGTTCGGGTTCATGGCGGCCTGCTCGGCATAGCCCGTCATCAGGATCACGCGGATGCCGGAGAGCTTCTCGCGGGCGAAGTCCGCCACCTGCCGGCCGTTGGGGCCGGGCAGGCCCACGTCGGAGAGGAGCAGGTCGAAATGCAGCGCGCCGGAGAGCAGCGCCATCGCCTCGGTGCCGCTGGCCGCCTGCATGACCTGAAAGCCCATGTCGCGCAGCAGCTCCACCGCCAGCGAGCGCACGGTGTCGTCGTCTTCCACCACCAGCACGGAGTCGGGGCGCTTGTCGGCGGGCTGGCTGTCGAGCACCTCATGGCGCTGCTCGGCCTCGGGCGCCTCGGTGCGCACGAAGTACAGATGCACGCGCGTGCCCTGCCCTTCGGCGCTGTCGATCACGGCCAGCCCGCCCGTCTGGCGCATGTAGCCGTAGATCATCGACAGGCCCAGGCCCGTGCCCTGCCCGATGGGCTTGGTGGTGAAGAAGGGGTCGAAGGCCCGCTCGATCACTTCGCGGGGCATGCCGGTACCGGTGTCGGCCACGGTCACGCACACGTAGTCGCCCGGCTCCAGCCCCTGGTGCTGGCTGGCCTGCTGCTCGCCCAGCGAGCAGCTGCGCACGCTGATGCGCAATTGCCCGCCCTGCGGCATGGCGTCGCGGGCGTTGATCGCCAGGTTCAGGATGGCGCTCTCGAACTGGTGCGCATCGGTCAGCGCGCGCCAGCCGTTGTCGTCCAGCTCCATGGCCATGGTGATGTTCTCGCCGCAGGTGGTGCGCAGCACCGTCTCCAGCCCGCGCAGAGATTCGCCCAGGTCCACCGCGCGCGAATCCAGCGGCTGGCGGCGCGAGAAGGCCAGCAGCCGCTGCGTGAGCGAGCCGGCGCGCCGGGCCGAGGCCAGCCCCGCGTCCACATAGCGGCTCACGTCGCCGTAGCGCTGCTGCGCCACGCGCTGGCGGATCAGCTGCAGCGGCAGCACGATGCCCTGCAGCATGTTGTTCAGGTCGTGCGCGATGCCGCCCGTGAGCTGGCCCACGGCCTCCATCTTCTGGCTCTGGCGCAGGCGCTCTTCCGCGTCGTGCAGGGCCTGGGCCTGGGCGCGCTCCTGGGTGATGTCGCGGCCCACGCCCTGGATGAAGCCGTCGGCGGGGATGCTCGTCCAGCTGATACAGCGGTCGGAGCCGTCGCGGTGGCGGAACTGCTGCGTGGCCTGGCTGCGCTCGGCCCCGCCGCGCAGGCGGTCCAGCTCGCCCAGCACGGCGCTGGTCTCGTCGGGGTGCGCGAAGGAGAGGATGTGGCGGCCGACGGTTTCCTCCTCGGTCCAACCCAGCGCCGCGGTCCAGCCCGGGTTGACGGTGACGATGACGCCGTCGAAGCGGGTCACCACCAGCAATGCATCGGAGTTCTGCCACAGCCGGTTGCGGTCGGCCGTGCGCGCCGACACCAGCTTTTCCAGCGAGGCGTTCTGCTCGCGCAGGCGGGTCTCCGCGATCACCTTGCCGGTGGTTTCCATCACCGTGTCGAGAATGCCCACGACCTCGCCGCGCTCGTCGCGCAGCGGGCTGTAGCAGAAGGTGAAGTACGCCGTCTCGGACACGCCGTGCCGGTAGATGTCCAGCGCATAGTCTTCGACGAAGATGGTCTCGCCGCCGAACGAGCGCTCCACCAGCGGCAGGATGGCCGGCCAGACCTCGGCCCAGACCAGGCTCGCCGGCAGGCCCAGCGCCTCGGGCTTCTCACCCAGGATGGTGCCGTAGGCGTCGTTGTAAAAGAAGAAATGGTCCCGGCCCCACATCAGGCAGGCAGGGATATGCGTGGCGAGCATCGACTCCAGCGCGAACCGCAGGATCAGCGGCCACTGCGCCGGCGGGCCCAGCGGATGGTCGCTCCAGTCGTACAGGCGCACCTTTTCGCTCATCCGGCCTGAAGCCTTCGGAAAGTCGGTGGACACAACGGTGGGAACGAGCATGGAACGGGGAAACAAGCAGGACGGAAATGGGCGAGCGGAGGCAGGGCTGGGCCTGAAGCCAGGGCGAAAGTCTAATGGTGAATGCCCGGAGCCTGCCTCGATATCCCTCTGGAGCACGGCGCGCGAGGCCGGGGCTAAGAACGTGTTTACGATCTCGCAAGGGATCGCGTTGGAGCGCAATCGGGATGAGTGGATGCCTCGGATGCGCCGCATGGGCTGGTGCCCATGCAAGCAGCCGGGGCGTTCAATCGCCCGATTTCGCTCCAACCCGAAGGGCAGCTACGTCGGCGGGCGGTCTGCGGCGTTGCGGCGCTTGTGGATAGCCGTGCTATCCACTGCGCACCGCGCCTTGCATCCCATCCCGCCGACGTAGCTGCGCGACCCCTGGGAGATCGTAAACACGTTCTAAGGCCAGCGCCCGGCGGCGGAGGCCCCACCGGCCGAGTATGGCAGGCGTGGCGGCGCCCTGCGCGCTGACGCGCTGCCGTCCGACGAGGCCGGCCGCGGCCCGGCGGCATGCTGCGCAGCATCGTTTTCACAAGGCCCGTCATGAAGTTCGCCACCACCCTGATCGCCATCGCCGCCCTGTCGGCCTCCACCCTCTCCTTTGCCCAGCCGTCCGACCCGGACGACTGCGCCCAGAAACGGGCCGGCCTCACCAGCGAGATGGAGAACGCCAAGGCCGCCGGCAAGGACGCCCATGCGATGTCGCTGGAGCGCGCCCGGGGCGAGCTGGCCGTGAGCTGCAGCGAGCCCGGCGAGCGCGTGATGCGCGAACGCCGCATCAGCACCCAGGAAAAGAGGGTGACCGAACTGCAGAAGGCCGTGGATGCGGCCGAGAAGGACGGCAAGGGCAATGCCACCAAGGCCCGCGCCAAGCTGCAGAAAGCCCAGGCCGAACTGGAGCGCATGAAGCGCGAGGCGCCCGCCAAGAAGAAGCCGCAGGCAGACAAGAGCAGCAAGCCCGCCCAGCCTGCGCAGTGAAAAGATGACGTGAAACGGCCAGCCCGCCCGTGAGCGGCGGCCGTGCCGCCATCAAAGACCATAGCGCCCGGCGCACGCATGACGTGCGCCGGGCGCTTTTGTGTAGGTTGCCCTGGGTGCGATGGGCGCGATGGGCACGCCACGCGGCCGGATTGGGGTCAGAATCCCCCGCATCCGGCGCAAGTCCGCCTCACCTCCCACGATCCACGCCATGCCACGGCTCCCAAACGCCCTCACCGCCGGCCTCGTTTTGGCCCTGCTCTGCCCCGCCGGGGCCCAGGCCGCCGATGGGCCACCTCCGGCCGGACTGGCGCTCGCCAAGGACAAGGGCTGCGTGCGCTGCCACGACGTCGTCCGCCACTACGTGGGCCCCGCGTTCCAGCAGGTGGCCGACCGCTACCGCAGCGATCCCGGCGCGGCCGAGCGGCTGGCCGGCCGCATCCGCCAGGGCAGCGTGGGGGAATGGGGCCGCGTCATCATGCCGCGCCAGCCGCAGGTCTCGGCCACCGAAGCGACGGCGCTCGCCACCTGGATCACCGGCCTGCCGGCGCCGGACAAGCGCTAGCCCCGGAGCGCGACGCCCTGCGATGGGCGATCGATCAGCACGAGGCGATCAGCGCTTGCGCACCACCGCCTTGCCCCGGACCTTGGCGCGGGCGATGGAGGACGACGGCAGCGAGGCTGCCTGCACCTGCTCCAGCCAGAGCAGCGCATCGACCTGGGCGACGAAGTGCTGCAGGTATTCGGGCGAGATGCCGTGCATGCCCACCAGCGCCCGATGCAGCAGATGCAGCGCATTCAAGGGCCCGGCCTGGGGTGGCACCTGGGCCAGGGTCTGGCGCAGCCGCTCTTCGGCCGAGAGGCGCGACCAGGTGCCGCGAAACCGCCGCACGGCCGCCAATTCGAGAGACGCAGGCCCCGCCGAGCCCGAACCTGCCATGCTGGGCAGCACCTGGGGCGGCGATTCCAGCACGGTGATCGCCGGCACGTCGGAAGCCGCAGCCGCCGCGCGCTGGCGCGCTGACGAGCGAGCCCCCCGCCCCGAACTGGCCGGGGCAGCCGCTGCCGGCGCAGGTGCAGCGCCCTGCGGGCCGGATGCCGCGGCGATGGGCTCGGCCACGCCGGCCAGTCGATCCGCCAGCTGCCCCAGGCGGCCCCGCAGACTGATCGCCGGCTCGGCTTCGGCCCGGGCGGCTTCGGTGGCCAGACGGCCGGCCAGCCGCACGCGCAGGTCGGCCGCCAGCGTCTGCAGCCGCGCATCCAGCACCTGCCGCACGGCGCCTTGATGGCCGGCGGCGCGGCGCGCCAGGGCCTCGACCAGGGCGAAGCGCACCGGCTCCAGCCGATGGCCGCCCTGCGCATGCCAGGCGGCCAGCTGCGCCGTCAGATCGTCCGGCGCGGCATGGCCCGGGCTTTCGGCGCAGGCCGGGGCCGCGACATCATCCGGTGGGGAAGGCTCTTGCATGGGAGAGGCCCGCGCTCAATGCCCCGCGGGCGCTGCGCCATCGCTGCGCGCCGGGCGCGGCATGGGCGCCATTTCCACGCGGCGGTTGCGGGCGCGGCCGGCCGCGTCGGCGTTGGAGGCCACGGCCTGCTCGGCGCCGAAGGCGGCGGCGAACACGCTGGAGGCCGGCACGCCGGCTTCGATGAGCGCGCGCGTCACCGTCAGCGCGCGCTGGGCCGAAAGCTCCCAGTTGTCGGTGAAGCGGTTGCCGTCCTTCAAGGGCTGGTCGTCGGTGAAGCCGCTCACCATCAGGATCTCGCCGCGCTGGCGCAGATAGCTCGTCAGCGGCCCCGAGAGGCTGCTGAGCAGCTGGCGCCCTTCGGGCTGCAGTTCGTTGGAGTTGAGCGCGAACAGCACGCTGCCGCTGATGCCGATGCGCCCGTCCACCAGCGTGACGCGCCCGCCCGCGAGCGGCCCGGCCAGGGCCTGCTCCAGGGTCTGCAGGCGCTGGGTCTGCGCCTCGCGCTGGCGCTGCTCGGTCTTCAGGCGCTCGCTCAGGTCCATCTGCATGCCCAGCGCCGCCACCAGAATCAGGGCGAACGCGCCCAGCGCGCCCGCCATCAGGTCGCCGAACACGGCCCAGACGGGCACCTCGGCATCCAGGCCCGCGCCGCCCGCGCCTTCCAGTTCTTCATGGCCCAGCATGGCGTCAGGCTCCCGCCGCCTCGGCGGCGGCCGGGGCCGGCTTGCCGGCCTGGGCGGCGGCTACCTGCTGCAGCCCGTCCACCACCTGCTTTTGCGCGCCCACGCTGAGCTCGATCACCTCGCGCGCCTGGGCCACGTAGTAGTCCAGCTGCTCGTCGCTGCGCGCCAGCGACTTGGCGAGCGCCGCCTCGACGCGCTGCAGCTGGGCCACCATGTGCTCGTTGGCATGGCCGAAGTGCTGCACCGCCGCGCCGAAGGCCTCGCCCAGGCTGGCGACTTCCACCGCGCTGCCGGTGAGCTGCGCGGCCACCGCATCCATGCGCTCGGCCTGGGCCTGCACCGTGTCGGCAAAGCGGGTGCCGGAGCGCTCCATCAGCTCGGCCGTGCCGGCCACCAGCGTGTCGATGGCGCCGCGCTGCTGGGCGGAGGCGTGGTTCACGGCCTCCAGCAGCGTGGAGAGGGTTTCCAGAATGCGGCTGCGCTCTTCCAGCATGGCGTTGTCGCGGGCCATGCTGTCCGACAGCTTCTGGCGCAGCTCGCCGATCACCTCGGCCGCGGCGCGGGGCGCCTCGGACGCGGCCTGCAGCAGCGTGCCGATCTCGCCCAGCGTGCGCTGCGCGTGCGCATCCAGCGCCTCGGTGATCTGGCCGGTGCTGCGGGCCAGGGCCTGGCTGGCCTCGTCCCAGCGCTCGGCCGTGCGGGCACCGGCCTGCTCCCAGCCGCTGCGCAGCGTGGCCGACAGGGCTTCGAGCGATTGCGTCCAGGCCGTCTGGCGGGCGTCGTCCTGCGCGGCGCGCTGGTCGATCTGCGCCAGCGAATGCGTGGCCTGTTCGGCCGCGCGCGCGGTCACGGCCTCGGCCGTGCGGGCCAGTTCCTGGCCCAACTGATGCCACTGGCCGGTGGACTGGACCTGGGCCGCCTGCCACTCGCTGCGCAGGGTCTGCGCCACGGCTTCGAGCGACTGCGTCCAGGCCACTTGCCGGGCTTCGTCCTGCGCGGCGCGCTGGTCGATCTGTGCCAACAGTTGCTTGGCCTGTTCGGCGCTGCGCTGGGCGATGCCGTCGGACGTGGCGGCCAGCAGCTCGCCCAGTTGATGCCATTGGCCCGTGGATTGCGCCTGGGCGGCCTGCCATTCACTGCGCAGGGTCTCGGCGACGGCTTGCAGCGACTGCGTCCAGGCCGCCTGCCGGGCTTCGTCCTGCGCGGCGCGCTGGTCGATCTGCGACAGCAGCTGCGTGGCCTGCTCGGCGCTGCGCTGGGCGATGCCGTCGGACGTGGCGGCCAGCACCTCGCCCAATTGATGCCATTGGCCCGTGGACTGGACCTGGGCCGCCTGCCACTCGCTACGCAGGGTCTCGGCGACGGCCTGGAGCGACTGCGTCCAGGCGGCCTGCCGGGCTTCGTCCTGCGCGGCGCGCTGGTCGATCTGCGACAGCAGTTGCGTGGCCTGCTCGGCGCTGCGCTGGGCGATGCCGTCGGCCGTGGCGGCCAGGGTCTCGCCCAGTTGATGCCATTGGCCCGTGGATTGGACCTGGGCCGCCTGCCATTCAGTGCGTAGGGTTTCGGCGACGGCCTGGAGCGACTGCGTCCAGGCGGCCTGCCGGGCTTCGTCCTGCGCGGCGCGCTGGTCGATCTGCGACAGCAGCTGCGTGGCCTGTTCGGCGCTGCGCTGGGCGATGCCGTCGGCCGTGGTGGCCAGGGTCTCGCCCAGGGCCTTCCATTGCGCGGTGGCGCCGGCCTGGGCAGTCTGCCATTCGTGCTGCAGCGAGGCGGCCAGAGTCTGCAGCGATGCGTTCCAGGCAGCCTGGCGTGCGGCGTCCTGCGCGGCGGCATCGGCCTGCAGGCGGGTGTGGCTGCCTTCGACGGCGGCGTGCAGCGCCTCGGCATGGCGGGCCCATTGCTCGGCGGCGGTGCTCAGGGCCGCTTCGTGGCGCTCGGCCAGCTGGGCGCTGTGGCCGGCCTGCTGGGCCAGGGCCTCGCCCCAACGGGCAGAGAGCGCGTCGGACTGGTGCGCCAGCCGCTCGCCCAGGCTGTCGGCCAGGGCGGCGCTGCGCTGCTCGAAGCGCTGGGTGAATTCTTCCAGCGTGCCGCGCAGGGCCTGGGCGCCGGCATCGCTCGTGCGCTGCTGCTCGGCCAGGGCGCCGGTCCACTGGGTGGTGATGGCGGCGGTGGCGGTGCCGAACTGGCCGGCCATGCCGTCGAGCTGGCGGCGCACCTGGTCGGCCAGCGCGGTCTGCAGCGCCGCGCTTTCGCGGCCCAGGCCGGCCAGCGCGGCCTCGATGGCCGGCTGCAGCGCGGCGCCGGCCAGGCGCGCGCTTTCGGCGGTGCTGGCCGAGAGCGTGCGCTCCACGGCGGCGGCCAAGCCCGTGTAGGCAGTTTCGGTTTCACGATAGAAGCGGGCCTGCTCGGCCTGCAGGCGCTCGGCCAGCGCGGCCTGGCTGCGCTCCATGGCGGCCATGGCGTCGCCGATCCGGTCCACCAGCGTGGGCAGCAGGCCGGCCTGCTGCTCCTGCAGGCGCCAGGCGGCTTCGCGCTGATGCTGGGGCGTGAAGGGGCGCAGCGCGGTGGGCAGCAGCGCGTCGAGCTGCTGGGCGGCCAGCAGGCGCTCGCGCCGCGCCAGCGCGCCCATCAGGCCCAGCATGGCGGAGGCCGCCACGCCGGCCACCGAGGTGCCGAAGGCCAGGCCCAGCCCGCGCACCGGCGCGGACAGCGCATCGCGGATGGCGGCCAGCCCATCGGCGCCCGCCAGCGCGGCGCCCGTGCCCTGCAGGGTGACGACCATGCCCAGGAAGGTGCCCACCATGCCCAGCAGCACCAGCAGGCCGGTGAGATACGGCGCCATCACGGGCGCGGGCAGGCCGGCGCGCAGGCCGTCGATGCGCTGGCGCACGGCGCTGCGCAGCGCGGCGGGCAGCGGGCCGAGCCAGCCGTCCAGCGCGGCGGCATCGGCCGGCGGGGCCTGCAGGGCGGCGGCGAGCGCGCCCGTGCCCTGGCGGTAGCGGTGCAGCTCGCGCGCGCCCAGCAGGTAGAAGCCCGCGATCAGCAGCGTGATGCCCAGCGCCAGCGGGTGGGCGGCGCCATAGCCCCAGGCCACCCAGCCGATGACGAGCAGCCCCGCCACGAAGGCGGCGGCGAAGGCCGCGGTGCCGCCGGCCTGGGAAGCGGAGGAAGAAGAAGAGGAGGAGGAATGCTGTCTGTCGTTGTTCTTCATGGTCCACCTTCTGGGGAGGATGGGGATTGCAGGGCTGCCAGCAGCCCCAGCACGGGTTGCAGCCGCAGCTCCAGTTCGGCCACCAGCACGGCCTGCTGGTCGAGGCGGAACAGCTCGCGCCGCGCGTCTTCGTCCAGGGCCGGCGCGCCTTCGCCGGCTGCCGCATCGGCGGCGCCGCTGCCGCAGAGCCGCTCGAAATGCCGGGCCAGCAGCGCGGGCACGGTGGCGAGCAGACGCCGTTCCTGCGCGGCGAGCACCTCGGCCATCACCGCGTCCAGCGCGGCCAGCCGGGCGGCTTCGCCCTGGCGTTCGGCCAGCGCGGCGCGCACGCGCTCGCGCAAGGGGCCGATGGCGACTTCCATCGCCTGCTGGCGCGCCTGATGGCACTGGCGGAAGGGCGTGAAGCCCATGCCCGCGTCCAGCGGACCGCGTCCGGCCTCGGCCACCTCGCGCGCGATGGCCTGGGCCATCAACGTGCGCACCCGCTGGCATTCGGCGGCCTCGGCCGCGTGGCGGTCGGCCGAAGGCGCGGGCAGGCCCGCCGGCAGCGGGCGTTCGAGCGCCTGGGACAGGGCCAGGGATTCGGTCCAGCCCGTCCATTGGTTCAAGGCGTCGGCGAAGGACATCCGCGAATCGCGCACCCGCTGTTGCGGGTCGATGAGCCCCGCCAGCAGGCGGACGAGCGTGGAACCGGTCAGGGGGGTGCGATCGGGTCGCTGCGCCATGGATGCCGGTTGCAAAAAACCGCGCAGTCTACACGGACGGCCATCGGCCCCGGCTGCCTGGCACTGCCGCACAGGGGCAAGCCGCCCGCCGGCATGCTCCAATCTAAGAACGTGTTTACGATCTCGCAGGGGATCGCGTTGGAACGCAATCGGGATGAGTGGATGCTTCGGATGCGCCGCATGGGCTGGTGTCCATGCAAGCAGCCGGGGCCTCCAATCGCCCGATTTCGCTCCAACCCGAAGGGCAGCTACGTCGGCGGGCGGTCTGCGGCGTTGCGGCGCTTGTGGATAGC
>NZ_FONX01000009.1:0-137704 GCF_900113035.1 Paracidovorax wautersii | reverse complement strand
TTGCATCCCATCCCGCCGACGTAGCTGCGCGACCCCTGGGAGATCGTAAACACGTTCTAACGCAGCCCGTCCCGCATCCACCATGACCCAGCGCCCCACCCCGGCGGCCGGCGAAGACCTGCCGGCCCGCATCCTCGCCCTCGAAACCGCGGCCTTCCACGCCTGGCCGGCCTTGCAGGAGGTGCGCCAGGGCGGCTGGGTGCTGCGGCTGGCGGGCGGCTTCACCAAGCGCGCGAATTCGGCCAACGCCGCTGCGGCGCAGGCGCCCTTTCACGAGGTGCAGGCCGCGGCGGAGGCCTTCTATGCGCGGCACGGCCTGCCGCCCGTGTTCCGGCTGACGCCGCTGGCGCCACCCGAGGCCGACCTGCAGCTGCAGGCCGCGGGCTATGCGCGCTTCGATCCCTCCCGCGTCATGGTCTGCCCGCTGGGCCCGGCCTCTTCGGGGCCAGCCGCCTGGGATGCGGGCCTGGAACTGGCCTCAGCACCCTCGCCCGCCTGGCTCGATGGCTTCGCGGCCGCCAACGGCGTGCCGGCGCGCCACCAGGCCGTGCATCACGCCATGGTGCAGTCCATCGCCCGGCCCGCGGCCTTTGCCACGCTCAGGCACCAGGGCCAGCCCATCGGCTTCGGGCTGGCCGTGCGCGAGCGGGACGCGGTGGGCTTCTTCGACATCGTCATCGCCCCGCCGCACCGCCGCCGGGGCCACGCCACCCGGCTGATGCAGGCGCTGCTGCGCTGGGCGCGGGACGGCGGCGCGCAGCAGGCCTATCTGCAGGTGCGCGACGGCAACCCGGCCGCACGCCGGCTCTATGCAGGCCTGGGCTTCGCCGACCTCTACGGCTACCACTACCGCGTGCCGCCCGGCATGGCGGGCTGACATGCTCCCCGGCTCAGTGGGCCGGCGCGATCCGGTCAATGCGCCGGAAACGCCAGCAGGTATTCGTAGCTCAGCGACGTAGTGCGCGCATCGCCCGTGACCGGCGTGCGGCGGATGGCGAGTAGCTGGTTGGGGCCAGCCACCGGGGTCACCATCGCCGTGCCGTCGGCCGCCGTGGTGACGGGCGCGCCCTGCTCGCCCAGGCTCAGGCGGATGCCGGCGGCGGGCTGGCCGTCCAGCAGCACCTGCACGCGCAGCGGCTCGCCGGCGTGCGGGGTCTCGTGCGCGAGCGGCACGATCTCGAACGGCTGGCCCAGCGGCTTCTTGGCGACCACGCCCCACTGGATGATGGTCTTGTGGTACTTGACGGCATGCACGCCGCTGGTCGCGCCCGGGTTCTCGTTCATGGGCTTGTTCACCATGGGGCCCTCGCCCACCCGGCTGAAGAAACCGTTGTCGAAATACGCGGCCAACAGCGCCGCCTGCCGGGCGGGCTGCACGCGCACGCCGCCCGCCGTGGGCGTGACGGCCACGTCGATGGGCCGGCCGCGCCGATCGAAGGCCTGCACGCTCTTGAGCTTGGCCGCATCGAAGGTCTCGCGCTGGCCGGCATGGCCGCCGAACTGCACCAGGTAGCCGCCGGCGGCATCGGGCTCCAGCCAGACGTTGTGGGCCCAGGCGGCGGGGGCGGACATCAGGGCGGCCAGGACGGCGGCGCCCCAGAAGGCGGAAAGACGGGTAGTTTTCATGCGGCTTTGACGGATAAGGAACGACGACATCAGAACTGCCCCTGCACGCCCACCTTGAAGGTGCGCGGCGCGCCGGGCGCATAGAGAGGCTGGCCGCTGATGACGGCGGCCGAGGTGGCATAGGCCTTGTCCGAGAGATTGGCCACGGTGGCGTAGAAGCGGTAGCGCGAGGCCGGCGGCGCGTAGTTCACGCCCAGGTCCCAGGTGGCGTAGCCGCCATAGAAGAGGCTGTTGTCGGCATTGACGGCATAGCGGCCCACGCGGCGCCAGGTGGCGGTGCCCTCCCAGCCCGCCACCGGCCGCCAGGCGGCGCCCAGCGTGGCCGTGTAGCGCGGCACGCCCGCCACCTGCTTGCCGACCAGCGCGGAGCTGCCGTTCTGCGTCACGCGCGACTGGGCGCTGCCCCAGGCCAGCGTCAGGTCCAGATCGCTGCGCACCGACCAGAGCGCGCTGGCTTCCACGCCCGTGCGACGCGTGGCGCCGTAGTTCTCATAGACGCCAGGGGCCACGGTGCGGATCTCGTCGGACGAGATCAGCCGGTAGGCGGCCACATCCAGCACCAGGCCGGCCAGCGGCTTGATCTGCGCGCCCAGCTCGGTCTGGCGGAAGACGTTGGGATCGAGCTGCGCGGCGCCCAGCGCGTACTTGGCGAAGTTGCTCGGCAGCGCGAAGCCTTCGGCCCAGCTGGCGCGCAGCAGCAGGCCGGGCAGCAGCTGCGAGCGCAGGCCCAGCTTGGGGCTGGCGTGGCTGGTGCGCGCCAGGGGGCCGCAGGGGTCGGAGGCCGTTTCGGCGCCGTTCGGGCGGCAGGCGCCCGTGAAGCGGTCCCAGCGCAGGCCGGCCGAGGGCTGCAGCAGCGGGTGCAGCGGCGCATCCACCTCGGCGAAGGCCGAGAGGCTGTTGAGCCGCGAATTGCGGTCGTAGCCCGCCGGGCCGGTGCGGACGCGGTCGGCCAGGCCGTCGTAGAAGAGGTAGTCGGTCGATTCGCGGAAGGTCTCCAGGCCCGCCACCCAGTTCAGGGGCGCGCCGGCCAGCGCGCTGCGGCCGTTCAGGCTGGTGCCCGCGCCATAGACCGTGCGGTCGTACGACTCCTCGCGCTGGCGCCAGGCGGCGGCGCTCACCGGGCGGCTGAACCAGCGGGTGAAGTCCTGCCGCGTGGTGTAGGCGAAGCCCAGCCATTTCAGATCGGGCGCCAGGTCGTACTGCACGTCGGCGCGCAGGGTGCCGAAGTGCTTCTTCGCGCCGTCGTCCATGGCGCGTGGGTCGCGGCCGTAGGGGTCGGCGGCGAACTGGGCGGCCGTGAGGTAGCTGGGCGAATCGCCATCGGCCTCGTGCAGGCGGCCGGAGAGCGCCACGTCCAGGGCGGGCGTGATGCGGCGGCTCCAGCGGGCGGCCAGCGTGGTGCGCTCGGCGCCCGACTGGGCGCGGAAGCCGTCGGTGCGTGCATGCTGGGCCGCCAGGTTCAGCGATTCGTCCTCGCCCAGCTTCAGGCCCAGCGCGGCCTGCGCGTCCAGCGTGCCGTGCGATGCGGCGCTGAAGTCAACGTCCCTGTATTCGCCACCCCGGCGGGTCTGCACGGCGATCAGGCCGGCCCGGTTGAAGTTGCCGTAGAGCGCCGACACGGGGCCCTTGTAGACGGTGAGGCGGTCGATCTCCAGCGGCACGATGACGTTGAAATCGACATAGCCGTCGGCATGCGACATGGCCTCGTTGAGCGGGATGCCGTCCAGAACCACGCCCACGTCGCCGCCATGCCCGCCGCTGCCGAAGCCGCGCATCACGATGGCATTGCCCACGCCCGAGAGCTGGTAGTTCTGCACGTTCATGCCCGGCACCTGCCGGAACAGTTCTTCGGGCTGGCTGACGTGCTGGGCCTGGATGTCCTGCGTGTCCAGCGTGGTGGTGGAGTAGGACGCATCGGCGCCGCGTGCGGCCTGGCCCTTGACCTCCATCGCACCCAGAACGGGCGTGGCGGCCGGGACATCGGCGATTTGCGCACCAGCATGGCCCACATGAAGCACCAACATGGTGAATATCGCACTCGACAGCGGCGAAAGCGAGGGCCGGCGGGGCGGGATGACGGGGGCTCGGAAGGAATCAGGAGAGAAATGCATGAAGGTTTGCCTTTTGTATGAAGAAAAAAGCAAACTGCATACCCGGCGACACTGCAGCCCATACGCCGCATGGCGTAGGCCCCGCCCTTCCCCACCCCTCCCCGCTCTCTTTTGCGCTCTTTCAGCCCTGGTGGCCGTGATGATCGTGCCCGTGGGAATGCGCCGCGTGCCCCGGCGCCAGCGCCCCCACCATGACCACGTTGAGCTGGCCGTGGTGCACGCCGCGCTCGGCCATCAGCCGGTCGGCGAAGCGGCGCACCTCGCTGGCCGGGCCCTTGAGCAGCACGGTCTCGATGCACTGGTCGTGGTCCAGATGCACGTGCGTGGTCGCCAGCGTCATCGCATGGTGGTCGTGCTGCAGCCGCGCGAGGCGGTCGGACAGGTCGCGCTCGTGGTGGTTGTACACGTAGGAGAGATTGGCCACGCAGGGCCCGTCGGCATCACGGCCTTCGTGCAGGCGCGCAAGGTGCACGCGCAGCACGTCGCGCACGGCCTCGGAGCGGTTGCCGTAGCCGCGCTCGGCGATCAGGTGATCGAAGGCGTGCGCGAGTTCGTCGTCCAGCGAAATGGTGAAGCGTTCCATGGCCGGCATTGTGGCCGCTGCGGCGGCCCGGGCATCGTATTCAGGCTGCGGCGCTGCCTGCCACCGCGGCCGCCATGGCCTGCTCCACCGCGTCCCGCGTCAGCGTGGGCACGAAGCTTTCGATGAACTGGTAGGTGTAGCCGCGCAGCCAGCTGCCGCGCCGGATGGCGAGGCGCGTGAGGTTCACCTCGAACAGGTGGCGCGCGTCCAGGCTGCGCAGGTGCAGGTCGCGGTCCGGGTCCACGGCGATGGAGGCGACGATGCCCACGCCCATGCCCAGCTCCACGTAGGTCTTGATGACGTCAGCATCCATGGCGGTGAGCACCACGTCGGGCGCCAGCCCCTCGCGGGCGAAGGCCTCGTCGATGTGGGCGCGGCCGGTGTAGCCCTGCTCGTAGGTGATGATGGGGTACTGCGCCAGCTGCTGCAGGGTGACGGGCGCCTCGCCCTCCAGCAGCGCATGGCCGGGCGGCACCACGATGCTGTGCGACCAGCGGTAGCAGGGCAAGGTGACCAGGCCGTCGTAGCCCGCCAGCGCCTCGGTCGCCACGCCGATGTCGGCCTCGCCGCTCAGCAGCATCTCGGCCACCTGCCGGGGCGAGCCCTGGTGCAGGTGCAGCGTGACCTGCGGAAACAGCGCCCGGAAGTCGCGCACCACCTGCGGCAGCGCATAGCGGGCCTGCGAATGGGTGGCGGCCACCGAGAGGCGCCCTTCCTGGCTCGCGCGGTAGTCGTGGCCGGCGCGCTTGAGGTTGTCGGCCTCCAGCAGCAGGCGCTCGACGATGGGCAGCAGGGTCTCGCCGGGCGGCGTCAGGCCGGTGAGGCGCTTGCCGGCGCGGGCGAAGATCTCCACGCCCAGCTCTTCTTCCAGCTCGCGGATCTGCCGGCTCACGCCGGGCTGCGAGGTGTAGAGCATGGCGGCCACCTCGGTCAGGTTGAAGCCGCAACGCGCGGCTTCGCGCACGGAACGCAGTTGCTGGAAGTTCATGGGCGGCCTTTCAGCGCGCCCGGGGCGCGGCGATGCGGGGGCCGCAAAGTCTTTTTGTGATGCACGAAAACCCTCCGAGGGACAAGTCCCGCCCATCGTAGAAGTTCGTCTATCAAACCAAAAAGACTTTATTTCCATTTCATCAGACACAAAAGATCTGATGAGGCCGCCAGCCCTCCGCCGGTCAGCGCGGCCGGTTCAGCAGCGCGATGACGAAGCAGGCCCCCAGCCCGGCCGTGACGATGCCCACCGGCAGCTCCTGCGCACCCAGCGCGGTGCGCGCCACCAGGTCGCTGGCCAGCAGCAGCGCCGCGCCCAGGAGCGCCGCCAGCGGCACGAAGCGCGCATGCAGCGGCCCGGCCAGGCGCCGCGCCAGGTGCGGCACCATCAGGCCGACGAAGCCGATCACGCCGCTGAGCGCCACGCAGCTGGCCGTGGCCACCGCGGCCACCAGGAACACCTGCAGCCGCAGCCGCTCGGGCGCCACGCCCAGGCTGTGGGCCGTGTCGTCGCCGGCCAGCAGCGTGTCCAGCGCGCGGTGGCGCCGGGCCACGAAGGCCGCCGCCACCAGCAGGCCGGCCAGCGGCAGCCAGAGGTTGTCCCAGCGCGCCAGCCCCAGCCCGCCCAGCGACCAGAACACCACCGCATGCGCGGCGCGCTGGTCGCCCGCGAACACCAGCACATGCGTGAGCGAGCCCAGCAGGAAGGAGATGGCGAGCCCGCCCAGCACCATGGCGGCCGGCCCCTGCGTGCCCACGCGGCGCACCAGCAGCAGCACGGCGGCAGCGGCCACCAGCGCGCCGCAGAAGGTGGCGGCGGGCAGCGTCCAGATGCCGAGCGCATCGCCCGCCCAGCCGATCACGGCCACGGCGGCGGCCGATGCGCCCGAAGAGAGGCCGAAGAGGAACGGGTCGGCCAGGTCGTTGCGCGTGCTGGTCTGCAGCAGCCCGCCCACCACGGCCAGGGCCGCGCCCACCAGCAGCGCCAGCAAGAGGCGCGGCAGCCGCAGGTCGAGCACGATGGCGCGGGCCATCTCCGCCGGCGCGGGCCAGCCCAGCGCGGGAGCCCAGGGCCCGGCCAGGGCGGCCAGCGCTTCGCGCCAGCCCAGGTCGCTGCTGCTGCCGATGGCGAGCGAGGCCACGGCCAGCGCGCCCAGCAGCAGCAGGCCGCCGACGGCGGCCAGAACGGTGCGCGCCCTCACCGCGGGGCCCTCAAGGCGCGGGCGATCTTTTCGATGGCGTCGATGTTGGCCGGGCCGGGCGTGATCTCGGCATAGCGCAGCACGATGTAGCGGCGCTCGCGCACGGCCTCGGTCAGGCGCATGGCGGGGTGGGCCTCCAGCACGCGGCGCAGGTGTTCGGGGCCCAGGCCGTTCTGGTAGTCCAGCAGCACGATGTATTGCGGGTCGCGCTCGGCCACCGCCTCCCACGAGACATTGCCCCAGCCGATGGGCAGATCGCCCATGGCGTTGACGCCGCCCGCCGCGGCGATCAGCGCCTGCGGCATGGCGGCGCGGCCGGCGGTGAAGGGCTTGTCCTCGCCCGAGTCATAGACGAAAACACGCGGTGCCTTGGGCAGCGCCGGCAACGCTGCGGCACGCACCCGGGCCTGCCAGCCGGCGACCAGGCGGTCGGCCAGTTCGCGCCGGCCGAAGACGGTGCCCAGGCGCCGCACGTCGCCATAGAGCAGCTCCATCGTCGCTTCGGGCTTGTCGCCGTGGGCGGGAATGCAGCTTTCGGTCAGCACCAGCGTGGGCACGTGATGGCGCGCCAGCACGGCGGGCGTGACGGGGCCGCCGGGCTGCATGCCGTAGTACCAGCCGGCGAAGAACAGGTCCGGCTGCACCGAGAGGATGTTCTCCAGCGTGGGGTACTTGGGCGCGAGTTCGGGCACCTTGCCCAGGGCGCGGAAGAATTCCGGCCCGGCCTTGTACCAGCCCGTGATGCCGCTCACGCCGACCATGGCGGGCTGCAGGCCCAGGGCCAGGGCCATCTCGGTCATGTTGAGGTCGTGCACCACCATGCGGCGCGGCGGCGCGGCGAAGCGCACGGGCTCGCCGCAGCTGGTGACGGTGACGGGAAAGCCCGGTGGCGAGGCTTGCGGCGCCGTTGAAGAAGACGACGGCGGCGCCGCGCAGGCCATGGCGGTGGCCAGCAGGCCCAGGCCCCAGGCCGCCCAGTGCTTGATCATCGATAGGCGATTCATGCCGCGGCTCTTTCAAACGACCACAGCGTGCCGCCGTGGCGCGGGTGGCGGGTGTGGATGAGTTCCATGCCGAACACCTCGGCCACGCGGGCCGTGCTCAGCGCCTGGGCCGGCGGGCCGTCGGCCACCAGGCGGCCGCCCTGCAGCACCCAGGCGCGGCTGGCGAAGCCGGGCACCAGGCCCAGTTCGTGCAGCGCCGCGACCACGGTGATGCCCAGACCCCGCACCAGCGCCAGCAGGTCGGCGCGGGCGGCGAGATCCAGGTGGTTGGTGGGCTCGTCCAGCAGCAGCAGCGTGGGCCGCTGGGCCAGCGCCCGCGCCAGGTGCACGCGCTGGCGCTCGCCGCCCGAGAGATCGCCCAGCTTGCGCGCGGCGAGCAGGGCCGCGGCGCAGGTGTGCAGGGCCTCGTCCACCGCCTGCGCATGCGCGGCGCGGCTCGCGCTGTGCTGGTGCGGCAGGCGGCCAAGGGCCACGTAGTCGCGAACCACCAGGCCGCCGTCCGCCGTGTCGGCCTGGTTCAGCAAGGCGACGTGGCGCGCGCGCTCGGACGCCGGCCAGCGGGCCAGGTCGTGGCCCAGCAGGCGCACGGCGCCCTGGGTGGGCGCGAGGCGCGCGGCCAGCAGCTTCAGCAGCGTGCTCTTGCCCGCGCCGTTGGGGCCCACCAGCGCGATGCATTCGCCGGGCCGCACCTGCGCATCGAGCGGCGCGAGCAGCATCTGCCCGCCCTTGGCGCAAAAGGCCGCGCCCTGCAGCTGCAGCACCGGATCAGGCTGGCCCATGGGTGGCGGCGACTCAGAGCGTCCAGCGCAGCGCCAGTTCATAGCTGCGCGGTGCGCCCAGCAGGATCTGGTCGGGGTAGAACGGATCGGCCCAGGCGGCATAGGTGCGGTTGCCCAGGTTGCGCCCGCGCAGGGTGAGCTGCACGTCGCGCGCCACGTCCACCGACAGGGCCGCGTCGTACACGGTGTAGCCGTTCAGGCGCACGGTGTTGGCGTCGCTGTGGAAGCGCTCGCCCACGTGCCGCACGGAGGCCGACACCTGCATCGGCACGCCGGCGACGAAGCGGTAGCCCACGCCGGCATTGGCGATGAGGCGCGGCGCGTTGGGCGGGCGGTTGCCCGAGAACGAGGTGCCGTCCGCCAGGGTGTAGTTCTCGTAGCGCGCGCGGTTGAGCGCCAGGTTGCCCCACAGGCTCCAGTGCGCGTCGGGGCGCAGCGCCACCGAGGTTTCCGCGCCGCGCGACTTGAGCGCGCCGGCCTGCGCCAGCCGCTGGCCGCCCTGGCCGGCATAGACGTTGCGCCGTTCGGTGTCGTAGAAGGCCAGCGTCCATTCGCCGCGCTGCTGCCAGAAGGCCTGCTTGACGCCCACTTCGGCGTTGCGCGTGCGGGTCAGGTCCAGCGGCTGCGTGGCGCCCAGCAGGAAGATGTTGTTGGCCGCCACGTCGGCCGCCGTGCCGTACTGGCCGTAGAAGGTGGTGCCGGGCGCGGCGTCCCAGGTCAGGCCCAGGCGGCCGGTGGTGGGGTTCCAGGTCTTGTCGAACGGAAAGCCCGTGCGCTGCACGCCCGCCGCGTTGGCGGAGCTGCGGTCCAGCGCGATGCGTTCATGCCGCAGCCCGCCGATCAGCGCCACCGTGGGCGAGAGGCGCAGGCGGTCTTCCAGCGCGAGCGCCGTGTTGCGGATGGCGCTGGTCTGCACCTGGGTGGTCAGCAGGCCATAGGTGCCGCGCTGCGGGTCCGTCAGGCTCACGCTGTCGCCGGGGAAGTTGGCGGCGCCCGGGCGGGTCAGGTCGGTGTGGCTGTACTCGAAGGCCGCCACCAGGCGGTTGTCCATGCCGCCCAGACGGGCGTCCCACTGCGCTTCGGTCTTGTTGCCCCAGCTGGTCTGGTCCTGCGCGACGTAGAAGCGCTCGCGGTCCACCAGGCCGGTGTTGGCGTTGAAGGCCTCGATCTCGTTGTTGAACCAGGTGCGGTCGGCCGTGTAGCGCCAGAACTGGCTGCGCAGCACCACGGCGTCGCTGGCCTGCCATTCGCCGCCGGCGCGCAGCCAGGTCTCGCGGGCCTGGTTGCGGTTGTCCAGCACGTTGTAGTTGGTGCGCAGCGTGCGGCCATCGATGGTGACGGGCCCGAGGTTGCTGCCGTTGTAGTTGGAGACGTAGCTGCCCGAGACGATGCCGCCGTGCGGCTGCACGCCCGGCGCGTTGGCGGAAACGAGCGGCGTGCCCCAGTAGCTGCTGCCGTTGTCGCGCTTGGCCTCGCCGGCCACGAAGAGCTTGACGCCGGGGGCGGCACGCCAGTCCAGCCCGCCGGAGATGTGGCGGTTGCGCTGCCAGGTGTCATCGACGAAGCCGTCGCCGTTCGATGCGCTGGCGTCGATCCGGTAGTCCAGATCCTTCCAGGCGGTGGTGCCGCCCGAGCCGAAGGACACGCGCCGCTCGCCGAACGAGCCCACGGCCGTATTGACCTCGGTGCGCACCGGGCCGCGGTGCGGCGCCTTGGTGACGAAGTTGACCGCGCCGCCCGTGGCGCCCTCGCCCGACATCAGCGAGGCCGCGCCCTTGAGGAATTCGATGCGCTCCAGGTTGGCCACGTCCATCACGCGCGAGGTCATGTTGGGCGGGCCGATCTTGATGCCGTTGTAGAGCGTGTTGATCTGGCTGTTGGCGAAGCCGCGCATGGAGAACGCGCTGGGCTCGGCCGGAAAGTCCCCGGCCATCACGCCCACGGCAGCCTGGGCCGCCTCGCTCACCGTGCGCAGGCCGCGCTCGGCCAGCACGGCGGCGGGCACCACGTCGATGGAAGCCGGCGTCTCGCGCACCGTCAGGCCCAGGCGCGAGGCGCTGCTCGTGGGCTGGTCCAGCGGCGCCACGGGGCCCTCGGCGGGTGCGGTGACGGTCACGGCGGGCAGCGTCTGGGCGGCCAGCGGGAATGCGGCGGACAGGGCGAGGGCCAGCGGCAGGGGCCATGCAGGCACGCGCTGGAACGAAGAGCGGGAAAGCGAAAAGGACATGGAGACACGCAGAAAGACAAGTCGCCCACGCCGGCCTCCCCGCCAGCGCCTGGGCACCACGACGCCTGCGCCGCACCGCCCTCTTCTCTCAAGGGCAGCACGCAGGCAGGCATCACCTCGTTGGCCGGTATCCGGGCTGGGCGGAACGCCCTCCAAAAGCCTTCCCAGGCGCCCATGCAGGGCACCCAGTGGCATTGCGATTGGAGAGTGAGGCGCGCTGACAGAGCCTCGTCCGCTGACCGTTGCGGGGGCAGCGCAGGTCGGGCACTGGCGCATCGCGCGCAGCGCCCTCCTGCTTCCCGTTGAACTGCAGCGCGAGAACACGGCGCTGCGAGCACCAACAAAGCGCATTCTATGCGTAATAACGCAACACATTTGCGTTTAAGAACGTGTTCACGATCTCCCAGGGGTCGCGCAGCGGTGTGGGCGGGATGGGATGCAAGGCGCGGTGCGCAGTGAATAGCACGGCTATTCACAAGCGCCGCAACGCCGCAGACCGCCCGCCCACACCGCTGCCCTTCGGGTTGGAGCGAAATCGGGCGATTGGACGCCCCGGCTGCTTGCATGGGCATGAGCCCATGCGGCGCACCCGAAGCATCCACTCATCCCGATTGCGCTCCAACGCGATCCCCTGCGAGATCGTGAACACGTTCTAAAACAGGGCATGCACGAATGGAAAAGGCGACCCGGAGGCCGCCTTGGAAGCATCGATCGCTATCAAATCAATAGCGCACTGCGCAGGCAATTCGGGCGCTGCAGCCCGCTTTTGCCTGCAACACCGCCTCACAGCCGGGCGATGGACACCTCGGTGGACTTCACCAGGGCCACCACATCGGAGCCGACCACGAGGCCCAGTTCATCGACCGAGCGGGTGGTGATGACCGAAGTGACGATGCCCCACGGCGTCTCGACATCGACTTCGGAGACGACGTCGCCGCGCACGATCTCGCGGACCTTGCCCTTGAACTGGTTGCGCACGTTGATGGCTTGGATGGTCATGGAAAACTCCTTGGAAAAAACGGTTCGGATGGAAGAAACGGAATGGAATGAAGGGGAATGGAACGGGAAGGCGTGCCGGGCATGCTGGGTAGCCTCTTGCCTCTACACCGCCCAGCGCAGGCCATGGGCCGGAACGCCGGGCCAGCCGCGATCGGCGGGCGCCTCGTCGGACGCGCCGGGCTTTTGCAGCACGCGGTCGAGGATGCGTTTCTCGATGGCTGCGAAGGCCGCGTCGCCGTGCGAGCGGGGCCGCGCCAGGGCGATGCGCTCGTCCAGCGCGATGCGGCCGTCCTCGATGAGGACCACCCGGTCGGCCAGGGCCACGGCCTCCTGCACGTCGTGCGTGACCAGCAGCGCGGTGAAGCCGTGGCGCTGCCAGAGGCCTTCGATCAGGCGGTGCATCTCGATGCGGGTGAGCGCGTCGAGCGCGCCCAGGGGCTCGTCGAGCAGCAGCAGGCGCGGCTGGTGCACCAGCGCCCGCGCCAGGGCCACGCGCTGGCGCTGCCCGCCCGAAAGGCGCGCGGGCCATTCGTTCTCGCGTTCGGCCAGGCCCACCTGGGCCAGCACCTCGCGGCCGCGCTCGCGCTGCGCGGCGGGCAGGCCCAGGGTGACGTTGTCGATCACGCGGCGCCAGGGCAGCAGGCGCGCCTCCTGGAACATGATGCGCGTGTCCGCATGCAGGCCCTGCACGGGCCGGCCGTCGGCGGTCAGCGTGCCTTGCGTGGCGGCTTCCAGCCCCGCGATCAGGCGCAGCAGCGTGCTCTTGCCGCAGCCGCTGCGGCCCACGATGGCGACGAACTCGCCGGGTTCGATGGTCAGCTGCGCGTGGCGCAGCACCTCGCGCTGGCCGTAGCGCTTGTGCAGGCCGGTGGCCTGCAGGCGCACGCCACCTGCGGCCTGGCCGGAGCGGTTTTCGGAAGAGGATGTCTGGGTCATGGCAAGGGCTCCGGTGCGGTCATTGAGGCTGGTAGCCGGGGTGCCAGCGCAGCCACCACCGCTCCAGCGCACGGGCGAACAGGTCGGCCAGCTTGCCCAGCAGGGCGTAGAGCAGGATGCCCACCAGCACCACGTCGGTCTGCAGGAATTCGCGGGCGTTCATGGTCAGGTAGCCGATGCCCGACTGCGCGGAAATCGTTTCGGCCACGATCAGGATCACCCACATCAGGCCCAGCGAGAAGCGCAGCCCCACCAGGATGGACGAGAGCGCGCCGGGCAGCACGATGTCGCGGTAGAGCTGCCAGCGGTTCAGCCCGTAGGTGCGGCCCATCTCGATGAGCTGCGGATCGACGTTGCGGATGCCGTGGAAGGTGTTCAGGTAGATCGGGAAGAACACCGAGATGGCGATCAGGAACAGCTTGGCCGACTCGTCGATGCCGAACCACAGGATCACCATCGGGATCAGCGCCAGCGCCGGGATGTTGCGCACCATCTGGATGGTGGAGTCGAGCAGCGTCTCGAAGAGGCGCACCGAGCCGGTCAGCAGGCCCAGCAGCAGCCCCAGCCCGCCGCCGATGGCTAGGCCCGCCAGCGCCCGGCCCGCGCTGATCTTCACGTGCGTCCACAGCTCGCCCGATTCGGCCAGGCGCCAGGCGGCGGTGACCACGTCCAGCGGCGCGGGCAGCACGCGGCTGGAGATCCAGCCCAGGGACGAGGCCACCTGCCAGCCCGCGATCAGCGCCACCGGCACCAGCCAGGGCAGCAGCTGCTGCCATACGGCGCGCAGCACGCGCCGCGCCGCCGCGGCCAGCGCGCCGTCGGAAGGGCCTTCCAGCTCCTCGGGCAGGGGCGAGACCTGCAGCTCCTTGATCGAGGCGCTCATACCGGCAGCTCCTGTTCGGTGTCGGGTTCGAGGAACTCCAGCTGGTTGCCCGCCGGGTCCTTCACGTAGAAGCGCAGGTAGCCGGGCAGCGCCCGGTTCTCCACCAGCGGCAGCTCGGCCTGCAGCAGGCGGCCGCGCAATTCATGCAGGTTGTCCACCTCGAAGGCCAGGTGCGACGCGGCGGGCGCGGCGGCCCAGCGGGCGCGCTCGGTGGGCACCAGCTCGATGCGCTGCGCCCCGGCCGCGAAGTGCAGCGCCGTGCCGGTGGCTGCGTGGCGCAGCTCGGGCAGGCCCAGCAAGGCGCTGTAGAAGTTGCGGATCTGCCCTTCGGCGCCGGCCGGAAAGGCCAGCTGCACGTGGTTGATGGAATGGATCGCCATGGCGCAGCCCTCCCCTTCAGCTCTGCGCCGCGCGCGGCACGTACTGGTTGCCCACCGTCTCGCCGAACGGGCCCAGCGGATTGCCGCCGGCCAGCCGCTCGCGCACGGCCACGGGCAGCAGCGGAAAGACCAGTTCCGCGAAGCGGTAGGCCTCTTCCAGATGCGGGTAGCCCGACATCACGAAGGTGTCGATGCCGAGGTCGGCGTATTCCTTGATGCGGTCGGCCACCGTCTGCGGATCGCCCACCAGGGCCGTGCCCGCGCCGCCGCGCACCAGGCCCACGCCGGCCCAGAGGTTGGGGCTGATCTCCAGGTCGGCGCGGCTGCGCTTGGCGCCTCCCTGGTGCAGCGCGGCCATGCGGCGCTGGCCCTCGGAATCCATGCGCGCGAACACGGCCTGCGCCTGCACCACGGTCTCGTCCTTCACGCGGCTGATGAGGTCTTCTGCGGCGGCCCAGGCGGCGGCTTCGGTCTCGCGCACGATCACGTGCAGGCGGATGCCGAAGCGCACCGTGCGGCCCAGGCGGGCGGCGCGCTGGCGCACGTCGGCCACCTTCCTGGCGACCTCGGCCGGGGGCTCGCCCCAGGTCAGGTAGGCATCGACCTGCTCGGCCGCCAGTTCGTGCGCAGGGGCCGAGGAGCCGCCGAAATACACCGGCGGATAGGGTTTCTGCAGCGGCGGAAAGAGCAGCTTGGCGCCCTTGACCGAGAGGTGCTCGCCTTCGTAGTCGAGCGTGCCGCCTTCGTGGCTGCGCGCCAGGATCTCGCGCCAGATGCGCAGGAATTCGGCGGCCTGCTCGTAGCGCTTGGCATGGTCCAGGAACACGCCGTCGCCCTCCAGCTCCACGCGGTCGCCGCCCGTCACCAGATTGATGAGCAGGCGCCCGCCCGAGAGGCGGTCGAAGCTGGCCGCCATGCGCGCAGCCAGGCTGGGCTGGTGCAGGCCGGGCCGCACGGCGACGAGGAACTTGAGCCGCTGGGTGGCGCCGATCAGGCTGGAGGCGATCACCCAGGGGTCTTCGCACGAGCGGCCGGTGGGGATGAGCACGCCTTCGTAGCCCAGGCTGTCGGCGGCCACGGCCACCTGCTTGAGGTAGTCGAAGCTCAGGGCGCGGCCGCCCTCGGAGGTGCCCAGGTAGCGGCTGTCGCCGTGCGTGGGAATGAACCAGAACATCTGCATGGGGAGTTCTCCTGAAAAAGTGCTGTCGCCGTGGTGTGTTGGTGTAGTGGCGGACGGGGTGGCGAGGCGGCAGCGGTCAGTAGGAAATATCGAAGCCGTGCGCCGACAGCCGCAGCCGCGAAGGGCTCGCGCCGGCCAGTCCCAGGCAGGCCGCGACGGCGCGGGAGGCGGCCCGGGGCTGGGGCGCCACGCGCCGCTGCGGGGCCCTGGCCAGAGCGATGGCCAGCCCCCAGGCGCGGGCGGTCACGTCCAGCACCTGCGCGGCGCGTTGCCGTGGGGAGAGAAGGTCGGGATGGGGCATGGCGGGCTCCTGTCGGCGTGGCTCGAGGGGAAACGGACGGAAAGGAAGCGCTCAGCCCAGGTCCAGCGGCGCGGCCTGCAGCAGGTCGAGCTTCCTGGGGATGAGCTTCAGGTCGAAGAAGGTGTCGGCGATGGCCTGCTGCTCGGCCAGGATCTCGCGGGAGACCGGCAAGGTGCCGTAGCCCACACGGCTCACGAAGAGCTCCGTCACCGAACGGTCTAGCCCCAGCAGCGACGACAGCTCGGCGGCTGCGGCAGGCTGGTTCTTTTCCACCCAGGTATCGATGGCTGCCACCTCCTGCACGGCGATGCGCAGCACGTCGGCATTGCGGGCGGCGAAGTCGCGCGAGGTGAAGTAGAAGGCCCGGTTGTTGACCACGCCGGTGGCGTCGGCGAGCAGGCGGGCCTGCAGCGTCTTCTGGGCGGCGGCGAGGAACGGGTCCCAGATCGCCCAGGCATCGACCGCGCCGCGCTCGAAGGCCGCGCGCGCATCGGGCGGCGCCAGGAAGACGGGCTGCACGTCGCGGTACTGCAGGCCGTGCTTTTGCAGCAGCTTGACCAGGAAGTAATGCACGTTGGAACCCTTGTTGAAGGCGATGCGCTTGCCCTTCAAGTCGGCCACGCTCTGGATGGGCGAGCCCTTGGGCACGATCACCGCTTCCAGGCGCGGGCGCGGCACGGTGGAGGCCGCATAGATCAGCGGCGCGCCCGCGGCCTGCGCGAAGATAGGCGGGGCCTCGCCCACGTCGCCGAAGTCGATGGAGCCGACGTTCAGCGCCTCCAGCTGCACCGGGCCGGCGTTGAATTCCGTCCAGGCCACCTTCACGCCCAGCGGCGCGAGGCGCTTTTCGAGCGTGCCGCGCCCCTTGAGCAGCGACAGCCAGCCCTTCTGGTGGCCCACGCGCAGCACGCGCTCGGACTTCTGCGCCCACACGGGCACGGCACCGGACAGGGCGGCCGTGCCGGCGGCAGCGGCCAGCCATTGGCGGCGGGAGAATTTCGGTTGCAAGGTCATGGCGGGAGATTCCGGTGATCGAACAAGAAAGAAAGAAAGAAAGGAAGAAGAAACGCAGGAAAGGCCGGGCAAGGCTCCGCCCAGACCGCTCGCCGGCCACAAGGCCGCAGCGGTGCGATGAAGAAGCAAGGAGGCTGAAACCGGAAGACGGCACCCCGGGCACAGCCAGCCCGGGTGAGCGCCGTCCTTCAGGCGGTCAGTCGGCGCGGCGACATCGCCCCGGCCGGCCGAGCCATCCGGCGCGTCCGATGCCGAAGCGGTCTGTAGTGCGCAATGCAGTCATGGGCTGGGCTCGGTTGAGGTGGTTCAGGGGAGTGCTTTCAGACCTGGGCCCGGCTTACTTGCGGTTGGTGTAGATCTGGTCGAAGCTGCCGCCGTCGGCGAAGTGCGCCTTGTCGGCCTTGGCCCAGCCGCCGAAGGCCTGGTCGATGGTCACCAGCGTCAGCTTGGGGAATTGCTTGTCGTACTTCGCCTTGGCCTTGTCGCCCGTCGGGCGGTAGAAATTCTTGCCGGCGATGTCCTGGCCTTCATCGGAATACAGGTACTTCAGGTATTCCTCGGCCAGGGCGCGCGTGCCCTTCTTGTCCACGACCTTGTCCACCACCGTGACGGAGGGCTCGGCCAGGATGGAGAGCGAAGGCACGACGATCTCGAACTTCTCGGGGCCGAATTCCTTGAGCGCGAGGAAAGCCTCGTTCTCCCAGGCCAGCAGCACGTCGCCCACGCCGCGCTGCACGAAGGTGATGGTGGAGCCGCGCGCGCCGGTATCGAGCACCGGCACGTTCCGGTAGAGCTTGCCCACGAAGTCCTTGGCCTTGTCGTCGCCGCCATACTTGCGCTTGGCGTATTCCCAGGCCGCGAGGTAGTTCCAGCGCGCGCCGCCCGAGGTCTTGGGGTTGGGCGTGATGACCTGCACGCCGGGCTTGATGAGGTCGTCCCAGTCCTTCAGGCCCTTGGGATTGCCCTTCTTCACCAGGAAGACGATGGTGGAGTTGTAGGGCGCCGAGTTGTGCGGCAGGCGCTTTTGCCAGTCGGGCTTGACCAGGCCGTGCGCCACCAGCGCGTCGATGTCGCCGCCCAGCGCCAGCGTGGCCACGTCGGCGTCGATGCCGTCGATGATCGAGCGCGCCTGCTTGCCCGAGCCGCCGTGCGACTGCTTGAACTGCACGTCCTGGCCGGTCTTGGCCTTCCAGTACTTGCCGAAGGCCTGGTTGTATTCCACGTACAGCTCGCGCGTCGGGTCGTAGGAGACGTTGAGGAACTGCACGGGCTGGGCCAGCGACGGCAATGCCGTCATGGACAAGCCGGCGGCCAGGGCTGCGGCAAAGGGAAACTTGATAAAGTCGCGGCGCACGTTCATGAGAGGCTTTCTGGTCGTCTGTGGAAATCGGCGCACATCGCCGATGCCACGCATTCTTGAAGAGCCTCTTAAAAACTGGAACTACTGAAATTTCAGTTTTTTATATCTAAAACATCTATTCAGACCCGCACAGGACAATTCATCCATGGCACGTACCGTTCAATGCATCAAGCTCGGCAAGGAAGCCGAAGGCCTCGACTTCCCGCCCTACCCCGGCGATCTGGGCAAGCGCATCTACGAGAACGTGAGCAAGCAAGCCTGGGCCGACTGGCTCAAGCACCAGACCATGCTGGTGAATGAAAACCGCCTGAACCTGGCCGACGCCCGCGCCCGCCAATACCTCGCAAGACAGATGGAAAACCACTTCTTCGGCGGCGGCGCAGACGCCGCGGCGGGCTACGTCCCGCCCAGCGCGTAACGCAGTGCAGCGCTGCCAGAAGTGGTTTCACCCAAACCACTTCTTCGGCGGCGGCGCAGACGCCGCGGCGGGCTTGCGTCCCGCCCAGCGCATAACGCAGTGCAGCGCTGCCAGAAGTGGTTTCACCCAAACCACTTCTTTGGCGGCGGCGCAGACGCCGCGACGGGCCGGGCCCATCCCGGCACCTGACGCTCTCTCGCTCTCTCTTCCTGAACGCCCCCGCCCTGCCGGGGGCGTTTGCCTTGGGGCCGCGCCTACAATGCGCGCCCCGCATTGAAGCCCCTTCGCACCTGCCGCCACCGGCAGCGCGCAGCGGCTGCCACCCGAAACATTTCCAACGCCGTGCTCCCTTCCGTTTCCCTGCTCGACTCCTTCCAGGCGTCGCAGTTCTCCGTCATCCTGGCGATCTACCTCGTGGCCATCACGGCCGAAGCCATGTCGGGCGCGCTGGTGGCAGGCCAGCGCGACATGGACATCTTCGGCGTGGCGGTGATCGCCTTCGTCACCGCGCTGGGCGGCGGCACCATCCGCGACATGGTGCTGGGCCACTACCCCATCGGCTGGACG
The DNA here is from genome assembly GCF_900113035.1 of Paracidovorax wautersii. Taxonomy (GTDB): domain Bacteria; phylum Pseudomonadota; class Gammaproteobacteria; order Burkholderiales; family Burkholderiaceae_C; genus Paracidovorax; species Paracidovorax wautersii. The sequence goes on along the minus strand of NZ_FONX01000009.1, from coordinate 119,147 downwards.
CAGCACCCCGAATACGTCTATCTGGTGATCTCCGCCGGCCTGCTGACCACGCTGGTGGCGCGCTACATGCACCATCTGAAGCGGGTCTTCCTGCTGCTCGACGCCATGGGCCTGATCGCGTTCTCGCTCATCGGCTGCAGCGTGGCGCTGGAACTGAACTACCCGCCCGTGGTGGTCGTCCTGTCTGGCATGCTGACCGGCATCAGCGGCGGCATCCTGCGCGACGTGCTCTGCAACCAGGTGCCGGTGGTGTTCCGGCGCGAGCTCTACGCCAGCGTCTCGCTCACCGTGTGCCTGCTGTTCCTGGGCCTGAGCGCGCTGGACGTGGACTACAACGTCAGCACCGCCGTGTGCTTCGCTACAGGCCTGGCGCTGCGCATGGCGGCCATCCGCTTCCAGTGGCGCCTGCCCGTGTTCTCGTACCAGCAGCGCTGGGAAGACTAACCCCAGCCCCACCGCCCCATGTCCGAACCCATCGAATGGATGCCTGACGGCACGCCCTACAGCCCGCGCTTCGGCGACCGCTACCACAGCGAAGACGGCGGCCTGACGCAGGCGCGCACCACGTTCTTCCAGGGCTGCGGCCTGCCCGAAGCCTGGGCCGGCCAGCCGCAGTGGCGCATCCTGGAGACGGGCTTCGGCTTCGGCCTCAACTTCCTCGTGACCTGGGCTGCCTGGCGGGCCGATCCGGCGCGTTGCCGGCTGCTGCACTTCGTCTCGTGCGAGGCCTGGCCCGTGAGCGCTCAGGATCTGCTGCGCGCCGCCGACAGCCACCCCGACCTGCTGCCCCTGGCGCGCCAGCTGCACGCCCAGTGGTGGGGGCTGCTGCCGGGCGTGCACCGGCTGGCGTTCGAGGACGGCCGCGTGCTGCTCACGCTCTACGTGGGCGACGCCCAGGCCATGCTGCGCCAGCAGATGCTGCAGGCCGACAGCATCTATCTGGACGGCTTCAGCCCCCAGCGCAACCCCGGCATGTGGGACGCGCAGATGCTCAAGGCCGTGGCCCGCTGCTGCCGGCGCGGCACCCGGCTGGCCACCTGGACCATCTCGCGCCCGGTGCGCGATGCGCTTGCGCAATGCGGCTTCATCGTGCGCAAGGTGCCGGGCGCGCCGCCCAAGCGCGACAACCTGCAGGCCACGTTCGACCCGGCCTGGGAGCCGCGCACGGCCCCGCCACAGGCCGCGATCGCCCCCCCCGTGTCGCAGCCCGCCGACTGCCTGGTCATCGGCAGCGGCCTTTCGGGGGCCGCCGTGGCCGCCAGCCTGGCCCGGCGCGGCTGGCAGGTGCAGGTGCTCGACCGGGGCGCGGAGCCGGCCGCCGGCGCCTCGGGCCTGCCGGCCGGCGTGTTCGCGCCGCACGTCTCGCCCGACGACAACGTGCTCTCGCGCCTGTCGCGCAGCGGCGTGCGGGCCTCGCTGCAGGCGCTGGCGGCGGCGCCCTTGATCGAAGGCGAAGACTGGAGCGCCTGCGGCGTGCTGGAACGCGAGCTGGACGGCAAGCTGCGCCTGCCCGCCGAATGGCATGCCGGCCCCGGCGCGCAATGGAGCCGCCCGGCCGATGCCGCCGCCCTCGAAGCCGCCGGCCTGCCGCCCGCCACCGTGGCCTGCTGGCATGCGCGCGCCGGCTGGCTGCGGCCCGGCCGGCTGGTGCGGGCCCTGCTGGACAACCCCGCGATCCAGTGGCAGGGCGAGAGCACCGTCGCCCGCCTGGAGCGCATCACCGCCGCCGACGGCAGCACCCGCTGGCAGGCCCTGGATGCGGACGGCGCGGTGCTGGCCGAAGCCGCCCATGTCGTCATCGCCGCCGGCTACGACAGCCGCCCCTGGCTGCCCGCGCGCTACCCGCTGAACGCGCTGCGCGGGCAGGTGAGCTGGGGCCTGCGCGCCGAGAGCCCGCAGCCAGGCCCTGCGGCCGTCTGGCCCCCTTTCCCCGTCAACGGCCACGGCAATCTGGTGCCGCAGGCCGGCCCGAACGCCGAGGCCCCCTGGATCATGGGCTCGACCTTCGAGCGCGGCGCAACGCAGCTGCCGCCCACGCCCGCCGAGCAGGCCGAGGCCCATGCGGTCAACGCCGCCAAACTGGAGCAGCTCCTGCCCGCGCTGGCAGCCGGACTCGCGCCCGCCATCGCAGGCCCCGGCGCCACGCCCCGCCACTGGGCCGCCGTGCGCTGCACCGCGCCCGACCGACTGCCCTTCGTGGGGCCGGTGGACCCTACGAACCAGCCCGGCCTCTGGGTCTGCGCCGCCATGGGCGCGCGCGGCCTCACGCTGTCGCAGCTCTGCGGCGAGCTGCTGGCCGCCCGCCTGTCCGGCGAGCCCCTGCCCGTGGACGTGCGCCTGGCCCGGGCGCTGGGGACCGAGCGGCTACCCGGCGCCTGAAAAGTGGGCGACCCGCTACAAGGCGAAACCTCAGCCGGCTGACCTCTAATGCCTGTCCCAGAACGGGTTGAGTAAAGCAAACGTTTCGTGGTCCCGCCAAGCACCTGCGATGTATAAATAGCATGGGCTGAAACCTTCACGCCGGAACCCAAGCCGTTCCAACACCCGGCGGCTGCGTTCGTTCTCAGGACGGACCGATGCCTGCACGCGATGCAGCGAGACGACTGGTCCGAACACCTCGTCAAGCAGGCATCGAATCGCTTCCTGCATCCAGCCGCCTCCGACCAGCGCGTGGTCCAGCCCGTAGCCCAGCATTGCGTTTTGGAAGACGCCACGCGCCACGCTCGACAAGGCGCAATGTCCGACTATGCGACCCGGCTGATCGACCGGCTGATCGACCGGCTGGATCCAGTAGTGCCAAGCCGTGCCGGCGCTGAAAGCCACCTCCTCTTCTGCCAGCCGGGCCCGCGTGGGTTCAAGCTCCCAATAGCCTGCGGGACGCACCGGGTCCCACGGAGCAAAGTGACCTGCATTGCGCCGCTGATAGTCGATCACAGCCTCGGCCAGCGCAGGCGCTGACGCATTCATCATGAGCCGCGAGGTATGCAAATGCCGGCGCGGCGACTCGGCCTCCCGCAAACAGGGCAGCACCGTCATGGACGAATCCTATGTGCCTTCCCCGCAGGAATCCACCACCCCAGCAGCCCCGCCGCCGCCAGCGACAGCAGCCCGGTGACGGCAATGCCGCCGGCCAGCGATGCAGTGGCGATCAGGGCCGACAGCAGCGCCGGCCCGCAGGCGCCGCCCAGGTCCGACAGGAAGCGCCAGACAGCCAGGAAGTACTGGCGCCCATGGCTGGGCGAGAAATCCGCGCCCAGGGTCATGATCAGCCCTGAGCCGATGCCGTTGCCGAAGCCGATGGCCGTCGCCGCGATCAGCAGGGTGGCGTAGCCGGTCGTGAACGGCATGAGCAGCAGCGCCACGCCGATGATGGCCATCGACGGCACGGCCACCCAGCGGCGGCCCTTGAGGTCCATCACCCGGCCGGCCGGGTAGAAGAGCAGCATCTCGATGCCGCCCGCGATGCCGTAGATCAGCGACGTGACCGCGGGCGCCAGCAGCAGATGGTCCGCCCAGAGCGGGATCACCGCCTGGCGCGAGGCGCGCACCGCGCTCACCAGTGCCACGCCCAGCCCCAGGGTCAGGAACACCCGGCGGTGGTCGGCCACGATGGTGCGCAGGCTGACGGGCGCCGGGGGGGCCGCGCCCTCGGGACGCGGCGGCGCTACCAGGTCCGGCAGCCGGGCGCCCACCGCCGCAGCGGCCAGCACCCCGGAGATGCCGACCACGAAGGCGGCCTTGAGCCCGAAGGCATGCACCGCCGCGGCGGAAAGGAAGGGCCCGATGAACATGCCGATGCGCATCACCCCGCCCAGCGTGGAGAGGGCCCGGGCGCGGTAGGCCGCCGGCACGGCCTCGGTCAGGTAGCTCTGCCGGGCCAGGCTGTAGATGGCCTGCGACATGCCCACCATGCAGCAGCCGACCGCCAGCGGCACCACGCCGGGCAGCAGCACGGCGAGCAGCATGCCCAGCGCGCTCCAGAGGCCCGCGGCGATGATGGCCCAGCGCTCGCCCCAGCGGATGGTGATGACCGAGGCGGGGATGTTGTTCAGCAGCGAGCCCAGCCCGATCAGCGTGACCACGAAGGCCGCCATCGACACCGAGGCCCCCAGCTCCCGGGCCAGCAGCGGCACGATCGGCAGGATGGCGCCTTCGCCCAGCCCGAAGAGCAGCGAGGGCCCGAAGGCCGGCAGCGCGATGCGCCGCCAGGAGAAGGTTTCTGCGCCGGCAGGGGCGGCGGCCGGGGGTGGGGAATGGGGCTGGGAGGTGTCGGTCATGGGGCGGGAAGCAGCAGCGGGCGCGGCAGAGCGCGCGCGCAACGATACGCCAAGCGCCGGCCCCTGTTGCGCCGGGCGGCCAGCATCCTCGCCGCAGCGGTGCCTGAGGCCGAATTCATATACACATAACGATATACATGAAGGAGCAAACAATAGTTTGAAACCATAAGACAATTGCCTAAAGTCACGCCCCATGCATGACTTGGCGTTCGTTTTCGCGGGATTCGCGGTCGGTTTGATCGTCGGCTTGACCGGCGTGGGAGGCGGCTCGCTGATGACGCCGCTGCTGATCTTCTTCTTCGGCGTGAAGCCGCACATGGCCGTGGGCACCGACCTGCTGTTCGCCGCCTTCACCAAGATGGGCGGCACGGTGAGCCTGGCCCGCCAGCGCCTGGTGCCCTGGCGCGTGGTGGGCCTGCTCTGCTCGGGCAGCATCCCGGCCGCGCTGCTGGCGCTCTGGGCGCTCGAACGCATGGGCCCGGCCAGCCACGTGGCCCAGCAGGTCATGACCACCACGCTGGGCGTGGCCCTGCTGCTCACGGCCGCCGCCACGCTCTACAAGGCCATCGCCTTCTCGCCCGCCCGGGCCGCGGCCGAACGCGCCGCGCGGGACGGCGTGAGCGAGGCCGACGCCACGCGCCCCCGCCACTGGAGCCTGCCCGTGCTGCTGGGCGCGGTCATCGGCACGCTGGTCACCTTCACCTCGGTGGGCGCAGGCGCCATCGGCGTCACCGTGCTGCTGATGGTCTTTCCGCTGCTGCCGCTGCCGCGCATCATCGCTGCCGACATTGCCTACGCCGTGCCGCTCACGCTGGTCGCCGGGCTGGGGCATGCCTCGCTCGGCTCCGTGGACTGGCCGCTTCTGCTCCAATTGCTGGCTGGCTCGCTGCCGGGCATCTGGCTCGGCTCGCGCCTCGTTTCCCGGGCGCCCGAGCGGCTCATCCGCTCCGCCCTCTCCGTGCTGCTCGCCTGGGCGGGCGCCAAACTGGTTCTGATCTGAGCGCGCCACACGAAAAGCGCAACCCCACCATGTACCAATACACAGAATTCGACAAACAGTTCATCCGCCTGCGCGCGGAGCAATACCGCGACCAGCTGGAGCGCTACCAGGCCGGCACGCTCACGGGCGATGACTTCAAGCCGCTGCGCCTGCAGAACGGCTGGTACGTACAGCGCTACGCGCCCATGCTGCGCGTGGCCGTGCCCTACGGCGAGATCTCCAGCACCCAGCTGCGCACGCTGGCCCGCGTGGCCCGCGAATACGACCAGCCCGACGCCGCCCTGCTGGCCGAGGCCCAGGCCGCGCAGGAAAAGCTGGGCGACATCGCCCTGGCCGACGGCCGCCGCATCGGCACCCGGCTGAAGTACGGCTACGGCCACTTCACCACCCGCACCAACGTGCAGTTCAACTGGATTCCGCTGGACAAGAGCGCCGACGTGATGGACCTGCTGGCCAGCGTGCAGATGCACGGCATCCAGACCAGCGGCAACTGCATCCGCAACATCAACAGCGACGCGCTGGCCGGCATCGCCGCCGACGAGATCGCCGACCCGCGCCCCTTCGCCGAGATCCTGCGCCAGTGGAGCACGCTGCACCCCGAATTCGCCTTCCTGCCGCGCAAGTTCAAGGTGTCGCTGAGCGGCGCCCGCGAAGACCGCGCCGCCCTGGGCTGGTACGACGTGGGCCTGCAGCTGCTCAAGAACGAGGCTGGCGAGCTGGGCTTCAAGGTGCGCGTGGGCGGCGGCATGGGCCGCACGCCCACCATCAGCCCGGTGCTGCGCGAGTTCCTGCCCTGGAACCACCTCATGAACTACCTGGAGGCGGTGATCCGCGTCTATAACCGCTACGGCCGGCGCGACAACGCCTGGAAGGCGCGCATCAAGATCCTGGTGAAGGCCGAGGGCCAGACCTTCATCGACCAGGTCGATGAGGAATTCCGCCAGATCGTCGAGGTCGAAGGCGGCCCGCACACCATCACCCAGGCCGAGTACGACCGCGTGGCATCCAACTTCCAGGACCCGGCGCTCGACCTCTCCCTCGCCGACGCCGAGGCCGAAACCCTGGCCCTGCTGCGCGCGGCCGGCGAAGAAGACCGCAACTTCGGCCGCTGGCTGCAAAGCAACGTGCTGCCGCACCGCCTGCCGCAGCTGCGCGCCGTCGTGCTGTCGTTCAAGCGCCTGGGCTATGCGCCCGGCGACGCCACCGGCGACCAGATGGATGCCGCCGCCGACCTGGCCGACCGCTTCTCGGCCGGCGAGCTGCGCGTGACGCACGAGCAGAACCTGGTGCTGCCCTGGGTGCGCCGCGACCAGCTGCCCGCCCTCTACAAGGCCGCCAAGGCGCTGGGCCTGGCCCAGCCCAACATCGGCCTCTTGACCGACATGATCGCCTGCCCGGGCGGCGACTTCTGCTCGCTGGCCAACGCGCGTTCGCTGCCCATCGCCGAAGCCATCACCGAGCGCTACCAGGACCTGGACGAGCTCTGGGACCTGGGCGAGATCGACCTGCACATCAGCGGCTGCATCAACAGCTGCGGCCACCACCACAGCGGCCACATCGGCATCCTGGGCGTCGATAAGGACGGCAAGGAGTGGTACCAGATCACGCTGGGCGGCGCCGACGGCTCCGACCTCTCGGGCCCCGCCCAGCCGGGCAAGGTCATCGGCCCGTCGTTCAGCGCCTCTGAGGTGCCCGGCGTGATCGAGGCGCTGCTGGCGACCTACCGCGAGCACCGCCAGACCGTGGCCGAAGACGCCGCCAGCGGCCCGCGCCACGAGCATTTCATCGACACCGTGCGCCGCATCGGCCTGGAGCCCTTCAAGGCCGCCGGCAATGCCGCCCGCCATCCGGCCGAAGCCGCGCCCACCGCAGCCTGAACCGCCCGAACTCTTTCCGAGAATCACTATGAAAATAATAGCTAGCAGCGCGCATTCCACGGGCGCAGAAGGCCAGAAAGTGCTTGAACTTGCCAACGATGCCGACCCGCTCGCGCAAGACCTGGCCGGCGTCACCCGCATCGACCTGCACTTCCCCAAGTTCACCGACGGCCGCGCCTTCAGCCAGGCCCGCCTGCTGCGCGGCCGCCTGAAGTTCACCGGCGAGCTGCGCGCCACCGGCGACGTGCTGGTGGACCAGGTGCTGCTGATGGCCCGCTGCGGCTTCGACGTGGCCGTGCTGCGCGAAGACCAGGACGTCGCCGCCGCCGAACGCCAGCTGCACCGCTTCCCGGCCTTCTACCAGGGCGATGCGCAGCACGCGCTGCCGCACTTCCGCCAGGCCGAGGCGGCCTGAGCCCCCTCTGCACCGCACCACACCCGACACGACCCAGCGAAAGAAGCCCCGCGCATGAACGCCCGCATCGATGAACCCCTGGCCGCCACGGCGGCCCTGAGCCAGCTCAGCAACCGCCACCTGGACGCGCTGGAAGAAGAGACCATCTTCATCCTGCGCGAGGTGGCCGCCGCCTTCGAACGCCCCGCCCTGCTGTTCTCGGGCGGCAAGGACTCGCTGGTCATGCTCAAGTGCGCCGAAAAGGCCTTCGGCGCGGGCCGCATCCCCTACCCGCTGCTGATGATCGACACCGGCCACAACTTCCCCGAAGTGACCGACTTCCGCGACTTCCGCGCCAAGGAACTGGGCGCCGAACTCATCGTGCGCAACGTGGAGGATTCGATGGCCCGCGGCACCGTGCGCCTGGCCCATCCGGGCGAATCGCGCAACGTCCACCAGTCGGTGACGCTGCTCGAAGCCATCGAGGAATTCCGCTTCGACGCCCTCATCGGCGGCGCCCGCCGCGACGAGGAAAAGGCCCGCGCCAAGGAACGCATCTTCAGCCACCGCGACAGCTTCGGCCAGTGGCAGCCCAAGGCCCAGCGGCCCGAGCTCTGGACCCTGTTCAACACCCGCCTCGCGCCCGGCGAACACTTCCGCGTGTTCCCGATCAGCAACTGGACCGAGCTGGACGTGTGGCAGTACATCGACCGCGAGCAGATCGCCCTGCCCTCGCTCTACTACACCCACAAGCGCCAGGTGGTCGAACGCAAGGGCCTGCTGGTGCCCGTGACCGAACTCACCCCGCCGCGCGACGGCGAAACGGTGGAAACGCGCGACGTGCGCTTCCGCACCGTCGGCGACATCACCTGCACCTGCCCCGTGGAGAGCCCCGCCGCCACCGCCGCCGACATCGTCATCGAGACGCTGGCCGCCGACGTGAGCGAACGCGGCGCCACCCGCATGGACGACAAGACCTCCGACGCCTCCATGGAAAAGCGCAAGAAGGACGGATATTTCTGATGACGACTATGAATTCGATAGCTGACAACGCAGGCGCAGCAAGCGCTGCAGGCCAGAACGACCACCAATCCGCGCTCAAGTTCATCACCTGCGGCTCGGTCGATGACGGCAAGAGCACGCTCATCGGCCGCCTGCTGGTGGACAGCCGCGCCGTGCTGCAGGACCACCTTGCCGGCGTGCAGCGCGGTGGCGAGACCGATCTGGCGCTGCTGACCGACGGCCTCTCCGCCGAGCGCGAGCAGGGCATCACCATCGACGTGGCCTACCGCTACTTCGCCACCGAGACGCGCAAGTTCATCATCGGCGACGCGCCGGGCCACGAGCAGTACACCCGCAACATGGTCACCGCCGCCAGCAGCGCCGATGCCGCCGTGGTGCTGGTCGATGCCACCAAGCTCGACTGGAAGAACCCGCAGCTGGCCCTGCTGCCGCAGACGCGCCGCCACTCGCTGCTGGTCAACCTGCTGCGCGTGCCCTCGCTGGTGTTCGCCGTGAACAAGCTGGACGCGGTCGAAGACCCCGCCCTCGCCTTCGCGCACATCCGCGCCGCGCTCGCCGCCTTCGCCGGCGCCGCCGGCATCGCCGTGCGCGCCACCGTGCCCGTGTCGGCCCTCAAGGGCTGGAACGTGGTCGATGCGCATGCCGGCTGGTGCGGCTACGAAGGCCCCAGCCTGCTGCAGATCCTCGAATCGCTGCCCGGCACGCCGGCCGACACGGCCCTGCCGCTGGCCTTCCCGGTGCAGTGGGTGGAGAAGTTCTCCTCGTCCGCCGACACCTCCCAGGGCCGGCGCGTTTTCTGGGGCCGCGTGGCCGCAGGCAGCGTGGCGCCCGGCACCGCCGTGCAGATCTTCCCGAGCGGCCAGCTGGCCACCGTCGCCCAGGTGCTGGACCATGCACGCCGCCCCGGCGACGTGGCGGCCGGCACCAGCGCCGGCATCATCCTGGACCGCGAGGTCGATGTCTCGCGCGGCGACTGGCTTCTGGCCGCGCCCGCAGCGCCGGCCGAGGCCGCTGCCGACGACGATTTCGGCGATGCACCCGCCGCCGCATCGCCCTGGCCCGGCCAGCGCGAACTGCGCACCACCGTCGCCTGGATGGACGACGAGCCGCTGGTCGCCGGCCGCGTCTATTGGGCGCTGCACGGCCACCGCTGGGTCAAGGCCAAGGTGCGCCGCGTGGTCCACCGGCTCGACATCAACACCCTGGCTGAAGAGGAAGCGACCCAGCTCGATCCCAACGCCATCGGCCACGTCGAGCTGCTGCTGCAGGAAGCCCTGCCCGCAGCGCCCTTCAGCCAGGCCCGCGTGCTGGGCTCGCTGATCCTGGTCGATACCGCCAGCCACAAGACGGCCGGCGCCGTGCTGGTGAATTGAGCCGCGTCAAGGCGCATTGACCCTGCCGTGAAAAGACGGGCTGCGGCCCGTCTTTCGATCCCGCCTAAAATCGCGGGTTACCCCCGAATACCCAGATACCGAACATGACTCACGTCGTCTCCGAAAACTGCATCAAGTGCAAGTACACCGATTGCGTGGACGTGTGCCCCGTGGACTGCTTCCGCGAAGGCCCGAACTTCCTCGTCATCGATCCCGACGAATGCATCGACTGCGCCGTCTGCATTCCCGAATGCCCGGCCAACGCCATCTTCGCCGAGGAAGACCTGCCGGCCGACCAGATCGCCTTCATCAAGCTCAACGCCGAACTCTCGCCGCAGTTCAAGAGCATCACCAAGCGCAAGGCCGCACTGCCCGACGCCGACGAGTGGAACGGCAAGCCCGGCAAGCTCGCCGAACTGATCCGCTGAAGCGATGGATAGATCCCCCCGGGCGGCTTCGCTGCTCCTCCCTTCTCTGGCGGCGCTGCGCCGGCCGGAAGGGGGGCGAAGCCAGCGCGGCGGGGCGGCCCTGGCGCGGCATCTGCCGGCCTGGGCCGTGATCGGCTCCGGCACGGCGATCCGCATGGCCGTGCCCGATGGCGTCGCCAACCCTTGATTTGAAGACGTGATGGACAACGCGCACGCCATCGAAGCCGATGCCGTCGTCATCGGCGCAGGGCCTGCGGGCCTCTTCCAGGTTTTCCAGCTCGGGCTGCAGGGCATTGCCGCCCACCTGATAGACGCCCTGCCCCACACGGGCGGCCAGTGCGCCGAGCTCTATCCCGACAAGCCCATCTACGACGTCCCAGGCGTGCCGGTCTGCACCGGGCGCGAGCTGGTCGCGCTGCTGGAGCGGCAGATCGCCCCCTTTCCGCTGCAGCGCCACCTGGGCCAGACCGTGGCCGAACTGGCATTGCAGCCCGATGGCCGCGTGCGGCTGCAGACCAGCGCCGGCACCCGGCTGCTGGCGCGCACCGTGTTCATCGCGGCCGGCGTGGGCGCCTTCGTGCCGCGCGCGGTCAAGGCCGAAGGCATCGATGCCTTCGCCGGCTCGCAGCTGCTCTACCACCCCGATACCGCCACGCTCCCCGCGCGCGCCGCCGGCCGCCATGTGGTGGTGCATGGCGGCGAAGACGGCGCCGTGCTGGCCGCCATCGCCTGCGCCCGAGCAGAGAGCGCCGAGGCTCCCGCGAGCGTCACCCTGCTGCACCGGCGCGACGTTTTCCAGGCGCCGCCCGAGGCGCTGGCAGAACTGGCCGCGCTGCGCGAGGCAGGCCGCATCCGCGTGGTGGCCGGGCAGATCACGGGCATCGAGGCCGCGGGCGGCCGCCTGCAGGCCCTGCAGCTGGCCCTGCCCGAAGGCGGCACGTCGCGCCTGCCGCTCGACCTGCTGCTGGCCTACCTGGGCATTTCGCCGCGCCTGGGGCCGGTGGCCGACTGGGGCCTGGCCATCGAGCGCAAGCAGCTCGTGGTGGACCCTGCCAGCTTCCGCACCAGCATCGCCGCCATCCACGCGGTGGGCGACATCAACACCTACCCCGGCAAGCGCAAGCTGCTGCTCTGTGCCTTCCACGAAGCCACCCTGGCCGCCTTCGCCGCCGCCGAAACCCTGAGCGGCGGCCCGGTGGCGCTGCAATACACCACCACCAGCACCCGCCTGCACGAACGGCTGGGCGTGGCAGCGCCTGCGGCCTGAAATCACCTGCCGCACCGGGCACCGGCGGCCGGCTGCCGGCCTGCTCACTCCCGCGTTCACCCTTCGCCGCCCCGTTCGCTCTCAGCCGTAGAGGCCGTGCAGGAACCACCGCCCCTCCAGGTCGCGGAACACCCACACATAGCCCGCCGCATCGCCATGGGCGACGAAATAGTCGCGGCGCGCCGGGCCTTCGGCCGATGCATCGTCCGGGGTGCCGGCGGCCTCCCACCAGGCGGCCTCGAAGCGTTCCGGCCCGGCCAGCAGGCGCAGCGGCCCATGCAGGCAGGGACGGTGGCGCTGCACCGCCAGCGGCTCGGGCGGCTGCACCAGCCAGGCCGGCCAGAGCGCGGCGCGCGGGTCGGTGGCACGGGTAAGGCTGGTGCCGCCTGTGCCTGCCGCCGAAGCCGCATCGGCCCGGCCTGCACTGCCCCCCTCCATGGCCTGCCAGGACTGCATGCGTTCGGGCCGGTGGTCGGCATGCAGCTGCACGGCCTGCACGCGGTGCGCGCCCAGCCGGGCGGACCAGCGTTCCTGCAGCTGATGCCACGGCTCGCCCGCCTCCTCGTGCGGGCCCGGCGGCAGCAGGCTGCTGCTGGCCGCAGGCGCCGGCCCGGTCTGCAGGACGCGCAGGGCGATGCGGTCCACCGGGGCCGAGAGCCGGCAGTGCCCCAGCCGCTCGGCCAGCAGCCGCCGCAGGTGCGCCATCTCCTGCGCGGGCTCTGCCGTGCGCAGATCCATGCCGTCCCAGGGCGGCAGATCCACGCCGTCCAGGCGGCGCAGGTGGTGGTGCCATTGCAGGCGCAGGGCCAGCACGCCCTGGTGGCGCCCCTGCAGCCAGCCCTGCAGGGCCTGCAGCAGCGCGCTGGCGGACCACAGCAGGGCCGGAGCCGATTCGGCCAGGGCGGGCAGCTCGGCCTCCAGCGCGAAGGTCTCGGGCAGCGCCACCCACGGCGGCTGGTGCGGCGCGTCGCCCCAGGCCTGGTCCAGCGCATGCAGCAGGGGCCCGCCGAAGCGCCGCGCCACCCCGGCACGCGGCAGCCCCCGCAAGGCACCCCAGGTGCGGCAGCCCAGCTGCTCCAGGCCCTGGGCATGGGGCCGCGCCGCGCTCAGCGTGCGCAGCGGCAGGTCGTGCGGCAGGCGCCGCGGCAGCGGATGGCCGGCCTGCTGCAGGCGCAGCCGGGCCAGGGCCTGCAGGGCCGTAGGGCCTTGCGCCAGCGGCAGATCGGTTGGAGCGGCGGTGCCGGGCGCCTGGGCGCGCAGCTGCTCCAGCAGCGCCGGCAGGCCGCCCCAGAGGCGCGCGGTGGTCGAAACCTCGGCCAGCACCGCTTCGTCGATCACGGCCACGCGCGGGGAAAAGCGCAGCGCCCACCAGGCACCGGCCTCGGCCGGCACGCCGGGCGCGGCGGACTCATCCGCGCACAGGGGCAGTGCGACCCAGTGCATGCAGCAGTCCCGATGGCAGCGGGGAAGACGGGGCGGCGGCCACCGGCGGGCGGCGCGCCTGCAGCAGCCGGCCGGCATCCTCCCGCGCCTGTTGCTGGCGGCGCGCCTGGGCCTCCAGCACGGCCGGCAGCGCCGGGGGGCGCAGCGGCAGCAGCACGGGTTCGAGCAAGGGCGGCCCGCGCCGCTTGATCACCTGCACGCGCAGCAGATCCGCACCGGCCCGCTGCGCCCACAGCCGCAGCGGCGCGGGCGAAGCCTGGGCGCGCAGCGCCTCCGGGCGCAAAACCCACAGCCAGCGCCCCTGCTGGGCGGCGGCCAGCTGCAGGCGCCGCAGCATCTCCGGCCGCGCCTGCGGCAGCCAGGCCAGCACGGCCAGCACATCGCGGCAGCGCAGCGCCTGCTCGCTCGCCCAGGAGGCTTCTGCGGCCTGGCAGGTGCCGGGCAGCACCACGCACAGCCGCTGGGCCGGCAGGCCGGCGGCCTGCAGCGCGGGAGCGAAGGGCTCGTGGGGCGGCGCCACCAGCACCACGCGCCCAGGCTCGCCCTGCGCCACCGCCAGGGCCAGGCCCGGCAGGACGAGCGGCCACGCCTGCGCGGCCTGCGCCGGCAGCAGCAGCTCCGCCATCGCCCCCAGCGGCCAGCCACCGCCGGGCAGCTGGGCATCGAGCGATGCATGGCCCGTGGGCCGGACGCGCTGCGGCGCCGCCGCCCCCCACGATCCGCCCTGCCAGACGCCCGGCACCTCGGGCACGCCACGGCCCGGCTGCCGCAGGGCGGCAGCGGTCACGGCATGGAGCGGGGCGGGGATGGACATGGGGCGGCAACGAAATACTGTTCAAATATACAGTATTGATGCATCCCGGGCCATCCGGGTGGGCCTCAGGTCTGCCATGGGCCCTCATGCAGGGCGGCTCCAGGCTCTGCGGCGCCGCCTCGGGAATCAGGCCTTCAGAACGTGTTCACGATCTCAGACCGTGCCCAGGCCCTGCGCGCAGGCGTCGCGCCAGTCGGCCACGGCGGCATCGCACGCGTCGGCGCGCTGGGCCAGCTGCGGCCAGCGGCTGTGGCTGGCGTTGAGGATGCTCTGCAGCTGCCACAGCGCCTCGCGGCCCAGCAGTTCCAGCTCGGCCAGGCCCTGAGGGTCGCCGTGCAGGGAGGGCAGCATTTCGGCCTGCTGGTGCGGGTGCGAGCCGGCCTCGTACAGGGCTTTCTGCAGGGCGATCAGCCGCAGGTCGATGAAGGCGCAGGCCTTGCCGGACGACAGGGCCAGCCAGTCGGCGGGCAGCCCCGCGCGCAGCGTGTCCCATGAGCCAAAAGCCTCCGACAGCACCTCGATGCCGAGCGACACCTCGCGCTGCAGCGCAATGGGGTCGGCCGCGCCCGTGGGGAGCTTTTGCAACAGGGGCAGCAGCAACGCCGTCAGCGCCGGCGGGAACTTGCGGTGGTTCAGCCGCAGCGACAGCGACAGCCGCTGGGCCGGCGCATTGCGGTATTTCTCGAAGAAGGCGGCCACCACCTCCGACAGCAGCAGGATCTGGCCGATGGGCGAGATCTGCCCGCCCGCCAGGCCCCGGGGGTAGCCGGTGCCGTCCATGCGCTCGTGGTGCTCCAGCACGGCGGTTTCGACCGACTTGGGATACACGTGCAGCGCGCGGATGACGACCATCGCCGTCACCGGATGCGCCACCAGGTGCTTGCGGCCCGGGCCCGTGACCTTGTGCACCGGGTCGCGCCAGACCGGGTCCATGTGCAGCACGCCGATGTCGTGCAGCAGCGCGGCAGCGGCCAGTGGCGTGCATTCGCGCTCGCTCCAGCCGCTTTGCAGGCCCAGGAACAGGGCCGTCAGCATCATGAGCACGCTGTGCGCGAGCAATTCGGGACGCTGCTCGCGCATCACGGTCAGTTTGAAGGCCATGGGCGCGGGCAGCGGCAGGGAACGCAGCGGGGCCAGCAGCCGATCCGCGCCGCCCGCGGCCTCCACCAGCATGCGGGCCAGCGCTTCGCTGGCGCACTGCGCCCGTGCCATCGCGGTCAGATCCGGCACGGTGACCGCATCTTCCACGCTCAGCTGCTCGTCGATGGAGCCGCGCAGCTTGTGCTGCACCAGCCGCTCGTAGAGCCGGCTGTCCACGCGGGCGCCTTTGTCCAGGAGCTTGATGCCACTGTCGGTATAGAGGGCGTCGCGCGCCACCACCGTGCACCGCTGGGCCATGTCGGTCACGGCGCGCAGGTAGTGCGCGTCGCCGGCCTGATCCCCATCGTCAAGGGAGTCGGCGTTCTGGGAAAGAGCGTTCATTCAGGCAGAAGGAGCAGGCTTCGAAACGAGCGCTGTGGCGGGGAATATAAGCCGCTTTCCGCCCTCCGAAACGAGTCTGCGCCCGCCCTGCGGCCCGTGCATGCGGGCCTGCCTCACACCCGCGCACAGATGGCTTCAGCGCAGCTCGAAGCCCTGCTCCCGCACCGCTTGCGAGTCAAGGCCGATCTGCACGTTGAAGCGGCCCGGCTCGGCCACATGCTCCAGGCGGGCGTTGAAGAACTTCAGCTGCTCTTCGGTGATCGGGAAGCGCAGCACGCGCTCCTCGCCCGGCTGCAGCATCAGCTTGCGAAAGCCCTTGAGTTCCTTGACCGGGCGTACCACCGAGGCGGCCACGTCCTGGATGTAGAGCTGCACCACGGTCTCGCCCGCGCGCCGGCCGGTGTTCCTGACCGTCACCGCGGCCTCGATCTGCCCGCCGCGTTCCATCGTGGGGCTGGAGAGCACGACGTCGGACAGCGCGAAGTCGGTGTAGCTCAGGCCGTAGCCGAAGGGATAGAGCGGGCCGGTCACTTCCTCGAAGTACTGCGAGGTGTAGTTGCCCGGCTTGCCCTCGGTGAACGGGCGGCCCAGGCGCGCATGGTTGTAGTAGGTGGGGATCTGGCCCACCGAGCGCGGGAACGAGATCGGCAGCTTGCCCGAGGGGTTGTAGTCGCCGAAGAGCACGTCGCTGATGGCGTTGCCGCCCTCGGTTCCGGCGTACCAGGTCTCCAGGATCGCATCGGCCTCCTTCTGCTCGCGCTGCAGCGCCAGCGGGCGGCCGTTCATCAGCACCAGCACCAGCGGCTTGCCGGTGGCCTTGAGGGCGGTGATCAGGTCGCGCTGGCTCTGTGGCAGGTCCAGGCTGGTGCGGCTCGACGACTCGTGCGACATGCCGCGCGCCTCGCCCACGGCGGCCACGATCACGTCGGACTGCTGCGCCACGCGCACGGCCTCCTGGATCATCTCGGCCGGCGTGCGCGGGTCCTGCGTGACCTCGGGCGCATCCCAGTTGAGGAAGTTCAGGTACTTGACGATGGCTTCGTCGCCGGTGATGTTGGCACCCCGCGCATACGTCACCCGCCCGCCCTGGCCGATGGCGGCGTTCAGCCCGGCGCGCAGGGTGACGGCCAGCTTGTCGTAGCCGGCCGCGGACCAGCTGCCCAGCATGTCGATCGGCGCATCGGCCAGCGGGCCGACCAGGGCGATGGAGGCCTTCCTGGAAAGCGGCAGCGTGCCGTTGCGGTTTTCCAGCAGCACCAGCGACTGGCGCGCCACCTCGCGCGCGGCCGGCCGGTCGAGGCGGCTGTCGGCCTTGAGGTCCGCCGGATCGTCCTTGGCCGCGCCGATGCGCAGGTAGGGGTTCTTGAAAAGGCCCATGTCGTACTTGGCGCCGAGCACCTCGGTCACCGCGTTGTCGATCTGCTGCATCGGCACTTCGCCGGAGCGCACCAGGCCGGGCAGTTCCTTCCAGTACACCGAGTCGGCCATGCTCATGTCGATGCCGGCGCGGATGGCGAGCTTGGCGGCCTCGCGTTCGTCGCGGGCCACGCCGTGGCGCGTCAGCTCGACGATGGCGCCGTGGTCGCTCACCGTCACGCCCTTGAAACCCCAGTCGCGGCGCAGCAGGTCCTGCATCAGCCAGGTGTTGGAGGTGGCCGGCACGCCGTTGATGGAGTTCAGCGCCACCATCACGCCGCCCGCGCCCGCGTCGATCGCGGCCTTGTAGGGCGGCAGGTAGTCCTGGTACATGCGCATCGGGCTCATGTCCACGGCGTTGTAGTCGCGCCCGCCTTCCACCGCGCCGTAGAGCGCGAAGTGCTTGACGCTCGCCATGATGCGGTCCGCCGCCAGCGGCCGCTGCGGGCCCTGGAAGCCCTGCACCGTGGCCCGGGCGATCTGCGACACCAGGTACGGGTCTTCGCCGAAGCCCTCGGAGGTGCGGCCCCAGCGCGGGTCGCGCGAGATGTCCACCATGGGCGCGAAGGTCATGTCGATCGAATCGGCCGCAGCCTCCCGCGCGGCCGTGCGCGCCATGCGCTCCACGGAAGCCATGTCCCAGGTGGACGCCAGGCCCAGGCCGATCGGGAAGGTGGTGCGGTGGCCGTGGATGACGTCGTAGGCGAAGAACATCGGGATCTTCAGCCGCGTCTTCATGGCCGCATCCTGCAGGCGGCGGTTGTCGGGGCGGTTCACCGAATTGAAGGTGCCGCCCACGTGGCCGGCGGTGATCTCGTCGGCCAGCTGCGCGATGGGCATGTCCGGGCCGATGCTGATCAGGCGCAGCTGGCCGATCTTCTCTTCCAGGGTCATGCGGCCGACCAGGTCGGCCACGAAGGTCTTCTTCGCCTCTGCGGGGTTCGGCTGCGGCGCCTGCGCCCAGGCGGCGGGGGCCGCCAGCGCAGCGGACAGCACAAGAATCCACGATTGCTTCATTCAGTCACTTTCGGATGGTTGGCGCGGGTGGTGCGGGCTCGCCGCGCTCGGGGAACGTGCGGGCGATCGGCCACCGGGGCTTTGCATGCCAGGGCATGCGGCCGGCCAGACACAAGGCGGCACGGCGGGTGGCGAATGCTAAGCTCAAGTCCGCGTTCCGCGCCCGAACCCGGCCCCCGAACTGTTGCATGCCGCAACATGCCGGGGCCCGGCAGGAAGCTTGCTTCGGCTCCATCGCACGCGCCACGCACCGGCGCCGAGGGCGCCGCCCCTGGCCGGAGCAGGCGCCTGGCGCCGCGCCGCCGCGTTACGCTCCGTCACGCCGCAGCCTGTCCACTGAACTACCGTCCCTGCCCATGACCCTGTTGTTTGCCGCCGCACGCCTGCGCGCCCGATCGCTCCTGGCCCTCGCCGGTCTCGCCACCCTGCTCTGCCTGCCCGCTGCGGGCCAGGCGCAGACGTTCTCGCTCGCCGACGTCACCCGCCAGGCCCGCGACCTGATGGAAAAGCCCTACGTGGCCCCGGCGAACAACCTGCCGCCCGTCTTCAGCGGCATGCAGTTCGCCGACTACCAGAAGATGCAGCCGCGCGCGGACCGCTTCGAGTGGCGCGACCAGCCCACGCCGTTCCGCCTGAGCTTCTACCACCAGGGCATGCAGTTCAACGCCCCGGTGCGCATCAACGAGATCACGCCCGAAGGCGTGCAGGAGATCCGCTACGACGCCGGGCGCTTCGACTTCGGCGACCTGAACTTCGACCGCAGCGCCACCAGCAACCTGGGCTACGCGGGCTTTCGCGTGCTCTACCCCATCAACCAGCCCGGCAAGCTCGACGAGATCGTGAGCTTCCTGGGCGCGAGCTACTTCCGCGTGATCGGCAAGGGCCAGGTGTACGGCCTGTCCAGCCGCGGGCTGGCGATCGACACGGCGCCACCGGGCGGCGAGGAGTTCCCCAACTTCCGCGAGTTCTGGATCCAGCGCCCCGCTGCGCAGGACCGCCAGCTGGTCATCTACGCCCTGCTCGACTCGCCGCGCGCCACCGGTGCCTACCGCTTCACCGTGGTGCCCGGCGGCAAGGATGCGGTGGTGGACGTGCAGGCCAACATCTTCCTGCGCGGCGACGTCAGGACGCTGGGCATCGCGCCGCTGACCAGCATGTTCCTCTACGGCCCCAACCAGCAGTCCGAACTCAAGCGCGGCAACTTCCGCCCGGCCATCCACGACTCCAACGGCCTCGCCATCCGCACCGGCACGGGCGAATGGATCTGGCGCCCGCTGAACAACCCGCGCCAGCTGGCGATCAGCTCCTTCGAGGTGGACAACCCCAAGGGCTTCGGCCTCTTGCAGCGCGGGCGCGAGTTCTCCCGCTACGAAGACCTCAAGGACCGCTACGACCTGCGCCCCAGCGCCTGGATCGAGCCCCAGGGCAACTGGGGCAAGGGCCATGTGACGCTGATGGAGATCCCCACGCCCGACGAGACCAACGACAACATCGCCGCTTTCTGGACGCCCGACGCGCCGGCCCGCCGCGGCGACATGCTGCAGTTCGCCTACCGCATGCACTGGACGACGGACGAGCCCGCGCTGCACGGCGCCGACAACGCCTGGGTCAGGCAGACCCTGCACACCGAAAGCGAGGAGCTGCAGGCCAACCTGATCCGCAAGCCCGACGGCGCCAGCGCCTTCCTGATCGACTTCGAAGGCCCCGCCGTGGCCCAACTGCCGGAAGGCACGGCCATCACGCCCCAGGTCAGCGTGGACAGCAACGCCGACCTGCTGGGCGTGAGCCTGCAACGCAACCCAGCCATCCAGGGCTGGCGCGTGACGGTGCGCGTGCGGGTGAAGAACCCGGCCCTGCCGGTGGAGATGCGCGCCACGCTGATGCAGGGCGACAAGGCCGTCAGCGAGACCTGGAGCTACCAGATTCCGGCCAACCCACCCGCGCCCGCGCAACCGCAGACGCTCACGCAGCCACCGGCGCCGGGAGCGCCGGACAAGGCCGCCACCACCCCCTGAGAGCAGGAGCGACAGCCCCAAAGCCAAAAGCCCGGTGATGCCGGGCTTTTTTGTGCTTGGGGCGCAAGGCGCCGAAAGACTCAGCGGATCAGCGGCACGCCCGTCTTGGCCTGCACGGCCTCGAAGCTCACGTCGGGCGCCAGCTCCACCAGCTTCAGTCCTTCGGGCGTGATGTCCATCACGGCCAGGTCGGTGATGATGCGGTCCACCACGCCCACGCCCGTCAGGGGCAGCGTGCAGGCGGGCAGGATCTTCAGGTCCTCGGTGCCGTCCTTCTTCTTCGCGACGTGCTCCATGAGCACGATCACGCGCTTGACGCCGGCCACCAGGTCCATGGCGCCACCCATGCCCTTGACCATCTTGCCGGGGATCATCCAGTTGGCGAGGTCGCCCTTTTCGCTGACCTGCATGGCGCCCAGGATGGACAGGTTGATCTTGCCGCCGCGGATCATGGCGAACGACTGGTCGCTGCCGAAGATGGACGAGCCCGGGATGGTCGTCACCGTCTGCTTGCCGGCGTTGATGAGGTCGGCATCCACCGCGTCTTCGGTGGGGAACGGGCCGATGCCCAGCATGCCGTTCTCGGACTGCAGCCACACTTCCTTGTCGCCCGTGTGGTTGGCCACCAGGGTGGGAATGCCGATGCCGAGGTTCACGTAGAAGCCGTCTTCCAGCTCCTGCGCCGCACGCGCGGCCATCTGGTCTTGGGTCCAGGGCATGTCAGGCTCCTTCTTTCTTGTTGGCGGGCACCGCAGGGGCTTCGGCGGAGGCGGCGGCCTGGGCGATGACGGCCTGGGCCTCGACCTTAGCGGCCACCACATCGACCGGCGCGGCTGCGCTCACGGTGCGTTTCTCGATGCGCTTTTCGGGCGTCGGGTTGTGGACGATGCGATGAACGTAGATGCCGGGCAGGTGCACGTCGTCAGGGGCGATCTCGCCGACCTCGACGACCTCCTCCACCTCGACGATGCAGAGCTTGCCGGCCGTGGCCGCCGCCGGGTTGAAGTTGCGCGCCGTGAGGCGGAACTGCAGGTTGCCCGACTTGTCGGCCCGGTGCGCCTTGACCAGCGACACGTCGGGCACCAGGGCGCGCTCCATCACGTAGGTCTCGCCATCGAATTCGCGCAGCTCCTTGCCCTCGGCCACGATGGTGCCCACGCCGGTCTTGGTGAAGAAGGCCGGAATGCCCGCGCCGCCCGCACGCAGCTTCTCGGCCAGCGTGCCCTGGGGCGTGAATTCCAGCTCCAGTTCGCCGGCCAGGTACTGGCGCTCGAACTCCTTGTTCTCGCCCACGTAGGAGGAGATCATCTTCTTGATCTGCCGCGTGCGCAGCAGCTTGCCCAGGCCGAAGTCATCGACGCCCGCGTTGTTGGAGATGACCGTGAGGTCCTTGGCGCCGGAATCGCGCAATGCGTCGATCAGCGCCTCCGGAATGCCGCACAGCCCGAAACCTCCGACGGCCAGCATCTGGCCATCGGCCACGACGCCCTTGAGCGCCGCGTCTGCCGAAGGAAATAGCTTGTTCACTGAAAGACTCCTCATCGAGACAGGATGGATGAACGCTACGATACTACGTACATTACTACGTAGTTCTCCCTAAAGACTTTCATGGATACCGCCGATTACCGCCTCGCGTTCGACATGGCCCCCGTCGGGCTGGTCATCTCGCGCCATCGCACCATGGTGGACTGCAACCGCCATGTCTGCGAGATGTTCGGCGCCTCGCGCGAGGTGCTGATCGGACAGTCCTTCCGCATTCTCTACCCCAGTGCCGACGAATACGAGCGGCTGGGCAAGCGCATGGAGCCCATCCTGAACGCCCGGGGCCACTACGCCGACAACCGCATCATGAAGCGCGCCAACGGCGAAGTGTTCTGGTGCCACGTATCGGGCCGCGCGATCAACCGCGAGGCGCCGCACGAATCGGGCATCTGGAGCTTCGAGGACCTGAGCGCGCAGCGCCCGGTCAAGGCCGAGCTCACGGGCCGCGAGCGCGAGGTGGCCGCCCGCCTGCTGGACGGCATGACCTCCAAGGAGATCGGCCGGGCGCTGGAGATCAGCCACCGCACGGTGGAGATCTACCGCGCGCGGCTGATGCGCAAATACAGCGCCTCGACGGCGGGCGATCTGGTGCAGAAGCTGCTGGCGGGCTGACAGGCAGCCAGGAGGCTCCCTCGCCCAGCGAAAGCGCGTCAACGGGCCCTGAAAGAACGACAGACATGAAGCCGCATATCCGCTACGAGTTCCACCATCTCGGCATTCCGACAGAGGAACCCCGGGCACAGGAACAGTTCAGCCAGGCGGCCGGCATGTTCACCACGGACAACGGCGGCCGTTTCCGCATCCAGTGGCATCGATTCACGCCCGACTCACCGCTGCACCCGCTCATCAGGACGGTGCCCCATCCGGCCTTCAAGGTCGATGACCTGCAAGCCGCGATCGAAGGCGAAACGCTGCTGCTGGGCCCCTACGAACCCATCGATGGCTACCGGGTCGCCATCATCGACGATGCGGGCGTGCCCGTGGAACTCATCGAAACGCTGTTGGACGATGCGGAGATCTGGCGGCGCGCACGCTCGGGCGAAGGCGACCTGTACCGCCAGAGCCACCTGTAGAAGGGAAAGCGGCAGGCAAGGCCGCCGGCCCCTCCCGCATTCGCTGCAGGCTCAATGCAGCTTGAGCCGCCCCGAAACCCGCTTCTGCAGCAGCCGCGCCAGCGCCAGCACCACCGTCTTGCCCGTGCCCAGGATGGCTCGGTGGTGGTTCAGGTGCAGCGAGATGTACATCCACTTGGCGATCAGCCCTTCGACGAAGAAGTTGCGCCCGCCCAGGCCGCCCATGAGGTTGCCCACGCCCTTGTTGTCGCCCAGCGAGACGAGGGAGCCGAAGTCCTTGTACACGAAGGGCTCGGTCACTTCCTGCTCGCGCAGCAACGCGCCCAGCACGTTCGCCAGGTAATCGGCCTGCTGGTGGGCAGCCTGCGCGCGGGCGGGCACGGTCTTGCCGTCTTCCCAGGGGCAGGCAGCGCAGTCGCCCAGGGCCAGCACGTCGGGTGCCGAAGTGCGCAGGCGGTCGTCCACGACGAACTGGTTGAGGCGGTTCACCTCCAGCCCCAGGCGGGCGTTGCCGTCGGCGGCCTTGATGCCGGCGGCCCAGACGATGAGGTCGGCCGGGATCTCGCCGGCCGGCGTGACCAGCGCGCCACGGCGGATCTCGGTCACGCGGGTGTTGGTCAGCACCTGCACCTGCTTGCGGCGCAGGGCGACTTCGGCCTGCGCGGAAATCTTCTCGGGCAGGCCGCCCAGGATGCGGCCGCCGCCTTCGACCAGGGAGATGTCGAGCCGGAAGCGCTGGCTGCTGCCCAGGCTCTCCAGCAGTTCGGCATGGGCTTCGAGCAGCTCGGCCGACAGCTCCACGCCCGTGGCACCGGCGCCGACGATGGCGATGGACAGCGCGCGGCTGTCCGAGAACGAAGCCCGCGCGCAGGCGCCCAGCCAGTCGGTGTGGAAGCGCTGCGCATCGCGCACGTTTTCCAGCAGGTAGGCGTGTTCGATGCCCGGCGTGCCGAAGGCATTGGAGCCGCTGCCGATGGCCAGCACCAGCCGGGTATAGCTCACCGTGCGGCGCGGCACCAGCAGCTCGCCTTCGGCGTTGCGGATCTCGCCCAGCTCGATGGTCTTGTGCGCCGTGTCCAGCCCCACCAGGTCACCGATGGCGAAGCCGAAGTGGTTGCGCCGCGCCAGCACGGGGTACGAAAGGCCTTCCTGGTGCGCGTCCAGCGTGCCCGCGGCCACTTCGTGCAGGGTGGGCTTCCAGATGTGGAAGGGCGAGCGGTCCACCAGGAGCACGCGTTCGCGGCCCAGCTTGGCACCGAGCCGGCGCCCCAGGCGCGCGGCCAGTTCCAGCCCGCCAGCTCCGCCGCCCACGATCACGATGTCTGAATGCATACCTTTTCCCTCACGTCTTTGCAATGCGTCAAGTTTAGGGCTTACCCTGATTGCTTTCAGCAAAAAGAAAAACCCGCCCTCCCTTGCAGGAGGCGGGCTCTTGCGGCAGGCACTGCACCGGCCGGCCGGGCAGGCCGGCCAGCGGTGCGCACATGCATGCATCAGGCGAGGTCGAAGCGGTCCAGATCCATCACCTTGGCCCAGGCGGCCACGAAGTCTCGCACGAACTTGTCCTTGGCGTCGGCGCTGGCATAGACCTCGGCCACGGCGCGCAGCACCGAGTTGGAGCCGAAGACCAGATCGACGCGCGTGCCGGTCCACTTCTTCTCGCCGGTCTTGCGGTCACGGCCTTCGAAGACGTCGCCGGCGGACTTCCACTCGGTGGACATGTCCAGCAGGTTGGCGAAGAAGTCGTTGGTCAGCGCGCCGGGGGTGGCGGTGAAGACGCCGTGCGTAGAGCCGCCCACGTTGATGTTGATGGCGCGCAGGCCGCCGACCAGCACCGTCATCTCGGGCGCCGTCAGGGTCAGCAGCTGGGCCTTGTCCAGCAGCAGCACCTCGGCCGGCACGCTGTAGCGGGCCTTGGTGTAGTTGCGGAAGCCATCGGCCACCGGCTCCAGCACGGAGAACGATTCCACGTCGGTCTGGTCCTGGCGCGCATCGGCGCGGCCCGGGTTGAAGGGCACGGTCACCTGCACGCCTGCGGCCTTGGCGGCCTGCTCCACGCCGGCCGCGCCGGCCAGCACGATCAGGTCGGCCAGCGAGACGCGCTTGTCGCCGTCGGCGCCCTTGTTGAAGTCGCGCTGCACGCCTTCGAGCACCTGCAGCACGCGGGCCAGCTGCTCAGGCTGGTTGGCGGCCCAGTCCTTCTGCGGTGCCAGACGGATGCGCGCACCGTTGGCGCCGCCGCGCTTGTCGGAGCCGCGGAAGGTGGAGGCCGAGGCCCAGGCCGTGCCGACCAGTTCCTGCACCGTGAGGCCGGAGGCCAGCACGCGTTCCTTGAGGGCGGCCACGTCGGCGGCATCGATCAGGTCGTGGGTGACGGCCGGGATCGGGTCTTGCCAGACCAGCTCTTCCTTCGGCACTTCGGGGCCGAGGTAGCGGACGCGCGGGCCCATGTCGCGGTGGGTCAGCTTGAACCAGGCGCGGGCGAAGGCTTCGGCGAAGGCCTGCGGGTTCTCCAGGAAGCGGCGCGAGATCTTCTCGTAGGCCGGGTCGAAGCGCAGCGACAGGTCGGTCGTGAGCATGGTCGGCACGCGCTTCTTGCTGGGGTCATGCGCGTCGGGGATGGTCGCGGGCGCGTTCTTGGCCTGCCACTGGTGGGCGCCGGCCGGGCTCTTGGTCAGTTCCCACTCGAACTTGAACAGGTTCTCGAAGAACTCGTTGCCCCACTGCGCGGGGGTGCTGGTCCAGGTCACTTCCAGGCCGCTGGTGATGGCGTCGCCGGCCTTGCCGGAGCCGAAGCTGCTGGCCCAGCCCAGGCCCTGCTGTTCCAGGCCTGCGGCTTCGGGTTCGGCGCCCACGTGGTCGGCCGGGCCGGCACCGTGGGTCTTGCCGAAGGTGTGGCCGCCGGCGATCAGCGCGACGGTTTCCTCGTCGTTCATGGCCATGCGGGCGAAGGTCTCGCGGATGTCGTGCGCGGCGGCGACCGGGTCGGGGTTGCCTTCGGGGCCTTCGGGGTTCACGTAGATCAGGCCCATCTGCACGGCGGCCAGGGGGTTCTCGAGCACGCGATCCTTCTCGCTGCCGTGCATGGCGGGCTCGGCCACCAGGGTGCCGTCGCCGGGCTTGCCCTTGCCGTAGCGGTCATCGCCGCCCAGCCAGGTCTTTTCGCTGCCCCAGTACACGTCCTGATCGGGTTCCCAGGTGTCTTCGCGGCCGCCGGCGAAGCCGAAGGTGCGGAAGCCCATGGTTTCGAGCGCCACGTTGCCGGTCAGCACCAGCAGGTCGGCCCAGGAGATCTTCTGGCCGTACTTCTGCTTGATGGGCCAGAGCAGGCGGCGCGACTTGTCGATGTTGACGTTGTCGGGCCAGCTGTTGAGCGGGGCGAAGCGCTGCTGGCCGCGGCCTGCGCCGCCACGGCCGTCACCCGTGCGGTAGGTGCCGGCGGAGTGCCAGGCCATGCGGATGAACTGCGGGCCGTAGTGGCCGAAGTCGGCCGGCCACCAGTCCTGCGAATCGGTCATCAGGGCGCGCAGGTCGCGCTTGAGGGCTTCGAAGTCGAGCTTCTTGAACTCTTCGGCATAGTTGAAGGTGCCGCCCAGCGGGTCGGACTTGGACGAATGCTGGTTCAGCAGATCGACGCGCAACTGGTTGGGCCACCAGTCCTTGTTGATGGTTCCACCGTTGGCGGCTGCGGCGTGGAAGGGGCACTTGCTTGCTTCGGTCATGGGGCTTCCTCTGGGGCTGTTGACGAAGGAAATGGTAGTCATGCCGCGCGACGGAACGAAGCAAATAAAAAACATGGCGGACATAGCTTTTTCGCATCAGGGCCATGCTGCAACCGTCACGAAAAAAGGATCGCCGCAGAAAGCGCCCGTTGCCGGCAGATGGGCGGCACAACCCCGGGCGGCACGGCCGTGCTACCGTTTCGGCCGGCACCCCGAGGCCCCCGGGCCCCGACAAGACAGGAGACATAACCCCATGCCACGCTACGCCTTTCCCGACCTGAACACCCTGCCGGACGACATCCGCACACGCATCATCGAAGTGCAGGACAAAGCCGGCTTCATCCCCAACGTGTTCCTCGCCTTCGCGCGGCGCCCGGCCGAATGGCGCGCCTTCTTCGCGTACCACGACGCGCTGATGCTCAAGGAGGAAGGCGGCCTGACCAAGGGCGACCGCGAGATGATCGTCACCGCCACCAGCGCGGCCAACCAGTGCCTCTACTGCGTGGTGGCGCACGGCGCGCTGCTGCGCATCTACGAGAAGAAGCCCTTCGTGGCCGACCAGGTGGCGGTGAACCACCGCAAGGCCGACATCACCCCGCGCCAGCGCGCCATGCTGGACTTCGCGATGAAGGTCTGCCAGCGCAGCCACGAGATCGACGACACCGACTTCGAGGCCCTGCACGCCCATGGATTCGACGACGAGGACGCCTGGGACATCGCCGCCATCACGGCGTTCTTCGGCCTCTCCAACCGCATGGCGAGCTTCGCGGGCATGGCGCCGAACCCGGAGTTCTATCTGATGGGCCGCGTGCCGCGCGAGAAGCAGGCCGGGAAGGCCGGCTGATCCACCAGAGCCGCCAGCGCGGTGCAGCCGCCGCTCATTTGCTATGTAAACGATAGCTGAAGGCGCTTGATCCACCTGCGCTGCAGGCACATTTCACTATGAACCTGCCGGAGCGCCCCCGGCCGTGGACTGCCGCTCGATCAGCCGAAACCCCAGATCGAAAGCCGCGCGCTCGGGCACCTGCCCCTGGCAGCGCTGCACGATGAGCTGCGCGGCCAGCCGCCCCATTTCCGGCCCATCGACATGCACGGTGGTGATGGAAGGCAGCATGTGCTCGCCGAACTCCGCATTGCCGAAGCCCGCCACGGCCAGGTCCTGCGGCACGCGCAGGCCGCGCGCGGCGGCCTCCACCAGCACGCCGTGGGCCAGCATGTCGGAGCTGCAGGCCACCGCCTGCAGGCCGGGCTGCCGCGCCAGCAGCTCGCCCAGCGCCTGCCGGCCCAGCGCCAGGGAACTGGGCGCGGGCACGATGGCCGTGGGCACATCGCGCCCCCAGGCGGCCACGAAGCCGTCGCGCCGCTGCAGGGCGCGGTGGTCGCTGCCGGTGGCGATGCCCACGCGCTCGACGCCGCGGGCGCGGAAGTAGTCCGCCACCGCCGCGCCCACCGCGTGGTGCGAAAAGCCGATCACCATGTCCACCGGGCGGTCGGTGATGTCCCAGGTCTCCACCACCGGCACGCCCAGGCGCTGCAGCCGCTCGCGGGAGCGCTCGGACTGCACCAGGCCCATCATCACGATGCCGTCGGGCTGGCGGCTGGCCATGGCGGCCAGCACCTCGTCCTCGCGCACGGCGTCGTAGAAGGTCTGGCCCAGCATCAGCTGGTAGCCGGCCTCGTGCAGCGCCACGGTCAGCGACTGCACCGTGGGCAGGAACTGCGACACCGAGAGCGCCGGCAGGATGCCCGCCACCATGCGGCTGCGCCGCGACTTGAGCCCGCCCGCCAGCAGGTTGGGGATGTAGCCCGTGGCCTCGACCGCCGCCTGCACGCGGGCGCGCGTGGCCTCCGACACGATGGCCGGCTGGCCCAGCGCCCGCGAGGCGGTGATGAGCGACACGCCCGCCGCACGGGCGACATCGTGCAGCGTGGCGGGCTTGGAAGAAGGCGGGGTGGCAGCAGTCATGGGGCCAGGCACCGGGCCTGCGGATAGGGGCGGATCGGGGAGGAACGGATCAAAACGGCATGGAAGGCCAGCGACGTTAGCAGATGGATCGCTCCGCGCTGCCAGCCTCCTGGCTGCAGGGCAAACCCGGCCTTCACGCGGGCGATGACAACGTTATCATTTTGCATCGCCAGACCATCCCGGCCACCCATCGCCCTCCTCTTTCGCCCCGCCGCATGAACGCCTCCACGCCCGCCCGCCCCCCGCTGCACATCAAGATGCACGCGGCCGACAACGTCGCCATCGTCGCCAACGACGGCGGCCTGCCTGCCGGCACCGCCCTGCCCGGCGGCCCGGTGCTGCGGGACCACGTGCCCCAGGCCCACAAGGTGGCGCTGGAAGACATTCCCGCGGGCGGCGCGGTGCGGCGCTACAACGTGCCCATCGGCTATGCCGTGCAGCCCATCGCCGCTGGCAGCTGGGTGCATGAAAAGCTGCTGCACATGCCCGATGCGCGCTCGCTCGAAGGCCTGCCCATCGCCACCGTCCGGCCGCCCGTGCCGGAGCCGCTCAAGGGCTACACCTTCGAGGGCTACCGCAATGCCGACGGCTCGGTGGGCACGCGCAACATCCTCGCCATCACCGAGACGGTGCAGTGCGTGGCCGGCGTGACGGAGTTCGCCGTCAAGCGCATCAAGGCCGAGCTGCTGCCCCAATACCCGCACGTCGATGACGTGGTGGCCCTGGCCCACAGCTACGGCTGCGGCGTGGCCATCGACGCGCCCGACGCGGTGATCCCCATCCGCACGCTGCGCAACATCAGCCTCAACCCCAACTTCGGCGGCGAGGTGATGGTCGTCAGCCTGGGCTGCGAGAAGCTCCAGCCCGAACGCCTGCTGCCGCCCGGCGCCATCCCGCTGGTGGACGAGCGCACGCTCGAAGAGAGCCCGCTCGACGTGGTCTGCCTGCAGGACGAGGCCCATGTGGGCTTCATGTCCATGGTCGAGTCGGTGATGCGCCAGGCCGAGGCGCACCTGGAGCGCCTGAACCGCCGCCGCCGCGAGACCGTGCCCGCCAGCGAGCTGGTGGTGGGCGTGCAGTGCGGCGGCAGCGATGCCTTCAGCGGCGTCACCGCCAACCCGGCCGTGGGCTTTTGCACCGACCTGCTGGTGCGCGCCGGCGCCACGGTGATGTTCAGCGAGGTGACCGAGGTGCGCGACGGCATCGACCAGCTCACCGCGCGCGCGGCCACGCCCGAGGTGGCTCAGGCCATGATCCGCGAGATGGCCTGGTACGACGCCTACCTCAGCCAGGGCCGGGTGGACCGCAGCGCCAACACCACGCCGGGCAACAAGAAGGGCGGCCTCTCGAACATCGTCGAGAAGGCCATGGGCTCTATCGTCAAGAGCGGCAGCGCGCCCATCAGCGGCGTGGTGGCGCCGGGCGAGAAGGCGCGGGGCAAGGGCCTGCTCTACGCCGCCACGCCGGCCAGCGACTTCATCTGCGGCACGCTGCAGCTGGCGGCCGGCATGAACCTGCATGTCTTCACCACCGGCCGGGGCACGCCCTACGGCCTGGCCGAGGTGCCGGTCATCAAGGTCGCCACGCGCAGCGACCTGGCGCGGCGCTGGCACGACCTGATGGACGTGAACGCCGGCCGCATCGCCGACGGCGAAGCCACCATCGAGGAGCTGGGCTGGGAGATGTTCCGCCTGATGCTGGACGTGGCCAGCGGGCGCCGCAAGACCTGGGCCGAGCACTGGAAGCTGGCCAACCAGCTGGTGCTGTTCAACCCGGCGCCGGTGACCTGAAATCAGCTGATTTCAGTCAATACGCTATGGTTTGAATAGCGAATGGCGCTTGATTGGCCTGGGCTGCGGCCCATTTCCATGCCCTATCAAGCCGCAGCCTGGGGCGCATCGCCATCGGCGCGCAGCAGGCCCCAGACCATGCGTACCAGTTCCTCCTCGAACACCGGCGTGCCCAGGAGCGGCGAATTCTCCAGCGCGGCGCTGCGGATGGCGCCCATCACCGCGCGCGTGGCCACGAACATCATGGCCGGCGTGGGCAGTCGCACCGAGGCGTTGCCGCCCTCCTCCACCAGCCGCGACAGCGCCAGCGCGTTGCGCTCGGCCCCTTCGCGCAGCGCGGCCGTGATGCGGTCATGGTGGTCGATGCGCCAGCCCAGGCGCACCATCTGCCGCCCGGCCAGCGAACGCCCGGTGCCGAAGGCGGACACCAGCAGGCCCACCATCTCGCGCAGCACGGCACGCACCTCGCGCCGCTCGGCCACGGCCGCATCCAGCAGCTGCTGGATCTCCTGCTGCACGCGGTTGCGCTCGCGCTCCACCATGGCCAGCAGGATGGCTTCCTTCGACGGGAAGTACTGGTAGAGCGTGCCGATGGAAAAGCCGGCCACCTCGGCGATGCGGTTGGTGGTCACGGCGGCCTCGCCCTGCTGCTCCACGATCTGAGCAGTGGCGCCGAAAATCGTCTCGATGGTCTGCAGCGCACGCTCCTGCGTGGGCTGGCGGCGCAGGGCGGGCCTGGGTTTGGGGGCGTCGGTCTTCTTCATGGGCGGGCCTCTGAAAACATGAGCTTTAGGCGAGTAGCGGGCGGCGCCGCAAATCTGAATAATGCTCATAAACGGACCAAGCCGCAAGACGGCGCCGGCCCGAACCAAGAGACCGCCATGAACGCAAGCACCGCAACCGCCCGCCACGCCGATCAAGACACCGAGGCCGACGCCCGCCGCGCCAGCCCGCTGCCCATCCGCAAGCTGGCCGTGCACCTCGAAAACGGCTTCGGCCGCCACTGGCACAGCGGCAAGGCCTTCCACACGCAGTTCTTCAACGCGCTGTCGATGAGCTTTCCGGTGGGCGAGCAGTTCTTCATCGACTCGGTGCGCAACGCCATGCCGCTGCTGCCGCAAGGCCCCGAGCACGCCGCGCTGCGCGAGGAATTGCACGAGCAGATGCGCGGCTTCGTCGGGCAGGAGGCCACGCACCGCCACATCCACGGCCTCTACAACGCGCAGCTGGAAAAACAGGGTCTGGTCAACCGCTGGCAGCACTGGGCGCGGGACCGCATCGCCCTGCTGCAGAAGAAGGCCCCGCACCCGCTGCATGCGCTGGCCGCCACCTGCGCCTACGAGCATTTCACCGCACTGCTGGCCGACGGCACGCTGCGCCACGGCCGCTGGCTGGAAGGCGCCGAGCCCGAGATGCAGCTGCTCTGGCGCTGGCATGCCGCCGAGGAGACCGAGCACCGCTCGGTGGCCTTCGCGCTCTACCAGGCCGCGGGCGGCGACTACCGCTGGCGGGTGCGCTGGTTCCTCCTCGTGTGCCTGAACTTCGCCCGCGATTCGATGCGCCAGACGGTGCTGAACCTGCACCACGACGGCACGCTCTGGCGGCCCTCGACCTGGCTGCAGGCGCTGGACCTGTTCTGGGGCCGCGACGGGCTGGTCTGGCGCACCCTGCCCGCGCTGCTGCGCTACCTGCGGCGCGACTTCCATCCCGACCACGAAACCCAGTCGCCGGGCGCGGCCGAACTGGCGCAGGACTGGCTGGCCGCGCACGCCGGGCGGTTCCGGGTCGTTCGCTGAAGCCGCGGCAACAGCAGCAGCGCGCCGCAGCCGCCACCGCAGGAGAGGCCAATGGCCAATGGCCAACGGTCAGCGGTGCGCCTTGATGGAAGCCAGAATGCCCAACGTGAAGAGCACGCTGGCCGCCCACTGCGTCGCCGTGGGCCAGCTGCCCTCCCAGGCGAAGGAATAGAGCAGCGCGAACAGCGTCTCGCTCACGATCAGCTGGCCGCAGAGGCTGGCCGACAGGCGCTGACTGGCGATGCTCCAGAGAATGGTCGCGAGCCAGCTGGAGCCGATGCCGATCGCCGCGCAGACCAGCACGAAGCCGCCGAAGCCCGGCCGCTGCGCCAGTTCATGCAGCGGGCTGCCCAGCGCCAGCCACAGCAGCAGCCCGCCTACGCCCGTGGCGATGCCCAGCCAGTTGGCCCAGTCGGATGCGCTCACTTCCGTATGGCGCTTGAGCCAGGCCGCGTTCAGCAGCGCGAACGCCGTCCAGCACACCAGCGCCACCAGCGCCAGCAACACGCCCTGCCCGTACGCGGCCGCCGCCTCGCCGCCGCCGGCCTGCGGCACC
Source organism: Paracidovorax wautersii (assembly GCF_900113035.1). GTDB lineage: Bacteria > Pseudomonadota > Gammaproteobacteria > Burkholderiales > Burkholderiaceae_C > Paracidovorax > Paracidovorax wautersii. Next base: position 86,876 of record NZ_FONX01000009.1, on the reverse strand, counting down.
TCGGACATCAACGCCAGGCCCGCCACCGTCAGCAGCAGGCCGGGCAGCAAGGCGCGCCAGCGCAGCCCCTGCGGCTTGCCCAGCAGCATCACCCAGAGCGGAATGGTGCCGATGATGAGCGCCGGCATCGCCGTGCCCGCATGCCGGATGGCCAGCGCCAGCAGCAGGTAGTAGCCCGTGAAGCCCAGCACCGACAGCCAGAGCGCCGCGCCCGCCTGCCGCAGCGTGGGCCGCAGCGGCGTGCCGCGCAGCCCCCAGAGCAGCATGCCCAGCGCCGTGGCGCCATAGGCCACGAAGCGGCCGGCCGCCAGATCGATGGAGGAAAAACCGCGCACCATGTGCGGCGCGACGAACACCAGCCCCCAGAGCGCGCCCGCGGCGAGCCCCGCCAGAATGCCTGCGAACATCGGCCAGTCAGAGCGCGAAGCCGTCGTCGGCCGCGATGACCGCGCCGTTGACGAAATGGCTCTGGTCGCTGGCCAGCATGACGATCAGCGCGTCCAGGTCGTGCGGCTCGCCCAGGCGCTTGCGCGGCAGCATGTCCACCAGCTTGCGGCCCTGGTCGGTCTGCCAATGGTGCTGGTTCAGGTCGGTGGCGATGTAGCCGGGGCAGATGGCGTTCACGTTGATGCCGTAGCGGCCCCATTCGAGCGCCATGGCACGCGTCATGTGCAGCACGGCGGCCTTGCTCATGCTGTAGGCGCCGATCTGCGGAATCACCTTGAGCCCGGCCATGGAGGCGATGTTGATGATGCGCCCGCCCGTGAAGCTGCCCGGCGCCGCCCCGCGCGAGCGCGCCAGCATGCGGCGGCCCACCTCCTGAGCGACGAAGAAGGCGCCGCGCGCGTTGGTGGCGAAGACGTAGTCGAAATCCTCGGGCGTCACGTCCTCGATGCGCTGCGAGGTGGAGACGCCCGAGTTGTTGACCAGGATGTCGATGGAGCCCATCTCGGTCTCGGCATGGGCCACGGCGGCGCGGATGGAGTCGTGGTCGGTCACGTCGAGCGCCACCACGTGCGCGTCGCCGCCCTCGCCCTCGATGCGGGCGCGCAGTTCCTTCAATTTCTCCAGATCCCGGCTGGCCAGCACCACGCCGGCGCCCGCGCGGGCCAGGGTGCGCGCGGCCTGCGCCCCCAGGCCGCTGGATGCGCCGGTCACCAGGGCCACGCGGCCGGACAGGTCGATGCTGTAAGCCATTGTCGGTATCTCCCTCGAAAAAAGAACGATCGTTCGATTGTTACGCTTCAATGCATACAATCAGCGCAGATCCAGGCACGGCCTGGATGAACCCTCGCTGCCCCTCGACGATTATCAAATCACCAAGAGACAACCCATGACGAAAGACGAAATCCTCAGCACGTACGGCCCGCGCGAAGCCATGGAATACGACGTGGTCGTGGTCGGCGGCGGCCCCGGCGGGCTGGCCACCGCCATTCGCCTGAAGCAGCTGGCCGCCGAAAAGGGGCAGGAGCTGTCGGTCGTGGTGCTGGAAAAAGGTTCCGAGCCCGGCGCGCACATCCTCTCGGGCGCCATCATGGACCCGAAAGCGCTGAGCGAGCTGATTCCCGACTGGAAAGAGCGCGGCGCGCCGCTGAACCAGCCGGTGACCGACGACGCCATGATCTTCCTGGGCGAGAAGTCGTCCTGGCGCACGCCCAACTTCCTGCTGCCGCAGTGCTTCCAGAACCACGGCAACTACATCGTCAGCCTGGGCAACGTGGTGCGCTGGCTGGCCGCGCAGGCCGAAGAGCTGGGCGTGGAGATCTTCCCGGGCTTTCCCGCGGCCGAAGTGCTCTACAACGAGGACGGCTCCGTCAAGGGCGTGGCCACCGGCAACATGGGCGTGGGCAAGGACGGCGAGCCCACCGCCGACTTCCAGCTCGGCATGGAGCTGCACGCCAAGTACACGATCTTCGCCGAAGGCGCGCGCGGCCACCTGGGCAAGCAGCTGATCGCCCGCTACAAGCTCGACGAAGGGCGCGACCCGCAGACCTACGGCATCGGCGTGAAGGAACTCTGGGAGATCGACCCCAAGCGCCACCAGCCCGGCTTCGTGATGCACACCGCCGGCTGGCCGATGGATGCCGACACCTACGGCGGCGCCTTCCTCTACCACGCGGAAGACAACAAGGTCACGCTGGGCTTCATCACCGGGCTGGACTATTCCAACCCCTACCTGAGCCCGTTCGAGGAATTCCAGCGCTGGAAGACCCACCCCAACATCCGCTACTACCTGGAAGGCGACGAGGCCCAGGGCATCAAGCCGGCCAAGCGCATCGGCTACGGCGCGCGTGCCATCACGGCCGGCGGCCTGCTGTCGCTGCCCAAGTTCGTGTTCCCCGGCGGCGCGCTGGTGGGCTGCGACGCGGGCTTCCTGAACGTGAGCCGCATCAAGGGCAGCCATGCCGCCATCAAGACCGGCATGCTGGCCGCCGAGGCCGCGTATGACGCCATCCAGGGCGGCCGCCAGCACGACGAACTGAGCGCCTACCCCGAGGCCTTCGAGAAGAGCTGGCTCTACGCCGAGCTGAACAAGGCGCGCAACTTCAAGGCCTGGTTCAAGAAGGGCCTGGTCACGGCCACGCTGATGAACGGCATCGAGCAGTTCGTGCTCAAGGGCAACATCCCCTGGACGCTGCACCGCGACAAGCCCGACCACGCCTACCTGAAGCCCGCGGCCGAGTGCAAGCCCATCGTCTATCCCAAGCCCGACGGCAAGCTCACCTTCGACCGGCTCTCCAGCGTGTTCATCAGCAACACCAACCACGCCGAGAACCAGCCCGCCCACCTGACGCTCAAGGACGCCAGCGTGCCGGTGGACATCAACCTCGCCAAGTACGCCGGCCCCGAGGCCCGCTACTGCCCGGCGGGCGTGTATGAATTCGTGCCCGACGAAGCCCAGGGCGGCACGGCCCAGCGCCTGCAGATCAACGCGCAGAACTGCGTGCACTGCAAGACCTGCGACATCAAGGACCCGACGCAGAACATCGTCTGGGTCACCCCTGAAGGCGGCGGCGGCCCGAACTACTCCGGCATGTAAGGCGACAATAGCCCCTGCCGCAACGCTACTGAAAAGATAGCTGCTGGCGCAGGTAACACCTGCGCTGGCGGCCTCTTTTGCCATGGAAGCACGGCGCTTCTCCCCTGACCCCGAAAGCAGACAGACACCATGAAGCAATCGTCCTGGGCGCCCCTCGGCGCCATCGCCCTGGCCCTGGCGGCCGCCGCTCCGCTGGCGCAGGCCCAGCAGAAGTCCGTGGCCGTGACGGCCATCGTCGAACACCCCGCGCTGGACGCCATCCGCGACGGCGTGAAGGCCAGCCTGGCCGCCGCCGGCTACGAAGAGGGCAAGACGCTCAAGTGGCAGTACCAGAGCGCCCAGGGCAACACCGGCACGGCCGCGCAGATCGCCCGCAAGTTCGTGGGCGACCAGCCCGACGCCATCGTCGCCATCGCCACGCCCTCGGCCCAGGCCGTGGTCGCCGCCACCAGGACGGTGCCGGTGATCTTCTCGGCCGTGACCGACCCGGTCGCCGCCAAGCTGGTCAAGGACTGGGAGCCCAGCAAGACCAATGTGACGGGCGTGTCCGACCTGCTGGCGCTGGACAAGCAGATGGAACTGGTCAAGCAGGTCGTGCCCAATGCCAAGCGCGTGGGCGTGGTCTACAACCCCGGCGAGGCCAACTCCGCCGTGGTGGTCAAGGAACTCAAGGCCCTGCTGCCCAAGATGGGCATGACCCTGGTCGAGGCCGCCGCGCCCCGCTCCGTCGATGTGGGCAGCGCCGCGCGCAGCCTGATCGGCAAGGCCGACGTGATCTACACCAGCACCGACAACAACGTGGTCTCGGCCTATGAATCGCTGGTCAAGGTCGGCCAGGAAGCCAAGCTGCCCCTGATCGCCGCCGATGCCGACAGCGTCAAGCGCGGCGCCATCGCTTCGTTCGGCATCAACTACCGCGACCTGGGCGAGCAGACCGGCCGCATGGTGGTGCGCGTGCTCAAGGGCGAAAAACCCGGCGACATCAAGCCCGAGATCAGCACCAAGCTGGAGCTGACGGTGAACCCCGGCGCCGCCGAAAAGCAGGGCGTGAAGCTCTCCGACGCGTTCATCAAGTCCGCCGCCCATATCGTGAAGTAAGGTTCACGGCTGCGCTTGCGGCGCGTGCCGCAAGCACCCCCATGACCGCAGGAGCTTCGGCTCCTGCTTTGCTTTTGCAAGGCCCTCTGCCATGTCCCTCTTCTCCCTGCTCGGCGCCGTCGAGATCGGGCTGATCTTCAGCCTGGTCGCGCTGGGCGTCTTCATCTCGTTCCGGCTGCTGCGCTTTCCCGACCTGACGGTGGACGGCAGCTTCCCGCTGGGCGGTGCGGTCTGCGCGGTGCTCATCTCCACGGGCACCAACCCCTACGTCGCCACGCTCGCGGCCACGGCGGCGGGCGCGGGCGCGGGCCTCATCACCGGCTGGCTCAACGTCAAGCTCAAGATCATGGATCTGCTGGCCAGCATCCTGATGATGATCGCGCTGTATTCGATCAACCTGCGCATCATGGGCGGTCCCAACGTGCCGCTCATCAACGACCCGACGCTCTTCACCCTGCTGCAGCCCGAAGGCATGGCCGACTACGTCGCCCGCCCCGCCCTGCTGCTGGTGATCGTCATCGTCGCCAAGCTCGCCATGGACTGGTTCTTCGCCACCGAGCGGGGCCTGGCCATCCGCGCCACCGGCTCCAACGCCCGCATGGCCCGCGCCCAGGGCGTGAACACCGGCGCCATGGTGCTGCTGGGCATGGCCGTGTCGAACGCGCTGGTGGCCCTGGCCGGCGCGCTCTTCGCGCAGACGCAGGGCGGCGCGGACATCTCCATGGGCATCGGCACCATCGTGATCGGCCTGGCCGCCGTGATCGTGGGCGAGAGCATCCTGCCCTCGCGCCGGCTGGTGTGGGCGACGCTCGCCGTCATCATCGGCGCTATCGTCTATCGCTTCTTCATCGCGCTGGCGCTCAACAGCGACTTCATCGGCCTGAAGGCGCAAGACCTGAACCTGGTCACGGCCGTGCTGGTGACGATCGCCCTGGTGATCCCCCAGATCAAACGCAAGCTGGCCTCGAAGTGAAGAACATCCCCCTGAGGCGCTACGCGCCTTCCCCCTTCTCTCGGCTGCGCCGGGAAGGGGGACGCCGCCAGCGCGGCGGGGCGGCCCTTGCGCGGCGGCCGCTGGCCTGGGCCGTGCGGGCAGAAAGCTCCGCGGCATGGCAAACACTCTGATTCACGAATAGGAACGTCGCCACATGCTGAGCGCACAAGACCTGCACATCACCTTCAACCCCGGCACGCCCATCGAGACGCGCGCGCTGCGCGGCATGTCGCTGGACATTCCGGCCGGGCAGTTCGTCACCGTCATCGGCTCCAACGGGGCCGGCAAATCGACCTTCCTGAACGCCATCTCGGGCGACCTGTCGGTGGACACGGGCCGCATCGCCATCGACGGCGAAGACGTGACCCGCCAGCCCGTCTGGGCGCGCGCGAAGCGCGTGGCGCGCGTCTTCCAGGACCCGATGGCCGGCACCTGCGAAGACCTGACCATCGAGGAGAACATGGCCCTCGCCCAGCAGCGCGGCACGCTGCGCGGCCTGCGCGGCGCGGTGAAGGCGCAACAGCGCGAGACCTTCCGCGAACGCCTCGCCACGCTGGGCCTGGGCCTGGAGAAGCGCCTCACGGACCGCATCGGCCTGCTCTCGGGCGGCCAGCGCCAGGCCGTTAGCCTGCTGATGGCCGCGCTGCAGCCCTCGCGCATCCTGCTGCTGGACGAGCACACCGCCGCGCTCGACCCGCGCACGGCCGACTTCGTGCTGCAGCTCACCGCCCGCATCGTGGCCGAGAACCAGCTCACCACCATGATGGTCACGCACAGCATGCGCCAGGCGCTGGACGTGGGCCAGCGCACGGTGATGCTGCACCAGGGCCAGGTGGTGCTCGATGTGGCCGGCGAGGAACGCAGCCGCCTGGACGTGCCCGACCTGCTGCAGATGTTCGAGAAGGTGCGCGGCGAGAAGCTGGCGGACGACGCGCTGCTGCTGGGCTGAAGACGTACGCAACAGGGGAACCAGGGTACCGGGAAAATCCGGCCCTGGCGCCCGCCCCTCCTGCGCAGGCAGCTATCGAAATAAGAGCGCCGTCAGATCATCTTGACGGCGCGCCCGATGAACACGATCGGCCCGGTCGGCCGGTCGATGGGCGAGCCGGCCTCGGGCTCCAGCGTCAGCTCGAAGAGTTGGTTCGCCTCCAGCGGCGGCAGGCGGTCGATCGGCACCTGCACCGGCTCGCCCGGCCGCACCAGGCCCAGCGATTTCGGCCCCTGCCACTGGTCGGCCTTGGTCCAGAACTGCAACGATTTGCCGGGCGGCACGGGTGTGTCGGCCAGGGGCTTGAGCTGCAGCTGGCCCGAGCGCGACGAGGCCTGCACCACCCAGCCGGGCGAAGTGCCGCCCGGCGCCACCAGCACCACCATGTATTGCGGCCCGGCGGGCGCGCCGCGCAGGCCCGGCCCCGCGACCAGCACCGTCGCCAGCACGGCGGCGGCGGCAAAGCCGCCTGCGGCCAGCCCGCGCCAGAGGCGCAGATCGTTCCACCACGCGCCGAGGGCCGAAGGCGCCGCGGCAGCGGCACGCGGGCGGCGGGCAGCAGCCGCGCCGGCCCCGCCCACGCTGCGCTCGATGCGCGGCCAGAGCGCGGGCGATGGCTCCACGGCGGGCGCGAGCGCCACCAGCGGATGCAGGCGCTCTTCCCAGGCTTCGACCGCCGCGCGCAGCGCCGCGTCGCGCGGCAGGCGCGCTTCGACCGAGCGGCGGCCCGCGATGGGCAGCGTGCCCAGCACGTAGGCGCCGGCCAGGGCGTCGAGATCCTCGGGGCTGGAAGCGTCGGAAAAATCCGGTGTCGATCGGCTCGTCATGCCATGCACTCCCGCAGCGCGCGCATGCCGCGCTGAATCCAGGCCTTCACGGTGCCCAGCGGCGTCTGCGTGCGTTCGGCGATCTCGCCGTGCGAGCAGCCTTCCACGTAGGCCAGCACGATGCAATCGCGCCGCGCCGGCTCCAGGCGGCCCAGGCAGGTGTCGAGCCGGCCCAGGTCGGCACCGAGTTCATAGGGGTCGATGCGGCTGCGGTAGTTCTGCAGCGCGGCCTGGTCGTCGATGGCCTCCACGGCCTCTTCGTCCAGGCGCACGTCGCGTCCGCTGCCGCGCACCACGTTCAGCGCCGCGTGGCGCACCACGCTGTAGATCCAGCCCCGGCCCGCGCCGCGCGCAGCGTCGAAGCTGCCGGCGCGCTGCCAGATGCTGAGAAAGGCGTCGTGCAGCACATCCTCGGCCTGGGCACGCTCGCGCACGATGCGCAGGGCCACGCCCAGCAGGTAGCGGCCTTCGCGCTCGTAGATGCGCTGCAGGGCCTGGTGGTCACCCCGGGCGCAAGCCCCCAGAGCGGCGTCGTAGTCGAAAGGGTCGGCTGCAGCGTTCAAGGGCGGGCTGGGAGGGTGGTGGAGGGATCTGCGGCATCGTAGTGCATGCCGCAGGCCCCGCCGCCCTTCCCCTTGCTCGCCTGGGGCGGCCGATGCTGCCCCGCGCAGCGGTTCCGGTCAGACCGCCTTGTAGAAGATGTAGTCGGCCTGGTAGGGCACGGTGGTCTTCTGGCCCTTGTTGGCCATGGTGCAAGCCATGTTGGCCGGGGCTACGCCGCCCGTGAGGTTCACGCGCTGGATGTAGGTGACGCCGGTCAGCGCGCCGCTGCCCATGGCGGGGTTGGCCTTGACCAGCTGGTAGGGCAGCGCGCCGGCGGTGGAAGGCGCCACGGCCAGCTGGGTCGCCGTCAGCTTGGAGCCGTCGTTCGCCTCCCAGGTGGCGGGTGGGCCGTAGTACTTGCCGACCTGCTTGCCGCTGCGGTCCATCAGCTTGGCGTCCGGGCCAGCGAAGGTCCATTCCACCTGGCCGGGCATGCCGGCCTTGTCCTTGCATTCGTAGGTGATGTCGCCCTTGCCCACGGTCTCCCAGGCCACCTTGTTGCCGGCCGGCACCTGGATGGACGCGGGCAGGCTGGCCTGCGAGAAGGCCATGCCGGAGGACGGCGACGACGACATCGAGCCGCAGGCGGCCAGCAGGGCAGCGGCGGACACGGTACCGGCCAGGGTGGCGATACGGGAGAGGCGGATGTTGCGCATGGGGTGCTCCTTGGAATCGTGTGAAACAACAGTGGATGGAATCGATGGCAGCCTGTGCTTTTCACGGGTCTGCCCAGGCTCTACCCACCAGGCCTGCGTTTGGATGCGGCGCCAGATGCAACAAATTGCTTCACGATGCCGGTTGACAATTCCAGAGGCGATCGTCAACCGGCTGCTGGGCCCGCCGTGGCGCCGCTATACTCCGCCTACTCGTCAGGAGAGAGTTGCCGCGCCATGCGGCAGCCGCCGAAGGCGCAGGGCACCAACCGCCCGAACGCTCAGGCAAAAGGACTGACAGGAGCGCCCGCAGGGATGCGGGCGTTTCCCTTGCTGGAGAGAGGCCGCCGCCCACGCAATGCAGGCAGCGGCCCACCGAAGGAGCAAACCCCGCCCCGCAGCCGCATCGACGGCCGCCCGGCACGGTGAATCTCTCAGGTAAAGCGGACAGCGGGGCACATGCAGCGGCCAAGGCCTCCTCACCGGGGCCGGCCGCGTCACTGTTCGCCCCTGTGGAGATTGCCGCCATGTCCTCGTCCTCCCCCGCGTCAGCCGCCCCGCTGCTGACCACCCCGCTCAACGCATTGCACCTGGAACTGGGCGCGCGCATGGTGCCCTTCGCGGGCTATTCCATGCCCGTGCAGTACCCCGCAGGCCTGATGGCCGAGCACCACCACACGCGCACTGCCGCAGGCCTCTTCGACGTCTCGCACATGGGCCAGCTGTGCCTGTCGGGCCCCGATGCCGCCGCCGCCTTCGAAACGCTGATCCCGGTGGACGTGCAGGGCCTGGACATCGGCCGCCAGCGCTACGGCCTGCTGCTCAACGACGCGGGCGGCATCATCGACGACCTGATGTTCGTGAACCGGGGCGACGACCTCTTCATCATCGTCAACGGCGCCTGCAAGGTCGGCGACATCGCCCACATCCAGGAACGCATCGGCCACCTCTGCCAGGTACAGCCCCTGCCCGACCAGGCCCTGCTGGCGCTGCAAGGCCCGCAGGCCGCCGCCGCGCTCGGCCGCCTGGCGCCCGAAGTGCTGTCCCTGGTCTTCATGACCGGCACGGCCGCCTCCATCGCCGGCTGCGACTGCTACGTGACCCGCAGCGGCTACACGGGCGAAGACGGCTTCGAGATCTCCGTGCCCGCCGCGCAGGCCGAGACGCTGGCCCGCGCCCTGCTGGCCCAGCCCGAGGTCCAGCCCATCGGCCTGGGCGCACGCAACTCGCTGCGGCTGGAGGCGGGCCTGTGCCTCTACGGCAACGACATCGACACCACCACCACCCCGCCCGAAGCCGCGCTGAACTGGGCCATCCAGAAGGTGCGCCGCACGGGCGGCGCCCGCGCCGGCGGCTTTCCCGGCGCCGACAAGGTGCTCGCCCAGATCGACGACCCGGCCCTGCTCGCCCGCAAGCGCGTGGGCCTGGTGGCGCTGGAGCGCGTGCCGGTGCGCGAGCACACCGAACTGCAGTCGCCGGACGGCCAGCGCATCGGCGAAGTCACCAGCGGCCTGCTGGGCCCCACCGTGGACCGGCCCGTCGCCATGGGCTACGTGGCGCCCGCCTTCGCGGCGCTTGGCACGCGGGTGAACGCCATCGTGCGCGGCAAGGCCGTGCCGATGGAAGTGGCGGCCATGCCCTTCACCCCCGCCCGCTACTACCGCGGCTGAAGCGCGGCCCGCCCCGGCCGGCTGCGGCCTGCACCGCCTCTGCGCAGCGCCGGCTCGCGCGGGCCGCACACCATGAGGCCCGCGCCCCGCTGCCGGACGGCTACAGTCGCTGCTGGCATCGGCGCCATCGTTTCAAACATCGTCTTCCTTCCTCTTTTTTCTGGAGTTTCCCCATGAGCGTCAAATTTTCCAAAGACCACGAGTGGATCGACACGGCCCAGGCGGACGCCGCCATCGTCGGCATCACCCAGCATGCGCAAGACGCGCTGGGCGACGTGGTGTTCGTGGACCTGCCCGAAGTCGGCAAGACCTTCGAGCAGGGCGAAGTGGCCGGCGTGGTCGAGTCCGTCAAGGCCGCGGCCGACGTCTACATGCCCGTGTCGGGCGAGATCGTCGAAGTGAACGAGGCCCTGCGCGCCGACCCGTCGCTCGCCAACAGCGACCCGCTGGGCGCCGGCTGGTTCTTCAAGGTGCGCGTTTCCGACGCCGCCCAGCTGGACGGCCTGATGGACGAAACCACCTACGCCGCGTTCGCCCAGAACGCCTGACCCCGCCGCTGCCGCTGCGCCCCCCGGCCGCCGCCGGGTGCGGCGGCCCTCCCCGCCACGCCCCGACCGAACGCCGCCGATGACCACCGCCCTGCCCCCGCTCTCCGCCTTGGAGAACGCCACCGAATTCCAGCCCCGCCACATCGGCATCGATGCGGCGGACGAAGCCCACATGCTCTCCGTGATCGGCGAGGCCTCGCGCCGTGCGCTCATCGACGGCATCGTGCCCCGCTCCATCGCCCGCAGCCAGCCCATGGACCTGCCCGCCGCCACGACCGAAGCCGGCGCGCTGGCCGAGCTGAAGGCCATCGCGGGCAAGAACCAGCTACTGAAGAGCTTCATCGGCCAGGGCTACTACGGCACGCACACGCCCGGCGTGATCCTGCGCAACATCCTGGAGAACCCCGCCTGGTACACCGCCTACACGCCCTACCAGGCCGAGATCAGCCAGGGCCGCATGGAAGCGCTGGTCAACTTCCAGACCATGGTGTGCGATTTGACGGCCATGCCGATCGCCAACGCCTCCATGCTCGACGAGGCCACCGCCGCCGCCGAAGCCATGACGCTAGCCAAGCGCTCGGTCAAGTCCAAGAGCAACCGCTTCATCGTCGCGGGCGACGCGCACCCGCAGACCATCGAGGTGATCCAGACCCGCGCCGAGCCGCTGGGCATCGAGGTGGTGCTGGCCAACTCGCTGGCCGAATGGAACGACGCGCTGGACGGCGACTATTTCGCCGTGCTGGCCCAGTACCCCGCCACCAGCGGCCGCATCGACGAACTGGCGGCCGATGCCGAGAAGGCCCACGCCCGTGGCGCCGCCTTCATCGCCGCGGCCGACCTGCTGGCCCTGACCCTCATCACCCCGCCCGGCGAATGGGGCGCCGACATCGTCGTGGGCACCACCCAACGCTTCGGCATGCCCATGGGCGCGGGCGGGCCGCACGCCGCCTTCATGGCCTGCCGCGACGAATACAAGCGGAGCCTGCCCGGCCGCCTAGTGGGCGTGAGCGTGGACGTGCACGGCAAGCCCGCCTACCGCCTGGCACTGCAGACCCGCGAGCAGCACATCCGCCGCGAGAAGGCCACCTCCAACATCTGCACGGCCCAGGTGCTGCCGGCCGTCATCGCCAGCATGTACGCCGTCTATCACGGCCCCGAAGGCCTGACCCGCATCGCCCGCCGCGTGGCCGCCTACACCGCCATCCTGGCGCAGGGCCTCAAGGCCCTGGGCGCGCCGCTGCGCGAGCACCCGACCTTCGACACGCTCTCGCTGCACACCGGCGCCGCTACGGAAACGACAGCTGCCCGCGCAGTCTCCATGGGCGCCAACCTGCGGATCTATTTCAAGGAATACCTCTGCATCTCGCTGGACGAGACCACCACCCGCGCTGACGTCGAGCTGCTCTGGAAGATCTTCGCCCAGGACGGCCAGACCCTGCCCACCTTCGCCGACTACGCCGAAGCCGGCGTGGAAGCGCTGATCCCCGCCGCCCTGCAGCGCAGCAGCGCCTTCCTCACGCACCCGGTGTTCAACACCCACCACAGCGAAACCGGCATGCTGCGCTACATCCGCCAGCTGTCCGACAAAGACCTGGCGCTGGACCGCAGCATGATCCCGCTGGGCTCCTGCACCATGAAGCTCAACGCGACCAGCGAGATGATCCCCATCACCTGGCCCGAATTCGCGCACGTCCACCCCTTCGCGCCCGCCGACCAGCTGCAGGGCTATGCCGAGCTGGACGAGCAGCTGCGCGCCTGGCTGTGCCAGGCCACGGGCTACGCCGGCATCAGCCTACAGCCCAACGCCGGCAGCCAGGGCGAATACGCCGGCCTGCTCGCCATCCGCGGCTGGCACCGGGCACGGGGCCAGGGCCACCGCAACATCTGCCTGATCCCCAGCAGCGCCCACGGCACCAACCCCGCCAGCGCCCAGATGGCCGGCATGCAGGTGGTGGTCACGGCCTGCGACGCCAGCGGCAACGTGGACCTGGCCGACCTCAAGGCCAAGTGCGAACAGCACGCCGACAAGCTCGCCTGCGTGATGATCACCTACCCCAGCACCCACGGCGTGTTCGAGACGCAGGTCAAGGAACTCTGCCAGCTGGTCCACCAGCACGGCGGCCGGGTGTATGTGGACGGCGCCAACATGAACGCCCTGGTCGGCGTGGCCGCACCCGGTGAATTCGGCGGCGACGTGAGCCACCTCAACCTGCACAAGACCTTCTGCATCCCGCACGGCGGCGGCGGCCCCGGCGTCGGCCCCGTCTGCGTGGTCGAAGACCTCGTGCCCTACCTGCCCGGCCACGCAACGGCCGGCGTGCCCGGCGGCAACGGCGCCGTCAGCGCCGCGCCCTTGGGCAACGCCGCCGTGCTGCCCATCAGCTGGATGTACATCCGCATGATGGGCGCCGACGGCCTCCAGGCCGCGACCGAAACCGCCATCCTCAGCGCCAACTACATCAGCGCGCGCCTGAAGGACCACTACCCCACGCTGTACGCGAGCGCCAACGGCCACGTGGCGCACGAATGCATCCTGGACCTGCGGGCTTTCAAGGAAACCAGCGGCGTCATGGCCGAAGACGTGGCCAAGCGCCTCATCGACTACGGCTTCCACGCGCCCACGCTGTCCTTCCCCGTGCCCAACACGCTGATGGTGGAACCCACCGAAAGCGAAACCCTGGCCGAGCTGGACCGCTTCATCGACGCCATGATCGCCATCCGCGAAGAGATCCGCCAGATCGAATCCGGTACTTGGCCGCAGAACGACAACCCGCTCAAGAACGCCCCGCACACGGCGGAAAGCCTGCTGGGCGCCGACTGGGCCCGCGCCTACAGCCGCGAAACCGCGGCCTTCCCCGTGACTGCACTGCGCCAGGCCAAGTACTGGTCGCCCGTGGGAAGGGTGGATAACGTGTATGGCGACCGAAATCTGTTCTGCAGTTGCGTGCCGGTGAGCGAGTTGGCTTCGTAACACTGCCGCCGCAGCATGCGGCGCCTTGAAGCGCGCTGCGATCTGAAAGACAAAGGCCTGGGTGACCAGGCCTTTGTGCTTTTGGGGGCCGGATGCGGATGTCTGTCGGGCCTTGAAGGGCAAGCCTGCTGTGATTCCCGGTATGAGTAGTGAAAGCAGGTATCCATCCGCGATACATTTCGGGTGCAATGCCCCCTGAGGCTGCTTCGCCATCCGGAAATTTTTAGGTTTGCCTAAACGGGGAATCCCGCTGCTCGACGTCTGGTGCAGCGAAAAGAACTTTGTTTAGCAGACTGCAGACGGCACAATGACTGTCGTCTAAATCTAGTTAGCCAACATTCAAATGCTTGAGGCTTTATTCCTTTTTATGACGCTCGGTTCGCTTGCAGCTTTCATCCTCTGGGAGAGCTTTCGAAATCGGAGCACATCCGTGAAGCCGCTCCCGCGGACATCAATGGAACGCGGGTTTGTTCCGGGCGCCAAAAATGCTGAGCGTATTTGTTCCATCTTGGCCGTGGTCATGACGATATTTGGCCTTATCCTGATTGTTCAGCCTCACCATCCACCTGCCGGAGGTAGGGGGCTCTTCTCAGCTCGCTTCTGTACTCTTGGTTCGGACTTTGGGGCCAACCTTTGTTCTTTTGGTTGCTTGCATGCGTATTCGTCGTCGTCGCATTTGCTGCGCGCAGCAAGCGTTTGGGGGCTGGCCGTGCAGGCTAACCCGTCAGTCAAGCCGACCCGCATTCTGCGGGCGGCTTACCTAGTCCGTTAGGCCTCTCATAACCGGTTCTATACACTGACGAATGGCCGCGCAACCTACCCATGCAGCAGTTTCTGGTCGACGTTTTGCTTTTGCATTGCTTTCATGGTGCTTTGCAAGCTTGGCAGTAGGCAGTTCCTTCTTCTTCGCATTAATTCCCCTCGGATCAAACGTAGGCGCGGATGCGGGTCCTAAAGGCATCAGCGCCTACGTCTATCCCATGCCATTGCTTGCCTGGGTCTGCTTGGCAGCAATGACGCGTAGTTGGCTGAAGAATCAACCCTGCCATTGGGTTTGGCTGGTCATAGGCGCATCCACTGGCTTTGTATCGACCGTGATCTTCCTACCTCTATTTTTCTTTTACATCTCAGCGGTACCGCTAGCGCTATACCCGACCTTCTGGCATGCGATACGCCTTTGGCCGGCATCCCTGAAAGCTGAACAACATGAGTGATGCAACCAACCAATCATCGGTCACCAGCCTAACCGGTTGGTCAAGCCGACACCCACAAGCTTCGCTTGCGGGTACCCTCCGTGCTTCGCACTGCGGCGCGGCTTACCGCGAGCGTTAGCTGCCAATGGATGCAAACGAGTTACTCGAAAAAACAGCGCCGATGCTCGACGATGTTCTGGGTCGTATCGGCCTACACCAAACCGGCACGCCGCTAAACCCTGCCGTGATTGTTCCGCAACTCGACGGCTGGCTCAAGGCGCAGGCCATCCCCGAGGAAGATGTTGGCTTCTTGGTGATGATCGTCGGTGGATTCATCGTCCAATATCTTGTGCAGGTGGTTGGCGCCGACGCGCTAGTGGTGGAAGCTCGTCCCGCCGTAAGGCTATCTATCATCCCGGGTGTGGCACGAGAGTTCGATCCTTACGCAGTTGCCGCCGGGCTGATTCGCGGCAACCGTGAACTGGCGGTCTTCCTTTCCACGGTTGTCAGCTAACAATTCGTCCAAGCCGACGCCGCTTCGCGGCGCGGCTTAATTCAGGCGTTAGGCTTTCCCAAATCACCAGGCATATCTATTCGTTAGGCATCGCAAACGCCATGACTCCCCGACTCGCTCTATACAGCGATCAACAAGCACTTGGAAACCCGGTGCTCGACGCTCGATTGCTTCGGCTCATTGGCAAATCCAGTCCTCGGATCGCATATTTCGCCTCTAGCGCAGAGACGAATCGTCAATACTTCGAGACAGCGCGTGCCTACTACGCTGATCGCGGTGTAAGCCTTGACTTCTATGTCGGTCCAGACTCGCAGAACATTGGCGACCTCACAGCGACCGCGCTTCAATGCGATGCTGTGCACCTCTCAGGCGGCAACACCTACGGATTCCTTCGGTGGTTGCAACAGCATGGCCTTTTACCCGAACTTCGTAAGTACGTTGTGCAGGGCGGCGTCCTCATCGGAGTTAGCGCTGGAGCAATCCTGATGTCTCCAAACATCTCCACCGCTGCACTGTGTGGCGACGCTCCCGACCCACTGCTCACCGACCACACTTCGTTGGGCCTTACCCAGTTCCATTTTCTCCCGCACTTCACACCGACCAGTGTTCCAGATTCTCTATGGAAGCCGCTTAAGGATGCGAATGAGCCGGTCTATGCTTGTGCCGACGGTGGCGGAATCATTGTCGACGCCGGAACGGTAGAACTTTATGGCCAGGTTGAAATCCTGAATGGTGGCGCCTAACCGGCGCTTGCCCGATTTTTGTGGATAGCCAAACCTAACGCATTTGGAGTGAAATTGCCATACCCTGCCTACGTGCCCCAGCCTAACTGTCGGTTCAACGCGGACGCCAACACTGGCCATGCCTTCGGCATTTTTATGGCCAGTGTTGGTGCCCTACGCGCTTCGCGCTCCGGCGCCGGTTAACCCGGGCGTTAGGCCTCATGGAGCAGCTATGGCTACTTTGACGAATGCATTACGTGCCGAGCTTGCATTCCGCATCCGCACAGCCGCGCCGGCTGAATGGAACGAGTTCTCTAATCTCTGGATGGCATTCAATGCGATATACGGGGGCGAACCAGACGCAAGAGAGAGGGCTCGTGTAATTGCTTCTATACGGCGGCATATGACTGAACGATCCGCGCTCAGGGTGCTTCGGAAGGTCACCAAAGCAGTTGATCGTATTCTTGCCATTCCTCCGGGCAACACGCAGCTAGATCGCTGGCACCCAGGCTTTCGCGCTGCATCTCAACGGTACAGCGCCATGTATCGCAACAAGGCTGAATCAACAGTCGGCAGACTTGCTGCCGTTGCCGCAGTGATTTATCAAGTTCGCTGCAATCTTCTCCATGGCTCTAAAGACCCAAGCGTCGAGCGAGATCGAATGCTGGTTCAAGAAAGTCTCGTCATCTTACGCACGCTCGTTCCTGAACTAGAGGCCGCATGTGCAGTGCATGTGGCTTAGATTGACACATGCAGATTAATACATCAAGTGCAACACCAAAAATGAGCAATAAAGAAATTGGCCTAACTGGTTTTTCAAGGGGACGTCAACCCGCTACGCGGGTCGCCGCCCCTTAACGCGGGCGTTAGGTCTCAAACATGCAGGCACGCGAAGTCGGTGCGATCTCTTCGCCAATGGGCGCGGACTACCTGAAGTCCGCGTTCTTCCTCGCTGAACAAGCAGGTCAGGTAGAAGCATCGCCCCCGCCGGACGGTTTTGAGTGGACCTTGGTCCATCGGTCTTTCGTGACAAGCAGTCTTCTATCGTCCGCTTGCGCGCTCGAGTCCACGATTAATGAGTGGTTTAGTTATCCCGAGGAGATTGCGTCAAGACCACGCCCCGCAAATGGGCTTCGGATCCAGCGCCTGTGGGCACTGGGAGTGCCTAGGACTGCCTCGTTCCAGATACTTCAGAAGTATCAGATAGGTCTAGCCCTCACAGGCTCTGCCGAGTTCGACGAAGGCTCCGAGCCATTTCAGAGTGCCCGATTGCTGGTCGAGTTGCGCAACTGGCTAGTGCACTACGAACCTACTTGGGAGCCAGTTCCGGCCCACGAGAGTAGTGGTGAGTTCCCACCACACAAGCTCATGCGGAGACTCCGGGGCAAGTTTGCGGAGAACCCTCTTTGCCACAAGGACGCTCCGTTTTGGCCGTACAAATGTCTAGGCGCAGGGTGCGCTCGGTGGGCTGCGGAGGCGGCTCATCAGTTTATGGATGCATTCTTTGAGCGGTGCGACCCCAAGAGTGCCTCCCGCCCAATCAAGGATCTTCTCCAGAGAGCAAAAGACCATGGTCAACGCAGGGGTGCTTGTGCGAATGAGACCTAACCATTCGGTCAAGCGGACTTGCCTACCGCAAGCCGCTTACCTCAAACGTTAGGCATCGCATTGACATGATTGCGCTTTACAAATTCCGCTTCTATGAGCTAGACCAGCCGATTGAAGTCGGCGCAGATCGGAACTTCGATTTTTTTGTCGATCCGCACTACGCTGCAGCAATGAATGCGCCTATCCAAAATGATATGACCCTAGTGTTCGCAAATACACTTTTAGGCCCGGCCATTCACACAGCAAATTACCGTTGCAAAATTTTATCCATCACGCATCTGCAACTTGGTGAGGTTCAATCCATCGACACACACGGACTCGATTACACGGTCAAACTTGCGGATGGCCGAGCGTTCGTCGTGAACGCCGAGGAGCACCCTGGAAAAATTGAGCAGTCACCTGTTGAAGTCTCTGACTGGGCCTTCTTAATCAACATCGAACCGGCATAAATGTCAATGCACAAATCCAAGAATTTCATGGCGCGTCGATGCCTAACCGACAGTTCAACGCGGACAAAAATGCTCTGCATTTTTGCCGGATAACCTGGGCGTTAGGCCGCACAGGTCCACACCCTCCACCCTCCAGCAGTCCAAAAAACATGGCTAGACCCCTTGCATCCATAGGCGAGCGATTTACCGCTCAATTCATAGACGGACTGGTTGCCTTCGCCGTTGGCGCAGTCTTCTATTACACGGCAAAAGCTCTTTCGTGGCCAATTGAAATCATGTTCCTGGGCTGGCTTCTCTACCTACTCGTTTGCGACGCCCTCCCCGGCGGACAAAGCTTGGGCAAACGATTCACCAAGTCATCGGTTGTGCATGTTGAGACGGAAGAACCATGTAGGTACTGGCAATCAGTGGTCAGAAATTCTCCAATCCTTGTGCTCGGTGTCATCGATGCACTCTTCATTGTCGGAAAACAGCGAAGACGGCTTGGGGACTTCCTGGCCAAAACGAAAGTCGTCAAGGCAGTCAATTAAAACGAATGCAACCTAACTATTCGCTCACACGAAACCATTGCGGCGTTCGGGCCGGTTAACTCAAACGTTAGGTGCCTTATTATTATTCGAGATCTTGAACCACCCCGGGAATTTAGGAGACTGGTTGGCTTGATTCACGCAGCTTCGGCTTAAGCAGTTTTCTGTCGTTAGTGAGCATCTTCGGCTTTTGCTGCCGGAACGATTCCGATCGACCACAGCAAGCGTTTTTTGCACCAATACACCAAACCCACCCGCCCGACCTTGCGCACGCCGTACACCGACCGGCTCTCTTACCTACACACCAGCTCAGCGGGCCCAGCGCCTATCAGCCTTTGCCATTCGTCTGTATTACGCTTGGAGTGACGCGCCCAGTTGCATAGCGTCTCCACCAAACAGACGCCCCCCGAAAATCGATTCGATCGCCAATCAGTGCGATTAGCATTCGTCCTGATACTTCAGCACCAATCGAACCAACCGCCCTCTTTTGGTGAATACTTTGCATTGATTGCAAGGCCACCTTCTCAAGATTTGGAGCACCCCGAATTCCCAAGTCATTTCGGCCACTCGATCTACGACACGCCGAGACACGCAAAGCCTGGTCCTTTTAATTTTTGGAATTCAATGCAGCGCAACAAAATCACCTCAACACAATCACCAACATATTAAAATCACCTCGATATGAAATAAATATTTTCATAGCAAATCACATTCAACACCTACGGAAAT
Organism: Paracidovorax wautersii; assembly: GCF_900113035.1. Taxonomy (GTDB): domain Bacteria; phylum Pseudomonadota; class Gammaproteobacteria; order Burkholderiales; family Burkholderiaceae_C; genus Paracidovorax; species Paracidovorax wautersii. The sequence goes on along the minus strand of NZ_FONX01000009.1, from coordinate 67,742 downwards.
CACTACCAAGCAGCTTACACCATGCGTTTCGACGGAAAAATCAAGTCATGGAACGATGAACGCGGTTTTGGCTTCATCGAGCCCACTCAAGGCGGGCAGGAAATCTTCGTGCATATAAAGGCCTTCAGAGGCCTTCATGAGCGTCCACGCACCCACCAACGCGTCAGCTTTCAGGTCGAAGTGGGGCCGCAGGGCAAGAAGCGAGCGATCAATGCCGAGCTGATCCGGGCGGCCCCTGCATCACGACCATCTACACGTCGCGGCAATCCAGCCTCATGGGGAACAGCCACTCTCTTTGTCATTCCGGCATTTGGCATCGTCGTCCTGCTGGGCTATGCATTGGGCCAACCGCCGCTCTGGCTGCTTGGGGTGTACCTGGGAGCCAGCATCTTGACCTTCCTGGTCTATGCCATTGACAAATCAGCCGCGCAAAGTGGCGCATGGCGAATATCGGAGCAGACATTGCATCTTCTGGCGCTGGCAGGCGGCTGGCCTGGAGCCTTGCTTGCCCAACAAATGCTGCGGCACAAGTCCGCGAAGCAGGAGTTCCGTTCGGTCTTCTGGGGCACAGTTGGCCTCAACGTCATGGCGTTCATCTTCTTGGCAAGCCCATATGCATCGCACATCATCAGGCACTAGGCATCAAATTCCGCCTGGATGGATGATCGGCTGGAAAACTGGATAGTGGCCCAGGCCATACACCGGATTTTTTATGAGCAGCCCAATCCATCCACCCAAAAAACGAAGGATCAAAAGATGAGAGTGTGCATCGCAGGAAAAAACAGAATCGCCGTTGATTCCCTTCGCTTCATATCGAAGAACCACCCCTCGAACGAATTCCTGGCAATCGCCAACAGAACCGATCAGGGCCATGATGGATCGCAGCCTTCATTCAAGAAAGCCGCGGCTCAACTGGGCATCGAGTTGATTGAGCTTGATGCCCTTGCGCAGTCCCATGTCGATCTGTTCATATCGCTTGAGTTCGATCGAATCATCAAGGCCGAGCACATCGAAGGCTGCAGGGCCTACAACATCCACTTCTCGCTGCTGCCCCGATATCGCGGCGTCTACACTTCCGCATGGCCTATTCTCAACGGAGAATCCCACTCAGGCGTTTCCCTGCATGAAATCGACAGCGGGATCGATACCGGGCCCATCGTCGATCAAGCCCACTTCGCGCTTTCAACCGATGAAACGGCAGAATCCCTTTATGAAAAATACCAGACCCAAGGGATTCTTCTGCTGCAAAAAAACCTACCGACCTTGCTGGATGGCACGGCCATAGGAAAGCCACAGGGAGAGGGGGCGACCTATTTCTCCAAGGCATCGATAGATTACGGCAACTTGAATATCGACTGCAATGTGACTGCCGAAGAGCTATCAAGGCAATTGCGTGCCTTTTAATTTCCAGCCTTCCAGGTGCCGACGGTCGAGGGCCTCCAATTGAGCAACCCTCGGGTCACAGACCACCAGAGCGTCCACCCACCGGGCTTCATCGTCGAAAGAAGCGCCACGCAGGTGGCCATTGCGACCAAGACATTCGACTTGGTTTGCGATCTTTTCCCGAGCGCAGAGAGATAGGGCCCAGCACGTCCGGCCGTGTCGAGCGGGGGCTCATCGGAGCCCATTCGTCATCAGGCCCTAACATCAGCCCTTTGCCTCTTAAAGAAGCTCCATTCATGCGCCTCATCCTCCCCTTGCTCGCCTGCCTCGCCATCGCCCCGGCAGCCATGGCACAGACCGCCACGGCTCCGGCAACCACCGCAGCCGCGCCCGTCACCACCTCCACCGGCCTGATCTACCAATCCCTCAAGGGAGGCAGCGGCGAATCCCCCAAGGCCACCGACACCGTCAAGGTGCATTACCGCGGCAGCTTCCCCGACGGCAAGGAGTTCGATAGCTCCTACAAGCGCGGCGAGCCCACCGAGTTCCCGCTCAACCGCGTCATCCCCTGCTGGACCGAAGGCGTGCAGCGCATGAAGCCGGGCGGCAAGGCGCGGCTGACCTGCCCGCCGGCGATTGCCTATGGCGCGCGCGGTGCCGGCAACGTGATCCCGCCCAACGCCACGCTGAATTTCGAGATCGAGCTGATTTCCGTGAAGCGCTGAGCGGCCGCGCGGGCTGTGCCGCGCCTGCCTGCCCGCGCCCTTCCTCTCGCCGTCCCCGTACACTCGGCGGCTTGCCCGCAAGCATGCCGGGCTGACTCGCCTGCCGAGCCTTCATGACGCGCCCCGACCTGTCCTCGCTGTTCCGCCATCTGCAGGATTCCTCCTCCGCAGACGGCGGAAGTTCGTTGCCGCCCGGCCAGCCCGAGCGGCGGCGGCCCGGCCGCGCCACGGAGGAGGTGGGCCAGCTCATCGCCGAACTGCGCGCCTCGCAGGCCGAGCTGGAGGTGCAGAACCGGGTCCTGAGCTTCAGCCAGGCCGCGGCCGAGAGCGCCTCCGAGCGCTTCGAGACGCTGTTCGCCAGCGTGCCCCTGGCGCTGATGGTGCTGGACGAGCACGACATGGTGGTGCAGGCCAACTCCATGGCCCACCGGTCTTTCCAGCCGACCGAGGCCGACCGGCCGCTCACCTCGCTGATGCCCTTCGTGAGCGAGGCCGACGCGCCCCGCGTGCGCGAGGCCTTCGATGCCGCCCGCTCGGCCGGCAGCGCCGAGGTCACGGAGGTGGTCTTCCACACCGGCGAGAGCGCCCGCATCAATGGCGACCTGCACATAGCCCGCATCGAGGCCAAGCAAGACGACGACCCGACCGCGCTGCAGTTCCTCTGCGCCGTGATCGACCAGGGCCCGCTGCTGGCCGAGCGCCGTGCGCTGCAGGACAGCGCGGCGACGCTCAAAGAGCGCAATGCGCAGATCCTGGCGAGCGAGCGGCGGCTGGAGGCGGTCATCAATTCCGCGCTGGACGCCATCATCTGCGTGGACCCGCAGCACCGCATCACGGTGTTCAACCCCACGGCTTCGGCGCTCTTCGTGTGCGCGCAGGAAGACGCCCTGGGCAGCCCGCTGGAGCGCTTTCTGCCCGACGCGGCCCAGGCCATGGCGATGGCGCAGGTCACCACGCAGGCCGTGCTGGGCGAGGTGACGGCCCTCACGGCCACCGGCCGCGAGCTGGCGGTGGAAGTGAGCCTGTCGTTCGAGAACCAGGGCGACGGCACCAGCGCCACCGTGTTCGCGCGCGACCTCACCGGCCGCAAGAAGGCCGAGGCGCACCGCAACGAACTCGAAGCGCAGCTGCGCGAATCGCACAAGATGCAGGCCGTGGGCACCATGGCCGGCGGCATCGCGCACGACTTCAACAACATCCTGAGCGCCATCCTCGGCAACGTGGAACTGGCCAAGGCCGATGCCGGCGCCGATGCGCCCATGCTGGAGAGCCTGCTGGAGATCGAGAAAGCCGGCCGCCGCGCGCGCGACCTGGTGCGGCAGATCCTCACCTTCAGCCGCAACGAGCCGCCCAAACGCACCGCCGTGCCGGTGCAGGAGACGCTGAACGACACCGTGCGCCTGCTGCGCGTGACCGTGCCGCCCGCCGTGGACCTGCAGGTGCGCATCGACCCCGGCGTGCCGCCCATGCTGGCCGACCCCACGCAGGTCGAGCAGGCCCTGCTCAACCTCTGCACCAACGCCATCCACGCGCTGGGCGACCAGCGCGGCACCGTGCTGCTGCAGGCCACCTACGCCCAGCCCGACCCGCGCGTGTGCGAGCGGCTGTCGCTGCTGCCCGGCGACTACGTCTGCCTGCGCGTGAGCGACAACGGCCCGGGCATGGATGCCGCCACCCAGCAGCGCATCTTCGAGCCCTTCTTCACCACCAAGCCGGTCGGCCAGGGCACGGGCCTGGGCCTGGCCGTGGTCCACGGCGTGATGCGCACCCACGGCGGCGCGGTGGATGTCTATAGCCTGCCGGGCGAAGGCAGCAGCTTCACGCTCTACTTTCCCAGCGCCGGGCCGGGCACCACCGACTCCCTACCGCAGGACGCTGGCGCCAGCGTGGCGGATACCAGAGCGCCCGCTGTGCCGCCCCCGGCGGCCATCGCGCCCGCACCGCCCGCCACGGAAGAAGCCGCCGCCACGCAGGCAGAGGAAGAGCCCCGCCTGCGCCACGTCATGTACGTGGACGACGACCAGGCCCTGGTCTTCCTCGTGCAGCGGCTGCTGCGCCGGCGCGGCTACCGCGTCAGCGGCTTCACCGATCCGCACGAGGCTACCGCCGCGCTGCGGGCCGATCCGCAGGCCTACGACCTCGTGGTCACCGACTACAACATGCCCGGCTATTGCGGCGTGGACCTGGTGCGCGAGGCCCGGCGCATCCGCCCCGGCCTGCCGGTGGCGCTGGCCTCGGGCTACATCACGACCGAGATCGAACAGGCCGCGCTCGCCGAAGGCGCTCAGGCGCTGATCCACAAGCCCAACGACGTGGAAGAGCTCTGCGCCACCGTCCACCGCCTGGTCCATGGCGGCGAGTGAGACCCCGGGCGAAGCTGCGCCGCCGCCCGGCCGCTACCCGCCGCCCCGCTGCCTGCATGCGGACGACGACCTGCTGGTGCTGGACAAGCCCTCCGGCCTGCTCTGCGTGCCCGGCCGCGGCCCCGACAAGCAGGACTGCCTGAGCACCCGCGCCCAGCAGCACTGGCCCGGCGCGCTGATCGTCCACCGGCTGGACCAGGCCACCTCGGGCCTCGTGCTGATGGCCCGCCACCCCGAGGTCCAGCGCCGCCTGAGCCTGGCTTTCGAGCAGCGGCAGATCCACAAGCGCTACCAGGCCGTGGTGCAGGGCCTGATGCCCGCGCCGCCCGAAGGCAGCGAATGGCAGTCGATCGACCTGCCCATCGCCGCCGACTGGGAGCGCCGCCCGCTGCGCATCGTCGATGCCGCCCAGGGCAAGCCCAGCCTCACCCACTGGCGCGCGCTGGCGCAGGGCGCGGCGGCAAACAACAACCCACTCGGCCCGACGACCCGCGTCGAACTGGAACCCGTCACCGGCCGCACCCACCAGCTGCGCGTGCATTTGGCCGCCATCGGCCACCCCATCCTGGGCGATGCGCTCTATGCCGGCGCCGAGGCGCTGGCCGCTGCGCCCCGCCTGCTGCTGCACGCCTGCGAGATGGGCCTGTCGCATCCAAGGCATGGTGGCTGGTGTGCATTCCACTCCGCCCCGGATTTCTGAGCGGCATCGCGGCAGCAAGCATCGATTTGCTATCAATAACATAGCAATAAGCCCTATCTGAATAAGCGCTACAGGCCTATTTCGATGCGAACTTCATGCCTGGTGTCGCTTTTCTCCGCCACCTCGTCGCACGGCAAAGCTGCGCCCTCGCCCCCGCGAGGATGGCAGTAGCATCGCGGCATGCCCTCCTCCGCCCCCATCACGAACGACGCGGCCCACGCCCAGCCGCCCCAGCACCTCTTCATCCTCTCCGGCTCCTCGCGCGGCATGGGCCTCGCCATGGCGCAGCAGCTGCTGCAGCCCGGCCACACGCTGATCGGCATCGCCCGCACCGCCAGCGCCGAGCTGCAGGCACAGGCGCCGCAAGGCGCCACGCTGGAGCAGTGGACGCTGGACCTGGCCGATGCACCCGCCGCCGCCGATCGCCTGCGCCAGTGGCTGGACGGCCTGGACGCCAGCCGCTTCGCCAGTGCCGCCCTCATCAACAACGCAGGCGTCATTCCGCCCATCGCGCCGCTCTCGGACAGCGACCCCGCTGTCCTGGCCCAGGCCCTGCGCGTGGGCCTGGAAGCGCCCATGCTGCTGACGGGCGCCTTCCTGGGCGCGACCAGCGGCTGGACGCTGCCGCGCAAGGTGCTTAACATCTCCTCCGGCCTGGGCCGCCGCCCCATGGCCTCGCAATCGGCCTATTGCGCGGCCAAGGCCGGCATGGACCATTTCACCCGCTGCGTGGCGCTGGACGAGGCCGCCCGGCCCCACGGGGCCCGCGTGTGCTCGCTGGCCCCAGGCGTGATCGACACCGCCATGCAGACCCAACTGCGCGGCGCCGCGCCGGAGCGCTTTCCGGACGCCGGCAACTTCGCCGCGCTGAAAAGCCAGGGCATGCTCACCTCGCCCGAAGAAGCCGCACGCCGCGTGCTGGCCTGGCTGCAGCGGCCCGACTTCGGCCAGCAGCCGGTGGCGGACGTGCGCGAGGGCTGAGCCCCCCAGGCGCTACGAGCCATCCGGCATTCGCTACCAATTCCATAGCTGAAGACGCCTGAACGGCAAGCGCTGCGGGCACAATCCGCCCTTGCCACCCGACCAACACCTGCAACGGAGACAAAGCAACATGATCCGCACCCTGCTGTCCTTCACCGCCCTCGCCTTCGTGGCCGCCACCGGCGCGCACGCGCAAGGCGCCGCCGCGCCGGCCGACTACCCCACCAAGCCTATCCGCATGATCGTGCCCTTCCCGCCCGGCGGCGGCACCGACATCCTGGCCCGCCTGGTGGGCACCAAGCTGGGCGAGACCGCGCACTGGACGGTGGTGGCCGACAACCGCGCCGGCGCGGGCGGCACCTTGGGCATCACCGAAGCGGTGAAGGCCGCACCCACCGGCTACGACATCGTGATGGGCCAGAAGGACAATCTGGTCATCGGCCCCTGGCTCTACAAGAACCTGCCCTGGGACCCGACGCGCGACCTCACGCCCATCGCCCATGTGGCCTACACGCCGGTGCTGATCGCCACCAGCGCCAACTCGCGCTTCAAGACGCTGGCCGACGTGGTGGCCGCCGCCAAGGCCAAGCCCGGCAGCATCACCTACGGCTCGCCCGGCAACGGCACCTCCATCCAGCTGGCGGGCGACCTGTTCGAGAAGGCCGCAGGCGTGAAGCTGGTCCATGTGCCGTACAAGGGCTCCAGCCCCGCGCTGATGGATGCGCTCTCGGGCAATGTGGACCTGCTGGTGTCGTCCGTGCCCTCGGCCATGGGCCAGATCAAGTCCGGCAAGCTGCGCCCGCTGGCCGTCACCTCGGCCAAGCGCAGCTCCAGCCTGCCTGACGTGCCGACGGTGGCCGAATCGGGCTACGCGGGCTTCGACGTCAGCACCTGGTACGGCCTGCTCGCGCCCGCCAACACGCCGCCCGCCGTGGTCAACCGCATCCATGCCGAAGTCAACAAGCTGCTGGCCATGCCCGACGTGAAGGCGGCCATCCAGGCCCAGGGCGCAGAGCCCGAAACCATGACGGCGGCGCAGTTCGGCGCCCTGATCAAGGCCGACCACGCGAAGTGGAAGGGCATCGTCGAAGCCTCGGGCGCCAAGATCGACTGACCCTGGGAGGGCCCCGGCGCGGGGCCCAGGCTGTGCACCAAAGAAAGCGGCTCCCGCAGGAGCCGCAGCGCCCTGTCGCCCCCCAAAAGCCCGGGGCGCAGGAGCATCACAGAACAGCGCGCCGAGCGCGCAGGTGCACGCTCAGTCGCGCACCACCAGCACCGGCACGTGGGCCACGCCCAGCACGCGCTGGGTCACGCTGCCCAGCACCAGCTTTTCCAGGCCGCGCCGGCCGTGCGAGCCCATGACGATCAGGTCGGCGCCGGTGGTTTCGGCCGCGCGGGCGATGCCGTCATGGATGGCATGGCCTTCGCCGATGGTGGTCTCCACCGCCACGCCGGCCTGCTCGAAGACCGCCTTGGCGGCATCCAGCGCGGTGTTGGCTTCTGCGGTGGCAGCGGTCAGGTACTGCGACTGGCCGTAGGCGAAGTCGGCGCCGACGCCGGTGAAGGGGTACGGGTCCACCACGTAGAGCGCCGTCACCTTGCTGCCGAAAGCCTTGGCCAGGCCGGCCGCCTTGGTCGCCGCGTTCAGCGCGGTAGCAGAACCATCGACGGGAATCAGAATGTGCTTGAACATGAGATGTGCTCCTTGAAAGTGGATGAACGGCCCCGCAGGGCCGGGTTCATGCCGACAGTGTGGCAGCACCGCCCGGCCTGCCTCTTGATGTCTGTCATAGCCCGGGGCTTTCGGCCCGGGTTCAGGAGGCCGCCTGCTGAAAGCCGCCACGCCGGCAGGTGACGACCAGCGTATCGCGCCAGCCGCCCTCTGCCAAGGGCTGGATGGGCGTGGTCTCATGGATCATGCGGGCATCGTCCAGCAGCAGCACCGACCAGGGTTCGGTCAGGGTAAAACGTTGGCCGAACGGGCCCGTGGCTTCGAAGATGCGCGTCTCGCCGCCCTTGACGCCCTCGCGCGCCACGAGGAAGACGGCCACCAGATCCACCCCGTCGCGGTGTGCGCCTTCGGGCGTGGGCCGGCCGATGCCGCCGGCGGTGTCGATGCGGAACTGGTGCGCCTCCATGAACCAGCGCTCGGGCGTGGATGCGAGCGCCGATTGCGCCAGCCCCGCCAGGGCGGCCATCAGCCGCTGCCAGGCCGGAGCGGCCAGCACCGCCTCTTCCATGGGCGTGAACCAGCGCTCCATGCCGCCGTGCAGCGCGTTGTATTCCAGAGGCTGCCAGTGCGCGCGGTGCGGCACGGCGTGCAGGGCGAAGGGCTCGCCCACGGCGCCGGGCTCCGCCACGAAGCTCGCGTGCCGGCGGCGGCGGTAGCGGCCGCCATCCTTCAGGAATTCATCGGGCGGCAGATCGCTCCAGCCCGCGCCCAGCGCCTGCAGCCCGGCCAACTCAACGCCGGCCCAGGCGGCCACGTCCTGCGGGCGGACGACGGCATGCCCGGCGGATTGCAATTGCTGGGCGAGGCCCCCCAGTTGGGCGTAGGGAGGCGAGAAGGTCACTTGGCTCATAGGGCGGCAAGCTTAAGGCAAGGCGGATGGGCGCTGGCCGGGGCGGGACGCTCCACGCGATGAAAATCACGCTCGCGCATCGAACGCCAGCGCCCGTACCGGACGCCCTGCGCTAGCATGCCGGGCAAGCACCAGGAGTTCACCCATGGCCTCAGAGCGCCGCCAGTTCATCCGCATCGCGTTCGACGCACCCGCCCAGTTCACCACCGGCCACGGCACCGTCGCGGCCCAGGTACTGGACCTCTCGCTCAAGGGCGCGCTGCTGCGCGTGCCGGCCGATCTGGCGCTGGCCGTGGGCATGCCCTGCCTGCTGGCGATCCCGCTGGGGCCGGAGGACGCGCACATCTCCATGTCAGCCGAGCTCGCGCATGTGGACAGCCGCGCGGACGGCACCCTGGCCGGCCTGCTGTGCCGGGTGATCGATCTGGACAGCGTGACCCATCTGCGCCGCCTGATCGAGCTGCAGATGGACGACCCGGCCCTGCTGGACCGGGAGCTGGCCGAACTGGCGGACCCAGGGGCTTGATCGGGCCAAGCTCGCCAGATCGGGGCCTGCACGGGCCCTAGGCCGGCTCGGCCTCCTGCAGCGCGCGCCACATCACCTTGCCGCTGCCGCTCTTGGGCAGCGCGTCGGCGAACTGCACGATGCGCGGGGCCTTATAGACGGCCATGTTGTCGTGGCACCAGGCCACGATGTCGGCCTCGGACACCTGCCCGCGCTGCTCGCTGCGCAGCACCACCACCGCCTTGACGGTCTCGCCGCGATAGGCGTCGCGCGCGGCGATCACGCAGGCCTCCTGGATCGCCGGGTGGCGGAACATCAGCGCCTCCACCTCGGCCGGCCAGACCTTGAAGCCGCTGGCGTTGATCATGCGCTTGAGCCGGTCGGTGAGGAAGAAGTAGCCCTCCTCGTCCATGTGGCCCAGGTCGCCCGAGCGGAAGAAGCGCTTGCCGTCCAGTTCGATGAACGCGGCCTCGGTGGCGTCGGGCCGCTTCCAGTAGCCGTCGAACACCTCGGGGCCGTGGATGACGATCTCTCCCTGCTCGCCCACGGGCAGCTCGCGCAGCGTGTCCGGGTCCACCACGCGTGCATCGGTGCTCATGAAGGGAATGCCCAGGCATTGCTGCTTGGGATGGTCGGGCGGGTTGGAATGCGAGGGCGCGGCGGTCTCGGTGAGGCCGTAGCCTTCGGAATAGCGCAGCCCGTACTGATCGAACAGGCGCTGGGCCACGGCCTGCGGCATGGCCGCGCCGCCGCCGCCGATGTAGCTCAGGCTCGACAGGTCGTATTCGGCGAAGCGCGGGCTGCCCAGCAGGTCGATGACCATGGTGGGGATATTGGTCCAGCTGGTGACGCGGTAGTGCGAGATGAGCCGGCCGGCAAGGTCTCGGTCCCAGCGCGGCATGATGACCAGCGTGCCGCCGCAGTAGATGGTGGTGTGCATCATGCTCACCATGCCAGTGATGTGGAACATGGGCACCACTGCCAGCACCACGCTCTCGGGCGAGGCCGTGCCCCACAGGCTGCCGGCGACGGCGTTGTGCATGATGCTGCGGTGCGGGTGGATGCAGCCCTTGGGCAGGCCGGTGGTGCCGCTGGTGTAGGGCAGCACGGCCAGGTCGCCTGACACCACCTCGTGCGCCGGCGCAGGCTCGGTACAGGCCAGCGCATCGGTCCAGGCATGGACCTCGCCACCCGCCAGCGCGGGCAGCGCGTGCCGGCCGCACAGCCAGTCGCGCCAGTGGGCGGGCACGGCATCGGCGCCGCCGGCATCGGGGTCGAACGCATCGGTGAAATGGGTGACGATCACATGGCGCAGGCCTGCCGCGGGCGGCACCCCGGCACTGGCCTGGCAGATGTCGGCCGCCAGGTCGGCGGTGGTGATGGCCACGCGGCTGTCGGGATCGGTGATGTAGTGCTTGAGTTCCTCCGCCCGGTTCATGGGGTTCACGGGCACCACCACCGCGTTGGCCCGCAGGATGGCGAAATGCGCCACCACCAGCTGCGGGCAGTTCTGCATGCAGAGCATCACGCGGTCGCCCTTGCGCACGCCCAGGGCGTGCAGGCGCGCGGCCAGACGCTCGGCGGAATCGGCCAGCTCGCGATAGGACATCTGTGCGCCGAAGAAGACCAGTGCGGCCTTGTCCGGATAGCGGCGGGCGTTGGTCGCCAGGTTGTCCCAGAGCGAGGTGGCGGGCACCCGCAGCGCGTGCGGCAGCCGGCGCGGCCAGAATCGGTAGTGAGGTCGCATGAACGTTTCCTTTGCCGCCTAGCCTAGGCGGGCGCGTCGGCCTGCGTATTGGGGATCGCACCAATGCGGCGTCACGCAGGTGACGGAGGAACTTCGGCGCGCGCGGAGACACCATCAGGACACCATTGTTTTGTAACGGTGTGTCCCCTGAGGGCGCTGCAGGCGGCCTGAACCGGGGCCTTTGAACGCCGATGAAGGACAATGCACGCGCAATGCGGCGAGCCGGCAGCCGGCCCGCCGATTTCCCCTTTTTTGACAGCTGCAGCCGGTGGCGCCGTAGCGCACCGGCCCGCCGGATCGTTCCGGTGCGCATGCAACGGACAACATGAACATAGTCATACTCGACGACTACCAGGACGCAGTGCGCAAGCTGCACTGCGCCTCCCGCCTGGACCCCTACTCCGCCAAGGTCTACACGAACACCGTCAAGGGACTGGGCCAGCTCTCGGTGCGCCTGAAGGATGCGGACATCATCGTGCTGGTGCGCGAACGCACGCAGATCACGCGCCAGCTGGTCGAAAAGCTGCCGCGCCTCAAACTGATCGCGCAGACCGGCAAGATCGGCAGCCACATCGACGTGGCCGCCTGCACCGAACGCGGCGTGGCCGTGGCCGAGGGCGTGGGATCGCCGGTCGCGCCGGCCGAACTCACCTGGGCGCTCATCATGGCGGCCATGCGCCGGCTGCCGCAGTACATCTCCAACCTCAAGCACGGCGCCTGGCAGCAGTCCGGCCTGCGGGCGGCCTCCATGCCGCCCAACTTCGGCATCGGCACCGTGCTGCGCGGCAAGACGCTGGGCATCTGGGGCTATGGCCGCATCGGCCAGCTGGTGGCGGGCTACGGCCGCGCCTTCGGCATGAACGTGCGCGTCTGGGGCCGCGAGGCCTCGCGCGTGCAGGCGCTGAGCGACGGCCTGCAGGTGGCCACCACGCGCGAGGAATTCTTCTCGCAATGCGACGTGGTCTCGCTGCACCTGCGCCTGAACGACGAGACGCGCAACATCATCACGCTGGAAGACCTCTCGGCCATGAAGCCGACCTCGCTCATCGTGAACACCTCGCGCGCCGAGCTGATCCAGCCCGATGCGCTCATCGCCGCCCTGAACCGGGGCCGCCCCGGCATGGCGGCGGTGGACGTGTTCGAGAGCGAACCCATCCTGCAGGGCCATGCCCTGCTGCGGCTGGAGAACTGCATCTGCACGCCGCACATCGGCTACGTGGAGCAGGACAGCTACGAGCTCTATTTCGGCGCGGCCTTCGACAACGTGGTGAACTACATCCGCGGCACGCCGACCAACATCGTCAACCCGGGCGCGCTGCAGGTCCGGCGCTGAGCCAGGCCCTGCAACTCACCGCCCGGTGAGCGCGCCGAAGGCCATCAGCGCGCCGATCATCACCGGCTGGTGCAGCAGGTAGTAGCTCAGGCTGTGCCGGCCCAGCGCCGGCAGCCAGCGCAGCGCGGCAGGCACCGGCCGCGCCAGCCAGGCCGGGCTGCGGCCCAGCAGCCACTGCCCCGCTGCCATGCCGCACCACATCACGCCCAGCCAGGGCAGCACCGGCACATAGTCTTCGGTGAAGGGCTTGCGCGTGATCAGCCCGAGCCAGTTGAGCGCACGGCTGTCGAACAGCTCCGCCCAGCCCTGCAGCGGGCCGCCCAGCGCCCAGGCGCCCGCAGTCGGCAGCAGCAAGGCGACCAACCCCAGCGGCCAGAGCCAGCGGCCCGCCGGCGCGCTGAACCGGGCGATCAGGAGCATCACGGCCATGCCGTGCAGCACGCCGAAATAGATGAAGCTGCGCGGGAACATCAGCATCGACCCGCCGGTGACCAGCAAGGCCGCCAGCACCACCTGCAGCCAGCGGCGGCGAAAACGCTGCCAGCCCAGCCCCTGCGCGGAGGCCAGCGCCTGCCCCAGGCCGGCGCAGGTCAAGAATAGGCTGACGATCATGACGCGCTGCAGCGTCCAGAACGGATCCGAGAGAAAGTTCTGCGGCCAGTAGCCGAAGTGGCTCAGGTCGAAGCAGAAGTGAAAGACCGTCATCCACAGCATGGCAACGCCGCGCAGCGCATCCACGGCGTCCATGCGGCCGGCCGGGGCGGGCGAGGAGGATGGGAGCGGCGGAGGAACGTGGGACATGCTGCTTGAGTGCTGCTTTACGCCAACGACGGAATCGACGGGCCCAGGAGCGGCACCGCGAGAGTGCCCGGCGGAAATGACAAAGGGGTTGCACCTTGCGGCACAACCCCTTGAATCAATGGTCGGAGCGGCGGGATTCGAACTCGCGACCCTCTGCTCCCAAAGCAGATGCGCTACCAGGCTGCGCTACGCTCCGACAACTAGCATTCTAACCGGCGCCGCCCGCCCCTCGGGGCAAATTGGGGGCAAATGCCGATATTTATTGATGATTGATCGATCGATGGTGCCGGCAGGCGCCATCGATGCGCAGCGCATCAGCGGCTGCTCGGGCCCGGGCCGCGGCCGGCCAGGTGGCGGAAGGTGATGCGGCCCTTGCTCAGATCGTAGGGCGACATTTCCAGCGAGACCTTGTCGCCGGCCAGGATGCGGATGTGGTGCTTGCGCATCTTGCCGCCGGTGTAGGCGATGAGCTGGTGGCCGTTGTCCAGCGTGACGCGAAAACGCGAGTCAGGCAAAACTTCCGTCACGGAGCCCTGCATTTCGATCAGTTCTTCTTTTGCCATGTTTTAAGTCGAGTTCCAAACAACAAATATTCTGGGAGCGCACCTGCGTGTTCGTGGGCGCGCCTGCAATGCCCGGGCCACGGAAACACCAAGCGATCGGGCCTTCTCTCAGAGGCTCGACAGCGCGGGCATGACATGCAGGGGAGTCGCTGCACCCGGAGCGCAGCAGGCGTGGGGGCCGGGGAGACGGCTTCAATGGACAGGCGAGTCGCTGTGCATTAGCCTGTCGATTGTACCGCGCTATGCTTATTCGCGCCAAGCCGGGGCGGGCCGCCTCCTTCCAGCCGCCTAGAATCACCGGCCCTATCGAGTGGCCCCAGGGGCCCCGCCCTACCGAACAAGGATCTCCCCCACGTGTCCGATCGCCTCGCCGTCCTCCCCCAGTACCTGCTGCCCAAGCAACTGCTCACCATGATCGCGGGCCGGTTCGCCTCGGCGCGCGCAGGCAGCCTGACCACGTCGGCCATCCGCCGTTTCGTGGCGCGCTACGGCGTGGACATGAGCGAGGCGGCCGATCCCGACATCGCCAGCTACGCCACCTTCAACGATTTCTTCACGCGCGCGCTGCGCCCGGACGCCCGCCCGATCGCGCCCGCCGCGGTGATCTGCCCGGTGGACGGCGCGGTGAGCCAGCTGGGCGCCATCGAGCACGACCAGATCTTCCAGGCCAAGGGCCACCGCTACACCACCACCGCGCTGCTGGGCGGCGACGCCGCGATGGCCGAGCAGTTCAAGGACGGCAGCTTCGCCACCATCTATCTCAGCCCGCGCGACTACCACCGCATCCACATGCCCTGCCCCGGCCGGCTGCTGCGGATGGTGCATGTGCCGGGCGCGCTCTTTTCGGTCAACCCGCTGACGGCGCGCGGCGTGCCGGGGCTCTTCGCCCGCAACGAGCGCGTGGTGTGCCACTTCCAGACTCCGCTGGGCCCGATGGCCCTGGTGCTGGTGGGTGCGACCATCGTGGGCAGCATGGCGACCGTCTGGCACGGGCAGGTCAACCCGCCACGCACGGGCAAGCTGCGCAGCTGGGACTATTCCACCCAGCCCATCACGCTGGCCCAGGGCGAGGAAATGGGCCGCTTCATGCTGGGTTCGACCATCGTGCTGCTGTTCCAGCGCGGCGCCGTGCAGTTCGAGCCCGGCTGGCAGGCGCTGCGCCCGACGCGGCTGGGCGAGGCGATGGCCCGGCGCCCGGCCCAGGCTATGTAGCAGCAGCCGCCGCCGATTCCGCCGCTGGGGGGGCGATGGCGGCCTGGCTCGAATGGCGTTCGGGGCGCCGCCGGGTCGTGAACACGGTGGGCTCCAGCTGGATGCGCGAGGGGTCGATGGCGCCCTCGCGCCCCACCAGATGCACCAGCAGCTCCTGCCGGCGCAGGACGATGTGGCTCACCGTCTCCAGATTGCCGCCCATCCGCACCTGGGTGCCGGGGCGAAACAGCGGCATCGCGAACGTCTCCTCCCAGCCGGGCAGCGGGGCCTGGACAGCACCAGGAACCGGCTGAACGGATTCCGCAGGGCGGGAGATAAGGGGTTGCACGTCGGGCATGCCGAATGTTAATCCTTGTTACATGTCAGCAGGCTGTCGATTGGCTGATTTTTCGCGGAATCGGTGAATTCCCTGGGTACGGCGGCGCTGCAGGCATGGCTCGCCCCGCTTTCACCGCCGCCCTGCCCGCTCCCGGGCAAATTCCAGCGCTGCCTCCAGCATGCGGCGCAGCGTGGGCTGCACGCGCGCGGCCACATCGGGCAGGTAGTCGAACGGCAGAGCCTCCTGCATGTAGCTCGACTGCGTCATCTCCAGCTGCACCGCGTGCACGCCCTGCTCGGGGCGGCCGTACTGGCGCGTGATGTAGCCGCCCTTGAAGCGGCCGTTGAGCACCGAGGGGTAGCCGCTCGCCTCGCCGATCTCCAGCAGCTGGCGCGCCAGCCCGGGGGCGCAGCTGGCGCCGTTGGCCGTGCCCAGGTTCAGGTCGGGCAGCCGGCCTTCGAAGAAGCGCGGCAGCACCGAGCGGATCGAATGCGCGTCCCAGAGGAGCGCCACGCCGTGCGCGGCGCGGATGCGCTCCAGTTCGCGCTGCAGCTGCGCGTGGTAGGGCACCCAGATGGCTTCGCGGCGGGCGGCGATCTCGGCTTCGTCGGGCACGGCGCCGTCCCGGTAGAGGGGGGTATCGTCGAAGGTATCGACCGGGCACAGCCCCGTCACGCTCTGGCCCGGATAGAGGCTGGCGCCGTCGGGCGGGCGGTTCAGGTCGATGACGTAGCGCGAATGCGTCGCCACCAGCACCGAGGCGCCTATCTCGCGCACGAAGCCGTAGAGGCGTTCCAGGTGCCAGTCGGTGTCGGGCACCTGGCGGGCCTCGTCGGTCAGGCGGCTGGCGATGGCGGGCGGCACATGGGTGCCCACATGCGGCATGGAGACCAGCAGCGGCGCGCTGCCCTGGTGGAAGGTGAAGGCGGGGTGGTCGTCGGTCTGGAGGGCTGCAGTCATGGCGGACAGGATAGCTTTCGGTAACGGGATGCGGGCGGTGCCGGATGCACCCGCTCAGTCGTCAGCGCGGATCGTGGCCGCGCGTGCCTGGACGAAGGCGTGAGCGGCTGCCGCATGCAGGGGATGGCGCCCCGCCTGCACGCGCTGGCGCCCGGCGACCCACACGCCCTGCACGGCCGAGGTGCGGTGGCTGGCGAACACATGGGCACCCAGCAGCTGTTCGGCCGGCAGGCCCTGGAGCGCGACATGGCCGGCATCGAGCGCCACCCAGTCGGCCTGCTGGCCCACGGCGAGGCCGGCCACCGGGCGGCCCGTGGCCTGCGCCCCGCCCTGCACGGCCTGCAGGGTCATGGCGGTGGCCACGTCGGGCTGGCCGCTGGCCGCCAGCACGTTGCGCTGGCGGGTCGCCAGGCGCTGGCCGTATTCCAGCAGCATGAGCTCTTCGGCCGCGTTCACGCAGGCATGGCTGTCGGAGCCTATGCCCCACCGCCCGCCGTGGCGCAGCCAGCGGGGCACGTCGAACAGGCCGTCGCCCAGGTTGGCCTCGGTGCTGGGGCACAGGCCCGCCACGGCGCCGGTGGCCGCGGCGGCGGCGTATTCGGTGTGCGTCATGTGGGTGGCGTGCACCAGGCACCAGCGGGCATCGACCGGGGCATGGTCCAGCAGCCATTCGACCGGGCGCTGGCCGCTCCAGGCCTGGCAGTCGGCCACTTCCTGTGTCTGCTCGGCGATGTGGATGTGGATGGGCGCGCCGGCATCCAGCGCCGCCAGGCCCGCGACGGCGGCGCGCAGGCTGTCGGGCGGCACGGCGCGCAGCGAATGCGGCGCCAGGCCCAGGCGGGCTGCGGGCCCTTGCAGCACGGGCGCGAGGCGCTCCAACAAGGAGAGCATGGAATCGGTGCTGCGCAGAAAGCGGGCCTGGTCGGCCCGGGGCGGCTTGCTGCCGAAGCCGCTGGTCTGGTAGAGCACCGGCAGCAGCGTGAAGCCGATGCCGGCCGTGCGCGCGGCCCGCAGCAGCGCGTGGGCCAGCGTGGCGTCGTCGGCGTAGGGCATGCCACCCTGGTCGTGGTGGACGTAGTGGAATTCGCAGACCGAGGTGTAGCCCGCCTCCAGCATCTCCACGTAGAGCCAGGTGGCGATGGCCTCCAGCGAGGCGGGCGTGATGCGCGCCGCGAAGCGGTACATGAGGTTACGCCAGCTCCAGAAGCTGTCCGACGCGCCGCCGGCGCGGTATTCGGTCAGCCCCGCGAAGGCGCGCTGGAAGGCGTGCGAGTGCAGGTTGGGCATGCCCGGGATCAGCGGGCCGGGCGCCACGGGCGTGCCCTGCGGCGGGTGCGCGCCGGGCGTGACGGCGGTCAGCTGGCCGGTGGCGTCCCATTCCAGCAGCACATCGCGGGCCCAGCCGCCGGGCAGGAGCGCCTGCGGCGCGAACAGCGCGCCGCGATCAGCGAAAGCATCAGACATCGAAGACCTTGCCGGGATTGAGAAGATGAAGGGGATCGAGCGCCTGCTTGATGGCCCGCATGGCCGCGAGTTCGGCCGGCGTGCGGCTGGCGCCGAGATAGGGTTTCTTGTGCAGGCCGATGCCGTGCTCGGCCGACACGCTGCCGGCAAAGCGCGCCACCTCTGCGTACACCAGCGCCTCGACGCCGGCCTCGTCGCCGCCCACGGTGGCGGCGTCGGTGGTCAGGTGCAGGTTGCCGTCGCCCACATGGCCGAAGAACACGGTGTGGTGGCCGGGCCAGCGCGCATCCAGCTGGGCGCGGCAGGCTTCGGCGAAGCGGCCGATGTCGGCCAGGGGCAGCGACACGTCGAAGTTGATGGGCGGGTGCATGTGCGCCGGCAGTTCGGCCGTGGCCTCGCGGATCTTCCAGAAGGCGCGTGCCTGGGCATGCGACTGGGCGATGGCGGCATCCAGCGCCACGCCGGCCTCCATGGCCTCGCCCAGGGCGGCTTCCAGCGCGGACTGCAGGGCACCCTCCTCCGCGCCGCCCACGTCGATCAGCGCCACGAAGGGGTGCGGGGCGGCGAAGGGCTCGCGCAGCTCCTGCCAGGCCAGCGAGGCGGCGACGAAGTCGCGCCACATCAGCTCATAGGCCGACAGCGCACCGGGAAAGTCCGCCTGCAGCCGCGCCAGCAGCTCCAGCGCGGCCTCGAAATGCGGCAGCGCCACCAGCGCCGTGGCGCGCGCCCGGGGCGCGGCCCGCAGCCGCAGCACGGCGCGGGTGACGATGCCCAGCGTGCCTTCTGCGCCGATGAACCAGTGCTTGAGGTCGTAGCCCGTGTTGTTCTTGAGCATGGGCCGCAGCATGGGCAGCACCTCGCCGCTGGCGAGCACCACCTCCAGGCCCAGCACCTGCTCGCGCATCATCCCGAACTGCAGCACGCCGTTGCCGCCGGCATTGGTGGCGATGCCGCCGCCGATCTGCGCGGAGCCCCGCGCGCCCCAGTCCACGCCCAGCTGCAGGCCGGCTGCGGCGGCGGCCTCCTGCACCGACTGCACGGTGGCGCCGGCCTGGCAGGTGAGCGTGGCGGCGCGCACATCCACGGCTTCGATGGCCTGCATGCGGTCCAGCGAGAGCGCGATGCCCTGCTCGCAGGGCACGGCGGCGCCGGCCAGGCCCGTCAGCCCGCCCTGGGGCACCACGGGCACGCGGTGCGCGGTGCAGAGCGCCAGCACGGCGCTGACCTGCTCGGTGCTGCGCGGGCGTACCAGGGCCAGCGGCTGCACCGGGGCCGCGCCGCTCCAGTCGGTGCGGTGGCGCGGGGGAATGGCGTCGCCGGTCTGCACGCCATCGGCGCCCACTACCTGCGCGAGGGCGGCCAGGAAGCCGCTCATGCGCAGTCGCCCTTGGCGATGCGGCCCTGGCGCACGATGGTGTGGGCGGCGCCCTGGCCGAACCAGTAGGCCAGCTCGGCGGCCTCCTGCACCGGCCAGAGCACGAAGTCGGCCGGGCGGCCGGCGGCGATGAGGCCGTGCGTTCCCTCCAGGCCCAGGGCGCGCGCGGCATGGGTGGTGATGCCGGCCAGCGCCTCGGGCACCGTGAGCCGGAACAGCGTGCAGGCCATGTTGGCCATGAGCCGCAGGCTCAGCGCGGGCGAGGTGCCCGGGTTGTGGTCGGTGGAGACGGCCATGGGCACGCCCGCCTCGCGCAGCGCCTGGATGGGCGGCAGCTGCGTGTCGCGCAGCGTGTAGTAGGCGCCGGGCAGCAGCACGGCCACGGTGCCGGCCGCCTTCATCGCCGCGATGCCTTCGGCCGACAGGTGCTCGATGTGGTCGCACGAAAGCGCCCCGTAGCGCGCCGCGAGCTGCGCGCCGCCCATGTCGGAAAGCTGCTCGGCATGCAGCTTGACGGGCAGGCCCAGCGCCTGCGCGGCCTGGAAGACCTGCTCGGTCTCGGCCAGGCTGAAGGCGATGCGTTCGCAGAACACGTCCACCGCATCCACCAGGCCCTCCGCGGCCAGCGCGGGCAGCATCTCGCGGCAGACGAGGTCGATGTAGTCCTGGCTGCGGCCGGCGTATTCGGGCGGCAGCGCATGCGCGCCCAGGAAGGTGGTGCGCACGGTGACGCCGGCGATCTCGCCCAGGCGGCGCGCCGCACGCAGCTGCTTGCGTTCGTGCTCCAGCGCGAGGCCGTAGCCGGACTTGATCTCGATGGCGCAGACGCCCTCGTCCAGCAGCGCCTGCAGCCGCGGCAGGGCCTGGGCGACGAGTTCGTCTTCGGTCGCCGCGCGCGTGGCCTTCACGGACGAGACGATGCCGCCGCCCGCCCGGGCCACCTCTTCGTAGCTGGCGCCCGCCAGCCGCATGGCGAATTCGTTCGCGCGGTGGCCGCCATAGACCAGATGGGTGTGGCAATCCACCAGCCCCGGCGTGGCGAGCAGGCCGCCGCCCGCATGGCGGGGCCGGGGGGCGTAGGCCGCAGGCAGCGCGGCGGCGGGGCCGACCCAGCGCACCCGGCCGCCCTCCACCACCACGCAGGCGGCGGCGCCTTCGGGCACGGCCACATCGGGCAGGGCCAGGCCCGGCGCCAGGCGCAGATCGGTCCAGACGCCATCGGCGCTGGGCAGGCTCGCGGGCAAGGAGGGCACGGGGTTCCAAGATGTCATGCTATTGATTCCATAGCTATAGGCGCCCTATCCATAAGCGCTGCAGGGCATTTTGGCGCCAAGACGGGCGCCATGGCTATCCAGGCCAGCCGGGCCCCCGTACCCGGCACGGGCACCAGCCCGCCGGCCTGCGGCGCAGGCGCGCTCCACCACAGGCCCTGCCCCGGGCCCAGTTCGCCGCCCCCGGCATCGCGCCAGGCACCCGCCAGCACCATGCACAGGCCGGCCGGCGCGCTGCCGGGGGCCACGGCATGGGCCAGGATGTCGATGCGGCCCGCCCAGGCATCGCGGCGGCGCATGAGGTTGAAGTCGGTGGAAGCACCGCCCAGCAGCGTGCAGTCCAGCGGCCGCTCGCCCGCGAAGGCGAAGGGCTGGCCGGGCACGTTCAGCCGGTGGTCGATGCCCGGGCCCTGCAGATGCACGCCGTCGCCGGCCAGCAGCATGATCTCGCGCTCCACGCCGGGGAAGGCCGAGAACGGGCCGGACCGGTCGATGCTCGCCACGCTCACGCGCCAGCCGAAGCCTTCCAGCCCCGCGCCGGGCGGCCAGCAGACGATCTCGCGCGTGGCGCCGCCGCCGTTCTTCCAGGGCATGGGCGCGATGGCGGCCAGGTCGAAACGCTGCAGCGACGTGGCAGGGTCCCGGGCGCGCGGCATCACTTCACCATCGGCAGATGCAGGTGGTGCTTCTTCGCGGTGGCGATGGCGATGTCGTAGCCCGCGTCGGCATGGCGCATCACGCCGGTGGCCGGGTCGTTCCACAGCACGCGGGCCAGGCGCGCGGCGGCTTCATCCGTGCCGTCGGCCACGATGACCACGCCGGCGTGCTGCGAATAGCCCATGCCCACGCCGCCGCCGTGGTGCAGGCTGACCCAGGTGGCGCCGCCGGCGGTGTTGAGCAGCGCGTTCAGCAGCGGCCAGTCGCTCACCGCGTCGGTGCCGTCCTTCATCGCCTCGGTCTCGCGGTTGGGGCTGGCGACGGAGCCGGTGTCCAGATGGTCGCGGCCAATGACGATGGGGGCCTTGAGCTCGCCGTTCTTCACCATCTCGTTGAAGGCCAGCGCCGCCTTGTGGCGCTCGCCCAGGCCCAGCCAGCAGATGCGCGCGGGCAGGCCCTGGAAGGCGATGCGCTCGCGGGCCATGTCCAGCCAGCGGTGGGTGTGCCTGTTCTCGGGGAACAGCTCCTTGATCTTGGCGTCGGTCTTGTAGATGTCTTCCGGGTCGCCCGAGAGCGCCACCCAGCGGAACGGGCCCTTGCCCTCGCAGAACAGCGGGCGGATGTAGGCCGGCACGAAGCCGGGGAAGTCGAAGGCGTTCTCCACGCCCTCGTCGAAGGCCACCTGGCGGATGTTGTTGCCGTAGTCCACCGTGGGAATGCCCATGGCCTGGAAGTCGAGCATGGCCTGCACATGCGCGGCGCAGCCCTGGGCCGCGGCCTTCTTCAGGCGGGCATGCTGGGCCGGGTCGGCGGCTGCGGCCTGCCATTGCTCCACGCTCCAGCCCACGGGCAGGTAGCCGTTGATGAGGTCGTGCGCGGAGGTCTGGTCGGTCACGATGTCGGGCTTGGGCCCGCCGGCACGGGCGCGCTTCACCAGCTCGGGCAGCACCTCGGCGGCGTTGCCCAGCAGCGCGATCGACACCGCCTCGCCCCGGGCCGTGTGGTGGGCGATGAGCGCCAGCGCGTCGTCGATGTCCTTGGCCTGCTTGTCCACGTAGCGCGTGCGCAGGCGGAAGTCGATGCTGCTTTGCTTGCATTCGACGGCCAGCACGCAGGCGCCGGCCAGCACGCCCGCCAGCGGCTGCGCGCCGCCCATGCCGCCCAGGCCGGCGGTGAGGATCCAGCGGCCCGACAGGTCGTTGCCGTAATGCTGGCGGCCGGCTTCGACGAAGGTCTCGAACGTGCCCTGCACGATGCCCTGGGCGCCGATGTAGATCCAGCTGCCGGCCGTCATCTGGCCGTACATGAAGAGACCCTTGCGGTCCAGCTCGTTGAAATGCTCCCAGGTGCCCCACTTCGGGACCAGGTTGGAGTTGGCGAGCAGCACGCGGGGCGCGTTCTCGTGCGTCTTGAACACGCCCACGGGCTTGCCGGACTGGATCAGCAGGGATTCGTCCGCCTCAAGGGTTTTGAGCGATGCCAGGATCTGGTCGAAGCATTCCCAGTTGCGCGCCGCGCGGCCGATGCCGCCATAGACCACCAGCGACTGCGGGTTCTCGGCCACGTCCGGGTCGAGGTTGTTCTGCAGCATGCGCCAGGCGGCCTCGGCCAGCCAGTTCTTGCAGTGCAGCTCGCTGCCGCGTGGCGCGCGGATGACGCGCGTGGGGTCGTGGCGGGGGTCGGCTGCGGTGGCGGCGGACAGGATGGCGTCGTTGGCGTTCATGGCATCGCTCCTTGGGCGTTGGTGTGCGGGGTCGGGTGGCTTACTGGAAGCTGGGCAGGCAGGCCGCGAGCGGCGCGGGCCAGGCCGATGTGCTGGCCCAGAGGCGCACGGCCTCGATGTCGGGCGCGAGGTAGCGGTCCTGCTCCAGGAAGGCCACGCGCTCGCGGATGGCGGCGAACTGGCCTTCGATCAGCGGCGAGGACTTGAGGCTGCGGTCGAACTCCATGCCCTGCGCGGCGGCCATGGCCTCGATGCCGACGATCACGGCCGTGTTGCGCGCCATGTCCAGCAGGCGGCGGGCGGCGTAGGTGGCCATGGAGACGTGGTCTTCCTGGTTGGCCGAGGTGGGCAGGCTGGTCACGCTGCTGGGGTGGGCCAAGCACTGGTTCTCGGCGGCCAGGGCCGCGGCCGTGACCTGGGCGATCATGAAACCGGAATTGACGCCGCTGTCGCGGATCAGGAAGGCCGGCAGGCCGGAAAGGCCCGTATCCAGCAGCAGCGCGAGGCGGCGCTCCGAGATAGCGCCGATCTCCGACAGCGCCAGCGCGATGATGTCCGCCGCGAAGGCGACCGGCTCGGCGTGGAAGTTGCCGCCGGAAATCACCTCGCCCGTGTCGGTGAAGACCAGCGGGTTGTCCGAGGCGGCATTGGCCTCGATGCGCAGCACGCGGGCGGCATGCGCCAGGTTGTCCAGGCAGGCGCCCATGACCTGGGGCACGCAGCGGATGGAATACGGGTCCTGCACGCGGCCGCAGTTCGGGTGGGAAGGGTCGATGGCGCTGCCTTCCAGCAGCGCGCGCACCGCCGCAGCCACGGCGATCTGGCCGGCCTGTCCCCGCGCTTCGTGGATGCGCGCATCGAAGGGCTTGACCGAGCCCTTGATGGCTTCGAGCGTGAGGCAGCCCGACACCAGCCCGGCCGCGAACACGCTCTCGGCAGCGAACAGGCCCGCCAGCGCCAGCGCGGTGGAGACCTGCGTGCCGTTGAGCAGCGCCAGGCCCTCCTTGGGGCCGAGTACGAAGGGTTCGAGCCCGATGGCGGCCATGGCCTCGCGGCCGGAGACGACCTGGCCGCCCACCTTGGCCGCGCCCTCCCCGATCAGCACGCAGGCCAGGTGCGCGAGCGGCGCCAGATCGCCCGACGCGCCCACCGAGCCCTTGGCGGGAATGACCGGCAGCACGTCGGCATTGGCCAGCGCCAGCAGCGCATCCACCAGCGCCGGGCGCACGCCCGAATGGCCGCGCGCCAGGCTCACGGCCTTGGTGGCCAGCACCATGCGCACCACGTCGTCCGGCAGCGGATCGCCCGTGCCCACGCTGTGCGAGAGCACGAGGTTGCGCTGCAGCTCGGCCAGCCGGTCGTGGGCGATCTTCGTGCTCGCGAGCTTGCCGAAGCCGGTGTTGATGCCATAGACCACCTGGTCCTCGGCCACGATGCGGTCCACGGTGGCCTGGGCGGCCTGCATGCCGGCCAGGGCGGAGGCATCCAGCACCAGCCGCACGCCGCCGGCGGCGATGGTGCGCAGCTGGGCCAGGGAGACCTGGCCGGGGCAAAGCGTGAAGGTGGTTGCAGCTGTCATCGGTTCATCCTGTATAGACAAGTAGATCGAGAAAAATAAAGCGGCCCTACAGCCACCCGATGCCCGGATTGGATCACGAAGCCGCCAACTTGTATAGACAGGTTGACAGCAATTTTCATCGCCCCGCTACCCCACCACCGCCTGCCCGTCGGACCGGATGCGGCTGCCCAGCCGGTAGCGCGCGCCCGGATGCAGGCAGCGCACCAGCGTGACCGGCACGCCGCGCGACCAGGTGCGGCGCGTGAGCAGCAGGCAGGGATCGGCCGGCGCCATGTCGAGCAGGCGGGCCTGCTCGGCCGTGGGCAGCACGGCATCGACGACATGCTCCATCTGGTCGAACGGCACGTTGCGCACCAGGTATTCGGAGGGCTGCAGCTGGGTGAAGTCCTGCGCGCCGAACTGCGGCACCATGCGCGGATTCACGTAGCGGTCTTCCAGCTGCACCGGCACGCCGTCTTCGCGGTGCACGCAGACGGCATGGAACACCGACTCGCCCGTGCGCAGGTCCAGCGCGGCGGCGATGTCCAGCGGCGCGGCCACACGCTCCACCGTCAGCACGTCGCAGCGGTAGTCGTGGCCGCGCTGGCGGATCTCGCTGGCCAGGTTGGCGATCTGCAGCAGGGTGGACTGCGGCTTGACCTCGGCCACGAAGCTGCCCACGCCCGCCACGCGCACGATGCGGCCCTGCTCCACCAGCTCGCGCAGCGCGCGGTTCACCGTCATGCGCGACATGCCGAACTGCTGCACCAGCTCGTTCTCGGACGGCAGGCGGTCGCCCGCGCGCCAGGAGCCGTCCTGGATGCGGCGGGCGATGTGGTCCTTGATCTGCTGGTAGAGCGCCAGCGCGGGTTCGGCGGCGGGGGGCGCTGCGGGTTCGGCAGCGCCGGCTTTCGCGCGGGGGGTGGCGCTTCTCGGGGCTGCTCGCTTGCGGGTGGGGGTCGGCGTCGTCATGGCGCGGGACTGTATCAATGCGCCTCGGCCGCCAGCGACTCGGCGCGGATCTCCTCGGTCAGCCGGGCCTTGAGCGCCATGAACTCGGGCGAGGTCTTGAGCGTGTAGTGGCGCGGATGCGGCAGATCGACCGCGATCTCGGTCTTGATGCGCCCGGGCCGGGCGCTGAACACCGCCACGCGGCTGGCCATGAAGATGGCCTCGTCGATGTCGTGGGTGACGAACATCACGGTCTTGCGCTCGGCCTCCCAGATGCCCAGCAGCAGCTCCTGCATCAGCACGCGGGTCTGGTTGTCGAGCGCGCCGAAGGGCTCGTCCATGAGCAGGATCTTCGGGTCGTTGGCCAGCGCGCGGGCGATGGCCGTGCGCTGCTGCATGCCGCCGGAGAGCTGCTTGGGAAAGTGCTGCTCGAAGCCGCGCAGCCCCACCTTGGCGATGAAGTACGCGGCGCGCTCCTTCTGCTGCGCCTCCGGCATGCCCCGCTCGCGCAGGCCGAAGCGGATGTTCTGCTCGATGGTGAGCCAGGGGAACAGCGTGTAGCTCTGGAACACCATGCCCCGGTCGGCGCCCGGGCCCTCGACCGGCCGGCCGTCGAGCAGCACGCGGCCGCTGGTGGGCCGGTCCAGCCCCGCCACGATGCGCAGCATGGTCGATTTGCCGCAGCCCGACGGGCCCAGGATGGTGACGAAGTCGTTGTCGGCCACGTGGAAATCGACCGGCAGCAGGGCCTGCGTGGCCGGCCCCTTGGCCGAGGTGAAGGTGCGCGAGACACCCTGGATCATCAGCTCACTCATCTCGGTTCTCCATGGCGCCGTGCGCCATCCACGGCCCACGCAACTGGCACATCCCACGCGCGGGCAGCCGAGCAAGGGCCGCCCCGCAGCGAGGGCTGCGTCTCCCTGCCCGCCTTGCGCAGCAAGGCGAGAGCGGGGGGAAGGCCCGCAGGGCCTCAGGGGGGTGTTGCTTCATTTCAGATGGTGCTCCAGGCGAAGAGGCGGCGGTTGATCGCCTTGAAGAGGAAGTCCGACACCAGCCCGATCAGGCCGATGACGATGATCCCGAAGATGATCTGCCCGGTGTTCAGCAAGGCCTGGCTGTCGGTGATCATGTGGCCGATGCCGGACGATGAGCCGATCAGCTCGGCCACGATCACGTAGGTCCAGGCCCAGCCCAGCACCAGCCGCAGCGTCTCGGCGATGTCGGGCGCCGCGCCGGGAATGAGCACGCGGCGCACGATGCCGGTGGGCGTGGCGCCCAGCGTGTAGGCGGCCTCGACCAGATCCTTGCGGGCGTTGCCGACGATGACGGCCACCATCAGGATGATCTGGAACACCGAGCCGATGAAGATCACCAGCAGCTTCTGCAGCTCGCCCAGGCCCGCCCAGAGGATGAGCAGCGGGATGAAGGCCGAAGCCGGCAGGTAGCGGCAGAACGAGACGAAGGGCTCCAGGAAGGCCTCCACGCCCTTGTGCGCGCCCATGGCGATGCCCAGCGGCACGGCCACGATGGCGGCCAGGATGAAGCCGCCCAGCACGCGCCACACCGTCATGCCGATGTCGTTCAGGAAGCCGAACTGCGTGAACAGCAGCCAGCCTTCCTGCACCATGGTGACGGGGCTGGCGAGGAAGGTCGGCGACACGTAGCCGCCCAGCGTGGCCACCGACCACACGGCGACGAACAGCAGGAAGAACGCCGCGCCCAGCAGCCAGCGCGCGTGGCGGCCCACGGGCTCCAGCGGGCGCAGCGCGCGGCGGCGCAGCGGGGCCGCCGGCGGCGCGGCGGGGGTATCGGCGGGCATGGCGCCCATCGTTCGGCTCATCGGGCGGGTCTCCACGGCAGGGCTCGGCAATCCATCTCAGCTCACTTGATGAAGCTGTCGTCGTACATGGCGCCGAAGTTCTCGGGCTGCTTGCGCACCACGCCGGCCTCCAGCAGGATGGCGCCGGCATCCTTCATGAACTGCTGCAGCTCGCCCGCGAAGAACTTCTGGTTGGCGGCCTTGTCCTGCCAGCGCAGGTAGGCGGACGACTTGGCGAAGGCCTCGCCCGTCTGCTTGACGGCAGCGCCCATGATCTCGTTGGCCTTGGCCGGGTCGGCCTTGATCATGTCCAGCGCCTCGAAGTACGACTGCGCGAGCGCCTGGGCGGCCTTGGGGTGGGCCTTGAGCCAGTCGGGGGCGCAGCCCACGGTGTCCATCACCATGGGGTAGTCGATGGTCGTGGCCAGGATCTTGCCGGCCTGCGGGTTGGCGCGGATGGTGGAGAGATAGGGCTCATAGGTCATGGCCGCATCGTTCTGGCCGGCGACGAAGGACTGGGCTGCGGGCTGCGGCTCCAGCGAGACGGTCTTCACGTCCTTGAGGCTCATGCCGTTCTTGGAGAGCATCCAGGCCAGGCCGAAGTACGGCGCCGTGCCCGGCGCGCTCACGGCGACGGTCTTGCCCTTGAGGTCGGCAAAGCTCTTGATGTCATTGCGCACCGCGAGGCCGTCGGCGCCGTAGGACTTGTCCATCTGGAAGATCTGCACGATGGGCACGCCATTGGTGTTCCAGGCCACGTGCGTTTCCACGGTGGTCGCGGCGCACTGGATGGCCTTGGAGGCCAGCGCCAGGTGGCGGTCCTTCTGCGGGATCATCTTCAGCTCCACGTCCAGGCCGTTCTTCTTGAAGATGCCGGCCTTGTCGGCCAGCGTCAGCGGCGCGAAGCCCGTCCAGCCCGACATGCCCAGCGCGATCTTCGTGTCCTCGGCCTGCGCCGCCGTGGCAGCGCCCAGCAGGCACGCCCCTGCCGCCACCAGCGACGCCACCTTGCAACCCATCTTTCGGTCCATCTGACTGCTCCTCGTTCATGAATGTGGGGAAACTCCGTGCGCCGGAATGATGCGCGCCGCGCCCTCCTGTCTATACAGGGTAAACGCGCAAGCGCCCCGCAAAACCCGGCCACCGCACCTGCACACGAGGCACCGAAGGGGTGCATCGCGGCGCGGCCTGCCCGCGGACACGCAAGAGATGGGCCAACCTGTATAGGCATCTGCGCGGAATGACGGCGCGCCCGGCCCGGCGCACGCCGGGCCCCTAGGCCTTTTTGCGGCCGCAGCCCTTGCGCCACCTGCGCAATGCGCTACGAAAAGCAGAGCAAACGCCGATCTTTACGCTTTCTATACACCCCGCCCGGCAGTCTCTGCACCGTCTTTGCACCCGAATTTCCAGAATCGCCGCCATGTCTGACAACGGGAGTGATTCGATGGACTGGCTCTGGATCGCCGCGATCGCGGTGCTGTGGGTGGCGACGGCCGAAGCCGCGCTGTGGCTGCACCGCGCCGCATGGCCGCACAACAAGGAGGGCGCGCAATGAATACCGACGTGCTCTACGGGCTGGCCGGCATGGTGGCCGTGCTGCTCTTCGCCTATCTGGTCTTCGCGCTGATCTGCGCCGAGGAGTTCTGAGATGGACGCCTCCGCCTGGGGCCTGCTGGCCTCGTTCCTCGCCGCGCTGGTGGTGCTGGCCTGGCCGCTGTCGCGCGCGCTGGCCGCGATCTGCGCCGGCCGCCTGCCGCGCCTGCTGCAGCGCATCGAAGCCCCCCTCTACCGCCTGGCCGGCGTGCAGCCCGATGCGGGCATGCCCTGGCAGCGCTACGCGCTCTGCCTGCTGGCCTTCAACGGCGCGGGCACGCTGCTGCTCTACGGCCTGCAGCGCCTGCAGAACCGCCTGCCGCTCAACCCCATGAACATGCCCGCCGTGGCGCCCGATTCGGCGTTCAACACGGCGGTGAGCTTCGTGAGCAACACCAACTGGCAAGGCTACGCGGGCGAGTCCACCATGAGCCATCTCACGCAGATGCTGGGCCTGACGGTGCAGAACTTCCTCTCGGCCGCCACCGGCATCGCCGTGGCCTTCGCCCTCACGCGCGCCTTTGCCGGCCGCCGGGCGGACAGCCAGGGCCTGGTGGGCAACTTCTGGGCCGACGTGACGCGCATCACCCTCTGGGTGCTGGCGCCCCTGTCCTTCGCCATCGCCCTGCTGTTCGCGGGCCAGGGCGTGATCCAGAACTTCAAGCCCGACGCCGTGGTGACCACGCTGGAAACCACCACCTACCAGGCGCCGCGCCTGGACACCGCAGGCCAGCCGGTGCTGGACGCCAAGGGCGCCCCGGTGACCGACAGCGCCCAGACGCACCAGCAGACGCTGTCGATGGGCCCGGTCGCCTCGCAGGAGGCGATCAAGATGCTGGGCACCAACGGCGGGGGCTTCTTCAACGCCAACTCGGCCCACCCCTACGAGAACCCCACGGCGCTGACCAACTTCGTGCAGATGCTGGCGATCTTCCTGATCCCGGCGGCGCTGTGCCTCACGTTCGGCCGCCTGGTGGGCGACGAGCGCCAGGGCTGGGCGCTGCTGGCGGCCATGACGGTGCTGTTCGTGGCGGCGGTGGTCGCCCTCACGGCGGCCGAGCAGGCCGGCAACCCGCTGCTGGGCAAGCTGGGAGTGGACCAGGCGGCGAGCGCCTGGTCGAGCGGCGGCAACATGGAAGGCAAGGAAGTGCGCTTCGGCATCGACGCCACCGCCCTCTTCACCGCCATCACCACGGCCGCTTCGTGCGGCGCCGTCACGGCCATGCACGATTCGCTCACCCCGCTGGGCGGCCTGGTGCCCATGGTGCTGATGCAGCTGGGCGAAGTGGTCTTCGGCGGCGTGGGCAGCGGGCTCTACGGCATGCTGGTGTTCGCCATCCTGGCCGTGTTCATCGCCGGGCTGATGATCGGCCGCACGCCGGAATACCTGGGCAAGAAGATCGAGGTGCGCGAGATGAAGCTCGTCTCGCTGGCCATCCTGATCACGCCCATCGTGGTGCTGCTGGGCACGGCCGTGGCCGTGAGCGTGGGTGCGGGCACCGCCGGCATCGCCAACCCCGGACCGCACGGCTTCTCCGAAGTGCTCTACGCCCTGACCTCGGCGGCCAACAACAACGGCAGCGCCTTCGCGGGCCTGTCGGCCAACACGCCCTTCTACAACACGCTGCTGGGCCTGGCGATGTGGCTGGGCCGCTTCGGGATGATCGTGCCGGTGCTGGCCATCGCCGGCTCGCTGGCGGCCAAGCAGCGGCTGCCCGTCACCGGCGGCACCCTGCCCACGCACGGCCCGCTCTTCGTGGCGCTGCTGGTGGCCGTCGTGCTGCTGGTGGGCCTGCTGAACTACGTGCCATCGCTGGCTCTGGGGCCGATGGTCGAACACCTGATGCTCTGGCCCGCCCACTGAGCCGCAGCCGCCCCACGGAAAGACAACCATGCAAACCCCTTCTTCCCAGGCACCGTCGGTGCCCTCTTCCTCCACGCGCTCGCTGATGGACTCGGCGCTGCTGGCCCCGGCCCTGCGCGGCGCCTTCGCCAAGCTGAACCCCGCGGCGCAGTGGCGCAACCCGGTGATGTTCGTCGTCTACGTCGGCAGCATCATGACCACGCTGCTCTGGGCCCAGGCCCTGGCAGCGCCGGCCGCGGCCCAGGCCAGCGGCCTGTCGCCGAACTTCATCCTGGCCGTGGCGCTGGGCCTGTGGTTCACGGTGCTCTTCGCCAACTTCGCCGAGGCGCTGGCCGAAGGCCGCAGCAAGGCCCAGGCCGCATCGCTCAAGGGCCTGCGCAAGGACACCTGGGCCAAGAAGCTCAAGTCCGCCAACTGGCCCTCGGCAGACCGCAGCTGGCTGCCCGCGCAGGCCAGCGACCTGCGCCGCGGCGACGTGGTGATGGTGGAGACCGGCGACGTGATCCCGCTGGACGGCGAGGTGCTGGACGGCGTGGCCTCGGTGGACGAAAGCGCCATCACCGGCGAATCGGCCCCCGTGGTGCGTGAATCGGGCGGCGACTTCTCCGCCGTCACGGGCGGCACCCGCGTGCTGTCGGACTGGCTGGTGGTGCGCATCGCCGTGAACCCGGGCGAGTCCTTCCTCGACCGCATGATCAGCATGGTCGAGGCCGCACGCCGGCAGAAGACGCCCAACGAGATCGCGCTCACCATCCTGCTGGTGGCGCTGACCATCGTCTTCCTGGTGGTCACCGCCACGCTGCTGCCCTTCTCGCTCTTCAGCGTGCATGCCGCGGGCGCCGGCGGCGCCGTGCCGCTGGCCTCGCTGATCGCGCTGCTGGTCTGCCTGATCCCGACCACCATCGGCGGGCTGCTGTCGGCCGTGGGCGTGGCCGGCATGAGCCGCATGATGCAGGCCAACGTGATCGCCACCTCGGGCCGCGCCGTCGAGGCCGCCGGCGACGTGGACGTGCTGCTGCTGGACAAGACCGGCACCATCACCCACGGCAACCGCCAGGCCAGCGCCTTCGTGCCCGCGCCGGGCTGCGACAGCGCCGCGCTGGCCCGCGCCGCGCTGCTGGCATCCCTCTCCGACGAAACGCCCGAGGGCCGCAGCATCGTCACCCTGGCCCACCAGGGCGGCGTGCGGGCCGATGCGCCCGAAGGCGCCGTGTTCGTGCCCTTCACCGCGCAGACGCGCATGAGCGGCATCGACCTGCCCGCGCAGTCCGCCGATGGGGCCCCCACCCCCGTGCGCAAGGGTGCCGTGCAGGCCGTGTGCCGCCATGTCGAGGCCCTGGGCGGCCAGGTGCCCGCCGCCGTGCGCGCCGCAGCCGACGACGTGGCCCGGCGCGGCAGCACGCCGCTGGCCGTGGCCGAAGGCGCCCGCGTGCTGGGCATCGTCGAGCTCAAGGACGTGGTCAAGACCGGCATCCGCGAGCGCTTCGCCGAGCTGCGCCGCATGGGCATCCAAACGGTGATGATCACCGGCGACAACCGGCTCACCGCCGCCGCCATCGCCGCCGAGGCCGGCGTGGATGACTTCCTCGCCGAGGCCACGCCCGAGGACAAGCTCGCCCGCATCCGCAAGTACCAGGCCGAAGGCCACCTCGTCGCCATGACCGGCGACGGCACCAACGACGCCCCCGCGCTGGCCCAGGCCGACGTGGCCGTCGCCATGGGCAGCGGCACGCAGGCCGCCAAGGAAGCCGCCAACATGGTGGACCTGGACTCCAACCCCACCAAGCTGCTGGAGGTGGTGGAAACCGGCAAGGCGCTGCTGATGACGCGCGGCTCGCTCACCACCTTCTCCATCGCCAACGACGTGGCCAAGTACTTCGCCATCGTGCCGGCGCTCTTCGCCGCGACCTATCCGCAGCTCGACGCGCTCAACCTCATGCGGCTGGCCAGCCCCTCGTCGGCCATCCTGTCGGCGGTGATCTTCAACGCGCTGGTGATCGTGTTCCTGATCCCTCTGGCCCTCAAGGGCGTGCGCTACCGCCCCGTGGGCGCCGCCGCGCTGCTGCGCCGCAACCTGGCCATCTACGGCCTGGGCGGCCTCGTGGTGCCGTTCATCGGCATCAAGCTGATCGACCTGCTGCTGGTGGCAGCCGGCCTTGCCTGAAAGGACTCAAACCATCATGACCTCGATGTTCAACACCCTCCTGCGCCCGGCCCTGGTGCTGCTGGCCTGCCTCAGCGCCCTCACCGGCCTGCTCTACCCCGCCGCCGTCACCGGCGCCGCCCAGGCGCTCTTTCCGTGGCAGGCGCAGGGCAGCCTGCTGGAGCAAGGCGGCCAGGCCGTGGGCTCCGCGCTCATCGGCCAGCCGTTCTCCGACCCGCGCAACTTCTGGAGCCGGCCCTCTGCCACCGCGCCCATGCCCTACAACGGCGCCGCCTCGGGCGGCTCCAACCTGGGCCCGCTGAACCCGGCCCTCGCCGACGCCGTGCAGGCCCGCGTGCAGGCCCTGCGCGAAGCCGACCCGGGCAACACCGCGCCCGTGCCGGTCGATCTGGTCACCGCCTCGGCCAGCGGCCTGGACCCGCACATCAGCCCGGCCGCCGCCCGCTACCAGGCCGCCCGCGTGGCGCGCCTGCGCGGCCTGCCCGAAGCCACCGTGCAGACCCTGATCGACAAGAACACCGAGGCACCGCTCTGGGGCCTGCTGGGCGAGCCGCGCGTGAACGTGCTGGCGCTGAACCTGGCCCTGGGCACGCCGCGTACGCCTTGAGCGCCTTGATCGCCTTCGCCTGACGGGGCTGCCGCCCGCATGCGCTCCGCCCCGAAGGGCAGCGGAGCGGGCGGGCGGCACGCGGCGTTGCGGCCCACCCGCCTAAGCCTTCCCCCTCGCTGCGCCCCCTTGAGCTATCGTCACCCGGCTCCGAGCCATCATCACGCCCCATGCCCGAACTGGAACGCCCCGACCCCGATGCACTGATCGCCCAGCTGCGCGCCGAATCCGACGAGGACCGGCCGGGCCGGCTGCGCATCTACTTCGGCGCCAATGCCGGCGTGGGCAAGACCTGGTCCATGCTGAGCGCCGCCCAGCGCGAGCGCCAGGCCGGCCGCGACGTGCGCATCGGCGTGATCGAAACCCACGGCCGCGCCGAGACCGCCGCGCTGCTCGATGGCCTGCCCGTGCTGCCGCTGCGCGCCGTGCCCTACCGGGGGCGCGTCTTGCACGAGCTGGATCTGGACGGCGCCCTCGCCGCCCGCCCCCAGGTGCTGCTGGTGGACGAGCTGGCCCATTCCAACGCGCCCGGCTCGCGCCACGCCAAGCGCTGGCAGGACGTGCAGGAGCTGCTCGCCGCCGGCATCGACGTGTGGACCGCCCTGAACGTGCAGCACCTGGAAAGCCTCAACGGCACGGTGGGCACCATCACCGGCATCCGCGTGCACGAGACCGTGCCCGACGCAGTGCTGGACGACGCGGCCGAGGTGGTGCTGGTGGACGTCACCCCCAACGAGCTGCAGGCCCGTCTGAAAGCCGGCAAGGTCTATCTGCCCGCCCAGGCCCAGCAGGCGGCACGCAACTTCTTTCGCACCGGCAACCTGATCGCGCTGCGCGAGATCGCCCTGCGCCGCACCGCCGAGCATGTGGAAGACGACATGCGCGACTGGCGGGTGGAGCATTCGGGCAGCAGCGGCACGGCGCAGGCCTGGAACACCTCGGGCGCGCTGCTGGTGGCCGTGGGCGGCCAGCCCGCCGCCGCGCAGACGGTGCGCACCGCCGCCCGGCTGGCCGGCCAGCTCAACGTGCGCTGGCATGCCATCCATGTGGAAACGCCGCAGCGCCGCCTGCCCGCCGCCCAGCGCGAACAGGCCCTGGCCACGCTGCAGCTAGCCCAGGGCATGGGCGCGGAAACCGCCGTGCATACCGCGCCCAGCGTGGCCGACGGGCTGGCCGAACAGGCCGGCCGGCTCAACTGCGCCACCCTGGTGCTGGGGCGCGGCAGCAGCGGCGCGCCGGCCTGGCGGCGGCGCTGGGCCGGCGCCCGCCTGCAGGCGCAGCTGGCCCGGCGGGTGCCGTGGGTGGACATCGTGCAGGTCGCCCCCGCCCCCCAGAACCGCGCCCTGCCGCGCACTGCGGCGGCCATCGCGTCCGCCGCCGCGGCCCGGCGGCGGCCCGAAGCCGCAGGCTTTCTCTGGGCCACCCTGGTCAGCATGGCGCTCACCATGGCCACGCAGCCGCTCGACGACACGCTGGACCTGGTCAACATCGTCATGCTGTTCCTGCTGGGCGTGGTGGGCGTGGCGCTGCGCTGGGGCCGTGCGCCCGCGGCGCTGGCCGCGCTGCTCAACGTGATGGCCTTCGACTATTTCTTCGTGCCGCCGCGCAGCTCCTTCGCGGTGAGCGACGCGCAGTACCTCGTCACCTTCGCCGTGATGCTGGCCGTGGGGCTGCTGATCGGCCAGCTCACGGCCGGGCTGCGCTCGTCCGCCGCCGTGGCCGCCGAGCGCGAGCGCCGCACGCAGTCCCTGTTCGACCTGACCCGCGAACTCTCGGGCGCTCTGGAGAGCCAGCAGGTGGTGCAGCTGGGCGAGCAGGCCATCAGCGCCTACTTCGGCGGCCAGGCGCGGGTGATGCGCACCGATGCCAACGACCGACTGAACCAGCCCCAGCCCGCGCCCCCGGGCTGGGATGTGAGCGTGGCCGAATGGGCCTTCGCCCACGCCGAACCCGCCGGCCTGGGCACGGCCACCCTGTCGGCCCAGCCCTGGCGCTACGTGCCGCTGGCCGCGCCCATGCGCGTGCGCGGCGTGGCGGCGCTCACCCTGCCCGAGCCGGGCATGCTCGCCGTGCCCGAGCACGCCCAGCAGCTGGACACGCTGTGCCGCCAGATCGCCATCGCGCTGGAGCGCGTGCACTACGTGGAGATCGCACAGCAGGCCGTGGTCGAGATGGAATCCGAACGCCTGCGCAACACCCTGCTGGGCGCGCTCTCGCACGACATCCGCACCCCGCTCACCGCCCTGCGGGGCCTGGCCGAATCGCTGCCCGGGCAGCCCGCCGAACGGCATGCCGAGACGGCGCAGGCCATCGTCGCGCAGGCCGGTGCACTGCATGCGCTGGTCACCAACCTGCTCGACATGGCACGGCTGGACGGCGGCCTACCCGGCGGCGCGCCCGAGCTGCGGCGCGACTGGCAATCGGTGGAGGAAGTGGTGGGCTCGTCCATCCGCGCCAGCCAGGCGGCGCTGGGCGGCCTGGCCGTGCACACGCAGCTGCCGGCCGACCTGCCGCTGGTCGAGTTCGACGCCGTGCTCATCGAGCGCGTGCTGGTCAACCTGCTGGAGAACGCCGCCAAGTACGGCGCCCCGCCGATCGAGCTGCGCGCCTGGACCGACGCCACCCAGCTGCACCTGGTGGTGAGCGACCACGGCCCGGGCCTGCCGCCCTCGCTCAGCGGCCCCGAGCGCACGCCTTTCGACAAGTTCACGCGCGGCCATGCCGAATCGGCCATCCCCGGCGTCGGCCTGGGCCTGGCGATCTGCAAGGCCATCGCCCGGGCGCACGGCGGCGAGATCACCGCCGACGCGGCCCAGGGCGGCGGCGCGCAGTTCCACCTGACGCTGCCGCGCCGCGAGCCGCCCGACATGCCCGCGGACGCCTGAGAACGTGTTCACGATCACCCGACAATAGCCCCATGCAATCTCCCCGTACCGTGATCGTCATCGAGGACGAGCCCCAGATCCGCCGCTTCGTGCGTGCCGCGCTGGAAGGCGAAGGCTGGCTGGTGCACGAGGCCGGCACCGTCCAGGCGGGGCTGGCCGCCGTCGCCACGCGCAAGCCCGACCTGGTGGTGCTGGACCTGGGCCTGCCCGACGGCGACGGGCTGGACCTGCTGCGCGACGCGCGCTCCTGGTCGCCCGCCACCATCATCGTGCTGTCGGCCCGCGCCGACGAGGCCGACAAGATCGCCGCGCTGGATGCCGGCGCCGACGACTACCTGACCAAGCCCTTCGGCACCGGCGAGCTGCTGGCCCGGGTGCGCGCCAACCTGCGCCGCCTGCGGCAGGCCGAAGGCCAGGCCGACGCCCAGCCGCGCTTCGCCTTCGGCGAGGTGGAGATCGACCGCGCCGCCCGCACCGTGCTGCGCGCCGGCCAGCCCGTGCACCTCACGCCCATCGAATACCGCATGCTGACCGTGCTGGCCGCCAACGCCGGCCGGGTGATGACGCAGCGCCAGCTGCTCACCGAGGTCTGGGGCCCCGGCCACGTCGATCGCAGCCACTACCTGCGCATCCACATGGGACATCTTCGCCGCAAGCTGGAGGCCGACCCGGCACAGCCGCAGCACCTGCTGACCGAGACCGGCGTAGGCTATCGCCTCGTCGTGGATGCGCCGCCGGAGGGGGCGGGCACCCCCTCGCTATAATTTACCCACGATGCTACGGTGGTTTATCACGGTCTTCACCCTTCACTTCTTCCTCTGCGTAGGAGTGTCGGCCGTGGGCAAGTCCGCACCGATGGCACCCATTCCCTATGGCATTGCGGGCGGCACGGCCCTCGCCTCTGCCAAGGCAGCCGCCGCGCAGCAGGCTGCCACCGATGACGCTGCCGCCCCCCAGGCCCAGGCTGCCCTAGCCCAGGCCGCAGGCACGGGCGACGGCTCGGAATCGGAAGACCTCGCACTCAGCCACGCACTCTTTGACGACGCCGACGATCTGCCGGACGACGTGAATCTGCTGCGGGCCCTGGTACGCCGTTCCGGCGCCAGCTATCCGCCCGTGCAATGGGCCGAAGCGAGCACCGCTTCGCACGCGCCGGCCACGCCGCGCAAACCTCCCCGCTCCGCACTCACGGCCTGACCGCGGACGGCGCTCGCTCGCCGCATCCGCTCCAGGCCATCCCCTGCCGCGCACGGCGACGTGCGCCGGCCCTCGCGTCTTTTTCCCCTTCGTTTTCCGCGCGCTCCGCACGGGGCTGATCCGCAAGGCCCAGCCCGCACGAGCCCATCCAGGCCGATAGATCCCCCAGGCCGGAGGCTCGTCCCCTGCATCGGGCGCGCACCGAACTCTTCAAAGGAGTCCCTCACCATGCGTCTGACCACCCGAGGCAAGATGGCCGTCACTGCCATCACCGATCTGGCACTGCGTTCCCATGGCGGCCCCGTCGCACTGCCGGGCATCAGCACCCGTCAGGGCATTTCGCTCTCCTACCTGGAAGACATCTTCGGCGCCCTGCGGCGCGCCGGCCTGGTCACCAGCATCCGCGGACCGGGCGGCGGCTACACGCTCACACGCGCGCCGCAGGAGCTGTCCGTCGCGGAAATCGTCTCCGCGTCGGAGAAGTTCATGATGCGCCCCCCGACCAAGGCCTCCGCGCCCGAAGACGACGCCACCGACCTGCCCTCGGCCGAGATGACCGAGGAGCTGTGGACGTCCTTCCACTCCCGCGTGAAGGAATACCTGCAGTCCATCACCGTGGCCGACCTGCTCAAACAGCAGGGCGTGCAGGCCGTCAGGGACGTGACGCAGGCCGGCCGCAGCCCGCGCAGCGCATCGCGCAGGTCCGTGCGCACCCAGCTGCCCTCGGGCAACGTGCCCAATTCGGTGTTCGCCCTGGGCCGGCTGGGTTCGGCCTGACAGGTTCGCGGGGCCCTGGCCGGGCCCGGCCAGGGCAGGCCCGGGCATCCGCCGGCTTCGATGGTTCGGGGTGCGCGCACAATGGCGATCCCGCAAGCGCACATCTCCCACCATGGACGTCGTACAGGAAATCCTCCAATACAACGCCGGCCGCGATCCCGAGCGGCTGCAGCTCAAGTACCAGCGCATGCGCAGCGATCCGTTCGTGTTCCTGCGCGGTGCCTGCCACCTCTTCTATGCCCGCCTGCCCAAGGGCGGCATCTTCAAGTCGGCTCCGCCCGTGTGGTGCTGCGGCGACCTGCATCTGGAGAACTTCGGTAGCTACAAGGGCCAGAACCGGATCGCGTATTTCGATCTCAACGACTTCGACGAAGCCGCCCTGGCACCCGCCACCTGGGATCTGGTCCGCCTGCTGACCAGCCTGCGCGTCGCCGCCCCCAGCCTGCAGCTGGAAGCGGCCGACACGGAAGACCTGTGCGCGGCCCTGCTGGCCGCCTACGTGCAGGCCCTGCACGGCGGCAAGGCCTACTGGGCCGAGCCGCAGACGGCCCACGGGCTGGTGCGCAAGCTGCTCGACGGGCTGCGGGACCGCCAGCGCAGCGCCTTCCTCGATAGCCGCACGACCACCCGCGGCCGCAAGCGCAAGCTGCGCACCGACGGCCGCCGCGCCCTGCCCGTCTCGGACGCCCAGCGCGCGCACGTGCTGGCCTTCATGGAGAGCTTCGCGGCCACGCAGCACGACCCGGACTTCTACCGCGTGATCGACGTCGCCCGCCGCATCGCCGGCACGGGCAGCCTGGGCGTGGACCGCTACGTCATCCTGGTCGAGGGCAAGGGCTCGCCCGACGGCAACTACCTGCTGGACCTGAAGCAGGCCCTGCCCTCCTCGCTGGTGCCTCACCTCAAGGTCAAGCAGCCGCGGTGGGAATCCGAGGCCGACCGCGTGGTGGCCGTGCAGCGGCGCGTGCAGGCCGTGTCCATGGCCTTCCTGCAGCCCGCCACGCTGCAGGGCAAGCCCTACGTGCTGCGCGGCCTGCAGCCGCTCGAAGACCGCGTCACGCTGGACGGCGGCGGACTGCGGCTGTCGGACGTCCGCGGCGTGGTGTCTTCCATGGGCCAGCTGACGGCCTGGGGCCATCTGCGCAGCGCGGGCCGCCAGGGCTCGGCCATCGCGGACGAACTGATCGACTACGCCGGGCGCAGCAAGTGGCAGGCCAAGCTGCAGGACGCATCCAGGGAGATGGCCGCGCAGAACGCGCGCGACGCGGCCCTCTACAACGCGGCCTACGACCAGGGCGCCTTTCAGCTTTGAGGCACCCGCCCAGACCAAAACAAAAGCCCCGGGGCTTTCGCACCGGGGCTTCATGGTCTGGAGATCGGCAGGCCGGCCTGGGCTAGGCCTGCCAGGCGCCCGTCACTTCGTGGCGTCCTTGATCTTTTCCTTGGCGTCGCCGTAGTTCTTCTGGGCCGTGCCTTCGACTTGCTTGGCGACACCCTTGGCCTGCTGCTCGGGGCTGTCGATCAGCTCACCCGTCTTTTGCTGGACCTTGCCTGCGACATCTTTCAGAGCGCCCTTGATTTGATCGGTGTTCATTCTTGACCCTTTCGATGTGGGATGGTGTGCTCGCCGGATTGGCTTTGCATCAGGACTTCATCGTAGGCCGCAGGGCTCGCGGCGCGGGAAAGCGCATAGCCCGGCTTGGAGTCGGCACGCGCCTACACCAGGGATGCCGGGACGGGCGCAAACGCGTGCCAGCGATCAACCGGCAGATGGCTCGGGTGTCCCGCCAGCGAAGGGCCAGCGCCTGTTCAATGCACTCCACGTCCACGCATTCCGCACATCAGCGCAGCCCAGCAAGGCCTGCGGCAGCTGCCGTCCACGCCAGGGCTGCGGCGTAGCCTGCGGGCACGGGCAAGGCGCAGGCCTGCATGGGCAGCGCGTGCAAAGGGGCGTCCAGCTGAACGATCAGCGCTCTCGCTCCGCAGTCGAGCCCGTCGCCCAGTGGCGGCGCACTGACCGAGATCGCGCCCAGGTGCTGCGCCACCCCCAGGCCGAGGCACTTGAGCACCGCCTCCTTTACGGTCCACCGCGTGAGGAAGTCCAGCCCATGCTGGTGCGGCGCCGCCTTCTCTCGCTGCGACATCACCAGGGCTTCGAGCGCATCCTGCGCAGTTCCGCGCTCCGCACTGCCGGCCTCAGGGCCGCCACAGACCGCGGGTGCCGCAGCGGCATGGCACTCGATGTCCACCCCCACCGACAAGCCGCCCTCCGCCAGGGCGATCAGCGCATGCTGCCCCGCGTGGGAGACGTTGAAGTCCAGTTGCGGCATGCCAGCAAGCCTTGGACGCCCCCAGCGCCCGGCCTCCAGCGGAACATCGCGCGCAGCCAAGCCGATGCGCGCGCCCAGCAGCCGCCGCAATGCCGCCCGCGTGCAGACCGAGCGCACCACGTCCGCCGCCTGGTGAAAGCGCCTGGCATGTGCCGCCTCGGCGGGCGAGAGCACGCTCCAGTCCTGCGCGGGTGCAGGCCGTTCGATGTCCAGGGCCAGCAGCCACAGCACGACGCCCTCCGGCATGGCGCCGGAGGCAGGCAGCGCCGCGATGCAGGCCCTGCCCGGCTCAGGCATAGAGGGCGGTCTCTTCGCTCTCCGACGCGCCACCAGCGCCGGAGCGCCTGCCGGCTGCGGCATGCCGCGGGCCCTCAGCGCCCAGCAGCGAGGCGGCGATGACGCCGCCGATCTCGCCGCTGCGCACGGCCGTGACCGAGAGCAGTGTGTCGCTGAGCCCGTGGCTGTCTTCGCAGGCCCCTTGCAGGAAGATGCCGGGCTTGAAACCGGGCGTCGCCTGGATGCGGTAATGCCGGTCCACCGTGAAATCGCCCAGATAGCGGGCCAGCGGAGCGAGCACCTGGCGGTGCGCCACGCGCTCGTAGCCGGTGGCCAGCACCGCCGCGTCGTAGCGCTCCACCCGCTGCTGGCCCGATGCGCCGTCGCGAAGCGTGAAATGAATGCCCGAGGCATCGGCTTGTGCCGCCGTGACCTCGTGCTGGCGCAGCATGCGCAGGCGCTCCGATGCCGCGACGCGCTGTTCGTAGAACACCTTGAACACCTGCTGGATCAGGTCCAGGTCGGCCACGGCATAGTTGGTGTGCGCGTATTCGCGCAGCAGGGCCTCGCGCTGGGCGCAGGAGCAGCCGAACATGTAGTCGGTGAACTGGGCGTTGAACACTTCGTTGACGAAGGGGCTGTCGTCCGCGGGGCGGATAGCGCGGGCACGCATCACCCAGTCCACCTCGGGCGCCTGCGGGCGGCCCTGCAGATCCATGAAAATCTCGGCCGCGCTCTGCCCCGCGCCCACCACCGCGATGCGCCGCGCGTCGCCGCAGGCGGCCATATCACGCAGATAGGTGCTGGAATGGAACACGCGCGGATCGCCGCGCAGGCCGCGGAAGACCTCGGGAATGCGCGCACTGCCGCCCACGCCCACGATCAGGTTGCGCGCCAGCCGCTCGTGCACGGCCCCGGCCACATCGCGCGAGCGCACGCGCAGGGCCTGCACGCTGCCGTCCTCGGCCGTCTCGGGCAGCACCTCGAACACGTCTTCGCCGTAGGCACAGCGGTCTTCGAAATGGCCGGCGGCCCAGCGCAGGTAGTCGTTGAATTCCTGGCGGCTCGGGTAGAAGCTCTTCAGGTTGATGAAGTCCGGCAGCCGCCCCTGCTCGTGCAGATAGTTCAAAAAGGTGAAGCGGCTGCGCGGATGGCGCAGCGTGACCAGATCCTTGAGGAAAGAGATCTGCATGTGCGACTGTGCCAGCAGCATGTGCGGATGCCAGGCGAAGGCCGGCTGCCGCTCGATGAAGAACGGCGCCACGGCCCGGCCGTGGGCGTCGCGCTGCTCTTCCAGGGCGATGGCCAGCGCCACGTTCGATGGGCCGAAGCCGATGCCGATCAGGTCATGAATGGGTTGCATGCGATGACAGTTCCTGGAACAAGTTGAAGGATGGAAGACGTGCCATGAAGACCCTGGCGCTCAGGCGGCCAGGCCCTGCAGGTCCGCACGGCTGCGGATGCCGGCGATGCGGCCAGCCTGCATGGTGATGACCCGGTCGGCCAGGTGGAAGTAGCGGTCGTCGTGCGAGATGACCACCAGCAGGTGGCCCTTGGCGCGCAGCTCGGGCAGCAGTTCGGTGTAGAAGAGGTGGCGGAAGGCCGGGTCCTGGTCGGCGGCCCATTCGTCGAACACCATCACCGGGCGGCCCTCCATATATGCATGCACCAGCGCCAGGCGCTTGCGCTGGCCGGTGGAGAGATCCAGCGTGCTGAAGGAGCCGTCCTGCACGCTGACCTTGTGGTCGATCTCCAGCCGCTTCAGGTAGGGCAGCGCGGCCTGGGGCAGCGATGCCGAGCCTTCGCCGCCACCGACCAGGTCTTCGAACAGGTAGAAGTCCGAGAACACGGTGGTGAACAGCTGGCGGTAGTCGTCGCGCGCCTCCGGTGCCACGGCCTCGCCGTCGCGCAGCACGTCGCCTTCCTGCGGCGCGTAGAGGCCCAGCAGCAGCTTGACGAGGGTGGTCTTGCCCGAACCGTTGTCGCCCACCACGAACACCATTTCCCCACGCCGCAGCTCCAGGTCGATGGGGCCCAGCACGAAGGGTTCGCTGCCCTCGGCCGCCTCGAAGGCGTAGCGCACGCCGCGCAGGCCGATGCCGTGCTGGAGCGTGGCCGGACCGTCCGGCTGCTCCAGGTGCAGGTGCGGCTCGGGCGTGGCGAAGCGTGCCGACAGGTCGGCGATGCGCTGGAACGCCACGCGCGCCCGGCCCACACTGGGCAGCACGTTGGCGATGGTGTCGATCGGCCCCTTGAGAAAGAGCAGCACCAGAACGAAGCCGCTGAGCACGGCCGGGTCGGTGTTCTTCCAGGCGGCCCAGCCCAGGATCACCGCGATCAGCAGGAAAAACAGCGCCGAGCCGAAGGCATTGGCGATCACGTAGAGATTGATGGCGCGGCCGTTGACGCTGCGGATCAGGTCCACGATGCGCTCGATCTGCCCGCCCAGCATCTGCGAGCGGCGCGCGCGGTGCATGCGCAGCTCCTTGGCGCCTTCGCTGATTGCGCGGTAGGCCTTGTGCAGCTGGTC
Source organism: Paracidovorax wautersii (assembly GCF_900113035.1). Classification (GTDB taxonomy): domain Bacteria; phylum Pseudomonadota; class Gammaproteobacteria; order Burkholderiales; family Burkholderiaceae_C; genus Paracidovorax; species Paracidovorax wautersii. The sequence continues at coordinate 24,527 of NZ_FONX01000009.1, read as the reverse complement.
TTCATGCTCGCGGGCTTTCCAGAAGCCGGTCTCCGCACGCGCCTGCGCCGCGATCTGCACCGTGGCGCCGATGGCCAGCATGAGCACCAGCAGCACGAAGAGCGCGGGCGAGAGCATGGCCAGATAGGCCAGGCAGCCCAGCATCACCGCCGACGCGATCAGCATGGACGAGAGCACGAAGGCCACGTCGCTGATCATGTCCACGTCCTGCGAGAGCACCGGCATCAGGCGGTGCGTGCGGTAGCGCTCCAGCGCATCGATGGGCGCAGCCAGGATCTTCTGTGCCAGGCTCTTGCGCACCTGCGCCACCAGCCGCTGGCCCACGTAGTTGGACGACACGTCGGACGCCATGCGCCCGAAGAGCGCGAAGGCGCACAGGGCGATGAAGGTCATCAGCAGCCCGCCCGACATGCCGCCGGGCTGGTTGAGCACCTGGTTGATGGTGCGCAGCAGCGCCACCGTGGCGGCGCCCGCGGCCACGCCCGTGACGGCGGAAAGTGCCAGCCAGGGCGCGAAGGGCTTGAGCAGGCGCCCGATCTCCGAGGCGGGGCTGGCTTTCGCCCGGGATGGGGGTGCGTTGGAGGCAGAAGACGACATAGGACGGACCAACTCTCTGCGCCCCGGCAGGGGCGATGGCGGCATGGGCAGCACCGCAGCGCCGGAAGGAACCAGCGTGCAGGGCGACGAGGAAAGCGGAATTCCGGCGAGGAACGACCCGTTGCTGCAATGACGGGCGGGCGCCGCCGTTGTTCACGGGCCCGGCGCTCCCAGGCCCCCTGGAAGCGCTCCCGGATCGCTCCCGAGACGATCCATTTCGCAAGCCATGTAACAAATCGCGTGAACAGATCGCGCGCTGTTTCGTCTTGTCTTTGTCGCACCGCAAAACCAGGTCGCGCAGGCCCATCCCCGCACAGCGCGGGGCGGGTCCGGCACGGCCTCTCAACATGCCCAAGGCCAAGCTCGTCTATATCCTTTCGCTCCGCAACGCCGCCGCAGACAAGGCCGGCCAGCACGTGGACTACCGTGGCGCCACGCGCTACATGAAGTCGCCGCTCGAATACCTGGCCGAGGCGCTGGACAGCACCCCGCTGGGCGACGAATACACGCTGGAAGGCATCGTCTATGACGATGACCCGGCATCCCCCCGGGACCAGGCCGCGCTGGCGGACTACGGCTTCGCCTGGGCGCCGGGCCGGCCGTGGATCTTTCCGCCCGAGCTCAAGGCCCAGGGCCGACGGCTGCGCGACCTCCTGCACCCTGTGCCCTCCACCTACCGCACGCTGCCGCTCGATGCGCCGGAGCGTCCGGCCGCCAAGCGCGCCTACGAAGAGGCGCTGGAGGACAAGTTGCTCGCCCTGCAGGCCGATGTGGTCGTGCTCGACGGGCTGCTCGTCATCCTCGATGCGCTGGTGCGGCCCGGCGCCCGCTTCGAGCGCCGCATCGTCAACATCCACCCGGGCATCACACGCACCGAATCGCCCTACCGGCGCCGCGGCGCCCATGCCACGCTCGACGCGCTCTACGGCGCGCGCGGCCTGCAGGTGGCCGACTGGAGCAGCCTGCGGACGGAGCCCGCGCCGCAGGTGGAAAAGACCGGCGCCTCGCTGCACTACGTGGACACGGGCATCGACTCCGGCGAGGTGATCTTCGACGTGCTCGGCACCGACATCGACCCGGCCGACACCATCCTGGAGCTGCGCTGGAACAACTTCCACCGCAGCCTATTCCCGGCCCTGCACCAGGGCCTGGCGTTGCTGGCGCCGCACGTGCGCCGAGGAGCCGCATGACATCGCACACCCCATCCACAGCGGGCCCGGCGCCCGGCACGGCCTCCACCGACCGCTTCGTGGCCTACCCCGACGGCTGCGCGCACGAGGTGGTCCGCACCGCAGGCGGCCTGCTCCAGGTCCATCCCGCTGACGGCGGCTCGCCCTCCCTCTGGCAGCTGGACGTGCCGCCGCAGCAGCCCATGGCGCTCACGCAGCGCGAGGGCGAACGCGCCGGCCAAAAGGCAGAGCGGCACACCCTCGCCGCGATGCAGGCCGCTTTCGAGCTGCAGCCCGGCCGCCGTTCCCTGGTGCTGCATGGAACGGAAAGCCTCGCCGAACTCCGGCACTGCGGCGTGCTGCTGCCTGAGGCCGATGGCCCGGACGGCGCCCTGCGCGCCTGGCGCGACACGCTCTGGCAGCAGCCGCGCCTCTGGCTGCCCGAAGTCCATGCGCCCATGGCGCTGCGCCACGCGCTCACCGACGGCAAGCGCCACCCCGTGCGCCCGCCGAAGCCCCAGGGCCTGCTCTACCAGCGCTACGTGCCCTGGGTCGGCAAGACCTTCTCGTTCCGCAGCTTCGACCGCGAACGCGACCTGCCGATGTTCCACCGCTGGATGAACGACCCCGACGTGGCCCACGTCTGGGAAGAAGCCGGCGATCTAGAGCAGCACCGCGCCTACATCGACGCCATCGGCCGCGACCCGCACATGCATTCGATGGTGGCGAGCTTCGACAGCGAGCCCTTCGCCTACTTCGAGATCTACTGGGCCAAGGAAAGCCGCATCGCACCGTTCTACGACGTGCACGACTACGACCGCGGCTGGCACGTGCTGGTGGGCGAACCCGCCTTCCGCGGCCGCGCCTTCGCCACCGCGTGGCTCACCTCCATCTCGCACTACATCTTCCTGTGCGATGCGCGCACCGGCCGCGCCATGGGCGAGCCGCGCATCGACCACCTGCAGCAGATCCGCAACCTGGACAAGTCGGGCTACGCCAAGGTCAAGGAATTCGATCTGCCGCACAAGCGCGCGCTGCTCGTCTCGATGCTGCGCGAGCGCTATTTCACCGATGCGCTCTGGCTGCCGCACGACGACGCCGCGCCCGTCTCTGGGCGGCCGCTGGCCCAGGCCCTCTGACCCCCGTTTTTTCAACCCAAGAGACCATCGACATGCCATCTCACGCACGGCCACGCCTTCGCCCCTTGAACACCGCACTCGTCCTCACCTTCGGCACGGCCGTCACGCTCTGGGGCGCCGCCGCGGCAGCGCAGACCAGCACTCCGTCCGGCACGGCAGCCGGTGAAGCCAAGGTTGTGCTGCCCGCCGTCACCGTCAAGGACAGCGCGGAAGACGACAACGGTCGCGTCACCGGCTACAGCGCACGACGCAGCCGCACCGGCTCCAAGACCGACACGCCGATCATCGAGACGCCGCAGTCCGTATCGGTCGTCACCGCCGACCGCATCCAGGCCATCGGCGCCACTACCGTGCGCGACGCGCTGGGCTACACGCCGGGCATCAACATCTCGCCCTACGGCGCCGATTCGCGCTACGACTGGCTGAACATCCGCGGCTTCGACGCCTACAGCCCCGGCTTCTACCAGGACGGCCTGCCGCTGCGCAACGCCAACACCTTCGCCGTCTGGAAGATCGAGCCCTACGGCACCGAACGCATCGACGTGCTGCGCGGCCCGGCCTCGGTGCTCTACGGCCAGGGCAGCCCGGGCGGCGTGGTGGACGTGGTGAGCAAGCTGCCCACCACCACGCCCATCCGCGAACTGCAGGTGCAGTACGGCAGCCACGGCCACAAGCAGGTCTCGGGCGACTTCGCCGGCGCGCTGGATGCCGAAGGCAAGCTGCTTTACCGCGTGGTGGGCCTGGTGCGCAATGCCGACCTGCCCGAGGGCGACGAGCGCGACAACCGCACCTACCTGGCGCCGTCGCTGAAATGGAATCTCTCCAGCGACACCTCGCTCACCGTCTATGCGCAGTTCATGCGCAACCGGGCGGGCGTCTACACGCGCACGCGCCCGCTGGTCGGCTCGCTGGTGCCCACGGCCATCGGCAGCTACATCCCCAGCGGGCTCTTCGTGGGCAACCCGAACTTCGACCGCTTCGACCATGACCAGGAACTGGCCGGCTACAAGTTCGAGCATCGCCTGAACGACAAGCTCACCTTCCGCCAGAACCTGCGCGCGGGCCACATGAAGCTCGACTACAAGGGCCTGCAGGCGCCCAGCTTCGTCACCGTGGACGACGCCAACCCGCTCAACCCGGCCAACTTCCAGTCGCTGAGCCGCACCCTGTTCGGCAGCACCGAATGGGCCAACACCTTCAGCATCGACAACCAGCTGCAGGCCGACCTGCGCTCGGGCGACTGGCAGCACAAGCTGCTGTTCGGCATCGACTACCAGCGCAGCCGCTTCGAGTCGAACACCTTCAGCGGCGGCAGCGCCCCGGTGCTGAACATCAACGCGCCCAGCTACCCGAACGGTCCCTTCGACGTGCCCGCCCCCTACGCGATCGACTCCACCCGCCTGCGGCAGACGGGCTTCTACGTGCAGGACCAGATCAAGTGGAACGAGCGCTGGCAGCTCACCCTGGGCGGCCGCTACGACCGCGCGCGCACCGACTACTTCGACCGGCTGGGCGGTGAAACGCGCACCAGCATCAAGGACAACAAGTTCACCACCCGCGCCGGCCTGGTGTACCTGGCGCCCAACGGCCTCGCGCCCTACGTGAGCTACACCGAGTCGTTCAACCCCATCACCGCCATCAACCCGGTAACGCAAAAGCCGTTCGAGCCCGAGACCGGCCGGCAGTACGAAGCCGGCCTGCGCTACCAGCCCGCCGGAACGCGCAACATGTACAGCGCGGCCATCTTCGACCTGCGCCGGCGCAACTACGTGACCTTCGCCCCGAACTTCGTGCCCTACCAGACCGGAGAGATCTCCACGCGGGGCATCGAGCTCGAAGCCACCACGCAGCCGCTGCCGCGCATGAACCTCACGGCCGCCTACACCTACATGCAGCGCGCCGACGTCACCGCCAGCGCCAACCCCGCGCAGATCGGCAAGCAGAACACGGCCGTGCCGCGCAACCAGCTGGCGCTGTGGGCCGACTACCGCCTGCCCAACAACATCAAGATCGGCCTGGGTGCGCGCTATACCGGCTCCACGCGCGGCAACGGCGGCATCACCCCGGTCAAGGTGCCTTCGTTCACGCTGGTGGACGCGATGGTGGGCTACGACCTCGAGCACTGGAGCCTGGCGCTGAACGTTCGCAACCTGACGAACAAGACCTATCTCGCCAACTGCGACGGCACCGCGCAGACCTGCTACTACGGCGACCAGCGCCGCGTGATCGCCACGGCGACCTATCGCTGGTAATGAGCCGCCCTTCAGCCAGCAACGGCTGATGGACAAAGCAAAGCCGGGCGCCCCACAAGGGCCCCGGCTTTTTCTTTGGCCTGGCGGATCAGCGATCCGCTTCCTGCAGATGCCGGCGCAGCGCCTCGCACAGCGCCGGGTGGCGGATGACGTCGAGATGGCCTGCGCCGGGCACGACTTCGGCCATCCCCACCGGCGCGTGGCGCGACCAGTCGCGCAGCCCGGGGCTGGCCATGCGCAGCGACTGTTCGGCCTGGAACACGTGCAGCGGCTGCGCCGAACGCGGCAGAACATGGCGGGCCAGGCGCACGCGGCTGTCCAGCGTGGCCCAGAGCGCCAGTTCGGCGGCATCGTCGCCCGGTTCACCCGCCGCGACCCGCTGCGGTAATGGCTGCGCCGGGTCGCGCAGCTGCTCGGCGACCCACTGGCGCTCGCTGCCACTCATGCGGGCCAGCAGATCCTGCCAAGGCGCCTGCATGCCGGAGCCGGCCACCCAGGCCCGCAGCGCGGCATCGACCTCGGCCGGGGTGAGCGCGTGCGCCGGCTGCATGGGCTCGGGCTCGAAGACATCGACCATCGCCAGCAGGCGCACGTCCACTCGGCCCTGCAGGCGCTGGGCCACGGCGAAAGCCAGGTCGCCACCGATGGACCAGCCCAGCAGCGCGCAGCGCCCGCCAGCGCCCACTTGCGCAGCGATGCACCGCGCGTATTCATCCGCCAGCGTGTCGATGGCGAAGCCGCGCCAGCGCTGCTCCGTATAGACATGGCTCACGAAGGCATGCACCGGCCGCTCGCCCGCCATTGCCTGGGCCAGCGGCAGGAATTCGCGGGTGTTGACGATCAGGCCCGGCAGGCAAAAAAGCGGCATGCCCGCGCCGCCCGGCTGCAGACACACCGCTCCGTGAGCGGGGGCGGCAGGCAGCGAACGGCCCTCTCCACCTGCGCTGCACTCGCGCCAGCGCGCGGCCAGGGCCGCCAGATCGCGGGCCTGCATCACGTCGGCCAGGGCGATGCGGGTGGCACCGGTACCGCCCGGCGGGGTGCTGCGCAGCCGGGCGAGCAGCTGCAGGCTCAGGATCGAATCGCCGCCCAGCTCGAAGAAGTTGTCGCGCCGGCCGACCTGCGGCACGCCCAGCAGCTCGCGCCAGAGGGCCGCGAGAGCGGCCTCGGCCTCGTCGCCGGGCGGCTCGAATGCGCGGCTGCCCGCCAGCAGCTGGCTCGCATCCGGCAGGGCCTTGCGATCGACCTTGCCGTTGGCATTGAGCGGCAGCACGTCCAGCACCACAATGGCGCGCGGCACCATGTAGTCAGGCAGCAGCCGCGCGAGCCGCTCGCGCAGCGCATCGCCATCGACCGTGCTGCCCGGCTGCGCGGAGACATACGCCACCAGTGTTCCTGCAGCCACCACGACGACGGCCTGGCGCACCTCGGCCTGCCCCAGGATCTGCGCCTCCACCTCCCCCAATTCGATGCGCAGCCCCCGGATCTTCACCTGGTGGTCCAGCCGCCCCAGGTAGTCGATCTGGCCTTCGGCATTCCATCTCACCAGATCCCCCGTGCGGTAGAGCCGCTCGCCCTGCCCGAACGGGCTGGCCACGAAGCGTTCGGCCGTGAGGCCGGCCTGGCCCAGGTAGCCCCGGGCGAGGCTGACGCCGCCGATGTAGAGCTCGCCGGCCACGCCTTGCGGCACGGGGTTCAGGTCGGCATCCAGGATGTGGGCCTGGGTGTCGCTGATGGGCCGGCCGATGGGCACCTGGCTGGCGCCGTCGTCCCGGCAGGTCCAGCGGGTGACGTGGATGGTGGTCTCCGTCGGGCCGTAGAGGTTCTGCAGGCTGGCGCTCTTGAGCCGCTGCAGGGTCTGGCGCTGGGTCTGCGCGGGCATGGCTTCACCGCCGACGATGATGTGTTTGAGCCGGGTGTGTTCTTCGATGCCGGGGTGCGCCAGGAAGGCCTGGAGCATGGCGGGCACGAAGTTCAGGGTGGTGATCTGGTGCCGGCGGATGAGCTGGGTGATGCGTTCGGGGTCGCGCTGCTCGCCGGGCTGTGCGAGCACGAGTCGTGCGCCGCAGCTCAGGGGCCAGAAGATTTCCCAGCAGGAGACGTCGAAGCCGATGGGGGCCTTGTGCAGCACGGTGTCGCCGGCTTGCGGTTGCAGCCGATAGCTGCGCTGCATCCAGGCCATGCAGCTGTGCAGGGCCTGGTGGCGGATGGCCGCGCCCTTGGGCTGGCCGGTGGAGCCGGAGGTGTAGATGACGTAGGCGAGGTGGTCGCCGTGCAGGGGGATATCCGGTTCGGTCTCGGGCTCGGCGTTCAGGTCGAGTTCGCCCATATCCAGGGACTGAAGTCCTGCTCGCTCAGGCACCAGTCCCCGGGTGGCTTCGTGGATCAGCAGCAGCTGGATGCCGCTGCCGCCCGCCATGGCGGCCAGCCGCGCCCCGGGCTGGTCCGGGTCCAGCGGCAGATAAGCGCCGCCGGCCTTGAGGATGGCGAGGATGCCGACGATGAGCTCGGGCGAGCGCTGCATGGCGATGCCCACCAGGGTGTCCGGGCCCACGCCCTGGCGCCGCAGCCGGTGGGCCAGCTGGCTGGATCGGCGGTTGAGCTGGCCGTAGGTCCACACTTCATCGGCGAAGAGCAGCGCTGTGGCCTGCGGGCTCTGGCGGGCGATCTGGCGGTGGATGGGCTCGAAGGCGGGTTCACGCTCGGGGTTGATGGACCAGGCGGCCAGCTGGGCCTGCTCGGAGACACTCAGCAGGGCCACGTCGCCCACGGCGAGCTCGGGCGTGGCAGCGAGGGCCTGCAGGATAGCCGTGTAGTGGCCGCTCAGGCGCTCCATCGCTTCGGCGGTAAACAGCTCCGCCGCATAGATGAAGGTGGCGTTAACACGCCCGTCATGGCTCTCCGCGGTGTTGAGCACCAGCTCGAACTGCGCGGCGGGATCGGGCAGCGCATAGCCTTCGGCCTGCAGGCCCGGCAGCCCCTCGAAGGCGCGGCCGTCGGTGCGCTCGTGGTTGAAAGCGACCTGGAAGAGCGGGTTCACGCTCAGGCTGCGCTCGGGGCGCAGCGCATCGACGAGTTGCTCGAAAGGCAGGTCCTGGTGGGCCTGCGCGCCCAGCGCGGCCTCGCGCGCCTGGGCCAGCACCTGGGCCAGCGGCATGCGGCCATCGATGGCATTGCGCAGCACCTGCATGTTGACGAAGAAGCCCACCACGCGCTCGACCTCCGCCCGATGGCGGTTGGCCACAGGCACGCCGACGCGGATGTCGGACTCGCCGGAATGCCGGTGCAGCAGCACCTGGAAGCCGGCGAGCAGCAGCGTGAACAGCGTCGCGCCGCTGGCCTGGGCCCGGCGCTGCAGTGCCTGCACCAGGGGCTGCGGCAGCTCGGCATCGAAGGCCGCGGCCTGGTAGCGGCCGTCGGCGCGGCGCGACTGGTCGCTCGGCAGCTGCAGCGCCGGGCTGGTGCCGCCCAGCTGGCGACGCCAGTAATCGAGCTGCCGCGCGCCCTCGCCCGCTTCCAGCCAATGGCGCTGCCAGGCGGCGTAGTCGGCATAGCGCACCGGCAGGGCGGGCAGCGCGGCGTCTTCCGTGCCCTGCACACGGGCGCGGTAGAGCGCCATCAGCTCCTCGACCAGCACCTGCTTGGACCAGCCATCGGCCACGATGTGGTGCATGACGACCACCAGCACGTGATCGTCCGGCGCGAGGCGGATCAGGCCGACGCGCAGCAGCGGCCCGCGGCGCAGATCGAAGGGCGTGGCCGTCAGCCGCCGGGCCGCAGCCCGGGCCTGCTCCTCACCAGCGTCCGGCTCCACGTCGATGCGTTCGAAGCTGCAGGGCGCGGCGGGCGCGATGCGCTGGAACACCTGGCCTGCCGCATCGGTATCGAACACGGTGCGCAGCGCCTCGTGGCGCGCCACCAGCGCATCGAAGCACGCCTGCATCGCGTCGGCATCGAGCCTGCCGCGCAGGCGCAGCGCGCCGGCGATGTGATAAGCGGAGGCTTCAGGGTCCAGCTCCCAGAGGAACCATTGGCGCTGCTGCGCATAGGAAAGCGCCGCACGCTGCGTGCCGTCCGCATCGCACGCGCGGGCGGCGGGGACGATGGGCAGCAGCGCGAAGTCCATGCCCTGCTGGCTCAGGGCTTGGAGGAAAACGCGCTGCTTCTCGCGCGGCAACCGGGCGAAACGCTCGGCAAGGGCCTGTCTGTCCATGCGGGTCAATCCTCCAGCGCTGCCAGCAGGGCAGCCATTTGCGTCAGGTCTTCGGCGGCTTCCTGGCGCGCCGTCTGGCGGGCCGCATCCAGCGCGGCGGCCAGGGCCATGAGCTGCGGGTGCTCGAAATACAGCCGCAGCGGCGCCTGCACGCCCAGGCGGCGCTGCATGCGCGCCTGCACGCCCAGCACGGTGAGCGAATGGCCGCCCAGCTCGAAGAAGTCGTCATGGCGGCCCACGCGCTCGATCTCCAGCACCTCTGCCCAGGAGGCAGCCAGCGCCTGCTCGGTCTCGCCCTGGGGCGCGGCATGGGCGCGGGCGCTCGTGCGCTCGGGCGCCGGCAGCGCCTTGCGGTCCACCTTGCCGTTGGCATTCAGCGGCAGCGCGGGCAGCACCATGCAGACGGAGGGCAGCATGTGCTCGGGCAGCCGCCCGGCCAGGCGCGCCCGCAGCGTGGCCGTGTCGATGCTGCGGCCCGGCTGGGCCGAGAGATAGGCCACGAGCTGCATCGCGCCGCCCTCCCCCAGCGCCAGCACGATGGCTTCGCGCACCTCGGGCTGGGCCAGCAGCTCGGCCTCGATCTCGCCCAGCTCGATGCGGAAGCCCCGCAGCTTGACCTGGTGGTCGATGCGGCCCAGGTATTCGATGTCGCCCGTGGCCGTGCGCCGCGCCAGGTCGCCCGTGCGGTAGAGCCGCTCGCCGCCTGCGGTGGCGACGAAGCGCTCGGCCGTCAGGCCCGGGCGGTTCAGATAGCCGCGCGCCAGGCCGGCCCCCGTCACATGCAGCTCGCCGGCCACGCCCACCGGCACCGGGTGCAGCTGGGCATCGAGCACGCGCAGCTCCAGATCGGGAATCGCCATGCCGATCGGGCTGCCCGTGACCGCCACGTCGGCCGCCGTGATGCGGCGAAAGGTGACGTGCACCGTGGTTTCGGTGATGCCGTACATGTTGGCCAGTTGCGGGGCCGCATCGCCATGCTGCGAGATCCAGCCGCGCAGGCGCTGCGGGTCCAGCGCCTCGCCGCCGAAGATCACCCAGCGCAGCGACAGGCCCGGCGCCAGCGCCTGGGGCAGCTGGGCCAGCTGGCCGAAGGCCGAGGGCGTCTGGTTGAGCACCGTGACCCGCTCTCGGCGCAGGAGCCGCTCGAAGTCCTCCGGCGATCGGCTGACATGGTGGGGCACGACGACCAGCCGGCCACCAGTGCACAGAGCGCCGAAGATCTCCCAGACCGAGAAGTCGAAGGCGTAGGAATGGAACAGCGTCCAGGTGTCCTGCGGGCCGAAGCCGAACCACGGCGCGGTGCGGTCCAGCAGGCGCGTGACGTTGCGGTGGCTCAGCTGCGCGCCCTTGGGCCGGCCGGTGGAGCCCGAGGTGTAGATCACGTAGGCCAGCGCATCCGGCGACACCGCCACGGCCGGCGCGGCGGCCGGGCAAGGCGCCTGTACCAGCGGCTCCACCGCCAGCACGGAGATGCCGGCCGGCAGCCGCAGGCCAGGCAGCAGATGGCCCTGCGCCAGCACCAGCCGCAGCCCGCTGTCCTGCGCCATGTAGGCCACGCGGTCGGCCGGATAGTGCGGGTCCAGCGGCACATAGGCCGCGCCCGCCTTCAGCACGGCCAGCAGGGCAACCACGAGATCGATGCCGCGCTCGCAGGCCACGCCCACGCGGTCTTCGGGCACCACGCCCTGGGCGATCAGTGCATGCGCGATGCGGTTGGCGCGAGCATCGAGCTCGCCGTAGGAAAGCGTCAGGCCGTCGAACGCCATTGCCGTGGCCTCAGGCTGCGCCGCCGCCCAGGCTGCCACCCGCTGGTGCAGGGCCTGCGGCTGCGGCGCATCGGGCCCATCAGCGGCAAGGCCGGGCGTGGGGCCGGAAAGCAGCAGCGCTGCCACGTCCGCACCCGCGTCGTCCATCAGGCCGATGGCGCCGACAGGCCGTGCGGCATCGGCAGCCAGCGCCTGCAGCAGGCGCACCGTGTGCCGGGCGATGGACTGGGCCTGGGGCGCACCGATCAGCGCCAGGGCATGGTGGAACTGCAGCTGCAGCGAAGGCTCCAGCACCGCCTTGACGGTCATGGGGTAATGCATGGCCTCGTTCTGGGCCACGACCTCGGCCGACAGCCCCCCTGGCAACGCAGCATGCAGGGCCTGGTCGGCGGGATAGTTCTCGAACACCACGATGCTGTCGAACAGCCCAGGCGCGGGCGCCTGCGCCCAGCGCTGGATGGCATAGAGCGGGGTGTGCTCGTGCTCGCGCATGGCCAGGTTGCGCGCCTGCAGCTCGCGAAGCCAGTCGCCCACGGCCTGGCCGGGCCGGGCGGAAACGATCACCGGCAGCGTGTTGATGAAAAGGCCCACGATGCCCTCCACCCCGGCCAGTTCGGCCGGCCGGCCGGCCACGGTGGAGCCGAACACCACCGCATCCTGCCGGGCGTAGCGCTGCAGCAGCAGTGCCCAGGCGGCCTGTACCAGGGTGTTGAGGGTCACGCGTTCGCGCCGGGCGAAATCGACCAGCGCCTGGGTCTCGGCAGCGCTCAGGTCGTGGCGCAGGGCGCCGAAGCGGTGGCCCTCGACCCGGTCCTCCTCAAGGGCCCGCGCCGGCCGGGGCAGCGCATCGGCCAGGCGCGTAGGCCCATCCAGCCGGGCGATCTCGCCGCGCCAGTAGCGTTCGCTGGCCGCCGCGTCCTGCCGGGCGATCCAGCCGATGTAGTCGCGGAACCGGCCTGCGGGTGCAGCAGGCACCTGGCCGCCATAGTGGCGCAGCACGTCGCCCAGCAGCAGCCCGGTGCTCCAGCCGTCGAGCAGCAGGTGATGCACGGTCCAGATGAAATGGTGGCGCTGCGGCCCGGTCTGCACCAGCACGCAGCGCATGAGCGGCGCACGGGCCAGGTCGAAGCCGCACGCGGCCTCCTCGGCCGCCAGCGCATCGAGCGCGGCGGCAGGCCGGCCGCGCCCCTCTTCCTCGCGCCAGGGCAGCAGCGCCGTGCGGTCCAGCCACTGCAGCGGGCCCTCCTCGCGCTGCACGAAAGCGCTGCGCAGCACCTCGTGCCGGCCGAAGACGAACTGCCAGGCGGCACGCCAGCGTGCGGCATCGAGCGCGTGCAGGTCCAGGCGCAGCTGGTTTTGGTAGGCCGCGCCGCCCGTCTCCAGCAAGGTCTGGAACAGCATGCCGGACTGCATGGGCGAGAGCGGATAGAGATCGGCCACGGCAGCGGGCGGCAGCGCCAGCGCATCGAGCTGCGCCTGGCTCAGGGCCGCGAGCGGAAAGTCCGATGGCGAGCAGCCCTGTGGCCCGGCCGCGCAGTGGCGGACGATGGCCTGCAGCTCCTCGCGCAAGGCCTGCATCCAGGCCTCTACCTGCGACGCATCGTGCCGCGCCGCGCTGAAGCTCACGCGCAGCGACAGCTCGCCCTCCAGCACCTGTCCATCGACCGAGAATTCATGCGTGAGCGGCGCATCGGCATCCACCTGCGCGCCACCGGCCTCGGGCGCGGGCCGCCAGAGCGCCTCTTCGCCGAAGCCGCCATCGAACTGGCCCAGGTAGTTGAAGACCACCTGCGACCGGGGCTGGGCCGCCAGCGCCTCGCGCTGCTGGGCGCTGCCCAGATGCCTGAAGACCGCATGGCCCAGGCCCTTGTTCGGCACGGCGCGCAGCCCTTCCTTCACGCGGCGGATGGCATCGCCCAACGCGCCCAGCGGCGCCAGCGCCACGGGGAACAGCGCGGTGAACCAGCCCACGGTGCGCGAGAGATCGATGTGCGCGTAGAGGTCTTCGCGCCCATGGCCTTCCAGGTCGATGCGCAGCTGCGTGTGGCCGCTCCAGCCGCAAAGGGCCCGGCCCAGCGCGGTCAGCAACAGGTCGTTGACCTGTGTGCGGTAGGCGGCAGGCGCCTGCTTGAGCAGTGCCTCGGTATCGGCGCGGCCCAGGCGTATTTCGATGGCCTCTTGGTAGCGCACCGTGTTGGGCGCCTCGGGGCGGGCGCAGGGCAAGCCCACCGGCACGTCGCCCAGCGCCAGCCAGTGCGCCATCTCGTCGGCGTGCGCGGCAACATGGCCTTGCAGCGCGAGCGACCAGTCCTTCACGCTGCTGCTCTTGGGCGGCAGGGCGACCGGCTGGCCGGCCAGGCGCTGGCGATAGGCGCGCTGCAGGTCGTCCAGCAGCACGCGCCAGGAGACGCCATCGACCACCAGATGGTGAATGGCCAGCAGCAGGCGCTGCGAGCCGTCGGCCATCTCCACGGCCAGGGCCCGCAAGAGCGGGCCGGCAGCCAAGTCCAGGCTGCGCTGGGCCTGGTCGCACAGTGCCTCCAGTTCGGCGGCGTCCGCGGCGCTGCGCAGCCAGAGCAGTTCCGCCTGCTGCGCCGCATCGAAGGCCGCATAGCGCTGGCGCCAGCCGCCCTGCGGCAGCGGCTCGAAGCGCAGGCGCAGTGCATCGTGGTGCTGCACCAGGGCCGCCAGCGCATCGCGCAGCGCGGCAACGTCGATCGCTCCGCGCGCCTGGAGCAGCACGGACTGGTTCCAGTGGTTCCGCCGGGACATGGACATGGCGAAGAAATCGCGCTGGAAGGGCAGCAGCGGAACATCCCCTTCCACCTGGCTTGGCACGCCCCCTGCGGGCGCGGCGGCATCGGCCAAGCCGGCAGGCTCCATCACGGCGGCCAGCAGCGCCACCGTCTGACGCTCGAACACCTGGCGAGGCGAAGCCTTCCAGCCAGCCAGGCGCAGCCGCGCCACGATCTGCAGGCTCAGGATGGAGTCGCCGCCCAGCTCGAAGAAGTTGTCGTCGCGCCCCACCTGGGGCAGGCCCAGCACCTCGCGCCAGACGGCGGCCAGCGCCTCTTCGGCTGCGCCGCGCGGGGGCTCGCCGGCGGCTGCACGTTCGGGCTCGGGCGCCGGCAGGGCCGAGCGGTCGAGCTTGCCGCCCGGGCCGAGCGGCAGCGCGGCGATCACCATGATCGCCGCAGGCACCATGTAGTCAGGCAACGCCGCTGCCAGACGGGCGCGCAGGGCTGCCGCCTCCACGGCAGCGCCCTCCTTCGGCGTGACGTAGGCGACGAGCCGCGTGCCGCGCTGGCCGGGCGCGGCCACCGCGACGGCCTGGCGCACTTCGGGCTGCTCCAGCAGGCGCGCCTCGATCTCGCCCAGCTCGATGCGAAAGCCCCGCACCTTCACCTGGTGGTCGATGCGGCCCAGGTATTCCAGCTGGCCGTCCTCGCGCCAGCGCACCCAGTCGCCCGTGCGGTAGAGCCGCCCGCCGGCGGTATCGAACGGGTCGGCCACGAAGCGCTCGGCGCTCAGGGCAGCACGGCCCAGGTAGCCGCGCGCCAGACCCGTGCCGCCCAGATAGAGCTCGCCCGCCACCTGGCGCGGCACGCGGTTCATGTCGGCATCGAGCACCAGCGCGCGGCGCCCGGCCACGGGGCGGCCGATGGGCGCATAGCCTTCGCCGAAGGCCGCGTTCGCATCGGTCTTCCAGAGCATGGGCGTGACCACCGCCTCGGTGGGGCCGTAGCCGTTGATGAGCAGGCGGGGCTTCAGGTGCCGGCGCACGGCGTCGAAGCCTTCGCGGGGCATGGCCTCGCCGCCGAAGGAGTAGAGATCGACGTCAGGGCAATGGCCCGTCTCCCGCGCCCATTCGGCCAGCTGCCGCAGATAGACCGGTGGAAAGCCCGCATGCGTCACGCCGTGGCGGCCGATGGCGTCCAGCGTCTGCTCGGCGCTCCAGAGCGCGGCGTCGCGCAGCAGCAGCGATGCACCGCAGCACAGCGCGGTGAAGAGCCGCTCGTGGGCGCCGTCGAACGAGAACGAGAGGAAATGCAGCTCGCGCGACTGCGGCCCCATCTCGTAGATGGCGGCCGTATCCACGCAGTGGTCCGCGAAGGGCCCGTGCGCCACCATCACGCCCTTGGGCTGGCCGGTGGAGCCCGAGGTATAGATCACATAGGCCAGCTGGCCCGCATGCACGGCGAGCGCGGGCGCGCCCGGGTCTTCGCCATCGGCCAGGGCCTGGTCGCGCTCGATGTCCAGCACGCGGACGCCCTCGCCCACCGGCACCCGGGCACGCAGCGGGCCCCGGCTGACGAGCAGCGCGATGCCGCTGTCGCGCGCCATGTAGGCCAGGCGCTCGGCTGGGTATTCGGTGTCCAGCGGCACATAGGCGGCGCCGGCCTTGAGGATGCCGAGCAGGCCCACGACCAGTTCCACCGACCGTTCGAGCGCGATGCCCACGCGGTCCTCGGGCCGAACGCCCAGCGCGATGAGCCGCTGCGCGAAGCGGTTGGCGCGGCGCTCCACCTCGCCGTAGCTCACCGGCTCGCCGCCGAAGATCAGCGCGGTCGCGCCGGGCGCCTGCTGCGCGCGGCGCTGCACCAGGCGATGCACGGGCTCCCAGCTGCCTTCCGGGCGCAGATTGCTGCCCCACAGCGCCAGCGCGTCTGCCTCCGCGCCCTGCAGCAGGTCGATCTCGCCGACGGGGGTCTCGGGCCGGTGCGCCAGGGCTTCGAGCAGGCACTGGAGATGCGCGCCCATGCGCTCCACCGTGGGCGCCTCGAACAGTTCGCGGGCATAGTCCAGCCCCAGGCTCAGGGCGCCGTCGCGGTCCTCCACCGCATTCAGCGCCAGCTCGAAGTGCGCGGGCGGCTCGCCCAGCGCATGCGGGCTCAGGGTGATGCCCGGCAGCGTGTGCAGCGCGGTGAAATCCTCCTGCTGGTGGTTGAACAGCACCTGGAACAGCGGCGGCGTGCCGGGGGTGCGCTCGGGCTGCAGCGCATCCACCAGTTCCTCGAAGGGCAGGTCCTGATGCGCCTGCGCGCCCAAAGCGGCGTCGCGCGCCGCATGCAGCGCATGGCGCAGCGGGGTGCGGCCGTCGATCACGCTGCGCAGCACCTGGGTGTTGACGAAGAGCCCGATCACGCCCTCGGCCTCGATACGGCGGCGTCCCGCGATCGGTGCGCCCACGCGCACATCGTGCTGGCCGGTGTAGCGGTAGAGCAGCACCTGCAGCGCCGCGAGCAGCGCCATGAAGAGCGTGGCGCCTTCGGCCTGGGCGCGCTGGCGCAGCGCGGCGACCAGCGCCGCCGGCAGCGCGAGCGTGTGGCGCGCGGCGCGGTAGCGGCCGTCCGCCCGCCGGGCGTGGTCGGTGGGCAGCTGCAGCACGGGATGGACCTCGCCCAGCTGCGCCTTCCAGTACTGCAGCTGCCGCTCCTGCTCGCCGGCTTCGAGCCACTGGCGTTGCCAGAGCGCGCAGTCGGCGTACTGCACCGGCAGCGGCGGGGCTTCGAGCGGCTGGCCCAGCACGCGGGCGCGGTACTGCGCCACGAACTCATCCACTACGAGGCGCATGGACCAGCCGTCGGACACGATGTGGTGCATGACCACCACGAGCAGATGCTCGTCATCCGCCACGCGCACCACGCCCACGCGCAGCAGCGGGCCGGTGGTGAGGTCGAACGGCGCCTCGCTGCAGTCGCGCACCGCCGCGTCAGCGGCGGCCTGCGCATCGGGCCGCCCGCGCAGATCGGTGAAGCGCCAATCCACCGTACCGCTCGGCCGCACCTGCTGGGCGAGCACGCCTTGCGCATCGGCCGCGAACGCGGTGCGCAGCGCCTCGTGGCGCGCCACCAGCGCGTCGAAGCTGGCCCGCAGCGAGGCAGTGTCGAGCGGCCCCTGCAGCCGCAGCCCGCCCGCGATGTGATAGGCCGGGCTCTCCGGGTCCAGCTGCCACAGGAACCACTGCCGCAGCTGCGCATGCGAGGGCGGACAAACCTCGCGCAGCGCCGCATCGCGCACGGTGACGGGGAACTGCCCCATGCCGAGCCCTTCGGCGCTGATCTTCAGATAGACCGCGCGCCGCTGCGCGGGGCCGAGGCGCGCGAAGCGCTGGCCGATGTGGTCGTAAGTGGCCGAGGGGGGCGTCTGCTGCTGCATCAGGCGGCTTCCATGCTGTCAATGAACGAATCGATATCCGAGAGGGCCTGCGCCAGCGGCTTGCGGTCGCCGGCGTCCAGGGCTGCGGCCGCCATGTCCTTCAGGACCGGGTGGCGGAAGATGTCCAGCAGCGACAGGGGCCGCTGCAGCGCGGCTTCGGCCCGCGCGGCCAGCTGCACCGACAGCAGCGAATGGCCGCCCAGCTCGAAGAAGTGGTCGCTGCGGCCCACGCGCTGCACGCCCAGCAGCTCGGCCCAGATCGCGGCCAGCGCGGTTTCGGCGTCGCCCAGCGGCGGCTCGAAGGCGCGCGCCAGCGCCTGGCCCGGCGCGGGCAGCGCCTTGCGGTCCAGCTTGCCGTTGGCGTTGAGCGGCAGCCGCTCCAGCGGAACGATGGCGGCGGGCACCATGTGCTCGGGCAGCGCCAGGGCCAAGCGCTGGCGCAGCAGCGCGGTGTCCGGCGCCGGCGCACCGGGGCGCGCGGCCACGTAGGCGACGAGCGCTGTGGCGCCCCCGGCACCTGCGTCCTCCCGGGCGACGACGACGGCCTCGCCCACCTCGGGCTGGGCCAGCAGCTGGGCCTCGATCTCGCCCAGCTCGATACGCAGGCCGCGCAGCTTGATCTGGTGGTCCAGCCGGCCCAGGTAGTCGAGCTCGCCGTCCTCGTTCCAGCGCACCAGATCGCCCGTGCGGTAGAGCCTCCCGCCGCCAGTTGCGTCGAAAGGGTCGGCCACGAAGCGCTCGGCCGTGAGCCCCGGGCGCCCCGCATAGCCCCGGCCCAGGCCCAGGCCGCCCAGGTGCAGCTCGCCGGGCACGCCGGGCGGCACCAGCTGCATGGCGGCGTCGAGCACATAGGTGCGCAGGCCCGCTATCGGCCGGCCGATCGCCACCTGCGCGCGGCCATCGGCGGTGCAGGTGTGGTGCGTGACGTCGATGGCCGCCTCGGTGGGGCCATAGAGGTTGTAGAGCGCGGCGCCGGGCAGGCGCTGCAGCAGTTCGTCACGCACGCTGGCGGGCAGCGCCTCGCCGCTGCAGACCACGCGGCGCAGGCTGGTGCAGGCGGCAAGGTCCGCATGGGCCAGGAAGCTCTGCAGCATGGACGGCACGAAGTGCAGCGTGGTCACGCCGTGGCGCTGGATCAGCGCAGCCAGCCGGGCCGGATCACGGTGGTCGCCCGGCGCGGCCAGCGCCAGGCGGGCGCCGGCCATCAGCGGCCAGAAGAATTCCCACACCGACACATCGAAGCTGAACGGCGTCTTCTGCAGCACGGTCTCGCCGGGCGCGAGTGCGTAGGCCGACTGCATCCAGGCCAGCCGGTTGTGCAACGCGCCGTGACGGTTGGCCGCGCCCTTGGGCCGGCCGGTGGAACCGGAGGTGTAGATCACATAGGCCAGGCTTTCGGCCTGCAGCGGCACGGCGGGCCCGTGCGCCGGTTCGGCCGACACGTCGAGCGTATCGAGCGCCAGTACACGCACCTGCGCCTGGAGCCCGCGCAGCGGCTCGGGGAGATGCTCCGCCAGGCGGCTCTGGGTGAGCAGCAGGCCGATGCCGCTGTCCTCCGCCATGTAGGCCAGCCGGTCAGCGGGATAGTCCGGGTCCAGCGGCACATAGGCGCCACCCGCCTTGAGGATGGCGAGCAGCCCGATGACCAGCTCGAACGAGCGCTCCATGGCGATGCCCACCCGCACTTCCGGCCCCACGCCCAGCGCGCGCAGGCGGTGCGCGACGCGGTTGGCCTGCGCGTCGAGTTCGCCGTAGCGCATCACGGCATCGCCCAGGCACAGCGCCTCGGCATCCGGCTGCAGCGCCGCGCGGCGCGCGATGAGCGCATGCACGGGAACGAAGGCGCCGCAGTCTTCGGCGTTGACGCTCCAGCGTTCGATGCGGGCGCGCTCTTCGGCGTCCAGCAAGGCGATCTCGCAGACCGGCCGCGCCGCATCGCCTTGCAGCGCATCAGCGATGCCCGCCAAAGCGGCCTGCATCAGCGCGCCGATGCGGCCGGCGTCCACCGCCTCGTGGATCTGCGCCACCAGCTCGAAGTCTTCGCCCAGGTCATCGACCGACAGGGTGAAGGGGTAGTTGGTGCGCTCGTCCGCGCCCAGCACCTGCATGCCTTCCAGCAGTTCGGCACCCGCGGCCTGCGGCTGCGTGTAGCGGTAGTTGAGCAGCGCCGTGAAGAGCGGCGCGCCGCCGGCCAGGCCGCTGCAGCGCTGGGCCAGCGAGAGACGCGCATGCTCGTGCCGCAGCAGCCCGGCCAGCGCCGCATGGGTGGCGTGCAGGCAGTCGGCCGTGCCGGTGGTGCCCAGGCGCACGCGCAGCGGCAGCGTGTTGATGAAGAGGCCCCAGGCACGCCCTGAGTCCTGCCCGCCCTGCATGCGGCCGAAGAGCACGGTGCCGAAGACCACGTCGTCCCGCCCCGTGGCCTGGCCCAGTACCAGCGCCCAGGCCAGGTGGAAGAGCGTGGCGGGCACCACGCCGTGGCGCCGTGCCTGCTCGCGCAGGCGGCGCGAGAGGTCAGCGGGCAGGCGGCGCTGCGCCTCGCGCACCCGGGTTCCGTCGCCGCGCACGTCCAGCAGGCCGAAGGGGGCCGTGGGTTCGTCCACATCGGCCAGCATGCGGGTGAAGAAAGCCTCGTGCTCTGCTGCGCTCACGCCGTTCAGCGCCTGCGCCACGAAGCGGCGGTAGGGCACGGGCGCGGGCAGCTCGGCATCGCGGCCCTGCTGCATCAGCGCGACCTCTTCGACCAGCAGCTCCAGCGTGGTGTGGTCCAGCACCAGATGGTGGCTGGGCAGCTGCAGCAGCCAGCGGGCGTGGGCGCGGTCGTGCGCGGCCAGGGCACGCAGCATGGGCGCCTGCCGCACGTCGATGCGGAAATGCGCCGGGTCGGCCAGCGCCGCCAGGGCCTGGGCCACGTCGGGGGCGGCCTCGGCGGCGGGCTGCCAGGCGATGGGCAGCGTGGCTTCGCGCAGCACGACCTGCAGCGGCTCGGGCAGCCCTTCCCACAGCACGGCGGTGCGCAGGATGTCGTGGCGCGCGATCACGCGGTTGAGGCAGGCGACGAAGCGCTCCAGCCGCTCGCGGCTGTCGAAGGCCAGCGCCAGCGGCGTGACGTAGGCATCGCCCCGCTCCTGCAGGCGGTGGTGGAACAGCATGCCCTCCTGCAGCGGCGCGAGCGGGTAGATGTCGGCGATGTGGGCCGCGCCGCCCGGCACGGCGGCGGCGATGCGCGCGATCTGCGCGGCATCCAGATCGACCAGCGTGAGCATGGCCGGCTCGATCGCCGTGCAACCGGGCGGAATGCCATTGGGCGGCACGGCGACCGGCTCGCTGACGCCGTGCTGCATCACCGCCTGGGCGAAGTCGGCCAGGACAGGGTGCGCGAACAGCGCATGGACCGGCACGGCATGACCCAGCAGGCGCACGCGCTCCATGAGCCGCAGCGCGAGCAGCGAATGCCCGCCGAGCGCGAAGAAGCTGTCGCCGCGGCCGATGCCCTCCAGCGGAACACCCAGCAGCTCGGACCAGGCCTGGGCCAGCGCGGTCTCCATCGGCCCGGCGGGCGCTTCGCGGCCGGGCCCTGCGTCGCCCGCCCTCCCCCACTGCGGCGCCGGCAGCGCCTTGCGGTCGATCTTGCCGTTCACGCTGAGCGGCAGGGCCGGCAGCACCATCAAGGCCGCAGGCTGCATGTAGTCGGGCAGCGCATCAGCCAGGCGATCGCGCAGCGCGGTGGCATTGATGGCCTGCCCCTCACGCAGCGACACATAGCCCGCCAGCCGCAGGCCCTGCGGGCCGGCATCGGCCACCACCACGGCTTCGCGCACCTCGGGCTGGGCCAGCAACTGGGCCTCGATCTCGCCCAGCTCCACGCGGAAGCCCCGGATCTTCACCTGATGGTCGATACGGCCCAGGTACTCCAGCTCGCCTCCTTCATTCCAGCGCACTCGGTCGCCGGTACGGTAGAGGCGCCCGCCCCGTTCGCTGAAGGGGTCGGCCACGAAGCGCTCGGCACTCAGGGTCGGCCGGCCCAGGTAGCCGCGCGCCAGCAGGTCGCCGCCAATGCACAGCTCGCCCGCCGCGCCTTGCGGCACCAGCGCGAGGTCCGGGCCCAGCACGTGCAGCTCGCGCTCAGCGAGCGGCTTGCCGATGGGCATGCGTAGGGGCACCGGGCGGCCGTGCAGGTAGGGCGTGCAGTCGTGCACCGATGCAGTCACGGCCGCCTCCGTCGGGCCGTAGGTGTTGAGCAGTTCGATATGCCCCTGGCCCGCCTGGCGCCAGGCCTGAAGGCCTTCGGGCGCCATCGCCTCGCCGCCGGCATGCACCCGGCGCAGCGCGCCCAGGGCGCAGGGCGCACGGCGGGCGAAGTCCTGCGCAAGCAGCAGCCAGTAGGCGGTCGTGAGATCGGCCACGGTGATGCCCTGCTCCACCACCACGCGCTGGAAGCCGTCGCTGTCCCAGAGCTCGGGGCCACGCAGCACGATGGCTGCGCCTGCCGCCAGCGGCGCAAAGGTCTGCTCGATGAAACCGTCGAAGTTCAGCGTGGCGAACTGCAGCATGCGGTCGTGCGCCTGCAGCCCGAAGAAGCGTATGGATTCCTGCACATGGCGCACCAGCACACCGTGCGGCACGCCCACGCCCTTGGGCCGGCCGGTGGAGCCGGAGGTGTAGATCAGATAGGCGAGCTGCCCCGCATGCAGCGCGGGCTCGGGGTCGTGCTGCGGCTGAGCACTCAGGTCCAGCCCGTCGATCGCCAGCAGCCGTTGCGCCGGCAGGCCGGGCATGGCCTGCGATGCGGCCAGCACCAGGGCGACGCCGCTGTCTTCGGCCATCCAGGCCAGCCGGTCTGCGGGATAGGCCGGGTCCAGCGGCACATAGGCGCCGCCCGCCTTGAGCACCGCGAGCACGGCAACGATCATCTCGGGCGAACGTGGCAGCGCGATACCCACGCGCACCTCGGGCCCCACGCCCTGGGCGATGAGATGGTGCGCCAGGCGGTTGGCCCAGGCATTGAGTTCGGCATGCGTGTAGGCCTGCCCGCCGAAGACCAGCGCCGTTGCTTCGGGCGTCTGCCGCGCATGGCGTTCGATGAGGCGATGCACGGGCTCCGCATCGGCATGGCGCAGCGGGTTCGCGCCCCAGGCCTGCAGCTCACGCGCTTCGGCCACGGGCAGCAGGTCGAGCGCGCACAGGGCCTGCTCGGGCTGCGTGGCCAAGGCCTGCACGATGGCCGCCACGGCGGACAGCACCCAGCCGCAAACGCGCTGCGCGCCCACCGAGCGGTCGATGAGGGCCACCAGCTCGAAGCCGTCGCCCCGGTCATCGACGGACAGGTCGAACGGATAGTTGCTGAACTCGTGCAGGCCCAGCACCTCGACGCCCTCGCCCAGCTGCAGGTCGGCCGCGCCGCGGGCCTGGGAGCGGTAGTTGAGCAGCGCGGAAAAGAGCGGCACGGCGCCCTCCACCGCGCTGCAGCGCTGCGCAAGCGCCAGGCTGGCGTGCTCGTGCTCCAGCAGCTGCGCCAGCGCGTCGTGGGTCTGGTGCAGGCCTTCAGCCACGCTGCAGCTGCCCAGCCGCACGCGCAGCGGCAAGGTGTTGATGAAGAGGCCGATGGCGCGCCCTGCCCCCTCGCCCTGCATGCGGCCCGAAAGCACGGTGCCGAACACCACGTCGCGCCGGCCGGTGGCCTGGCCCAGCACCAGCGCCCAGGCCAGATGGAACAGCGCCGCGGCGCCTACGCCATGGCGCTGCGCCTCGCGTCGCACCTGGGCGGCCAGCGCGTCGGGCAGCGCGCAGCGGGCCTCGTCGGCGCGCCCGGCCGCCCCCTGCACGTCGTGCAGGCCGAAGGGCAGCGTGGGCTCGTCCACATCGCCCAGCATGTCTTTGAAGAAGGCTTCATGCGATTGCGCGGCCCGGGCCTGCAGCGTCTGCTCCACATGCCGGCGATAAGGCAGGCTGGGTGGCAGCATGGTTTCGCGGCCGGCGTCGATGGCGGCGATTTCCTCCACCAGCAGGCGCAGCGAAACCGCGTCCAGCACGAGGTGGTGGCTGGGCAGCTGCAGCAGCCAGCGCTGGCCGGCAGCGTCGTGCGCCGCGACGGCGCGCAGCAGGGGCGCCTGGCGCAGGTCGATGCGGTAGCGCGAGGGATGCACCTGCGCGGCCAGCTCCGCCGCCGCATCGGCGCCCGGCTGCAAAGTCAGCCATTGCAGCGGCAACCGGGCTTCACGCCACACCACCTGCACCGGCTCCGGCAGCCCTTCCCAGAGCACCGCGGTGCGCAGCGCGTCGTGGCGCGCGATCAGCCGCTCGAACGTGGCGACGAAGCGTTCCAGCCGCTCGCGGCTGTCGAAAGCCAGGGCCAGCGGCGTGATGTAGGTATCGCCCTGCGACTGCAGCCGGTGGTGGAACAGCATGCCCTCCTGCAGGGGCGAGAGCGGGTAGATGTCGGCAATGTTCGCGGCGCCGCCCGGCACGGCGGCTTCGATGATGGCTTCCTGCGCGGCGTCCAGCCGCAGTAGCGGGCCGGCTGCGGCACCGGGCAGCGCCAAAGTGCCCGGCGCCATGCCGGCCAGCGCCTGCGCGAAGGCAGCCAGCGTGGGGTGCTGGAACAACGTGCGCACGGGCGGGGCATAGCCCAGCGCCCGCACGCGCTCCAGCAGGCGCAGCGCCAGCAGCGAATGGCCGCCCAGTTCAAAGAAGTGGTCATGCCGGCCCACGCGGGGCAACGCCAGGGTCTCGGCCCAGGCGGCTGCCAGGGCGGTTTCCAGTTCACCTTGCGGTGCCTCGCTGGCCTGTGCGCATTCCAGCTGCACCGCAGGCAGGGCTCGGCGATCGACCTTGCCATTGGCATTGAGCGGCAGCACGTCCATGACTTGCACGGCAGCCGGAACCATGTAGTCGGGCAGCGCGCGCGCCAGACGTTGCCGGAGCGTGACGGCATCCACCTGCGCGCCAGGCTGCAGCGCCGCATAGGCCAGCAGGCGCGTGCCGGCCGGGCCTTCGTCGGCCACGACGACGGCCTGCCTGACCTCGGCCTGCCCCAAGAGCTGCGCCTCCACCTCCCCCAATTCGATGCGCAGCCCCCGGATCTTCACCTGGTGGTCCAGCCGCCCCAGGTAGTCGATCTGGCCTTCGGCATTCCATCTCACCAGATCCCCCGTGCGGTAGAGCCGCTCGCCCTGCCCGAACGGGCTGGCCACGAAGCGTTCGGCCGTGAGGCCGGCCTGGCCCAGGTAGCCCCG
>NZ_FONX01000004.1:307979-420673 GCF_900113035.1 Paracidovorax wautersii | reverse complement strand
TGAACTGACCCCCAGAAGTTGGATGAACTTCAAGGGGTTTCATGAAGAGGTACGAAGTGGAGTTCAAGCTGGAAGTTGTCCAGAGCTTCTTGGAAGGCGAAGGCGGCGCGAAGCTTTTGGCTCGGCGGTGGTCGGTTCCCGAGGAGAAGATCCGCACTTGGGTGAGCCATTACCGTCTCCACGGCATCGACGGCTTGAGCCCCAAGCGCAGCGCGTACAGTGCGCAGTTCAAGCTGCAGGTGCTGGCTCATCAGGATCGCGAGCAGCTTTCCAGCCGTCAGGTCGCGGCGATCTATGACATTCGCAATCCAAACCAGGTCGTGGTCTGGCGACGCAATCTCGATCAAGGCCGCTGGCAAGCGCGCGAGAGGGGGAAAGAAGAGCAGCCCAAGATGAAGCCAGAACGGCGCTCTGCAGCACCGTCGAGCACGGTCGTTGCCGATGCGGAGAGAACCTTGCGGGAAGAGAACGAACGACTGCGCGCGGAGGTCGCGTACCTAAAAAAATTGCAGGCCTTAATTCGGTCGAAGAGGTCAGCTGCGCCGACAAAGCGCGCCTGATTGCCGGGTTGAGGCATGACCATAAGTTGGCGGACCTGTTGCACATAGCGGGCCTGCCGCGCAGCACGTTCTACTACCAATGCCAGGCGACCCAGCACGCCGACCAGCAACGCGCAGTGGAAGCCAGAATCCGCACCATTTACGACGAGCACAAGGGCCGCTACGGATACCGACGCATCACTGCGGTGCTGTGCAATTCAATGGCAGAACCGGTCAACCACAAGTGCGTGCAGCGTCTGATGCAGAAGATGGGGCTGCGCGCGTTGATTCGGGCGAAGAAGAGATCTCGGCATGTTCCGGGCATGAGCGATGAGCACGTGCCCAACGTTCTGCAGCGCGACTTCTGTGCGACCGCCCCGAACCAGAAGTGGGCGACCGATGTCACCGAGTTCAATGTGAGCGGCCACAAGCTCTACCTGTCGGCCTGTATGGACCTGTACAACGGCGAGATCGTCGCGTACCGCATGGCAAGGCGTCCGGTCTTCGAGATGGTTTCCAGCATGCTTGAAGCCGCGCTCTCACGGGCCAGTTGCGTCACCAACCTGATCGTGCACTCCGACCAAGGCTGGCACTACAAGATGCAGCCCTACCGAGCAATGCTCGCGCGACGCGGAGTCAAGCAAAGCATGAGCCGCAAAGGCAACTGCCTCGACAACGCGGCAATTGAAAGCTTCTTCGGCACTCTGAAGGCCGAGTATTTCCATCTCGAAAGGCCCGACAGCGTTGATGCGCTCGAAGCGGGCGTGCATGATTACGTCAACTACTACAACCACGAGCGCATCAAGCTCGGGCTGCAGGGGCTCAGTCCGGTGGGGTACCGATTGAGAAGCTCCGCCTGATCGGCGGAATCGTGACCGTCCAACTTCTGGGGGGCAGTTCAATGCCGGGGCGATTCATCCTGAGGTGCAGCCGTGGGACGGCCACCTGCCCTCAGGTTGTGCCTCACCCACGACCTGTGGCTTGCCGGGCAGGTATCTCACAACCCTTAACGAAAGCCTTCGACAGCAGACTTCCGAGATCGGCCGCCGAAATCCGAAGCAGCTTTTCACGCCAGCGATGCTACGGACGTCATTGCCATATCTCTCGAAGAAAACTGGCTTGACGCTCCAGGATGTTGTCGCGTGTGGGCCTGTCAAGCACGTGCCCCTGGCCTTCAAAGGTCACAAGGTCGCACCGACTTCCCAAACCCCGCGCTCGCTCGCAGAACAGCCTACTCCGCTCAATAGGCGTGGTTTTGTCTGCGTCACCCTGCGTGATGAGAGTGGGAACAATACTTTTTGATAAGGTGTGTGCGGGGGACAATGAAGCAGGTGCTGCATGCCCTTTCATCAGATCACGGAACAGGCCGTCTGAGACAGCGTCAACTACGGGTGAGACAAGCAGCAATGCGTCAGGGCCGCCATTGCCGGAGCTACCCTCTGCCGAACCGCATCCAACCGTCGCCGCAGACGTCACGAGTTGCCCACTGGAGGAAATTCCCCACAGTGCAATCCGTGATGGTGCGAGACCAAGCTTTTTCGCATTGCTTCTCAGGAACGATAGAGCGTTGCAAACGTCCGAGAATGATTCGACTGGAGAGTTTGTTTTATCCACCAACCTGTACTCAAGCACCACAGAAACAAAACCTTTGTCAGCGAATAGACGCGCGGGCCTGAAAAGCTGCTCAGGTCTGCCGCGCGACCATGCGCCGCCTTGCACAAAGAGAATCGCGGGCCGCGCGTTACCCGAGGCTCCTGAAGGAGCAAACTCAAAAATGCGAAGATCGCGGCCCGCAACGCTACGGTACACCGAAGAAATCTGTGCCGCAGTTTTATCCAGGGGATCTTCAGCAGTCTGTGCGAAACTTAATGCGGCTAAGGAACCAAAGAACACAGCGCAGAGTTTGCGAAGTGCGCGCGATGTACCTGGGCAGCTCACACTCATCGAATCTCTCCTATAGGGATAGCCTGCTCCCAATTGCCGTACCACTCATTGCGAGGGAGTCCTGGGGGTCAAGGGTATCGCCAGTGCGGCGGTTGAAGTTGAACCTTCATCGCCAGCATGCTGGCGATGAAGGCGTGCGAAGCACCTGGGTGGCATGCGGCCCATGCTCAAATGCGGCCGCACCTCGTTGTAGTCCTGCACCCAGTCCCGGATCACGACGCGGGCCTGCGCCAGTGTCTCGAACCAGTGCTCGTTGAGGCACTCGTCGCGGAACTTGCCGTTGAAGCTCTCGATGTAGCCGTTCTGCGTTGGCGCGCCCGGCTCGATGAGGATGTGCTTGATGCCGTGCCGCTGGGCACAGCCAAGGAAGGCTCGGCTGGTGAACTCCGGCCCGTTGTCGGTGCGCACCGCCTGCGGGTAGCCCCGGAACCGCGCCGCCTGGTCCAGCAGCCGCGTGACGTATTCGCCACCGATGCCGAAGTCCACCGCGATGTCCACGCACTCGTGGCTGAAGTCGTCGGCCACCGTCAGGCACTTCAGCCGGCGGCCATTGCACAGGCTATCCGAGACGAAGTCCATGCTCCAGGTGGCGTTGACGTGGCTGGCCGCCACCAACGGCGTGCGCGCCCCCACCGGGCGCTTGGCCTTGGCGCGCTTGCGCACGGCCAAGTCTGCCGCGCGGTATAGCCGGTACACGCGCTTGTGATTGACGCCGGGGTGGGTGGTGCGCAGCAGGTCGTGCACGCGCCGGTAGCCGAAGCCGCGGCGCTGCAGCGCGATGGTCTTGATGGCTTCGGTCAAGGTCTGGTTCTCCGTGTTCACCACGGGTGGGTGGCGATAGGCATCTCGGCTCAGCCCCACAAGGCGGCAGGCGCGGCGCTCGCTGAGGTGGTGTTCGTCCACCATGCGACGCGCGGCGTCCCGGCGCACTTGCGGGGCTAGCGCTTTACGCCCAGCACGCTCTTGAGCGCGTGCATGTCCAGGTGTGCCTCGGCCAGCAGCTTCTTGAGCTTGCCGTTCTCCGCCTCAAGCTCGCGCAGCCGCACCGCCTCGCTGACCTGCAGGCCGCCGTACTTGGCCCGCCACTTGTAAAACGTGGCCTCGCTGAAGCCTTCCTTGCGGCACAGCTCCTTGATGCCCATCCCGGCCGTGGCCTGGTTCAGCAAGCCAATGATCTGCTGCTCGCTGTACTTGCTGGTTCTCATGTCCGTCATTCTCCAAAAGGACGGACTCGCTCTCGTTTAGGTTGGTACGGCAGGGAGGGAGCGGGTCACCGACGTGGGCCATTCTTGGGCCATCGAGGACCAAGATTTACTCCGAATCGTCATTCATGACGACCAAAAGCAAAAAAGCCCAAGTGCTTGATTCACTTGGGCTTTTTGCATGGATTCCTGGTCGGGGTGAGAGGATTCGAACCTCCGGCCTCTACGTCCCGAACGTAGCGCTCTACCAGGCTAAGCTACACCCCGATGGTCTGGAGCGCGTGCGTGTCAGACGCGGCGCTCAAGCAGCTGAGACGCCAATTGTAGCAGCGCTTCAGAGTAATTATTGACTGGCAGGCGTCTTGCCGCGTCGATGGCCTGCTGGGCCTGCTCTGCCGCGGCCTGCCTGGTGGCCTGCAGCGCGCCGGTTTGCCGCACGATGTCGATGACTTTGGACAGCTCGTCGGTCGCGCCGGCCTCGATGGCCTGGCGGATCAGTTCGCGCTGTTCCTGCGAGCCGCGCTGCATGGCGATGATCAGCGGCAGCGTCACCTTGCCTTCGCGCAGGTCGTCGCCCAGGTTCTTGCCCATCTCGCCGGCGTCGCCGTCGTAGTCGAGCACGTCGTCGATCACCTGGAAGGCCGTGCCCAGGGCCTGGCCGTAGTCGGCGCACGCGGCTTCGATTTCCGGCGTGTTCTGCGAGAGCACGGCGGCCAGGCGCGTGCTGGCCTCGAAGAGCTTGGCCGTCTTGGAGCGGATCACCTGCAGGTAGCCTGCTTCGCTCAGCGAGGCGTCATGGGTGTTCATGAGCTGCTGCACCTCGCCCTCAGCGATGATGTTCGTGGCCTCGGACAGGATCTGCATGATGCGCATGTCGTCGGCATCCACCATCATCTGGAAGGCGCGCGAGTGCAGGAAGTCGCCCACGAGCACGCTGGCCGGGTTGCCGAAGCTTTCGTTGGCGGTGGGGCGGCCGCGACGCAGCGTGGATTCGTCCACCACGTCGTCGTGCAGCAGCGTGGCCGTGTGGATGAATTCGATCACCGCTGCGATGTTGAAGCGCTGCGCTCCCTGGTAGCCGAGGGCGCCGCAGGCCAGCAGCAGCAGCGCCGGCCTGAGCCGTTTGCCCCCGGCGGAGATGATGTACCGGGCGACCTGGCCCACCAGGGGGACAGAGGAGTCGAGCCTTTGGGCAATCACTTCGTCCACTTGCGACATGTCGTCGGCAATGAGTGCAAGGGCGGATGCGGTGCTGTGTGAGTTGGCGGCCAAAGCGTTCGATGGGTTCTGGAGGTAAGCGGCGATTATAGAAAGAGCAGGAGGCTTCGTCGGGGCGGGGACGCATGGGCCCTGCGCCAGATCGCATTGAGCGGTGGGTGCAAGGCTGCGCCGATGGCCTGCTGCCGGCATGTGGCGGAGCGCGGGGCCTTGCCTCTATCCAGGGATCGTGCTACATTCGCCGGCTCTGCAAAAATTCGTTTGCGGGACTCACACTCAAGAGGTTTACATGTACGCGGTCATAAAAACCGGTGGCAAGCAATATCGCGTTGCTGCTGGCGAAAAAATTAAAGTAGAACAGATTGCTGCGGACGTAGGCCAGGAGATCGTGATCGACCAGGTTCTGGCAGTCGGCAACGGCGCTGAACTCAAGGTTGGCACTCCCCTGGTGTCCGGCGCTACGGTGACGGCTACGGTCGTCGCCCACGGCAAGCACGACAAGGTGCACATCTTCAAGATGCGCCGTCGCAAGCACTATCAGAAACGCCAAGGCCATCGCCAGCAGTTCACCGAACTGCAAATCGGTGCGATCGCCGGTTAACAGGAGCTGATCTCATGGCACAGAAAAAAGGCGGCGGCTCTACGCGAAACGGGCGCGATTCCAAGCCCAAGATGCTCGGTGTGAAGGCTTTCGGCGGTGAACTGATCAGCGCCGGCTCCATCATCGTGCGCCAGCGCGGCACGCGCTTCCACCCCGGCACGAACGTCGGCGTGGGCAAGGACCACACGCTGTTCGCCCTGGTGGACGGCCACGTTTCCTTCGGCACGAAGGGTGCGATGTCCAAGCACACGGTCAACGTGACTGCCGCCTGAGCGCAAGTCATCTGACGCTGTACAAAGCCCCGCAGGTCGGGGCTTTGTCGTTTTCGGGAATGCCGGGGTGTACCTCGCCGGCGTTCCTCGATGCCCCGCGCTGCGGGGCTCTTGCGTTTTCGGCATGTGACTGCCCGAAGGCGCCTTTTGTAAACTGGATGCCATGAAGTTCGTTGACGAAGCCTTTATCGACATTGCTGCCGGAGACGGCGGCAATGGCTGTGTCTCGTTCCGCCACGAGAAGTACAAGGAATTCGGAGGGCCGAATGGTGGCGATGGCGGGCGGGGCGGCCACGTCTTCGCGGTCGCCGATCCCAACCTCAATACCCTGGTGGATTTCCGCTATTCGCGCCGGCACGAAGCCAAGCGCGGAGAGCACGGCATGGGCTCGGACATGTTCGGCGCCGCGGGCGACGACATCACGCTCAAGATGCCGGTGGGCACCATCATTTCCGATGCCGAGACGGGCGAGGTGCTGTATGAACTGCTCAACCCGGGCGATGTGATCACCATCGCCAAGGGCGGCGACGGCGGCTTCGGCAACATGCGGTTCAAGAGCGCCATCAACCGCGCTCCGCGCCAGAAGACGCCCGGCTGGCCCGGCGAGCGCAAGAGCCTGAAGCTCGAATTGAAGGTGCTGGCGGACGTGGGCCTGCTGGGCATGCCCAATGCCGGCAAGTCCACCCTCATCTCGGCCGTGTCGAATGCGCGCCCGAAGATCGCCGACTACCCGTTCACGACCCTGCACCCCAATCTGGGCGTGGTGCGCGTAGGCCCCGAGCAGAGCTTCGTGATTGCGGATATCCCCGGCCTGATCGAAGGCGCCTCCGAGGGTGCCGGCCTGGGCCATCAGTTCCTGCGCCATCTGCAGCGCACCCGCCTCTTGCTGCATGTCATCGACATGGCGCCTTTCGACGACTCTGTGGACCCGGTGGCGCAGGCCAAGGCCATCGTGGAAGAGCTGCGCAAGTACGACGCCGAACTGCACGCCAAGCCGCGCTGGCTGGTGCTCAACAAGCTTGACATGGTGCCGGAGCAGGAGCGTGCCGCGCGCGTCAAGGATTTCGTCAAGCGCTTCAAGTGGAAGGGCCCGGTGTTCGAGATCTCCGCGCTGACCCGCGAAGGCTGCGAGGCGCTGATCCATGCCATCTACAAGCATGTGCGTGCGGAACAGCAGGCGCTGATGGCGCCGGTCGAGATCGACCCCCGGTTCGCGGGCGACGCGCCCGAGTAGGGCGGAAGGCGGAGGGCGATCCCTCCGCGCTCTTGATGTTTGCTATCAAAAAGATAGCTATATGCGCTTGTCTTGCAAGCGCCAGATGCCTGGATGACCCTGAAAATGCTGCCCAATGTATTGCGTGATGCCCGCCGGATTGTGGTCAAGGTGGGTTCCAGCCTGGTGACCAACGAGGGCCGGGGGCTCGACGAGCAGGCGATCGGCGAATGGAGCCGGCAGCTCGCCGCGCTGGTGCGGGGCGACGGCGCCACCCGCCGCGAGGTGGTGATGGTCTCCAGCGGCGCGATCGCCGAAGGCATGAAGCGCCTGGGCTGGACCGCACGCCCGAGCGAGATCCACGAACTGCAGGCCGCGGCCGCCGTCGGCCAGATGGGGCTGGCGCAGATGTACGAAACCAAGCTGCGCGAGCAGGGCATGGGCAGCGCGCAGGTGCTGCTCACCCATGGCGATCTGGCCCACCGGGAGCGCTACCTCAACGCGCGTTCCACGCTGCTGACGCTGCTGCGCCTGGGCGTCGTGCCCGTCATCAACGAGAACGACACCGTCGTCACCGACGAGATCAAGTTCGGCGACAACGACACGCTGGGCGCGCTGGTGGCCAACCTGGTGGAAGCGGATGCGCTCGTCATCCTGACCGACCAGAAGGGCCTCTACACCGCCGACCCGCGCCGCGACCCCGCTGCGCAGTTCGTGCACGAAGCCCGCGCGGGCGATGTGGCGCTGGAGGCGATGGCTGGCGGTGCGGGTTCGAGCATCGGCAAGGGCGGCATGATCACCAAGATCCTGGCGGCCAAGCGCGCCGCTGGCTCGGGGGCTTCGACCGTGATCGCCTGGGGCCGCGAGCCGGACGTGCTGATGCGGCTGGCGCAGGGCGAGGCCATCGGCACGCTGCTGGTGGCCCAGACGGCCAAGCAGCAGGCGCGCAAGCAATGGATGGCCGATCACCTGCAGCTGCGCGGCTCGGTGTCCGTCGATGCCGGCGCGGCCGCCAAGGTGCGCGACGAGGGCAAGAGCCTGCTGCCCATCGGCATGGTGGCGGTGGAGGGCGAGTTCTCCCGCGGCGACGTGATCGCCGTGCGCGATACCGAAGGGCGGGAGATCGCCCGGGGCCTTGCCAACTACGCCAGCGCCGAGGCGCGCCTGCTGTGCCGCAAGCCTTCGGCGGAGATCGAGCGTCTGCTGGGCTACATCGCCGAGCCGGAAATGATGCACCGTGACAACCTGGTGCTGACCGGTGGCGCGAAGCCCCAGGCTGCCGTGGCGGCCGCAGCCCTGCAGGGCTGAAAGAGAAAGAGCCCTTGGCGGGCTCTTTGTGGGCTGTCTAAAGAAGGAAGGCCCGCCGGACTGGGTGCCTTGCGGGGCGTTCGGGCTGAAGCCGAAAGTGCCTGCCTCATCGCTGAGGCCGATGGCAACTCAGGTCCGTTCGCCTTGCGGGTCCGGATCGAAGCTGGCGCCGGGCGGCAGCTCGACACCAGGACTCAGCAGCAGCGAACCCGCACGATGCATGGCGCCGCCGGTGTTGCCGGCATCCGCACCATCGCGCGAGCGCATGCCGCTGCGCAGGTAGCGATTGCGCTGCTCCTGGCGTGGCAGGAAACGGGCCAGTTCGGTCAGCGCCATTTCATAGACGCCGCGCTTGAATTCGACCACCACGTCCAGCGGCACCCAGTAGTCGTTCCAGCGCCAGGCGTCGAATTCCGGATGGTTGGTGGCGCGCAGGTTCAGATCCCAGTCGTGGCCGACGAGCTGCAGCAAATACCAGATCTGCTTTTGGCCCTTGTAGTGGCCGCGCGCATCGCGCCGTATATACCGGTCAGGCACCTCGTAGCGCAACCAGTCCCGGGTTCGGGCGACCACGCGAACGTGATTCGGCTGCAATCCCACCTCTTCGTGCAGTTCCCGGAACATCGCCTGCTCGGGCGTTTCGCCCCTGTCGATGCCCCCTTGCGGGAACTGCCAGCTGTGGGTGCGAATGCGCTTGCCCCAAAATACCTGGTTTTTCTGGTTGAGCAGGATGATGCCGACGTTCGGCCTAAAGCCGTCCCGGTCAAGCATAATCTAACCCCAAATTTTTAAACTGTGTCCATTATGCACGTCGCTTTACGAGCGACAAGCGGAGTGGTCCCGGCTGCCTGAAATCGCCCGATGAAAGCTTCCCAATTTTTCGTTTCCACCCTCAAAGAAGCACCTGCGGACGCCGAGGTGGTGAGCCACAAGCTCATGATGCGCGCAGGCCTCATCAAGAAGCTGGGGGCCGGCATCTACAACTACATGCCCATGGGCCTGCGCGTGGTGCGCAAGGTGGAAGCCATCGTGCGTGAAGAGATGAACCGCGCTGGCGCCGTGGAATGCACCATGCCCGTGGTGCAGCCGGCCGAGCTCTGGCAGGAGACCGGCCGCTTCGACAAGATGGGCCCCGAGCTGCTGCGCATCAAGGACCGCCACGGGCGTGACTTCGTGATCCAGCCGACCAGCGAGGAAGTGGTCACGGACATCGCCCGGCAGGAGCTGCGCAGCTACAAGCAGCTGCCCAAGAACCTCTACCAGATCCAGACCAAGTTCCGCGACGAACGGCGCCCGCGCTTCGGCCTGATGCGTGGCCGCGAGTTCACCATGAAGGACGCCTACAGCTTCGACCGCGACATGGCCGGCGCCAAGGCCAGCTATCAGGTCATGGCGCAGACCTATCGCCGCATCTTCGATCGCTTCGGCCTGACCTACCGTGCCGTGGCGGCCGACAGCGGCGCCATCGGCGGCGACCTGAGCGAGGAATTCCAGGTGATCGCTGCGACGGGCGAGGACGCCATCGTCTATTGCCCGGCGAGCGACTACGCCGCCAACATGGAAAAGGCCGAGGCCCTGCCGCCGGCCGGCCCGCGCCCTGCCGCCGCGCAGCCGCGCACGCTGACCCCCACGCCGGGCAAGAGCACCTGCGCCGACGTGGCCGCGCTGCTGGGCGTGCCGCTCCAGAGCACGGTCAAGTCGCTGGTGCTGGCCACCGACGAGACCAATGCCGAAGGCGAGATCGTCAAGAGCCAGGTGTGGCTGCTGCTGCTGCGCGGCGACCATGACATGAACGAGATCAAGGTCTCCAAGGTGCCGGGGCTGGAAGCGGGCTTCCGCTTCGCCACCCTGTCCGAGATCGAAACCCACTTCGGCTGCAAGCCCGGCTACCTGGGCCCGCTGGAACTCAAGCAGCCCGTCAAGCTGGTGGTGGACCGCGAAGTGGCCGTGATGGCCGACTGGATCTGCGGCGCGAACCAGCCCGACTTCCACATCACCGGCGTGAACTGGGGCCGCGACCTGCCCGAGCCCGAACTGGTGGCCGACCTGCGCAACGTCGTCGCGGGCGACCCGTCGCCGGACGGCAAGGGCGAGCTGGCCATCGAGCGCGGCATCGAGGTGGGCCACGTGTTCTACCTGGGCACCAAGTACAGCCGCGCGATGAACGCCACCTTCCTCGGCGAAGACGGCAAGCCCGCCTTCTTCGAGATGGGCTGCTACGGCATCGGCATCACGCGCCTGCCCGCCGCCGCCATCGAGCAGAACCATGACGAGCGCGGCATCATCTGGCCCGACGCGATCGCACCGTTCACCGTGGTGGTCTGCCCGGTGGGCATGGACCGCAGCGAGGCGGTGAAGGCCACGGCCGAGCAGATCTATGCCGACCTGCTGGCTGCCGGCGTGGACGTGATCCTGGACGACCGTGGCGAGCGCCCCGGCGCCATGTTCGCCGACTGGGAACTGATCGGCGTGCCGCACCGCGTGACCATCGGCGACAAGAGCCTGAAGGAAGGCGTGGTCGAATACCAGCAGCGCCGTGACGCCGCAGTGACCAAGGTCGCCGTCGCCGACATCCTCGCCCACGTGAAGGGCCGAGTGGCGGTATGAGCCCGCTGGCCCCTCGCGGTGTGGGGCCGGAGCCCGCTGCGGCGGGCATGAGCCGCCGCAAGCTGCTGCGCATGGCATCGGTGTCCGCTGCGGGGCCGGCCGTCTGGCTGGGCCTGCCGCAGGCGGCCCATGCCGGCGGGCAGATCGAAGAGCCGCTGGCGGATTCCGTGCGCTCGGCGCTCAGCTTCGCGATCGCCTCCCAGGAGCCGCTGGAGCCCACCTTCGCCTCCACCGAGGCGCGGCTCGGCTACCTGCGCTGGATGGCGGCCATGAGCGACCGCCTGCGCTCGCGCAAGCCCGATGGGCAGGTCCGCCGGGATTTCCTGCAGACCGTCTGGTACGAGTCCAAGCGCGCGGGGCTCGATGTTTCCCTGGTGCTGGGGCTGATCCAGGTCGAGAGCGCGTTCCGCAAGTTCGCCGTCTCCAGCGTCGGTGCCCGGGGCTACATGCAGGTCATGCCGTTCTGGACCCGCGTGATCGGCGACGGCGATGCGAGCAAGCTGTTCCAGATGCAGACCAATCTACGCTTCGGCTGCGTCATCCTGCGGCACTACCTGGACCGCGAGCAGGGCGATCTCTACATGACGCTGGGCCGCTACAACGGCAGCCGGGGCAAGCCCGCCTATCCGAACGCGGTGTTCGCGGCGCAGCGCAACTGGTTCTTCCAGGAGCGCCTGGCGCACGGCGGTTCCTCGGCGGCCTGAGCCGGAAACCGCGCCGCACCGCACCGCTGCGGCGGCTGATCGATCTCAGTGCGCGTTGCCGGCCGCCGGGGCGCCGTCCACCAGCCGCGAGACCATCACCTGGTCGATGCGGTAGCTGTCCACGTCCAGCACTTCGAACTTGTAGCCGTCCCAGTTAACGCTGTCCGTGCGGCGGGGCACGCGGCGCAGCATGACCATCAGGAAGCCGGCGAGCGTCTCGTATTCGCCGGCATGGGGCAGGCTGTCGAGGTTCAGGGCGCGCAGCACGTCTTCCACGGGCGTCACGCCGTCGATGAGCCAGGAGTTCTCGTCGCGCCGCACGATCTGTTCTTCGTCTGTGGGGCTGATGAGGTCGCCCATCACGGTGCTCATCACGTCGTTGAGCGTGACCACGCCCACCACCAGGCTGTATTCGTTCACGATGACCGCGAAGTCCTCATGCACCTGGCGGAACTGCTCGAGCACCTCGCCCAGCGAGAGGCGGTCGGGCACGATGAGCACCTTGCGCACCAGGCCTTCGTCGGCCAGCGAGATGGGCTGGTTGTTCAGCACGCGCTGGAAGAGGTCCTTGGCATCGACATAGCCCACCACGTGGTCGATGTCGCCATCGCACACCGGGTAGGTCGAGAAGGGTTCTTCCGCGATGCGCGCGCGGATCACGGTGTCCGGGTCGTCGCGCAGGAAGTAGGCGATGCGGTCGCGCTGCGACATGGCGCTGGAGACGGTGCGGGTGTCGAGCTCGATCACGTTCTCGATCACCTGCTGCTCGCGTGCCGCCAGCACGCCGGAGCGCGCGCCCGCTTCCATCATGGCCAGGATGTCGTCCGCCGTGACGCGGTCGTCCCGCAGCGACGAGAGGCCCAGCATGCGGAACAGCAGGTCGGCGCTGCGGCTGTAGAGCCAGACCAGCGGCTGAAGGATGGCCATCAGCACCTTCATGGGCCGTGCCACGCGCAGCGCGAGCATTTCGGGGTTGGCCATGCCCAGCCGCTTGGGGAACAGGTCGGCGAACAGGATGAAGAGCGAGGTGATGATGGTGAACGACGCGAGGAAGCCCAGGGTCTGCGCCTGCGCATCGTCCAGCCAGAGCCCCAGCAGGCCGGTGAAATGCGGGCTCAGCGCGCCTTCGCCCACGATGCCGCCCAGGATGGCGACGGCGTTCTGCCCGACCTGCACCACGGTGAAGTAGTCGCCCGGCTGCTCCTGGATGCGCATCACCCGTTCGGCCCGGGGATCGCCCTCGTCCGCCATCTGCCGCAACCGCAGGCGGCGCGATGCCGCGAGGGAGATTTCTGCCAGCGAGAAGAACGCGCTGGCGACGATCAGCAAACCGATGACGAATAGGCTTTGGGAAAAATTCATGGACAGCGGACGGGCTGCGTGCGGTGCCGCACGGCGAGCCTGAGTGTAGCGGGGCGCAGCGGGCGGCCCGCCCGCTGCCCAGGCCGGCGGGCTACTGCACGAAGCCGATGCGCGTCTTGCGGGCCGTGCCGGGTGGCAGGTCGGCCACCTCCACGGCGCCGCGCCGGGCCAGGCGGGCGTTGCCGAAGCCGGTCATCCAGGCGCGCCGCATCTCGCGCGGCGGCATATGGGCGAGCGCGTCCAGCACGTCCGCTTCCGGCTCGGGGTCCAGCAGGCGGCCCCAGTCGTGGCTGGCGCGGATCTCCTGGTAGAGCTGCCGGGCGATGGAGCGGGCTTGGTCCGGCGTGGGCGCCGGCACCTCGAACACGTTCATGCGGTTGAGGATGGGGTCGGGGATGCCGCGCTCGTCGTTGGCCGTGGTGATCCAGATGACCTGGCTGGCATCGATGGCGACCTCGGCGAACTCGTCGGTGAAGCTCTGCGCGGTGTCGTGCTCCAGCAGGCCGTAGAGCGCGCCCAGCGGGTCGTACTGCGCGTCGCACGCGGCCTTGTCGATCTCGTCGATGACGATGACGGGGTTGGCGTATTCGCCTTCGACCAGCGCCTCGAACACCTTGCCGGGGCGTGCGCCCTTCCATTGCGAGGACGAGCCCGAGAGCAGCCAGCCCGCCGTCATGGAGCTCATCGGCACCAGGTTCATGCCCGTGCCCAGCAGCTGGGCCAGCTGGCGGGCGAAGTGCGTCTTGCCGATGCCGGGTACGCCCAGCAGCAGCATGGGTGTGACCTCCAGGCCGTCGCTGCAGTCCTGCGCCAGGGCGACGTGGCGCTTGACGTCGTCCAGCACCTCGGTGAAGTTGGGCAACTGCTCGTAGAGGCCGGCCATGTCGGGCACGCCCGCCGGCTTGACCTGGAAGCGTTCGGGCCCACGCTCGAGCATGCGTTCATAGACGGCGCGCAGGCCGTCGTGGTCGCGCTGGTTGCCGGCATCGTTCAGGCGCCTCAGGCGCCGCTCCACATCGCCGGGCTGGAACACGTTGCGGACCCGGGCCACCGGCAGGCTCAGTGCCGAAGGCTGCGGGACGAGGCTGTGCGAGGAAGATGTACTGCTGCTGGTGCTCATGTCGCGCTGCTCCCGGTTGAAGAAGACACGGATTCATTCAAGCACACAACATGCCGGCAGTGAACGCTGGAAAAACCCGGTCAACCTGTCGGTGATGAGCGCATTGCCCGCGCTTGCGGCCGGGCATGAAAAAAGCCGCCCGGAGGCGGCTGGCTGGCAAGCGGGGGGATGAGCGCCTGGGAGCGGCTGACACAACCCAGCGAAGCGGTTCTGGCGAGGCGCCGCATCGAAGGCAGTACGGCTGGTACGACGAGATGCGGCAACGACGCCAGAAGGGCTGTGTCGGCCGCTCTTACTGGGGCGTGCCCAGCACTTGCTTGAGCTCGCCCGACTCGTACATCTCCATCATGATGTCCGAGCCGCCGATGAATTCGCCCTTGACGTAGAGCTGCGGGATGGTGGGCCAGTTGCTGTATTCCTTGATGCCCTGGCGGATTTCCGGATCTTCCAGCACGTTCACGGTGGCCACGCTCTTGGGGTCCACGCCGCAGGCTTTCAGGATCTGGATGGCACGGCCGGAGAAGCCGCACATCGGAAAGCTGGCGCTGCCCTTCATGAACAGCAGGATGTCGTTGGATTTGACGAGGGCGTCGATGCGTTGCTGTGCGTCGCTCATGGGTGAATCTCCTGAAG
The DNA here is from genome assembly GCF_900113035.1 of Paracidovorax wautersii. Taxonomy (GTDB): domain Bacteria; phylum Pseudomonadota; class Gammaproteobacteria; order Burkholderiales; family Burkholderiaceae_C; genus Paracidovorax; species Paracidovorax wautersii. The sequence continues at coordinate 405,950 of NZ_FONX01000004.1, read as the reverse complement.
GAATGGGCTGTGGCCAGGGCGCCGCAGCGAATGCATGATTATTTCACTGTCTGCGGCGCGGCGTGCGGCGCACGGCCGGGGCGTCTTGTCACAGGGGGCGCATGCCGCCCGTGCAGCGCGCCACGCCCGCCAGGTCGGCGCGGCTTTGCACCTGCGCGAAGCCGGCCGCGCTCAGCAGCGCCTGCACGGCTTCGGCCTGGTCCCAGCCGTGCTCCAGCAGCAGCCAGCCGCCTGCCGCGAGCCGGGCCGGGGCCTGCTGCACGATGGTGCGGATGTCGTCCAGACCGTCGGCGCCGCTGGCCAGGGCCTGGGCAGGTTCGTGCGTGAGGGCGGCCAGATGCGGGTCGCCCTCGGCGATGTAGGGCGGGTTGCTCACGATCAGATCGAAGGGGCCCTCGATGCCGTCCAGCCAGTGGCCGTGGCGCATCTGCACGGGCAGGCCCAGGCGCTGGGCGTTGCCGCGGGCCACTTCCAGCGCATCGGCGCTGGCGTCCACGGCCGTGACCTGTGCCGTGGGGCGCTGCCGCTGCAGGGCCAGGGCGATGGCGCCGCTGCCGGTGCCCAGGTCCACCACGCGTGGGGCGGGCAGGGGGGCGATCGCTTCGAGCGCCCAGTCCACCAGGGTTTCGGTGTCGGGGCGCGGGTCGAGCACGCGTGCATCCACCTGCAGGGGCAGGCCGTAGAACTCCTTGGTGCCGGTGAGGTAGGCGACGGGCTCGCCGGCCGCGCGGCGGCGGCACAGGCGTTCGAAGCCCTCCTGGGCTGCCAGGCCGAGCGGATCGGTGTCATGCACCAGCAGCCAGGCGCGGTCGCCGTGCGGGCGGCCCAGCGTGTGCAGCAGCAGCAGTTGCGCATCGATGCGGGCCAGGCCTTGTGCCTGGGCCTGGGCGAGTGCCTGGGCGACGGTCTGCGGGGTGGTGGGGTTTGGTATCAATTTGATAGCGCAGTGCGCAGATGCAGGGCGGGCTGCAGGCCATTTTGGGGTCGATCCATGGCCTGAGGCACACGGGAAGGCTTCAGCGGAATTCCCGTTCGCGCAGCCACTTGGTGGCGATCCATTTCTCGCCGCGGATGACGGGCGCGCCGCCATGCAGGCTGCGGGTGCCGGGGTGCGGCCGGTCGTAGCTGAAGAACACGGCATTGCCGCGACGCGGGGCCACTTCCAGCTGCACGTCGGGGAAGGTGGTGCCGCCGCCTTGCTCGGGGTCGTTCAGGTAGATCACCAGCGTGGCCACGCGCTGGCCGCCGCGCCGCAGGATGGTGGGCGTGCCGGGCTCTTCGGGATCGAAATAGTCGTAGTGCGGCTTGTACTCGGCGCCCGGGCGGTAGTGCAGCACCTGCAGGCCTTCGCCGTTCTCGACGGGCCAGCGCACGAGTTGCGCGATGCGCGCCTCCAGCCGCGCGACGACGTCGTTCTCTCCACGCTGGAAGAACATGCCGTCGCTGGTGCGGTCGTCGTTGACCTCTTCGCCGCCGGTGCGCGTCGCCACAGTCAGCGAGCGCGCCATGCGCGGCTCGGCGGCGGCGATGAGCGCATCGCATTCCTCAGGCGAGAGCAGGTTGCCGAACAGCACGACGCGGGGCGCATGCAGCGACATCAGCACCTCGACCTCGCGGTCGCCCACGTCGATGCGGGCGGGCGACTGGCTCAGGTCGGGCTCGGGGATGGGGCGCTGCGCGGTCTTCGGCGCCGCTGCGCCGGCAGAGCCGGGCTGGGTCTTGTCGCGCAGCGCATCGGTCAGCACCGTTTCCATGGCGTGCACGGCGACGGCCTCGTCCCAGCCCGCGTCCAGCATGGACTGCAGCACCACCGGGCCGGTGAAGCCGGCCTCGGCCTGTTCGATGATCCAGGCGCGCAACTCCGGCGTGACGGGCTGGCGCAAGGTGGTTGCAGAGGCAGAGGCAGAACGGGATTGGGAAGACATGGCGGTCGTCGTGCGTGCGTTGGCGTGGAACGGAGGCGGCCCGTGCCCTGGCGCTCAGCCGGCGGTCTTGCGGCGGAACACCAGGCGGTCGGGCGCGGACGCGGCAGGGGCAAAAGCATAGCCCTCCGCATCAAAACCCTCGAGCTGGCGCGGGGTTGCCACCCGGTGCTGGATGGCGTGGCGCGCCATCAGCCCGCGCGCGCGCTTGGCGTGGAAGCTGATGATCTTGTAGGTGCCGCCTTTCCAGTCCTCGAACACGCATTCGATCACGCGGGCCTTGAGCACCTTGCGGTCCACCGACTTGAAGTATTCCTGCGAGGCCAGGTTGACCACCACCGGCGTGGCGTCGGCCTGCAGCCGGGTGTTGAGGTGCTCGGCGATGCGCGAGCCCCAGAACTGGTAGAGGTTGGCGCCGGCATCGGTGGCCAGGCGCGTGCCCATCTCCAGCCGGTAGGGCTGCATGCGGTCCAGCGGGCGCAGCACGCCGTAGAGGCCGCTCAGGATGCCCAGGTGCTGCTGCGCCCAGTCCAGCTCGTCCGGCGTGAGGCTCTGCGCCTGCAGGCCCTCATAGACGTCGCCGTTGAAGGCCATCACGGCCTGGCGCGAATTGGCGGCCGTGAACTTCGGTTCCCAGGCTGCATAGCGGCCCACGTTCAGCGCGGCCAGCGCGTCGCTGATGTGCATGAGCGATGCGATCTGCTGCGGCGATTGTCCGCGCAGCACCTCGATCAGCCGGGTGGAGTCGGCCACGAACTGCGGCTGCGTGTGCGGCAGGCCTTCGGGCAGCGGCGTGTCGTAATCCAGCGATTTGGCGGGGGACAGCAGAAACAGCATGGCGGTGCGGGCCTGTCGTGAGTGATCGGTGGGAGCGGGGCGGGCGATGGAGGCGCCCCGCAATGGGCTGCGGCCCGTGAAGGGCCGCAGAAAGGGAACGAGGAGGCAGTGTGCCTCAAGCGCGGGCCGGCCAGCAGGGCAGGGGGCTTGCCCCTGGCTGCTGGCCGCCTGCGCGGCCACTACCGCGGCATCACGCCGTGGTGGATGGCTGATGCGGCGCTTGCTGTTGCTGCTCGAACGGCAGCGTCAGGTCGCGCAGGTCGCGGCGGGTTTCCACCAGCACCAGCGGGCCTTCGTCCAGCACCACCACCGGGGGCCGTTCGCGCGGCACATGCACCGGGCGGGGTTCGGCGGCGATGGCGGCCTGTGCGGCAGCGATCTTCTCGGCGTCGGAATTGACCCATTCCAGGCCGGAGCCTTGGGCCACCGAGATCAGCTCCTGCACGGGCAGCTCGAAGGTCTGCACGCGGGGCATGGCGCTTTCCGCCGGAGCAGCGGCTGCGGGAGCCGGTGCTGCTGCTGCCACGGGTGCCGGAGCCGGTGCGGGCATGGGCGCCGGTGCGGCCGGGGCTGCCGCGACCGGTGCAGCTGCCACGGGAGCGGCGGCAACCGGAGCGGCGGCAACCGGAGCGGCGGCAACCGGAGCGGCTGCGGGCTCGGATGGCTGAGCTTCGGCTGCTGCGGCAGGCGCTGCCACTTCTGCCGTGGCCTGCGCTGCCGGGGCGGCAGCAGCGGCCGCTGCATTGAAGTAGCTGCGGCGCGGCGCGTCCTGCGCGGCGTCGGCGCCTGCCTGCGGCTGTGCGGCTGCGGCGGGGGCATCGAAGGCTTGCGCTGCGGCGGCTTCTACCGGTGCCTGCTGGCCTTCGCCGGCTGCGGCCTCGGCGTCGCGCGGGGCGCGGTCGCCACGGTCGGCGCGATCGCGGCGGTCACGGCCATAGCGGTCGCGGGAGCGGCGCTGGCGGCCTTCCTCGCCGCCGTTGGCGGGGCCGGCGCTGGGGGCTGCCGTTGCGGAGTCGGGACTGTTCAGGTCCAGATCGGGCAGGGCGGCCAGGGGCGACACGGCTTCGGCGAAGTCGCCTGCAGCGGGGGCTGCGCCGTCGCCTTGGCGCGGTGCGCGTTCGCCACGTCCACCACGTTCGCCTCGGCTGCCGCGCTCGCCGCGTTCACGGCCTTCGCCGCCACGCTCGCCACGTGGGCCGCGCTCGCCGTTGCGTTCACCATTGCGCGGTGCGCGCTCGGTGCGGGCTTCGCCGTTCGCGTCGTCCAGGGCCACGCCTGCGGCAGCGGCCACCGCTGCTGCGGGCATGCCGTCAGCGGGCAGTGCGGCCGATGCGCTGCGCGGCTCGCCGCGTTCGCCTCGTTCGCGGCCACCGCGGCCTTCACGGCCCTCGCGGCGGGCTTCGCCTTCGGGGCGGTCGCCACGGCTCTCGCGGCCTTCGCGGCCGTTGCGGCTTTCACGGCCTTCCAGGCCTTCGCGGGGCGGACGGCTCTCGCGTCCCTCGCGGGCCTCGCGACCTTCACGGCCCTCGGCGGCGCGGCCTTCGCGGCCTTCGTTGCGGCGGCCACGGCCTTCGCCGGTGCCATTGCCGTTCGTGCCGTTGCCGGCGGCGTCGCGCTGGCCTGGGCGGCCATCACGGCCTTCGTTGCGGCGGCCGCGGCCATCGCGGCGGGCTTCGCCGCGTTGGCCGTTACCGGCTTCGGGCGTGGCAGCGGGTGCCGGGGCGGGGGCTGCGACCGGCGCAGGCGCCGGGCCGAAGCCGAACAGGCTCTTGAGCCAGGCGAGGAAGCCTTGCTCCTGCACCGGCGCCGGGCGCACGGGTGCGGCCGGTGCCTGGGCCGGGCGGGCCGCGGCGGCAGGCTGCGCAGGGGCCGCAGCACCGTTGCGCGGTGCGCGGGTGGCGCCTTCGGGGCGGGGTTCGGCCACCGGAGCGGGCGCGTCGGGCAGCACGCCCTTGATCACCGGGGTCTGGCGGTTGGTGGGTTCCTGCGAGCGGCGCGTGACGGCGGTCGGGTCCTCGACTTCCTCGGCGAGCTTGTAGCTGGCTTCGATGTGGTCCAGGCGCGGGTCGTCGTGCTTGAGGCGCTCGAGCTTGTAGTTCGGCGTTTCCAGCGTCTTGTTGGGCACCATCAGCACGGCCACGCGCTGCTTGAGTTCGATCTTGGCGATCTCGGTGCGCTTTTCGTTCAGCAGGAACGAGGCCACTTCCACGGGCACCTGGCAGTGCACGGCGGCCGTGTTGTCCTTCATGGACTCTTCCTGGATGATCCGCAGGATCTGCAGGGCGGAGCTTTCCGTGTCGCGGATGTGGCCGGAGCCGCCGCAGCGCGGGCAGGGGATGGACGAGCCTTCCGACAGCGCGGGCTTGAGGCGCTGGCGGCTCATTTCCATCAGGCCGAACTTGCTGATCGTGCCGAACTGCACGCGGGCGCGGTCCTGGCGCAGCGCGTCGCGCAGGCGGTTTTCCACTTCGCGGCGGTTCTTCGACTCTTCCATGTCGATGAAGTCGATCACGATCAGGCCGCCCAGGTCGCGCAGGCGCATCTGGCGGGCCACTTCGTCGGCGGCTTCCAGGTTGGTGCGGGTGGCGGTTTCCTCGATGTCGCCGCCCTTGATGGCGCGGGCCGAGTTCACGTCCACGGAGACCAGGGCTTCGGTGTGGTCGATCACGATGGCGCCGCCGGAGGGCAGGGTCACGGTGCGGGCGTAGGCCGACTCGATCTGGTGCTCGATCTGGAAGCGGCTGAAGAGCGCCGCGTCGTCGCGGTAGCGCTTGACCTTGGAGGCATGCTCGGGCATGACGTGCGCCATGAACTGGTGCGCCTGCTCGTAGATGTCGTCGGTGTCGATGAGGATGTCACCGATGTCGTTGTTGAAGTAGTCGCGGATGGCGCGGATGACCAGAGACGATTCCTGGTAGATCAGGAAGGCGCCCTTGCCGCCCTTGGCCGCGCCGTCGATGGCGGTCCAGAGCTTGAGCAGGTAGTTCAGGTCCCACTGCAGTTCGGGCGCCGAGCGGCCGATGCCGGCGGTGCGCGCGATGATGCTCATGCCCTTGGGGTACTCGAGCTGGTCCATCGCCTCCTTGAGCTCGGCACGGTCCTCGCCCTCGATGCGGCGCGAGACGCCGCCGCCGCGGGGGTTGTTGGGCATCAGTACCACGTAGCGGCCGGCCAGGCTCACGAAGGTGGTGAGGGCCGCGCCCTTGTTGCCGCGCTCTTCCTTCTCGACCTGCACCAGCAGTTCCTGGCCTTCGCGGATCACGTCGTTGATGCGTGCCTGATTGGGCGAGACGCCTTCGGCGAAGTACTGGCGGGAGATTTCCTTGAACGGCAGGAAGCCGTGGCGGTCTTCGCCGTAATCGACGAAGCAGGCTTCCAGCGACGGCTCGACGCGCGTCACCACCGCCTTGTAGATGTTGCCCTTGCGTTGTTCGCGTCCCTCGATCTCGATCTCATAGTCCAGCAGCTTCTGGCCGTCCACGATGGCAAGACGCCGTTCTTCGGGCTGCGTGGCGTTGATGAGCATCCGCTTCATGATGCGATTCCTTTTCGTTGTCGTTGCGGCGCGCCCGGCAGCTGCTGGCTTGTCGTGCTCAAGCTGCTGGCCGCGCGTGCCGCGGATTTCCAAACCAATGACGGGCTCTAGAGGAGCCGTGATTGCCTGGACTGACGCATCGAAACGAAGGGAGGAATGGCCGGATGCCGCGCGGCTGCAAAGCGTCTAGCTTCGCAGGCGAGGTGGTGGCGCGTGGATGGGGGCGAGCCGGGCTGCGCAGAGGACCGCTACGAAAGGTATAGCGGCTGGCACTTGCCGGACGGGCGCTGCGGGCATGTCACGCACCCATGCCAGAGGCGCATGCCTCTGCCAAAGGGTCGCAATCCAAGCCAGCAATGCCCACATAGTTGTCGCTTCGATCCGCCGACCTGTGGTGCCCGTGTGGGGCGACCGGCCGGCTTGGGGATTCCGTGTTCAGTGTTTCAATTCGTCAGCCTGCCGCGCGACATGTGGGCTGCACAGGCATCCAGGCCTGCAATCCGCGCACACGACGCCCGTGGGCAATCGACCTCCTGCGCAGCATGCCGGGTTGGGTGGACTAAACTCCAGACAAATCAACCACTTACACAACGTAGCGCAGGTGAAACACATTATAGGGGGCAAACCGGTCCCAGACTCTGCCCCGGCCGCGACAGTACCGTCGGCCCGCATCGTGCAGGTCGATGCGGAGTCGGCCGGCCAGCGGCTCGACAACTTTTTGATACGCCATTTGAAGGGCGTTCCCAAGACCCACGTCTATCGCATCATCCGCAGCGGCGAAGTGCGCATCAACAAGGGCCGCGCCAGCGCCGACACCCGCGTGGAGGACGGCGACCAGGTGCGCCTGCCGCCGGTGCGCGTGTCCGACAAGGTGGCCGAAAAGGCCGAGCGCCCGGCGCCCGCGCGCGAATTTCCGGTACTGCTTGAAGACGACTACCTCATCGCCATCGACAAGCCCGCCGGAACGGCGGTGCATGGCGGCAGCGGCGTGAGCTTCGGCGTGATCGAGCAGCTGCGCCAGGCCCGGCCGCAGGCGAAATTCCTGGAGCTCGTGCACCGGCTGGACCGCGAGACCTCGGGCATTTTGCTGGTGGCCAAGCGGCGCTCGTCGCTGGTGGCGCTGCAGGACCAGTTCCGCGAACGCGAAACGGGCAAGACCTATCTGGCCCTGGTGGCCGGCACCTGGCCGGCCAACAAGAAGGTGATCGACACGCCGCTGCACAAATACCTGCAGGCCGATGGCGAGCGGCGCGTGCGCACCACCACGGCCGACGACCCGGACGGCATGCGCTCGATCACCCTGGTCAAGGTGCGCTCGGTGCTGCCGCCGCGCCCGCAGCAGGGGCTGCCCGCCATGAGCCTGCTCGAAGTCACCATCAAGACCGGCCGCACGCACCAGATCCGCGTCCACCTCTCCAGCCAGGGGCACGGCATCGTGGGCGACGACAAATACGGCGATTTCGACCTCAACCGGCGGCTGCAGAAGCTGGGCCTCAAGCGCATGTTCCTTCATGCATGGCGGCTACAGTTCACCCACCCGGCCAGTGCCGAGCGCGTGGAATTGCGCGCCGAACTGCCGCCCGAACTGGCCGACTACGTTTCCGGACCCGCCTGATGAATACCTCCCGCCCCCGCCGTTTCGACCTGATCGCCTTCGATTGGGACGGCACGCTCTACGACTCCACCGCCATCATCGTGCGCTGCATCCAGGAAGCGGTGCGCGACGTGGGTGGCACCGTGCCCAGCGACCAGGCCGCCGCCTGGGTGATCGGCATGAGCCTCTCTCAGGCGCTGGCCCACGCCGCGCCCGACGTGCCGCCGGCCAAACATGCCGAGCTGGGCAACCGCTACCGTTACCACTATCTGAAGCACCAGGACGACCTGAGCCTCTTCGACGGCGTGATGCCCATGCTGCAGGCGCTGCGCGAGCGCGGCCACCTGCTGGCCGTGGCCACCGGCAAGAGCCGCCGGGGGCTGGACGAGCTGCTGCACACCGACGCGCTGCGCGGCGTGTTCGATGCCTCGCGCACCGCCGACGAGACCGCCGGCAAGCCGCATCCGCTGATGCTGCAGGAGCTGATGGCCGAATTCGGCGTGCCGCCCGAGCGCACGCTGATGATCGGCGACACCACCCACGACTTGCAGATGGCGCTGAACGCCGGCTGCGCCAGCGTGGGCGTGAGCTACGGCGCGCACGAGCCCGCGAGCTTCGAGCCACTGAATCCGTTGTTCGTGGCCCACGACCTGCGCGAACTGCACGAGGGCCTGCTGCAGCAGGCCTGACCGGGCGCGGCCCATCGAGCAAGACAGAACAGAAGGAAGCAGCCGTGGACCCGTCCACTCCCGCACCCGCTCCGCTGCCGCCCGGCGCAGGCCCCGACGCCGAGCCCGCGCCGCGCGAGATCGAGCTCTGCCCGTCGGCCGATCTGGTCGAGGGCGGCCTCGCCGTGGCGTTCGACGTGGTCCGCTACGGCCAGGTCAGCCGCGCCTTCGCCGTGCGCTACCAGGGCCGCGTGCATGCCTATCTGAACCGCTGCACCCATGTGCCGATCGAGCTGGACTACCAGCCCGGCCGCATCTTCGACGACACCGGCAACTGGCTGCTCTGCGCCACCCACGGCGCCGCCTACCGGCCGGACAATGGCCATTGCGTGGGCGGCCCCTGCCGCGGCGGGCTGGTGAAAATCGCCATCTCCGAAAGCGGCGGCATGGTCCGCTGGCATACTGCGCCCCACCTCCAACCCGTAGAGTTCTGATTCATGACCGATCCCACCCGCACCGATCCAACGGGTCCCGCGGAGAATCCGTCCCCCACGCCCGATCTGTGGGCGCAGGGTGCTCCTGAAAAAGTAGCGAAGCCCGCCGCTGCCGTCGCCGATCGCCCCGGCTGGGAGCGCGACGTGCTCGAAAAGCTCGTTTTCTCCACGCTGTCCGAGCAGCGCTCGGCGCGCCGCTGGCGCACCTTCTCGCGCCTGGCCTGGCTGGTCTTCGCCATCGCCATCGCCTGGGTGGTGCTGCAGCGCGACGCCGCCACCGTGAGCAAGTCCACGCCCCACACGGCCGTGGTGGACATCAAGGGCGAGATCGCCGCCGGCGCCGATGCGAGCGCCGAATTCGTCGTGGCCGCCATGCGCAGCGCCTTCGAGGATTCCGGCTCGCAGGCCGTGGTGCTGCTCATCAATTCGCCGGGCGGCAGCCCGGTGCAGGCGGGCATCATCAATGACGAGATCGTGCGCCTCAAGGCCAAGTACAACAAGCCGGTCTATGCCGTGGTGGAAGAAAGCTGCGCCTCGGCCGCCTACTACATCGCCTCGGCGGCCGACGAGATCTACGTGGACAAGGCCAGCATCGTCGGCAGCATCGGCGTGCTGATGGACGGCTTCGGCTTCACCGGTGCCATGGACAAGCTGGGCGTGGAGCGCCGGCTCATCACCTCCGGCGCGAACAAGGGCTTCCTCGACCCGTTCAGCCCCATGTCGGAAAAGCAGCGCGCCTTCGCGCAGCAGATGCTCGACCAGATCCACGAGCAGTTCATCGCCGTGGTCAAGAAGGGCCGCGGCGCCCGCCTGAAGGTGACCGACGAAACCTTCAGCGGCCTGTTCTGGACCGGCCAGCAGGCCGTGGAAATGGGTCTGGCCGACCACCTGGGCAACCTGGACTACGTGGCCCGCGAAGTGGTCAAGGCCGAGGACGTGATCGACTACACCCGCCGCGACAACGTCGCCGAGCGGCTGGCCAAGAAGTTCGGCGCGGCCATGGGCGAGACGGCGGTGCGCGCACTGCAGGCCGTGCCGGCCATCCGCTGATCGGCGGCATGTGGTGGGCAGGGCGCAGGCCCTGCACGCAGCACACATAGAAAAGAAAAAAGCGTGGAGCCTTCGGTGGCTGCCACGCTTTTTTGTTGCCCTGGCGGCTATCGCCCGATCAGGAACACGGCCGGCGTGCGGTTGTCCGGCGGCTCCGGCTGCTGGCGCCACTGCCGCACCAGCCGGCTGGCCGTGCGCGCCGTCGCCAGCGTGAGGCCGCTGGCGATCGCCAGCCGCGTGTTGGGCTGCAGCGTCTGCAGCAGCGCCTGCCAGAGGACGGCGTTGCGGTAGGGCGTTTCGATGAAGAGCTGGGTCTGGCCCTGCTTGAGCGCCAGCGATTCGAGTTCGCGGATGCGCTGGGCGCGCTCGCCGCCGTCCTGCGGCAGATAGCCGGTGAACGCGAAGCCCTGTCCGTTGAGGCCGCTCGCCGCCAGCGCCAGCAGCAGCGACACCGGGCCTACCAGCGGCACCACTGGCAACCCCAAGTCGTGCGCGGCGCGCACCACAGAGCTGCCCGGGTCGGCCACGGCCGGCATGCCGGCTTCGCTCACCAGGCCGATGTCGTGGCCTTCCAGCGCGGGCGCCAGCAGCGGGCGGGCGTCGAAGGGCGCATGGCCGGCCGCGCCGTGGTCGCCTTTCTTGTGGACTTCGCGCGGCAGCTCGGTGATCTGCTGGGCCTGCAGCGGCGCGGCCAGGGGGTGGAGGGCATCCACCCGCTTGAGGTAGGCGCGGGTGCTCTTGGCGTTCTCGCAGATCCAGTGCGTAAGGCCCGCCGCGGTGCGCAGCGTGGCGTCCGGCAGGGCAGAGCCCAGCTCGGCCTGCGTGTCGCAGCCGAAATCCAGCGGCGCGGGCACCAGATAGAGCGTGCCCTTGGCGGCGGCTGCCGCGGTGGTGGTGGCCGGCGCGTTCATGGCAGCACCAGGCCGGCGGCCCGCAGCAGGCGGCAGGTGCGGATCAGCGGCAGGCCGATCAGCGCGGTGGGGTCGTCGCTCTCGATCGCGTCGAGCAGGGCGATGCCCAGGCCCTCGCTCTTGGCGCTGCCGGCGCAGTCGTAGGGTTCTTCGGCGCGCAGATAGCGCTCGATCTCGGCGTCGTCCAGGTCGCGGAAGCGCACGCGCACCTCGGCCAGCTCGGCCTGTTCGAAGCCGCTGGCCTGGCAGACCACCGCCACGGCGGTCTGGAAGATCACCGTCTGGCCGCGCATGCGGCGCAGCTGCGCGGTGGCGCGTTCGTGGTCGCCGGGCTTGCCCAGCGGCTCGCCCGCCAGGTCCGCCACCTGGTCGGAGCCGATCACCACCGCCTGCGGGTGCTGCGCGGCCACGGCGCGGGCCTTGGCCAGCGCCAGGCGCAGGGCCAGGTCGCGCGGCGCCTCGCCGGTGTGCGGGGTTTCGTCCACGTCGGGGGCGGCGACGTCGAAGGGCAGGCGCAGCCGGCCCAGCAATTCGCGTCGATAGCGGGAGGTGGAGCCCAGGATGAGCGTGCGGGAAGAGGGGGTGAGGTCAGGCATGCGGGCGATTCTCTTACACTGCATCCATGACCAAGGAATACTCCCCGAACCGTCTGGATGTGAAGGCTTTCGCCCTGGCGGGCGGGCATCTGTCGCACCGCGATTCGCTATTGAAATACGAGCGCCTGGCCCAGGAAGCGCAAGGGCTGCACCCTGATCTGATGGTCGATTGGGAGGCTCATGGCGAAGTGCGCAGCACCCACGGCATCGGCGGCCAGGTGTGGCTGTGCCTGAAGGTGCGGGCCACCGTGCCCATGGTGTGCCAGCGCTGCCTCACGCCCGTCGATGTGCCGCTGGAGGTGGACCGCGAATTCCGCTTCGTCGCCGACGAGGCCACCGCCGAGGCGCTGGACGACGAGAGCGAGGAAGACCTGCTCGCGCTCAGCCGCGAATTCGATCTGCACGAACTCATCGAGGACGAGCTGCTGATGGCCCTGCCCGTGGTGCCGCGCCACGATGTCTGCCCCACGCCCGTGGCGCTGGCGTCCAGCGACGAAGACTTCGAGGAGGCCAACGCGCAAAAGCCCAATCCTTTCGCTGCGCTGGCGTCGCTCAAGAATGACAAAGCAGGCGACTGAACGGCCCTCTGGCCGCGAAAAAGCAAGTCGGCTATAATCGAGGGCTTCGCGCGAATCCCCTCGTGTCTATTCAAGAAGATGGGCTGGGTGGCTGGGTCGCGTTTTACCAACCCTCTCCAAGACTCAGGAGCCGACCATGGCTGTTCAGCAAAACAAGAAATCTCCCTCCAAGCGCGGCATGCACCGTTCGCACAACGCCCTGACGACGCCGGGCACCGCCGTGGAAACCACCACCGGCGAAATCCATCTGCGTCACCACATCAGCCCCAACGGCTTCTACCGTGGCCGCCAGGTGCTGAAGAACAAGTCCGAAGCCTGACCGGACTAGGCGCCTCGCAGGCCGCCTGAGGCCCGTTGCTACATTCAGCGTAGCGCGGGCCTTTCTTGTTTCTGCCTTCCATTCATCTCATCAACGGATCGCTTCGCCGGTCCAGACAAGTCGCCCATGATCACACTGGCTGTTGACTGCATGGGGGGTGACCACGGCCCCAGCGTCACGCTGGCGGCGTGCCGCCGATTCCTCGAACAACACTCCGATGCCCGCCTGCTGCTGGTCGGCACTGCCGACGGCCTGAAAGGGCTGGAGCACGAGCGCGCCACGCATGTCCTGGCGACCGAAGTCGTGGCCATGGATGACCCGGTGGAGGTGGCGCTGCGCCGCAAGAAGGATTCGTCCATGCGCGTGGCCATCCAGCAGGTCAAGGACGGCGCGGCGCAGGCGGCGGTTTCCGCCGGCAACACCGGCGCCCTGATGGCCATCGCCCGCTACCTGCTCAAGACGCTGGACGGCATCGACCGGCCGGCCATCGCCACGCAGATGCCCAATGCCAAGGGAGGCGCCACCACGGTGCTGGACCTGGGCGCCAACGTCGATTGCACGGCAGAGCACCTGCTGCAGTTCGCCGTCATGGGCTCGGCCCTGGTGTCGGCGCTGCAGGAGGGGGGCGAGCCCTCCGTCGGCCTGCTCAATATCGGCGAAGAAGTCATCAAGGGCAGCGAAGTCATCAAGAAGGCGGGCGAGCTGCTGCGTACCGCCGGCAAGAGCGGCGATCTGAATTTCTACGGCAACGTGGAAGGCAACGACATCTTCAAGGGCGTCGTCGATATCGTGGTGTGTGACGGTTTCGTGGGCAATGTGGCGCTCAAGGCCAGCGAGGGCGTGGCGTCGATGATCGTCGGCGGCCTCAAGCAAGAGTTCAAGCGCAACATCTTCACGAAAATCGCGGCGATCGTGGCCTATCCGGTGCTATCTGCGCTCATGCGGCGCATGGATCACCGGCGTTACAACGGCGCGGCGCTGCTGGGCCTGCGCGGCCTGGTGTTCAAGAGCCACGGTTCGGCCGATGCGCTGGCTTTCGAGCAGGCTTTGAGCCGGGCGTATGATGCGGCCCGCAACAACCTGCTTGACCGCGTCCGGACGCGGGTGGCGCACGCAGCGCCGCTTCTGGCCCCTGCCGAGACGCCGCCAGTGCCCGGAATGGCCGCGGCCACACATTGATGAGACGCTATTCCCGCATCACAGGCACCGGCAGCTATCTGCCTCCGCGCCGCCTGTCCAATCAAGATCTGGTGGCCGAACTGGCCCAGCGCGGCATCGAAACCTCGGACGAATGGATCGTGGAGCGCACCGGCATCCGTGCGCGCCACTTCGCCGAGCCCGATGTCTGCAGCAGCGACCTCGGGCTGGAGGCTTCGCGCCGGGCCATCGAGGCCGCCGGCCTGCAGCCGAAGGACATCGACCTGATCATCGTCGCCACGTCCACTCCGGACATGGTGTTCCCCTCCACCGCCTGCATCCTGCAGAACAAGCTGGGCGCCAACGGCTGCCCGGCCTTCGACGTGCAGGCCGTGTGCAGCGGCTTCGTCTATGCCCTGACGGTGGCCGACGCCATGATCCAGTCCGGCGCCGCCAGCCGCGCGCTGGTGGTGGGGGCCGAGGTGTTCAGCCGCATCCTCGACTTCAATGACCGCACGACTTGCGTACTGTTCGGCGACGGCGCCGGCGCCGTGGTGCTGGAGGCTTCCGAGCGGCCCGGCATCCTCGCCAGCGACCTGCATGCCGACGGCAGCCATGTCGGCATCCTCTGCGTGCCGGGCAATGTCTCCGGCGGCCAGGTGCTGGGCGATCCGCTGCTCAAGATGGATGGCCAGGCCGTCTTCAAGCTCGCCGTCGGCGTGCTGGAGAAGGCCGCCCGGGCCGCGCTCGACAAGGCCGGCCTGACCGAAGCCGACATCGACTGGCTGATCCCTCACCAGGCCAACATCCGCATCATGCAGAGCACGGCCCGCAAGCTGAAGCTGTCGATGGACAAGGTGGTCGTCACCGTGGACCAGCACGGCAACACCTCGGCCGCGTCCATTCCGCTGGCGCTCGACCACGGCGTGCGCTCGGGGCAGGTCCAGCCGGGCCAGCACGTGCTGCTCGAAGGGGTGGGCGGCGGCTTCACCTGGGGCGCGGTGCTCCTCAAAATGTAGCGGCATGCGCTTGCCTGGCAAGCGCTGCAGCCACTTTCTTTTTCGAAAAACCCAAGTGAACATGTCGAAAACCTTTGCTTTCGTTTTTCCTGGCCAGGGCTCGCAGTCCGTCGGCATGCTGGACGGCTGGGGCGATCACCCGGTCGTGGCGCAGACGCTGCAGGAAGCCTCCGACGCGCTGGGCGAAGACGTCGCCCGCCTGATCCATGAAGGCCCCAAGGAGGCGCTGGCCCTGACCACCAACACCCAGCCGGTGATGCTGGTGGCGGCCGTTGCCGCATGGCGCGTCTGGCGCGCCGAGGGCGGTGCTGCGCCTGCCGTGCTGGCCGGCCATTCGCTGGGTGAATATTCCGCGCTGGTGGCCGCCGAGGTGCTGAGCCTCGCCCAGGCCGCGCCGCTGGTGCGTCTGCGCGCCGCCGCCATGCAGGAGGCCGTGCCCGTCGGCACGGGCGCCATGGCCGCCATCCTGGGCATGGATGCCGCCAAGGTCATCGCCGGCTGCGCCGAAGCGGCCGCCACGTTCGGTGCGGGCTCGCCCGAAGTGGTCGAGGCGGTCAACTTCAACGACCCCATCCAGACCGTGATCGCCGGCACCAAGGCGGCGGTGGACAAGGCCTGCGAAGTGCTGAAGGCGGCCGGCGCCAAGCGCGCGCTGCTGCTGCCCGTGTCCGCGCCGTTCCACTCCAGCCTGATGAAGCCCGCCGCCGAGAAGCTGCGCGCGGCCCTGGCTGGCCTGGAACTCGCCGCGCCGCGCATTCCCGTGGTCAACAACGTGGACGTGGCCGTGCAGCAGGACGCAGACGCCATCCGCGACGCCCTCTACCGCCAGGCTTTCGGCCCCGTGCGCTGGGTGGAATGCGTGCAGGCCCTCAAGGCCCGCGGCGCCACCCACCTCGTCGAATGCGGCCCGGGCAAGGTGCTCGCAGGCCTGGCCAAGCGCATCGACCCCGAACTGGTCGCCGCCTCCATCTATGATCCGGCCACGCTGGCTGAAACCCGAGAGCTTCTGGCATGAGCACCCAAGACAACACCGCCTCCTCCCCACAAATCGCCCTGGTGACCGGCGCCACGCGCGGCATCGGTGCGGCCATCGCCGCTGAGCTGTCCGCACGCGGCATGCGCGTGATCGGCACGGCCACGACGGAAGACGGCGCGGCCCGCATCCAGCAGGCCCTGTCGGCCCACGGCGGCAAGGGCGTGGCCCTGAACGTGACCGATGGCGCCGCCGTCGATGCGCTGGTCGATGCCATCGTCAAGGAATACGGCGGCCTGCACGTGCTGGTCAACAACGCCGGCATCACCCGCGACACGCTGGCCATGCGCATGAAGGACGACGACTGGGATTCGGTGATCGACACCAACCTCAAGGCCGTGTTCCGCTGCAGCCGCGCCGCCATACGCCCGATGATGAAGCAGCGCTACGGCCGCATCATCAACATCACCAGCGTGGTGGGCGCCTCGGGCAATCCCGGCCAGGCCAACTACGCCGCCTCCAAGGCCGGCGTGGCCGGCATGACGCGCGCCCTGGCACGCGAGCTGGGCAGCCGCAACATCACCGTGAACTGCGTGGCGCCCGGTTTCATCGAGACCGACATGACCGCCAAATTGCCGGAAGAACAGCAAAAAGCACTGCAATCGCAGATCGCGCTGGGCCATCTGGGCCGTCCTTCCGACATTGCGAATGCGGTCGCCTATCTGGCCTCGGCCGGCGCCGGCTATGTGACGGGGCAGGAATTGCACGTCAATGGCGGCATGTACATGTAATTGAAGAAAGTTGACGCCGGTTCTCCGTGCGGCGGGTCGTTCAGGGGCTTTCCCCTTAAGCGGCTAGAATCGCGGATTCATTCACAACCCCCTGAGGGAAACCATGAGCGATATCGAAGCACGTGTCAAAAAAATCATTGCCGAACAACTCGGCGTTGAAGAGTCCCAAGTGACCAACGAAAAGGCCTTCGTGGCCGACCTGGGCGCTGACTCGCTGGACACGGTCGAGCTGGTGATGGCGCTGGAAGACGAATTCGGCATCGAGATCCCTGACGAAGACGCAGAGAAGATCACGACGGTGCAGAACGCCATCGACTACGCGAACACCCACCAAAAAGCCTGATCCTTTTTGCGCGATGGCGCCCGGCCGGGCGCTGTGAACCCCTAGAAAGTTTGAACGCATGAGCCGTCGTCGCGTCGTCGTGACCGGCCTGGGATGCATCAGCCCCGTGGGCAACACGGTGGCTGATGCCTGGGCCAACATCCTCGCCGGAAAGTCCGGCATTGACCTCATCACCAAGTTCGATGCGTCGAACTTCGCCTGCAAGATCGCGGGCGAGGTCAAGGATTTCGACCTGAATTCGTTCATCAGCGCCAAGGATGCGCGCACGATGGACACCTTCATCCACTACGGCATCGCTGCCGCGCAGGAAGCCATCCAGGACTCCGGCCTGCCCACGGGCGAGGCACTGAGCGAGGATCTGGCCACGCGCATCGGCTGCATCATCGGTTCGGGTATCGGCGGCTTGCCGCTGATCGAGAACACGCATGCCGAGCTGTCCAGCCGTGGTCCCCGCCGCATCACGCCGTTCTTCGTGCCGGCTTCCATCATCAACATGGTGGCAGGCCAGGTGTCGATGCGGTTCGGCTTCAAGGGCCCCAATCTTTCCGTGGTGACGGCCTGCACGACCGGCCTGCACTGCATCGGCGAAGCTGCGCGCAAGATCGAATACGGTGACGCCGACGTCATCGTGGCCGGCGGCAGCGAAGCCACCGTGTCGCCCCTGGGCGTGGGCGGTTTCGCGGCCATGCGTGCGCTTTCCACCCGCAACGACGATCCCCAGGCCGCCTCGCGTCCCTGGGACAAGGGCCGTGACGGCTTCGTCCTGGGCGAAGGCGCCGGCGTGCTGGTGCTCGAAGAGTACGAACACGCCAAGGCGCGCGGCGCGAAGATCTATGCCGAAGTCGCTGGCTACGGCATGAGCGCCGACGCCGGCCACATGACGGCACCCAGCATGGACGGCCCCCGCCGCGCCATGCTGGCCGCCCTGCGCAATGCGGGTGTGAATGCCGATCAGGTGGACTACCTGAACGCGCACGGCACCTCCACGCCGCTGGGCGACCTGAACGAGACCAACGCCATCAAGGCGGCGCTGGGCGACCACGCCTACAAGACGGTGGTCAGCTCCACCAAGTCCATGACGGGCCACCTGCTGGGTGGCGCCGGCGGCATCGAGAGCGTGTTCACCGTGCTCGCGCTGCGCGACCAGAAGGCTCCGCCCACCATCAACCTGGTGGAGCAGGACCCGGATTGCGACCTCGACTACTGCGCCAACACGGCCCGCGACATGAAGGTGGACGTGGCGGTGAAGAACAACTTCGGTTTTGGCGGCACCAACGGCACGCTGGTCTTCAAGCGCGTCTGACGCGGGCAGTACCGCTGCCGCCGCGTCCCACGGACTGCCCTCCATCGCTCGGCCCTTGACCCGTGCCGCTGCGATGGACGCTTCCCACCCCGCTTCCTCTTCCTATCACCACCCGCCGGCGGTGCGCTTCCCCGTGGAGCGCAGCGCGCGAGCCGGGCTGGCCCTCGCGGCCCTGATCGTTGCCGGCGCCATGGCGCTGGTGGGTTGGGGCATGGCCGGCGCGCCGACCCATCCGTGGGCACAACCGCTGGGTTGGGCCCTCTGGGTGGTGACGGCCGGGCTGGCTGCCATGCCCTGGTGGCGCAGCCCGCGCGGTACGCTGCAATGGGATGGGGCGCAGTGGTGGTTCCTACCTGCAGGGCAGGCGCTGCCCCTGGCGGCGCGGACCGCGCCCGAAGTGCATCTGGATCTCCAGCGTTGCGTGCTGGTATGCCTGCCGCTCTGCGATGCACCCCGTGTCTGGCTGTGCCTGGAGCGGAATGCCTCGGCGCAGTTGTGGCCGGCATTGCGGAGGGCGTTATATTCGCGCGCCCGGATGGCCGGCAGCACGGCTCCCGCCGGCACCGTATCGGAATCCTGAACGTGCAGGCGATGCGTCATGTCCCTTCGCGCGGCCGCCGGCGGCCAGCCGGCCCGGCCTTTGCGGTGCGGGTCTTGCCCGTCTTTCTTCCAATTCCGCTTGCCGACGTCCGGACAGCCCTTCTTCCTCAAAAATGACAGCATCTCCGCTCCCGTCCAACGGCAATGACAGCGATCTGCAGCTCGTCGAGCGCACGGTGGCGGGCGATCAGCGCGCCTACGAACTGCTGGTCATCAAGTATCAGCGCCGGATCGAGCGCTTGATCGGCCGCATGGTGCGCGACGTCGATCTGGTGCAGGACATCGCCCAGGAGACCTTCATCCGCGCCTATCGCGCGCTGCACCAGTTCCGCGGAGAGGCCCAGTTCTACACCTGGCTCTACCGCATCGCGGTGAACACCGCCAAGAAGGCGCTGGTGGACATGAAGCGCAATCCCGTCATCACCGACAGCGCTCTGCGCGGCAGTGACGATGACGATGAAACTTCCCGCGTCGGCAGCGAACTAACCACCGAAGAAACGCCCGAGACGGTCCTGGCCGCCCGGGAAATCGCCGAAGCCGTGAATGCGGCGATGGAAGCGCTGCCCGAGGATCTGCGCCAGGCCGTGACGCTGCGCGAGATCGAGGGCCTGAGCTACGACGAGATCGCGGCGGCGATGAGCTGCCCGATCGGCACCGTGCGGTCGCGGATCTTCCGTGCGCGCGAGGCGATCTCGGCGCGCGTCAAGCCGCTGCTGGACAAGCAGACGGGCAAGCGCTGGTGAGCTGCGGGGCAGCGGCCGGCGGGTGGTGGGTGGTGGGTGGTTGGTGGGCACAAGCAGCAGGGTGATGGACATGAATACGAATGACGATGTGATGATGCGCGAGCAGTTGTCCGCTCTGGCGGACGGGCAGCTGCAGGGCGAAGACTTTGCGCGTGCGGTGGCTTTCGCCTGCACGGAGGCCGGCCGCGAACAGTGGCAGATGCACCACCTGGTGGGCGACGTGCTGCGCTCGGCCGAGCTGGCCGCGCCCGCCCGGCCGCTGCTGCTCGACCGATTGCGCGAGCAGCTGGCGCAGGAGCCTCTGCCCCAGGCGCTGGCAGCCGGCGAGCTGACGCAGGTGGCGCCCCAATCGCCGGCCCTGGCCGATGCCAAGGTTGCCAATGCCGGGGTGTTCCAGTGGAAGATGGTGGCGGGGCTCGCCTCGATGGCCGCCGTGGCTGCCATCGGCTGGGGCACCTACGCCGGTTCCGTGGCCTCGCAGGGCGGCGGCGCGCAGCTGGCTTCGGCCTCGTC
This sequence comes from Paracidovorax wautersii, assembly GCF_900113035.1. Taxonomy (GTDB): domain Bacteria; phylum Pseudomonadota; class Gammaproteobacteria; order Burkholderiales; family Burkholderiaceae_C; genus Paracidovorax; species Paracidovorax wautersii. Next base: position 386,024 of record NZ_FONX01000004.1, on the reverse strand, counting down.
CTCCACGCTGGCGGTGGCGGACGGCAGCAACGGCAGTTCGCAGCAGGTCATGCTGCGCGACCCGCGCCTGGATGAATTGCTGGCAGCTCATCGGCAGTTCGGCAGCACCTCGTCGCTGCAGATGCCGGCCGGTTTCCTGCGCAACGCCAGTTTCGATCCCCCGGCACGCTGAGCCCGTGCAGGGCAGGGCCCACGGCGCCGGGCGCTGGCCTGCCGTACCGGCCGCCTCCCCCAGCGCGGCTTGCGGTGTATGGCGCTGCATTCAAGCCGCCACGCACCGCTGGCTGGCCGTGTCTGCGATGCGGCCCGTTCTCGCGGCATCATGTCGGCCGGGCATGTCCCCACGGCTTTGCCGCCCTTGCAGGGCGGCCACCGCACTTGGCGCGTTCGCGCTATCGTTTTCACTTTCCTCCCCGCACCGAATGTCGCAATTAGAAAGGTCGAAGATGCCCCTGATCGATTGGAAGAACCTGCATGCCCTGGCCCTGGCGGGCGCGATGGCTCTGTCTGGCAGCCTGGCGGTGCTTCCGGTGCAGGCGGCCCGCGCGCAGCCTGCCGCGTCCGTGCGCGGACTGCCGGACTTCACCGATCTGGTGGACCAGGTGGGGCCCTCCGTCGTCAACATCCGCACGGTCGAGAAGGTCTCCGACCGTTCCGGCGGCAATGCGATGGACGAGGAGATGCTGGAGTTCTTCCGCCGTTTCGGCGTGCCGATACCCAATCTGCCGCGCCAGCAGGCGCCGCAGCAGCGCGCACCGCAGCCTGAAGAGCAGTCGCGCGGCGTGGGCTCGGGCTTCATCCTGACCTCCGACGGCTACATCATGACCAACCACCATGTGGTGGACGGCGCCGAGGAGGTCATCGTCACGCTGACCGACAAGCGCGAATTCAAGGCCAGGATCGTGGGCTCCGACAAGCGCACCGACGTGGCCGTCGTCAAGATCGATGCCACCGGCCTGCCTGCCGTGAAGATCGGCGACGTGAGCCGCCTGCGCGTGGGCGAGTGGGTGATGGCCATCGGCTCGCCCTTCGGCCTGGACAACAGCGTCACGGCGGGCATCGTCAGCGCCAAGCAGCGCGACACGGGTGACTACCTGCCCTTCATCCAGACCGACGTGGCGATCAACCCCGGCAATTCCGGCGGGCCGCTGATCAACATGCGCGGCGAGGTGGTCGGCATCAACAGCCAGATCTATTCGCGCTCGGGCGGGTTCATGGGCATCTCCTTCGCCATCCCGATCGACGAAGCCATCCGTGTGAGCGACCAGCTGCGCGCGACGGGCCGGGTGAGCCGCGGCCGCATCGGCGTGCAGATCGAATCCGTGGCCAAGGACGTGGCCGAATCCATCGGCCTGGGCAAGCCGCAGGGCGCGCTGGTGCGCGGCGTGGAAGCGGGCTCGCCCGCCGACAAGGCCGGCGTGGAGGCGGGCGACGTGATCACGCGCTTCGACGGCAAGGCCGTGGAGAAGGCGGCCGACCTGCCGCGCCTGGTGGGCAATACCAAACCGGGCACCAAGAGCACGGTGAGCGTGTTCCGGCGCGGCGTGATGCGCGACTTCCCGATCACCATCGCCGAGGTCGAGCCCGATGACAAGCCGGTGGCCAAGGCGGCCGACAAGGATGCGGGTCCCAAGTCCTCCGCTGCGGCCAAGCAGGTCGGCCTGAGCGTGGCCGAGCTGACCGACGCGCAGAAGAAGGAGCTGAAGGTCAAGGGCGGCGTGCGGGTGGTGGCTGCGGCCGATGCCGCCGCGCGCGCCGGGCTGCGCGAGGGCGACGTGATCGTCTCCATCGCCAACACCGAGGTGGGCAGCGTCAAGGAGTTCGACGCGGTGCTGGCCAAGGCCGACAAGGCCAAGCCGATCAACGTGCTGTTCCGCCGCGGCGAATGGGCGCAGTACGCCCTGATCCGGCCCACCCGTTGAACGCCCTGGGGCCGCTGCGCCGGTGCCATGCCAAGACCCTGGCGTGTGCTCGGGATAGCGGGCGGCCCGGCCGGCGGATGGGGGGTGTTACAAATTCGCTGTGCCGCCGCTCTGGAGCCTCGCCATCCGGGGCGCGGCAGGGCTATGTATGGTTTTCGGTAGAATGCGGGGCGCTCTTACCTGCCTGCGGGCATAAAACCGATGCGGCACACCATGATGTGGGACGCATCTTTTTCATGCACAGGTGTTCCACAGATCGCCCACAAGTTGTTCAGCAAGTTGTTGGCGGTTCTGTGAATAAGCTGTTGATAAAATTCTCGTTGCAAGCCGGCAACGCCTGGGTGGCACCGCTGGCCGGGCTTTCCCGAAAGCCCTTTTTGCCTACAATGAAGTCCCAACTATCGCAGTTGCCAATGATTGTTGGTTCAGGGCGCGTCGCCATTTGACGCGCCCTTTTTTCTTGTGCGCGCCGTTTTAATTCAATCACTTGACGCTTTCCGTTGATGAATCACATCAGAAATTTTTCCATCATCGCGCACATCGACCATGGCAAGTCGACCCTTGCCGACCGCCTCATCCAGCGTTGCGGCGGCCTTGAGGAGCGCCAGATGGAAGCGCAGGTGCTCGATTCGATGGACATCGAAAAAGAGCGTGGGATAACCATCAAGGCCCAGACCGCCGCGCTGCAATACAAGGCCAAGGACGGGCAGGTCTACAACCTCAATCTGATCGACACGCCCGGCCACGTTGACTTCTCCTACGAGGTTTCGCGTTCGCTCTCCGCCTGCGAAGGCGCGCTCTTGGTGGTCGATGCCTCGCAGGGCGTGGAAGCCCAGACCGTGGCCAACTGCTACACCGCGCTCGACCTGGGCGTGGAAGTGCTGCCGGTGCTCAACAAGATGGACCTGCCTCAGGCCGACCCGGACAACGCCAAGGCCGAGATCGAGGACGTGATCGGCATCGACGCGGGCGACGCCATTCCGTGCTCGGCCAAGACCGGCATGGGCATCGAGGAGATCCTGGAGCTGATCGTCGCCAAGGTGCCCGCGCCGCGCGGCAACCCCGACGCGCCGCTGCGCGCCATGATCATCGACAGCTGGTTCGACTCGTACGTGGGCGTGGTGATGCTGGTGCGCGTGGTCGATGGCCGCCTGCTCAAGGGCGAGCGCTTCAAGATGATGGCCTCGGGCGCGGTGTACAACGCCGACAACCTGGGCGTCTTCACCCCCGCCAACGAGCCGCGCAACGCGCTGAACGCGGGCGAGGTGGGCTTCATCATCGCGGGCATCAAGGAGCTGAAGGCCGCCAAGGTGGGCGACACCATCACGCTCGAAAAGAAGCTGCCCAACAACCTGGGCCCTGCCGAGCAGGCGCTGCCCGGCTTCAAGGAAATCCAGCCGCAGGTGTTCGCGGGCCTCTACCCGACCGAGGCGAGCGAATACGACCAGCTGCGCGATGCGCTGGAAAAGCTCCAGCTCAACGATGCCTCGCTGCATTTCGAGCCCGAGGTGTCGCAGGCGCTGGGCTTCGGCTTCCGCTGCGGCTTCCTGGGCCTCCTGCACATGGAGATCGTGCAGGAGCGCCTGGAGCGCGAGTTCGACCAGGACCTCATCACCACCGCGCCCAGCGTGGTCTATGAAGTGGTCAAGGGCGACGGCGAGGTCATCATGGTGGAGAACCCCTCCAAGATGCCCGACCAGGGCCGCATCCAGGAGATCCGCGAGCCCATCGTGACCGTGCATCTCTACATGCCGCAGGACTACGTCGGCCCCGTGATGACGCTGGCCAACCAGAAGCGCGGCGTGCAGCTGAACATGGCCTACCACGGCCGCCAGGTGATGCTCACCTACGAGCTGCCGCTGGGCGAGATCGTGCTGGACTTCTTCGACAAGCTCAAATCCGTGTCGCGCGGCTATGCGTCCATGGACTACGAGTTCAAGGAATACCGCGCCTCCGACGTGGTGAAGGTGGACATCCTGCTCAACGGCGAGAAGGTCGATGCGCTGTCCATCATCGTCCACCGCAGCCAGTCGGCCTACCGCGGCCGCGCCGTGGCGGCCAAGATGCGCGAGATCATCAGCCGCCAGATGTTCGACGTGGCGATCCAGGCCGCCATCGGCGCCAACATCATCGCCCGCGAAACCATCAAGGCCCTGCGCAAGAACGTGCTGGCCAAGTGCTATGGCGGCGACATCACCCGCAAGCGCAAGCTGCTCGAAAAGCAGAAGGCCGGCAAGAAGCGCATGAAGCAGATCGGCTCCGTCGAAGTGCCCCAAGAAGCGTTCCTGGCCATCCTTCAGGTCGAAGACTGAGAAGAGAAACGATGCAAATCATCACATCCCTGGTGCTGGCGGCTTTCGTCGGCTACGTGGGCGCCTGGTACCTGGGCGCCATCGAAGGCAATTTCGCGCTGCTGCTGTTCCTGGCCACCGTGGTCACGGGCTGCTACTGGCTGGCCGAGCGCTTCTACTTCCTGCCGCGCCGCCGCCGTGCGGCCCAGGCCATCGAGGACGCCGCCGTCCAGCGCCGCGCCGAGCTCGACCGCATGGGCATCGCCAAGGTCGATGTGGACGTGGAAGAGGCCAAGGGCCGCATCCTCATGCAGCCCTGGTGGCTGGACTGGACGGCCGGGCTCTTCCCGGTGATCGCCATGGTGTTCCTGCTGCGCTCGTTCCTCTTCGAGCCGTTCAAGATCCCCTCGGGCTCCATGATCCCGACGCTGCACGTGGGCGACCTGATCCTGGTGAACAAGTTCGTCTATGGCATCCGCCTGCCGGTCATCAACAAGAAGATCACCGAAGGCCATGCGCCCGAGCGCGGCGACGTGATGGTGTTCCGCTTTCCGCCGCAGCCCAGCGTGGACTACATCAAGCGCGTGGTCGGCGTGCCGGGCGACGAGGTGGCCTACCTCAACAAGCGGCTGACCATCAACGGCAAGCCCGTGCCCACCACCGAGCTGCCCGACTACTTCGACGACGACGCGATGGCGTACTTCAAGCAGTTCGAGGAGCAGCTGGGCGAGCACCGCCACGGCATCCTGAACAACCCGCAGGTGCCGGCCTTCGTGCAGGGCGCGAGCAACTTCAAGTTCCGCGAGAACTGCCGCTACAGCGTCGAAGGCGTGACCTGCAAGGTGCCCGAGGGCTACTACTTCATGATGGGCGACAACCGCGATAATTCGCTGGACTCGCGCTACTGGGGCTTCGTGCCCGACGCCAACATCGTCGGCAAGGCCTTCTTCATCTGGATGAACTTCAGCAATCCGCGCCGCATCGGTTCGTTCAGCTGACCCGGGCCGCCCGCGCCGCCGCCATGGCGGCGCGCTGCCCGGCGGCAGGCTGGTGGCCGGCCCCGCCGCGAGTCGCCGTGCAACGCTCGTCATCGAGCCGCCGGCCATTGTTCAACCGATCCAGCACCGAGGGAGTCCACGCCATGACCATGCCCATCTCCGCCGTCCTGCCACGCCGCACGCTGCGTTCGCGCCAGCGCGGCATGTCCTTCATCAGCGTCGTGCTGCTGGGGGTGATCGTGGTGGCGCTGTTCGCCATCGGGTCGCAGTCGGTGCCGATCTTCCTGGAGAGCCAGGCCATCCACAAGGCGGCCGCCAAGGCGGCCCGCGAGAGCACCGTGGCCGAGGCGCGAGCCGCCTTCGACCGTGCGGCAGCCATCGACAGCATCGAATCGGTCAAGGCCAGCGACCTCGAAGTGACTAAGGGCGCCAACGACAGGCTGGTCGTCTCGTACAACTACTCGCGCGAGATCCACCTGATCGGCCCGGCCTATCTGGTCTATCGCTTCCAGAATTCGACGGCGCCCTGAAGCTACATCGCGCGGCCCAGGCCGCGCTCGGCGCCCGGGCCGGCCGCGCTTTCGCAACCCGCCCTGACGCCCCCCGACACGCCGGATACCCACCGGCTCCATCCCCGCCTTCTGTTGTCAACGCACCCCCGACCTAGCTCCCCCCACTCAGTGCTGCCACCCCTTCTTTCCCAGCTGCAGGACCGCCTGCAGCACACGTTCTCCGACGCCTCCCTGCTGCAGCGCGCCATCACGCACCGCAGCTTTTCCGCCGACCACAACGAGCGCCTGGAATTCCTGGGCGATTCGGTACTGAACCTGGCCGTCTCCAGCCTGCTCTACCGCCGGCTGGCCGACCAGCCCGAGGGCGATCTCTCGCGCGTGCGCGCCAACCTCGTGCGGCAGGAGAGCCTGCACGGCCTGGCGCTGCGGCTGAAGCTGCCCGAGGTGCTGCGCCTGGGCGAGGGCGAATCCAAGTCCGGCGGCAAGCAGCGGCCGTCCATCCTGGCCGACGCGCTGGAGGCCGTGATCGGCGCCGTCTATCTCGATGCCGGCTATGCCCCCGCCGAGGCGTTGGTGCACCGGCTCTTCGAGGGCATGGATGTGAACCCGCAGATGCAGGCCGCCGCCAAGGACCCGAAGACCGCATTGCAGGAGTGGCTGCAGGGCCGCAAAATGAAGCTGCCCGTCTACCGCGTGGTGGGCACCGTGGGCGCAGCGCACAGCCAGACCTTCGATGTCGAGTGCACCATCCCTGAATTGGGCCTGACCGAACGCGGCACCGGCGGTTCGCGCCGGGCCGGCGAACAGGCTGCAGCCGCCGCGCTGCTGGCCGCCCTCAAGAAAGCGAAGAAGCAAGCATGAATTCCCAGGACGCTACCAAAAACGTAGCTGGTGGCGCAGAGAACACGGGCGCTGCCGGCCAGAATGATCTGGAGGCGATGCTCGCCGCCGCCAAGCCGGGCGCAGGCCCGGTGCTGGCCGGCGCCAGCGCGTCCGGCGCTGCTGCTGCCGCCAGCACGGCCGGCCAGCGCTGCGGCCTGATCGCCATCGTGGGCAAGCCCAACGTGGGCAAGTCCACGCTGATGAACGCGCTGGTGGGGCAGAAGATCTCCATCACCTCGCGCAAGGCGCAGACCACGCGCCACCGCATCACCGGCATCCGCACGCGCGAGGCGACGCAGTTCGTCTTCGTCGATACGCCGGGCTTCCAGACCAAGCACAGCACGGCGCTGAACAAGTCGCTCAACAAGACGGTGATGGGCGCCATCGGCGACGTGGACCTGATCCTCTTCGTGGTGGAGGCCGGCAGCTTCACGCTGGCCGACGCCAAGGTGCTGTCGCTCTTCAAGCCCGGCATTCCGACGCTGCTGATCGCCAACAAGCTCGACGAGGTGCATCGCCGCGCCGAGATCGCGCCCTGGCTCAAGGGCATGCAGGAGCGCCATCCGTTCGCCGAGTTCGTGCCCATGTCGGCCAAGAACAAGGGCGACATCGAGCGCCTGTTCGGCATCTGCGAGAAGTACCTGCCCGAGCAGCCCTTCTGGTACTCCGAGGGCGAGCTGACCGACCGCAGCGAGAAGTTCCTCGCCAGCGAGACCGTGCGCGAGAAGCTCTTCCGCTTCACGGGCGACGAGCTGCCCTACACCTCCACCGTCGTCATCGACAAGTTCGACGAAGAGCCCAGCAAGACCCACAAGCGCTTCCTGCGCGTGGCGGCCACCATCGTCGTCGAGCGCGACGGCCACAAGGCCATGGTCATCGGCGAGAAGGGCGAGCGCCTCAAGCGCATCAGCACCGAAGCCCGGCAGGAGATGGAAAAGCTCATGGACGCCAAGGTGTTCCTCGAAGTCTGGGTGAAGGTGCGCTCGGGCTGGGCGGACGACGAGGCGCGGGTGCGCTCCTTCGGGTATGAGTGACGAACACCCCCCTGAGGCGCTGCGCGCCTTCCCCCCTCTCCTGCGGGAGGGGGGACGACGCCGGCGGCCGGGCCAAGCCCGCTCCGCGGCGTCTGCTGGCGTGGCCTGCTCCGCGGCCTGCTGACGGGTGAGGCCGGTGAATGTGCGGAGCGCCGTGCTCCCGGCGGGTTCCTTCATCCTCCCTTCCAAGGAAATCGGCCTCTTGCGCGCATCCAGTCTGCGCAAGCAGCTATTGATTGCATAGCAAACCATGCCTGCGCGCCGCATTGCCGAAGAGCCTGCCTATGTGCTGCACCGCTACGACTGGAGCGAGTCCAGCCTGATCCTGGACGTGTTCACTCGCCACTATGGCCGGGTGGCGCTGGTGGCCAAGGGGGCGAAGAAGCCGACCTCCAACTTCCGCCCCGTGCTGCTGCCGCTGCAGCCCCTGCGGGTGGGCTACACCGTCACCGCCGAAGGGCTGGGCGAGGTGCATCCGCTCAAGGGCGCGGAATGGGTGGGCGGCCACGTCATGCCCACGGGCGACGCGCTGCTGGCGGGCCTTTACCTGAACGAGCTGCTGATGCGCCTGGTGGCGCGCGAAGACGCCCATGCGCCGCTCTTCGATGCCTATGCCGGCGTGGTGCGCGTGCTGGGCAGCGGCAGCCACGGCGATGCGCTGGAGCCGGTGCTGCGCAGCTTCGAGCTGCTGCTGCTGCGCGAGATCGGCCTGCTGCCCGCGCTCGATGCCGAGACCATGACCCTCACCCGCCTGCAGCCCGCCGCCCGCTATGCGCTGGTGCCCGAGGCCGGCCTGCGCGCCGCTTTGCCGGGCGACCGCGCCACGCTGCCCGGCGCGCAATGGCTGGCGCTGCAGCGCGCGCTGGAGCCCGGCGGCGCGGGCAGCTACACCCCCACGCTGCGGGCGATCGCCGCCCCCACCGACACGCCCATGACCGCCGACCTCAAGCCCCAGCTGCGCACCCTGCTGCAATACCATTGCGGCAGCCCGCTGCTGCGCACGCGCCAGCTCATGATGGATCTGCAACTGCTATGACCACGACCACTCCCGTCCCCCACGCCACCGCCCACGACGCTCCCGGCCGCACGGCCCTTTCGGTCAACGTGAACAAGGTGGCGCTGGTGCGCAACACCCGGCACCTGGGCATTCCCAGCGTCACGCGCGCGGCCGAGCTGTGCCTGCAGGCGGGCGCGCAGGGCATCACCGTGCATCCACGCCCCGACGAGCGCCACATCCGCGCCACCGACGTGCATGCGCTGGCCGAGCTGCTCCAGGCCTGGCCCGGCCGCGAATTCAACATCGAGGGCAACCCTTCGCAGAACCTGATGGAGTTCATCCGCACGGTGCGGCCCCAGCAGGCCACCTTCGTGCCCGACAGCGAAGACCAGTTCACCAGCGACCACGGCTGGAGCTTTCCGCAGGACGCCGAGCGCCTCGCGCCCCTGGTGGCCGAGTGCCGCGCCCTGGGCGTGCGCGTGAGCCTCTTCATGGACCCGGAGCCCGGGCAGATGGCCGCCGCCCGCGCCGTGGGCGCCGACCGCGTCGAGCTCTACACCGAACCCTACGCCGCCGCCTGGGGCACGCCCGAGGCCGCCGCCCAGCTGGCCCGCTACGCCGCCGCCGCGCAGGCCGCGCTGGATGCGGGCCTGGGCGTGAACGCCGGGCACGACCTGAACCAGGACAACCTGGCGGCCTTCGTGCAGGGCGTGCCGGGGCTGCTCGAAGTCTCCATCGGCCACGCCCTGATCGCCGATGCGCTGGAACTGGGCTATGCCGCCACCGTGCAGGCCTACCAGCGCTGCATCGACGAGGGCATGGCGCGGCGCTGAAATCGCCAGCCAGCCCGCCGGCCGGCCGGGCACCGACTCCATCACTCATATTTCGATAGCTGATGATGCAGGCACAGCCTGCGCCAGCGGCCTCTACGGCACTGAAAGCCTTCTTCACATGATCTACGGCATAGGCACCGACATCTGCGACGTGCGCCGCATCCGCGCCAGCCTGGAGCGCCACGGCGACCGCTTCGCCGAAAAGGTGCTGGCCGAGGGTGAGCTCGCCATCTGGCGCCGCCGCAGCGAACGCTGGCCCGACCGGGGTCTGCGCTACCTGGCCACGCGCTTTTCGGCCAAGGAATCGTTCAGCAAGGCGATCGGCCTCGGCATGCGCATGCCCATGACCTGGCGCCACTGCGAGATCGCCAACCTGCCCAGCGGCCAGCCGCAGGTGGTGCTGCACGGCGCGCTCAAGGAATGGTTCGAAGCGCAGGGCCTGCACTGCCACATCACCCTGACCGACGAGAGCGACTACGCGGCCAGCTTCTGCGTGGTCGAGAAGAAGGCCTGACGCAAGACCCGATGGATACCATCCCCAGCAGCCGGCAGCGCTTGTAGATCAAGCGCCGGCCGCTATCGATAAAGTAGCAAATCACCATGACCGAACACACCCCCCTCATCCTCGACGTCGCCGGCACCACGCTGACGGCCGACGACCGCCGCCGCCTGGCGCACCCGCTGGCGGGCGGCGTCATCCTCTTCGCGCGCAACTGGGAAAGCCGCGCGCAGCTGCTGGAACTCACTGCCGCCATCAAGGCCGTGCGCAGCGACCTGCTGATCTGCGTGGACCACGAAGGCGGCCGCGTGCAGCGCTTTCGCACCGACGGCTTCACCCACCTGCCGCCCATGCGCGCCTTGGGCCAGCTGTGGGACGACGACGGCCAGGGCGCCCGGGCACGCCAGGGCGCGGGCGCCATGCGCGCCACCAATGCCGCCACGGCGGCGGGCTACGTGCTGGGCAGCGAGCTGCGCGCCTGCGGCGTCGATTTCAGCTTCACGCCCGTGCTGGACCTGGATTACGGTGAGAGCGGCGTCATCGGCGACCGCAGCTTCCACCGCGACCCGCGCGTGGTCGCGCTGCTGGCCAAGAGCCTGATGCACGGCCTGCTGCAGGCCGGCATGGCGCACTGCGGCAAGCACTTTCCGGGGCACGGCTTCGTCCAGGCCGATTCGCACACCGACATTCCGGTGGACCGCCGCAGCCTCAAGGCCATCCTGGCCGACGACGCGGCGCCGTATCCGTGGCTCTCCAGCACGCTCGCCAGCGTCATGCCGGCCCACGTCATCTACCCCAAGGTGGATGCGCGGCCCGCGGGCTTCTCGCGCCGCTGGCTGCAGGAGATCCTGCGCGGGCAGCTGCGCTTCGACGGCGCCATCTTCAGCGATGACCTGAGCATGGAAGGCGCCCGCCGCATCGACGGCCAGCCCGTGGGCTACACCGACGCGGCCCTGGCCGCGCTCGATGCCGGCTGCGATCTGGTGCTGCTGTGCAACCAGAGCCTGGGCGGCAGCCGCGTGCTCGACGAGGTGCTGGAAGGCCTCGAAGCCGCCGCTGCCGACGGCCGCTGGCAGCCCAGCGCCGACAGCGAATCGCGCCGCCTGGCCCTGCTGCCCGAAACCCTGCCCCAGCCTTGGGACGAACTCATGCTGCAGCCGGCCTACATGGCCGCGCTGGACTGCCTGCCCTGAGAACGTGAACACGTTCTGAGCGGCTGCCTACCGCCGCCGGCGTGAAGGCCGCAGCGGCGGGGCAGGGCGCCTGGCCGCTATCGGGTATCGGCAAGGTCAAGGAAGCGTAAGTGGATGTCACGGCGGTGTGGTGTGGCAAGGGTTCGGGCCTGGCGGCCTGCCCCGGGTCAACGCTGCCCGGCCCCCGGCGCGTTGGAGGAGCGGGAGGCATGCATTCGCGGCTCCCGCTTCGCCGGAGTCTTCCTTCATGCAGCAGCCCCTCGCTTCCGCCGCCCAGGGCGGTGACATCCCAGCCCTGACCAGCCGCCCCGCGCGCCCATCGGTGCCCCACTCCGTGCGCCTTTCCGTGCGCCGCCACGCTCCGCGCTATGCGCTGGCCCTGCTGGCCGCCGCCGTGCTCACCGCCTGCCAGCGGCCCAGCCCCGACGCGGCGGCCGCGCCGCAGGCCGCCGCCCAGGCCCCGGCCGCCGCCGCATCGGCCCCGGCCGCCGCCGCATCGGCCCCGGCCGCCACGTCGGTGGCCTACACGCCGCCTTCGGCGCAGAACCTCTACCAGATGGTGGCGCCCATTGCCCTCTACCCGGACCGGCTGGTGGCCCAGGTGCTGGCGGCCTCCACCTATCCCGACCAGATCACCGACGCCGCAGGCTGGCTGGGTCGCAACCCCGGCCTGCGGGGCGATGCGCTGGTGCGCGCCGTCAACGACCAGCCATGGGACCCGAGCGTGAAGGCGCTCACCGCCTTCCCGAACGTGCTGGAGCAGCTGGCGGCCAACCTGCCGTGGACGAGCGCGCTGGGCCAGGCCTACTACCATGACCCGTCCGACGTGATGAACGCCATCCAGGTGATGCGCGAGCGCGCCACCAAGGCCGGCACGCTGCGCAGCTCGCCCAAGCTGCGGGTGGTCACCGCCGCCGCGCCGGCGCCGCAGCCCATGCCTGCCACGGTGACGCCGGCCGTGCCGCTCTATGCCGGCCCGGCCGTGGTGGCGCCGCCGCCCAGCGTGATCGCCATCGAGCCGGCCGAACCCGCTACCGTCTATGTGCCGCACTACGACCCGCAGGTGGTCTATGGCACGCCGGTGCCGGTCTATCCCGGCTACCGCTGGGCCGCGCCGGCACCGGTGCTGGTGGCGGCCCAGCCCGATCCGTCGCAGACCTGGCTGGCCTTCGGCGCGGGCGTGGTGGTGGGCGCGGTGGCCGGCTGGGCGGCGCATTCGCCTTCCTGGGGCTGGAACGCCTGGAACGTGCATTGGGGCGCGCCGCGCCCGCCGGCCTGGGTGGAGGGCGCGCCGCCGCCGCCGCCCCCCGTGCCGCCGGCCGTGGTGTACCAGGGCGCGACCTATGTCTCGCACTCGCGCACCGTGATCGAGAACATCCGCAACGTCACGGTCAACAACAACCAGCACTACACCACCGTCAACAACAACAACTACCAGGGCGGGGCGCCGGGGGCTCCCGCGGGCGCCGCCGCAGTGGCGCCGGCCGCACTCGCCGCACCCATGGCGGCCTTCGCCGCGCCACAGCGCTCGGCCCCTGTGCAGCCGCAGGCGGGGCATGCGCCTGCGATGGTGCCGCCCAAGGCGCTCTCCCTGGCCACGGCGCTGTCGCCTGTCCAACGCCCGGCGCAGGAGCATGGAATGCCGGCCACGCACATGCAGCCTGCGGCCCAGTTCCTGACGCCGGGCGGCGTGCCGGCGCAGCCGCACCGCGTGCCGCAGGAGCGCGAGATGCGGGCGATGGAGGCCTCGGCCCGGCAGGCGCAGGGCCATGCGCCCAACGCGGCCCTGGCCGCGCCCTTCATGAGCGAGCGGCCCGGGCAGGCGCAGCAGCCGCCGGCCCGCGAGTCCCGCCAGGAAGCGCACGCGCAGCAGCATCTGCAGCCGCAGGCCACTTTCCCGGCCCCCGCGATGGCGGCTGCACCCCGGGCCGATGCGCGCGAGGCGGCGATGGCGGCGCCTGCGGGGCACGACAGGGCGAGAGGCGGAGAGCGCGAGCGCGGAGATGCGATGCGCCAGCGCTGGCAGGATGCCGCGCCCCCAGCCCACGCGCAGCGCGCCGAGGAGGCGGCGATGCGGGCGCAGCAGCTGCAGCAGCAGCATGTTCCGCATGCCGCGATGCAGCAGGCCATCCCGCAGGCCCAGCCCCCGCGTCGCGCCGAGATGCCGCAGGAGCCGCATCGCCCGCAGGTGCAGGCCCCGCGCGCAGCGTCACCGGAGGTGCACCGCGAGCAACCGCACCGGGAGCCGCAGCACCAGGAGCCGGGGCAGCGTCACGCACACGAGCGCAGCTGAGAGGGGCTGAACGGGGCTGAACGGGGCCTGCATCGGCGGCCCCGCATGAGCCGGCAAAAGCGGGCAGAAGCCCGCACGATGCCCGCTCAGACCGCTGAGGGGCTGCGCGAAGAGGCCGCGAGCGGCGGCGGCGTTTCCGCCGGTGGCGACGCCGACGCGTGCGGCTCGGCCACGACTATCGGCTGGGGCCTGGGCGGCGGCGGGCCGCCCCGCCAGCGGCGCACCACGCGCTGGAACATCAGCGTGTTGGGGATCTGCAGCAGCGCGGGGTGGTCCTGCCCCCCGTCATAGTCTTCCAGCGTGGTGTAGAGCAGGTTGATGTCCACCACGCGGCCCTTGGCGCCGGGCTTTTCGGCGGTGTCCAGCACCTCGATGTAGTCGCCCAGGCGGAACGGGCCCACGGTGAAGATCAGCAGCGCGCAGAACAGGTTGGAGAGCACGCTCCACGCGGCGAAGAAGGCCACCGCGCCCACGGCGGCGAAGCCGGTGAAGGCCGTCCACAGCACGGTGGCCGACACGCCCAGCCGTTCGAGCACCAGCAGCACCGCGCTGCCCAGGATGATCCAGCGCAGCACGCCGTTGATGGGCACCATCAGCTCCAGCGGCCAGTGGTAGTGCTGGCCGGCGCGGCGGATCAGCCGGCGCAGCGCGCGCTGCAGCAAGAGGGCCACGGCGACGATGGCCACGATCTGCAGGGCGGGGACGATGATGTCGAGCCATTCCTGGACCCAGGCGGGCAACATCTGGTGGATTCGGAGATGCAGTTGCTGGCTGTTCATTCGGTACAAAAAGGGTCGGCAGGGTGCGGCAGGGGCGGCACGCTCTTCAGAAGAGGCGCTGCTCCACGGTGTCCATCTGCATCTCGAAGCTGAAGAAACGGTTGCGGCCCTGTTCCTTGGCCGCGTAGAGCGCCTGGTCGGCGCGCATCAGCATGGTTTCGGCGCTGGTGCTCTCGTCGGGCATGCAGGTGGTGATGCCGCCCGAGAGGGTGAGCAGGCTGCCCAGCGGCGAGTCGGGGTGGGGGATGGCGCGGCTCTTGAGCAGCTGCCCGAGCGCGCGGGCGAAGGTCATGGCGCCCGAGCGCGGCGTGTTGGGCAGGATCAGCGCGAACTCTTCGCCGCCGTAGCGCGCGGCCATGTCGCGCGGGCGCACGCAGACCTCGCGCAGCAGGCTGCCCAGCTGCTGCAGGCAGCGGTCGCCCTGCACGTGGCCCACGGTGTCGTTGTAGCGCTTGAAATGGTCCAGGTCGCACAGCATCAGCGTGAGCGGTGTGCATTCGCGGCGTGCGGCGACCAGTTCCTGGTGCAGGATGCGGTCGAAGCCGCGCCGGTTCACCAGGCCCGTGAGCGCGTCGGCCTCCACCATGGCGTTGAGCTGCTGGTTCGCCTGGTGCAGTTCTTCGGTCAGCGCGACCAGCCGGCGGCGCATGTCCAGCAGCCGGCGCATGGCGCGCAGCTTGGCCACCAGCACGATGGGCCGCACGGGCTTGACGATGTAGTCGTCCCCGCCCGATTCGATGCCGCGCCACACGTCCACCTCGTTGTCCAGGCCCGAGAGGAAGATGATCGGCGTCCAGCCGCCCGGCTCGGCCTCGCGCATCTGCTGGGCGACCCAGTAGCCGTCCTGGCCGGGCAGGCGGATGTCCAGCAGCACCAGGTCGGGCCGGTGCGTGACGAACTGGCGCAGCGCCGAATCGGCCGAGTCGGCTTCGTGGATGACGGGCACCTTGGCGCGCTGCAGTTCGGCCACGGTGACGGCCCGCACGGAGTGCTGGTCCTCGACCACCAGGACCGAGAAGGTGTCGTCGGCCGGCAGATACTTGGCGGTGGGCCGGGCTGGGGCGCTGGCCGGTGATGTCATGAGATGCTCCGATGCGCCGCGACGCAGTGAGAGTTGAGGTGGACGCCCGGGTTCACCAGGCGACTCACCCGTCGCTCTCGATTCTGCGTGTTTTCAATGTTCCCGGCGAAGTGCCGGGAATAGGATCACATCGCGGATGCTGGCGCTGTCGGTCAACAGCATCATCAGGCGGTCGATGCCGATGCCGCAGCCGCCGGCCGGCGGCATGCCGTATTCGAGCGCACGCACGAAGTCGTGGTCGAAGTACATGGCTTCGTCGTCGCCCGCGTCCTTGGCCGACACCTGCGCGTTGAAGCGGGCGGCCTGGTCCTCGGCGTCGTTCAGTTCGGAGAAGCCGTTGCCGAATTCGCGGCCGGTGATGTAGAGCTCGAAGCGTTCGGTGACCTCGGGGCGCAGGTCGTTGGCGCGCGCCAGCGGGCTGATCTCGGTCGGGTGCTCCATGATGAAGGTGGGCTCCCAGAGCTTGTCCTCGACCAGTTCCTCGAAGTAGAGCACCTGCAGGCCGGCCAGCGTGCGGGTGGAGAGGCGGTCCTTCTCTTCCGAGAGGCCCAGCTTCTTGAGCGCGCTGGTCAGCCAAGCGGCGTCGTCCACGTGCGCGCCGGCTTCGGTGTGCTGGAAGATGGCTTCGCGGATGGTCAGGCGCTGGAAGGGCTTGGACAGATCGACGGCGCGGCCGCCGTAGGTCAGTTCGAGCGTGCCGACGGCCTTCAGGGCGGCGTCGCGCACGAGCTGCTCGGTGAAGTCCATCAGGTCGCGGTAGTTCCAGTAGGCCGCGTAGAACTCCATCATCGTGAACTCGGGGTTGTGGCGCACCGACACCCCTTCGTTGCGGAAGTTACGGTTGATCTCGAACACGCGCTCGAAGCCGCCCACCAGCAGGCGCTTGAGGTAGAGCTCGGGCGCGATGCGCAGGTACATCTCCTGGTCGAGCGCGTTGTGGTGCGTGACGAAGGGCTTGGCGTTCGCGCCGCCGGGGATGGGGTGCAGCATGGGCGTCTCGACTTCGAGGAAGCCGTGCTCGACCATGAATTCACGGATGCCCGAGACGGCCTTGCTGCGCGCGATGAAGCGGCGGCGGGCCTGCTCGTCGGTCATCAGATCGACGTAGCGCTGGCGCACCTTCTGCTCCAGGTCGGCCATGCCGTGGAACTTGTCGGGCATGGGGCGCAGGCTCTTGGTGAGCAGGCGCAGCGTGGTGACCTTGACCGACAGCTCGCCGGTCTTGGTCTTCATCAGCGTGCCTTCGGCGCCCAGGATGTCGCCCAGGTCCCAGTGCTTGAACGCGGCGTAGAGCTCCTCGCCGAGCGCATCGCGCGTGACGTAGATCTGCAGCCGGCCGCCGGTGGTGCCCAGCGAGCCGTCCTGCAGCGTGGCGAAGCTGGCCTTGCCCATCACGCGCTTGAGCATCATGCGGCCGGCCACGCTGACGGTGACGGGCGTGGCTTCGAGCGTCTCGGCGGTGGCGTCGGCGTACTGCGCCTGCAGGTCGGCCGCGTGGTGGGCGGGATGGAAGTCGTTGGGGAAGGCCACGCCCTTGCCCTGCGCCTGGGCCTCGCGCAGCGCCTTGAGTTTCTCGCGGCGCTCGGCGATGAGCTGGTTGTCGTCAGGAGCGGTGGAAGGCGTGTGGTGTTCGGACATGGACTGCAAAGGGCGATGAGGGCGGCGCGCAGTGGCGCAGCCCGGTGGGAAAGGCCAAAAGCCTCGATTCTAAGTTTGCCGACCGCCGCAGGCTGCGGCGATCCGGTGGCGACCCGGCGGCGGTGTGCCGGAGGATGCCTCGGAAGGCCGGATTCAGCACGCCGTCACGGCGCGATGCCGGTGCGGTCCAGCACGTCGCCCACCAGCTCCAGGCGCAGCAAGGGGTTGTCCAGCGCCATCAGCTGCTGCTTGAGTTCGGGCGGCACCGGCAGCAGCTCGCACCAGCGGTTGGCGACCCAGCCGCAGTCGGCCAGCTGTTCGGGCTGGGGCAGGGCTTGCACGAAGTCCGGGTCGCGCTGGCGCAGCTGGGCGATCACCTGGGCCAGCGCGGTGGCGATGCGCTCCAGGTCGGCGGGCACGGCCACGGGCTGGTCCGGTGGGCACTGCTCCACGTCGGCCACCCAGAGGCCGTGCGGCAGCTGGCTGCGCGACTGGATGCGGAAGCGCTCCGTGCCCCGGCATTGCAGGTGGATCAGGCCGGACTGCGGCGAGGCGAGCTGCTCGATCACGGCCAGCGTGCCCATGTCGTGGAACTGCTCCTGCGGCGCGCCCGGGCGGCGCACCTCGTCGCCGCTGCGCAGCGCGACCACGCCGAAGGGCGCGCCGGCCTGCTGGCACTTGCGCACCATGTCGAGGTAGCGCACCTCGAACACGCGCAGCGCCAGCTGGCCGCCGGGAAAGAGCACGGTGCCCAGCGGAAAGAGCGGCAGCGAAGACAGCGCAAGAGGGCGGGTCATGGGCCAAGGCGGCAAAGTGTGGCCGCTATCATCCCACGCCATCGGGCGGCGCGTCTGCCGGCCCCGTTCATCCCATCGAATGCCCTCCATGTTCTACGAGATTCTTTCCTTTCTGCTCAACGTCGTGGCCGGGCTGGTCACCGGGGCCTGCCTGCTGCGGTTCTACATGCAGCTGCAGCGCGTGCCGTTCTCCAATCCGGTTGGCCGGCTGGTCTTCGCCCTGAGCGACTGGCTGGTGCTGCCGCTGCGCCGCGTGCTGCCCGCCGCCGGCGGCATCGACTGGGCGAGCCTGGTGGGCGCGTTCCTGGTGCAGCTGGCGCAGCTGCTCATCCTCTGGCTGCTGGGCGGCATGGGCCCGGGCGTGGTCTGGCTGATCTGGCTGGCGGTCTTCGGCGTGGCCCGCGTGGCGGTGTCGGGGCTGATGGGCCTGCTGATCGTCTATGCCGTGCTGTCGTGGGTGCAGGCCCGCTCGCTGATCGGCGACGTGGTGGCCCGGCTGTGCGAGCCCCTGCTGCGGCCCATCCGGCGCGTGGTGCCGCTGCTGGGCGGGGTGGACCTGTCGCCGCTGGTGGCGCTGATCCTGCTGCAGGTGCTGACCATCGTGCTGGGGCATATCCAGGGCGCGGTCATGTTCTGAGCTGGCCGTACCGCCGCATCGCCCATTGAAAAAGCCCCTGGCGCTCGATGCACAAGCGCCAGGGGCTTTTTTTTTGATAGCGCCTCGCGGGCGCCTGTCTTGCGTGTCTGACGTGTCTCAAGCCACGGCGTCGGCAGGCAGGCGCTGCAGCATGGCGAGGCTGCGGGCCAGCGTGTCGCGCAGCTCGCGGCGGTCGCAGATGAAGTCCACGGCGCCCTTGGTCTGCAGGAACTCGGCGCGCTGGAAGCCCTCGGGCAGCTTCACGCGCACGGTGGATTCGATCACGCGCGGGCCGGCGAAGCCGATCAGCGCCTTGGGCTCGGCCACCACGATGTCGCCCACGAAGGCGAAGCCGGCCGAGACGCCGCCCATGGTCGGGTCGGTCAGCACGCTGATGTAGGGCAGGCCCTTCTTGGCCAGTCGGGTCAGCGCGGCGTTGGTCTTGGCCATCTGCATGAGCGAGAGCAGGCCTTCCTGCATGCGCGCGCCGCCGGTGGCGGTAAAGCAGATGAAGGGCACCTTCTGCTCGATGGCGGCTTCCACGCCGCGCACGAAGCGCTCGCCCACCACGCTGCCCATGGAGCCGCCCATGAACTCGAACTCGAAGCAGGCGACGACCACGTTGACGCTCTTGATCGCGCCGCCCATCACGATGAGCGCATCGGTCTCGCCGGTGTGCTCCAGCGCTTCCTTCAGGCGCTCGGTGTACTTGCGGCTGTCCTTGAACTTGAGCGCATCGACCGGCAGCACTTCCTGGCCGATCTCGTAGCGGCCTTCCGGATCGAGGAAGGCGTTGAGCCGGGCACGCGCGCCGATGCGGTGGTGATGGCCGCAATGGGGGCAGACGTTCTGGTTCTGCTCCAGATCGGTCTTGTAGAGCACCGTCTCGCAGCTGGGGCACTTGGTCCACAGCCCCTCGGGCATCTGGCGCCGCTCGGTCGGATCGGTTTGCTGGATTTTGGACGGCAGGAGTTTTTCGAGCCAGGACATGAGAATTCCTTTGACTGGGTATGAATGGGCCAGCGAGCGCAGCGTTCGATTGGGGCGCGGACCAGGCGCAGGCCGCCGCGCAAGGGCCGCCCCGACGCGCTGGCGGTGTCCCCCTTCCCGCGCCTTGGCGCGAGAGAAGGGGGAAGCGGCGAAGCCGCCCAGGGGGTAGCCTTCTATTCTATGCGTCGAGCGCCTTGCGGATGCCGCGCAGGAAGTCCACCGTCACGGCGACCACCTTCTCGTGCGGCTGCTCCTCGATCAGCTGGATGATGCGGCTGCCGATGACCACCGCGTCGGCCACGCGGCCGATGGCCTGGGCCGTGGCCGCGTCGCGGATGCCGAAGCCCACGCCCACCGGGATCTCGTCGCCCAGCTGCCGCCGGATGCGCGGCAGCATGGCCTCGACGGCGGCGGTGTCGAGCGCGCCCGAGCCCGTCACGCCCTTGAGCGAGACGTAATAGACATAGCCGCTGGCCACGCGCGCCACCTGCCGCATGCGCTCTTCGGTGCTGGTGGGGGCCAAGAGGAAGATCAGGTCCATGCCGTGCGCGCGCAGGCTGGCGGCGAAGGCCTCGCATTCCTCGGGCGGGTAATCGACGATGAGCACGCCATCGACGCCGGCCGCTGCCGCATCGCGCACGAAGGCGCCCGCGCCGTGGCGCTGGTCGTAGCGCTCCACCGGGTTGGCGTAGCCCATCAGCACCACGGGCGTGGCCTGGTTGCGCTGGCGGAAGACGCGCACGTGTTCGAGCACCTGTGCCATGCCGATGCCCAGCGCCAGTGCCTTTTCGCCGGCCTTCTGGATGACGGGGCCGTCGGCCATGGGGTCGGAGAAGGGCACGCCCAGCTCGATCACGTCGGCACCGGCCTCGACCATGCCGTGCATCAGCGCGGGCGTGATGTCGGCGAACGGAAAGCCGGCCGTGACGTAGGGAATCAGCGCCTTGCGGCCCTGCTGGCGCAGGGCGGCGAAGGTGGTGGCGATACGGTTGCGCGGCGCGGCCGGGGCTGCGGCGCCGGTGGCTGCGGTGGCAATGTGGTTGGCGGGGGCGTTCATGCTGCGGGCCCTCCCTTGACGGTATGGCCCCGCATGGAGGGGCGGTCGTAGAAATCCGCGCCGGAGAGGTCGGCCACCGTGCCGATGTCCTTGTCGCCGCGGCCGGAGAGGTTCACCAGGATGGACTGGTCGGGCCGCATGGTGGGCGCCAGCTGCATGGCATAGGCCATGGCGTGGCTGGATTCGAGCGCGGGGATGATGCCTTCGGTGCGGCAGAGGGCGTGGAAGGCCTCCAGCGCCTGGCGGTCGGTCACGCCCACGTATTCGGCGCGGCCGAGTTCCTGCAGCCAGGCGTGCTCGGGGCCGACGCCGGGGTAGTCCAGGCCGGCGCTGATGCTGTGCGTCTCGGTGATCTGGCCGTTGTCGTCCTGCAGGATGAAGGTGCGGTTGCCGTGCAGCACGCCGGGGCTGCCGCGCTGCAGCGAGGCGGAATGCTTGCCGCTGTCCAGCCCTTCGCCGGCCGCCTCCACGCCGATCAGGCGCGTCTTCGGGTACGGGATGTAGGGGTGGAAGATGCCCATGGCATTGCTGCCGCCGCCCACGCAGGCGACCACCACGTCGGGCTGCTCGGAGGCGATGCGCTGGGCGGCCAGCAGCTCGGGCATCTGCGTGATGCATTCCTTGCCGATCACGCTCTGGAAGTCGCGCACCATCATCGGGTAGGGGTGCGGGCCCGCCACCGTGCCGATGATGTAGAAGGTGTTGTCCACGTTCGCCACCCAGTCGCGCATGGCTTCGTTGAGCGCATCCTTCAGCGTGCGGCTGCCGGATTCGACCGGCACCACCGTGGCGCCCAGCAGCTTCATGCGGTAGACGTTGGGGCTCTGGCGCTTGACGTCTTCCGCGCCCATGTACACCACGCATTCCAGGCCGTAGCGGGCGCAGATGGTGGCTGTGGCCACGCCGTGCTGGCCGGCGCCGGTTTCGGCGATCACGCGGGGCTTGCCCATGCGCTTGGCGAGCATGGCCTGGCCGATCACGTTGTTGATCTTGTGCGCGCCCGTGTGGTTGAGGTCTTCGCGCTTGAGGAAGATCTGCGCGCCGCCCAGCTCGCGGCTGGTGCGCGCCGCGTGATAGACGGGCGAGGGCCGGCCGACGAAGTGCGCCAGTTCGTAGTGGAATTCGGCGAGGAATTCCGGGTCGTGCTGATAGCGCGCGTAGGCGTCCTTCAGCTCGTTGATGGCATGCGTCAGCGTCTCGCTGACGAAGCTGCCGCCGTAGGTGCCGAAATGGCCCGCGGCATCGGGAAAGGAATAGTCAGACATCAGAGGATGGAAGGTGCAGGGGCTGCATCGGCCGCGCGCACGGCGGCGATGAAGCGGTGGATCTTGTCGGCGTCCTTGACGCCCCGGATGGGCTTGCCGTCGGGGCCGTCGGCTTCGACGCCGGAGGAGACGTCAACGGCCAGCGTCTTGCAGCGCGGCCGTACCTGCCAGATGCCATCGGTCACGTTTGCAGGCGTGAGTCCACCAGACAAAACGAGGTGAGAGCCGACGCTTGGAGGCAGGAGTGACCAATTGAATGCCTTGCCGCCGCCGCCATAGCCTTCGACGTGGGCGTCGAGCAATATGGCCTGGGCGTGAGAGTGATCGAGCGCGTATTTTACGAGGTCGAAGCGCGCCGCGCCGTCGCCCAGGGGAATACGCGCCGCGCGCAGGTAGGGGCGGGCGCCGCCGCCGGTGGCCGCCAGGCAATCTTCGGGCGTTTCATCGCCATGGAATTGCAGCGTAGCGCCCGGAATCAGTGCGCTGGTAGCTATGATTTTGGGAGCGGACTCGTTCACGAACAGCAGCACCGGCGTGACGAAGGGCGGCAGCCGCCGGGCCAGCTGTGCGGCGCGCTCGGGCGTGACGGCCCGGGGGCTGGGTGCGTAGAGCACGAAGCCGATGGCATCGGCCCCTGCCGCGACGGCCGCATCGACGTCTTCCTCGCGCGTCAGCCCGCAGATCTTGACGCGGGTGCGCGCTGCGGGCGGGGCGGGGAGCGGGGAAGGGTGTCCGGAGAGGGCGGGGGCGTGGGGGAGTGGGCTGCCGGCAGAGGTCATGGCAGCCAATCATACGCAGCCGCATGCGAGGGCAGGCCCCATGCGGCGTCGTACGACGGCCCGACGAAATACAGCCCGTCGGGCGAGAAGGTGGGCGCCGCCGCATCGCGCGAAAGCGCGTCGCGCACGCTGCGCATCCACTCCGGTGGGCGGTCGCCGCGGCCGATGGCGATCAGGCAGCCCATGATGTTGCGGATCATGTGGTGCAGGAAGGCATTGCCCTCGAACTCGAAGCGCCAATAGCCGGGCGCCCAGCCGTGCGGGCCGCTGACGGAGCCCGCTGCGCCCTGCGCTGGCGCCGTGCTGCGGCAGGTGATGTCGATGCGGCGCAGCGTCTTGATGGGCGACTTGGCCTGGCAGGCCGAGGCGCGGAACGAGGTGAAGTCGTGCTCGCCCAGCAGGTGCTGCGCTGCCTCGCGCATGGCGTCGCCGTCGAGCGGGTGGAACACCCAGCCCACGCGGCCGGCCTCCACGCCGGGTTTGACGGGCGACTGCAGCAGCACGTAGGCATAGCGCCGGGCGATGGCGCTGGCGCGGGCGTGGAAGGTGTCCGGCACGGGCTGCGCCCATTGCACGGAGATGTCGGCCGGCAGAAAGGTGTTGGTGCCGCGCACCCAGGAAAAAGGCGTGCGGTCCAGCGGCGTGTCGAAATGCACGACCTGCATCAGGCCGTGCACGCCGGCATCGGTGCGGCCGGCGCACATCGTCGCCACCGGCTGGGTGGCGAAGCGGGTGAGCGCGGCCTCCAGCCGGTCCTGCACCGTGTTGCCCGAAGGCTGGCTCTGCCAGCCGTTGTAGGCCTGCCCGTTGTAGCCCACTCCGAGGGCGATCCTCATGGCGCGGCTCCCGCACGAGGGGAGCGGGCGCCGCTCGCGAGCCGGCCCATCAGCCGATATCTGCCAGCAGGCGTTGCGCCCGGGCCTTCAATTCGCCCGAGGATTCGGCGATCACTTCCTCGATCAGCGTTCGCGCGCCTTCGCTGTCGCCGATGGCGTTGAACTCTTCCGCCAGGGCCAGCTTGGTCGCCAGCGGGTCGTCCGCCGCCGTTTCACCGTCAGCGGCCGGCGCGGCGGCCTCGCTGGCGGGCGCGGCTTCGGCCGAGGCGTTCGCGTTGGGCAGGTCGAGGTCGAGCGACAGATCGCCCAGGTCGAATTCGCGGGGCTCCTGCGGAGCGGCGGCGGCATCCGGCGCCGTGCCGGGCGCGTCGTCGAGCATGGTCAGATCGCTGGCCGAGAAGTCGGGCGGGTCGATGCGCTCGTCGTCCGCTGCGGCGCTGGCCGGGGCACGGCTCTGCGGATCGGCGGGCATTTCGAAGCCGCTCAGGTCCAGGTCGGGCAAGGACGGCGGGGCTGGCGGGGTTTCGGGCTCGGCCGTGGCGCCGGCTGCCGCTGCGGCGGCCTGCGCGAAGGACGAGGCCGGGGGCGGCGCCGCGGGCGCCTCGGCGGCGGGCGGGGCTTCGCTGAGCGCGTCGCCGCTCAGGTCGAGGTCAATGTCCAGGTCGTCGTCGGACGTCTCTGCCGGGGCAGGGGCCGGGGCTGCCGGTGCGGGCGCTTCCGCCTGCGCCAGCCCGGCGGCTAAGGCCGCGCCGGCCAGAGCGGTGGCGAAGGCGCCCGGTGCCACGGCATCCGGCGCCGGAGAGGCGCTGGCCTCGGCGGCGGCCGGAGCAGCCTCTTGGTAGAGGCTGTTGTCGGGGTCGATGCTGCGGCCCTGTTCGGCCACGCGGTTCCAGTCGGGGCCCTGGCCGTTCGTCAGGCGCAGCACGTCGCGCGCCGCGCTCTCGAACGCCTTGCGGTCCTGCCGCTTGGCATAGATGTCGGCCAGCTTGGCGGGAATGGCGACGCGCTCGGGATGGTGGCGCGCGGCTTCCTTGAGGATTTCCTCGGCCTGCAGGTCGCGGCCGTAGGCCAGGTACACGTCGGCTTCGGCCACCGGGTCCACATCGCCGCCGGCATCGAGCTGGCTGGGCGAATAGGCCAGCGACGAATTGGCGCCTCCGCCGTTGGAAGTGTCCACGCGCTCGCCGCCGCTGGCGCCGAAGAACGAGTCGGGCGGCACGCGGCTTTCCAGGAAGGCGCTGTCGGCGGCCTGGGCGCGGCGCCGCTTGGCAGCGCGCCAGCCCCCGTAGCCCAGCAGGGCCAGGATGATGGCCAGCGCGGCGCCGGGCGCGAGCGGTTCTTCCATCATGGTGGAGAGGAAGCTCGGCTGCTCCGCCGCATCGGCCGGGGGCACTGCGGCGGCGGGGCTGCTGGCCGGCGCCGACGCGGCCGCCTGGGCTGCAGAGGCAGCGCTGGCCGGAGCCGAGGCGGAATCCGCTGCCGCAGAGGCGGCCGCAGCCGCTGCGCTGGCGGCAGGCTGCGGCGCGGTGGTGCTCAGGCCCGCCTTGGCTTCGTCGTTCGGGGCCGAGGCCGATGCGGCGGGTGCCGCTGCGGCCGCACTGGCAGCGCCGGCCGCCGGAGAGGCTGCGCTCAGCTTGTTCAGGTCGGAGATGTTCTTGGACAGCTCGGCCATGCGGGCCGATGCCTCGTGGGCCTGCTTGTCCTTGGCGAGCTGTTCTTCGGCCCGGCTGGCCTGCACGCCGCCCTTGGAGAGGGTGAGCTTGTCGGGCGCGGCGGTGGCTGCCTTGCGGTCTTCGACCTGGGTCTGCACCGAGCCGCTGGCCGAACGGTCGGCGGCGGCCACTTCGGCCTTGGGGGCGGCTGCGGCCAGGCGGCGGCGGAATTCGTTGAAGTCGCGGCTTTGCGCGGCGATGATCTGGCGCGCTTCGGCGGGCGGGGTGGCCTGAGCCTGCGCCTCGTCGGGCAGTTGCAGCACGGCGCCGGCGCGCACGCGGTTCACGTTGCCGCGGATGAACGCCTCGGGGTTGGCGCGCATCATCGCCACCAGCATCTGGTCGAGCGACACGCCCGCCGGCCGGTTGGCGCTGGCGATGCGGCCGGCCGTGTCGCCGGGGCGCACGACCACTTCGTCGGGGGCGGGGCTCGCGGCCTGACGCGGGGCGGCAGGCGCGGCCGAGGGCTGCGGGCGTGCCGCCGGGGCGGGGGCCGGTGCCGCTGCCGCCCGCGGCTGGGGTTGGGGCGCGGGCCGGGCTGCCGCCGCGGGGCTGGCAGCGGGCGGGGCCGTCACCTGGGCGGCCGCCGTCACGGCCGGCGCCGGGCGCCGCAGCGACGGGGGATCGAACAGCATCGTGTAGCTGCGCACGACGCGGCCGGCGTTCCACGAGGCATCGATCACCAGATCGACGAAGGGGTCGTTGATGGGGCGGTCGCTGCTCAGGCGCAGCGCCATGCTGCCGTCGGAGCGCCGTTCTAGCGCCACGTTCACGCCGTTGAGCGTGGGCGAATATTCGAGGCCCTGCGCGCGGAAGACGTCGGGCGTGGCCAGGGAGGCGCGCAGCGATTCGGCTTCGGCGGGGGTGATCTGGGGCAGGTCGATGTCGGCCCGCAGGGGTTCGCCCAGGGCGGACTGGACGCTGACGCGGCCCAGCGTCAGAGCGGAGGCATCGGGGGCATGCAGGCCGGCAAGGCAGATAGCCGCAGCGGCCAGGGCGGAAAGTTTCCAACGATGCATGGGGGCTCTAGCGATGAGGTTGGCGCCCATGCCGGCAGGCAGGGGCTCGGCCGGGAGGAGCTAAGCGCCCTCACGGGCACGTGAAAAGTATGAAAAATACCATAGCATCAATGCCTCGCAGTGACAAGCTAGGCGCCCCGGGTGACGGCGCCGTGCCGTCGTGCCGTGAGCGCCCTGCCTGCCCGGCCTGCCTCCGGGCCCCTGGTGCCCTGCGGCGCGCAGTGCTGCGGCGGCAGGGCGGGCGCGGCCATCAGGCGTCCAGCAGGATGCGCAGCATGCGGCGCAGCGGCTCGGCAGCGCCCCACAGCAGCTGGTCGCCGATGGTGAAGGCGCCGATGTACTCGGGGCCCATCGCCAGTTCGCGGATGCGGCCGACCGGGATGGTCATGGTGCCGGTGACGGCCACGGGCGTGAGGTCCTTGAGCGTGGCTTCGCGCGTGTTGGGCACGACCTTCACCCATTCGTTGTCGGCGGCGATCATGGCTTCGATATCGGCCACGGGCACGGCCTTCTTCAGCTTGAAGGTCAGCGCCTGGCTGTGGCAGCGCATGGCGCCCACGCGCACGCAGAAGCCATCGACCGGCACGGCCTGCGAGCCGAAGCCTTCGCCCTGGCCGAGGATCTTGTTGGTCTCGGCCATGCCCTTCCACTCTTCCTTGGACATGCCGTTGCCCAGGTCCTTGTCGATCCAGGGGATCAGGCTGCCGCCCAGGGGCACGCCGAAGTTGGCGGTTTCGCTGGCCGAGAGGCTGCGCTGCTTGGCGATGACCTTGCGGTCGATCTCCAGGATCGCGCTCTTGGGGTCGTCCAGCAGGGCGCGCACTTCGGCGTTGAGCGTGCCGTATTGCGTGAGCAGCTCGCGCATGTGCTGCGCGCCGCCGCCGCTGGCCGCCTGGTAGGTCTGGGTGCTCATCCACTCGACCAGGCCGGCCTTGTAGAGCGCGCCCACGCCCATCAGCATGCAGCTGACGGTGCAGTTGCCGCCGACCCAGTTCTTGCCGCCCTTGGCCAGCGCGTCCTTGATGACGGGCATGTTGACCGGGTCGAGCACGATGACGGCGTCGTCATTCATGCGCAGGGTGGAAGCGGCGTCGATCCAGTGGCCGTTCCAGCCGGCAGCGCGCAGCTTGGGGAAGACTTCGGTGGTGTAGTCGCCGCCCTGGGCGGTGAGGATGATGTCGCAGCGCTTGAGGGCTTCGATGTCGAAGGCGTCCTGCAGCGTGGTTTCGTTCTTCGCCTGTGCGGGGGCCTTGCCGCCGGCGTTGGACGTGGAGAAGAACATGGGCTCGATCAGCGCGAAGTCGCCTTCGGCCTGCATGCGATCCATGAGAACAGAGCCGACCATGCCGCGCCAGCCGACCAGACCTACCAACTTGCTCATTTTCAACACCCCTACTCAGTTACGAAGAAACAATGCCCGACCGGGGACTGTTCCTGCCCGGCTCGTCTGGGCCAGGAGGGGCGCACGACGATACCGGAGCTGGATCAGCCCTTAATGGTCGTGGTTTTGGTGGTGATTGCGCGCACGGCCCCGCCAGCCAGGGCGGCGGTGGCGAAGTTCAGGGTGAACGAGCGGGCGGCAAACATGGGTGCGGATTATAGCGAGGCGGGGCCTGGGCTCCGCCTCGCTGCGCGCGTCATCGGCCCAGTTTCCAGCGCTGGTTGGGCGCGTCCAGGCGCGTCCACTGGTGGGCGACGGCGCCATCGGCCTGGGAAACGCCGCGCACGTCCAGCACCTTGCCACTGTTGACGTTGGTCAGGACGTAGCTGCCGTCTGCCTGGCGCTGGAAGGCCCAGTTCTGCGCCGCGCTCAGGTTGGCCAGCGCCTGCACCGTCGGCACGCCATCGTCCAGGCCGCCGCCCTGGGCTTGCAGGCGCATGCCGGGCTGGTGCGTGGGGGCCAGGGTGAAGAAGCCTTCGGCCGTGGGCGTCACGATCCAGCGCTGGTTGGCGCCGCCCCAGTCGGGCCACTGGAAGACGGCGGCGCCCGCTGCGGCCGAGGCGCCCGCCACGTCGAGCACCTTGCCGCTGTGCTGGGCCGCCAGCGTGAAGATGCCGGCCGGGATGCCGTTCGGGCTCACGGGCTCGATGCGCCAGTGCTGGTTGAGGCCGTCCATCCAGGTCCATTGATGCACTGCCGCACCAGCGGCCATGGAGATGCCGGCCACGTCGAGCACCTTGCCGCTTTGCTGGTTCGTGACCCTGAAGCTGCCATCGGCCAGCGGATCGAGCTTCCAGCGCTGGCAGGCCGTGCCGCTGGCTGCGGCCTGCTGGGCCCTGGCGCCGTCGCCCGCGCCGCAGCCGACCACTTCCAGCATCTGGCCGCTGTGCTGCGGGCTCAGGGTGTAGCTGCCGTCGCCCTGGCGGGCGAGCTGCCAGCGCTGGTCGTCGGTGCCCGAGAAGGGCCACTGCAGCGCGCCCGTGCCCGCCGCCGTGTTGGCGCCGTCCACGGCCAGCACCTGGTTGCTGTGCTGGGCCACCAGCCGGTACACGCCGTTGGGCAGCGTGCGGGGCGGGGCCGGGTCGCGGGCATCGATGCTGCGCAGGTAGGCCGCCAGATTGTCCAGATCGGTGCCGCCCACCGCATTGCCGGCATGCGCCGCCACGGCGGCCTGCAGCGTGGGGGCGCTGCCGTCGTGCAGCCAGGGGCCGGTGGCCCAGACGCCGCGCAGCGTGGGCACGTTGAGCCCGGCCAGGGGCGCGCCCAGCCGGTTGCCGCTGGCGGCCTTGAGCGTGCCGACATTGCGCATGCCGCCTGCGAGGCTGCTGGAGCCGAAGCCGGTTCCGCCATGGCAGCTGGCGCAGTTGGCCGCGTTGAACACGGCCTGGCCGGCGAGGGCGGCGGCGGTCAGCGTGCCATCGGCGTTGCGCTCCGGGCTGGTGTCTGCCGTGGCCAGCGAGTTCACGTACGCGGCCAGTGCGTCGAGATCGGCGCTGATGCCGGCCTTCTTGTCGCCCAGGGGCTGGCTGCGGGTGCCGGTGTTGAAGTCGGCATCGCTCATGAGGCCGGAGCCGCCGGCCAGCAGGCGGATCTGCGCCTCGAAGTCCTGCACCTCGTCGAAGTTGCCGCTCCAGTGCAGCAGGCCTTGGCCCTGGCGGGCGTGGCCGTGCAGGGTGCTGGTGTTGCGCAGGCCTTCGCCCAGGCTGCTCAGATCCCAGGTGCGGCCGTCGTGGCCGCCGTCGTTGTGGCAGCTGGCGCAGCTCATGTAGGCATCGCGCGCCAGCCGGGTATCGCGTGCGTCGTAGAAGAGCTGCTTGCCGCGCAGCACCTGGGCCGAGAGCTTTTCGTTGCCGATGGCGGCCATGGTGCCCAGCGGGTTCGCGCGCGGCTGGCCGTAGCGCGTGAGCGGCGCGAGGTCGATCACGCCGATGCTGCGGCCCATGAAGTTCTGCACGTAGAGGCGCTGGTTGTCCGCCGACACGGCCAGGGCCTGCGGGGCGAGGCCGACCTCGATGCGGAAGAGGCGCGCGCCGGTGCGGGCGTCGGCCACCTCCACCTGGCGGGCGGTTTCCAGCGCCACGAAGAGGTAGGAGCCCGTGGCGTCGTACACGGCGGCGCTGGCCAGGCTGGCGTTGTCGTGGTCGATGCGGGCGGCATAGACCTCGGCCTGCTGCGATAGATCGATCTTTGAGCTGATCGCGCGCACGGTGTTCTCGAAGTTGAGGGGGCTGCCGTTGCGCAGACCGCCGCGCAGGATGTTGTCCTGCTTGGACGGCACCCAGGCCGTCGTGCCGTCGGGCGAGATCACGGCCGCGCCCAGGTAGTTGGGCACGCCGGCGCCGCCGATCTCTGTGTCGGTCTTGTCGCTGTGGCGCAGCGTGATGCTGCGGGCCACCGCGAAGCGCGCGGTATCGACCACCGCCACCACGCCGCCGGCCGCGCCAGCATCCACCCGCGCGGTGGATTCGCCGGGCTGCGGCGGCGTGATGAAGCGCGACACCAGCAGCGTGGCGCCGTCGCCGGTGAGGGACAGATGCCGCGGGCTGCTGCCCACGGCCAGCTGGCCCTGCACGGTGCCGCTGGCCGCATCGAGCTTCAGCACCTGGCCGGAGGCTTCCAGCGCGAGGTAGGCGCTGCCGCCCTGGGCGAACACCAGCCCGTGCGGCTGCGATGCGGGCGGCAGGGCGATGGTCTGCACCACGGCGGGCGCAGCGGTGTCGATGACGCTGACGGAAGCGTCGGCCTTGTTGACCACCCACAGCCGGCCGTCGGGCGCCAGCGCGAGGCTGCGGGGCGAGCGGCCCACGGCGATTTCGGCCGTGCGCGTGCGGGCGTCGGTGTCGAACAGGCTGACCGTGTCGGTGTCGGGGTTGGCCGCCCAGAGGCGCTGGCCGCCGCCGCGGCTTTCCAGCAGCAGGGCGCTGGAGGCGCGCGGCGCGTTCGCGGTGGGCGCGCCATAAACGGCCTGCATGAAGGTCTGGGCGCTGGTGCGGCCCGTGGCGTCGCGGGTGGTCAGCGTGACCGTGTACAGGCCCGGCGCGCCGAAGCCATGGTCGATGGCGCTGGTGTTGGAGAAGGCGGTGGGCGCCGTGCCATCGCCGAAATCCCAGCTAAAGCTCAGGCCCGATGCATCCAGGCCCGGGTTGTAGCGGGCGGTGCCGTTGGCTGCGATGGCGGGGACCTGGCCGGTCGAGGCCGCGACGCGGGCGCCCGTGCCGTCCCCGGCCTCCATGCGGCGTGGCTGGAAGCTCGCGCTGGTGATGAAGCCGGCGTCGTTGCCCTGCGGGTCCACCCACAGCTCGCCATTGCGATGGCGCAGCACGGAGCCGGGAAAGTTCTTCGGGCGCAGCGTAATGCCGCTGCCTGCCAGGCCGGCTTCGGGGCAGAAGGTGGCGTCGGCCCGGGTGAGCGCCGCGCCATCGTCGGGGCTCAGGCGCAGCCGGAAGTTCTGGTGGCGCAGGTACTGGCCCGGCACGGCCAACGATTCGAGCGACAGGCAGGCCGCGTCGGCCAGCCCCTGGCGCACGATGAAGCGCGTGTTGTCGGGCGCTGCCGCGGGGGCCGCCGCCAGCACGCCGAGCTGGCCGGCACCGGTGGCGATGGCCTGGCCTTGCGCGGCGCCCATCGCGTCGAACACTTGCGTCGAGCCGGGCGTGAGCGTGGGCACGCCGTTCATGCCGATGGCGATGGTGACCGCCCGCGAAGGTACGCCTTGCGCGTCGAGCACCGCCAGCTGGTAGTAGCCGGGGGGCGCCAGGTTGGCGTTGGCGGGCAGCGCGATGGACAGGCGGTTGCCGTCGCGCGTGAAGCTCAGTTCCTGGAAGCGCTGGGTGCTGTTGAACGCATGGGTGACCATGCCGCTCGCGGTCAGCGTCACGCGGGCCACGGCGGCGCCGTCCTTGACGTCGGCCAGCGCGGTGGCGCCCCAGCCGAAGCTGGTGGCGCTGACGGCCGTGACCACGGGGCGCGGCGCGAGCCGCGCGGCGCCGTTGGCGGCCTGGAAGAGGTAGGGCGGATAGAAGACTTCCGCGTTGAGGTTGTTCACCGGCCCGGGCGCGCCGCCGCCGGTGGACAGCACCGTGCCGTTGGGCAGGAGCAGCGCGGCGGAGTGGTACACGCGCACCTGGGCGGCGCTGGCGGCCAGGGTCCAGGCACCGCTGGCGGGCTTCCAGATCTCGGCGGCGAAGACGGCATCGCCGCCGCCGTTGTTGCCGTAGCGCGTGCCGCCCGTGGCGACCACGTTGCCGTCGGGCAGCACGGTCAGGTTGGGGAAGCGCCGCGCATAGGCCATGGCCGCCGTTTCCTTCACCACGGGCTTGCCGCCGGTGAAGTCCACCACCGTGGCCTTGTTGCTCGCGGGCAGGGCGTCGCCGTTGTAGCCGCCGTTGCCGCCGGCCTGCAGCACCTTGCCGGGCGCGAACATCGCGGCGCTGCTGGTGGCGCCGACGTTGACCGGCACCCTGGCCGAGGGCGCGCTCTTGAAGGCGCCATAGACCGTCACCTGGCCCGCGCCGTTGTTGGCGTTGACGTCCAGGGCCCACAGGCGCTCGGCCGAGATGCCGGCCACCAGCCCGCTGGGCATGACCCAGGCGCGCGGGTAGGAGCCGCGCAGATAGTCGGGGCCGAACGCATCGCGGCTGCGCGCGCCCGTCAGGCTGCGCCAGCCCGTACCCTGGGTGTAGATCTCGGGCGTCATCGAGATCGTGCCGTTGGCGATGGCGGCATCGGGGTTGTTCTGCATGTCCTCGGCGTACGGGTCCATGCCGCCCAGCATGACCTGGCGTCCGTCGGGCAGGGCCAGCATGGTGCCGTACCAGCGCTGGTCGGCCAGCTGGAAGCGGTCGGCCGTGCCGGCGCCGCTGGCCGGGGCGAAGAGCGAGGTGTCCAGCGGGGAATTGCCGCCCGTGACCATGAGCGTGCCGTCGGGCCGCCAGGCAGCGGCCCCGCAGAAGCTGTTGACGCGGTCGGCGTCGAAGCTGGTGGTGTGGCTGGCGGGTGCGAAGCCCAGCGCGGGGTTCCACACGTCGGAGGTCCTGCCGTCCTGCAGGTCGGCGCGGCCCTGGGGCGTGCCGTAGGTCAGCACGCGGCCATCGGGCAGCAGCGCCGCGTGCAGGCCGTTCATGGGCCAGTCCTGCGTCTTCGACCACATGCCACGCGTGGGCGCGTCGGCGGGGATGTCCAGGTTCTGCAGCAGCGTGTCCTGCACTTCGGCGATCGGCACGGCCAGCGCCGCAGCGTCGGCCTTGGCTCTCATGCCCGGAGACGCCGCATCGTCGCCGCCGCCCCCGCAGGCGGCGAGCAGCAGTGCCGACAGGCTTGCTGCCGCCCAGCGGGCACGGCTGCGCAAGAGAGAGGATGGGGAGGCGGTCATGGCAGGGATGCGGCCGCGGTGGTGGCGGCTGCGTGAGGGATGTCGTTATGAGGGTGCCGCGGGCCGGAAGCGGTCTGCCGGGCCTGGGCGAGCTGCGTGATTTCCGCGACCAGCCGGGCGTGATCGACCGGCCAGCCGCCGTAGCGCTGCACTAGTGCTCCGCTGGCGTCGTAAAGCCACAGGGCGGTGCGGTGATCGGCGGGCGTGGGTTGCGGCGTGCGGCGCAGGTCGAACGCCGCCATGCGGTCTGTGAACTGTTGCACCTGCGCGGGCGCGCCCGTCACGAAGCGCCAGCCGGGCTGGTCGGCGCCCAGGCGTGCGGCGAAGCGGGCCAGCGCCTGCGGGGTGTCGGCCAGCGGATCGACCGTGACCGACACCAGTTGCAGCTGCGCCCGGGCGCTCGCCGGCAACGCGGCGCGCATTGCGACCAGTTCGTGTATTTGCGGCGGGCAGGTGGACGAGCAGCCCGTGAAGACGAAGTGCAGCAGCACCGGCTTGCCGCGCAGCGTCTGCGCAGTGAGTGGCTGCTGCCGGTGGTCGATGAAGCGCAGGCCCGCCATGGGGGCGGGTTGTGCTGCCACCATGCCCGACACCAGCGGCAGGCAGAACCATGCGGCAAGCCGGGTTGTTTTGGTAAAAGTTTTTGACATTGTGGTTTCAATAGCTAATTGCTATGAATACGCAAAATGTAACATGTAGCCTCAAGGATGTAAATTTCTGCGGGCCACCTGTCGTTGGCCTGTCGCTTCATGGACACGCGCTCCAGCCGCCCAGCCCTTGGCGGACTTCGCGGCGTGCTCCGCCTGGCGGAAATGAAAAACGGCCCCGAAGGGCCGTCTCGTCGTGTGGTGGACCGGCGGGGCGCCGGTCTTCAAGAAGCGGAGTGCGGAGCGTTGGCCTCAGGCGGCCAGCGCCTTCACCACGGCGTCGCCCATCTGCGCGGTGCCGACCTTGGTCGTGCCTTCGCTCCAGATGTCGGGCGTGCGCAGGCCTTGCTGCAGCACCTTCTGCACGGCGGCTTCGATGCGCTGGGCGGCGGCTTCCTGGTTCAGGCTGAAGCGCAGCATCATCGCGGCGCTGAGGATGGTGGCCAGCGGGTTGGCCACGCCCTTGCCGGCGATGTCGGGCGCGCTGCCGTGGCTGGGCTCGTAGAGGCCCTGGTTCTTCGCGTTCAGGCTGGCCGAGGGCAGCATGCCGATGGAGCCGGTGAGCATGGAGGCTTCGTCCGAGAGGATGTCGCCGAACATGTTGCCCGTCACCACCACGTCGAAGGCCTTGGGCTTCTTGACCAGCTGCATGGCGGCGTTGTCCACGTACATGTGCTCCAGCTCCACGTCGGGGTATTCCTTGTGCACGTCGGTGACTACGTCCTTCCAGAACTGGAAGGTCTCCAGCACGTTGGCCTTGTCCACGCTGGTGACCTTCTTGCTGCGCTTGCGCGCGGCCTGGAAGGCGACGTGGGCGATGCGTTCGATCTCCGGGCGGCTGTAGCGCATGGTGTCGAAGGCTTCCTCGGCGCCGGGGAAGTGGCCGTCCACGGCCGTGCGGCGGCCGCGTGGCTGGCCGAAGTAGATGTCGCCCGTCAGCTCGCGGATGATGAGGATGTCCAGGCCCGCGATCAGCTCCGGCTTGAGGCTGGAGGCGCCCACCAGCTGCTCGTAGCAGATGGCGGGGCGGAAGTTGGCGAAGAGGCCCAGGTGCTTGCGCAGGCCCAGGATGGCCTGCTCGGGGCGCAGCGGGCGGTCGAGCTTGTCGTACTTCCAGTCGCCCACGGCGCCGAACAGGATGGCGTCGGACTGCTGGGCGAGCTTCAGGGTCGATTCGGGCAGCGGGTGGCCGTGGGCCTCGTAGGCGGCGCCGCCGACCAGGGCGGATTCCATCTCGAAGGGCAGGTCGAGCGCTTCGAGCACCTTGACGGCCTCCGCCACGATTTCGGTGCCGATGCCGTCGCCCGGCAGAACTGCGATTTTCATGCTTTGCTTCTCTTTCTATAGCTGGTTGCGCCCATCTGGCGGGCGCTCAGGGCCGGTTTGGCCTGTGGATTGCCGTTGTGTCCGCGTCAGCTCGCCATGGTGTGGGCCAGCCAGGGCTTGGTGGCCAGGCGCTCGGCCTCGAAGGCCTTGATCTTCTCGGACTGGCGCAGGGTGAGGCCGATGTCGTCGAAGCCGTTGAGCAGGCAGTACTTGCGGAAGGCGTTCACCTCGAACGGGATCTCCTCGCCCTGCGGGCGCACGATGACCTGGCGCTCCAGGTCCACCGTCAGCTCGTAGCCGGGGAAGGCGTGCACCGCGTCGAACAGCTCGGAGACCGTGGCCTCGGGCAGCACGATGGGCAGCAGGCCGTTCTTGAAGCTGTTGTTGAAGAAGATGTCGGCGAAGCTCGGC
Source organism: Paracidovorax wautersii (assembly GCF_900113035.1). Classification (GTDB taxonomy): domain Bacteria; phylum Pseudomonadota; class Gammaproteobacteria; order Burkholderiales; family Burkholderiaceae_C; genus Paracidovorax; species Paracidovorax wautersii. The sequence goes on along the minus strand of NZ_FONX01000004.1, from coordinate 350,784 downwards.
GCGATGATGGCGCGAAAGCCGTACTGGTCCAGCGCCCAGGGCGCGTGCTCGCGGCTGGAGCCGCAGCCGAAGTTCTTGCGCGCCAGCAGGATGGAGGCGCCCGCGTAGCGCGGTTGGTTCAGCACGAAGTCCGGGTTGGGCTTGCGGGCCGATTCCGGCACGCCGGGCTGGCCGGGCTGGTCCAGGTAGCGCCATTCGTCGAACAGGTTGGGGCCGAAGCCGGTCTTCTTGATCGACTTGAGGAACTGCTTGGGGATGATGGCGTCGGTATCGACGTTCTCGCGGTCCATGGGGGCCACGAGGCCTTTGTGGAGGGTGAATTTCTGCATGGCGGGTGTCCGTTGCGGTTCGGTTCGGATCGGATTACTTGGCGGCGCGCTCGATGGCGCTGCCGGCGCGCTGCACGTCCTGGCCCATGCCCTTGACGGTGTTGCAGCCGGCCAGCAGCGTGGCCAGGGCCAGCGCGAACAAGGCGGTGAAGGTCTTCACGGCGGATTCCTGCGGGTGGTGGCTGGCGTTCAGGCGAACTTGCGGATGTCCACGAAGTGCCCGTGCACGGCCGCTGCGGCGGCCATGGCGGGGCTGACCAGGTGGGTGCGCCCGCCCGCGCCCTGGCGGCCTTCGAAGTTGCGGTTGCTGGTGGAGGCGCAGCGCTCGCCGGGCTCCAGGCGGTCGGCGTTCATGGCCAGGCACATGGAGCAGCCGGGCTCGCGCCACTCGAAGCCTGCGGCCTTGAAGACCAGGTCCAGGCCTTCGCGCTCGGCCTGTTCCTTCACCAGGCCCGAGCCGGGCACGACCATCGCGACCTTGATGTTCTTGGCCACTTTCTGGCCGAGCTTCTTCACTACGGCGGCGGCTTCGCGCATGTCTTCGATGCGGCTGTTGGTGCAGCTGCCGATGAAGACCTTGTCCACGAAGATGTCGGCCAGCGGCTTGCCGGGTTCCAGGGCCATGTAGGTCAGCGCGCGCTCGATGGCGCCGCGCTTGTTCGGGTCCTTTTCCTTGTCGGGGTCGGGCACGATGGCATCCACGCCCAGCACCATCTCGGGCGAGGTGCCCCAGGTGACCTGCGGCACGATGTCGGCGCCGTTGAGCGTGACCACGGTGTCGAACTGCGCGTCGGCATCGGAGTGCAGCGTCTTCCAGTAGGCCACGGCCTGGTCCCATTCCACGCCGGTGGGCGAGAGCGGGCGGCCCTTGACGTAGTCGATGGTCTTGTCGTCCACCCCCACCAGCCCGGCGCGGGCGCCGGCCTCGATGGCCATGTTGCAGACCGTCATGCGGCCTTCCATGCTGAGCGCGCGGATGGCGGGGCCTGCGAATTCGATGGTGTAGCCCGTGCCGCCGGCCGTGCCGATCTTGCCGATGATGGCCAGCACGATGTCCTTGGCCGTCACGCCGGGCGCGACCTGGCCGTCCACGCGGATCAGCATGTTCTTGGCCTTCTTGGCCAGCAGGGTCTGGGTGGCCATCACGTGCTCGACTTCGCTGGTGCCGATGCCGTGCGCCAGCGCGCCGAACGCGCCGTGCGTGCTGGTGTGGCTGTCGCCGCAGACCACGGTCATGCCGGGCAGGGTGGCGCCGTTCTCGGGGCCGATCACGTGGACGATGCCTTGCCGCTTGCTCAGGAACGGGAAGAAGGCGGCGGCGCCCACTTCGGCGATGTTCTTGTCCAGCGTGGTGATCTGTTCCTTGCTGATGGGGTCGGCGATGCCGTCATAGCCCCGCTCCCAGCCGGTGGTGGGCGTGTTGTGGTCGGCCGTGGCGACGATGGAGCTCACGCGCCAGACCTTGCGGCCGGCCTGGCGGATGCCTTCGAACGCCTGGGGGCTGGTCACTTCGTGCACCAGGTGGCGGTCGATGTAGAGGATGGCGGTGCCGTCCTCTTCGGTGTGGACGACGTGCTCGTCCCAGATCTTGTCGTACAGGGTGCGTCCCATGGCGGTCTCTTTTCTTGGCGTGGGGAAGGGGGAGGAAACGGAAAGGAAAGCGGGGGCCTACGGGCCGGTCGGTGCGGATTCTAGGAGCGCACCGGCCGCGCCGCCGGACGGTTGGGTTGCCAGTTGTTGCAGCGCGGTCAGGTGCTCGGCCAGCAGCCGGGCGGTGACGGGCAGGGCGTCGAAATCGCGCGCCACCAGCTGCAGCTGGCGCTCGGCCCAGGGCTCATGAAGCGGCACGGACTGCAGCCGGCCCACGCCCTGCATCAGGGTGAAGGCCCGGTCGGGCAGCAGGCCCACGCCCAGGCCGTTGTCGATCATGCGGCACATGGCGTCCAGCCCGGTGACCTGGATGCGCTGGCGCAGCGGGCGCGCGGCATGGGCGGCGGCCTGGCGCATCGCCAAGCTGATGCTGCTGCCGCCGTGCAGGCCGACGATGTCCCAGTCCAGCACCTCGCCGAAGGCCACGGCCTCGCGCGCGGCCAGCGGATGGCCGTGGGGCACGACCACCACCAGCCGGTCGCTGCGGTAGGGGCGCATCTGCAGGCCGTCGGCCGTGCCGGCGGCGGCGCCCGTGTGGCACACGCCCAGGTCGGCCGCGCCTTCGCGCACGGCGTGCAGCACGGCGGGGCTCAGGTGCTCCTGCAGGTCGATCTTGATCTGGCCGTGCAGGCGCGAGAAGGCGCCCAGGTCTTCGGGCAGGAACTGCACGATGGCCGAGATGTTGGAGTGCATGCGCACATGGCCGCGCACGCCGTCCGCGTATTCGCTGAGTTCGCCCTGCATGCGCTCCAGGCCGAAGAGCACGGTGCGGGCGTGGTGCAGCAGGCTTTCGCCGGCCGGCGTGAGCGTGACGCCCCGGCTGTGGCGGTAGAGCAGGGCGGTATCGACGGCGGTTTCCAGGTCCGAGAGCCGCTTGCTCACGGCTGAGGCTGCGATGAATTCACGCTCGGCCGCACGCCCGATGCTGCCCAGCTCGCAGACGGCCACGAACAGTTGCAGGGAGGTCAGATCGATGCGGCGCGCAAAACTGCGCTCGGAGCTTTTCATCGGGGTGCGGGGTGTTGTCGCTTCTCGTTCGGAGAAGAGGAGGGTATTTTCTTTCAAGGAAATCCCGCCTGCCATCGTGGATCGAGATGTCGTCCATCGCGATGGGATGGATATTGCGCTCTGGCCGGCGTTGTGGAATGGGGTGCCCGCTTGCCTCGTTCTGCCGTTTTTCAGGGTTCAAAAAGACGCCTTGCGCCCGTTAATCCTGCGTATGTAGCTATTAAAAGAATAGCAATAAGGTCGATTTTCCGCCTTGGCCGGGCAAAAAAAACCGCCCCGGGCCAGGGGCGCGGAGCGGTTTGTGCGGGGGAAGCGGGGGCTGGCCCGCTCAAGTGAACAGATTCTTCAGCCGGTCGGTCCAGCTCTCGCCGCTGGGCGAATGCTTGGCGCCGCCCTTCTTCAGCGAATCCTCCAGCTCGCGCAGCAGCTTGCGCTGGTGCTCGGTCAGCTTGACGGGCGTTTCGACCGCGATGTGGCAGTACAGGTCGCCCGGGTAGCTGGAGCGCACGCCCTTGATGCCCTTGCCGCGCAGGCGGAACTGCTTGCCGGCCTGGGTGCCTTCGGGAATGTCGATGGCCGCCTTGCCCTGCAGCGTGGGCACCTCGATCTCGCCGCCCAGCGCGGCGGTGATGAAGCTCACCGGCACCTGGCAGTGCAGGTCGTCGCCGTCGCGCTCGAAGATGTCGTGCTTCTTGATGCGGATCTCGATGTACAGGTCGCCCGGCGGGCCGCCGTTGGTGCCCGGCTCGCCGTTGCCCGTGCTGCGGATGCGCATGCCGTCGTCGATGCCGGCGGGGATCTTCACTTCCAGCGTCTTCTGCTTCTTGACCCGGCCCTGGCCGTGGCAGGTGGTGCAGGGCTCGGGAATGATCTTGCCCGTGCCGCGGCAGTGCGGGCAGGTCTGCTGCACGCTGAAGAAGCCCTGGCGCATCTGCACCGTGCCCGTGCCCTGGCAGGTACCGCAGGTCTTGGCGCTGGTGCCCGGCTTGGCGCCGCTGCCGTGGCAGGTGTCGCACGACTCCCACGACGGGATGCGGATCTGCGCCTCCTTGCCCTTGGCGGCCTCTTCCAGCGTGATGTCCATCGCGTAGCTCAGGTCGCTGCCGCGATAGACCTGCCGGCCGCCCGCGCCGCGTCCGCCGCGCTGCTGGCCGAACATGTCGCCGAAGATGTCGCCGAACGCCTCGGCGAAGCCGCCGAAGCCTTCGGCGCCGCCGCCCGGGCCGCGCATGTTCGGGTCCACGCCGGCATGGCCGTACTGGTCGTAGGCCGCGCGCTTTTGCGCGTCCGAGAGCATCTCGTAGGCCTCCTTGGCCTCCTTGAATTTCTCTTCGGCCGGCTTGGCGGCTTCACCCTGGTTGCGGTCAGGGTGGTGCTTCATCGCCAGCTTGCGATACGCCTTCTTGATCTCTTCGTCCGAGGCGTTCTTGGGAACGCCCAGCACTTCGTAATAGTCTCTCTTGGACATGTCTTTTCCAGCCTCGTTGGAACAGGAACGCCGCGCTGGCCCCTGTGGCGGGGCCTGGCGCGGCGGCTAGCGGATCACTGCGCTCGCGCGGAGGATCAGCCCTTCTTCACTTCCTTGACTTCGGCGTCCACCACGTTGTCGTCGTGGGCGGCGGCACCGGCGGACGATGCGCCACCGGCCGAGGGGCCGCCGGCTGCTTCGGCACCACCCGCCGCAGCGGCTTGCGCGGCCTGGGCGTCGGCGTACATCTTCTCGCCCAGCTTCTGGCTGGCGGACATCAGCGCGGTCGTCTTCTCGTCGATCGCGGCCTTGTCTTCACCCTTGAGGGCTTCTTCCAGGGCCTTCACGGCGGCTTCGATCTGTTCCTTCTCGCCGGCGTCCAGCTTGTCGCCGTGCTCGGACAGGCTCTTGGTCACGCTGTGGACGGCAGCCTCGCCCTGGTTGCGGGCCTGCACCAGCTCCAGCTTCTTCTTGTCGTCGGCCGCGTTCAGTTCGGCGTCCTTGACCATCTTCTGGATCTCTTCTTCCGACAGGCCCGAGTTCGCCTTGATGGTGATCTTGTTTTCCTTGCCGGTGCCCTTGTCCTTGGCGCCCACGTGCAGGATGCCGTTGGCATCGATGTCGAAGCTCACCTCGATCTGCGGCACGCCGCGGCCTGCCGGCGGGATGCCTTCCAGGTTGAACTCGCCCAGCAGCTTGTTGGCGCTGGCGATCTCGCGTTCGCCCTGGAACACCTTGATGGTCACGGCCGGCTGGTTGTCGTCGGCGGTCGAGAAGGTCTGCGCGAACTTCGTCGGGATCGTGGTGTTCTTGCTGATCATCTTGGTCATCACGCCGCCCAGGGTCTCGATGCCCAGCGACAGCGGGGTCACGTCCAGCAGCAGCACGTCCTTGCGGTCGCCCGACAGCACCTGGCCCTGGATGGCGGCGCCCACGGCCACGGCTTCGTCAGGGTTCACGTCCTTGCGGGGTTCCTTGCCGAAGAATTCCTTGACCTTGTCCTGCACCTTGGGCATGCGGGTCATGCCGCCGACCAGGATCACGTCGTTGATGTCGGCGACGTTGATGCCGGCGTCCTTGATGGCCGTGCGGCAGGGAGCGATGGTGCGCTCGATCAGCTCGTCCACCAGGCTTTCCAGCTTGGCGCGGGTCAGCTTGATGTTCAGGTGCTTCGGGCCCGAGGCATCGGCCGTGATGTAGGGCAGGTTGATGTCGGTCGCGGAGGACGAGGACAGCTCGATCTTGGCCTTCTCGGCGGCTTCCTTCAGGCGCTGCAGGGCCAGCACGTCCTTGGACAGGTCCACGCCTTGCTCTTTCTTGAACTCGGCGATGATGAAGTCGATGATGCGCTGGTCGAAGTCTTCGCCGCCCAGGAAGGTGTCGCCGTTGGTGGACAGCACTTCGAACTGCTTTTCGCCATCGACGTCGGCGATCTCGATGATGGACACGTCGAACGTGCCGCCGCCCAGGTCATACACGGCGATCTTGCGGTCGGCCTTGTCCTGCTTGTCCAGGCCGAAGGCCAGGGCCGCAGCGGTGGGCTCGTTGATGATGCGCTTGACGTCCAGGCCCGCGATGCGGCCGGCGTCCTTGGTGGCCTGGCGCTGGGCGTCGTTGAAGTAGGCCGGCACCGTGATCACGGCTTCGGTCACCGGCTCGCCCAGGTAGTCCTCGGCGGTCTTCTTCATCTTGCGCAGCACTTCGGCGGAAATCTGCGGGGGAGCCAGCTTGTTGCCGCGCACTTCCACCCAGGCGTCGCCGTTGTCGGCCTTGGCGATGGAGTAGGGCATCAGGTCGATGTCCTTCTGGACTTCCTTTTCCTCGAACTTGCGGCCGATCAGGCGCTTGGCGGCGTAGATCGTGTTCTTGGGGTTGGTCACGGCCTGGCGCTTGGCCGAGGCGCCGACGAGGATGTCGCCGTCTTCCTGGTAGGCAATGATGGACGGGGTGGTGCGGGCACCTTCGCTGTTCTCGATCACGCGGGTCGTGTTGCCCTCCATGATCGCGACGCAGCTATTGGTGGTGCCCAGGTCGATACCGATGATTTTTCCCATGTTGTTCTCCTCAGAATCTGAAAAAAGTGGATGACCGTAACTTGTGGATAACTTGTCCTGGTTCAAGCCGGCGCATCAGAAAAATTTGGGTGGCCCAGCCCGGGGTGGGCCGGGCGGCCGGCCCGCTCGCGCGGGCCTTGGCGGGCCGTTGAGCCTTGCGCCTTACTTGGGCGCCGTCACCGTGACCAGGGCGGGCCGCAGCACGCGCTCGGCGATCACGTAGCCCTTTTGCAGCACGGAGACCACGGTGTTGGGTTCCTGCTCAGCCGGCACCACGCTGATCGCCTGGTGCTTGTGCGGGTCGAACTTCTCGCCGGCGGCCGGGTTGATGGCCAGCACCTTGTTGCGCTCGAGCGCGGCGGTGAGCTGGCGCAGCGTGGCGTCGGAGCCTTCGCGCAGCTGCTCGGGCGTCGCGTCCTTGATGGCGAGGGCCGCGGCCAGGCTGTCGGCCACCGGCAGCAGGCTCTCGGCGAAGCTCTCGATGCCGAACTTGCGGGCCTTGGAGACTTCTTCCTCGGCGCGGCGGCGGGCGTTCTCTGCCTCGGCCTTGGCGCGCAGGAACTGGTCGGCCAGGTCGGCGCTCTTGGCCTTGAGCTCGGCCAGCTCGTTCTGCAGGCGGCTCAGTTCATCGGAGGCATGGGCCGCCATCGCGGCTTCGACTTCTTCGGGCGCGGGCTGCTGGGGCGCAGGGGCGTTGGCTGGATGGTTGTCGGACATGTCGGTCGATGGTTGGGGGAAGAAAAAGAAACGATATGCGCGGAGATCGGTGCGGACCGGAGGATTTCAAGCGCCACTGCCACAATCCGGCTTCCGGCGTGTGCCCGGGGCGGCATGCTCGGCCCTCCAGTCAGCCTGCGAGTGTACAAGCTGGGAGGTGCGCGCTATAATCGCCGGCTTTGCCTTGCCACACTGCTTCAAGAGACGCAGCAGGTGGTGTCATCCAGAAGGAGTTTGCATGCGTCATTACGAAATCATCTTGTTGATCCACCCGGATCAAAGCGAACAGGTTCCAGCCATGCTGGAGCGCTACAAGGGCATGATCACTGCCGGCGGCGGCAAGGTCCACCGCGTGGAAGACTGGGGCCGCCGTCAACTGGCGTACCTGATCAACAAGCTCGCCAAGGCCCACTACCTGTGCGTGAACATCGAAGCCGACCAGGCCGTGATGGCTGAACTGGAGCACGCCTTCAAGTTCAACGACGCCGTGCTGCGCCACCTGACGGTCCAGAAGAAGAAGGCCGAAACCGGCGCTTCTTCCATGATGAAGACCGTCGAGCGCGAAGAAGCGCGCAAGGCCAGCCAGGCTGAATTCGCAGCCGCCGAGCGCGAATCGCGCTGATCGGCAGCTCCAAGCCGGGAGATGTGGAAAACCGCGTTGCGCTGACGGCCTGTATCGGCGAGGCGAAAGCCTTGCGCTACACGCCGGCCGGATTGCCTGCGCTGGACTTGCGGCTCGAACACGAGTCGCAGCAGCAGGAAGCAGGCGCGCAGCGTGAGGTCCGTGCAGCCGTGAAGGCCGTGGCGTTCGGCGCCCTGGCGGAGCGGCTGGCTCGGCAGGCTCTGGGGAGCCGCTGGAAGTTCCAGGGTTTCCTCGCCACGCCGCGCAACGGCAAGGGTCTGGTCTTCCACATCCAGGATATTCAACAAGATTAATTTTCAAGGGGTCCGAAAATGGCCACGTTCAAGAAGTTCAACAAAGACAAGCGCCCGAAGCGCAACACCCAGTCCCTGCTGTTCAAGCGCAAGCGCTTCTGCCGCTTCACGGTCGCTGGCGTGGAAGAGATCGACTACAAGGATGTCGACACCCTGCGTGACTTCATCGCCGAAAACGGCAAGATCATCCCCGCGCGCCTGACCGGCACGCGCGCCATCTACCAGCGTCAGCTGAACACCGCCATCAAGCGCGCTCGCTTCCTGGCCCTGGTGCCCTACAGCGACCAGCACAAGATCTAAGGAGCCCGACCATGCAAATCATTCTGCTCGACAAGGTCGTGAACCTCGGTAACCTGGGCGAAATCGTCAAGGTCAAGGACGGCTACGCACGCAACTTCCTGATCCCGTCGGGCCGCGCCCGCCGCGCCACGGAAGCCAACAAGGCCGAGTTCGAAGCCAAGCGCGCCGAACTGGAAAAGGCTGCTGCCGCCAAGCTGGCTGAAGCCCAGACCCAAGGCGAAAAGCTGGGCGGCACGACCGTCAAGCTGACGCAAAAGGCTGGCGTGGACGGCCGTCTGTTCGGTTCCGTCACCAACCACGACATCGCCGAAGAGCTGAACAAGCAAGGCTACTCGGTCGTCAAGGCCCAGATCCGCCTGCCCAACGGCCCGATCAAGACCGTCGGCGACAGCACGGTCAGCGTGGCACTCCACACCGACGTGGTCGTGGAAGTCACCATCTCGGTGTACGGCGAAACCGCCTGACCACCCACTCACTCTGCATGAGAATGCAGAGCGCAGCGAAGGCCGCCCCTGGGCGGCTTTTGCGTTTTCTGGCGCCTGCTGAATCCACCGCCTGTCAACGGCTTGTCCACAGCATTGTCCCCAGCCGCTGCCCGTGGCGGCTGCCGTCCCTGACGCTCAAGGAGTTCCTCCCATGTCTGCCGTGATGCCCCCCCTGGACGACGATTTCACCCTGCCGCACCCGATCGACAAGGAAGTGGCCAAGCTGCGCGTGCCGCCGCACTCCATCGAGGCGGAATCCAGCGTGCTGGGTGGTCTGCTGCTGGACAACAACGCCTGGGACCGGGTGGGCGACCTGCTGGTGGACAGCGACTTCTACCGGCACGAGCACCAGCAGATCTATGCCGCCATCGGCAAGCTGATCAACGCCAGCAAGCCGGCCGACGTGATCACGGTCTTCGAGGAGCTGCAGAGCCTGGGCAAGGCCGAGGAGGTGGGCGGCATCGCCTACCTCAACAGCCTGGCGCAGTACGTGCCCAGCGCCAGCAACATCCGCCGCTACGCGGAGATCGTGCGCGAGCGCTCCATCCTGCGCAAGCTGGTCACGGCCAGCGACGAGATCTCGACCAACGCCTTCAACCCCATGGGCAAGACGGTCGAGAAGATCCTGGACGAGGCCGAGGCCAAGATCTTCGCCATCGGCGAAGAGGGCTCGCGCAGCAAGCAGGGCTTCCAGTCGCTGGACACCCTGGTGATCGACCTGCTGGACCAGGTCCAGGAGATGGCCGACAACCCCATGGACGTGACCGGCGTGCCCACAGGCTTCGCCGATCTGGACCGCATGACCTCGGGCCTGCAGGCCGGCGACATGATCGTGCTGGCCGCGCGTCCCTCCATGGGCAAGACCTCGTTCGCGGTGAACATCGCCGAGCACGTGGCGCTCAACGAAGGCCTGCCCGTGGCCATCTTCTCGATGGAAATGGGCGCGGCCCAGCTCGCGGTGCGTATCGTGGGCTCGATCGGCCGCGTGAACCAGGGCAATCTGCGCACCGGCAAGCTGACCGACGAGGAATGGCCGCGCCTGACCGAAGCCATCGAGCGCCTGCGCACCGTGTCGCTGCACATCGACGAAACGCCGGGCCTCTCGCCCGGGGAACTGCGGGCCAATGCCCGCCGGCTGGCGCGGCAGTGCGGCAAGCTCGGCCTCATCGTGGTGGACTACCTGCAGCTCATGAGCGGCTCGGGCTCGAACAGCTCCGACAACCGCGCCACCGAACTGGGCGAGATCTCGCGGGGCCTGAAGATGCTGGCCAAGGAGCTGCAATGCCCGGTGATCGCGCTGTCGCAGCTCAACCGCTCGGTGGAGCAGCGCACCGACAAGCGGCCCATGATGTCCGACCTGCGCGAATCCGGCGCCATCGAGCAGGATGCGGACATCATCATGTTCATCTACCGCGACGACTACTACAACAAGGACTCCAAGGAGCCCAACGTGGCCGAGGTCATCATCGGCAAGCAGCGGAACGGCCCGACGGGCACGGTCAAGCTCTTCTTCCAGAAGAACCAGACGCGCTTCGAGAACCTGGCCGTGGGCTACGGCGGCGACGACTACTGACGCGGCCCGTCGCCTCTGCAGGCTTGGGCATGAAAAAGCCTCCGTGTCCTGGTGCCGGCGGATGAGCTGGGTGATGCGTTCGGGGTCGCGCTGCTCGCCGGGCTGTGCGAGCACGAGTCGTGCGCCGCAGCTCAGGGGCCAGAAGATTTCCCAGCAGGAGACGTCGAAGCCGATGGGGGCCTTGTGCAGCACGGTGTCTGCGGCTTGCGGTTGCAGGCGGTAGCTGCGCTGCATCCAGGCCATGCAGCTGTGCAGGGCCTGGTGGCGGATGGCCGCGCCCTTGGGCTGGCCGGTGGAGCCGGAGGTGTAGATGACGTAGGCGAGGTGTTCGCCGTGCAGGGGGATATCCGGTTCGGTATCGGGCTCGGCGTTCAGGTCGAGTTCGCCCATATCCAGGGACTGAAGTCCTGCCCGCTCGGGCACCAGTCCCCGGGTGGCTTCGTGGATCAGCAGCAGCTGGATGCCGCTGCCAGCCGCCATGGCGGCCAGCCGCGCACCGGGCTGGTCCGGGTCCAGCGGCAGATAAGCGCCGCCGGCCTTGAGGATGGCGAGGATGCCGACGATGAGCTCGGGCGAGCGCTGCATGGCGATGCCCACCAGGGTGTCCGGGCCCACGCCCTGACGCCGCAGCCGGTGGGCCAGCTGGCTGGATCGGCGGTTGAGCTGGCCGTAGGTCCAGACTTCATCGGCGAAGAGCAGCGCGGTGGCCTGCGGGTTCTGGCGGGCGATCTGGCGGTGGATGGGCTCGAAGGCGGGTTCGCGCCCGGGGTTGATGGACCAGGCGGCCAGCTGGGCCTGCTCGGAGACGCTCAGCAGGGCCACGTCGCCCACGGCACGTTCTGGCGTGGCAGCGAGGGCCTGCAGGATGGCCGTGTAGTGGCCGCTCAGACGGCCCATCGCTTCGGGCGTGAAGAGATCAGCCGCATAGATCAGGTCCAGCCGCAGGCTGCCGTCGAGCGATTCACGCGCCTCCAGCACCAGCTCGAACTGCGCCTGCAGATCGGGCATGGGCTGATGCCGCACTTCCAGCCCGCCGATGGCGCCGAACGCGGAGTGGTCCTCGATCAGATGATTGAGCATGACCTGGAACAGCGGGTTCTCGCCCGCGCCCCGGTCGGGCTGCAGCGCCTGCACCAGCTGGTCGAAAGGCAGGTCCTGATGCGCCTGCGCGCCCAGCACCATCTCGCGGGCCTGGGCGAGCACGTCGCGCAGGGGCATGCGCCTATCGATCCGCCCCGGCAGCACCAGCGTGTTGACGAAAAGGCCCACCACACGCTCGACCTCCGCCCGATGGCGGTTGGCCATGGCCGTGCCGATGCGGATGTCGCCCTGCCCCGTGAGCCGATGCAGCAGCGTCTGCAGGCCGGCCAGCAGCGTGACGAACAGCGTCGTGCCAGCCTCGGCCGCCGTCCCACGCAGGCCGGCGAGCAGCGGCGCGGGCAGCGCGAAGCCGTGGCGCGCGGCGCGCAGGCGCTCGCCCTGCGGCGGGCGCGGTCGGTCGGTGGGCCATTCCAGCCGAGGGTGGGCATCTCCCAGTTGCTCGCGCCACCACGCCAGCTGGCGAGCGCCCTCGCCTGCGGCCAGCCAGTCGCGCTGCCAGGCGGCGTAGTCGGCGTACTCCACGGGCAGAGGGGCCCAAGGCATGGCGGCCTGGCCGCTGCACTTGGCGGCATAGCCTGCGGCCAGCTCGTCCATCAGCACCTGCATGGAGGCGCCATCGGTCACGATGTGGTGCATCGCCAGCACCAGCACCTGGTCGTCGTCCGTGAGGCGCAGCCAGGCGGCGCGCACGAGATCGCCATGCGCCAGATCGAAAGGCCGGGCGGCGACATCGCGCAGGGCCTGGTCCACGCTCTTTTCACGCTCGGCGGCGGGCAGGCTGCGCAGGTCCGTGATCGTCAGGGGCAGGTGCGCGTCTGCGCCGATCCACTGCCGCGCCGAGCCTTGTTCGTCGGCCGAGAAGCGCGTGCGCAAGGATGCGTGGCGCGCACGCAGGCCGTTCAGCGTGGCCTGAAGCGCATCGCCATCCAGCGGGCCGCCGATGTGCAGCGCCGCGCAGACGTGATAGGCCGTACCGGCCGGGTCCATGCGCCAAAGGAACCACTGGCGCTCCTGCGCGTGGGAGAGCGGCAGGCCGGCCGAATGTGCTTCAGCCGGCAGCACGGGCATGGCGGCCGGCGCTGCCGCGGTACCCTGCGCCACGCGGTCGCGGATCAGCGCCGCGCAGTCCTGCAGGCGCGGGTGCTCGAACATCAGCCGCACCGGGAACGTGATGCGCCAGCGCGCCGCGATGCGGGCCGCGGCCTGCGTGGCCGAGAGCGAATTGCCGCCGCTGGTGAAGAAATGCGCGTCACGCGGCAAGGGCTGGTCGCCGCTGCGGCGCAGCACGCTGCGCCAGATGGCATCCAGCTCGCGCTCGGTCTCGTCGGCCGGCGCCACTGCAGCAGCCGGCGTCTGCGCCGCAGGGCCGCCGCGCACGAAGGCGCCGAATTCGTAGATGGCATAGGCGTCGGCGCTGCGGTCGAGCCAGCCTGTGCGGCAGGCACTGCGTTGCAGCTTGCCGCTGGTGGTCTTGGGCAGTCCGCCGGGGTTGAGCAGCACGACCACCGACAAGGGTTCGCCCAGCGATTCGCTGACGGCAGCGCTCAGCGCCTCCACCAGGGCCGCGGGCGGCACCAGCTTCTGCATGCTGCGCGAGACCTCGGCAGCGACGCCGATGCCTTCGCCATCCGGCCCCTGCACCGCGAACACCGCCACGCGGCTCTTGCGCACCGCGTCCACCTCGGCCTCGATTGTCCGCTCCACGTCCTGCGGGTAGATGTTGTGCCCGCGCACGATGATCAGGTCCTTGATGCGGCCGGTGACGTAGAGCTCGCCCGCGTCGCACATAAAGCCCAGGTCACCCGTGCGCAGCCAGCGCAGCCCGCCGCGCTCGACAAAGGTCCGCCGCGTGGCCTCTTCATTGCGCCAGTAGCCGGCGGCCACGCTAGGGCCGCTGAACCAGATCTCGCCGATCACGCCCGGCGCCACGTCGGCCTGGGTCTGCGGATCGACGATGGCCAGCGCATGTCCAGAAGGCACCGTGCCGCAGCTCACGAACAAGGGGCCTGCGGCATCGGGCACGCCGCGCCCGGCCGCCAGCGCCTCGGCGTCGAAGCCGCGCACCGTCATGCCCTGGCCCTGCGGCGCGGCGGTGACGAACAGCGTGGCTTCGGCCAGGCCATAGCACGGGAAGGCCGCGCCAGGGCGCAGGCTCGCGGGCGCGAAGCGCGCGAGGAAGTCCTGCTCGGTATCGGCGCGCACGGGCTCGGCGCCGGTGTAGGCGCATTCCCAGGCCGAGAGATCGAGCGTTGCGACCTGCGCGTCGCGCACGCGTTCCAGGCACAGGCGGAAAGCGAAGTCGGGGCCGCCACTATGGGTGGCACGGTGGCGCGAGATGAGTTCGAGCCAACGCATCGGCCGTTCGAGAAAATAGCGCGGCGAAGTCAGCACCACCTCGATGCCGCAATAGAGCGGCAGCAGCAGGCCGCAGATCAGGCCCATGTCGTGATAGAGCGGCGCCCAGGTCACGAACCGGGAATCGGTCCGGATGGCGAAGCGGTCCGCCATGGCCAGCTCGTTGGCCATCAGGCAGGCATGGGTGACGATCACGCCCTTGGGCGCGGAGGTGGAGCCCGACGTGTACTGCAGGAAAGCGATGTCCTCGCCCGCCGGCTCCCAGGGCCGCCAGCCATCGGCCTGGGCAATGTCGATCGCATCGACCGCGATGGTCTGCGCGCCTTCGAAGGCCGCGCCGCTGTCCGCGATGGCGCCGGCCAGCGCGGCCGAGGTGAGCACGCACCGGGCCTGCGCATCGGCGGCCACGCCCATGAGCCGCGCCAGGTGCTGCGGCCGCATCGATTCCGGCGGGAAGATGGGCACGGCGATCACGCCGCTGTAGAAGCACGCCAGCATGCAGACGGCGTAGTGGTCTCCGTTGTCCAGCATGACGAGCGCCCGCTCGCCGGGCGCGAAGTCCTGCTGCAGCACGGCGGCCAGGGCGCGCACACGGCGCTCGAACACCGCGTAGGTGATGGGCAACTCGGCATAGGTGCCGCCGACGTCGTCGGCAACGGTGAGCCAGAGCTCATCGGGGCGGCGCAGTGCGAGATCGCGCAGGTGGGCGACGAAGTTGCCGGGCCGGCGGCCGGTGGATTCGGTCACGAGCATGTCGTTCCTATCGAAGAATGCGGCGCGCACGCGCGGCGCGCGCCCGGTTGAATGCAGACGGGGATGAATGGCAGCAGGCGGCGCCGGCGAAGGCGCTCAGGCCGGCTCCTGCAGCGCAAGGCGGGCCCCTGCGCCGATCTGCCCGAGGCGCTGCGCGAGTGCCGCGAGAAAGGCGTCTTCCGCACTGCGGATGAAGAAGTGGCCGCCGCCGAAGTCATCGAGCGTGAAAGCCTCGCTCGTCTCGGCGGACCAGGCCTGCATGGGCTGCAGGCCGATCGGGTCATCACGCCCGGCAAAGGCATGCACGGGCAACGGCATCGGCACCGCCGTGCGGGGCGCGAAGCTGCCGCAAACGCGGTAGTCGGCACGCAGCAGCGCCAGCGTGAGCCGCAGCAGCTCTTCGTGCGCAAAAACCGCCTCAGGCGTTCCGCCCTGCCGCCGCAGATCAGCCACCAGCGCAGCGTCGTCGTGCGACTCCCCGAAGCGGTCCACGCCGCGCTGCGACGGCGCGGCACAGGCCGAGACCAGCAGCGCACGCGGCAGCGGCCGGCCCAGCGCCTGCAGTCGGCGCGCCATGCCGCAGGCCAGCAGGGCACCCATGCTGTGGCCGAACAAGGCGAAATCGCCTCGCAGAAGATGCGCGTTCTCGGCGCAGAGCCGCGCCACCAGCGTGCCGAAGTCTTCGACCGCAGCCTCGGCGATGCGCACGCCGCGCCCCGGCAGCTCCAGCGGCACCAGTTGGATGGAAGCCGGCAGCAACCGGCGCCAGCGCAGGTACATGGTGGCGCTGGCACCCGCGCACGGCAGGCACAGCAGCGTGATCGGGGCAGCCAGCGCGTGAGGCATCAGGCCGCCGCGCTCCGCTCCTGCGCATCCATCCACTCGCGCAGCGAACGCGGACGCATGTCGGTCCAGGCACTGTCGATATAGGCCAGCACGGTCTTCTTGTCGCCGCGCACGCCATCCACCGCGCGCCAGCCGCCCGGCACGGCCTTCCAGTGAGGCCAGATGGAGTATTGGTCTTCGTGATTGACGAGCACGATGAAAGTCTCGTCCTCCCGATCGAAGCAGCTGATCGACATAGGCGCATATCCCGGTGGTTGAACATCTCGGAGCGCCCGGCGGCGAACGCGGCCCTTTTCGAATCACGGCGCTCCTGCTGACATGACGTTGCAGGAGGCCGGCCGTTCAGCCCTGCCGGACTGCATCTGCGATGCCGCGCAACGACACCGCCACCGCGCGTGCAGCAAGCGCGGCAGCAGGCTCAATGCCGTTCGGCATCCAGCAATTGATGGCCGCAGGAGCGGATGGCGTCGGTCGCCTCCGCGATCAGGCTGTTGACCAGCCCCAGCGCACACCCCAGGCGCTTGGCGATCTCGCGCTGGGTCAGGCCCTCGATGCGATGGAACTCGAAAGCCTGCCGCGTGCGCTTGGGCAGCGCCGCCAGCGCCCTTTCGATGGCCGCGATGACCTGCCGCTCGCACAGCCTGCGGTCGGGCGTGCACAGCGCCGGCGTATCGACCAATTCGACATCGGTGTCGAAGCAGCGATAGGTGGACTCCACACGCAGGCGGCGGCAATAGTCCAGCGCCATGTTGCGCACCACCTGGCAGCAGTAGCCCATGGGCCGGTCCACGCTGCGCTCGCACGAGCCATCCGCGATTCTCAGATAGGCATCCTGCATGACGTCATCCGCCACCTCGGCGGTAGACACGATCTTGCGAGCCACCCTCCAGAGGTGGGCCCGGTTCTCAACAAACACCTCTGCCACTGCAGCAGAGCCCTGAAGTTCACAAAAAGTTGCCGACATTCAACTCTCTCCAAAACGAAGTCGAGCGCCTGGTTTTTTGGCAACGTCAGCAGGGAATGAATGATAATTATTAACAATTACTGACGAACAGACGCGATGGGTTCGTCGTGGGGACCGCGATGATACATCCGGGGAGAGTGCGTTCCGGCCTGAGACGCCGCCGTTTTCATGCAAAGAAACGGCCGACCGCTTTCGGCTGCGTCGCATCACCACCTGAAGGGCTCTGACAGCCCTCGGCAGCACGCGCGCCGACTGCGGACTGGGCGGGCGAATAAATTACCGACGCCGCTTTGCAAGCTCAGAACAAGCCGCAGAAAAGGAAAAAGCCCCAAGTGAATGAATCACTTGGGGCTTTTGTACCTGGCGGAAACGGAGGGATTCGAACCCTCGATGAGGCTCTACACCCCATACTCCCTTAGCAGGGGAGCACCTTCGGCCACTCGGTCACGTTTCCAATCCCGCTATTATGCCTCAATTTGAGGCCTCTTCAGGCAATCAGGCTGCGGGTTGATCCAGTTCGAACGCCTTGTGCAGCGTGCGCACAGCCAGTTCGACGTACTTTTCGTCGATGACGACCGAGGTCTTGATTTCGGAGGTGGAGATCATCTGGATGTTGATGCCCTCTTCGCTCAGCACGCGGAACATCTTGGCGGCCACGCCCACGTGGCTGCGCATGCCGATGCCGACGATGCTGACCTTGCAGATCTTGGCGTCGCCCACGACTTCCTGGGCTCCCAATGCGGGCAGCACCTTGTCCTTGAGCAGGTCGATGGTGCGGGCGTAGTCGCCGCGGTTCACCGTGAAGCTGAAGTCGGTCTTGCCGTCCTTGCTCAGGTTCTGGATGATGACGTCCACCTCGATGTTGGCTTCGGCCACGGCGCCCAGGATCTGGTAGGCGATGCCGGGCGTGTCGGGCACGCCGAGGACGGAGACCTTGGCCTCGTCGCGGTTGAAAGCGATGCCGGATACGACGGCTTGTTCCATTTTTTCGTCTTCCTCAAAAGTGATCAGCGTGCCGGAGCGGGCTTCTTCGTCGATGTCGATGTCCCAGGGCGTGAAGCTGGAGAGCACGCGCAGTGGCACGCGGTACTTGCCGGCAAATTCCACCGAGCGGATCTGCAGCACCTTGCTGCCGAGGCTGGCCATCTCCAGCATTTCCTCGAAGCTAACGGTGGCCAGGCGGCGCGCTTCCTGCACGACGCGCGGGTCGGTCGTATAGACGCCGTCCACGTCGGTGTAGATCAGGCATTCGGCGGCCTTCATGGCGGCGGCGACGGCGACGGCGGAGGTGTCGGAGCCGCCGCGGCCCAGCGTGGTGATGTGGCCGTGCTCGTCGATGCCCTGGAAGCCCGTGACGATGACGACCTTGCCGGCGGCGAGGTCGGCGCGCACGCGCTTGTCATCGATGGATTCGATGCGGGCCTTGGTGTAGGCGCTGTCGGTGCGGATGGGCACTTGCCAGCCGGCGTAGCTCACCGACTCCATGCCTTCGGCCTGCAGGGCGATGGCCAGCAGAGCGGAAGAAGCCTGCTCGCCGGTAGCGGCCAGCATGTCGAGTTCGCGGTGATAGGCGGAGCTGGCACGCGATGGCGCCAGGTCTTTGGCCAGCCCGAGCAGGCGGTTGGTTTCGCCACTCATGGCGCTGGGCACCACCACCATCTGGTGGCCTGCCCGAGCCCACTTGGCCACGCGCTTGGCGACGTTGCGGATGCGCTCCGTGGAGCCCATCGACGTGCCGCCGTATTTATGAACGATCAGTGCCATTGGATTTCTGGATTGACGAGCCCCGAAGGGCCGGGCGCGAAAGGATGAAGAAGAGAAAGGGAAGGAATGCACGCGTTCTGGCGCGCCGCCGGCTTGTACAAAAGCCGGAAACCAGAACCTAGGAATTGTACCAACCGAGCACCGCTCCCTCGCGCACGGCGAAGCCCCCGCCCACGCGGATGTGGATGCGGTGGCCGCGCGTGGTGCAGGCCGCGATCTGGGACTGCAGCTGGGCCAGCTGGGCGGTGGACGCGGCCACGCCGTGCGCGGTGCGCAGCCAGTGGCGCAGCACGTTCGCCTGCCGCGCGTGGCTCAGGCCCTGCAAGGCGGCGATGCGCGGTGGCGCCCCGCCGCACGCGGCCAGGTCGATGGCCGCCAGTTCATGCAGCAGCTCACCCGCCTGCGCGGCGTGGGCCGCGCTGCGCGCGAAGGTATCGCGGAACTGCGGGAACACGTCCTCCAGCACCGGCAGCAGCCGGTGCCGGATGCGGTTGCGGGTGTAGCGCTCGTCGGCGTTGGTCGGGTCCTCGACCCAGCCCCCGCCTTGCGCCTGCAGCCAGGCGCGCACGTCGCGGCCGGCCACCTGCAACAGGGGCCGGTGCCAGGTGATGCCGCCGCGCTCCCACCGGGCGGGCATCGCGGCCAGGCCGGGTGCGCCCGCGCCGCGAGAAAGCGCCAGCAGCAGGGTCTCGGCCTGGTCGTCGGCATGCTGGGCGATTGCTATGTTGTCGATAGCTGGCTGCTCAGGCTGAGCAAGGGCCAGTGCCGCCAAGGCCTGGTAACGGGCCCGGCGGGCCGCATCTTCGGGGCTCTGGCCGGGCTGGGGCCGCCCGTCGGTGCGCTGGCTGCGCAGCGGGATGCCCAGGGACTGGCACAGCGCCATGCAGTGCGACTCGAACCCGTCGGCCGCCGCCTGCAGGCCGTGGTGGACGTGCAGCGCCACGATCTGCCCCGGCCAGCGCGCGTGGCAGGCCAGCAGCAGCGCGGTGGAATCAGCGCCGCCGCTCAGGCCCACGCCCAGCGGCAGGCCGGGGGCGAAGGCCTGCAGGGCGGCATCGAAGGATTGGGTCATGCGTTGCGCCCTGCCCTGCGGCACGCCCAGTAAAAAGCGGCCCCGCAGGGCCGCTCGTGGCGGGTGGCGGGCGCCGCATTCACGGCCGCCCCGCTCGCTGCGTCAGCGGGCTTCGGCCTTGGTGTCGTTGAAGCGGCCATAGCTTTGCAGCCGGTCGTAGCGGCGGTCCAGCAGATCCTTGGTCTTGAGGTCGGCCAGCTGGCGGTAGGCATCGCCCAGCGCGCGCTTGAGGAAGGCGGCCATCTGCTTGGCGTCGCGGTGAGCGCCGCCCACGGGCTCGCTCACGATCTTGTCCACGAGGCCCAGGGCCTTGAGGCGGTGCGCGGTGATGCCCATGGCGTCGGCCGCGTCCTGGGCCTTGTCGCCCGTCTTCCAGAGGATGGACGCGCAGCCTTCGGGGCTGATGACCGAGTAGATGGAGTACTGCAGCATGATGACCTGATCGGCCACGCTGATGGCCAGCGCGCCGCCGGAGCCGCCTTCGCCGATCACGGTGGTGATGATGGGCACTTCGAGCTGCGCCATCTCGAAGATGTTGCGGCCGATGGCTTCGGACTGGCCGCGCTCTTCGGCGTCGATGCCGGGGTAGGCGCCGGGCGTATCGACGAAGGTGAACACCGGCAGCTGGAATTTCTCGGCCGTCTTCATCAGGCGCAGGGCCTTGCGGTAGCCCTCGGGGCGGCTCATGCCGAAGTTGCGCGCGGCGCGCTCCTTGGTGTCGCGGCCCTTCTGCTGGCCGATGACCATGCAGGGCTGGCCGTTGAAGCGGGCCAGGCCGCCGACGATGGAGAGGTCGTCCGCGAAGTGGCGGTCACCGTGCATCTCGACGAAGTCGGTGAAGATTTCGCCCACGTAGTCCATGGTGTAGGGACGCTCGGGATGGCGGGCGATCTTGGTGATCTGCCAGGGCGTGAGGTCGCCGTAGATGTCCTTGGTGAGCTGATGGCTCTTCTTGCTGAGCTGATCGATCTCGTCGGAGATGTCCACCGCGCTTTCCGTTTGCACGTAGCGCAGTTCTTCGATTTTGGATTCGAGCTCGGCGATGGGCTGCTCGAAGTCCAGGAATGTTTTCTTTGCCAACTTGATTCTCCTTGGGCGGGATGGGGTGCCCAGTCTTTTGTGCTGCAGATACGTGCGACGAAACGGCGCCTTGGGAAGAGGCCCAGGCGCCGGATCAGTAGTCCACAGGCAGGGGAGCGAGAGAGCGCCAAATATACCAACTCGCCACGCTGCACCAGGGCTTCCACGCATCGGCCACCTCGCGCGCATCGCTGCGGCTGACGGGGTCGCCGGAAAAATAATGCTGGCTGATGCCGCTGATGAGGCTGGCGTCGTCCAGGGGCAGCACGTTGGGCCGCGCCAGATGGAAGATGAGGAACATGTCGGCCGTCCAGCGGCTGATGCCGCGGATGGCGACCAGCTCGCGGGTGATGGCGTCATCGTCCATCGCGCCCCAGTCCTTGACGTGCAGGCGGCCGGAATCGAAATGCAGCGCCAGGTCCACCAGGTAGTCCACCTTGCGGGCGGACAGGCCTGCGGCGCGCATGTCGTCCACCTTGAGCTTGAGCACGTTGGCCGGCGTCATGGCCTGCGGCAGTGCGGCGAAGGCGTCCCACACCTTCTGCGCCGAAGCCACCGACACCTGCTGGCCGACGATGCTGCGCGCCAGCGTGGTGAAGGCATCGCCGCGCTGGCTGAGCGCGACGTCGCCCAGCTCGGGGATCAGCCGCTTCATCACGCGGTCGCGCTTCATGAGGTGCTTGCAGGCCTCGGTCCAGTAATCGGGCGCGAGCGCTGCCGGCGCCATGTCCGACGCCACTATCTTTTTGCTAGGAGCCACCGCTTATCCCACCTGCGCCTGCGGCCGATTGAGCTGAAGGAAGAAGAAAAAATTCATTGCGCGGCCTCCCAGGTCGTACCTGCGGCCGAATCCTTGAGCACGATGCCGCCGGCCAGGAGCTGGGCGCGGATGCGGTCGGCCTCGGCGAAGTCGCGCGCGGCCTTGGCGGCAGCGCGGGCGGCGATCAGCGCCTCGATCGCCTGCTCATCCAGCGCCGTGGCGCCGGCACGCAGGAAGGCCTGCGGGTCCCCCTGCAGCAGCCCCAGGCAACCGGCCAGCGCCTTGAGCAGGCCGGCGGCCTCGGCGGAGCGGGTGCGGTTGACCTCGCCCGCCAGCTCGAACAGCACGGCGACGGCCTCGGGCGTGCCGAAGTCCTCGTCCATGGCCGCCTTGAAGCGGGCGGCGAAGGGGTTGATCCAGTCGATGGCGGCCACGTCCGCCGGAGCCACCAGGCTCAGCGCGGTGTAGAGGCGCTTGAGCGCCTGGCGCGCGTCGTCCAGATGCGCGTCGCTGTAGTTGAGCGCGCTGCGGTAATGGGTGCGCACGATGAAGAAGCGCACGGTCTCCGCGTCGTACTTGGCCAGCACGTCACGGATGGTGAAGAAGTTGCCGAGCGACTTGCTCATCTTCTCGTTATCCACGCGCACGAAGCCGTTATGGACCCAGAAGGCCGCCAGCGGCTTGCCCGAGGCGCCTTCGCTCTGGGCGATCTCGTTCTCGTGGTGCGGGAACTGCAGGTCGGCACCGCCGCCGTGGATGTCGAAGCTCTCGCCCAGCGTGGCGCAGCTCATGGCCGAGCATTCGATGTGCCAGCCGGGGCGGCCCGTGCCGAAGGGGCTGTCCCACTTGGCTTCGGGCGGCTCCTCGGGCTTGGCGGACTTCCAGAGCACGAAGTCGAGCGGATCGTCCTTGCCTTCGAGCACGGCGACGCGCTCGCCGGCGCGCAGCTCGTCCAGCGACTTGCCAGAGAGCTTGCCGTAGCCGGGAAACTTGCGCACCGCGTAATTCATGTCACCGCTGCTGCCCTGGTAGGCCAGGCCCTTGTCCTGCAGCTTGCCGATCAGCGCCAGCATCTGCGGCACGTATTCGGTGGCGCGCGGCTCGATGGAAGGCGGCTCGATGCCGAGCTTGCCGATGTCCTCGTGCATGGCGGCGATCATCTCGTCGGTCAGCTCGCGGATGGTGATGCCGCGCTCCACCGCGCGGCGGATGATCTTGTCGTCGATGTCGGTGATGTTGCGCACGTAGGTCACGCGCAGGCCGCTGCTCTTGAGCCAGCGCTGGACCACGTCGAAGGCCATCATCATGCGGGCATGGCCGATGTGGCACAGGTCGTAGATCGTCATGCCGCACACGTACATGCGCACGTGGCCGGGCTCGATCGGAACAAAGTCTTCCAACGCACGCGACAGCGTGTTGTAGATACGCAAACTCATCGGGAATATCAGTCAGGGTCTGGGGATGTGCAGCTGACCCCAGTGGTCAAAAGGCACGCGCAGGGTCGTCCGGGCGCGCGGTTGCGGGGGCAGATGCGGCAACGCTGCACCCCGGGGGCTTGAAGCGGCAACAGCGCGCCAGCATCGCAAACCCCTCAGCTACAATCCGCCGCAGTATAAGCCTCGTTACGGCTCGACACCGATCTAACTCCTGTATCCGTCCATGAAGCCTGCCCTCCGCGCCCTCCCCCATTTCCTGCGCCTGATCGCGCTATCGGCCGCTCTGGGGGCACCGCTGGCCCATGCGGATGACTATGCCGACATCACGCAGCTGCTGCGCTCCGGCAAGGCGGCAGAAGCGCTGACCAAGGCCGACCAGCGCCTGGCAGCGAACCCGCGCGACCCGCAGCTGCGCTTCCTGCGCGGCGTGGCACAGGCCGATTCGGGCAAGCCGTCCGACGCGGTGGCCACCTTCACGAAGCTGACGGAAGACTACCCCGAGCTGCCCGAGCCCTACAACAACCTGGCCGTGCTCTACGCCAGCCAGAACCAGCTGGACAAGGCCCGCACGGCGCTGGAAATGGCGATCCGCACCAACCCCAGCTACGCCACGGCCCATGAGAACCTGGGCGACATCTACGCCAAGCTGGCCAGCCAAGCCTACAACAAGGCGCTGCAGCTCGACGGCAGCAACGCCAGCTCGGTCAAGCCCAAGCTCGCGCTGATCCGCGAACTGTTCTCCAACGCGCCGAAGACGACTGTCGCCGCAGCGCGCACGCCCGCTCCGGCACCTGCGCCGGTTCCGGCTCCCGCACCTGCGCCCGTGCCCGCTCCGGCGCCGGCACCCAAGCCGGCCGCACCGGCGCCCGCCCCCACCCCGGCTCCTGCGCCCACCACGCTGCCCGCAGCGGCCCCGGCACCTGCCGCAGCGCCCGCGCCCGCACCGGCTCCTGCAGCCGTCAGTGCCAATACGGCGGCCGAGAAGGAAGTCACCCACGCCGTGCACGCCTGGGCCACGGCCTGGGAGAACCAGAACATGGCCGGCTATCTGGATTCCTACGAGAAGTCCTACACGCCCGGCAAGCAAAGCCGCGCTGCCTGGGAGAAGGAACGCCGCGAGCGCATCGTGGGCCGTGCCAAGATCAACGTGGGCATCAACGACCTGCATGTGACCGTGAACGGCAACAAGGCCCAGGCCAAGTTCCGCCAGAGCTACAGCTCCGGCAGCTACAACGTCAACAGCCGCAAGACGCTCGAACTGGTGAACAACGGTGGCCGCTGGGTCATCGTTCGCGAAGCCACTGGCGGTTGACCGGGGTTGTTGCGGCTTCTAGGGCGCTTGCGCCCCTCTCCCCGTTTTTCCGTTTCGCCGAGCCCTGCGCAAGCGCTTGATCGCACCCCGGGCAGGCCTGCGCCTGCGTGGGCCGCGCGCAGCCTCGCGGCCGGCCTGGCCCTGTCTGCGCTGTGCGCCGCGCCCAGCCTGCATGCGCAGGGCGACAAGCTGCGCCAGATGGGCGCGCACCACCCCGCCAAGCGCACTGCGGCGGCCACCCCGACGGCCGCGGCCGCGCTGAAAGATGGCGAGGCCGAAAAGCGCCTGCTCGAAATCTACCGGCTGACCGGCGAAGGCCGCACGCGCGAGGCGCTGGCCAAGGCCGAGAGCCTGGTGCGCGACCACCCCAACTTCCAGCTGGCGCAGCTCGCGCTGGGCGATCTGCTGACCTCGCGGGTGCGCGGGCTCAAGCAGATGGGCGACGTGCCCCCGGCCACCGCGGCCGAGGCGGCAGCGCCGCGCCCGGCCGGCGAGACGCTGGCCGAGCTGCGCGCCGAATCGCGCCAGCGCACGGACGCACTGCGCGTGCGCCCGCCGGCAGGCACCGTGCCCAGCCAGTTCCTCGAGATCTCGGCGCGCACGCGCCACGCGATCGCCGTCGATGCCTCGCGCTCGCGCCTGTATCTCTTCGAGAACACCGGCAAGGGCATGGAGCTGATCGCCGACTACTACGCCTCGGTGGGCAAGCTCGGCATCGAGAAGACGCTGGAAGGCGACCAGCGCACGCCGCTGGGCGTGTACTACATCACCAGCCGGCTGGACCCGGCCAAGCTGACCGACTTCTACGGCTCCGGCGCGCTGCCCATCAACTACCCCAGCCCGCTCGACCAGAGCCGGGGCAAGACGGGTGGCGGCATCTGGCTGCACGGCACGCCGCCCGAGCAGTTCTCCCGCGCCCCGCTGGCGACCGACGGCTGCCTGGCCCTGGCCAACCCCGACCTGGAGCGCATCCTGCGCACGGTGGAGCCGCGCACCACGCCGGTGGTCATCGCCCGCCAGCTGCAATGGGTGCAGCCGCAGAGCCTGCAGCCCGAGCGCCAGAAGTTCGAGGCCGTGCTCGATGCCTGGCGCACCGCCAAGTCGCAGGGCGACATGCAGCGCCTGCTGTCGTTCTACGCGCCCAATTTCGAGAGCTACGGCAAGATGCCGCTGGCCACCTGGAGCCGCAGCCTGGAAGCCGAGTCGCGCGCGCTGCGCGGCCGGGAACTTCAACTCAAGGACAAGTCTTACCTGCGCTGGACGGATTCGGCCGACACGATGGTCGTGACCTTCGGTGAGGTGCCCGTGGGCGCCCGCACCGGCCCCGTCAAACGCCAGTACTGGATGCGCAAGGGCAACCAGTGGCAGATATTCTTCGAAGGAGTGATCGGATGATTTCCAGACGAAATACCGCCCTGGCGCTTGCTGCAACGGCGCTGGCAGCTACGTTTTCCATAGCATCAGCCGAGAGCGCCCAGGCAGCTCCGAAGGTGCGGCTGGCCACCTCGATGGGCGACATCGTCGTGCAGCTCGACCCGGCCAAGGCGCCCAGGACGGTCGAGAACTTCCTCGCCTACGTGAAGGAAAAGCACTACGACGGCACCGTCTTCCACCGCGTGATCGACGGCTTCATGATCCAGGGCGGCGGCTTCACGCCCGACATGCAGCAAAAGCCCACGCGCGCGCCGATTCCGCTGGAAGCGAACAACGGCCTGAAGAACGAGCCCTACACCATCGCCATGGCCCGCACGAGCAACCCCGACTCGGCCACCGCGCAGTTCTTCATCAACGTCAAGGACAACGCCATGCTCAACGCCAACGGCGAAGGCAACGGCTACGCCGTCTTCGGCAAGGTGATCTCGGGCACCGACGTGGTGGACAAGATCAAGGCCGTGGAAACCACCAGCCGGGGCATGTACCAGAATGTGCCGGCCACGCCGGTCGTCATCCGCTCGGCCACCATCGTCAAGTAAGCGGCGCGCCCCAGCGCCCGCTGCCGCCTGACGCGGCGGGCGGCCCGGGCCGCGCACTTCTTCTCCCTCCCCCCTTTCGTCAACGGGCCCCAGCGGCCCCCTGCTTCACAGAGGAACCTCCCATGAGCAACCCCCAAGTCGAACTGCACATCGCCGGCCACGGCGTCATCACGCTGGAACTCGACGCCGAGAAGGCGCCCAAGTCCACCGAGAACTTCCTGGCCTACGTGAAGAAGGGCCACTACGACAACACCATCTTCCACCGCGTGATCCCCGGCTTCATGATCCAGGGCGGCGGCTTCGAGCCCGGCATGAACCAGAAGGGCACCGATGCGCCCATCCAGAACGAAGCCCAGAACGGCCTGAAGAACGCAAACTACACCGTGGCCATGGCCCGCACGAGCGACCCGCACTCGGCCACCGCCCAGTTCTTCATCAACGTGGCCGACAACGGCTTCCTGAACCACACCGCTCCCTCGGCCCAGGGCTGGGGCTACGCCGTCTTCGGCAAGGTGGTCAAGGGCACCGAGATCGTCGATGCCATCAAGGGCGTGAAGACCGGCCGCAAGGGCTTCCATGACGACGTGCCCAAGGACGACGTCATCATCGAAAAGGCCGTGGCCATTTAACCCCCCTGAGCCGCTTCGCGCCTTCCCCCCAAGGGGGACGACGCCAGCAGCCCGGCGAAGCCGGTTCTGCGGCGTCTGCTGGCCTGGCCTGCTCCGCGGCCCTTCGATCAGCGAAGGCCGCGGCCTGGCGCGAATGCACTCCGCCCTGCCCCCAGCGCCATGAACCCTCCCGTGCCAGACGTCCGCGAGCTCGTCGCGCCCTCCGGCTGGCGCGCGGTCGATTTCGTTTCCGACCTGCACCTGGATGCGGCCCACCCGGCCACGGTGCAGGCCTTCGCCGATTACCTGGCCGCCACGCCGGCCGACGCCGTCTTCCTGCTGGGCGACGTCTTCGAGGTCTGGGTGGGCGACGACGCCATCGACGAGCCCGGCAGCTTCGAAGGCGCCTGCTGCGAACTGCTGCAGCGCGCGGCCCGGCGCACCGCCCTCTTCTTCCTGCACGGCAACCGCGATTTCCTCGTGGGCCAGGGCTTCGCCCGGCACTGCGGCGTCACGCTGCTGGACGACCCCACCGTGCTCGGCTTTCTGGGCCGGCGCTGGCTGCTCTCGCACGGCGATGCGCTCTGCCTTCAGGATGTGGACTACCAGCGCTTTCGCGCCGTGGCCCGCAACCCGCAGTGGCAGGCCCAGCTGCTGGCGCGCCCGCTGGCCGAGCGCCGCGCGCAAGGCCGCAGCGCCCGCGCCGAAAGCGAATCGCGCAAGCAGTCGGGCACCGGCTTCTATGCCGACGTGGACGCCGCCGCCGCCCAGGCCTGGCTGCAGGCCGCCGATGCGCCCGCGCTGATACACGGCCACACCCATCGGCCTGCCGACCATGTGTTGCGCGCCGCGGGCGACGGCCGCCCAGCCCTCAGCCGCCACGTGCTGACCGACTGGGACCTGGATGCCCAGCCCCCGCGCGCCGGCCTGCTGCGGCTCTCGGCCCAGGGCCTGGAACGCGTGGACCTCATCCCCAGCTAAGGGCATGCCCGCCCCTTTGCGACACCTCTTTCGCCGCCTCGGCAACCGCCTGCGCGCCACGCTGGCGCCCGTGCCCGACATCGATGCGCCGCTCTGGCTGCAGACGCTGTCGCACTACCGCTTCCTCGCCGCCCTGCCCGCGCAGGACCAGGCCAAGCTGCGCGCCCTGAGCGCGCTCTTTCTGCGGCGCAAGGAATTCACCGGCGCCCACGGCCTGCAGGTGACCGATGCCATGGCGGTGGCCATCGCCGCGCAAGCCTGCCTGCCGCTGCTGCACTGGGGCGATCCGGCCCGGGCGCTGGACTGCTACGACGATTTCGTGGGCATCGTCATCCACCCCGGCGAGGCCGTGGCCCGCCGCCAGGCGGTGGACGAAGCCGGCGTGGTGCACGACTACGACGAGGTGCTGCTGGGCGAGGCCATGCAGCGCGGCCCCGTCATGCTCAGCTGGCCCGCGGTGGACCAGGCCGGCCGCTCGCTGGCCCATGCGGCCGACGGCCACCAGGGCAGCGGCACCAGCGTCGTGATCCATGAATTCGCCCACAAGCTCGACATGCAGGACGGCGCGGCCGATGGCTCCCCGCCCCTGCCCGCCGGCTTCATGGGCACAGCCGACAGCCGCGCCGCACGCGCGCTCTGGCACGACGCCTGGACACCGGCCTATGCGGACTTCCGCGAGAAGGTCATCATCGCCGAGCGCTTCGGCGGCGCCGTGCCTTGGCTGGACGCCTACGGCGCCACCGCGCCGGCCGAATTCTTCGCCGTGGCCTGCGAGGCCTACTTCGTGAGCCGCGATCGCTTCGCGCAGGAATTTCCCACGCTCATGCCGCTGCTGGATGCGTTCTTCCGGCCGGCCGAAGCGGCCTGATTTGCTATATCAACGATAGCAAAAAGCGCTGATCCATCAAGCGCTGCAGGCTGATTTCCTTCTGAGAAAACCAGCCCCGCGCCTGCCTGGCAGCCAACCGCTCAGGCCGCCCGCAACCCATGCCGCGCCGCCTGCGCGATGTGGGCCGCATCCACGCCGAAATGGCTGCGCAGCGCGGCCCGCGTGTCGCTGCGGCCGAAGCCGTCGGTGCCCAGCGTGAGATAGCGGCGGCCGGCCGGCACGAAGGCGCGCACGCTCTCGGGCACGGCGCGCACGTAGTCGCTCGCGGCGATCACCGGGCCGGCGGTGCCTGCCAGCACCTGGGCGATCCAGGGCGTGCCCGCATCGGCCTCGCCGGCCAGGGCGCGCGCTTCGCAGGCGATGCCTTCGCGGGCCAGCTCGCTCCAGCTGGTCACGCTGACCACGGTGGCCTGGATGCCCTCGGCCGCGAGCAGCGCCGCCGCCTTGACCACCTCGGTCAGGATGGCGCCCGAGCCCAGCAGCGTGACGTGGCTTTGAGGCGCAACCGTGCCCTGCCCCTTATCGGGCAAGGGCTTGGCGCTATCGAAGACATAGCAGCCGCGCAGCACGCCCTGGGCCGCGCCCGCCGGCAGGTCGGGCTGGGCGTAGTTCTCGTTCATGAGCGTGACGTAATAGAACACGTCGCGCTGCTCCACCAGCATCTCGCGCATGCCGGCATCGATGATCACGGCCAGCTCGCCCGCATGGGCCGGGTCGTAGGCCTTGCAGTTGGGGATGGTCGCGGCCACCAGGTGGCTGGAGCCGTCCTGGTGCTGCAGCCCCTCGCCGCCCAGCGTAGTGCGGCCCGAGGTCGCGCCCAGCAGAAAGCCGCGCGCCCGCTGGTCGGCAGCGGCCCAGATGGCGTCGCCCACGCGCTGGAAGCCGAACATGGAGTAGTAGATGTAGAAGGGCAGCATGGCCAGGCCATGCACGCTGTAGCTGGTGGCGGCGGCCGTCCAGCTGGCGATGGCGCCGGCCTCGCTGATGCCTTCCTCCAGGATCTGGCCGTCCAGCGCCTCGCGGTAGCTCAGCACCGAGCCGATGTCTTCGGGCGCATAGCGCTGGCCCAGGCTGCTGTAGATGCCCACCTGCTTGAAGAGGTTCGCCATGCCGAAGGTGCGCGCCTCGTCGGCCACGATGGGCACGATGCGCGGGCCCAGCTCGCCATCCTTGAGCAGCGCGCCCAGCATGCGCACGAAGGCCATGGTGGTGCTCATCTCCTTGCCCTGCGCCTGCAGCGCGAACTGGGCGTATTGCTCCACGGGCGGAACGGGCACCACGCCGCAGGCGGTCTCGCGGCGCGGCAGCGCACCGCCCAGGGCGGCACGGCGTTCGCGCAGGTAGCGCATCTCGGGGCTGTCCTCGGCCGGGCGGTAGAAGGCCAGGCCCGTGGCCTGCTCGTCGCTCAAAGGCAGGTTGAAGCGGTTGCGGAATTCCAGCAGGTCGGTCTCATCCAGCTTCTTCTGGCTGTGCGTGGTCATCTTGCCCTGCCCGGCCGTGCCCATGCCGTAGCCCTTCTTGGTGTGGGCCAGGATCACCGTGGGCTGGCCGCGATGGGCGGCGGCGGCGGCGTAGGCGGCGTGGATCTTCACCAGGTCGTGGCCGCCGCGCTTGAGGCGGTCGATCTGCTCGTCGGTCAGGCCCTGCGCCAGCGCCGCCATTTCCGGCGACTGGCCGAAGAAATGGTCGCGGTTGTAGCGCCCGTCCTTCGCAGCGAAGGTCTGCATCTGCCCATCGACCGTGCCGCCCAGGGTGCGGGCCAGCGTGCCGGTCAGATCGCGGGCGAAGAGCCCATCCCAGTCGCTGCCCCAGAGCAGCTTGACCACGTTCCAGCCCGCGCCGGCGAAGAGCCGCTCCAGCTCATCGACGATACGGCCGTTGCCGCGCACCGGGCCATCCAGGCGTTGCAGGTTGCAGTTGACCACCCAGACCAGGTTGTCCAGCCCCTCGCGCGCGGCCAGCGTGAGCGCGCTCATGCTCTCGGGCTCGTCCATCTCCCCGTCGCCGAACACGCCCCACACCTTCCGCCCCTGGCAATCGAGCAAGTTGCGGTGCGTGAGGTAGCGCATGAAGCGCGCGTGGTAGATGCTGCTGATCGGCCCGATGCCCATGGAGCCCGTGGGGAACTGCCAGAAGTCCGGCATCAGCCAGGGGTGCGGGTAGCTGGAGAGGCCCTGTGCGCCCACCGCGGGCGCGGCGATCTCCTGGCGGTAATGCTGCAGGTCGTGCTCGGTGAGCCGCCCTTCGAGATATGCCCGCGCATAGACGCCCGGCGCGCTGTGCGGCTGGAAGAACACCAGATCGCCCCGGTGCTGGCCGGGTCCCGTGCCTTCGCGGGCGCGGAAGAAATGGTTGAAGCCGGCCTCGAACAGGTCGGCCGCGCTGGCGTAGCTGGCGATGTGGCCGCCCAGCTCGCTCGATCCGCCCGTTTCCGCCTGGTTGGCGCGCACCACCATGGCCAGGGCGTTCCAGCGCATGAGGGAAGCCAGCCGTTCCTCGATGGCCAGATCGCCCGGGAACACCGGCTGCGACTCCACCGCCACCGTGTTGACGTAGGGCGTGTTCAGCGTGGGCTGCCAGCCCGTGCGCTGCCGGCGCGCCAGGGCCGCCAGCTCGTCCAGCACGAAGCGGGCGCGCTCGGGGCCCTGCGTGGCCACCAGGGCCAGGAAGGCTTCGCGCCATTCGGCGGTTTCCTGCGGATCGATATCGGGAGCGCCGGCCTGGGCGGCGGCATCGGGGGCCAGGGCGTGAAGGGGCAGTGGGGCGTTCATGCGGGCCACTCTATCGGCCGCAGCGCAGCATGGGCGGCCGATATGCATCATGGGAAACCCGAAACCGCAGCATGTCGTGCCGCACATTGCCTAAACTGCAGCACATGAAGCTCGACACCATGGATCTCCGCATTCTGGCGGCGCTGCAGGCCGACGGATCGCTCTCCAACGTGGAGCTGGCGCGGCGCGTGCATCTCTCGCCATCGCCGTGCCTGGCCCGCGTCAAAGCGCTGGAGGCGGAGGGGGTCATCGCCCGCTACGTGGCGCTGGCCAACGCCGCCGCGCTGGGCCTGGGGCTGAACGTGTTCATCAGCATCAGCCTGAAATCGCAGGCCAAGGAGGCGCTGGCGCAGTTCGAGCGCCGCATCGCCGAGCACGACGAGGTGATGGAGTGCTACCTGATGAGCGGCGATTCCGACTACCTGATCCGCGTGGCGGTGGCCGACATCGGCGCGCTGGAGCGCTTCATCCTGGAGCAGCTCACGCCCATTCCGGGCATCGAGAAGATCCGCTCCAGCTTCGCGCTCAAGCAGGTGCGCTACAAGACCGCCCTGCCCTTGCCCGCGCACTGACGGCCGCCACGGCGCTTCGCCCGGCCAGGCATCCCGCCGAAGCCGTACCGAGGGCCTACAGCACCGCGTCCAGCAGCTCCAGCTGCGGCGGGCCGAGGTAGAGGTCGCGCTTCTGCCCGGCCCCGGCGTGCGCGGCGCGGAAGGCTTCCGAGCGCGTCCAGTCCTCGAAATGCGCGCGCGATGCCCACACGGTGTGGGATGCGAACAGCGTGTGCTCCGCCGTGGTCTCGCCGCGCAGCAGGTGGAACGACTGGAAGCCCGGCACCTGCGCCAGGTGGCTGTCGCGCTGGCGCCAGATCTCGACGAATTCGTCCTCGCGGCCCGGGACGATGCGGAAGCGGTTCATGGCGATGAAAAGGGGCATGGCTGTAGCCTGGTGAACGATCAAACAATCGGCGGGGAATGGAGGAAGGCCGCGGGCCGGTCAGCGAGCGGCGCTGGCGGCCGACGCAGCGGCCCGGGGCGGCACGGCCCCCGCCGCCAGCCGGCGCCGCAGGTCGGACAGCACGGCCTTCAGGCGCCGGGCGTTGTCAGGCCCCATGCGCAGCAGCGCCTTCTGCCCACTGGAAAGGGCCTGCAGCTGCGGGTCGGCGAACTCATACCGCACCCAGGGCCGTGTGGACGGCACCTCGCCCTGCACATGCGTGAGCTGCACCTGCAGCGGGCCCTTGGGCTCGGGCGTGGCGATGAGCTGGTCCAGCACGGCAATCAGGCGGTCGTTGAAGTACTTGCCCGGGTAGCCCAGCTCTTCATAGGCGGTCTGGAACAGCGGGTAGAGCTGCGCGTAGAGCGTGACCACGCCCTCGCGCGGCAGGGCCTCGGCGAAGCTCACGAAGGCGCCGTAGCGCGCCGCGTTGGCGGGCGCGATGGTCTGCGTGGCGGCTTCTTCGGGGCCTTCGACCTGGAAGCGCCCGGGCGTGGGCTGCACCGGCCAGAGGCGCGATGCGGCCGTATGCCGGCCCAGGTTGTCCACCGTGGCGACCACGCGGCGCACGAAGCCGTCGAGCTGCAGGAACGAGGCCACCTTCTGCGCGCCGAGCAACTCGTTCAGCGACTTGGCGACGTAGGCGTCGGAATCGGCCAGCGCGGGCAGCGAAGGCGCCGGGGCGGCCAGCGCATCGACCGGGTTCTGCGGGCCGGAGGCGACCTCTGCCGGAGCGGAGGCTGGCGCCGATGCCGGCGCGGCGGGCTCGGGCGCGGCGGCGACCGGCGGCGCCACGGGCGCATGGGCCGGGCGCCACCAGAACCACCAGCCGGCACCCGCTGCGATGGCCACGGCCAGCACGGCGGGCAGCAGGCCGGAGGCGGCGGAACGCTGAGTCGGCGGGCGGTAGGGATCGGGCTCTCGTTCAGGCATGGCGTTCTCCTTGGTAGCTGGGTGCGACCCGCGAATGGGCCGGTCGTTCCCCGCACGCCGCCACCGCTTTCATTTTGATAGCAGCATGCGCAGGTGGATCAAGGGCTGACGGCAAAAAGAGCACCCAAAGAAAAATCGGTCAGCCGACCGCCAGCGCCTGCAGCCAGGCCATGGCGTCGCGCACCTCGTCGGGGCGCAGCTCGTGCAGGCTCTGGTATTCGCGGTAGGTCAGGGCCAGCGGCAGCGCGGCGGCATGGTCGCGGATGGCGTGGGCGCTGGCCAGCGGAATCACATTGTCCTGCACGCCATGGCTCACCCACAGCTGCTTGCCGGCCAGCTCCGGGGCCGGCGCGGCGTGCGGCAGGGCCTGGGGCAGCAGGCGGCTGTGCAGCACCTGGGCGCCGTGCACCAGGGCGGGCCGGGTCAGCAGCAGCGTGAGCGCCATGATGCCGCCCTGGCTGAAGCCGCCCACGATCACGCGCTCGGGCGGCACGCCCAGCTGGCGGGCGGCGGATTCCACCGTCTGCGCCACCAGCACGCGGCTCGCGGCCTCCTGCGGCTCGTTGATGGTGCGGCGGCCATCGGGCTCGACGGCGAACTCGAACCACGCATGGGCGCTGGGCCCCATGCGGTAGGGCGCGCGCAGGCTCAGCACGTGGAAGGCCGGCGGCACGAAGCCCGCCAGCCCGAAGAGGTCTTGCTCGTTGCTGCCCACGCCGTGCATCAGCACCAGCAGCCAGGGCTGGGCCGTGTCGTTGGCGGGCGGGCGGTGCAGGAAGGAAAGAGGTAGGTCCAGCATGAAGGAAAGGAAGAAAGAAGGTCGAAAGAGAGACAAGGGATGGGAGGCAGGCGCCAGTCCTGCCCCGGCAAGTCATTGCGCCGCTGCGGGCTGCAGCACGAAGCTGTCCATCGCCAGCACGCCGTAGCTCACTTCGCGGCTGAGGTAATGGGGAGTGCGGTCCTCGCCCGCAGCGCCCAGCGCGAAGAAGAACGGCAGAAAGTGCTCTTCGCTGGGATGCGCCCGGCGGGCGTGCGGGGCCTGGGCCCGGTAGTCCAGCAGCGCGGGGATGTCGCCGCGTTCCAGCGCGGATTCGATCCAGCGGGAGAATTCGACCACATACGGCGCGGCCTCGCGGGCGCCGCCGAAGAATTCGGACAGGTTGTGGGTCATGCTGCCAGAGCCCACCAGCAGCACGCCATCGCCCCGCAGGCGGCTCAGGGCCGCGCCCATGGCCAGCACCTCGGCCGGGCCGGCGGTGGCCGGCAGCGCCACCTGCACCACGGGCAGGCCGGCATCGGCGAAGAGATGCATCAGCGGCACCCAGGCGCCATGGTCGAAGGGGCGCGCGGCATCGCCCTGGGCGGGCATGCCGGCGCGCTGCAGCAGCTGCAGCACCTCGGCCGCCAGCGCCGGGTTGCCGGGCGCGGGGTATTGCAGGCTGTAGAGCACCTGCGGAAAGCCGCCGAAGTCGTGCCAGGTGGCCGGGTGCGCGCCCGCCATCACCTGGGGCGTGCGGGCCATCCAGTGGGGCGACATGACGACCACGCCGCGCAGCGCCGGAAAGCGCGCCCGCAGCTCGGCCCCCCACTGCGCCAGGGCCGGGCCGGTGGTGCCGGGCTCGACGGCGAACATGGGCGAGCCGTGGGAGACGAAGAGCGCCGGCACGCGGCCGGCGGCGGCGCCAGCGGAAGCGGTGGCGGAAGGCAAAGAAGCGTTGGAAGCGTTGGAAGCGGTCA
The DNA here is from genome assembly GCF_900113035.1 of Paracidovorax wautersii. Taxonomy (GTDB): domain Bacteria; phylum Pseudomonadota; class Gammaproteobacteria; order Burkholderiales; family Burkholderiaceae_C; genus Paracidovorax; species Paracidovorax wautersii. The sequence goes on along the minus strand of NZ_FONX01000004.1, from coordinate 315,933 downwards.
TGGTGGCGAATTCCTCTGTCCCCCATGTTAGGAGTCTTGCCCGCGAATCCAACCCAAGGATTTTGGACACATCGTTGCAAAAGCGTGAGCTATCCCAGCGGGTGCAACCGCCCTGCGCCGCTGTGCCAATGCATCCGCACCCTGCGGATGCGCCCTGCCCCGGCTCAGAACGCGTTCACGATCTCGCAGGGGATCGCGTTGGAGCGCAATCGGGATGAGTGGATGCTTCGGATGCGCCGCATGGGCTCATGCCCATGCAAGCAGCCGGGGCCTCCAATCGCCCGATTTCGCTCCAACCCGAAGGGCAGCGGTGTGGGCTGGCGGTCTGCGGCGTTGCGGCGCTTGTGGATAGCCGTGCTATCCACTGCGCACCGCGCCTTGCATCCCATCCCGCCCACACCGCTGCGCGACCCTTGGGAGATCGTGAACACGTTCTCAGTCCCGCACCTTGCCGCGCAAGGCCTTGACGCTGGAGCGCTGGGTCTTGGATTCGAGCCGCCGCTGGCGCGAGGCGTAGGTGGGCTTGGTGGCGCGGCGCACGCGCGGCGCCTGGGCCACGCTGTCCACCACCTCCTGCAGGCGGCGCAGGGCATCGAGCCGGTTGGCCTCCTGCGTGCGGAACTGCTGGGCCTTGAGCACGAACACGCCTTCCTGCGTCAGCCGGCTGTCGCGCAGGGCCAGCAGCCGCTCCTTGACGGCATCGGGCAGCGACGAGGCGGGAATATCGAAGCGCAGATGTACCGCGCTGGAGACCTTGTTGACGTTCTGCCCGCCCGCGCCCTGGGCGCGCACGGCGGACCATTCCACTTCGCGTTCGTCGATCCGGGGCATGGCGGCTGTTCCGTTCACGGCGTCTCAGGCCGGCGCGCCGGCCTGCAGCGCGGCCAGCAGGGCCGCCTGGAGGGCCTCGGGCCGCTCGAACTGCACCCAGTGGCCGGCATCCGGAATCAGCACGAAGCCGCGGAAGTCCGGCACGGCGGCCACATAGGCGGCTTCCAGCGCGGTGATCCAGCTCTTGTAGAGCGCATCGCGCTCGCCGTAGATGGCATGCACCGGGCAGGCCACGCGCGGCAGCGAGCGCGCCAGGATGTCGGTGTGCGCCAGCCGGCGGCGCGGCATGCGGTCGCGCTGCACGTTCGCGGTGTGCAGGTCCAGGGCCAGGCCGTCGATCAGGGCCGTGTCGTGCAGCATCAGCGCGGCCAGGTTGTAGCGGTGCACGTCCGGCTGCGCCTCGGGCGGCAGATGGCGCCAGGCTTTCAGCTCGAACTGCCGCGACGGCACCACGCCCATGGCGGGCGCGCCCACCAGCACCAGCTGGCGTGCCAGTTCGGGGTGCTCGGCCAGCAGCAGCCCCGCCGTCATGCCGCCGAAGGAAAAACCCACCAGATCGATGGCCTGCGGGCCGAAGAGCGCACGCATTCCCTCAGCCAGCGGCGCCACGAGGGCATCGGCATCGGAGCCACCAGAAGGCACCGCGGAATCGCCGAAGCCCGGCAGATCGGGAATCCACACCTGCCGGCCGGCCGCCACCAGGCCCTCGATATTGCGCACCCAATGAGTCCAGCTACCGCTGCCGCCATGCAGCAGCACCAGCGGCGGCAGGCCGGGCCGGGAACGGCCCCAGGCGTGCCAGACCAGCTCGCCCGCCCCGCAGGGCGTGGCGTGGCGTTCGGCCTGCGCCTGCAGCCGGGAGACTTCGGGGTGTTGCACGGCCTGTGTCACGGCAAGGCCACGGCGCCGATGGCGCGCGGGTCGCTCGGCAGATGGGAGTGAAGTCCGCGGGGGACGAAGACGGTGGTCATGGGAATCCAGCAGCGAAGAAGGCCGCCGCGCCTGGGTCGGGGCGACGGCCGGATGCCGGAATTATGAGGCGGACGGCTGATCCGCCCATGAAAAAGCGGCCCTCGCGGGGCCGCTCTGTCGGCTCAAAGACGCTGCCGTTCCCGCTCAGCGCCAGTCGCGCCCATGCGGGCCGTGGGGGCCGCGGCGATAGCCCTCCTGGTAGTAGTAGCCGCCGTAGGCCGGAGGGCCCACCACCACGGGGGCCGGTGCGTAGTACACCGGGCGCGGCGGACGGTAATAGACAGGCGGCGGGGGCGGCCCATAGACCACGGGCGGTGGCGGCGGATCGTAGTACACGGGGCGCGGGGCCGGCACGTAATAGGCGGGCGGCGGCGCGTAGTAGGTGGGGCCACCGCCCAGCACCACGCCGGGCAGGCCGATGCCGATGCCCACCGACCAGTTCGCGCCGTGCGCCTGGGCGGCACCGCCTGCGGTCAGCAACACCAGGGCCACACCGGCCGAGGCGGCCAGCGCGGAGAGGGAGAGGCGTTGTCGAATCATGGAAATCTCCTTGTATGGGGCAGAGGCCGTTTCAACGGGCTGCGGGCCCTGATGCGCCTCTGCGGAAAACCTGGAACATCTCCATAACGCGCCAGGTGCCTGAAAGGATGGCACAAAGCCCTCTTCATGTTGTTTCCGGACGTAGCCCCGCTTGTTTCCATGCGTACACCGCTGCCGGAACACGGGCCGGGGCGGCGAGCGCGCGTGCCCGCCGCCTAGAATGCGAGGATGAGTTCCCCCGCCTCCCAAGACACCGCCAAAGACGCCGTCAAGCCCAGCAACTTCCTGCGGCAGATCATCGAAAACGACCTGGCCCAGGGCACGCATGCCCAGGCCCGCTGGGGCGGAAGCCCTGGCGATGCGGCCCACCACGCTGCCGGCGAGCCCGATCCGGCCAAGATCCGCACCCGCTTTCCGCCCGAACCCAACGGCTACCTGCACGTAGGCCATGCCAAGAGCATCTGCCTGAACTTCGGGCTGGCGCGCGATTACGGCGGCGTCTGCCACCTGCGCTTCGACGACACCAACCCCGAGAAGGAAGACCAGGAGTACGTGGACGCCATCGTCGATGCCGTGCACTGGCTGGGCTTCGACTGGAAGGCGGCGGACGGCAGCGCCGAGCACCTCTACTACGCCAGCAACTATTTCGACTTCATGTACCGCGCGGCCGAGTACCTGATCGAGAACGGCCACGCCTACGTCGATGAGCAGACGCCCGACGAGATGCGCGCCAACCGGGGCGATTTCAGCAAGCCCGGCGTGGACAGCCCCTTCCGCAGCCGCACGCCGGCCGAGAACCTGGCCCGCTTCCGCGAGATGAAGGCCGGCCAGCTGCCCGACGGCGCCGCCGTGCTGCGCGCGAAGATCGACATGGCCTCGCCCAACATCAACCTGCGCGACCCGGCCATCTACCGCATCAAGCATGCCGAGCACCACAACACCGGCAGCCAGTGGTGCATCTACCCGATGTACACCTTCGCGCACCCGATCGAGGACGCGCTGGAGCACATCACCCACAGCATCTGCACGCTCGAATTCGAAGACCAGCGCCCGTTCTACGACTGGCTGCTGGACCGCCTGCGCGAGGGCGGCCTGATCGCCGCGCCCCAGCCGCGCCAGTACGAATTCGCCCGCCTGAACCTGACCTACGTGATCACCAGCAAGCGCAAGCTCAAGCACCTGGTGGACAGCGGCATCGTCAGCGGCTGGGACGACCCCCGCATGCCCACCATCGTGGGCCTGCGCCGGCGCGGCTACACGCCCGAGGCGATCCGCCTGTTCTGCGAGCGCATCGGCGTGACCAAGGACTATTCCTGGATCGACTACAGCACGCTCGAAGGCGCGCTGCGCGAAGACCTGGAGAACAAGGCCCACCGCGGCATGGCCGTGCTGGACCCGGTCAAGCTGGTGCTGACCAACTGGGACGAGGCCTTCGCCCCCGGCCACCTCGAAGCCTGCAGCCTTCCCGCCCTGCCCCACCCGCCCGAAGGCACCGAGGCGCCCGTGCGCCGCTTCAGCCTGGGCAAGGAAGTCTGGATCGAGCGCGAGGACTTCGAGGAAACGCCGCCCAAGGGCTACAAGCGCCTCTTCCCCAGCAACAAGGTGCGCCTGAAGGGCGGCTACGTCATCGAATGCACCGGCTGCGAGAAAGACGCCGAAGGCCGCATCACGCAGGTGCTGGCCACCGTCGTGCCCGACACCAAGAGCGGCACGCCCGGCGCCGACAGCGTCAAGGTCAAGGCCGCCATCACCTGGGTGGGCGTGGCCGATGGCGTGCCGGCCGAGGTGCGCCTCTACGACCGGCTGTTCACCGATGCGCAGCCCGACGCCGGCGGCAAGGACTTCCTGACCCTGCTCAACCCGAACAGCCTCAAGGTCGTCACGGGCTACGTGGAGCCATCGCTGGCCCAGGCGCAGCCCGATGGCAAGTTCCAGTTCGAGCGTTTCGGCTACTTCGTCGCCGACCGCAACGACCACACGCCCGCCAAGCCGGTCTTCAACCGGGTGACCGGCCTGAAGGACAGCTGGGGCAAGTGAGCCCGAGCCGCCCCAACCACCCCAGCCCATCCCTGCGCCATGCTCACCGACCTCACCCCCTTCCTGCTCCACTGGGCCATCACCGCGTTCGCGCTGTGGGTGGCCAGCCATGTCTTCAAGGGGCTGCGCTTCGGCAGCACCGGCGCCCTGGTGGTGGCGGCCCTGCTGCTGGGCCTGGCCAATGCCGTGGTGCGCCCGCTGCTGGTGGTGCTGACGCTGCCGCTCACGCTGCTGACCTTCGGGCTGTTCCTGCTGGTCATCAACGCGCTGGTGCTGATGCTGGTGGGCAAGCTGGTCAGCGGCTTTCACATCGACGGCTTCTGGACGGCCTTCTGGGCCAGCATCTTCATGGCGCTGCTGAGCCTGATTCTGGGCAGCTTCGTGCTGGGCGGCTCGCCGCAATTCACCGTCCAGCCTGTGCCGGCGCCCGGGTCGCCCTGGCTCTGATCCGGCCACGGGGGCGCTGCCGGCACCGCCCTCAATCCACCCGCGAGGGCCCGCTCGCCGGGTAGCCCAGGCCCTCGGGCCGCACGGCGATAACGCCCGGAATGCGGCGCAGCGCCTGCTCGAAGCGCGCCGCGTTCTCCTTGTGCAGCGGCGCCACTGCCAGGCCATGGAGTTCCTTGTAGTGATAGAGCACCCGGCCGCCCTGCTGGCGCACGGCCTGGGCCACGCGCTCGCGCTGGGCGGCCGTCCCGCAATCGCAGGTGAGGATGAAGGCCGACGGCGATGGCCCTGCTTGCTGCGGAATCTTGAGCCCCAGGCCGCCTCCCGCAGCCTGCGCCAGCAGGGGCAAGGCGAGCAGCGAAAAAGCCCACCAGCCGCCGGCGCGGGGTTGGGGACGATGCCGTGACGGCTTGCGTGCGATCGGCTGGTCCATCGTGCAGGTTCTTTCGTAAAAGGGAAGGAAGGCGGCCAGGCCCGCGCCTGCATCCTCGCCTTGCGACTCCGGCAGACGCCGTAAGTTCAGGCCCTGCGGCACGGGACGGCGCCCCGCCGGTTCGCGGCATCCGCTCCGACGCGCAAGCCGTGGCCTCGCGGCGACACTGCTCGGGCGCAGACATCCACGCCCCGCCCCCCGCAGCCGCCCTTGAGGCAAGGCACTGACTGGAGATCTTCTTGTTGCAGACCCCACCCCGACGAACTTCCTGGAAGCGCTCCGCGCTCTATCTTGCCGGCGCGCTGGCGCTCGCGGCCTGCCTCGGCGGCTGCAGTGCCGTCGGCACACTGAACGCACTCAGCCCCTCGGGCGGGAGCACGCTGCAATCCGGCGTGGCCTATGGCGCCCTGCCCCGCCAGCAGCTGGACGTGTACCGCCCCGCATCGGCCGCGCCCGCGCAGGGCTGGCCGGTGGTGGTGTTCTTCTACGGTGGCTCCTGGACCAGCGGCGAGCGCGGCGACTACCGCTTCCTGGGCCAGGCCCTGGCGTCACGCGGCGTTCTGACGCTGGTGGCCGACTACCGGCTCTACCCCGAGGTGCGCTACCCCGACTTCCTGGTCGATAGCGCCAAGGCCGTGGCCTGGGGGCTGGAAAACGCCGCCCGGCTGGGCGGCGACCCGCGGCGCGTCTTCGTGATGGGCCACAGCGCGGGCGGCTACAACGCGGCCATGGTGGCGCTGGACGGGCGCTGGCTGCAGCCCACCGGCCACCAGCCCCGCGAGCTGGCCGGCTGGATCGGGCTGGCCGGGCCGTACGACTTCCTGCCCACCGACAACCCCGATGCGCAGGCCGTCTTCTTCCACCCGAACTACCCGCCGAACACCCAGCCGATCGACTTCGCGAATGCCCGCGCGCCCCGCACCTTCCTGGGAGCGGCCACCGAGGACAAGCTGGTCAGCCCCGAACGCAGCACCCGGCAGATGGCCGGCAAGCTGGAGGCGGCCGGCGTGCCTGTCACGCTGAAGATGTATTCCCGCGCCAGCCACACGACCCTCGTCGGCGCCTTCGCCTGGCCGCTGCACTGGATCGCGCCGGTGCTGGACGACGTGGTGGCCTTCGTGGATGCCGCACCGCCATCCGCTACGAAATAAATAGCATAAAGCCCAGATGGGAAGCGCGCTGCGGGGCTAAATCACCCCAAACCTTGTGAGAGGGGCTTTTCTAACAGCACCCACTCACAGCTGCGACTCCAGCAGCCCCGCGGCCTTCTCGCCCAGCTTTTCCGTCCAGGGCCGGTCGAGCCATTCTTCGTGCGTCACCCGGTGCGAGCGGGCGATGTCCTGCTCGAACACCACGGTCTGGCGCTGCGCGAAGGCCTCGTCATAGACATTCAGGTTCGCCTCGTCGTTCAGGCGGAACGAGCGGTTGTCGAAATTCGTCGAACCCACCGACACCATGCGCTGGTCCACGATCATCACCTTGCAGTGGTACATGGTGGGCCCGTAGGCGTAGATCTCGGCGCCGGAGGCGAGCAACGGGCCCCAGGTGCCGCGCGAGGCGGCCTTCACCGTTTCGGTGTCGGTATGTTCGCCCGGCGTGACGATGCGCAGGCGCACGCCGCGCTGCAGCGCCTCGGCCAGCAGCCGGCGGGTCAGCTCGTCGGGCACGAAGTAGGCGGCCGACAGGTCGATGCTGCGCTCGGCCGCCGCGATGGCCATGTGGTACATGAGCTGCATGCTTTCGCTGCCGCTCGACGGCGAACTGGAGAACATCTGCGCCCGGTGCGGCCCCACCGCCGCCAGGGCCGGAAAATAGTCGTCGCCGTGCAGCACCCGGCCCGTCACCTTGAGCCAGTTGTCGAGGAAGGTGGCCTGCATGTGCGCCACGGCGGGGCCGCGCACTTGGTAGTGCGTGTCGCGCCAGTGCTCCGGGTCCTGCGCGTGGCCCGTCCATTGCGGCGCGATGCCGACACCGCCCGTGAACCCCACTTTGCCGTCCGCGACCAGCAGCTTGCGGTGCGTGCGGTTGTTCAGGCGGGCGAGGTTGTACCAGTGCGGCTTGTGGAACTTCTCGATCTGCACGCCCGCCCGCTGCATCTCGGCCAGGTAGCTGTCGTCCATCTTCGCGCTGCCCACCCAGTCGAGCAGCACATGCACCTTCACGCCCGCGCGGGCGCGCTCGCTCAGCGCATCGGCGAACTGCTGGCCGATGTCGCCCGACCAGTAGATGTAGGTTTCGAAGGTGACGGTGCGTTGCGCCGCGCGGATGGCGGCGAGCATGGCCGGGAATATCTGGTCGCCGTTTTGCAGGTCGGTCACTTCGTTGCCGCCCAGCACGCCCGGCCCGAGCAGGTTGCCCATGGCCCGGTCGAACTGAGGGCTGGAGCTGCCGTAGAGGCGCGGCAGCTGCTGCTGCACCTTCTTCTCGCCGGCGGTGAAGTTCAGCGCCAGCAGGCCCAGGGCCGCAGTCACGACGAAGGTGAGGATCACAACTCCCAGAGTGCGGCCAGTTTTCAGCATGGCGGCGATTCTCTGGGGCGCCCCGCCGCGCCGGTGTAGGCTGAAAGCGCCTGCCCAAGGCCGCCGGGCATTTGGTGCCGGAAATGAAAAAACCCGCCGAAGCGGGTTTCCTGCGATGAACGGATCGCTGGCAGATCGGTGGCGGATGGGATCGCCGGGCGAACCCGGCGCGCAT
>NZ_FONX01000004.1:180726-307969 GCF_900113035.1 Paracidovorax wautersii | reverse complement strand
GCATGGCGGCGATTCTCTGGGGCGCCCCGCCGCGCCGGTGTAGGCTGAAAGCGCCTGCCCAAGGCCGCCGGGCATTTGGTGCCGGAAATGAAAAATGTCCGCTGTCAAGTCTTTCTTGCAGACATGCAGCGGTGCGAAAGGGCTTATGGGGCAATAGGTTAGCCTAGATTCAGGCTGCGGCGCGCTCTTGCTGCATTTCTAGCTAGGTGCCACATGGGTGCTTCGCGGTGGCAAACGCAGGGGCGCCGCAGCGGGCAAGATCGCATAGCCATCTATGCCCCGGCTGGTCGCAATCCATTCCCAAAAACGGAAGCGCAGCCCGAGGCTGCGCTTTCATCGTGAGCGGATGGTGGATGCGCCCGCATCGTCAACCCGGCTTCGGCGGTGCGGCCTTGTTCCCACTTCCCTTCCTGAATCCCCGATCCCCCGCCATGAACGCCTCCAGCATGTGCGGGATCAGCGTCACCGCATCGACCGCCTCGCCATACGCCTGTGCGTGCAGCGCGGCGTAACGGTCGAGGTCGGCTTTCAGGCTGGCCGGGCAGGTGAACGTCAGCTTCGTGCTACCGCTGGACGGCAACGGGCCGAGGCGGAGTTTTCGGGCGGTACTCATCGCGCACCTTCAAGCTGATAGAACATGGGTTGGTAAGGACGCAACACGAGGTCGCGCGCCACGATCACCCGAACCGGCAAGCCCGGCCGTGCCGTCAGCGTCGGCTGGATGTTCATGTTGCGCCGGGTGATCTCCTGCCCGACCTGATTGATGCTGTCCTGCGCGCTGTCGCGCCCGGCGATCACGATGCGGTTGCCGTCCTGCCGGTTCTCCGGCGCGGCCAGCTCGGCGCCGACGCCCAGCAGCGTCGTCAGCACCGCACCGGCAAAGATGCGCTTCCAGTGCCAGTCCACGTCGTCTTCCAGGCCCGCGTAGCCGGCCGGGTCGGTGCCCACGAGATTGTCGAGTGTCAGCGAGGACGTGTCCGGCAGGATGACGCGGTTCCACACCACCTGCACGCGGCTCTGCCCGTAGCTGACCTGGCTGTTGTATCTGCCGAGGATGCGCGATCCCTGCGGGATCAGCAGGAACTTGCCCGTGGCCGTGTCATAGACCGGCTCCGTGACGGTGGCGATCACATCGCCCGGAAGATCGGACTTGATGCCCGTCACCAGCGCGCCTGCGATCACCGTACCGGCCATCACCTGATACGGCGACGCCGGCAGCGCCAAATTGCCGGAATTGCGGGTTTCCGTAGAACCGGCTTTCAGGAACGCCTCTTTCTGCTCTTGCCGGTTCTGCACGGCGGTCGGGTCGGCAGGCTGGGCCGCCGTCGAGGCAGGCCCGGCAGCGAGCGGGTCGAAAGCCGCGAGTGTGCTGGCACCGCTCGCACCCGGCGCCGCCTGCGCCACCGTGGCGGCCGCCTGGCCTTGGCCGCCCGAGCGGAAGAACACCGACGAAGCCGCAGCGGCCTCCGCTTCCTTGCGCAAGGCGTCATTCGGATCATGGCCGGGGGCCGTGTAAGCGGCCATGGCCGGCTGCTGCGAGTTCACGATGGCCGGGCCGAGATCGCCCGGCAGCGGCGGCCCCAACTCGGGCACCTTCCGCAGCTTCGAGTAGTCGGAAGGCAGGCCATCCAGCCCCTCGGACTTCGATACGCGATCGACGTTGTAAAGCTCGGTCTGTTCGCCCGCGTCGCGCCGGTGCGGCTGCAATGACCAGATCGTGGCCCCGAGCACGGCGACCGACAGGCCGCCGACGAGGATGGCCAGCGTGCGCCGGTTCAGGCGCGTGACCGGGCGCGGCTGTGCGCGCAGCGCCACTGCCTCGGGCGCTACCTTGCCCGCCTGTGGCGTGGCGAGGTCGGGAGTGTCGTCCTGGCTCATGGTCAGTTCCTCCGCGTGCCGTCCGTGCGTTCGATGCGCACCACGTCGCCCTTGTCGCCTCCCAGGCGCAGTTCGGCCGCGCCGAACAGGCGATCCACGATGTAGTACGGCGGCCGAAAGCGGTAGTTCACCAGTTGCCCATCGCCCTGTGCGCCAATGACGAACAGCGGCGGCAACTCGCCCTGGGCGATGCCGGGCGGGAACTGGATATAGACCTTCTCCCCGTCGTCGAAGGCGCGCAGCGGCTTCCACGGCGGATTGCTGCCGCTGACCGTGTAGCGGAAACGGATCTTCTCCAGCGAGAGCCCGGTATCGACCGGCGCGACGGCGCTGGCCGCCTGTGCCTGACGCTGCAAGGCCAGCATCTTGTCCTTCGGATACTCCCAGGACACCGACGCCATCCATGTCTTTTCGGTCGAAGTCAGCTCCATCAGGTACGTCCTGCGGCTGGTGGTGATGACCAGATTGGTCTTGAGGCCCGAGCGGATCGGTTTGACCATCACGTTGACGCGCAGCGCTTCGCCGCTGCCGCTCGATGTGTCCCCGACGATCCAGCGCACCGTGTCGCCAGCGGCCACCGTCACCAGCTCCTCGCCCGGCTGGAGCGCGATCACGGTCACGCGGCCCACGGCCGCATAGACCTGATACAGCGCGCCATCCGTGAAGGGCCAGACCTGAATCGCATTGACGTAGCCCTCGCGCGTGGGCGCGACTCGCGCCTCGGTATTGGCCCGTGAGACGCGCACCTTCTCGTCGGCCGGCTCCGGCACCGGCTTGGCTTCTTCGCCCTCGGGCGCCGGCTTCAATTGCGCCGGCATTGGCAGCACCTCGGGCACGGCGACCGCCTCCACAGGTGCGGGCGGCTCCGGCAGCTTCTGCGCCTGCACCGGCTCATCGAGCGAGATGGTCGGCGGCGGCTTGCCCTGCGTGGCGCAGCCCGCCAGGGCAAGCAGGATCACCGGCAAAACTGATTTACGGAAAAGATCATTCATGGTTTTGCTCCTTCGGAAGAATCCAGTTCGCGGCTCCACGACAGGCCGTTGACGTAGATGCCTAGGGGGTTCTTGCGCAGGCGCTGTTCGGTGCGCGGGGTCTGCTGCACGATGGAAATCACCGCGTTCCAGCGTTCGGTGCCGGCAGGAGCGCCATTGACGAAGCGTTGTTCCGTCCAGCGCACGTTGAACGAGGCATCGCTCGCGCGGGTCACGCTGGTGATCTGCACCGTCACCGACTCCTTGCCGATGCGCGCGAACGGATCGTTCACGCGGGCGTACTCGTTGAGCACCACGGCGCCTTTGTCGGTGGTGTAGTCGTAGGCGTCCAGCCAGTTCTGCCGCACCACGATGGGGTCGATGGACAGCGAGCGCACCAGGCCAATGAAGCGGCCCAGGTGGTAGGCCACCTGGGCATCGCTGGGCTTGTACGGCGTGGCGGCCTCGCCCACGGCGCGCACCTGGCCCGCGTTGTCCACCTCCACCACGTAGGGCGTCACGATGGACTGCGCGGAACGCCACACGAGGCCGCCGGCCATCAGCACCGCCAGCGTCAGGCAGCCAAAAGCCATCAGGCGCCAGCTCCTGGCCTGCACGCGGGACGAACCGATACGTTCGTCCCACACCTGCGCGGCGGACTGGTAAGGGGTCGCAGGCTGCGGCGTATCGGCGTAGCGCACCTGCGGTCGTTTGAATCGCATGGTTGTTCTCCTTGAAGATCAGGAATCGGAATCGCGCAGACTCGGCCCCTGGCTGGAGCTGCCGCCGTCGCCCCCGCGCAGCGCGTGGGCGGCGGTGGTTGCGGCATGGGTGAGTTGCTGGCGGCGATGCAGGCGTTTGGCCCAGGCGGGTTGCTCTTGCGGCGCGGTGGAGGGCGTATCACCACCAGACGCTGGGCCGCCCGATGCGGCGGCTGTACCGCCTCCCGCCGAAGTCGTGCCTTCCTGGCGGAAAGCTGCGGCGGTACGTTCCTTCATCGAACGCGCGCCATCGGCCACCTTCTGCCCGGCTGCCTGAGCGCCTGTCTTGGCGACATTGCCGAAGCCCGCAGCGGCACCCTTGAGGCCACCGCCTGCCGAAGCAGAACCGGCCTGGAACGCCGACCGCGCGCTGCTGGCGGCTCCAGCAGCAGCCCGCGCGCCGCTGCCGGCCAGCCTTGCGGCTGCGGGCGCCATGCGCGCTCCAGCGGCTACCGCGCCGCCAACGCCCGTGGCTGCGGCGCCGACGGCAACGGCAGCGCCCGCAGCGCCCAGCGCAGCACCGGCCATCGCACCAGCGCCAAGCTGCGGCCCGCCAGACACCAGCCCAGTTGCAATGCCTGGCCCGAAGATGCCCAAGGCCAGCAGGGTCAGCGAGGCCAGCATCACGACCAAGGAGTGGTCGATGGATGGCTCGGCGGGATGTACCTGAAACTCGGCGAACAGCCCCGAGCCGATGCCCACGATGACCGCGAGCACCAACACCTTGATGCCGGACGACACCACGTTGCCCAGTACCTTTTCGGCGAGGAACGCGGTCTTGTTCCAGAGTGCGAACGGCACGAGCACGAAGCCCGCGAGCGTGGTCAGCTTGAACTCGATCAGCGTGATGAAAAGCTGGATCGCCAGCACGAAGAAGCACAGGATGACGATCAGCCACGCGAGGAACATCACGACGATCGGCGTGATGTTCACGAACACCTCGGGGAAGCCCGCCATATTGCCGATCTGCTCAAGGATCGGCGCCCCGGCGTCGATGCCGACCTTGGCCAGCCGCCCAGGGTGCAGGAAGTTCTCCATGCTCAAGGTCGAGCCGCTGGCCGTCAGGCCGAGCCCGGCGAAGGAGCGAAACAGGATGCCGGCCAGCGTGTTGAAGTTGCCGATGATGTAGGCGAAGGCACCGACATAGAGCACCTTGCGGATCAGCTTGGCGAACACGTCTTCGCCCTGGCCGACCGCATGGCCCATCGCCCAGAACAGCCCGGCGATCGTCATGTCGATGATGATCAGCGTGGCGGTCAGAAACGCCACCTCGCCATGCAGCAGCCCGAAGCCCGAGTCGATGTAGCGCGAGAAGGTATCGAGGAAGCGGTCAATCACCGTCACGTCATTCATGGCGAGTCCTCCTGCCCAGGTTCTTTGGCATCGGCGGGTTCATCGAAGCTGGGCGGAATCGGCGGCAGGTCGGCCAGCGTCTGGTACTCGCCCGGCCCGGCCTGGCCGGAGAGAAAGCGCCGCAGGTCGGCCTGGGCCACCTGCGCGCAAAACGCGCCTTCGTGCGCGCCCGCGCGGCACTGCGCGCGCAGCGTGTGCAACCGGGATGGATCGGTGGCCAGTGAAGCCACCGACAGCGGCTGAAAGCAGCCGGACAGCAGGAACGCGAGAGCGAACACGACAGGCGCGTACTTCATGGCCGCACCTCGTCAGTGGTTGTAGAAATCGACGGATTGCGGCGTGTACGGCGTGCCACTCCCCAGGAAGCGGCGCGTCACCTCGCGTCCGCGCTCCGTGGCTGCCGCCTGCCGCGCCAGTTCCAGCGCGGCAGCGCGATCCTGCGTGATCTGGAGCCGCTGCGACTGGATGGATTGCTTGGCCTGCAAGGCCAGCAACTGGTTCATGGCTTGCATCGCTTGCAGCGCACCTTGGGCCGACTGGCTCTTGCCCACGAGGTCGGCCAGCGCGCTTTCGTCTTCGCCCAGGTTCTGCGACACCTGGGCCTGCATCTGCATCGTGGTCTGCAAGCCGTTGAGCGTGTTCTTCCACCGCTCCTGCGTGTCGCGGTACATCTGGTCGCCGCTCACCGTGGCGGCGTACTGCTCGGGGTACAGGCGCTGAAACTCCCGATCCAGATTGGTCACGTCGTAGGCCAGGCCGCGCGCCTGGTCGATCAGCCGCTGCGTGGTCGCCAGATTGGCGCGCAACTGGCCGACCACGCTGGACGGCAGGCTGGCCAGGTTGCGCGCCTGGTTCATCAGCATCTGCGCTTCGTTCTGGAGCTGCTGGATCTGGTTGTTGATCTGCTCCAGCGTGCGGATCGCGGTCAGCGTGTTCTGCACGAGGTTCGTGGGATCGACCACGACCCATTGCGCATGGGCGGTGGCGGTGCAAAGCATGGCCGCGATGGCGGCGGCAATAAGACGCTTCTTCATGGCAGGTTCTCCAGGGGTTGGTCAGCAAGGGAACCCGGCGCGAGGCCGGGGAACGAGGGCAACAGATCGGCCGCCCAATCAAGGCCGCGATGGCGCAGCCACGCGCCCGCGAAGCCGGGCACGCCGGCGTCCAGCAGCACGCGGTCTATGTCGCGCTGGTCTTGTGGCGTAGATGCGCCCGCAAACGCCAGCGCCGCCGGCCCCAGGTCGAGGTCGAACAGGCGGTTGCCGAGGCGGGATTGGTAGTAGTAGTCGCGCTTGGGCTGTGCGGTGGCGACGATTTCGATCTGCCGCCTGTTGAGGCCGAAGCCTTCGTAGATCGTGCGAATCTGCGGCTCGGTGGCCTGCGGGTTGGGCAAGAAAATCCGACTCGCGCAGCTCTCGATGATCGCGGGCGCGATGCTCGAATCCTTGATGTCGGCGAGGCTCTGCGTGGCGAAGATGACGCTGACGTTCTTCTTGCGAAGCGTCTTGAGCCACTGGCGGATACGCGCGGCAAACACCGGGTCGTCGAGGAACAGCCACGCTTCGTCGAGGATTAGCAGCGTGGGCGCACCGTCGAAGCGTTCGTCGAAACGCGCAAAGAGGTAATGCAGCACGGCCATGACGGCGGCCTTGCTGTGCATCAGCTCCTCCATCTCGAAGCACTGCACGTCGGCCATGCCGAGACGGTCATGGTCGGCATCCAGTAGCTTGCCGTGCGCGCCGCCGAGCACATACGGCGCGAGCGCCTGGCGCAGCGCGTTGGACTGCAAGAGGACGGAAAGCCCGGTCATCGTGCGCTGCCCCATCGGCGCACCGGCAAGGCTTCCCAGCGCCGACCAGATGGCGGCCTTCTCGTCAGGGCCGACCGGCACCCCTTCGTGCAGCAAGCGGCCTTCGATCCATTCGGCGGCCCAGGTGCGGTAGCCCTCGCGGTCGATACGTGCCAGTGGCTGGAAGGCGATTTCGCCATCCGTGCCCAGGTCGTAGTGTTCGCCGCCCAGGCCGAGGATGGTGGCCCGCATGGAGCGGCCCATGTCGAAGGCGAAGATGCGCGAGCCGCGATAGCGGCGAAATTGCATCGCCAACGTGGCGAGCAAGACCGACTTGCCCATGCCAGTCGGCCCCGCGACCAGCGTGTGGCCCACGTCGCCGATGTGCGTCACCAGCCGGAACGGCGTCGCGCCATCGGTGCGCGTGACGATCAGCGGCGGGCCATCGAGGTGGTCGTTCTTCTCCGGCCCGGCCCATACCGCCGACACCGGCATCATGTGCGCCAGGTTCAGCGTCGAGACGATGGGCTGGCGCACGTTGGCGTAAGCGTTGCCTGGAATGGATGACAGCCACGCATCCACGGCGTTGAGCGTTTCCGGGATGGTGACGAAGCCGCGCCCTTGGATGACCCGCTCCACCATGCGCAGCTTCTCGTCGGCTACGGCCGGGTCGGCATCGAGCACCGTCACCGTGGCGGTGAGATAGCCGAAGGCGACTTGATCGCTGCCCAGTTCCTGCAAGGCGGCATCGGCGTCGGTCGCTTTGTTGCTGGCGTCGGTATCGACCAGCGGGCTTTCCTGCTGGAAGATCGTTTCGCGCAGCAGCGCGATGACGTTCTTCCTTTTTGCAAACCACTGGCGGCGCAAGCGGGTGAGTTCTTTTTCCGCCTCGGATTTGTCCAGGCAGAGAAAGCGTGTGCTCCAGCGATACGCAAAGCCCAGGCGGTTGAGGTCGTCCAGAATCCCCGGCCAGGTCGAGGTCGGAAAGCCCCGCACCGATACCACGCGCAGGTGCTGGTCGCCCAGCATGGGCGCCAGGCCACCGACCAGCGCGGAGTCGGTCAGCAGCGCGTCGATGTGGAACGGCACCTCGGGCACGCCGACGCGGTAGCGCCGCGTCGAGATGGTGGCGTGCAGGTAGGTCAGCGTCTGGCTGTCGTCCAGCCAGGCAATCTCCGGCGTCACGCCATCGAGCAGGTCGAAGACGCGATCGGTTTCCGCCACGAAGGCATCGAGCCGGCCGCGCCAGTCCACGCCTTCGGTGGGCCGGTTCTCATACAGCATTCCCGCCGCGCGGGTGCGAGATTCCTCCGGCGGTAGATATTGCAGCGTGAAGTGGTAGATGCTCTCAAAATGGCTGTCCGACTCCTCGAATGCCGCACGTCGCTCCTCATCCACCATCCAGGACAGTGGTTCGGGAAAGGAGGACTGCGGATAGCTCGAAGCCTGCACCCGCTCGGCCTCGATATAGAAGGCCCAGCCAGACCCGGTGCGGCGAAGCGCGTTGTTCTGCCGTGCCGACGTGGCAATCAGTTCGCCCTGTGTGGCACTGTCCAAGTCAGGGCCGCGAAACTGGAACGATCGTTGAAACGAACCGTCTTTGTTCAGCACAACACCTGGCGCGACCAGCCCGGCCCAGGGCAGCCAGTCGGCCAGCAAGGCCGGGCGCTGGCGGTATTCGGCGAGGTTCAGCATCGTGGCATCCCCCTCACACGTCCAGCAGCGGGCGGTGCTTGATGTGCCGCGCGAACACGGCCATGAACTGCGGATCGACGCGCGCGCCCCACACCGCCAGCGAATGGCCGACGATCCAGAGCACCACGCCAGGAATCCACAGTTGCAGGCCCAGCCCGACAGCGGCGGCCAGCGTGCCGTTCGCAATGGCGACCGTTCGCGGCGCACCGCCCAGCAAGATCGGCTCGGTCAGCGAGCGGTGCAACGGCACCTCGAACCCGGCCGCGAAGGTATCGGGCATGCTCATACGACAGCCCCGCCCGAGAACGAAAAGAACGACAGGAAGAAGCTGGAAGCCGCGAAGGCGATGGACAGGCCGAAGACGATCTGGATCAGCTTGCGGAATCCGCCCGACGTGTCGCCGAAAGCGAGCGCGAGGCCCGTGGCGATGATGATGATGACCGCGACGATGCGCGCCACCGGCCCCTGGATGGATTCGAGTATGGATTGCAGCGGGCCTTCCCACGGCATCGAGGAACCGGCGGCCTGCGCGGTGCCTGCCAGGAACAGCAGCAGCGCGGCCAGCAGCAGCCCGTGCCCCGCAGGGCGGGCAAGGCTGCGCAGCCGCGCGAGGCCCGACAGGTGCGAAAGCGGATTTACGGAAAGACGGAAAGCAGGAACGATCATCTGCGTCATGGCAGTTCTCCAAGTGAGTCAGGGGATCGGGAGGTCGCCGCAGCGGGTGCGGCATCGGGGTTTGGCGACAACTCGGGAAACGGCGTGTCCAGCGCGTCCGCACCCCAATCCGCCAATTGGTAGCCAACGCCGTCGAAGCCGACGACGCGGGCGATGCTCTCGATGCGGCGCTTGCGCCCGCGCCCGGCGATGTGGATCACCACGTTGACCGCCTCGGCGATCAGCGCACGGGGCGGATTCACCGCCACTTCGAGAATCAGTTGCTCCAGGCGCAGCAGCGCGCCCAGCGCGGAGCCGGCGTGGATCGTGGCGATGCCGCCGGGATGACCCGTGCCCCACACCTTGATGAGATCCAGCGCCTCGGCGCCGCGCACCTCGCCGACGACGACGCGATCAGGCCGCAGGCGCATGGACGAGCGCACCAGCTCGGTCATGGACACGACGCTGGCGCGCGTGCGCAGCGGCACATGGTCGCGGGCCGCGCATTGCAACTCGATGGTGTCTTCGAGCACCAGCACTCGGTCGCCGGTAGCGGCAATCTCGGCCAGCAGCGCATTGGCGAGCGTGGTCTTGCCGCTGCTCGTGGCTCCCGCGATCAGGACGTTCTGGCGCTCGCGCACGGCGCGAACGAGAAAGCCCGCCTGCTCGGCGGTCACCATTCCGTCCTCGATGTAGCGCGACAGAGGAATGACGCCGATGGCGCGCTTGCGCAGCGCGAAGGCCGGCCCCGGCGCAGCGGGCGGCAAGATGCCCTCGAAGCGTTCGCCGGTTTCGGGCAACTCGGCGGACAGCAGCGGTTGCCCGCGATGGACTTCTGCGCCGACGTGGGCCGCGACCAAGCGAATGATTCGCTCGCCGTCCGTCTCCGGCAACTCCACGCCCATCGGCGCGCGCCCACTGGAAAGCCGATCCACCCAAAGGGTGCGATCAGGGTTCAGCATCACCTCCACCACGTCCGGGTCTTCGAGCGCGGCGACGATCAGCGGCCCCATCGCCGTGCGCAGCATTTGGATGCGCCGGTCGAGCGACGTGGTGCTCATGGGCTGCGGAACGGCGCTCATGACGCACGCTCCTGCGCTTGCGTGGCTGCCGCCGCGTCTTCCATCCGCATTGGGTCGGGATGCAGTTCCTCCACCACGTCGCGCACTAGGCTGCGGCCCCGCAGCAGGTGGCGGCCAAGCTGCTCGGTGAACTGCTCGAAGCGCGCTTTGCCCTGCGCGCGTGCCGCGTCTTGGTGCGCCTCTGCAACCGGCGTGCTCACGGTCAGGTAGTAGCGGATGAACAGCGCCAGCGCTTCGATGGCGATGTTCTGGTCGCGCTCCATGCGATCGGCTTGGCGCGACAGGCGATCAAGCCGCTTGGCAAGGGCCGCCTCGCGCTGGTCGGCGGTATCGGGCGACAGCCACGATGCGAGTGCCGCCGCGACGATGGACGACTTGGACACGCCTTTCTTGGCAGCCAGTTCGTCGAGCCGCTTGGCGTGCTCGGGCTGGATAAAGAGGTTCAGGCGGTAATGGCTCATAGCTCGATTCCGTCGTTGGGGTCGAGGGAAGCCAGCCGGGCGCTGCGCTGCATGGCCGGATCAAGCTGGCGCGGAAGGGGAAGCGGCAGGTCGTCGTCGTCATCGAGCAGCGCGAGGTCGGCTGTGGACGCGGCCAGCTCGGGGTCGTAGGCGACGGTTTCGGAAAGCTCGGGCTGGCGGCGCAGGCCGCCGTCATCCGTGGAACCCAGGCCATCGGCGGATGCCGTGGCCAGCGCAGCGGGCACGGCGGGAATCGCCAACCCGCTCCAGTCGTCGGGCCGCAATGGCGGCGCGTCGGCGTACTGTCCTTCCGCCAGCGCGGGCGGCAGCAGCACGCGGCGCTTGAAATTGGCGTCCGCGTAGTAGCGCAGCTTCTTCGCCTTGATCGGTGCCACGCTGGACACCATCACCACGGCCTCGTCAGGCGGAAGCTGCATCACCTCGCCCGGCGTCAGCAGCGGGCGGGCCGTCTCCTGCCGCGACACCATCAGGTGGCCCAGCCACGGCGCGAGCCGATGGCCCGCGTAGTTGCGCTGCGCGCGCAGCTCGGTAGCGGTGCCGAGCGTTTCGGAAATGCGCTTGGCCGTGCGCTCGTCGTTCGTGGCGAAGGTCACGCGCACATGGCAGTTGTCCAGAATCGAATGGTTCTGGCCATAGGCTTTGTCGATCTGGTTGAGCGACTGCGCGATGAGGAAGCTGCGGATGCCGTAGCCCGCCATGAAGGCCAGCGCCGTCTCGAAGAAGTCGAGCCGCCCCAGCGCCGGGAACTCATCGAGCATCAGCAGCAGCTTGTGGCGGCGCTGAATGCCGTCGGAGCCGTCGAGCGACTCGGTGAGGCGCCGGCCGATCTGGTTGAGGATCAGGCGAATGAGCGGCTTCGTCCGCGAAATGTCCGAAGGCGGCACCACGAGGTACAGCGATACCGGATGCTCGGCAGCGATCAGGTCAGCGATGCGCCAGTCGCAACGCGAGGTGACTTCGGCCACCGTGGGATCGCGGTACAGGCCGAGGAACGACATGGCCGTGGACAGCACGCCCGAGCGTTCGTTATCGCTCTTGTTGAGGACTTCGCGCGCAGCGGATGCCACCACGGGATGTGGGCCACCACCTTCCTCGTTCACGAGGTGCGGCGTAGTCATCATCCGATGCAAGGTCAGCTCGAACGGACTGGCCGGGTCGGAGAGGAAGTTGGCGACGCCGCGCAGAGTCTTGTCTTCGCCTGCGTAGAGCACATGCAGGATGGCCCCGACCAGCAGCGCGTGCGAGGTTTTTTCCCAATGGTTTCGCTTCTCTAGCGCCCCTTCGGGGTCAACGAGGATGTCAGCGATGTTCTGCACGTCGCGCACCTCATGCGCGCCGCGCCGTACCTCCAGCAGCGGGTTATAGGCCGCTGACTTCGCATCGGTCGGGTTGAACAGCAGGCAATGCGAGAAGCGCGAGCGCCAGCCGGCGGTGATCTGCCAGTTCTCGCCCTTGATGTCGTGGATGACGGCCGAGGCCGGCCAGGAAAGCAGCGTCGGCACCACCAGACCGACGCCTTTGCCCGAGCGCGTGGGCGCAAAGGTCAGGACGTGTTCCGGGCCTTCGTGGCGCAGGTACTGGCGATCGTGCTGGCCGAGGAACACCCCGGCCGGCTGTGTGAGGCCGGCTCTACGAATGTCCTCCGCGTTCGCCCAGCGTGCCGAGCCGTAGGTCGTAACCAGCCGCGATTGGCGCGAGCGCCAGATCGACATACCGATGGCGACCACCACCGCCAGCAGGCCGCTGCCGCCCGCGATGGCGCCGCCGGTATCGAACACGCGGGGCGCGTAGGCATCGAAGAAGAACCACCACTCGAACAGTTTCCACGGGTGGTAGATCGGCGTGCCAAGAAGATCGAACCAGGGCGAGCCAAGGCGTAGTTGATAGCCAAGGGTTGCTGCTGTCCATTGTGTGGCGCTCCACACCCCAGCGATCACGATGCCGAATACCACGGCGATCTGACCAAACAGCACGTTCGTCCCTTGCATAACCTCGCCTCCGATCACGGCACACAGAGGTGCCGCAGCACTGAGGATCAAGGCGTTCGCGCAGGTCGGTCAAAGGCCGATGTGGCGGCAATTTAGGCCCAAAAAGTCAGATTTCCTTTAGAGGCGAAAGCAATAAAAACGCCGCAAGCGCGAGCGCATTGCGGCGTAGTGAGGTAACAGCGAGAACTTCGTCGCAGCGATGCGACCGAGAGATAACCTACTTGGATTTCTGCTCGGGCCGATCACCGAAAAATCGCCGTTTGGCGGCTTCGGCAGCACGCAGACATAGTTCGTCGCCAACCTTCGCGCGGTCTTCCTTGCATTGACGTTGAATCTCTTTGATGCGTTCGGGATTGGCTACGAGCGCATCCACGGTTTCCGAAGGTTGAGAAGGACCGCATGCAGGCAGTGCAGTGACCAATATCAGCAATATCACTTTGTTCATAGCCTTATTCCTACTATCGGTCGCGTGGAAGGTCTTCGGGGATGCCGAGTTCATCAGCCGCATCAATAAAATCTACTCGTTCGATAAATCGAGCCAGCATTTCTGACGGCTCCGTATCGCGGCGCAGCAGATAGGTCATGAGCATAGTCGGCTTGCCCGCCAAGCGCCGGGCCACGACTCCCGGCTCGCGGCTGGAAGCAATATGCGCCTCGCCCGCCAAGCCCAATGCTAAGCCAGCGGAGACTAAAGTCATCATCACGTCGAAGGTCGCCACGCGCTGCGCGATCAGCGGCTCTTGTCCGCATGTGCGTAGGAACCGATCGACCTGGCGTGCGTGGCCTTCGCACACTGCTGGGTCGCCCAGCGCCAGCGGATGGCGCAGCACCTCCTTCAGCGGGATCTGTTTGAAGGCAAGCACCGGATGGCGGGCTGGTACCGCAACCATCAATTCGTCTTCCCATGCAGGAGTGACGATGATGCCATCACCTGCATCCTCTGCCATCGAGAAGCCCGCGTCATACAGGTCGCTATGAAGCCCCTTGATCTGCTGATCCAGGGGCACCTCGAACAATCGGATTTCCACCTCGGGGTCTTCTTCGCGGCTGCGCGCCAGCAATGCCGGCAGGCGCGAAGGCGTGACGCCATCGGACAAGGCAATACGCAACTGGCCGCAAAAGCCGTTGGCGGCGGACTTAACACTATCGCGGGCCTGCTCCAGCACTGTAAAGACTCGCTGAACGTGCTCCAGAAACAGCCGTCCAGCGCGGGTCAGTTGTGTGCTGCGAGTGGTGCGGACAAACAGGCGTGCGCCGAGTTCTTCCTCCAACTCCTTGATGGTGCGAGATAACGGAGATTGGTCGATGTGCAACCGCTCGGCAGCGCGGGCAAAGTGAAGCTCCTCTGCTACAGCGAGGAAACATCGTAGATGACGAAGCTCCACAAACTAATCTCCTAATAAGTGTTATTTGAACCTACACATTGAATCTTCTGTCCGGGGTAGTCACTGAAGGCCATGCGCCTATCCGAATCGGACAGGCGCTGGGACTTCTTTCTGACGCCATTGGGAGGCATCAGCAGATCGCGTGAATTACCCGCCGTGATCCTGTTCAAGCAGCGAGCTGAGGGGAGCAACTTCATTGCTGGTGATGGTGACCATCAGCCCATCCTTCGTGACTACAGACGAACCAATCTTCTGGTGCACAGCACGCCCAAAGCAATCCTCTTGCGCCATGCGTCCATCTTTGAAGAAGTACAGCGTCCCTCCATTGTTCAGTGGGATCATTTCTTTGGCGGCATGAGCAGCCGCATCACCGGCAAACGCGGGCGCAGCGAGAACACTCAGCAGGGCAACAACAAGAATGCGTGACTTCATGATTAGCTTCTTAAAATTGACGACGAGAGAATTCCGCCGCACCGCTAATTTAGAAGCCTGGTCTCGTCAAAGCGCTGACGTCGCCATTACATCGCGCTCATGCTTCGTCATGGAATCGAAATCAAGAGATCACACCTGCGTCGGAGACAGAATGCCAAGCCAGGCGACGCTTGCCATGACAAGCACCGCAAGAGTTGCTTCCGCAGACAAACTTCGCCTCAGCTTGGCGACAGCCGTGCCTGTATTGCCTGATTCAAGCGAGGCCTGGAGGCCGGGACTCAACCTGTATCGATTCGCCGCTGCCAGCGCGAGCATACCCCCGACCAGCGCCAACTTCAGCAACAGCAACCGCCCGTAGAGCGTCGAGAACAGTGGCCCGATCGAGGGCCCAACGATCAGTAGGTAGTTGAGGATTCCGCTCGCCGTAAGCACGATCACGATCAGCGTGCCGATGCGGGCAAAGCCGTTGGACGTGCGACTCAGCAGTCGCAGCATGCTTTGTGGTGCATCGAGTGCTCGGTCGCTCCTCAACGTCGCCAGCAGCAGGAACGCTACGATGGCGCCGACCCAGGCTCCGGCAGTCCACAGATGCGCGATGTCATTGCCGAGGTGAAAGTATCCGCGCAGCCCGTCATCCATGGCCCCGTGCCCCACCCAGGCGAGCGTTGCCAGGGCCGTACCGCTCGAGGCTGCCAAGCCCACGAAGCGCAGCGTCGGATTGAGCCTTAGCACGGCCAACAGCACGCACAGCAGCAGCGCCATGATGCGCACGCACCATGAGATCCCCATGTGCGTCCCCGTGATGAGCATTTCGAAGACGTGCGTCGTCAGCTCCGCATAGCTCTGGGCACCCGACATCGCCTTGGCCAGGACGGTCAGCGCCCAAACCGAGAGCACGATTCCGAGAGCCGCGGCAGCACCGACCAAGGTCCTGAAGCGATGTGCAACCGCCGAGGATCGCTCGTCGCGGCCCAGCGCGTACAGAGCGAACAAGGCGACGCCAAAAGCCGCCGCCAAGTCCAGGTACAGCGCCAGGCGCAATGCGATGGTCAACCAATCCCCGGCCATCGGCTTACTTGACCTTGAAGCTCACATTGCCCGTGATCGGATGCGTGTCTGAGGAAACGGCACGCCATTCAACGCGGTAGTCGCCGGCGCGCAGCGGCTGCGCAGGTGTGATCACCATGGTCTTTCCGTCGCCGGCAGCAGCCACGCTGGCGTTGATCTTCATGTTGCCGTGGTTGGGCATGCCCGGCATGCCTGTCATCACAAGGTTAGCCGCCGAAAACTGCGGCACGAGCGTCTCGGTGAATTTCAGCTCGATGGTCGCCGGGGCATCGACTTCGGACTTGTCGGCGGGCGTGGAAGACACCAGCGCGGGATGCGCGAAAGCGGCGGTCGCGAACAGGCTGGCGGCGATCGGCGTGATGAGTTTGGCAATCAGTGCAGAGCGGGTCATGGAAGTTCCTATCTTGGTGTTGAAAGGTTGGGGGATTGAGCGAACACGGACTGCACGCGGCTCGATGGAGCGCAGTCCGATCAGATGGTTGTGTGGCGCGATAGCGACCTCCTGGTTCAGTTCTTGACCGGTCATTGCCCTCGGGGCCCGGCACCACGCAGGCGCAAGGCGTTGCCGACCACCGACGCCGAACTGAGGCTCATGGCCAGAGCCGCGATCAAGGGGGACAGCAGCCAGCCCGTGAAGGGATAGAGCACGCCGGCAGCAACCGGGATGCCGAGCGCGTTGTAGAGAAAAGCGAACACGAGGTTTTGCTTCATGTTGCGCACCGTGTCGACCGAAAGCGTGCGCGCCACGGCGATGCCCCGAAGGTCACCCTTGACCAGGGTCACCTGCGCGCTGTTCATCGCCACGTCGGTGCCCGTGCCCATGGCGATGCCCACGTCCGCCTTGGCCAGAGCCGGTGCATCGTTGATGCCGTCACCCGCCATGGCGACGACACGGCCTTCCTTCTGCAGACGCTCGATCAACTGCAGCTTGTCGGCCGGCTTGACCTCGCCATGGACCTCGTCGATGCCCAGGCGGGCACCCACCGCCTTGGCGGTGGTATGTCCATCACCGGTGGCCATGATGACGCGCAGGCCGGCCGCCTTGAGCGCGGCCAAAGCCTCAGGGGTGCTGTCCTTGACCGGATCGGACACGGCCAGCAGGCCGGCAAGCTGACCGTCGACCGCCAGGTACATGACGCTCGCGCCCTCGCTGCGCAGCGCCTCCGCCTGCGGCACCAGTGGATCAACCGAAACACCCGCCTGCTGCATCAGCACCGTGTTGCCCAGCGCCAACTGGCGCTGCTCGACCTTGCCTCGCACGCCGATGCCGGTCCCCGATTCGAAGCCTTGCGGCTTGGCGAGTTGCAACCCCTGGGCCCGGGCAGCCTGCACGATGGCGTCGGCCAAGGGGTGCTCGCTGCCCTGGTCCAGGCTGGCCGCCAGGCGAAGCACCTCCTGGTCGGTGAAGCCAGCAACGGCGACGGCTCGGTCGAAGGCGGGACGACCTTGCGTCAGGGTGCCCGTCTTGTCGATGACCAGCGTATCGACCTTGCGCAGGTTCTCGATCGCCGCGGCATCTCGGAACAACACGCCCTGCGTGGCGCCGCGGCCGGTGGCCACCATGATGGACATCGGTGTGGCCAAGCCCAGCGCGCACGGGCAAGCGATGATGAGGACCGCAACGGCATTGATCAGCCCATACACCCAGGCCGGTTGCGGCCCGTAGAACCCCCAGACGAAGAGCGTCGTCAACGCGATGGCGACCACGACCATCACGAAGTAGCCCGCGACGAGGTCGGCCATGCGTTGCATGGGCGCCTTGGAGCGCTGAGCTTGGGCAACCATCTGCACGATCTGCGAGAGCACGGTGTCAGAACCGATGCGCTCCGACCGCATGACCAGTGCACCACTGGTGTTGAGTGTGGCGCCGATCACCTTGTCGCCCGCGCGCTTGCTCACCGGCAGCGGCTCGCCGGTCAGCATGGACTCGTCGACCGCGCTACTGCCCTCGTGCACCACGCCGTCGACGGGCACCTTCTCGCCGGGGCGGATGCGCAGCAAATCGCCCACGTGCACATGGCTGAGCGGCACATCCTCCTCGCGCCCATCAGCGCCGATGCGGCGCGCGGTCTTGGGCGCCAGTCCCAGCAGCGACTTGATTGCCGCAGAGGTCTGCGAGCGGGCCTTGAGTTCCAGCACCTGGCCCAGCAGGGTCAGCGAGATGATGACGGCCGCGGCCTCGAAGTACACCCCGACGCGGCCCATGGAGAAGAACGAAGCCGGAAACACCTGTGGTGCCACGGTCGCTACCACGCTGTAGAGGAAGGCGGCTCCCGTACCCAGGCCGATGAGGGTCCACATGTTCGGGCTGCGGTGCACCACCGACTGCCAGCCGCGCGAGAAGAAGGGCCAACCCGCCCACAGCACGATCGGCAGCGACAGCACCAGCTCGACCCAACTCTGCGTGGCCATGTCCATCAGATGCAACCGCTCGCCCGCCATGGCGAGCGCCAGCACCACGAGCGTCAACGGCAGCGTCCACCAGAACCGGCGAGAGAAGTCGCGAAGCTCGGGGTTGTCATCGTCCAGGTCGGGCAACAGCGGCTCCAGCGCCATGCCGCACCTCGGGCAGGTACCAGGGTGGTCCTGGCGAATCTCCGGATGCATCGGGCAGGTGTAGACCGAGCCCGGCGCTGCGGCGGGCGTTGGCGCGGCCTGCGCCATCGGATCCTTTGCCGTGTGCACGTAGCGCAGCGGCTGCGTGTCGAACTTGTTCTTGCAGCCGGCGCTGCAGAAGAAGTAGGTGCGCTCTTCGCGGCTGGAACGGTGCGGTGACTGCGACGCGACCGCCATGCCGCAGACGGGATCCCGTTCTCCGGCCTCGGGCTTCGAGGCATCCGATGAACTTGCGCCGTCGTTCTTGGGCAGGTCGGCACTGTGCTCGTGGTCCTCGTGGTGCGCATGTGGGCGGGAGCCCGACGCGTCCTTAGGCGCGTCGTGAGGGGGATGTCCATGACCTGACGATGGGAGGGAAGAGTTCATGTTGTGTGCTGGCCTCGCCTAAGTTCAAGCGGCGCGATAAGCGCGAAGGGTTCGTCCGACATCCTCAAATACCGTGGAGCGCCGCACTCACACCTCATAGAAAAGACGCGCGGGCGTGCAGCTTCGCTTCGTTCATCGCTGCTCGCCGCCGGAAGCCGGGACCGCGTTCGACGCTTCCTTGCCTTCCCGCGACGGCTCGGTGTTGTTGTCGTCGGCGCGGTGACCGTGGCCTCGGTGCATGAAGAGGTGCATCAGCGGACATGCCGCAAGCAGCAGGAATGGCAGATAGCCTGCGATATGCGTCAAGTGCCCCTTCAGCAGGAAGTACGCAGCGACGGCCGCGATTGGCACCAAGATCAGGAAAGCCAGGCCGTAGCGCGACCGCCAGAATTGGGGGCGGCCGCTGGGTGTCTGCGTGTGCGCATGGTGCATAAAAAGCTCTCCCGGATCCGTGTTCAGCGATGCGACTGGAAGACCGTGCTCTTGCCGTCCGCCGTCAACAGCAACACGTCGTAGGCGTCCTTGCGGTCACCGTACACGGGACCGTCCATGCCGGGCGAGCCGACCGGCATGCCTGGTGCGGCCAGGCCGATGGCCCGCGGTGCTTCCCGCAGTAGACGACGGATGTCTGCGGCCGGGACATGGCCCTCGATGGCGTATCGCCCGATCTGCGCCGTGTGACAGGAGCCGAACTTCTGCGCGATGCCCAGGCGCGCTCGCGCGGCGTTGTTGCCGCTATCGAAAACCTGCACCTCGAACCCAGCCTGCTCCATGTGCGTGATCCAGTCCTTGCAGCAGCCGCAGCTCGGGTCCTTCCAGACCTTGGCCGTCAGCCGCTCCTGGGCCAGGACGGGGCCCGCCAGCAGCAAGGCAAGGACGCCCGCGATGGCGGCTCGGCGCTTCGCTTCGACCGGACGCTGCGTGTGCTGTGTTGTCGTGTTCATGCTTTGCCCACTCCTCACGTCGACGTGTTACCAACTAAAACCAGAAGCGCACACCGGCCACCCAGCGTGTTTGCAGGGGGCGGCCGCCCGAGGCGCGCACGTAGTCGGCGGTCTGGCCGAAGCTGCCCGCGCGCTCCACGCCGATGTAGGGCGCGAACTGGCGGCTGAACTCGTAGCGCAGTCGCAGGCCCGCGGACGCTTCGGCGAGGCCCTTGCCGATGCGCCGCTCTGGATCGTCCTTGCCGTAGAACTGCAGCTCGGCGCGCGGCTCGAGCACCAAGCGCTGGGTCAGCAGCATCTCGTAGCTGCCCTCCAGGCGCAGCGCGGTCCTGCCGCCGCTGCCCACGTAGGCGGTCGCGTCCAACTCGAACCAGTACGGCGCGAGTCCCTGGATGCCGAAGGCCAGCCACTGGCGGCTTGGTCCCTCGCCGGTGTCCAGGCGGACGCCCAGTTGCGTGTCCCAGAAGGTGGAGACCGCATGGCCCCACAGCAGTTCGGTGCGCGCCTCTTCGAACTTGCCGCCCGCCACGTCGCCCTCGGCCTTGAGCACCGCCCGATTGAAGGCGTTCCCATACCAGGCTTGCAGGCCGTAGGCCGTGTCATTGCCGCCATTGCGCGTGAAGCGACGCTCCAGGGTTTCGGCCCGTAGCGAGAAGAAGGCGTGCTCGTCGGCCAGCATGAGCCGTGGCACGCCCGGCACGGCGTAGTCACCCGATCCCAGCTTGAGGCCATTGGAGTAGGCGTGCGGATCGCGCGCATCGGGCGGGGCCGAGCCGCCTTGCATGCGCATGTTGCCGTGGTCCATGGCCGGTGCGGCGGTCGCGGAGGAGGCGCCACTGGCGGGCGCACCATGCCCGGCATGAGGATCGGTCGCCGCGGCAGCGGCAGGCGTGGCCGGCGCAGAGGGCGAAGACGGCGCGCCGCTGGCGGGAGCCCCGTGTCCGGCATGCGGGTCAGCGGCGGCAGGATTCGCGGTTGCGGCAGGTGCGACTGCTGGCGCGGGTGTGGCGCGGGGAGCGGCTTGACCATGGGCGCTGTGGTCGTTCTGCGCCCGGGCTTGTGTGGCCACGCCGACAAGGGCCATGAGCGCGATGGACAGTGCGCGAAGGGGGAGTGCTTGGGACATTCTGGATCTTCCTTGTGCTGGGCTCAGGACACCACGACTTCGCGGAACATGCCGGCATCCATGTGGAACATCAGATGGCAATGCCAGGCCCAGCGTCCGAGCGCGTCGGCCGTCACAAGGAAACTGATGCGTTGCGCGGGCTGCACCGGCAGGGTGTGCCGGCGGGCGAGGAAGCGGCCATCCGGGCTCTCCAGCTCGCTCCACAAACCGTGCAGGTGCATGGGATGGGTCATCATCGTGTCGTTGTGCAAGATGACCCGCAGGCGCTCGCCGTAGCGAAAATGGACCGGCGTGGACTTGCCGAACTCCAGTCCGTCCAGAGACCAGGAATAGCGCTCCATGTTGCCCGTCAGGTGCAACTCGACCTCACGGCCGGGGCCCCGTTTGTCCAGCGGACCCGATGGCGTGTGCAGATCCGCGAGGGTCAGGACACGCCTCCCGTTGTTGCGCAGGCCGATGCCGGGGTCATCCAGGTTGGTGCGCGCCATGTCGACCCGCATGTCCGTGCTCGCGCCGTATTCGGTGCGCGCGTGGCGCGCCGTGGTGCTTGGCACAGCCAGCGCGCCCGCGGCATGCTGGCTGTGGTCCATGGCCATGCCGCCGTGGTTCATGGCGCCATGGTTCATCCCGCCCATCGCGCCGTGGTTCATGCCAGTCATCGGGGTCGCGGCCATGCCGGCCATGCCGGCCATGCCAGCCATTCCCGTCATGCCGGTCATTCCCGTCATGCCGGCATCCTGGCCCGAAGCGCCGTGGTCCATGCCGCCCATCATGTCGCCCATGCCGAGCCATTCCACCGGATCCAAGGCAGGCACCGGCGCCTGCAGGCCCTCGCGCACTGCCAAGGTGGCACGCGCATACCCGGTGCGCTCCATGGCCTGCGCGAAGATCGTGTAGGCGTCGTCGCGTGGCTGAACGATGACGTCGATGGTCTCGCCCGGGCCGAAGCGGAATTCGTCGACCGTCACGGGCTCCACATCCACGCCATCGACGTGCACGACGGTGAGCTTGAGCCCAGGGATGCGTACGTCGTAGAAGGTGTTACCCGCGCCGTTGACCATGCGCAGGCGCACGCGTTCGCCCGGACGGAACAGGCCCGTCCAGTTGCCCGCCGGGGTCGTGCCGTTGGCGAGGTAGGTCAGGGTCGCGGAGGACAGATCGGCGAGATCGGTCGGGTTCATCCGCATTTCGTTCCACATCTTGCGCTTGCCGAGCGCAGCAGCCATGCCATCGCGCGAAACGTCGCGGAAGAAGTCGATGACGGTGGGCTGGTTGAAGTTCAGGTAATCGCTCTGGGACTTGAGCTTGGCGAAGATCCGCATCGGGTCTTCGTCGGTCCAGTCCGAGAACACGAGCACATGCTCGCGGTCGGCGTGGATGGTCTGGGGCCCGGCCGGATCGATGATGATCGCCCCATACATGCCGGTGAGCTCTTGCATGCCGGAGTGCGAGTGGTACCAATACGAACCGCTTTGCTCGACTTTGAATTGGTAGGTGAAGGTCTCGCCCGGCGCAATGCCGTCGAAGCTGATGCCGGGCACGCCGTCCATCTGGTAGGGCAGGATGATGCCGTGCCAGTGGATGGAGGTGGACTCGCGCAGCTTGTTGGTCACGCGGATGGTGACCGTTTCTCCTTCGCGCCAGCGCAGCGTTGGCGCGGGAATAGTGCCGTTGATCGTGGTTGCGATACCGGGCTTGCCTGTGAAATTGACGGGCGACTCAGCCACCACCAAATCGAACTCGTTGCCGCTCAGAACGCGAGGCCCCCCGACCGTTCCAGGGCCCTGCTGCGCAAACGCCTTGAGCGCGGGTGTCGACAGGCCAGCCATGACGCCACCGGCGGCCAAGCCCTGTACGAACCGCCGCCGGGACAAGCCCGGGGGCATGATTAGAAAAGGCGAGCGCGGCATAGGGTGGGATCCTCCAGGGGGTCAACGACAGTCGTCCTTGCCCGGACCCGGCCAGCCCGCTGGTCTCAGGGTCCAACGCACAAGGTTCGACGCATGGAGGACATCCTAAGGAGGGGGCGTTTTCCAACCCATGACCCGTCCATTACTTTCATGTAATGGTTGTGTCATCCTTCGGGAAGGGGCAGAGCGGTACATTGCCCGGTAGTGGGCGCAAAAGTCCCACGCGGCCCCTCTCACCGCAACGATTCTGTAAGGAAAGCCATGAAGATGCTGGTCGTCGAGGACGAAGCCAAGACGGCGGACTATGTGCGCCAAGGCCTGCAGGAGGCAGGCTTCATCGTGGACTTGGCCCGCACCGGCCTGGAGGGCCATCACCTGGCCATGAGCGAGTCCTACGATTTGATCGTTCTGGATGTCATGCTGCCGGACGTCGATGGCTGGCGCATCGTGCGCTCGCTGCGGGCGGCGGGCAAACAGGTCCCGGTGCTGTTCCTGACAGCGCGCGGCAGCGTGGACGATCGGGTCAAGGGCTTGGAACTTGGCGCCGATGACTACCTGGTTAAGCCGTTCGCGTTTTCGGAGTTACTGGCGCGCGTGCGCACGCTGCTGCGACGCGGCACTGCGCCGAGCCAACCCGACCGCATTCAGATTGTCGACCTGGAGCTCGATCTGGCACGCCGACGCGCCACACGGGCCGGCAAGCGTATCGCGCTGACCGTCAAGGAGTTCGCCTTATTGGAGCTGCTGGCACGTCGCCAGGGAGAAGTGCTGCCGCGCTCGCTGATTGCGTCCCAGGTGTGGGACATGAACTATGACAGTGACACCAATGTGATCGACGTGGCGATCCGCCGGCTGCGCGCGAAGATCGACGATGCGTTCAACCCCAAGCTGATCCACACCGTGCGCGGCATGGGCTACACGCTCGACACCGATGACGGCCTCTAAACCTGAGACGTCGGCCATTGGCCACGCCAAGCAGGTCAGGCCGACCCGGCGGCGCAGTCCCGCTTCGCTCGCCCTGCGCGTGACGGCATTGATCGGCGCGGCCATCACCTTGGTGTTCCTCTGTTTCCAGTGGGCCATCGTCCGATCGTTGGAGCATCACTTTGCGCAACAGGACGCGCATGAACTGGACGCGGTCATCTCGGCCCTGGCCGAGCCCTTGCGTCAGGGCGACGACATGGACCGCGACGCGCTGGGGCAGCAACTTGCCAATGCGGTGGCGGGGCACCACGGGATGAGCTACGCCGTCTACGACCAGACAGGCAACACCATCTACGCCACGGCGGGTCCTGACCTGTCCAAGATGAACCTGGCCCCCAAGCCTCTGGCGCAGATCGACGCCGAGGAGTTGGCGGTGTGGCAGGATCGTCAGCGGTCCTACCGGGGCGTTGCGTTCGAATTTGCAGCAGGCCCTACTTCGGATGCGCCACGCTACCGCATCCTCGCTGCCATGGACATCGGCTTCCACCTGGAATTCCTCGGGGAGTTCCAGCGCATGCTGCGTTGGGTGACCTTCATGGTCCTGTGCATTGCGCTGCTGGCCGCTTGGCTGGCGGTCCACTGGGGGCATCTGCCGATCCGCAAGGTCAACGAGAAAATCCGTGCCATCCGTTCGTCCAAACTGGACGTGCGACTCGACCCACGCGACGTGCCGATCGAGCTGTCAGAGTTGGTGTTCGCCTTCAACGACATGCTGGCGCGCATCGAGGAAGGCTTTGCCCGCTTGTCGCACTTCTCTGCCGACATTGCGCATGAGCTGCGCACCCCGGTGACCAACCTCGTGACACAGACCCATGTGGTGTTGGGGCAGCCCCGTAGCGCCGAAGAGTACCGGGAGATCCTGTACTCCCATCTGGAGGAGTTCGATCGCATGAGTCGCATGATCGCGGACATGCTGTTTCTCGCGCAGACCGAGAACGATCCACGCAACATCCGCATGAGCCAGGTCGACCTGAGTGCGCTGGTCCGGGGCTTGTTCGACTACTACGAGGCCCTCGCCGACGATCGACACATCACGCTCAGCCTCAAGGGCGCGGTCGAGCCGGTCCTGGCGGATCGCGAGATGTTGTCGCGGGCCATCGGCAACCTTCTTTCCAATGCCATTCGCTACACGCCGCGCGAGGCTCGGATCATCGTCACGCTCAAACAGGACGACCAGGGAACGGTCATTCGCGTCGAGAACCCGGGTGAGCGGATATCGGACGCCGATCTGCCCAAGCTCTTCGATCGCTTCTACCGCGCCGACCCTGCCCGCCAGCGCAAGTCCGCGGGGGCCGGCCTCGGACTGGCGATCGTCAAATCAATTGCCGAAGCTCATGGTGGACATGTGCAGGCAACGTCCAACGATACAGCGACTAAATTTGATCTAACGCTGCCTCGCATCGCTTAGGTTGGCCTCCCGCCATTGCGGGAGAATGCAGATCGTGGATGGGCGCAGTTTCGGCTCGTCGGAAGCAGGTGCTCGTCAGGTGATGGACATGCCTTTCTGTCGTCCGATCTCCCATGACACGCCACCGCCGCGTACAGTGGCAGCAAGTTGCTGACCTAGCCGTTGCTCGATCACTGGTTTCCACGGCACTAGGCTGAATCCCATGCCGTCATCGAGCATCGCGTAGCGACCGCTGGCCAGCATGACGGAGCGCCGGTAGATGCCGGCCACACGCTGCCCGTCGGCCACCGGGTGATGCTCCAGGCCGGTGTCGGCGGCAATGTCCTTCGCGGCCTGCGCTAGCTCCCGATTGCGCAGTGTGCCCAGCAGGTTCCGGGCGACGATCACGCGCTGCCCGCGCCGCTCGGCCATTCCCTGTTCGGCCAGGAAGTCGGCGCGCTGCTGCATCGCCTGCTTGGCCTCGCCACCAAAGCCCAGGTCGCCCAAGCCCGAGCCACCACCGATCAATTGCTGGTCGAGCCAGGTGGCCCCGATCACGCGAGCCTGCCGCTCGATGGGCAGATGCGATTTCAGTTCCACAGCCACGCCGCCAAGGCGCTGCGCGTCGTGGCGGCGGCCCTGTTCGGCTAGGTCGTCCGGCATCTTCCATAGTCCCTCGGCCACGCGCTCCACGATGCCGGCGCGGCGCAAGGCTTCCAGCCGGCGGACGTGGGCCGCGACGACTTCCTGCGGATCGCGGCCGGGCTTGGCCCGGCCTTGCTCAATCGCAAGGTGATGATCGGTGCGGTACAGGCCATCGCTCGCCAGCGCGGCGATGTTCTTGTCGGCCGCGCGCACATCGGCTGCCCCCTTTACCTCCACCACGGCGCCAATCGGGTAGTTCGCCAGCTCGTCGCGGGCGTTGAGCGCGACGTAGTGGGCCTTGCCGTCCACGCCGTCGATGACCAGATAGCCCCGGTCGCGCAGCTCGTCGGCAAGCCCCTTCGCGGCCACGCGGCCGAGGATGGTTTGGCCATCGTCGCCCGGCTCGAACACCGCCAGCTCGCGCGGCTCGCCGCGCATGGCCCGCTGCATGGTGCGGATGATGTCGCCGCGCTCGCCCAGGGCGCGTAGGGTCTTTTCGGCGTCGGCATGGACAGCCCAGGTGCCCGGCTGTATCTCATCGGCCAAGCCCAGGCGCTGCAAGCGTTGCAGGCGGCCGATCAGCAGCAGGCGCTGGCGTTGCAATCTCGGCTCGTTGAGGCATTCGACATGCACCAGGCCATCGTCGCCCAGCTCGCGCTTGAGCGTGCGATCCAGGCTCGTCCACCGTTCTTGCTCCACCTCGCGCCGCAAGGTCTGCTGGATCTCCAGCTCGGTGCGCGGCCCGAGCCATTCGGTCGCCAGTTCGGCGGCGCGATGGCGGAAGCCATCGGCGATGTAGTTGCCGGCGATGATGAGGTCTTTGCCGGTGTCGTCGCGCCCGCGCACGATCAGGTGGGTATGCGCGTTGTCGGTGTTCCAGTGATCGACGGCCACCCACTCCAGCCGTGTGCCCAGGTCGGCCTCCATTCGGCCCATCAGGTGCCGCGTGTAGGTGCGCAGGTCTTCCAGCTCGGCGCCATCCTCGGGCGAGAGGATGAACCGAAAGTGATGCCGGTCGTCGACGCAGCGTTCCTTGAAGGCGTCGAGGTCGGCGGCATCGGTCTGCGGCCCGTAGGCTTGACCCGGCTCGCCATCGCGGCCCACACCGTCGCGCTCAATGTAGCGCAGGTGCTTGGCGAGCGACTGCGGGCTGGCCCGCTGCTGATTGACCAGCAGCGTCTTGATAGTCACGCGCCGCGACACGGGCGTGAGCTTCGCTCCGACGAAGCGCGCCGCCGTGTGGCCGCGCCCCAGGCGCGAGCCGGGCCGCTGGCCGGTGCCCCTCCCGGAGCCGCTGGCAGCGCCAGGACGACGCACCGACGACTTGCCGCTGCTGGCCTTGCCTGCCTGCTTGAGCACCTTGGAAACGAAGCCCTGGCCCCGGTTCTTCGGGGCGCTGGGGCGGATGCGGAAATCGTCGTCGCGGCGGTCGGTCATGGCTGCGCTCCCTGCAAGCTCTGGCGTGTCCTGTCGTGCGAAGCACACGCACATGCCAGCATTGGCGCGAGCCTCGCGCTCCACGCGGCACGGCGGCGAAGCCGCTCCGTGCTGCGCCAACCCCACGTGCAGACTGGCTTTGCGGGCCGACAGGTGCCGCTCCCTTTTGTCTTGCCTTCCGCATTTGCCTCCCGCATCCGCTCCCGGCAATCGCGGCCCGGTGGCGCTGCTGCACCAGCAGCCAGCGCGCCGGCGAACGCGGATACGGCCGCAGGCCGGGCGCGTTCGAGGCAAGACGCCTGCACGTTGGACGGCTGCGCCGGAGACAGCGCGAAGTGCGGTGCGAATGCACCCGCACTGCACGCGCGACGACACGGCGACGACCAGCAGGACGACACGCCCGATGGCACGATGAGATGCATGGCAACGTGCAGCGAATCGACGGCCATCATGGGCGGGATTCCAGCCAGATCGGATGCGCGACGCCGATCACGGCGGATGCGCTGACCGGCCCGAAATACCGGCTGTCGAACGACGCCGGGTTGGTCACGCTCAAGAGGAACAGTTCGCCAGGCCGAAGCTGGCGGCACTGCCGCCAGGAAGGCAGCGGACGGCCCAGCCGGTCGGCGGGCAGCACGGCGGCCACCGGCACGCCGTCGATCCAGACCAGCGCATCAAACACGCACACCGTTTGCGGCGCGACGGCGCCCACGCGCTTGAGCAGCGGCACGCGCGCCGGCAGGTAGCGGCGCTGCGCGGCCAGCGCGGCGGTGTCTGCCGGCAACGTGGTCAAGACGATGCTGCCAACGGACAAAGGCTGGTGCAGCGAGTCGGTACGCTGGTGGAGCGGTTCCACGCGATACCAGCCGACCGCCACGCTGTCGGACGGGTTGTAGATGATGCGCGGCAGCGGATGCACGAAGGACGCCCAGGCCAGCGCAGCGAGGCCGCAGGCAGACAGGCACGCGAGCACGATGCGAGCGCGCAGGCGTGAGCGAGGACGCGGCGCGGTGCCGACAGTCGAAACGGCGGTCATGGCAGCGCCCTCCCGATGAGCCATCCGGCGTGCCGCTCGGCGGTGTATTCGGGCAGCGGCAGGCGCGCAGCGAGCCGGTTGGCGAGCGTGCGCCAGTACGCGGGTGAAGCGGCGGATGGCGCGATCCCCAGCGCCTCGATGGCGTCGATGCGCTCCAGCACGGCGCGCACCTGGTTCTCGCCCTCGGTGTGCAGCAGCAGGCGTGCGCCCGGCTGCACACCGGGGATGCGCTGCGCCGCGTCCAGCGGCGTGCAAGCCTGCATCACCATGAGCTGCCAGCGAACAGTGCCGTAGTCGGTGGACTGCCAGCGAATGCGGCAGAACATGGCATTCGGCATGAATACGGCGAGACTGCGCCAGCGGTCGAGCCGCAGCGTGCGCGCCGGTTCGCCGAAGCGCAGG
The DNA here is from genome assembly GCF_900113035.1 of Paracidovorax wautersii. Taxonomy (GTDB): domain Bacteria; phylum Pseudomonadota; class Gammaproteobacteria; order Burkholderiales; family Burkholderiaceae_C; genus Paracidovorax; species Paracidovorax wautersii. The sequence goes on along the minus strand of NZ_FONX01000004.1, from coordinate 279,578 downwards.
TAGAGCTTGAAACGGTGCTCCAGGAAGGCCAGCGAAACGCGCGTTAGCGGCGTTGATGTTGGCCCCGTCGCGTGTGCTAGGAGTGGCGGCGACGGTGCAGCCGTGGCCGCGAAGGCAACAGGCGCGGGGGCAGACGAAGCGGATGCGGTCATGGTGTGTTCTCCCTGCGTTGTTCTGGAAACTCGCGCTCCAGCAGGCCGCGCAGCAGTTCGGCCACCGTCACGCCTTGCGTGAACGCCGACACCTTGATGCGCGCCCGCATTGCGGGCGTGATGTCGAGCGTCAGGCGTGCGGTGTAGAGGTCGCCCTTGCCCAGCGCATCGGCGTCGCCCTGGCGAATCCACGCCTCGGCGTGCGGATTCGCGGGCGGACGCGCGCCGATGCCGACGCGCTTTGTCGTGCGCTTGCTGGCGGGGCTGCTCATGTCGGCCACCGCAGCAGTTCGTCCACCAGTGCGGTGATTTCGCGCGCGGCGACGCTGTCCGGCGCCGTCTCGCGTGCCAGCCGGCCAGCAGCCACGCTGTCGGCGAACACGATGCGTTGATGCACTTCCGCGCGCAGCGCAGGAAGCGGCTGCTCGGCCAGCGCGCCGCGTGCTTCGCGTCCGATCACCGTGGTGCTCACGCGCCGGTTGATGACGAAGGCCGCGCGCAGCGCAGGCCGAAACACCTGCGCCTCGCGGATCAGCGCCACCATCTCGGCGCTGGCCCACAGGTCGTAGGGGCTGGGCTGCACCGGGATCAGCACGCGCTCGGCCGCCAGCAGCGAGGAGCGCGCCAAGGCGGCGATGCGCGGCGGCCCGTCGATGACGACGTGATCGGCCCGCCTGGCGAGTTCTGGCGCTTCCTGGTGCAGCGTTTCGCGTGCGAGGCCCACGGCGCTGAACAGCCTTGGCAAACCTTGCTGGCTGCGGCGCTGCGTCCAGTCCAGCGCGGAGCCTTGCGGGTCGGCGTCCAGCAACACGACGTGTTGGCCGCGCATCGCCAGCTCGCCAGCGATGTGGGTAGCCAGCGTGGTTTTGCCGACGCCGCCTTTCTGGTTGAGCAGCGCGACGATCATGGCCTGGCCCTCCCTGTTGGAAAGCCCGGTTGTTGCCGCTGTGCTTCGCGCCGCGTGGCGGTTTTCCACCGAGGTGCGGCGCTTCTACTACCAGTTAGATGTTTTAAGTTAGGGAAGTTAGGGGAGGCCGAAACCCGCGCCGTTATTGGCTTTGCGGCCGATCCGTACTCCTGATAGCACGAGAGTCGTACTCCCGATAGCACGATACCTCGTACTCCTGATAGCACGAGCCCGTCCACAAGCTGCGCACCGTTTATCCCCGTGCCGCGAACGGCACGGGCCGGAAGGTCAGCAGCTCGGCGCTGTTGTCCGGCATCCGCTCGATGCCTAGGACGTAGCCGGGCAGCGACTGCCGCGCGACCAGTGCGCGCAGGTCGTAGGCGAAGTCTGAGAAGCGCGTGGCACTGCCCGATTTCCGATACAGGTGTCGGAAATCGAATTGCCAACCACCCGGCTGTCGCCCGCCGTGTTTGCGCACCAGCCGGTACAGCCATCGCTCGATGCCGCCCGTGAGCCGGAAATACGCTGGGTCGATGGTCAGCACCAGCGCGGCATCCATGACGCCCGCGTAAAACCAGTCCGGCAGGATCAGCTCCAGCCCTAAGGGCGTGCCCTTGGTATCGGCCAGTTCCTTCCATTCGTTGATCCACGAGAAGCGGTGCAGCCGTCTTCCCGTGGTCTCCCGAATGGACGTGGCCACCGTCGTGGATTGCAGGCGATCCAAGGCCGCCTTGAGGCGCTGGTAGTCGCGCAGCGACGTACCGCGCCCAATGAATCGCTGGATCTCGTAGGGCGTGGCCTGCATGAGCCGCGATGGACGCAAGCCCGCGTCGCGCGCCTCCACAATCTGCGAAGCCGCCCAAATGAGCACATCTGCATCCCAAATCGTGGCGATGCCATGCTCCTGCGTTCCCTCCACGCGGATCGTGATGCCGCTGGCGCGGAAGTCGATCGGCGCCACGCGCCGCGACTTCGCCAGCGAGAAGAACGGAAAGGCCATCAAATCCTGGCTGTCGCGCGGCGCCATGTCGCCCGGCAGGGCACGGAACAGGTCGAGCTGTTCGCGCTCTGGCACGAGCCGCTGCCGGGACGGCAGCGCAGGGCTGGACATGGCGAAAGCCACCCGCGCGCCAGCGGTCAGCGCGCACGGCTGTCCGCCGAATGCTGCTCGGCGTACTCGGGATCGGATGTGCTCTCGAAGCTGCGCTCGGAAGCCCAGGCATCGAGATCGGCCACGGCGTACATGACGCGGCGGCCGAATTTGCGGAACTTGGGGCCGCCGCCCAGCACGCGCTGCTTTTCCAGCGTGCGCGGTGACAGTCGCAGGTAGTCGGCGGCTTCGTCGTTGGTGAGATAACGCTGCGGTTGCGCGACAGCGGCCGAGGTGGTTGCGGGAGCGGCGGCAGGCCGCAAGGGAGCAGGACGCATGGTGAGAACCTCCATCGGTTGCAGGGCTCCGGCCACACAGCGCAACCGGATGGAGGCAGTCTCAGAAAATGAAGCTCTCTTGCTCAGGGTCGTTTTGCGTGGCCTTCAAAACGACCCTTCTCAAGCGGCGCAAGCTGTGCTAGGCGGCGATAGCCGCCGCGCATCAGCGCATCGCCGCGCCGCGTCAGGCGGCGCACCTTGGAGCGCAGGCCGCCGTCGCTGTACCAACCGGCTGCGGCATCCACGCCGAACAAGCCTTCGGCCACATCGCGCAAGGACGCACCCGCCAGGGTTGCGTCGAGCGCCTGCAAGGTGTGCAGTTCCAGCAAGGCCGAATGCGATGGCCGGGGCCGAGCATTGGCCAGCGCCGCACCGGGCGCATGGCCGCGTGCAGGTGCGGCAGCACCGCCGTGATGGGCATAGGCGACAGCCATGCCGTCCTCCAGGCCGGGTGCCAGCGCGAAGCGCAGGCAATGGCCAGGGCTGCGCGCGATCAGCACCAGCCGCTTGCCATCGTGGATCAATTGCTTGTGACCAGGGATGCGCCAGAACGCGAAGGCGGTGGCATTCTGCGGTGGGTCGGCATCGGGGTAGAGCTGCACCACGCCGGCATGGCCGGGGAGCCAGGCCGGATGCGCGTCGCGCGCATCCAAGGCTGGGTCTTCCAGCAGGCGTAAGCCCCAGCGATGCGCCGCGTGCTGTGCCGCCTGCGGCCGGCGATGACGGTGCAGCCAGTCGAGCCGGTAGTCGGGATGGCGCCGCAGGTACTCCCAGGCCAGTGCGAGTGCATCGAGCCGCAGAACGTAGAGGTAGGCGGCGGTGGGATACCAGTGCGGGAAATGGTGAGGGCTGACCATGACGAAAGCTCCTGTCGAACAGCAGGAACGTCGCCACGGGCCGATCAAAACGAAGCTATCGCATCCAGATCAAAACCATCATCTGCATCAATTCAAGCATGTAACATGCGGTGTCAAGACTGATTGGCTCCGGTGTATTGCGAATCCCGTCCGAATGCGACGACCGCCCGACCCGACAACGTCATGCGGCACAAAACACCGTGCCCGTACCCGCATAAAAGATCGTGACTGATTGGGTCACACCAGCACGGGTTGAATGCAAGAGTGCGGATTCAGACCGGACAGGTCTGGAATAAGACTGAAATAGTCCCAATACGCCCCGCTTGGCCGCAGTGCGAACGGTTCAATCGAGGATGGAACCATTCTCCTGGGCCAGCCGCAGATATTCCGACAGCGGGCGTGCCGCCTGAAAATACCGATCCCGCATCACGGGCTGCTTGCGTGGCCCGACGATGGATTCCAGATCGGACAGCTTCACGGTGCCCAGCTCGGGCATTCCCAGCCCCAGGTCGATCAGGCCAAAGGCCGTATCGCCATCGGCCGGATCGAGCGCGGCCAGCAGCCAAGTGAGATGCGCGTCCGGCGTGAACAACCGCACCACGGGCAACGGGTCGATGGAGCCGCCAGCGGCGCGATTCTGGCCGTGGGCCAGCAACTGCCTGCGCTCGTCCTCGGTGATGAGTCGGTTCATGGGCAGCCCTTTCTTGGAACAAATCCACCGAAGCGTGAAAGCGTAAAGCCGTATCGGCGGATTTGAGGAAATGCACGGATTCGGTTTTGTGCTTCCGTGAAAAACCGCAAATGCGTATTTCTGTAAAGACGTAGAAGCACGAAAAAGGATTGATTCGGAATGAATGAGTTAAAGATAACGTGGTTTTAATTGTGCTGCGAATTGACGCTTCTGTCTATGCAGAAGCGAACCGTCCAGCGCGGCCGACCGGCCGGCTCCACCACCCATGACGCCGAGCTGGCCCACGCCTTCGGCGCGGCGGTGCGTGCTCTGCGGATGGAGCGCGGCATCGCGCAGGAATCGCTGGCACACCAGGCCGGCATCGAGCGTTCCCACATGGGGAAGATCGAGCGCGGCGAGCACATGCCCACGCTGGCGATCATTTTCAAGATCGCTGGCGCGCTCGAATGCAGCACGGCAGTGCTAATGAGCGAGGCTGAAAGCCAGCTCGCAGCGGCGGCCCCGCCGTAGGCGCTGGCCCGGCCGATCCGGCGCAAGCCGGTTCGGCGGTGTTCAAGGGGCGCCAAGTGCAGCGCGGCGGGGATGGGCCTTGCGCCGATCCCCTGGAGCAAGCGACGCGCGCAGCGCCGCAGGCGCGAAGGCGTGAGGGATTGGCGCCGAATGGCCGTGACGACAAAGACGGCACGGGGCGCAGCCAGCTAAGCCCGGCGGTGCAAGGCACCGACACGCCCGGCCGTTCTTGCAGCCGCAGACTCGCCCCATGCCTCAACAGAAGCGGCCCAACATGGGCCACGCTCCTGCAATGACCAGGCTTCCATGCAGCTCTGCGAAAGCGGCACGGCGCCCCGCCGCGTGGGCGGGGCGCTGGCGGCCATCAGGCCGCCTGGGGCTTGCTGCGCGACCAGATCAGCGTGTGCGTGCCGTCCTCTTCCTCGATCAGCCGGGCATAGACCGTTGCTGGGAACGAAGGATCGTCGAGGGTCACGGACACGTAGGGCCGTTCGGCCTTGCTGACTTTCTTCCACGCCGCGCCGATGTCGAAGCCCGCCGCCTGCACGCGGAAGTCGGGGGCGTGTTCGTTGTCCCCCTTGTCGTTGGGAACCAGCTTGGCCTTGACGTTGAGGGTCAGGGTGCGCAGCGTGCCGGTGAAGCCGTCTTTGTCCGCGGTGAAGGTGCCGATGGTTGCCATGATGAATCTCCTTACGATTGAACAAGGTTCGCGCCCATCGCGTCCTTGTTGTGATCCGACCGGCGGGAGACGGGCTGGCTGCACCGCTTGCGGTCGCAACGCAGTGGAGAACCGGGAGGCGAAAAGAATTTGTCCCGCGAGGAATGCGCGCAGCGCAGGGGGAAATTGTTTTCGCCGGACGGTTGCAGCCATAAAGCCCGAGGCGCAGCCGTGCCACCGCCAGGATTCACAACAAGACAAGGACGCCTTGGGCCGAACCGCTTCGAAAGGAGACAGGGCTGACTCGGCATCCCCGCACGAACGCTGCACTGGCTCGCTCCCAGACGCGGGCCAGGTCAACACCCCAATGACGGGCGAGAACGCCCCGGTCACACCTTGCGGCGCCAGTCTTGAGGCGTGGCATGGAAGCTCCATAGCGATGCCGGGCGGGATGCCCGTGAACCGTCCTTCGTAACGTGATGGGCAGGAACCGTCAGCGTCGGGGACGGCACGCATCCGTACAACCTGCCGCAGCAAGCTCCAGCGTATTCGCCAGTTCCCCGCCCATCGCGGCGGGGGCGCCGGCTTGGCCGATCCGGCGTTGCCGGTTCGGCGGTATTCGACGGGCGTCAAGCACCGCGCGGCAGGGATGAGCCTTGCGCCGATCCTCAGGAGGCAAGCGCAGGCGCGAAGGCGTGAGGGATTGAAGCCGAATGGCCGTAATTCGGCACGAAGCACGGGACGCAGCTCGAAAGCCCGGCGGCGCTTCGCGCCGACACGCCCATGCCATTCAATATGCCCTCAGGAAAAACTAAAGATGCGGCATGAGCCAGAACCACAATGCCACCCCCATCACCAGCCACAGCGCCACGATCATCACTGCCCCGAACCGGCTCCGCGGCTTGGCGCCTTCCGCCAGCATCCATTCATCGGCCTGAATACGGCATTGCGCCAGCACATCGGATGGCAGCAGCTTCACAGTCAACCAGATCAGCACGGGCAACAAGATCACATCGTCCACATAACCCAGCACCGGAATGAAGTCTGGAATCAGGTCAATGGGACTGAGCGCATAGGCCACCACGAACAGCCCCAGCGCCTTGGCATACCAAGGCGTGCCGGGATGCTTGCCGGCAAACCACAGCGTCACGCCATCACGCTTGATCCGCCTGGCCCAAGCCTTCAAGGTGACGCCGATGCTCATGCGGCCCCGCGCTGCACTTCGATCGTGACATGCGACAGTTCGTGAATATGCGCGAGCAGTGCCTTGTAGTGCGCGGGCTCCTGGGGCTCCCGAGCCACCAGTGAGACGATGGCCGCGAAATGCCCTGGCCCCACCTGCCAGACATGCAGATCTGTAACCTCGCTTCCCGTCGGCTCCACGGCCTCCCGAATCTCCTGCCGCACTTCCTCGCCCTCGACTGCCGCATCGAGCAACACGCTGCCGGAGTCCCGGATCAGCCCCCATGACCAGCGGGCAATCACCAGCGCGCCCACCACACCCATGACCGGATCAGCCCACAGCCAGCCGTAGCTGCGGCCGAGCAGCAGCGCGACGATGGCGAATACGGATGTCAGCGCATCGGCCAACACATGGATGTACGCGGCGCGCAGATTGTTGTCGCGGCTCTTGCCTGGCACATGATGGTCGTGATCGTGGTGGTGATGTCCATGATTGTGACCGTGATGCGCATGGTCGTCCTTCAGCAGCCAAGCGCAGACCAGGTTGACGCCCAGGCCCACGACAGCCACGGCGATCGCCTGGTTAAAGTCGATATGGATGGGTTGGGTGAGCCGTACCAGACTTTCCCAAGCGATCAGCAGGGCAATCAAGGCCAGGACGATCGCGCTGGCGAAGCCGGCCAGATCGCCGAGCTTGCCCGTGCCGAAGGTAAAGCGCGGATTGCCCACATGCTGGCGCGCAAAGCGGTAGGCCAGCGCGGTAATCAGCATCGCGCCCGCATGGGTGGACATATGCCATCCATCGGCCACCAGCGCCATGGAGCCGTAGATCGAACCGGCCACGATTTCCACCAGCATCATGCTGGCCGTGAGAGCGATCACCAGCCACACCTTGCGCTCATTGCGCTGGTGGTCGCTGCCGAGAAAGAAATGGTCGTGGCCTGAGGCCGAGGGGGTATAGGTCATTGTCATCGGGGAGTCCCTGTCATCTGGAAAAGGTCGCCGGCGGGCGGCGGGTTTATTTCATGTAGGCTCGGATGACCTCGACCATTTCCTCGCCGCCCTGGCGGCGCTCCTTGTCCGTTTCAACTTCCAGGACGTGCTCGCGCAAATGGTCTTCCATCACCTCGGCGGTCAGGCCATTGACCGCGCCGCGCACTGACGCGATCTGGCGTAGCACTTCCACGCACGCCGCGTCTGATTCCAAAGCGCGCTCGATGCCTTCCAACTGCCCTTTGATGCGGCGAACACGGGCGACCAGCTTGTCTTTCTGGCGAGAGGTATGGGACATGACAGCCGACAATTAATATAGTCTAGGGGGCTATATTATAACAACAGCAAAGACGGCATGAGGCGCAGCCGGAAAACCCGACAGCGCGTTGCCGGGCGTGACGCCCGGCAATTTCAACGCCGCCGCCTGAGTGCCAGCGAAGGCGGCGGCGTTCTGATGGAGCTGTTGGGCCTTCAACACCGGGCGCGGCCACCGCCGCGCCCGGATTGGGCTTTTACCGCGCCCAGGACGGAACGGCCTGGGCGCGGTGCTGATCGCGGTTATTCCTTCGTTTTGATGAGCCACCACACGGCGCGCGGCAAGGCGCGTCCCGTGATGGGGTGAATGTCGGCGAGGTCGGCGCGCGTCGTCCAGCCCGAGGGCGGGAGGTAGCCGCACACGTCGCCATCGCCGCGCCAGCGGCGGGCGCGCACCGTGCCGGGCGCGTAGATCGCCGCCATGCGCGGGCGGCTGGTCGTGGTGCGGGTCATGGGGCGGTTCTCCTTCCAGCGAAGCGCCCCGGTCAAGGCCGGGGCGATTGCCATTGGCGCGGGTCAAGCAGCCAGCGCCTCGGCGGGTTCATCCGCCATTACCTCGGCATCCTCCGGGGCGTCCTGTTCCGGGCCTTCCTCCTGCGCAGCTCCCTGCGAGCCTATGGCCTTGAAGATGGCGGGCATCCAGCCCGTACCATCGGCCAGTCGTTCGGCTTCGCTGGCAATGTCGGCTTTCTTCAGCTTTGCCAACCGGGTGACGTGCTCGGGCGCGTACTCGCCCACGGCTCGCAGAATCACGGCCTTTGGAACATGCCGGAAATACCCCTCGGCAGTCGGCTGCCACCACGCGGCCATGTCCAGCCCCACGGCCTGCGCTAGTTCCGCGCCCGGCTGCTGCACCGTGGCACGCGGCGTCACCACGTCCACCGTCGAAGCCACGCACACGGCCAGCAGCTTGACCAGTTCGCCTTGCTCCATCGCCAGCAGCGCAGCGAACAGTTCGGCGCTGTCCTCGGGCAGCTTCTCGCCCCATGCCTGCTGCGCCTCGTGCAGAGCCACAGCAGCAGGCGATTCCGGCCAGTCCGGGGCCATGCCTTCCAGCCTGTCCTGCACCGTGAGGCGAACCCCCAGCGGCAGATCGTGGCCGTAGTGACTGCCCTGCAAGATGGTTTGCACCATGCCATGCACCAGCGCCGCCAGCGCCACCTGCGGATGCCGGGCGACTTCGGTTTGCAGCGCGGCGGTGCGGTGGGCGCTCAAGCGTTGGGCCAGCCGGTCGGACATGGCTGCGGCCTTGGGTGCTTCGTCGGCATCTTCGCCGTCGTCGTCGCCTTCGATTTCCGCGCCGCTAAAACCTTGGCGCAGCTTCTCCAGCGTGCGCAGCGCCTTGGCCTCGGCTTCGCGCAGCAACCCGCGATGAATGACGGCTTCGCCGTTGCGGTCGATGGTGACGATGGCACCGGCTGCGGCCTTCACGCTCGCGGCATAGTCCAGCAAGCCATCCTCCAATGCCTGCAACTGCTCGCCCAGGCGCTCGCCTTCTTCCTGCAAGGCTTCGGCCTTGTCCTCGTCGTCGGCGTCCATCGCGGCATCAATGGCTTCGGCCACTTCCTGCATCTTGGCCTGCAACTTCTCGATGCGCTGTGCGTCGCGCTTGCCCGGTGCGCGGCGCTCCCTCGGCGCACGCTGAAAGGCGTGCAGGTCGGCATGGGTCACGCCCGGCGTGGCATCCACCCATGCCCAGCCCTCGGTGCGGATTGTGTCGGCAATGCTCGCCAGCTTCTGGCGCACCAGCGTTTCCAGCAGAGCGGCATCGTTGAGGTACACGCCCGCATCGCCTTCCGCGAACAGGTCGCGGCGGATGCCTCCGCCTGCCTGCTCGTAGGTGTCCAACCCGACAAAGCGCACCAGCGGATGCGATGCCCCAATCTCGCGCTCGGTCAGCCGCTCGCGCAAGTTGGACGGGTTGCGCTGCCACTGTGGCGCATCATAGAACGCGGCCTCCTGCGCGGCGTGGTCGTCGGTGATGGACAGCGCCATCAACTGATCCAGCGTCACGGCATCGGCGCGATAGTCGGCCATCAGGCGGGGCGAGACATTCGCCAGCTTCAAGCGGCGCTGCACCACCAGCGGCGTGACGGAGAAATCCGCCGCAATGTCCTCGATGGGCCGGCCCTCGGCCACCAATGCCGCAAACGCTTCAAACTGATCTGCGGGGTGCATGGCTTCGCGCTGCACGTTTTCGGTGAGGCTGGCCGTGCGGGCCGTGCCATCGGCCACCTGCAGGCAAGGCACCTCCCAATCCTTGGCGATGCGGTGTTTCTTCGCCAGCAGCTTGAGGGCTGCAAGGCGTCGGCCACCGGCCACCACCTCGTAATGCTCGCCATCAGCGGCGGGAATCACGATCAGGTTTTGCAGCAGGCCAACGCGCTGGATGCTCGCGGCCAGTTCGGGGATGGACATGCGCGGGGTCTTGCGCACATTGCGGCCCGTGGGGCGCAGCACCAGCCGCGACAGCGGAACCAGAATCATGTGCTTGCTCGGGTCGGCGGCTTGCAGCACGTTCGCTGCGCTGCTGGCTGCGGTGTGGACGGCGCGGGCTTCGGTAGTGGTAACGGCGTTCATGGTGAATCTCCAATAAGTGAAACAAGGAAATGGAGGGGAACCGCCCCTCCGGCGGGGGAACGGTTCAAGCCTTAAGCTGGCGCATACCATCGGCCAGCAGCCACAGGGCACGGTTCAGCCGAATGTCGGAATCAATGCCCTGCACGGGGCGGGTCTGCTGCCTGCGTCCGTTGGTGCTGCGCCCGGACAGGCCGCCTTTGGTGAGGTTTTCTTGAGTGCGGTTGAACACGCTCCACAAGTCCGGGCGGCGGTCGTCGAAGCGGCGCGGCATCAGAATTTGCGATTCGGTGACAGGCGCTGGCTTGTCCGGGTCGTCGTACTTCAACGCCAGCGCAGCACGGGCGAACACCTCCGATTCGCCATCGTCCAAGGTGATGCCGCGCATCAGGTCGCGCGATTCCTTCACCCGCTCGAAGCCGCTCAACACCTCATAAGCGCCTTCGATGACGTGCCCGGCCACGTTGCCTTTGTGGGGTACGCGCACATCGGCCACGGTGTCACCGCACACCAGCCCATTGCTGCACACGAAGCGGAACATTCCGGCCAGCATCTGGTAGCTGCTCGTGCCGTCATGGGAGTTCAGCAGCACGATTTCGTTAGCTTCCGCGCCGTTGATCTGGCTGGCATGGCGCAGGCGCAGCATGTGTTTCGTGTGCTCGCGCTTGCCTTCATCGCGCACGCGGGTCTGCGTCACCATGAAGGGTTGAAACCCCTCTTTGCGCAGTTCGGTCAGCACGGCGGCGGTGGGGATATAGGCGTACCGCTCGGAACGGCTCTCATGCGGTGCATCCGCGAAGATGGACGGGGCCACCCTGCGAATCTGGTCATCGGACAGCGGGTAGCCGCTGCGCAGCGCCGGGGAGTGGGAAGCGAAACGGGTTGCAAGCATGTCGTTCTCCTGAACAAAAAGGCTGTTGAAGAAAACCGCACACCGGATTCCTAGATTCGGAGCCCAGCCTTTCGGCTGTTCGGTGCGGTCGGCACGAGGAACCCGGTTGGCCCTGTTGCCACCGTCCTTCCTGAGTTCATCGCCCGCGACGGTCAGGAGCGCGCGGACGGGGGCCGTCAAGGAGACAAGCGCAGGGTTGGTGCGGCCCGCAGGCGCAGCCGAGGACACGGCCCTGCGCGCCTTGACGGCACACAGCCGCGGGCTACAGTCGCGGTGAAGGTGATGAAGTCAGGGAAGACGGCTGGACATGGCAACGGCCGTCCCTACACACCGACCGCACGGCAAGCGAAGCGCGCAGGCCCGAAGCTGGAAGCCGGGCCGGAGGCGTCAGCCGAGCGGAGCGAGGGAACGATGGAAGCCCGAAGGGGCGAGACGCCGCAGGCGGCTCGATGCGCCACGCGCACGACAGCGCGACCGGCTATCTCCCAGGTGGCCGGGGACGCCCAGCCTTCAAAGTGGAATGAACAACTGGATCAGGATGAGCAAACGCGAGGCATCGTCGATCTGCGGCTGATGTTGTCTGGCCGATCCGGCGCAGCCGGTTCGGCGGTCTTTGAGGGGTGCCAAGCATCGCGCGGCGGGGATAGCCCGCAGGGCTTTCCCCTGGAGGCAAGCGAAGCGCGCAGCGCCCCGTCAGGGGCGCGTAGGCATCATGCCGAGTCGTCAGGACGCAGGCTGGATTCCGCAACCGGCATCCACGGCGATGACGAGTCCAGCAGGTATCGCGCACCGCGCGCGTACAGACCCGACAGCCCGGTGGGCTGGTAGAACCCGGTGACGCGGCGCCGGAACTGTGCGCCGTACTCGTTGGTGTAGATCACCGCGTCGCCGATCTTGAAGCGCAAGGGCTGGCCGTTCTCCGGCGCGAACGGCTTGAGCGCATCGTGCTGCGCCGTGATTTCGATGATGTAGTCGTGATGGCTGCTCATGGCATTGATCTCCTTCGATGGTCGAGAAAGCACAAGGAGCGCCTTGCGGCGCTCCCAAGGCCAGGTCAGACAGCGATCCGCCCGGCCAAGCGCGCATCGCGCGCATAGGCGCTCAACCGCTTCTCGGCGCGGAAAGACAGGTCACGCTCGATCGGCAACCCCAGCCGCCCGCGCACCGCTGCCAGCTCGCCCAGGCTGACCCAGCCGATTTCCGGCATCCCCAGGCCCAGGTCGCAAAGACCAAAGACGTGGTCGTGGTCGTCGGGATCAATCTCGGTCAGCAGCCAGGTCGCGCCCGCATCGGGCGTGAACAGCTTGACTACGGGCGCCGGATCGAAGTCCGGGTTCTCCAAGGATGCGCGGCCGTTGGCCAGCAGCAGCGCACGCTGCTCGTCGGTGATGAATGCGTAGTTCATGCTGAACTCCTGAAAGGATGCCGGGCGGAATTGCCCAGCCCCTGCGGGTCACGGCGCAGCGCAAGCCGTCAAGGGGCACGACGGCCGCAGGCCGCAAGCGCCCATGGCGCGCCGCCCTTTACGGCGCGAACGCCGTGGCACCATGGGGAGACAGCAAGCCGCCACACCCCACCATCCAGCTACACCCGGTCTTGGCAAGCGCAGCGCGCAGGCCCTGGTCAGCAAGTTGGGCCGGAGGTGTCAGCGATGAGAGCCCGCATGGGGCGAAACCCGCAGGGGTTCAATGCGCAGCACGACAGCGTGGCCGGCCATGCTCCAGTGGCCGGGATCGCCCTGCATCTGCGGTGAAACAGAAAAACGCCTTGGGTGACGATGCTGATCACCTTGATCAATTTGCAGGAAGGATGCGACTACGAAACGCGTGCGCGTTCACCGTAGTCGCAGGCTCACATCGTCTGCGGCGCGTTATTTGACCGAGGTCACGACGTAGCCGTCACCCTCTTTCTTGAACCCGACGTGGACTTTCGCGCCCACGGCGAGTTTGTCGTACAGGGCCTTGTCCTTGACGCCAAACGCCATGGTCATCGCGGGCCACCCCAGGCTCTTGACGGGGCCATGCGCAAGGGTGACCTTGCCCTGGACCGCGTCAAATTCCTTCACCACGGCATCGGCCTCATGGGCCGCGGACTTGGCGGTGCCTTTGGCGTCCATGCCTTTCATCATGTCCTGGCACTTCTTGGCATCCATGTCCTTCATGTCCATGCCCTTCATCCCCTTCATGTCCATGCACTCCTGCATGCCCTTACCCTCCATCTTCATGCTGCCCATGTCGCCGGATTGGGCGAAGGTGGCAGCAGAAAACGCCAAGGCGGCGATCAGCGTTGCGGTTGAGACGAGTTTCATGATGGATTTCCTTTTCTGAGCTTTAAAAATGGGGCCGGCCTTCTGGCAGGCCCCGGATGGAACGCGGCCACTGGGAATGGCCAGCGTTGGAGAGTCATGGGCTGGTGCTCACGACCCGGGGTTCGTGCATGCCTTGACCTGGGCCTCGTAACGCGCCTTGCGCATCCGGTTTTCTCCAGGCGTCGTTTGGGCACGCGGGCCGTGATCCAGCGGCAGCACCAGCGGGTCGGTCGGGCAGTTCACCCGCTGACCTGTGGTGCCGTCGACTCGGGTGGTACTGGCCGTTTGCGATGCTGCTGCCGCCTGTTTGGCTGCGCGTGCCTTCTCGATGGCCTGGAAGTCGGGGCCGGCCAGTGCAGGCAGAGAAGCGCCCAGCGCCAGGGCGGCGATGAGGGGGAGCAGTGATTTTTTCATGATGGTTTTCCAAGGTTGGTTGATCCAAAAAGTCCGAGAGGAGCCTCATCGGATCAATCCAGCCACCGGCAGAACGCTAGGCGTACAGGCCATCGCAGTCGACCGCCTCCCGCATCAAAGAACCAGGTCGGCGCCGGCGCCACCGTCGCAAGCGCGAGCCAGGCCACCGGAGCCTGCTCTCGCGCTTCGCCTTCGCCGGTGAATGCGTGAGCCGCTGGTGCCGGTGCGATGGCACAAGCCGGGCATACCTGGCAATCGTCGGCGCTGCTGGGCAACGGGCGCGAGGCCACCATTGCCGTCATCACCGGGCCGGCGTGCTGAATCTCCTGGGCGGAAACGGCAGCGCGTGTCGCTGTGCCCAGCAGCAGCGACAGGCAAAGCACCGCCGCACCCCATGCGCGGCCGCCACCGGAGCGTTCAAGTGGCCGCATGACGACGCCTCCAGAACATCCGCCGCGATGCCTTGCGCTCGCGCGGCCGCCGCATCAACAGGTAGGCCGCGGGAATGACGAACATCGACAGCAACGGGGCCGTGACCATCCCTCCCACCATCGGCGCGGCGATGCGCTGCATCACCTCGGAGCCGGTGCCCGTGCCCCACATGATCGGCAGCAGGCCGGCCAGGATGACGGCCACCGTCATCGCTTTGGGCCGCACGCGCAGCACGGCGCCCTCGCGAATGGCATTCAGCAGATCGGCCTCGCTGGTCGTGCCGCGGCCGACTCGCTCCTGCCAGGCGTTCTTGAGGTACAGCAGCATGATCACGCCGAATTCGGCGGACACGCCAGCCAGTGCGATGAAGCCCACCGCACCCGCGATCGACAGGTTGTAGCCCAGCAGGTACAGCAGCCAGATGCCGCCCACCAGCGCGAATGGGAGCGCAGCCATGATCAGAAGCGCTTCACCGAACGCGCCGAAGGTCAGGTACAGCAACACGAAGATGATGAGCAGCGTGAAGGGCACCACTACCTTGAGCTTGGCGGTGGCCCGCTCCAGGAACTCGAACTGTCCCGACCAGGAGATTGAGTAGCCCGGCGGCAGCTTTACCTGCTTGGCCACGGCCTGCTGCATGTCCTGCACCGCGGAGCGCAGGTCGCGGTCCCGGATGTCGACGTACACCCAGCCCGACAGGCGCGCGTTCTCGCTGCGCAGCATCGGCGGCCCGTCGGCAATGCGGATGTCGGCCACGTCGGACAGCACCAGGCGCTGGCCGCGCTCGGTCACGACGGGCAGGGAGCGCAGTTTTTCCAGCGAATCGCGCATCTCGCGCGGGTAGCGCAGGTTGATCGGGAAGCGCTGCAGGCCTTCCACCGTCTCGCCGATGTTCTCGCCGCCCACGGCGGACGAGACCACCGACTGCACGTCGGCGATGTTCAGGCCGTAGCGGGCCGCATCGTCGCGCCGGATGTTCACATCCACATAGCGCCCACCCGTGAGCCGCTCGGCCAAAGCGCTGCTGACGCCGGGCACGTCCTTGAGCGTGCGTTCGATCTCTGCGGTGATGCGATCGATGGTTGCTAGGTCGGTGCCCGCGACCTTAACCCCCACAGGGCTCTTGATGCCCGTGGCCAGCATGTCAATGCGGTTGCGGATCGGCGGCACCCAGATGTTGGACAGGCCCGGCACCTTGACGATGCGGTCAAGTTCCTCGACCAGCTTGTCGGTCGTCATGCCGGCGCGCCACTGGTCGCGCGGCTTGAACTGGATCGTCGTCTCGAACATCTCCAGCGGAGCGGGGTCGGTGGCGCTCTCCGCGCGGCCGGCCTTGCCGTAGACGCTCGCGACCTCCGGCACCGTCTTGATCAGGCGGTCGGTCTGCTGCAGCAGCTCTCCCGCCTTTCCTGCCGACAGTCCCGGCAGCGCCGAAGGCATGTACAGCAGGTCACCTTCGTCCAGCCGCGGCATGAACTCGCCGCCGATGTGCTGCAGCGGCCACAGGCTGGTGGCCAGCACCACGACCGCCACCACGAGCGTGAGCTTTGGGGCGCGCAGCACCCTGTCGAGCAGCGGCCGGTAGACCGCGATCAACAGGCGATTGAGTGGATTGTTTTTCTCATCGGGGATGCGGCCACGGATCAGGTAGCCCATGAGCACCGGAATCAAGGTCACCGACAGGCCGGCCGCAGCCGCCATGGCGTAGGTCTTGGTGAACGCCAGCGGCGAGAACAGGCGTCCCTCCTGCGCTTCCAGCGTGAACACAGGCACGAAGGACAGCGTGATGATCAGCAGCGAGAAAAACAACGCCGGCCCCACCTCCGCCGCCGAGTCACCGATGACCCGCCACCGGGCCGGCCCTTCGAGCACCTCGCCGGGGTGCTCATGGCTCCAGTGCTCCAGATGCTTGTGGGCGTTCTCGATCATCACCACCGCCGCGTCGACCATCGCACCGATGGCGATCGCGATACCCCCCAGCGACATGATGTTGGCGTTGACGCCCTGGTAGTGCATCACGATGAACGCCGCCAGGATGCCCAGGGGCAGAGAGATGATCGCGACCAGCGCCGAGCGCAGGTGGAACAGGAAGATGAAGCAGACCACCGCGACGACGATGAACTCCTCGATCAGCTTGTGCGTGAGGTTGTCGACCGCGCGTTCGATCAGCCCGGAGCGGTCGTACACCGGCACGATCTCCACGCCCCGCGGCAAGCTGGACGCCAGGCCCTTGAGCTTGTCCTTGACCGCGGCAATGGTCTGCAGCGCGTTCTTGCCTGAGCGCATGACGATCACGCCGCCGACGGCTTCGCCCTCGCCATTGAGTTCGCCGATACCGCGGCGCATCTCCGGACCGATCTGCACCCGGGCCACGTCGCCCAGGCGCACTGATACGCCGGCGGCTGTCGTCATCAGCGGCACCTTCCTAAAATCCTCAAGACTCCCCAGGTAGCCCGAGGCGCGCACCATGTATTCGGCCTCGCCGAGTTCGAGCACCGAGCCGCCGGTCTCCTGGTTCGCGCGCTGGATCGCCTCCACGACCTTGGTGTGCGGGATGCCGTAGGCCGCGAGCTTGTCCGGATCAAGCACGATCTGGTACTGGCGCACCATGCCGCCTACCGAGGCAACCTCGGCCACGTCGGGCACGGTCTTGAGCTCGTACTTGAGGAACCAGTCCTGCAGGGCGCGCAGTTGCGAGATGTCCATCTTGCCGCTGCGGTCGACCAGTGCGTACTCGTAGATCCAGCCCACGCCGGAAGCGTCCGGACCGAGCGAGGCCTTAGCCTGGGCCGGCAACCTCGACTGCACCTGGTTGAGGTATTCGAGGACGCGGGAGCGCGCCCAATATTGGTCGGTCCCGTCCTCGAACAGCACGTAGACGAAGGAGTCGCCAAAGAACGAGTAGCCGCGCACCGCCTTTGCGCCCGGCACCGAGAGCATCGTCGTCGTCAACGGGTACGTGACCTGGTTCTCGACGATGCGCGGCGCCTGGCCCGGATAGGTGGTGCGGATGATGACCTGCACGTCCGACAGGTCGGGCAGCGCGTCCAGCGGCGTTCGCTGTACCGCATAGATGCCCCAGGCGCTGAGTGCCAAGGTGGCCAGCAGCACGAGGAAGCGGTTGGCGATGGACCAGCGGATCAGCTTGGCGATCATGGCTTGCCTCCGGCCGCCATCGGCGTGACGTGCGTGAGCTGCGGCAGGTCGTCCGCGCCCATGAAGAACTCGAAGCGCACGCGATCACCGACCTGCACGTTGCGCGCCGCGCCGTCGGGCGGCAGTTTGAAGTCCATCGTCATCGGGCCCCACTTCATTGTGGGAATGGCGCCGTGCGACAGGGTCAACGCGTCCTTGCCGACGCTGACGACCTTGGCCTCACCGACATGCCGTGGCGCGCTGGCGGCCACCGGGGCCGAAGGCGAAGCTGGGGCAACCACGGCCGGCTCGCTGTTCAAGCGGGCCTCGACACCCTTGAGGCTGGCCTCCGAGTCGATCAGGAACTGCGAGGACACGACGACGCGCTGCCCCGCCGACAGGCCGCGCTTGATCTCGGTCTGGCCACTGTTCTCCAGGCCCGCCTCGACATCGACCGGACGGAAGCGCCCGTTGTCTTCGGCCACGATCACCACCGTGCGTTTGCCGGTCTGGATCACCGCCTCGGTGGGCACGAGCAGCGTCTTGTCGGGCCGCATGTCCACGAAGTTCATCGTGACGAACATCCCCGGTACCAGCCGGCTGCCAGGATTGGCGAGCTCCAGGCGAGCCTTCAGTGTGCGCGTGCTCGGATTCACCTCGGGCAGGATCGCCTGCACCTTGCCATCGAAGCTGCTGCCGGGCGCGGCCGGGCTACGGGCCTGCACCTTGGCGCCCGGGCGCAGCAGCGCGGCCTGGCTCTCGGGCACCTCGGCGTTGGCCCACACGGTGGACAAGCCGTTGATGCGGAACAGCGTCGCGCCCGGCATCACCGTCATGCCTTCACGCGCCAGCAATTCGACCACCACGCCGCCGATGGGCGCGCTCAGCGTGATGCGTGGCTGGGTCTTGCCGCTGCGCTCGACCAGCGCGATCTGGGCATCGTCCATGCCGACCTGGCGCATGCGCTGGCGCGCACCGTCGACCAGCCCACCCAGGTCCGTGCCTTTCATGCGCCGTACTGACAGGAACTCTTCCTGCGCAGCAACCCAGTCCGGGACATAGAGGCTGACCAGCGGTTGCCCCTTGGCGACCGGGTCCAGCGTGGCACGCACGTACAGGTGCTCGACGTACCCGGTGGCACGCGCTTGCACGATCGCCTGGTCACGCTCGTTGAAGGCGATGCTGCCCACCGCCGACACCTGCGGCGACAGCGTGCCTTCGGTCACTTCGGCGGTGCGAACGCCGAGGTTCTGCTGGATGCGCGAGCTGACAGTGACGTTTCCCTTATCTGCATCCCCGTCGGCATAGACCGGCGACATCATCATGTCCATGAAGGGTGACTTGCCCGGCTTGTCGAACTTGTTCGCCGGTACCATGGGATCGTTGTAGTACAGGATCTTCTTGCCATTGGCGGGATCGACGTCGCCGGCCTTGAGGCCGGCCGCGATATGCCGCCGCGTGGCGTCCTCGCCCGACTCATTGGCAGGCGCAGCAACAGCGGGAGTCGCCGCTTGCGGCGATGCCATGCCACTGGGATTCGAAGGCGTGGCCGGCATGTCGGCTCCGTGGCGCATGCCGAGGGTGTAGAGGCCGTAGCCGGCGGCGCCCAGCACGCCGGCGGCGACGAGGGCCATCACGAGGTTTTTGGTTTTCATGGGAGGTCTCTCGGTTGTGCTCAGGGGCGGGGTGCGGCCGTGTCGTGACCAGCCGGCACCAGGTAGTTCAGTTGTGCCCACAGGCGCGCCGCGCCCATTTCCAGGCGCAAGCGTTCGACGCGCGTGTCAATCTCGGCGCGGCGTGCCTCTAGCACCGCGGTCAAGGTGCCCGCGTTGCCGCGGTAGGCGGCGATCGAGGCGCGCGTGCGCTCGGTGGCCAGTGGCAGCAGCGAGCTGTCGTAGCGCGCCAGGCGCTCTCGGTCGCTGCGCCATTCCTGCAGCATCGCCAGTGCCTCGGCCACATGGGCGCGCGTGGCTTCCTCGCGCTCGGCGCGCTTTTGCTCGACACTGGCGAGCTTGGCGGCCAGCTCGCGGTCCTGGCGGTTTTTCTGGTCCCACTGCAGCGGGATCGAAACATTGAGCGAGACCATGTTCGAGTAGGCCGGGCCGCGCTGGCTGTACATCAGCTCGACGCTCACATCGGTCTTCTTGTTGGCTTGCGCGATGTCGGCTTCGGCCTGCGCGACCTCTTCCTGCTTTTGCATCACGGCGATTTCAGGGTGGTGGGCCAACTGGGCTTCCAAATCCTGCGGGCTCAGGCGAACCGTATCCAATGCCGGAACCGAGCCCAGGGGATCGCTTGCGACGGAGCCAATCCAGCGCGCCAGTTGCGTGCGGGCCGTGGCGACCTGGCGCTCGGCCTGCTCGATGCGGTCGTCGATCTGGGCGACCGCCGAACGGGCGGCGAACACATCGGCTTGCGTGCCGCGCCCGCCCCGGTAGGCGGCATCAGCGGCGTCGATCTGCAGGCGCGCTTCGTCGCGCTGGGTCACCAGCATGTCGCGCACACGCTCCTGGAAGAGACGGTCCAGCCAGGCCAAGGCGGTGTCGCGCTGCAGGTTGGCGAGCGCCAGGCTGCGCCCGGCCTCGGCGACTTCGGCCTCGCGCTCGTAGCGCCCGGCACGGGCCTTGAGTTTGTCTTCGCGTGTGAACTCCTGCATCACGCCGATGGAGCGCATGGTCATGAAGTCGCGCGTCGGGCTGAACCGATCCGCGCCGTTGACGGGCAGGTTGTTGATGCCGAGCTTGAGGGTGGGGTCTGGCCGCTGTCCGGCGGCGACCGCCATGTCCCGTGCGGCCGATGCCGTCGCATCCTGGGCCACGAGCGCGCGAGAACGGGTTTGTGCCAGGCGCAGCGCCTGATCCAGCGTCAGGCCGTCGGCGGCATGGGCTGCACCGGCGCCCATGGCGAATGCCGCAACGATGCCGGCAGCAAGCCTGCGCCATGGCACAGCGCCGCCCGGCGTGCGGAAAGAAAAAGAGTCGATGAACATGGGATCTCCAGTTGACGAATGCCATCAGGTCGAATGGAGCTTGGCGGGGGCGAGCGGAAACTCGCGGACACGCGCAAGCGCGACCGATCGGTCTGGTTCAGCCGGCTCAGGCCGGCCGCACCAGCGTCAGGAGATCAAATGCGAAAACAGCAGTGCAGGATGGCGTGCGGCGGAGACGCCGCGACGCGCCGGAATATCACGTCGGCCGAAGGCCAGCCATGCCCGAGAGGCTCGGGTTGCACCGGAAGGGTGTAGAGGGTCGTCAGCAGCGCCGCGGGTACGGTCGGGGCCGACGCATGGTCGGCGCTTTGCTGGCCGAAACGGCAGTGCTCTACGCACAAGTTGGCGGCGTTGTCGTCGATTTGGTCGCAGCTCGCCATGGCGGCCATGTCTGACGTTGCGACCATGTCGGGCGACACGGCCATCGCAGCACCGGCCTCATCACCGGGCATCGCCGCGGCCGACGCATTCAGGGCCATCGTCGGAAGCGACTGCGGCATGCCCGACAGTGCGGGGCAGGCGTAGGCAGCGATGGCCAACTGGCCGAAGACCAGCACACCGAGCATCAGCCGGCAGACGAATCGCCTGAACATGCGCGTCATCGTCATGCGGCCACCCCATCAGTGCGGTGATAGGCTTCAGCGCCCGGCCGCACGGATCTGCGTCGGCCGGCAACGCTTGCCTGCGCAACGAGGCTCGGATCGGCGATGGCCGGATCTAAGTCCTGCTCCCCGGTCAGCGCGGCGATGATCGAACAGGCCGAACCTTCTGGCGCTTTGGCGCAGCAATCGGCCAGATTTTCCAGCGCCGAGGCCATCGACTGCAGGTCGGCCACGCGCTCCCGGATCTCCGCGATGCGTTCGCGGGTGATTTCCCGCACGCGCAGCCGATCACGCTTGGTACTCAAGGACATCAGTTCGGCGATGTCCTCCAGCGAGTACCCCAATGCCTGAGCCCGCTTGATGAAGCGCAGACGACGGACATCGTCCTCCGAATACTGCCGGAAGCCGCCGTCCACGCGATCCGGCGCAGCCAGCAATCCACCGCGCTGGTAATAGCGCACCGCCTCCACGCCAACGCCTGCCGCGTCGGCGAGTTTGCGTATGGTGAATGCATGGGTCGGCATGGGGAAAAGAATGGCTCAGGCGATCGAACGACGAAAAGACTCTATGTCTGTTGTTTGGTACGTAGTTTAGGCGGTCTTGCCGGCGCATGTCAACACAGCCTTCGCCTGCTGCCAGTGCTTGCGCACAGGCGTCTTGCCCTGCGCCATCGATAGATCTGTTTGACTACGCTTCCCGCTGCGCTGCAGAGACCAGCTCGCCAAGGATGCCGCACTCTTTCGCTTGATGTCCTGCGGAGCAGCGGGCGCGCAGCGTCGTCAGTTGCCTTTCCAGTGCTTTCAAGCTGGTCAGGCGGGCACGCACCCTCGCAATCTGCTCGTCGACCAGCCGGTTGATGTCCGCGCAATCCTCATCCGGACGGGATGTGAAGTTCAGGAGCCGCCTGACATCGGCCAGAGGAATGTCCAAGGCCCGGCAGTGGCGGACAAAGGACAGTCCATCGATGTGTTCCGTCCCGTATACCCGGTATCCATTGGTCTGCCGAGCTGGCGGCGGCAACACCCCCGTCCTCTCGTAGAACCGGATCGTGTCGGTGTCCACGCCGGTGGCGTGGCTCAACTCGCCAATTTTCATCGCAGAACACTCACATGTTGTCAGGACATGCATCGTAGCCGCTTGACCTTGGAGCTACTCCAAGGTGTGAAATAGCCCTTGTAAATGAAAGCACAAGGGGAACGGCACCTGTCGCAACGCTGTCGGCGTCTGCGCTTTGGCTCTCCTGCGCGGAGACTGGCAAAGCTGGCCCGTCTCACCACCTGACTCTTGAAGAAGAACGGATCGATCCATGAAAGCAGACACCGAAACCTCCTGCACCACGGCGTGCTGTTCAGCGAGCGCCATGAGCGCAGCGGCGACCGTTGAGCCACTCGTGACCCACTTCGGGATAGCCAACATGGATTGCCCCAGCGAGGAGGCTCAGATTCGCAAGCGCTTGGCGCAGGTCGATGGCGTCCGGGATATGGCTTTCGACTTGACCCGTCGCCGCCTTGAGGTCACACACGAACCAGCTGGACAGAACGCCATCCTGCGCGCGCTGCACGACATCGGCATGCGGGCGGTCGTGGAACCCGCGCCGCAGCAGGTCATCTACTTCATCAAGGAGATGGACTGTCCCAGCGAAGAGCGCCAGTTGCGCTCGATGCTGGAGCCACTGGCGGGCGTGCAGGCGGTGGACTTCGATCTGAAGGCCCACACGCTGACGGTGACCCATTCGCTGACCGATACAGCCCCGATTGCCAGGACCATCGAAGGCCTGGGAATGAAGCCGGTGGAAAAGACGGCGGGCAGCATGCCAATCGCTGTCGAAGCCCTCATCCCCAGCACGGCGGCGTCGCAAACCCCGGCACCGGCGACAGGGAACGGTACACGCTTCCTTATTCCGAACATGGATTGCCCTACCGAAGAGGCAACGATCCGCAAGCGCCTTGGTGCGGTCGATGGCATCGAACGGCTGGATTTCGACCTGATGGGGCGACGGCTCGATGTCCAGCACCGTCTGCCCGACCCCGCGCCGATCCTCAAGGCCCTGAACGATGTAGGCATGAAGGCCAGCATTGAGCACGCTGACGACACCGGGCCGCAGGGCCAGGCCGTGTACCTGATCGAAAAAATGGACTGCCCGACCGAGGAGGGCCTGCTGCGCAAGGCGCTCGAAGGCATGCCTGGGGTGAAGGCCCTGGATTTCAACCTGATGGGCCGCACGCTGACCGTGAGCCACGAGCTTGTCGATCTGGCTCCGGTGACCAGCGCGATCGAGCGGCTCGGCATGGCTCCAGTGCTCCAAAGCGCCTCCGACCCGGCGCCATCCGCTCCCCGTGAGTTCGGCACCGGCATCTCGCGCGGGCAATGGATTCGGATGGCGGTCTCCGGCGTGCTGGCGCTCGGCGCGGAGGCCATGGTCTTCGCGGGTGCTCCCGAGGCCTCCTGGCCCATCATTCTTGCTTGCCTCGCGGCCATCGGCCTGGGTGGGGTCGAGACCCTCAAGAAGGGCTGGATCGCGCTGAAGACGCGTTCGCTGAACATGAACCTGTTGATGACGGTCGCCGTCATCGGCGCGGCGCTGATCGGCCAGTGGCCCGAGGCGGCGGTGGTCATCTGGCTCTTCGGCATCGCCGAGATGATCGAGGCCTTGAGCCTGGATCGGGCCCGCAATGCCATCCGCAAGCTGATGGACCTGGCGCCAGAGAACGCATTGGTGCGCCAGCCCGACGGTCAATGGCGCGAGGTCAAGGCGGATACCGTGCCACTCGGAAGTGTTGTGCGGGTGCGTCCGGGCGAACGCATCGCACTGGATGGCGAAGTCGTCGCGGGACAGTCGTCGGTGAACCAGGCGCCGATCACCGGCGAAAGCATGCCGGTGGAGAAGACCGCCGGTGCCACGGTCTTCGCCGGCACCATCAACGAGCGCGGCACGCTGGAGTTCCGCGTTACCTCGCGCAAGGGCGAAACCACCCTCGACCGCATTGCACGATCGGTCCAGGAAGCGCAGGGACAACGCGCGCCCACGCAACGCTTCGTGGACAAGTTCGCCGGCATCTATACACCCGCGGTGTTTGCGCTTGCCCTTGCCGTGGCGGTCATTCCTCCGCTCGCTTTCGGGCAGCCCTGGTTCGAATGGGTCTACAAGGCGCTGGTGATGCTGGTCATTGCCTGCCCCTGCGCATTGGTGATCTCCACGCCGGTTACCGTGGTCAGCGGCCTGGCAGCTGCCGCACGCCGAGGCATCCTGGTCAAGGGCGGTCTTTACCTCGAACAAGGGCGGCACCTGAAATCGGTGGCCCTGGACAAGACCGGGACCCTGACCCATGGGCGCCCCGCACTGACCGATGTCATATCGCTGCGCGGCCTGCCGAAGGAAGAAGTTCTGCGCATTGCAGCGAGCATCGATGCTCTGTCGGAGCATCCTGTGGCCACCGCCATCGTGGCGGGCTACAACCAACCGCATGCCCAGGTGGACAAGTTCGAGGCGATCCCTGGACGCGGCGTCAAAGGCAACGTCGATGGAGATGTCTATTACGTCGGCAACCACCGGCTGATCAAAGAGCTGGGACTTTCAACACTTGAGGTCGAGACTCAGCTCGATGCGTTGGAGTACCAGGCCAAGACCGTTGTGCTCCTCGCCACGGACCAGCAAGTACTCGCCCTGCTGGCCGTGGCCGACACAGTGCGCGACACCAGCCGGCAAGCGATCGCCGAACTCAAGTCGCTGGGAATCGAACCAGTCATGTTGACTGGCGATAACGCGAAAACCGCGCAAGCCGTGGCTGCCCAGGTCGGCATCACCAGCGCCAAGGGCGAGTTGCTGCCGCAGGACAAGCTGCAGGCAATCGAAGAACTGCTCTCACGCGGGCCAGTCGGCATGGTGGGCGACGGCGTCAACGACGCACCGGCATTGGCCAAGTCGAGCATAGGCTTCGCAATGGGCGCAGCTGGCACCGACACGGCAATCGAAACGGCCGACGTCGCATTGATGCAGGACAACCTGCGCAAGCTTCCAGAGTTCATCCGGCTGTCACAGCGCGTAGCCGGCATCCTGACGGCCAACATCGTCTTTGCGCTTGGAACAAAGGCGGTGTTCATGGCCTTGGCCTTTACTGGACATGCAAGTCTGTGGCTGGCGATTCTGGCCGACATGGGTGCCAGTCTGGCGGTCGTTTTCAATGGGATGCGCTTGCTGCGGTCGTCTGAGGACATCAAGCCACATGGCCATTGATAGGGCTGTCTTGCGGATGTACCTGTTGGCCGTGACGGTGCTTGCCGCCGACGTAGCGACCAAGGCGGCCATCGTCGCGTGGATTCCCTTGTATGGCTCCCATGAAATCACGCCATGGTTCAACATCGGGCATTGGCTGAATCCAGGCGCGGCCTTCAGCTTCTTGGCGCAGGCGGGTGGGTGGCAACGCGGCTTTTTTATTGTTATTGGCGTCGCTGCTTCTGCCTTTCTCACCTGGCTCATTGCCCGCGAGAAGACTGCAACACCTGAGGCCGTGGGCTATGCAGCAATTCTCGGCGGCGCGCTCGGCAATGTTCTTGATCGAGTGCGGCATGGGGCCGTGGTGGACTGGCTCGATTTTCATTGGGGCGATTGGCACTGGCCTGCGTTCAATGCAGCCGACGTTGGCATCACCCTGGGAGCGGGGCTTCTGCTGATCGCCGCGTTTCGCGGCCGCGGCCGAAACGGCGCAGATTCCCATTCGCCAGCACGATGATCCAGATTTTCATTGACACATGCGGAGCCGTGAGCACGGCTTCGGAGAAACCGATGTCCCACTCGGCGCTACCACTGCCGCCTGCAAATGCACGCTGAACTCGTTCTCAAGACGCTAATGATGGGCGTCGTCGAAGGCATCACGGAATTCTTGCCAGTCTCCTCGACGGGGCATTTGATCCTAGCGGGCAATGCGCTCTCATTCCTTGCGAAAGAGAAGCGCGACGTCTTTGAAGTGTTCATCCAGTTCGGCGCGATGCTCGCGGTCATCTGGGAATATAGGGCTCGTCTGGCAAGCGTTGTTGTCTCAGCGCATGCCGACCAAGGCTCCCGCCGGTTTTTAGTGAACCTTGCCATTGCATTTATGCCCGCGGCAGTGCTCGGACTGCTGATTGGATCTCATGTGCAGAGGCTGCTTTTCAGTCCGGGGCCGGTGGCCGTCGCACTCGTTGTCGGTGGCATCGCGATCCTGTGGGCTGAGCGACGCCCCGTGCAAGTGAAGGCTGAGCGTGCCGAACAGATCAGCCGAATCGACGCACTGAAGATTGGTTTCGTGCAGTGCCTTGCGCTCTGGCCGGGTACTTCGCGCTCAGGCGCGACGATTATCGGCGGGCTATGGTTCGGGGCTTCGCGGCAGGCTGCGACGGAGTTTTCGTTTTTCCTCGGCATTCCAATCTTGGGGGCCGCCTCGGTATACAACCTCTTCAAGCACTGGGGCGCATTGTCGAGCGACGACATCGGCGTTTTTGCAATGGGTTTCATTGCTTCTTTCGCATTTGCGCTGCTTGCGATACGCCTTCTGATGCGTTATTTGACCGGACATGGATTTGGAGTTTTTGCGTGGTATCGCATTGCACTGGGAACGCTAATCTTGGTAGCGGTCGCCACGTAACCTTTCACTGGCGATGACGACGACCCATGTGGACGCTGTTGAAGGCCTTCTGCACAACAGGCCGTGGCGCAGGGCCATACGTGCAGCGAAAGGTGCGCGGCGTAGTTAGCCCCATCATTTTTCGCCGGCAACAGGCAAATCTTCGTTTTAGAACCTTCGCTCGCACTGCATCGTGCAACGCCCAGTGGTCCGAGTCATCGATAAAATGAGAATCAATAACATTTATACATCATGAAAATGCTTTCTCTTTGCGCCAGGCGATTCCTGGCAATAGCCGCGTTGTTCGCACTCTGGTCGGCTTCTCCCGCCTGGGCTGCCGCCCCTGCCGCCAGCGACCAGGCCAAGCAGACCTGGCAATTGCTGGACT
This sequence comes from Paracidovorax wautersii, assembly GCF_900113035.1. Lineage (GTDB taxonomy): Bacteria > Pseudomonadota > Gammaproteobacteria > Burkholderiales > Burkholderiaceae_C > Paracidovorax > Paracidovorax wautersii. Next base: position 252,548 of record NZ_FONX01000004.1, on the reverse strand, counting down.
ACCTCGCGGTTGACTACGGCGGCGCGGTGAGCAACGGCCAGATTCAAAGTGCCAGCGAGTACGAGGAGATGAAGGAGTTCGCGGCAACCGCCGCACAGCAGCTTGCCGCACTGCCGAGCACTGCGGCGCTGCCCGAGTTGCAGCGGCAGGCCAAAGCGCTCGGAGACCTCATCGCCGCAAAGGCGGACGCCAAGGCCGTGGCCGACAGCGCCCATTCGCTGGCCGCAGCGCTGGTCAAAGCCTATCCGTTTCCGCTCTCGCCGACCCAGCCGCCGGATCTCGCACGCGCCAAGGTGCTGTTTGAAGCCAACTGCGCGGCATGCCACGGGGCAACCGGTGCAGGCGACGGCCCGCTCGGCGCCAAGCTCGAACCGCCGCCGATCGCCTTCACCGATCGTGATCGTGCCCGTTCGCGCAGCGTGCTCGCGCTGTACCAGGTCATTTCTCAAGGCGTGACCAGCACGTCGATGCCCAGCTTCGCCACGCTCTCCGACGAGGATCGGTGGGCATTGGCATTTTTCGCCGGCACACTGTCGCATGACGATGCCATGCGCGCACGCGGCGAACAGTCCTGGGGGCGAGACGCCAGCGCCAAGGCTGTCTTTCCCGACCTGGCTGCTGCCGCCACCTTGACCGAAGCCGCCTTGTCCGAGCGGATGCCCCCGGACGCAGCCCGCGACCTCACCGCCTATGTTCGCCGCCACCCGGAAGTCACCGCTGCCGCGAGCGGCTCGGGCGGACTGGCCTTGGCCCGCACACGCCTTCAGGAGAGCCTTGCCGCGGCGCGCGCGGGCGACCGGGCCAGCGCAACGCGCCTGGGCCTGTCGGCCTACCTGGATGGATTTGAGCCTCTGGAGCCGGCATTGCGCGCACGCAACCAGACACTTCTCACGGAAGTCGAAAACGCCATGCTGGCCTATCGCGGCGCGCTCGCCGGCGGGAAACTGGAACAAGCCGATGCCACGGCGCAGAAGCTGGACTATCTCTTTGCCCAGGTGGACGCCGAACTCGGCGCGGACAAGGCAGACCCGCTGACCACGTTCATCGCCTCCCTCACCATCCTGCTGCGCGAAGGGGTTGAAGCGCTGTTGATCGTCGTGGGCATGCTGGCCTTCCTGAAGAAGGCAGAACGGCGCGATGTGCTGGGCTATGTGCATGGCGGCTGGATGGCCGCACTGGCTTGCGGTGGCCTGACCTGGGCGGTGGCCACCTACTTCGTGAGCATCAGCGGCGCAAGCCGTGAGGTGACCGAGGGGGTTTCATCCCTGTTTGCGGCCGTTGTGCTGCTGAGCGTCGGGCTCTGGATGCACCAGAAAAGCACGGCGGGCAAGTGGCAGGCCTACCTGAAGGAAAAACTCTCCGCAGCCATGACGCGGCGTTCGGCATGGGCATTGTTCGCCTTGTCGTTCATTGCGGTCTACCGCGAAGTTTTCGAGACGGTGCTTTTCTATTCGGCCCTGGCCGGCGACGGCAACAATGGAGCCCTGCTCGGTGGATTGGTGGGCGGAGTGGCCGTTCTGGCCGTCCTCGCATGGTTCATGCTGCGCACCAGCGCCCGCATGCCGATCGGCAAATTCTTCAGTCTCAGCTCGATCCTGGTAGCGGTGCTCGCGGTCGTGCTCGCCGGCAAGGGGGTTGCCGGCCTCCAGGAGGCCGGCCGGTTGAGCGCCAGCCCGATCCATTGGCCGCGCATCGAAGTGCTTGGCATCTATCCGTCAGCGGAAACCGCCATTGCGCAAGCCGTGGTGCTTGCCGTTGCTCTGGCAGGCTTTGCCATGAACGCCGTGAAGGCGCGAAATCCCCGGCCCGCGTGAAACAAGCCGGCGTCACTGCCGAGCGTGACTCCTGGAAAAAATCGCGCTCAGCAAGAGATGACGCTATCCGGCACAGCAGGACAGCTGCTTCACGTCCTTGCTGAAGGTCTGCGCCGCGAGCTTCAGGCCCTCGACCATCGTCAGGTAGGGGAATAGCTGATCGGCCAGCTCCTGCACGGTCATCCGGTTGCGGATCGCCAGCGCCGCCGTCTGGATCAGTTCGCCCGCTTCCTGCGCGACCGCCTGCACGCCGATCAGCCGTCCGGTGCCGGCCTCGGCAACCAGCTTGATGAAGCCGCGCGTGTCGAAGTTGGCCAGCGCCCTCGGCACGTTGTCGAGCGTGAGCGTGCGGCTGTCGGTCTCGACGCCGTCGTGGCGCGCTTGCGCCTCGCTGTAGCCCACCGTCGCCACCTGCGGATCGGTGAACACCACGGCCGGCATCGCCGTCAGGTCCAGCGTCGCGTCGCCGCCGGTCATGTTGATGGCGGCGCGCGTGCCGGCCGCCGCCGCGACGTAGACGAATTGCGGCTGGTCGGTGCAGTCGCCGGCCGCGTAGATGTGCGGCGCGCTGGTACGCATGGTGTGGCTGACGAGGATGGCCCCCTGGGGATTGACCTCGATGCCCGCCGCTTCGAGGTTCAGCGTGCGGGTGTTCGGCGCGCGCCCCGTGGCAATGAGCAGCTTGTCGGCGCGCAGCTCGCCGCGATCCGTCGTCAAGATGAACTCTTCCTCTGCATGGGCGACTCGACTGGCCTGGACATGCTCCAGCACCTCGATGCCCTCGGCACGGAACGCGGCCGTGACGGCTTCGGCGACGGCGGGGTCTTCGCGAAAGAGCAGTGTGCTGCGCGCGAGGATCGTGACCTGGCTGCCCAGCCGGGCAAAGGCTTGCGCCAATTCGACTGCCACCACCGACGAACCGATCACGGCCAGCCGCGAGGGAATGGCATCGCTCGCCAGCGCCTCGGTGGAGGTCCAGTAGGGAGTGCCCTTCAAGCCAGGAATCGGCGGGAGCGCGGGGCTCGCACCAGTGGCGATGAGACAGCGGTCGAAGGCCACCGTGCGCTCACCGCCTTCCGCCAGTTGCACGGTCAGGCAGTTTTCATTCATGAAACGGGCCTCGCCATGCAGCACGGTGATAGCCGGGGTGCTCTGCAGGATGCCTTCGTACTTGGCATGGCGCAGCGCATCGACGCGGCCTTGTTGCTGGGCCAGCAGCCGCTCGCGCAGAATGGACGGCGGCGTGGGCGGCAGGCCGGCATCGAACGGGCTTTCCCGGCGCAGATGCGCAATGTGCGCGGCGCGGATCATGATTTTGGACGGCACGCAGCCGACATTGACGCAGGTGCCGCCGATGGTGCTCCGCTCGATTAGCGTCACGCGCGCGCCTCGCTCGACCGCCTTGAGTGCCGCCGCCATCGCCGCGCCGCCACTGCCGATCACGGCCACATGCAGCGCCCGCTCGCCACCACCGTGACTCGGTTCGCTGCCCAGCCAGCCCAGCGCCTTGCCCAACAAGCCCGCAGCCTTGTTCGGCGTGTCGGACACCCGTGCGCGGTAACCGAGCGCGGCCATCGCCGCGACCAGCGGACCATGGTTCATGTCCGCATCCGCCTCGACCTCGGCCCGTCGCCGCGGATAGGACACCGAGGCCGAGCGCACCCCGGGCACCTTCTCCAGCGCCTCTCTGACGTGCTCGGCGCACGACGCGCAGGTCATGCCGTCGATGTGCAAGGCGATCGCTTCGGCCATGGCGGGCAACCTCACTGCTTGACGGTGGCGGGGTAGCCCGCGTTTGCGGTGGCCTTGGCCAAGGCCCCGGCGTTGGTCTTGGCATCGTCGAAGGTCACGACGGCTTCCCGCTTTTCATAGCTGACCTCGGTCTTCTGGACCCCGGCCACCTTGAACAGGGCCATCTTGACCGTGATCGGACACGACGCGCAGGTCATATCGGGCACCGACAGTGTGACGGTCTTGGTGGCGGCCCACGCCGGAGCGCCCAGGGTAACGGCCAGGGCAATAGCGGTGGCAAGTTTCTTCACGGTGGATTCCTCTCAATAGAACAACGGCAGGACGTACGGAAAAGCGAGGGCAATCAAGACCAGCGCGACCACGATCCAGAAAATGATCTTGTAGGCCGTCCGCACGCGGGGCACGGCGCAGACCTCATCCGGCTTGCAGGCGTGAACCGGCCGGAAGATGCTGCGCCAGGCGAAAAACAGCGCCATCAGGGCCGCGCCGATGAAAATCGGCCGGTAGGGTTCCAACACGGCCAGGTTGGCGATCCAGGCGCCCGAGAAACCGAGCAAGACCAAGATGAGGGGGCCGAGGCAACAGGCCAACGCAAGAATGGCGGCGAGGCCGCCAGCGGCCAGGGCGCCACGCCCGCTCTTGGGTTCCGACATATGGTTTTCCTTCCGGGACTTCGCTTGATGCTGTAAGGTTACTTCCGTAGTCAACTACGGAGTCAAGCGTCATGGAAAGCGCCTCGGACAATCTGACCATCGGCGCCTTTGCCAAGGCGGCCACAGTCAATGTGGAGACGATCCGGTTCTATCAGCTCAAGGGCTTGTTGCCCCAGCCGGAGCGGGCCTACGGCCGCATCCGCCGCTACGGGCCGGCAGATGTGGCGCGGGTGAAGTTCGTGAAGTCAGCCCAGCGCCTGGGGTTCAGCCTGGATGAAATCGGCCAGCTTCTGAAACTTGAGGACGGCACCCATTGCAATGAGGCGGCGGAGCTGGCCTCGCTGCGGCTGGCCGATGTGCGCGCCCGCCTGGTGGACCTCACACGGATTGAGGCGGCATTGTCGAAATTGGTGGGTGAATGCGACGCGCACCATGGCAATGTGTCCTGCCCGCTGATCGCGGCATTGCACTGCTGTTGAGCGGAGAAGTTCGGCCGTTCACCTCGCGGCGAAGGGGCGGACAGGCAAGCGCGGCGCGCGAACCAGATTTAAGGTATTGAGCCGGAGGCGCGATGGGATCAAGACCGGATGGCCACAATTCGGCGCGATAGTGCCCTTTTGCACATTAATTCAATAAATGTTGTATTATCGAAATATGAAAGAGACCCAAGCCGTTTCCGCCCTCGGCGCCCTGGCCCACACCCAGCGCCTGCGGGTTTTCCGCGCCCTGGTGGTCGCCGGCCCCGAAGGGCTGACACCCAGCGCCCTCGCCGACCAGCTCGACGTGGCCCGCAATTCCCTGTCCTTCCACCTGAAGGAGCTGGCCCATGCCGGCCTGGTCACCATCGAGCAGCAGGGCCGCAACCTGATCTACCGCGCCGACTTCACCCAGATGAACGGACTGCTCGGCTACCTGACCGAGCACTGCTGCCAAGGCAGCACATGCGAGGTCAGTGATTCCTCCTCTGCCTGTACTTCCTGCTGAAAGGATCTCCCCATGAAGCGCTTTCACGTTCACCTGCACGTCGATGACCTGAACCGCAGCATCGGCTTCTATTCCCAACTGTTCGCCGCGCAGCCCGCGCGTGTCGAGGGCGACTACGCCAAGTGGATGCTCGAAGACCCGCCGGTCAACTTCGCTATCTCCACACGGGGCAACAAACCAGGCATCGACCATCTGGGCATCCAGACCGACGATGCGGAGGAATTGGCCGTGCTGAAGGCACGCGCCGAGGCGGCCGACATGGCGCTGCTCGACGAAGGCACCACCACCTGCTGCTACGCGCGCAGCGAGAAGCACTGGATCACCGATCCGCAGGGCGTGGCCTGGGAACACTTTCATACGCTGGGCAGCATCCCGGTCTTCAACGAAGCGGCGCCTGCAACGGGTTCTGCCGCAGCCTGCTGCGCCCCGGCGCGCGGCAAGCCGGTGGGCGTTGCGGTGAAGCCGGCTTCGTCCTGCTGCTGATGTGAGACATCCATGACCACCAACAAGACCTACAACGCCCTGTTCATCTGCACGGGTAACTCGGCCCGCTCCATCCTGGCCGAAGGCATCCTCAATGAATTGGGCCAGGGGCGCTTTCGCGCCTACTCGGCGGGCAGCCACCCCAAGGGCGAAGTCCACCCGCTGGCGCTTGCCACGCTGGAACGGCTGCATATGCCGATCGTCGGCTACCGCAGCAAGAACTGGGACGAGTTCGCGGCGCCCGGTGCACCGGAGCTGGATTTCATCTTCACGGTGTGCGACAACGCCGCCGGCGAGGTCTGCCCCGTATGGCCTGGGCGCCCGATGTCAGCGCATTGGGGTGTGCCTGATCCTGCAGCCGTTGAAGGCACCGACGAGCAGAAGCGCAAGGCGTTCACGGATGCGGCGCTGACCTTGCGCCGGCGCATTGAGCTGTTCCTGTCGCTGCCATTGCAGCGGCTCGATGCCATGTCGCTGCAGCACGAGCTGCGCAGCATTGGTACGAAGTGAGGTCTGCGCGATGAGTGTTGGAACCCAAACGGCCGGCCGCGTGCCGGCCACCTCCACCATGAGCGTCTTCGAGCGCTACCTGAGCGTGTGGGTGCTGCTGTGCATCGTCGCCGGCATCGCGCTGGGCCAGTTCGCACCCAACGTATTTCAGGCCATTGGCCGCATGGAGATCGCCCAGGTTAATCTGCCGGTCGGTCTGCTGATCTGGATCATGATCGTGCCGATGCTGCTGAAGGTGGACTTCGGTGCGCTGGGCCAGGTCAAGCAGCACTGGCGCGGCATCGGCGTGACGCTGTTCGTCAACTGGGCGGTCAAACCGTTCTCGATGGCGCTGCTGGCCTGGATCTTCGTCCGCCAGGTCTTCGCTCAGTGGCTGCCGGCCGACCAGCTCGACAGCTACGTTGCCGGCCTCATCCTGCTGGCCGCCGCGCCCTGCACGGCGATGGTGTTCGTCTGGAGCCGGCTGACCGGGGGCGATCCGGTATTCACGCTGTCGCAGGTGGCGCTGAACGACACCATCATGGTGTTTGCCTTCGCGCCCATTGTCGGCCTGCTGCTGGGCCTGTCGTCCATCACGGTGCCGTGGGCCACGCTGCTGGTATCGGTCGGCCTGTACATCGTGATTCCGGTCATCCTGGCCCAGCTCTGGCGCCGTGCTCTGCTGAACAAGGGCCAAGCCGCCTTCGACCGGGCGCTGGAGCGCATCGGCCCGCTGTCGATCGCGGCGCTGCTGCTCACGCTGGTGCTGCTGTTCGCCTTCCAGGGCGAGGCCATCATCCGCCAGCCGCTGGTCATCGCCATGCTGGCGGTGCCGATCCTGATTCAGGTGTTCTTCAACTCCGGCCTGGCCTATTGGCTCAGCCGCAAGGCCGGCGAGCAGCACAGCATCGCTTGCCCCTCGGCGTTGATCGGCGCCTCCAACTTCTTCGAGCTGGCTGTAGCGGCCGCCATCAGCCTGTTCGGCTTCCAGTCCGGCGCGGCGCTGGCCACCGTGGTCGGCGTGCTGATCGAGGTGCCGGTGATGCTGCTGGTCGTTCGGATCGTCAACCAAAGCAAGGGCTGGTATGAGTGCGGCCCGAACCCTGCCCGCAGATAAGCAAGGCATTTCCCATGAGCAGTATCACGATATATCACAACCCCGTCTGCGGCACGTCGCGCAACGTGCTGGCCCTGATCCGCAACAGCGGCGAGGAACCCACGGTCATCGAATACCTGAAGACACCGCCCGACCGCGAAACCCTGCAACGCCTGATCACGGACATGGGCGTGCCGGTGCGCGCGGTATTGCGCGAGAAGGGCACGCCCTACGCGGAACTCGGCCTCGATGACCCGAAGTGGAGCGATGCGCAGTTGATCGACTGCATGCTCCAGCATCCCATTCTGATCAACCGCCCTATCGTGGTGACGCCGCTGGGCACGCGGCTGTGCCGGCCTTCGGAGGCCGTGCTGGACATCCTGCCGCAATCACAGCGCGGCGCGTTCAACAAGGAAGACGGCGAAGCGGTCGTGGACGCGGAAGGCCGCCGTGTCTGAATCCAGAATCGACCTACCCAATATCGACACCGCGCTATTCCAACTGCCCGATACCCAACGGCTGCTGACACCCGAGCGCGCCACGCACGCGCCGCGCTTCCTATTGCTCTATGGCTCGCTACGCGAGCGCTCGTTCAGTCGCTTGGCCGCTGAGGAAGCGGCTCGCATCCTGCGCGCGCTCGGCGGTGAGACGCGCATGTTCAATCCCTCGGGCCTGCCACTGGTGGACGATGCACCCGCCGACCATCCCAAGGTCAAGGAACTGCACGAGCTGGCCCAGTGGGCCGAAGGCATGGTGTGGAGTTCGCCCGAGCGCCATGGGGCCATGACGGGGTTGATGAAGACGCAGATCGACTGGATTCCGCTGTCGGCCGGCGCAGTGCGCCCGACGCAGGGCAAGACGCTGGCGGTGATGCAGGTCTCGGGCGGCTCGCAGTCCTTCAACGCCGTCAACCAGATGCGCGTGCTGGGCCGCTGGATGCGGATGCTGACCATCCCCAACCAGTCCTCGGTCGCCAAGGCGTACCAGGAGTTCGACGAGGCCGGGCGCATGAAGCCCTCGGCCTACTATGACCGCATCGCGGACGTGATGGAGGAGCTGATGAAGTTCACCCTGCTCACGCGCGATGCGGCGCCGTACCTCGTGGACCGCTACAGCGAGCGCAAGGAAAGTGCGGAAGCACTGAGCCGGCGCGTCCAGCAGACGGCTATCTGAACACTCCCCCTAAAAAACAAGCACTTCACTCACCAATCCGTCGTGACGCTAATCTGATGCGCCATCGCAGCGACAGAAACGGATCGGAGAACAGAATGGGAATTTCCAGCAGCAAGGTCTACAAGCAGGCCGATGAGGCCGCTGCGTTTGCGCATATCAGGGAGCTCGCAGAAAAGGAACCCGTCGATGACGAGACGGCTTCGGAATTGTGGCTTGAGGCAGAAGCCATCGTGGACACCTACATCGAGGCCGCTGAGTCGCGGTCCATAGAGGACTTGCCCTCCAGGCAGGAACTGGGCGAGTCCTGCTTTTGGCTGTTGTTCCAGACGAAAGTTTTGCGGGAGGACGAGCATTACCGGCTGATCGTCGAACTGCTGTCGCCACAGCTCGGGCTGTCCCTGTTCGATTTGCTGCCCCGCGTCCGAAAGCTCCGCGAAGCGGCCCTTGACGCACTGGAGGCCATGGTCAAGAAGCCATCAATGGATCGTCCGACAGCGCCGCAAGCGTGCGAGGACGACCTTTTCTGATGGGAAGCTGGTGGCACCTCCGAGCCGAAATTCTCGTATCAGCGATACGAGAATTCATCGGCTGCGGAAGATCGAGCGTCAGCACCGAACGTCCGCGCCATCTGGCGCAGCACAGTCGGCAGTTCGGCCTGGTCGCCGTCCTCCAGAACACCGTTGATGACTTCGAGCGCGAGCGCCGGGTCGCTGCGGTACAGCTCGGCCATCGCTTCGTCATGGGGTCTGCTTTTCATCAGCCCACCAGCGCTTCCAGTTCCTCGAACGCCAGGCGCGGCAAGCGCCGGCCTTCCTTGGCCACGTTGACCTGCAGGGCGGCCCGCGCCACGTCCAGCACCTCCCGCGCCAGGGCATAACCGCCCTTGGCCTGCATCCAGCCCAGCACATCCGCCAGATGCCAGATCGACGCGCTGCCCTCATGCACCGGCGCCGGGAAGCTACCCGGATGGGCCAGCATCAGCTTGCGCATATTCTGCCGCGACACGCCCACGATGTCGGCCACATCGGTCAGCCCAACCAGATCAGGCGCCACTTCGATCAGCCGGGCCGAGGGTGCGGCACGGCGCACATCGGCCAGCGCGCTGCGCACTGCCTCATCTGCATCCACCGCCTCGCGGGTAAATTCCAGCGCCAGCCGCCCCGGCTGCCCGATGCCGACCAGGGCATCGTCGCAGCCGGCTTCACCCAGGCGCTCGACCAGTGTCTGCGAATCGCGGTCGTCATCGGTGAGCTGGTATTTGAGGGTAAAGGTGTATTCCATCGCGCTATTCCTGGGTGCCATCGTCATCCGCCTCGCGCTGCTGGCGGTCCATGGTGCAGTTGTCCACGGCGCGCCGTAAGGCGCGGGCATGGTTGCCGGGGTTCTTCGGCGTGCTCCATACACTGGTAATGCAGAACTCGCCGCAACGGCATTCCTCATCGTTGTACGGGCAGTACATCCGCCCCCAGGCATGGCTACCGCCGACTTCGACACGCCAGCCTTGCCCTTCGGCGTGTCGCAGCGCATCCTCGACCTCTTTCTTCGGGTGAGAGGAACGGGCCATCAGCGACCTCCAGTATGGGGATGATGCGCAAGGTTGTCAAGTGACAACCTTGCTGCAAGGCTTGGTGACCCACGCTCGAATTGTCGCGACAGCGTCGCGACAATTCGGCGGGCCTGATTTCCGACACGAAAGGCTGGCAACGCCGCGCCTGCCGCAGCCGACGGCATCTTGCCGTTCATGCGGACGCCTGCTCGGTGCGTTGCGCCCCGGTGATCGTCTTGCGCCGGTTCGCCACCAGCTCGGCGGCCTGCCGCACCGGATCGTCCTCCGTGTGGACGTACCGCATGAACATCGCCACGGTCTTGTGCGCCGTCAGCGCCATGCCCACCTTCACCGGAATCCCCGAGTTGGCGATGTCAGTGGCCGAACGGTGGCGGATGCCATGCGTGCCCACGTGCGTAGCGCCCGCCGCCTTCAGGATGCGGCACCAGGCACCGTAATACTCGCCCTCGGTGAGATGCTTGGCCGGGTCGTTCGGCGACGGCAGCACGTAGGGGCAGCCGTCCCGGCGCGGCGCGGTGGACAGCAGCCGGTAGGCTTCCTCGCTCAAGGGCTTGGACATGCCACCTGTCTTGCTATCGGGCCAGACCACGCGGCGGTTGTCCAGATCCACCCATGCCCATTCCAGCGAGATGATCTCGGAGCGCCGCCCGGCAAACTCGAATTGCAGGCGGATCGCCAGCGGGATGACGTAGTTCTCCAGCCCTTCGGCCTCGATACCGTCAAGGTGCCGGAACAGCTTGCCCATGTCCTCGTCGCTGATGAGGTGGGTGGCCTTGCCGTCGGGGTACACCGGGACGTGGCGGCATGGGTTGGTGCCGTCCGGCCGATAACCCCAGACCTCGGCCAGGTTGAACATCTTGCGCATGACGCTGAAAGCGCGGTTCGCCTCGGCGGGCTTGTGCGCCATCTTCTTCATCGCCCCGGCCACGTCCGGGCGCTTCACGTCCTGAACCTTGATGCGGCCCAGGAAGGGGACGATGCAGCGGTCGATGACGCCCTGGTAGCCCCGGCGGGTGCTGGGCTTGTTGCGTTGCTTGGAGTGATCCTCCATGAACTTCACGCACAGTTCCGTGACCGTGGGCGCCTTGCGCGCCGCCGCCTTGTCGGCGGCCGGGTCGCCGCCCCGGCGTACCTGGGCCAGCCATTCCTGGGCCAGCGAGCGGGCCTGCTCGACGGTCAGTTCGCCATACAGGCCCAAAGCGGGTTTGCGGCGCTCGCCGGCGTTCGTGCGGTACTGGAGCATGAACACCTTGCGGCCCGCTGGTGTAATCTTGCACAGGAAGCCGGGCACCAGCGTGTCCCGCAGTTCGACGGCCTGCGCCTGGGGTTGTGCCGCATCCACTGCGGACTTGGTGAGCTTGATTTTTGCCACGATGACTCCTCGGAAAGACCCGGTTTCCAGGGGCCACATGGGAGCCACGAGGCAGGAAGCCGGATCAGGTTTCAGAAAGCACCGGCATATGATGAACGCGCCTAAGTTATTGATAAACCTGCTGTATCTGGCTTCGGCGTAGTCCAGCGAATTACGGTACTGAAGTCAGTGTGAAATGAAAAAAGCCCCTGGCGCTTGATGCACAAGCGCCAGGGGCTCTTTTTTTGATAGCGTTGCCGCGGCGGCGCTCAGCGGGTGAAGGCCCAGACCAGCAGCCCGGCCGTGGAGGCGCCCAGCACCCAGGCGGCCCACACCAGCCGCTGCTGGCGCCGGCGCAGCGCATCGACGGCGCGCACCAGCAGGGCGTTCTGCTCGGCCAGCGACTCGATCAGCTGGGCCGAGGCGCGCTGCTCGTCCTGCAGTTGCACCAGGGCGTCGCGCATCACCGCCAACTGGTCGGCGGTGCTCATCGCGATCGCGCCGCCGGCATCGGCACCGGTGGCCTGCACGTCTTCGGCGGCGCCCTTGCGGGTCGATCCCATCAAGCGGCGGGCCGCCTGCAGGATCTGCGGCGTCGCCTCGATCACCTCGCCCCAGGGGACGAGCTTGAGGGCCGTCATCCAACCGATGGCCATGCTCAGAGCACCTCGCTGGCGAAATCTGCCAGGCGCGAGCGTTCGCCGCGCGCCAGCGTGATGTGGCCGCTGTGCGGCCAGCCCTTGAAGCGGTCCACCGCGTAGGTCAGGCCGGAGGAGCCTTCGGTCAGGTAGGGTGTGTCGATCTGCGCGAGGTTGCCCATGCAGATGATCTTGGTGCCGGGCCCCGCGCGCGTGATCAGCGTCTTCATCTGCTTGGGCGTCAGGTTCTGCGCCTCGTCGATGATGACGTACTTGTTCATGAACGTGCGGCCGCGCATGAAGTTCATGCTCTTGATCTTGATGCGGCTGCGGATCAGCTCGTTGGTGGCGGCGCGGCCCCATTCGCCGGCATTGCCGCCGTCGCCCTTGGCGAGGAATTCGAGGTTGTCGTCGAGCGCGCCCATCCAGGGGCCCATCTTTTCCTCTTCCGTGCCGGGCAGGAAGCCGATGTCCTCGCCCACGCTCACCGTGGCGCGGGTCATGATGATCTCGGTGTAGCGGCGGTCGTCCAGCACCTGGGTGAGGCCGGCGGCCAGGGCCATCAGCGTCTTGCCGGTGCCGGCGGTGCCGGCCAGCGTCACGAAGTCCACTTCCGGGTCCATGAGCAGGTTCATGGCGAAGTTCTGCTCGCGGTTGCGCGTGTTCACGCCCCAGACCGCGTTCTTGGCCGAGCCGTAGTCCTTGAGGGTCTGCAGCACGGCGGTCTTGTCGCGGATCTCGGTGACGCGCGCGAACAGGCTGGGCTCGCCGGGCGCCTCGAAATACACGAACTGGTTGATCATGAGCTGCGGCACCACCGGCCCGCCGATGCGGTAGTAGGTGTGCGCGCCCTGCTGCCAGCTTTCGACGTTCTTGCCGGTCTTGGTCCAGAAGTCGGCCGGCAGGGCCAGCACGCCGGAGTAGAGCAGGTCGCCGTCTTCGAGCGTCTTGTCGTTCTGGTAGTCCTCGGCGTTCAGGCCCAGGGCGCGCGCCTTGACGCGCATGTTGATGTCCTTGGACACCAGCACCACCTCGCGCGGCGCGTAGCGCTGGCGCAGGGCCTCGACCACGCCGAGGATCTGGTTGTCGGCCTTGCCCTGCGGCAGGCTGGTGGGCAGCTGGTAGTCGAGCGGCTCGGTCTGGAAGTGCAGGCAGCCGCCGGCGGCGCGCTGGCCCGTGGAATCGAGTGCGATGCCCTTGCCGATGTCGGCGCCCTGCACGCCCACCAGGGCGTCCAGCGTGCGGCTGGCCTGGCGGCCGTTGCGGGCGACCTCGGTCATGCCCTTCTTGTGGCCGTCGAGCTCTTCCAGCACGATCATCGGCAGGAAGATGTCGTGTTCCTCGAAGCGGAACAGGCAGGTGGGGTCGTGCAGCAGCACGTTGGTGTCCAGCACGAACATCTTCTTCGGGCCGGTGCTGCGTGCCTTGCGCGGGCGCTCGGCCACGGCGGGCTTGGGCGCTGCCGTGGCGGTGGTGCGCTGGGCGGCCACGGGTGCGCTCGCCGGGGCGGTGGTGAGCGCGGGCGCGGCGGTTGCCGGGGCCTTGCGCGTGCGGCTGCGGGGCGCAGGCTGCGGTGCCGGCGCGGCTTCCACGGCGGGTGCTGCCGACACGGAGGTGGTCGCGGCCGCAGCCTCTGCGGCATTGCGGCGGCTGGTGGCCGCGGCCTTGCGGCTGCGGCGGGTGGAGGGCACTGCGGCGGCGGGCGCCACTTCTTCGGATGGGCGGGCGGGCGTCACCGCGTCGGACGATGCGTGGGCGTTCTGCAGGTACGCATCCGGGGACAGCAGCGCGGCGCGCTTGGCGGGGGCGGGGGGCAGGGGCATGGGGCGGTGGCCTCGCTTGGGGGAAGGGAAGGGTGAGGGACGGCGTGCGTCAGAAAGCAAAAAGCCGCCTGGAGACCCAGACGGCTTTGGAGGGGGAAGGGGGCGTTGCGTCGCTCAGAGGCATTGACCCATTATGCATATTCCCGGTGAACGGCCCGGCAAGTCGCCGCAGCGTTTCAGGCGGCCTTTTTCAGGGCCTTGATGGACTTGACGGCCTTGAGCACTTCGTCCACATGGCCGGGCACCTTCAGGCCGCGCCACTCTTGCACCAGCACGCCATCGGGGCCGATGAGGAAGGTGCTGCGCTCGATGCCCTTGACCTTCTTGCCGTACATGATCTTGTTCTTGACAACGCCGAACATGTGGCACATCTTCTCTTCGGTGTCGGCGATCAGCTCGAAAGGCAGTTCTAGCTTTTCCTTGAAGTCGTCGTGCGACTTCATGTTGTCGCGCGACACGCCGAACACGGCGGCACCGGCCTTGGCGAAGTCCTTGTACTTGTCGCGGAACTGCATGGCTTCGGTGGTGCAGCCGGGCGTGTTGTCCTTGGGGTAGAAGTACAGGATCAGAACCTGGCCCAGATGCGAGGTGTTGGAGACCTTGATCCCGCCGGTCGCGTTGGCTTCAAATTCAGGGAGGGGTTTGTTGACAACGATCGCCATGGCACTCAGTCTCTCAGGAGGGTAGTCGTTGGAAAATCGGGGGTGCGGGTGTGATGTTGCAGCTGGACTAGGCCCCCGACCGCAACCCGGTATTTTACCCTGAAACGCACACTTTCGCCGGTCGCAGTCTGTAACCAAAATGCACGAATCATGCCGGTTCGGTGCTCTCCAGCAGCAGCGCCGCGGCCACGTTGCGGCCCTCGCCGGCCAGGATGTTGTAGGTGCGGCAGGCGGCCTGCGTGTCCATGGTTTCCAGGCCGATGCGCCGCGCCATGAGCGGCTGCAGCCAGGCCGGCGGCGGGAAGCGGTTGCGCCCGCCGCTGCCGAAGATGACCAGCTCGCAGTCCAGCTCGGCCAGCTGCGCGAAGTGCGCGGGCGTGAGGTCTTCGTAGCGCGCGCAGTGCCATTCGGTGCGCACGCCGCCGGAGGTGATGACCACGCTGTGCGTGATGCGTTCGGCGTCGATGCCGATCCAGCCGGGCCCGTAGGCATTGATGCTCTGGGCGTCGGATCGGTCGGGCTGGAATTTCATGGGGATGTCCGGGTGGGTGGCCCCGTGCAGGGGCCCTGCGTGCCGCAGGGCGCGGGCCCGGTTCCGTCGTGTAGAACTGTGGTCAAATTATAGGTTTCACCGGGGGTGCGCCGTGCCCCGCAGGACCGATTCCCCTTCTCCTGGCGGCCTTTGGCGCCGCCAATCGCGCAGCATGAAGACCGTCCACAAATCCGCCAAGCTCAATAACGTTCTCTACGATGTGCGAGGCCCGATCGTGGATGCGGCCAAGCAGATGGAGGACGAGGGTCAGAAGATCATCAAGCTGAACATCGGCAACATGGCGCCGTTCGGCTTCGATCCGCCCGAGGAAATCCAGCAGGACATGATCCGCAACCTGCCCGACTCGGCAGGCTATTCGGACAGCAAGGGCATCTTCGCCGCGCGCAAGGCGGTGATGCACTACTCGCAGCAGCTGGGCATCGCCGGCGTGACGCTGGACGACATCTACCTGGGTAACGGCGCCAGCGAACTGATCGTGATGGCCACCAATGCGCTGCTCGACGACGGCGACGAGCTGCTGGTGCCCATGCCCGACTACCCGCTCTGGACGGCCGCGGTCTCGCTCTCGGGCGGCAAGCCCGTGCATTACCTCTGCGACGAGGCCGACGGCTGGCTGCCCAGCCTGGACGACATCCGCGCCAAGATCACGCCGCGCACGCGCGGCATCGTGGTCATCAACCCCAACAACCCCACCGGCGTGCTCTATCCGCCGGAGCTGCTGCGCGGCATCGTCGCCATCGCCCGCGAGCACGGCCTGGTGCTGATGGTCGATGAGGTCTATGACAAGGTGCTCTATGAGGGCGCGGTCTTCACCTCGATGGCGAGCCTCTCCACCGACGTGCTGACGCTCACCTTCAACTCGCTCTCCAAGGCCTATCGCTCGTGCGGCTTCCGCGCCGGCTGGATGATCGTCTCCGGCCCCAAGCAGGATGCGCGCGACTACATCGAAGGCCTGAACATGCTGGCCAACCTCAAGCTGGGCTCCAACGTGCCCGGCCAGTGGGCCATCCAGACCGCGCTGGGCGGCTACCAGAGCATCAACGATCTGGTGGCCGAAGGCGGGCGCCTGCGCCGCCAGCGCGATCTGGCCTACGAGCTCATCTCGGCGATCCCGGGCGTGAGCTGCGTCAAGCCGCAGGCGGCGCTCTACATGTTCCCCCGCCTGGACCCGGCGATGTACCCCATCGCCGACGACCGCCAGTTCTTCATGGAAGTGCTGCGCGCCACCCGCGTGATGCTGGTGCAGGGCTCGGGCTTCAACTTCCCCGACAACCAGCATTTCCGCATCGTGTTCCTGCCGCACGAGGGCGACCTGCGCGTGGCCATCGGCCGGCTGGCGGACTTCCTCGCCCAGTACCGCCAGCGGCACGCCGCCGCCTGACGGGAATTCACTCCTTTTTTGATAGCTGCGAGCGTAGATAGATCAAGCGCTCCAGACCATTTTGACCTGAGATTTTTGATATGAAACCGATCCAAGTAGGCCTGCTGGGCATTGGCACCGTGGGCAGCGGCGTCTTCAACGTGCTGCAACGCAACCAGGAAGAGATCCGCCGCCGCGCCGGCCGCGGCATCGAAGTGACCATGGTGGCCGACCTGGATGTGGAGCGCGCCCGCGCCGTGGCCGGCGAGCACGTGCAGGTGGTCAGCGACGCCCGTGCCGTCATCGCCAACCCCGACATCGACATCGTGGTCGAGCTCATCGGCGGCTACGGCATCGCCAAGGCGCTGGTGCTCGAAGCCATCGCCGCCGGCAAGCACGTGGTCACCGCCAACAAGGCGCTGCTGGCCGTGCATGGCACCGAGATCTTCGCCGCCGCCGCCGCCAAGGGCGTGATGGTCGCCTTCGAGGCCGCCGTGGCCGGTGGCATCCCCATCATCAAGGCGCTGCGCGAAGGCCTCACGGCCAACCGCATCCAGTGGATCGCCGGCATCATCAACGGCACCACCAACTTCATCCTGTCCGAGATGCGCGACAAGGGCCTGGACTTCGACGTGGTGCTCAAGGAGGCTCAAGCGCTGGGCTACGCCGAGGCCGACCCGACCTTCGACATCGAAGGCGTGGATGCCGCGCACAAGGCCACCATCATGTCGGCCATCGCCTTCGGCATCCCGGTGCAGTTCGACAAGGCCTACGTCGAAGGCATCACTCAGCTGGCCGGCGCCGACATCAAGTACGCCGAGCAGCTGGGCTACCGCATCAAGCTGCTGGGCATCGCCAAGCGCCGCACGGGCGAGGGCGTGGACGGCGTGGAGCTGCGCGTGCACCCCACGCTGATCCCGGCCAAGCGCCTGATCGCCAACGTCGAAGGCGCCATGAACGCCGTCGTGGTGCAGGCCGATGCGGTGGGCACCACGCTCTACTACGGCAAGGGCGCGGGCAGCGAGCCCACGGCCAGCGCCGTGATCGCCGACCTGGTGGACATCGCCCGCCTGGCCTCGGCCGACCCCGGCCACCGCGTGCCCTACCTGGCCTTCCAGCCGCACACGCTGGACCAGGCCCAGGCCGCCTTGCCCGTGCTGCCTGCCAGCGAATTCGTCACCAGCTACTATCTGCGCCTGCGCGTGGCCGACCAGGCCGGCGTGCTGACCAAGGTCACGGGCCTGCTGGCCGGCGCCGGCATCAGCATCGATGCCGTGCTGCAGCGCGAGGCCGACGAAGTGGGCGGCGAAGGCGCCGCGCAGACCGACCTCATCATCCTCACGCACGAGACCCGCGAAGGCACCATGAACGACGCCATCGTCCAGATGCAGGCCCTGCCCACGGTGCTCGCGCCCATCACGCGCATCCGCAAGGAAGAGTTGAACTGATGCTGTACCTCTCCACGCGCGGCCATTCGGACCGCAAGCGCTTTTGCGACATCCTGCTCGAAGGCCTGGCGCCCGACGGCGGCCTCTATCTGCCCGAGCGCTACCCGCGCATCGACGACGCCGCGCTCACCCGCCTGCGCACGGCCTACCACGAGCAGGGTTACGCGGAACTCGCCTTCCAGATCCTGTCGCTCTACATCGACGACATTCCCGCCGCAGACCTGAAGCGCCTGTGCGAGAAGACGTACACGGCCGAGGTCTTCGGCACTGGCGAGATCGTGCCGCTGCGCCACCTCGAAGACGGCCTCTGGCTCGAAGCCCTGTCCAACGGCCCCACGCTGGCCTTCAAGGACATGGCCATGCAGCTGCTGGGCAACCTGTTCGAATATGAACTGGCCCGGCGCGGCGAGCAGCTCAACATCCTGGGCGCGACCAGCGGCGACACCGGCAGCGCGGCCGAATACGCCATGAAGGGCAAGGCCGGCGTGCGCGTCTTCATGACCAGCCCCAGCGGCCGCATGAGCCCCTTCCAGCAGGCGCAGATGTTCAGCCTGCAGGACGCGAACATCCACAACATCGCCATCGAAGGCGTGTTCGACGACTGTCAGGACATCGTCAAGGCCGTGAGCAACGACCTGGAGTTCAAGCGCCGCTACAAGATCGGCACCGTCAACTCGATCAACTGGGCGCGCCTCCTGGCTCAGGTGGTCTATTACTTCGCCGGCTACGTGCAGGCGACCGAGACCAACGACCAGAAGGTCAGCTTCACCGTGCCCTCGGGCAACTTCGGCAACGTCTGCGCCGGCCACGTCGCGCGCATGATGGGCCTGCCCATCGACCGGCTGGTGGTGGCCACCAACGAAAACGACGTGCTCGACGAGTTCTTCCGCACCGGCGTCTATCGCGTGCGCGGCAGCGCCGACACGCACGAGACCTCCAGCCCCTCGATGGACATCAGCAAGGCCAGCAACTTCGAGCGCTTCGTGTTCGACCTGCTGGGCCGCGACGCCGCGCGCACCCAGGCGCTGTTCGGCGACGCGCTGGCCCGCGACGGCCGCTTCGACCTGAGTGCCGATCCGCACTTCGCCGAAGCCGCCACGCGCTACGGCTTCGCCAGCGGCAAGAGCACCCATGCCGACCGCCTGGCCACCATCAAGGACAACTTCGTGCGCCACGGCGTGACCATCGACACCCACACCGCCGACGGCGTGAAGGTGGCGCTGGAGCAGCGCGGCGATGCGGCCGTGCCGATGATCGTGCTGGAGACGGCGCTGCCCATCAAGTTCGCCGAAACCATCGTCCAGGCCCTGGGCCAGCCGCCCGAGCGGCCCGCGAAGTTCGAAGGCATCGAGGCCCTGCCCAAGCGCGTGCAGCTGATGCCCGCCGATGCCGAGGCGGTCAAGGACTACATCCGCCGCCACGTGCCGGAAGCCGCCTGAAGCGGTCTGAAGCAAAAAAAGCCTGCAGCCCTTGCCATGCAACGGCTCGCAGCTATGGTTTGAATAGCACAAAGGAATCAGGATGAAGGTGGTCGGCTTTGCCGGGTTTTCGGGCTGCGGCAAGACCACGCTGGTCGAGCAATTGATTCCCGAGTTGCGGCTGCAGGGCCTGCGCGTGTCGGTGGTCAAGCATGCGCACCACAATTTCGACATCGACCATGTCGGCAAGGACACCTGGCGCCACCGCGAGGCCGGCGCCTACGAGGTGGCCGTGGCCTCCGACCGGCGCCTGGCCGTGATGCGCGAATTCGAGTCGCCCGGCGCCCTCAGCGTGCATGCGCTGCTGGCCGAGCTCGATGCCGGCGTGGACTGGGTGCTGGTCGAAGGCTTCAAGGAAAGCGACCTGCCCAAGGTCGAGGTCTGGCGCATGCCCTCGCCCGACTACCGCGAGCGTCCCGCGCGCTACCCCGAAGACCCGCACATCGTCGCCATCGCCACCGATGCCGCGCCCGCCGGCCTGCCCGCGCCCACCACGCTGCCGGTGTTCGACGTGCGCGACCCGCACGCGCTGGCGAACTGGCTGCTGGTCCAGGGCGGGCGCTTCGACTACGCCCGTCCGGTGGCGCCTGCATCCGCAGCGGCCGTTCCCCCTCATCCCGCAGGAGCCCTCTGATGCGAGCCCCCTTGAAACCGCTGGACGACGCGCTCGCCGAACTGCTGGCCCGGGCCGTGCCCGTGCTCGGCGTGGAGACCGTGGACAGCTTCGACGCCGACGGCCGGGTGCTCCGTGAGGGCGCCACCTCGCCGCTGCAGGTGCCGCCAGCCGACAACAGCTCCATGGACGGCTACGCCGTGCGTGTGGCCGATCTGGCGGGTGGCGGTGCCACCGCAGCCGAGTTGCCCGTCTCGCAGCGCATTCCCGCCGGCAGCGCCGCCCAGCCGCTGGCAGCCGGCACTGCCGCCCGCATCTTCACCGGCGCCCCGGTGCCGGCCGGCGCCGACGCCATCGTCATGCAGGAAGATTGCGAGCCGCTGGAGGGCGGCGAGCGCGTGCGCATCAACGCCGTGCCCGCGCCCGGGCAGTGGATCCGCCGGGCGGGCGAAGACATCACCCTGGGCGCCCAGGTGCTCTCCGCCGGCACCCGGCTGGGCCCCGCATCCCTGGGGCTAGCCGCCAGCATCGGGCTGGCGCGGCTCACGGTGTCGCGGCGCCCGCGCGTGGCCTTGTTCTCCACCGGCGACGAACTCGTCATGCCCGGCGACGTGCCCCCCGAGCGCATGCCGCCCGGCGCCATCTACAACAGCAACCGCTTCTTCCTGCGCGCCATGCTGCGCCGGCTGGGCTGCGATGTGACCGATCTGGGCATCGTGCCCGACCGGCGCGACGCCACCATCGAGGCGCTGCGCTCGGCCAGCGCCGCGCACGACCTCATCCTGACCAGCGGCGGCGTGTCGGTGGGCGAGGAAGACCACATCAAGCCCGCCGTCGAGACGCTGGGCGAGCTGCACCTCTGGCAGATCGCCATGAAGCCGGGCAAGCCCTTCGCCTACGGCCGCATCGGCGACGCGCATTTCATGGGGCTGCCGGGCAACCCCGTGTCGAGCTTCGTCACCTTCTCGCTGCTGGTGCGCCCCTTCCTGCTGGCCCTGCAGGGCACGGCCGACGTGGCGCCCCGCGCCATGGCCGTCACCGCCGGCTTCGACTGGCTGCGCGCCGACAAGCGCCGCGAATTCCTGCGCGTGCGCTGGGGCGCGGACGGCCGGCTGGAGCGCTTCGGCAACCAAAGCTCGGGCGTGCTCACCTCCGCCGCCTGGGGCGACGGCGTGGTGGACAACCCCGCGGGCCAGACCATCGCCCGGGGCGACACCGTGCGTTTCATCTCCTTCGCCGATCTGCTGTCATGAGCCAGGACACCACTGCCGCCGCCATCACCGTCGAGGTGCGCTATTTCGCCTCCATACGCGAGGCTATCGGCCGCGGCAGCGAAACCGTGCAGACCCGCGCCGCCACCCTGGGCGCACTGCGGAGCGAACTCATCGCCCGCGGCGAGCCCTGGTCCACCGCGCTCGCCCCCGGCCGGGCGGTGCGCATGGCGCTCGACCAGACCATGAGCGGCGAAGACGCGGCCCTGAAGGCGGGCGCCGAAGTCGCGTTCTTTCCGCCCGTCACGGGCGGGTAAGGGCTGTTAAAGGCGGCTGAGGCCGCCCGCCGTTCCTCTTTCCGCTCAGAGCCGCGCGAGCGCCGCTTCCTGTGCGGCCGCCAGCTCGCGCAGCCGCTGTGCCAGTGCGGGCGACACCGGCGTCATCGGAGCGCGCAGCCCGTCGTCCATCCAGCCTTGCTGCGCCAGCAGCGCCTTCACCGGCGCGGGGTTGGGTTCGGCGAAGAGGGCCGGGATCAGCGGCGCCAGCGCCTGCCAGAGCGGCCGGGCGCGGTCCAGCTCGCCTTGGGCGATGGCCTGCATGCATTCCACCAGCCGCTCGGGCCGCCAGTGCGCGCTGGCGGCGATGGCGCCTGCGCCGCCGAGGGCCATGGTCGAAAAGATCTGCCCATCCTCGCCCGCGAGCACCTGCAGCGCGCCATCGGCGATCAGCGCCTGCGTCTTGGCGGCATCGCCGCCGCAGTCCTTGATCGCCCGGATGCGCGGGTGGGCCGCCAGGGCGCGCAGCGTGGCCAGTTCCAGCGTGGCGCCGGTGCGGTAGGGAATGTCATAGACGATGAGCGGACGGGCGCTGGCCTCGGCGATGGCTTTGAACCACTGGCGCAGCCCGGCCTGCGAAGGGCGGATGTAGTGCGGCGCCGGCACCAGCAGGCCGGCGAGCGGGCGCTGGTTCAGCTGCCGCACACGCTCGAGCACATGGCCCAGGTGGTAGCCCGATAGGCCCATCACCACCGGCAGGCCGTCGGCGGCGTCGGTCACGGTGTCCAGCACCGCGTCCTGCTCGGCGGTTTCCAGCGCGGCTGCCTCGCCCGTGGAGCCGCAGGCGACGAAGCCGGCGATGCCGCTGCCGCGCAGGCGCTGCACCAGCGACCGCAGCGCGGCATGGTCGATGTGCCCGCCCTGGAAGGGCGTGACGAGGGGAACCCAGAGCCCGGAGAAATCGGACGTGGCTGGGGTGGCTGGCTGTGTGGCTTGGGGCATGGCGAATCCTTGAGGACGGAAGAACGACCGTTTCGGAGTACCGCCAGATGCATGCGCGCGGCGACCGTTCGGGCAGTCCGACCAGGGTCGGCAACAAGGGGAGGGGGAGTGGGGTGGGGCTGCCAGGTGGTTCCGTCGCTCATCCGGACGGAACCGCAGCTCCGGTCAGATGAGCTGTGGTTTCTTGGCTTTGCCTGCGCAGCGCACTGCCGCCGGCTGGGCGGCGGTTGGGGAGCAGTGCTGGCGCGAATGCATGGCGAAAAGTATAGCCACGGCCGTGTAAACGTTCGCGTAAAGATTTCAGGCTGCGGGCAGTTCCGGGCTGCGCCACTCCAGCAGCTCCGCCAGCCGCAGCGTGATCCAGCGCGCTTCTGCTGCGATCACGCCGGAATCTGCCGTGTTCAGGCCTGAATGGATGCCACGCAGAATGTCGGCTTCGGACGGCGCCTGGGTGTGGTAGAGCGTCTGCGCGCGCTCCACCAGGTGGCAGGCCAGGTCTTCGCAGAGCTCGTAGCGGGCGCGCACGACGTCGCTGCGCTCGGTCAGGCGCTGGCGGGTGTCGCTATAGACGGCGATGAAGGACGGGGGGACGTGGATCTGGTTGTCTTCTTCGGACATACGCGGTGCTTTCCGTTCGCGTTCGGTTTCGCTCAGTCCGGCACGAAGCGCGACTCGAAGCGCTCCATGTCCTGCGTCAGCTCGAAGGTGACGAGCTGGCCCATCTTCATGTCCGAGAGGCGGCAGGCGGCGAAGAGGCTGTAGCGGCCGCTCAGGTCGAAGCTCGGCAGGTCGATGATCGCGTAGGGGTGGGGCACGAAGACCTCGTGCTCGAAGACAACGCGGTGCTGGTTGCGGGGCGACGGAAAAAGCTTGTAGCGGTCGGTGGTGATGGTCTGTGTGGCCATGTCGGGAGCGTTAAAGTGCGGGGCTGCAGGCCGTGGGCGGCTGCCGCCGCGCGCATGAAGGTCTGAGGATCTGGCGCAGATGATGGCATGGCCGGCCCTTTCAACGCATTTCCGCCGGCCTGCGCCGCCCGTGGGCGGCATGGCGCGTGCGGCCTTCGCACCGTCCGCTTCCTGTTTCCCCTTTTTTCGATCACTTCGCAGACGACATCACCGCATGGCCCGCAATCCCAACGAATGGACCCAGAAGATCATGGCGCTCGTCAAGGTCGGCAACGTGGCGGGTGCCACCGCGCAGATCCGCGTGGCGCCCACCGTGGCCGACCTGAAGCGCCTGCAGGCCGCGCTGGCCGCGCCCGGCGCGCCCGCGGCCGGCCGCCAGCTGGAGACGGTGGTGGCCGAGCAGATCGTGGCGCTGTCCGCCCCCCGCCTGCACCGTTCGCCATGAGTGCCGCCATGCCCCGCGTTTCCATCCAGACCGCCGACTTCGACGTGGCCGCCGAGCTGGCCGCGCTGCGCGCTGCCGATGCCCGCGTGGGGGCGGTGTGCAGCTTCGTGGGCGTGGTGCGCGACCGCAGCGACGGCCAGAGCGTCGCATCGATGGAGCTGGAGCACTACCCCGGCATGACCGAGAAGTCGATCGAGGCCATGATCGACGAGGCCCTGGCGCGTTTCGACGTGCTCGGCGCCCGGGTGATCCACCGCGTGGGGCTGCTCGCGCCGCTCGACCAGATCGTGCTGGTGGCCGTCAGTTCGGCCCACCGGGGCGCGAGCTTCCAGGCCTGCGAGTTCCTCATGGACTACCTCAAGACCCAGGCCCCGTTCTGGAAGAAGGAAGCCACGCCCGAGGGCGCGCGCTGGGTGGATGCGCGCGTCTCGGACGATGCGGCGCTGGAGCGCTGGGGCATCCGCGCCGCGAATGCGCCTTCACGCTGATTCGCTATTGATTTGATAGCTGAATGCCCAGGCGCATCAAGCGCTGCGGCTCATAAAGGCTGGAACCCGCTGTCCCGGATGATGCGCTGCCAGGCCGCTGTATAGGTCCGCACCCGCCCCGCGAACTGGCCCTGCGGCTCGAAGCCCACGTTCAGGCCCATGGCGGTGAGCTTCTCGCGCACGTCGGGCATGGCCAGCGCCTGCTGCAGCGCGGCGCCGAAGCGGTCGATGACCGGCTGGGGCGTGCCGGCCGGTGCGAACAGGCCGTAGTAGGGGTAGTCGTCCAGATGGTCGAAGCCCAGCTCGCCGAAGGTGGGCACCTGGGGCAGCAGCGGCTGGCGCCTGGCGCCGATGACGGCGACGATGCGCAGCTTGCCCGCGCGCTGCAGCTCGATCAGGTCGGGCACCGAGGCGATGCCCGCCGCGATCTGGTTGCCCAGCATGTCGGCCGTCATGGGCGCGCTGCCGCGGTAGGGCGCGGCCTGCAGGTCCAGCTGGTAGCGCTGCGCCATCAGCCGTACGAGGAATTCGGGGATCGAGCCGGGCGCGGGCACGCCGATCGTGTCCTTGCCCCCGCGCTGGGTCTTCACCCAGCGCACGTACTCGTCCATGCTGCGCGCAGGCGTGGCGCCCGAGACGGCCAGCACGTTGGCGAAGGTGGCCAGGCCGGCCACGGGCACGAAATCGGCCGCCGGCTGGAAACCCGGGTTGCGTATGACCTGCGGCAAGATCGAGATGGTGTGGTCGTGCGAGAGTAGCAAGGTGTGCCCGTCCGGCGCGGCCGTCTTCAGCGCCTGAGCGGCGATCTGCCCGCCCGCGCCGGCGCGGTTTTCGACCACCACGGGCGCATGCAGCAGGTCCTTGAGCTTGTCGGCCAGCAGGCGCGCGATGGCGTCGCTGCCCGCGCCGGCCGGAAAACCCACCAGCAGCCGCACCGGCGCGCCCTGCGGCTGCGCGCCGGCCCAGCCGGCCGCCGTGGCCAGGGTGGCGGCGGTGAAGGCGCGGCGGGACAACTGGGGCACGCGGGGTGGGGCGATCGGGGGCATGGCGGGGCTCCTGGGGTGATGGGGTCCGGACATTGTCCGGCAAGGCCGGCGCACTGCACACGCTCGCCGTCCGGCTTGAATCCGATCCGGACGGCCGCATATCCATGGCAATCCGGAGGTTTTTCCATCATGCGACAAGACAAACTCACCACCAAGTTCCAAGAAGCCCTGGGCGATGCGCAATCGCTGGCCCTGGGGCATGACAACGCCTACATCGAAGCCCCCCACCTGCTGCTGGCCATGCTGCGCCAGGACGGTGGCCCGCGCGCGCTGCTCGAGCGTGCCGGCGCCAACGTGCGCGGGCTCGAAACCGCGGCCGAAGCCGCCATTCAGCGCCTGCCGCAGGTGCAGGGCGGCGACGGCGTGCAGGTCGGCCCCGAGCTGGGCCGGCTGCTGCAGGCCACCGAAAAGGAAGCCATCAAGCGCGGCGACCAGTTCATCGCGGGCGAACTCTTCCTGCTGGCCGTGGCCGACGCCAAGGGCGACGTGGGCACGCTGGCCCGCTCCAACGGCCTGACGCGCAAGAGCCTGGAATCGGCCATCGAAGCCGTGCGCGGCGGCCAGAAGATGGACAGCGCCGAGGCCGAGGGCCAGCGCGAGGCGCTCAAGAAATACTGCATGGACCTGACCGAGCGCGCCCGCGCCGGCAAGCTGGACCCGGTGATCGGCCGCGACGACGAGATCCGCCGCGCCATCCAGGTGCTGCAGCGCCGCAGCAAGAACAACCCCGTGCTGATCGGCGAGCCCGGCGTGGGCAAGACCGCCATCGTCGAAGGCCTGGCCCAGCGCATCGTGGCCGGCGAAGTGCCCGAATCGCTCAAGAACAAGCGCGTGCTGAGCCTGGACATGGCCGCGCTGCTGGCTGGCGCCAAGTTCCGCGGCGAGTTCGAGGAACGCCTGAAGAGCGTGCTGAGCGAGCTGGCCAAGGACGAGGGCCAGACCATCGTCTTCATCGACGAGCTGCACACCATGGTGGGCGCCGGCAAGGCCGAAGGCGCCATGGATGCGGGCAACATGCTGAAACCCGCCCTGGCGCGCGGCGAGCTGCACTGCGTGGGCGCGACCACGCTCGACGAATACCGCAAGTACATCGAAAAAGACGCGGCGCTGGAGCGGCGCTTCCAGAAGATCCTGGTGGGCGAACCCACGGTGGAGGCCACCATCGCCATCCTGCGCGGCCTGCAGGAAAAGTACGAGCTGCACCACGGCGTGGAGATCACCGACCCGGCCATCGTGGCCGCGGCCGAGCTGTCGAACCGCTACATCACCGACCGCTTCCTGCCCGACAAGGCCATCGACCTGATCGACGAGGCCGCGGCCAAGATCAAGATCGAGATCGATTCCAAGCCCGAGGCCATCGACAAGCTCGACCGCCGGCTGATCCAGCTGCAGATCGAGCGCGAAGCCGTGAAGAAGGAAAAGGACGAGGCCTCGCAGAAGCGCCTGGCGCTGCTCGAAGAGGAGATCGGCAAGCTGCAGAAGGACATCGCAGACCTGGAGGACATCTGGACCGCCGAGAAGGCCCAGGCCCAGGGCAGCCAGCACGTGCGCGAGCAGGTCGAGAAGGTGAAGCTGCAGATCGAGGACCTCAAGCGCAAGGGCGACTTCAACAAGGTCGCCGAGCTGCAGTACGGCCAGCTGCCGGACCTGGAGCGCCAGCTCAAGGAAGCGCAGGCCAAGGAAGAGGGCACCGATGGCACCGCCACGCCCAACCGCCTGCTGCGCACCCAGGTGGGCGCCGAGGAGATCGCAGAGGTCGTGAGCCGCGCCACGGGCATTCCCGTCTCCAAGATGATGCAGGGCGAAAAGGACAAGCTGCTGCTGATGGAAGACAAGCTGCACGAGCGCGTGGTGGGCCAGGACGAGGCGATCGCCGCCGTGGCCAACGCCATCCGCCGCTCGCGCTCGGGCCTGTCGGACCCGAACCGGCCCACGGGCTCGTTCCTGTTCCTCGGCCCCACGGGCGTGGGCAAGACCGAGCTGTGCAAGGCGCTGGCGGGCTTCCTCTTCGACAGCGAAGACCATCTGGTGCGCATCGACATGAGCGAGTTCATGGAAAAACATTCCGTGGCCCGCCTGATCGGCGCTCCGCCCGGCTACGTGGGCTATGAAGAAGGCGGCTACCTGACCGAGGCCGTGCGCCGCAAGCCCTACAGCGTGCTGCTGCTCGATGAGGTGGAAAAGGCCCACCCGGACGTGTTCAACGTGCTGCTGCAGGTGCTGGACGACGGCCGCCTGACCGACGGCCAGGGCCGCACCGTGGACTTCAAGAACACCGTGATCGTGATGACGAGCAACATCGGCTCGCATCTGATCCAGGCCATGGTCGGCCAGGACTCGCAGGACATCAAAGAGGCGGTCTGGGGGGAACTCAAGAATCATTTCCGACCCGAATTCCTCAACCGCATCGACGAGACCGTGGTGTTCCACGCGCTCGACGCGAAGAACATCGAAGCCATCGCCCGCATCCAGCTGCAGCTGCTGGAGGCCCGGCTGGCCAAGATGGACCTCGCGCTGCAGGTCTCGCCTGCCGCCGTGGCCGAGCTGGCCAAGGTCGGTTTTGATCCGGTGTTCGGGGCGCGCCCCCTCAAGCGCGCCATTCAGCAACGCATCGAGAATCCGCTGTCCAAGCTCCTGCTGGAAGGGCGCTTCCCGCCCAAGAGCGTGATTCCCGTCGATGTGGATCCGGTACTGGAGCCGGGCGTGTTCCGGTTCGGCACCCCGCAGCCCGTGGGGGCTTGAAGCTCCGGTTCCAATATGGGTTGCGCGGCGCGTATGTGCACCGCGCAACCGCCAGAAAGGAGCAAGGTTTTGAATGATTTCGTAGCTGGATTGATCCGGTGGACGCTGCGCTTGTTCGTGGTGGTCGTGGGGCTGGTGTTCTTCCTGAGCCTGGTCGCCGCAGCCGCCGTGCTGGCCCTGGCATGGGGCGTGCGCGCCCTCTGGGCCCAGCTCACAGGCCGGCCCGTCACGCCCTGGACCATGCGCATGGACCCCCGCGAAGGCTGGAGCACGGTCTATCGCAGCACCGCCCGCTGGACTGCGCGCGGCGGCCGTGCCGAGGAGCCGGCCACGCCTGGCGCGCGTTCGCGCGAGCTGCCCGGCGCGCGCGACGTGGTGGTCGATGTGGTCGAGCCGCGCGAAGTGCGCTGAGCCTGCGCGCAGCATCCACCGGCTTGACGCCACCGCAGCGCATGGCGGTCACTGCAGCCCGGGCACGCCCGGCGCCGCAATGGCTGCCATGCGTTTTCTTTTTTGAGCGGCGCTGCAGCCGGCGCGCCGCGCCGCGACAGTGCTTGCCGGCCTTACAGCCCGTTGCACGCCCGCTGCCTATGATGTTCCCATGACGCCTGCCGATATCCGCCACCAGTTCGAAGTCCAGCGCCAGGCCAGCCGCGCGCAGCCCGATGTCCCGCTGATGGTGCGGCGCGAACGCCTGCTGCGCCTGAGCAAGCTGCTGCAGGAAAACGGCCCCGTGCTGGCGGCGGCGGTGCAGGCGGATTTCGGCATGCGCTCCCCGCGCGTGACCGAGGTGGCGGACCTGCTCATGCTGCATTCGCAGCTGCGGCACACGCTGCGCCATCTGGCGCGCTGGTCGCGCCCGCAGAAGGTGCGCACGCCGCTCATGCTGCAGCCCGCGCAGGCCTGGATCGAGCGCCAGCCGCTGGGCGTGGTCGGCGTGATCGCGCCCTGGAACTACCCCGTGCAGCTGGCCCTGGGCCCGGTGATCGCCGCGCTGGCATCGGGCAACCGCGTCATGCTCAAGCCCAGCGAGCTCACGCCGCACACCTCGGCGCAGCTCGCCCTGCTGGTGGCGCAGTTCTTCTCGCCCGACGAGTTCTGCGTGGTGCAGGGCGATGCCGCCGTGGCGGCGCTGGTGGCTTCGCTGCCGTTCGATCACCTCTTCTTCACCGGCTCCACCGCCATCGGCCGCAAGGTCGCGCTGGCGGCGGCGGCCAACCTCACGCCCACCACGCTGGAGCTGGGCGGCAAGTCGCCCTGCATCATCGATGCGGACTGCGACCTGCACGAGGCCGCGCTGAAGATCGCGCACGGCAAGCTGCTCAACGCCGGCCAGACCTGCATCGCGCCCGACTACGTGCTGCTGCCGCGCGGCAGCGAAGCCGCCTTCGCCGAGGCCTACCGCGCCGCCGTGGCACGCCTGTTCCCGTACTTCGAGGGCAACCCCGACTACGCGGCCGTCATCAACGCCCGGCACCTGGCGCGGCTGCGCACCATGCTGCAGCAGGCGCAGACGCTGGGCGCCGAAGTGCATGTGCTGGAGCCGGTGCCCGGCTCGCCCCCGCCGCCCCCGCAGAGCATCGGCGACGGCGTGGGCCGGCAGATGCCGCCCGTGCTCGTCTTCGGCGCCACGCAGGCCATGCAGCTCATGCAGGAGGAGATCTTCGGCCCGGTGCTGCCCGTGCTGGCCTACGAGCGGCCGGACGATGTCATCGCCCACATCAACGCCGGCCCGCGCCCGCTCGCGCTCTACTGGTTCGGCCGCAGCGAGGCGGGGCGCAACGCCGTGCTGCGCGGCACGGTGAGCGGCGGCGTCACGCTGAACGACACGCTCCTGCACGTGGCGCACGACAACCTGCCCTTCGGCGGCGTGGGCGACAGCGGCTGGGGCGCCTATCACGGCGAGCAGGGCTTCCTGCGCTTTTGCCACCAGAAATCGGTGCTGGCGCAGGCGCGCTGGTCGCTCGGCAGCCTGCTCTATCCGCCCTACGGCGCGCGCTTCGACCAGGTTCTGGCCTGGCTCAAACGCTTCGGCTGAAGGGCGCCGCGGGCTTCGCGCAAGGGGTGCGGGGCAGGCCGCGCAAGGCCACCTGAAGGGCCTCCTATAACGGAAGGATTGAGTCGAAAAACCATTTGCGGCGACAATGCCGCTCTTTTTCGTTTTTTCATCCGTTTCCGTTCCGTTCCCATGTCCAGTATCCAGGTCCGTCCCGCCACCCTCCGCGACGCCAAAGCCATTGCCCAGATCCACACGCAATCAGCCACCGAGGCCTACCGCGGCCTGCTGCCAGACGACCAGCTGAAGTCCATGTCTTCCGTCGAGAAGCGCCAGGCCTACTGGCGCGAGGCCATCGAATACTGCGAGCCGCAAGTGCAGGTCGCCGTGGACGGCGACAAGATCGTCGGCTTCGTCGGCTTCGACCGTTCCCGCGATGAGAAGTCCCGTCCCACCACCGGTGAGATCTGGGCCATCTACGCCGCCCCCACGCACTGGAACCAGGGTGTGGGCGTGGCCCTGTGGGACGCCGCCCGCGACGGCCTGCAGGAAGAAGGCTGCACCAACGTCACCGCCTGGGTGCCGCTGCGCAACGAGCGTGCGCTGCGTTTCCACGAAATGGCCGGCTTCAAGCGCGAGATGTCCACCGCCAAGACCGCCGTCGTCGGCGGCGTGAAGATCGAGGAAGTGCGCCTGAAGCGCCCGCTGAACTGATCCCCGGGCCAGTGGCCCGGCGCCCTTTGCGGGGCGCACGGCCGGCCCGCCTTCCCTCTCTGGCATGCGCGCATCCGCTCCGGTTGCGCGCATGTTGCCTTTCAGAACCCCCTTTCCGGGCAGACCGCGCATGAACACCATCCATTGGCAAGACGCCACCGGCCAGGAGCGCAGCGCGCTCTGGCGCGCGGAAAGCGGGGCGCCCGCGCCGCGCCGCGTGCAACTGGCCGACGACACGCTGGCGGCCGACACGGCGTATCGCCTGGCCTGCGAAGGCACGGGGCTGCTCTGGGCGGGGGACTTCCACAACGCCCGGCAGCTGCTGCAGGCGCTGGCGCGCCGCGCCGATGCGCGCAGCCGCAAGTCGCCATCGCGGGGCCGCAAGGCGGCGGCCAAGCCGGCCGGCGATGCGGTGGCTGCAGCCGCAGCCATGCCCGGCCAGGCCTTCCATCTGCACCGTCAGGCGCAGGCGCAGCGTGCGCGCACGCTGGCCCAGGTGCTGGTGCCGGTGGATGCCGACTACGGCATTCCGCTGCGGCGTGCGCCCGACCTGCGCGCGGCCCTGATCGAGGCCTGGGGCCCGCCCTCCGGCGAGCCCGCCGTGGTGTCGCTGCGCGAGGTGCTGGGCCTGGTCGGCGCGCACGAATGGCGCAAGAAGGGCGTGCCCATCGCCGCCCTGGGCGAGGACGCGCGCATCCATCCGCACTACGGCGTGTATTCGCCCGTGCGTGGCGAATACATCGACCTGGTGGCCGCCACGCCGCTGCCGGCCGGCGCCCAGGCGCTGGCGTTCGACATCGGCACCGGCACCGGCGTGCTGGCGGCGGTGCTGGCCCGGCGCGGCGTGGCCCGCGTGGTGGCGACCGACCAGGACCCGCGCGCGCTGGCCTGCGCGGCCGACAACCTGCACCGCCTGGGGCTGCATCGCAAGGTGGAGCTGCAGACGGCTGACCTCTTTCCCGCAGGCCGCGCGCCGCTGGTGGTGTGCAATCCGCCCTGGGTGCCGGCGCGCGCCAATGCGCCCATCGAGCGTGCCGTGTACGACGAAGACAGCCGCATGCTGCGCGGCTTTCTCGCGGGCCTGGCGGAGCACCTGGCGCCGGGCGGGGAGGGCTGGCTGATCCTGTCGGACCTGGCCGAGCACCTGGGGCTGCGCCCACGTGCGCAACTGCTGGAGTGGATCGCCGCCGGTGGCCTGCGCGTGCTGCAGCGGCACGACGTGCGCCCGCGCCACGGCAAGGCGGCGGACCCGTCCGATCCGCTGCACGCGGCGCGTTCGGCCGAAGTGACTTCGCTCTGGCGGCTGGCCGCTGCGGCCTGAGGTGATGCGAGGCCGGTGCCGATGCCCGTGCCTGCGTGGCGCGGCCTCGTCAGGCCGGCAGCAGTTGCTGCATGCGTTCCCGCACCGAGGCCGCCCGCTCTGCGCCGGCCTGCACGGTGATCTCGGCCAGCAGGCCTTCGCCCACTTCCAGCATGCTGTCGCGGTCGCGCGCGGCGCGCAGCGCTTCGCGGAACTGCTCGGCCAGCTCCGGGTCGCGTCGGGCGAACATACGCTCGCACATGTCGAAGAGGTACATGCGGGCGCCGGCCAGCGACCGCAGTGCGTTCGAGGGGGCCGGTGCTTCGCCCGCGCCGGCATCGGTGTCCGCCGGCGTGCCGGGCGGTTCGAGTGCGGTCAGATAGCCCTGGCGCAGCAGTTCGCTCACCATCTCGGCGCCCAGGCCGTTGTACATCGCGTCCAACTCCACCTTGGACCGTCCGTCGGCCAGCAGCAGCAGCGAACGCTCGCGCAGGCTGAGCGTGCGAACGCCGGGCGAGAGTTCGAGTCGGGCTTTGTCGGTTTTCTGCAGCAGCATGGAGCGGTAGCCTGCCACGAGGCAGGTGGCCTATTGGACACGGTAGGCGTGACGCGGCCATGACGCGGGGTCTTGGCGGGAATGGGTTTGCTATATATTTGATAGCGTGGTGCGCAGGATAATCAAGCGCTCAAGGCAGTTTTCATTCATGTTTTCAACTGATCGCCGGTGTCCGGCGCTATCGCTGCGGGCCTTGCCGGCCCGGTGCCCGAGGGCCCGCCCATGACGCTGCTGCTGGCGCCCATGGAGGGGCTGCTCGACTTCGTGCTGCGCGACGTGCTCACGCGCGTGGGGGGCGTGGACCGCTGCGTGTCCGAATTCATCCGCATCACCGATTCGCTGCTGCCCGACAAGGTCTTCCTGCGCTACATCCCCGAGCTGAACCACGGCGGGCGCACCCGGGCCGGCGTGCCGGTGCGCGCCCAGCTGCTGGGCTCCGACCCGGTGAGCATGGCCGAGAACGCGGCCCGGCTGGCCGAGCTGGGCCCCGAAGGCATCGACCTGAACTTCGGTTGCCCCGCCAAGGTGGTCAACCGCCACGGCGGCGGCGCGGCGCTGCTGCGCGAGCCCGAGCGCATCGCCGCCGTGGTCTCGGCCGTGCGGCGCGCGGTGCCGGCGCATCTGCCTGTGTCCGCCAAGATGCGCCTGGGCTACGACGACACCAGCCTGACGCTGGAATGCGCCCAGGCCATGGCCGACGGCGGCGCCTGCGAGCTGGTCGTGCATGCGCGGACCAAGACGGACGGCTACCGCCCGCCCGCGTACTGGGAGCGCATTCCGGCCATCCGCGCCGCCGTCGCCATCCCCGTGGTGGCCAATGGCGAGATCTGGACCGTCGCCGACGCTCAGCGCTGCCGAGAGGTGTCAGGCGGGCAGGCGCTGATGCTGGGGCGCGGCATCGTCGCCGACCCCGGGCTGGCCCTGGCCATCCGTGCGGCCGACGAGGCGGGAGGCCCGCCGCACGGCGAAGCGCTGCCCTGGGCCGCGCTGCTGCCGCACATCGCCGATTTCTGGCAGCTGGTGTGCGAGGACCTGGAGCCGCGCCAGCGCGCCGGCCGCCTCAAGCAGTGGCTCAACCTGCTGCGACGCCGCTACCCCGAGGCCGAGGCCGCCTACCAGCACGTGCGCACGATGACGGACCAGCAGGCGATCACGCAATGGGTGGCGCAGCAGCTCACAGCAGCTGGTCAGGCGCCAGCGGCCCCAGCAGCTTGAGGATCAGCCGCAGGCCCAGGCTGGTGTTCGGGTCGGTCGTGGCATCGGGCAGGCCGCTGCCTTCGGGCGCGATCCAGCGCAGGCCACCCTGCGCATCGCGCTCCAGCCGCCAGGCGTTGTACCGCATGGCCGATTCGATCTGCGCGGCCGCCTGGCCCGAGAGTTCGGCACTGCGGATCAGCAGCGCGATCTCGGTGTTCTGCAGCTGCGAGCGCAGGTCCAGGTTCATCGAGCCGATCACCAGCAGCCGGCCGTCGATGACCATGACCTTGGAGTGCAGCATGGCCCGCGAATCCTGCGCCGGCTCGCCGCCCGCTGCGCCTGCGCTGCTGCCGAAGGCCGAGCGCAGGCCCGCCGCGTCGCTGCGCATCTCGTAGAGCTCGATGCCCATGTCCAGCAGCTCCTGGCGGTGCCGCGCATAGCCCACGTGGGCGATGGGCGCATCGTTGGACGCCAGCGAGTTGGTCAGGATGCGCACCCGCACGCCGCGAGCGCGCGCCTTGGCGAAGGCGGCCTTCATGTCGTCGCCGGGCACGAAATAGGGCGAGATGATGAGCAGATCGCTGCGCGTCAGGCCGATCAGCTTGAGCACGCCATCCACCACCGTGTCGCCATCCGATGTGATGGGAATCGTGCCCGTCTTTGGCTCCGGGCCTTCAGGCGTGGAGCCGGGCGCCGCGGGGGATTGCCCAGGTGCATCGCTGCTCGCGGAGGCCGCAGGGTCGTCCAGCGGGATCTTGGTCGGCTTGTCCGCCATCAGCACGGCAGGCGCCCACACGAAACCGGCCCGCGCCAGATCCATGGGCCTGGCGCGCCAGACGCGCTCGCGCTGCTCCTGCGTGGGCCCGCCTGCGGCGGGGCGCGGCTCTCCATCGGGCGGCATCGGGCGGCTGCTGCCTGCACGCTCGTTGCTGCTGCTGTCGGCAACGCTGCCGTTGCCGGAGACGTTCCGCGCCGCCTGGGTTGCGCCGCTGCGAGCCGGCGCGGCAGCGTCGCCGGTGACGTCCTCGTCGCCGGAGTGGTCGTTGCTCCCATCGTCCTGCAGCACCTGTGTGCGCAGGCGGTCCAGCTCCTCGCGCGTGATCAGCGACTGCACCGGATAGGCCCGCTCGTTGTTCCAGTAGCTGTCGAAGCTGCGCGACATGTCCTGCACGATGGGGCCGGCGGCCAGCACGTCCATGTCCACGAAATTGGCGGCATCGGAGAAGCCGAAATAGGCATCGCCCAGATTGCGCCCACCCGTCACGCCCATCACGTTGTCGGCCAGGAAGAGCTTGTTGTGCATGCGCTGCTGCACCCGGGAGAAGTCGGTGAGCGAGCTCCAGAGCCGCCCGATAGGCGAGGCCCGCGAGCCCGCCACCGGGTTGAACATGCGCATCTCGATGCGCGGCTCGAACGCCATGCGCATCACCAGCGCATTGCGCCCTGTGCTGTGGAAGTCGTCCAGCAGGATGCGCACCCGCACCCCCCGCCGCGCGGCTGCCACGATGCCGCGCAACAACCGTTCGCTGCTGGCGTCGGCGTGGATGGCGTAGTACTGCAGGTCCAGGGTTTTCTGGGCCTGCTGGATGAGGGCGAGGCGGCTGGTGAATGCGTCCTGGGGGGAGTCGAGCAGCAGGAAGGCGGAGGTGTTCCCGCGCCTTGCTTCCTTGGCTGGTCCACCGAGTCCGGAAAGAATCTTCTGCAGCGCTGAGCCGTCCGAAGGAGGCAGCGACGTGGATACGGGGCGCTCAACGTGCTGTGGAAGGCCTGCGCACCCTGCCATCAGGCCCGCAGCCAGGACGAAAGCAGCCCAGCGCAATGATCGGTGCAAGAGGGCGGTGGGCGTGTGGTGCATATCTGGCTGCAGCGTTGAAGACGTGGTGCGGCAGATATACCAATCTTCTGCTGCAAAGCGTGTCGGACGGACTCGCTCTGCAGCTTGGTTCAGAGCGCTCAGCTGGCACGCGGCACGAAGGCCGCACGCCCCGGCGGGCGTGCCAGCAGTCTGAGATCCGGCCCCACTGGCTGATGGCTATGGAACTCCAGCGTCGCGCTTTCCTGCAACGACTGCAGGGGGCCCCAGCTCGTGATGCCGCGTGTGCCGGCTCCCAGAAGCTTGGGGGCGACGTAGGCCAGAACTTCATCGACGAGATGGGCCTCCACCAAGGCGCCGTTGAGCGTCTGCCCCGCTTCGACGTGCAACTCATTGACGTTGCGCTGCGCCAGATCGCGCAGCATGGCGGCGAGCTCCACGCGCCCGCTCGCATCGGGCATGGTGATCACCTGAGCGCCTAGTGCTTCCAGATGACTTTTCCGGGAGGGGGCGTCGATGCCGGTGTAGATAAGCACAGATCGGTGGCTGACGCTCCAGAGGCGCGCATTGGCAGGCGTGCGGAGGTCGCTGTCCACGATGACCAGATGTGGCTGGCGCGGCGTTTCCACCTCCCGCACATCCAGCGACGGATCGTCTGCGAGCACCGTACCGATGCCCGTCAGCACTGCGCATGCCCGCGCCCTCCAGGCATGGCCGTCAGCGCGCGCCTGGGGTGATGTGATCCACTGGCTTTGGCCGTTCTGAAGCGCAGTCGCTCCGTCCAGCGAGATCGCCGTCTTCAGCCTGACCCAGGGCGTGCCGCGAATCATGCGGCTGAAGAAGCCCACATTCAGCTCGACGGATTCCTCGGCCCCTTCACCGACTTCCACCGCCACTCCGGCGGCACGGAGCTTGGCGAAACCCTGGCCTGCCACCAGTGGGTTGGGATCGGACACGCTCGCCACGACGCGCTGAATGCCAGCGCTGATGAGCGCATCGCAGCAGGGGCCGGTGCGTCCACGGTGTGAGCACGGCTCCAGCGTCACGTAGGCCGTTGCTCCTCGGGCCTCCAGGCCTCGCGCTGCCACATCGCGCAAGGCCATCACCTCGGCATGGGCGCTGCCCGCGGCCTGTGTGGAGCCAACGCCCAGCACGTCGCCCGTGGACGAGACGATCACGCAGCCGACGCGGGGGTTGGGGTTGGAGCGATACAGCGCTTGGCTTGCATAGCTCAGTGCGCTGCGCATGAACGGTGAGCTGGTACGGCTCGGCTCGCTGGCTTGCTGTGCCTGGGAATTCATCACTTGTTCCAGCAGCTCGGGTCATAGCCCGCGTCACCGGACTTCTTGCCGTTTGCCGAGCGCGCACCGTCCTGCGCCAACGTGTAGGTTCCGCATTTGTCACCTGCCTGTATTCCCCTCGGCGTAGCCGACAGGATATAGGTGGAGTCGGTTCTAGCCGTCAACGCGATGACGTATGTATTCGATGGCACGACCGGCAAGTTCGTGCTGTTGAGCTGGTCGGTCGTCGGATATATGCCGGTTGCGGTCGCCGCGCGTTCCATCCACTGCGCAGCCTGCAGCAGGGCGCTTCGTGCTTCTGTGCGGTAGCCACGGCGTAGATACTCGTTGTAAGTCGGAATGGCAATCGACGCCAAGATGCCGACGACTGCCACCACGATCATCATTTCGATCAAGGTGAAGCCTTGTTGGCTGGCGCGTGCGGTGTCCGCACTATGGGAGTTTGAAGAAATCATGATGCTCTGGTGATCATTGCAGTTGTCGCCAATTGGGGCGTGCCAGCATCTGAGGCAGGCGTGCCAGTTTGTCGATCTTGCCATCGCTTCCCTTTCGGATTTGCTGTGTTTTGGTCGTGATCCGGAGCTCCTTGCTCGATGCCGTCATACGTGCGTAGTTGGCACTCTCTGTCGTGTAGGTGGACCCGTTGATGCTCATCACCGGCGGCGTAGGTGCCTTGCCGGAAACGATGTTGATGATCGTGCGGAACGGTTGCGCCGCCTGCGGCGAGGGGGCACACACTTCTTGCCCGCTTGCTGTGGAACTGCCCGATGCAGGAACCTCGCTCGAAATCTCAAGCAGATTGCTGCCATCGTAGAAATCGAAGCCTGTCGTGATCCGCTCTCCAGCTACCGGCAAATCCATGTACCAGCCTTTTTTGGGGACGCAACTGCCAGCATTGCTAGGGCAAGCGAAGGCAACTTCTGTATT
Organism: Paracidovorax wautersii; assembly: GCF_900113035.1. Taxonomy (GTDB): domain Bacteria; phylum Pseudomonadota; class Gammaproteobacteria; order Burkholderiales; family Burkholderiaceae_C; genus Paracidovorax; species Paracidovorax wautersii. The sequence goes on along the minus strand of NZ_FONX01000004.1, from coordinate 214,693 downwards.
CGTCAGTTTCCAGAAGGATCGGCCGGTGCTCGTGCCGCTGCCATTGGCTTTTGTTCCATCATCGACGGATTGCGCTGCCAACGAGTTTCTGCCTCCGACGGTGGTGGGCTGCGGGTCCGTCGTGGCTACCTTGACTTTGCTCTTGTTGCTGCCCGTTGTTTCAATGGTGTATCTCGTATTATCGAGAATCGAGTAGATGCTTTGCACCGACTGGTCGGTGCGGTCATTCTCGGTCAGGTTCTGGCCCGTGCCGAAGGCCACCATTAATCCTCCCACCACGGTGTTGGGGCGGAGCACGGGCGGCGCCGTGATGGGTTGGCGGTTGCCGTTGCTGATGCTTGCTGTAAAAAGAGGACTGCCGCCGAAAGCAACATTCCATTGAGTGGCGTCTGCGCTTGAAATATCGAACTTCCACAGATTGCCTCGTAAATCGCCTGCGTAGACGAAGTCGGGCATGCCATCTGCATTCACATCTAAAAATTGTGGAGTGGACAGTCCGTTACCCACCGCTTCTGCAGAGCCCACAGCGGCAGCGGGAATGATCTTCAATTCCTTGTTGCCATCGAGGTACTGTACGAGTAGTGCAGGGCGCTCGTTGGAACTGTTGTACCCATTGCCTGTGACGAATGCCCAGCGCCCGTCATTGACCCTCGTGATCTGGAGTGCTCGTTGCTGGTTGCTGGTTGCAACGACCGGGTTGCCAAAGATATGGCCTACATCAGCACTCCCGTTGGGATCGGCGGGTTTGCTTGGTGGGTTCGCGCTGGTGATAGGCGCTGCAGTTTTATCCATCACTACCAGATTCGGCGCATTTTCTGCGTTGCCCATCCGTTCGACGAAAGTGTTGGGGACCACGGATGTGTCTTTGGCAGGGCCTGGACTGGTGATGTCCAGAATGAAATATCCTCTCCCCCCCGCGGCAAGCGTACCAACGAGATAGGAGCGCCAGTTCGGCGTATCGTCTGTACCCGCATTGACGTCGCCAGCAAGTGGCGAACCGTCGACATAATACTGGTGTGAGTACGCAGGGTCCGCATTGTCACTCAGCGACGCAATGTTCTGAATCACGCCATGCGGGATGTAGGCAATTTTCTCGGTCCCATCCTCCGCGGAGAATCCATGAAGCATTCCGTCGTTGCCGCCGACATACAACATCGGCACACGCGTGCGGTACCTGTCTGCGAATGACCGATAGCTGCTTGCGGAATAGCCGCTATTGGGTGCCCCGACATACCAAAGGGCCGAATTGACTATATCGCCTTGCCGGCTCTTGCGGTTGCGGAACGTCGCCTGCTCGCCATTGCTGGCTTCCTTGGTCCGGTCTCCACGGATGAAGTTGAGGCGGTCCTGCCCTTTGCCATCTCCGGCGACCGTCGATGCGCTGCCAACGGTCCCCTTGTTAAGCCACATCTTTGCAGAGGCTCCGGCGTTTGAGGTGGCCAGATTGGCCCATTTGAAGGAAACGGCCTTGTTAGGATTGCTGCTTGCGATGTCGTAGGAGAGAATCAATCTTTTATTGAGATCGTTGGGCGTCAGGGCATCGAGTTTGTCTGCAGTCGTGACATTTTTGTTGCTCGAGGATACGCCCCAAGTTTGATTGGGTGTGAAGATCCCATCAGTGGAAATGGAGTCGGAGCTGACGAAGCCGTACCAGCGGTTGTCATTCGAATTGGGGTTGTCCGCGGCGACGTACGTCGTATAGAACGAATTGGTTCCGACGCGGCTGACAGAGCCTGAGCCCGATACGAAACTGTTGATCGGGGCGGTGGTGTCCACGATGATTTCATCGAAGATGTCTGCAAAAACCTTGGTCAGGTCTCCTCCAGCTACAGGGTAGAATTTACCTCGGCTATTGATTGCGACGTGCCACATTTCCTGGGGGCGATAATTATCGTAATCATTGTCTGCCGCTGGCGATGTGACATCATCCCAGGCTGTTTTTCCTGTCACCAAATCCGAGAATCCCGAGTCGTACATTCCGAAAGTTCCGCCAGTGAACTGTGGTGAGGTTGGCGTGTTTTTGGCGAAGTTACTTGCCGTCGTTCCATATCCAATCGAATATTGGACCAGGTGCTGCCATTTTGCAGGGTCGTTCTTCGGATTCCAGTATTCGTCCAGAGTGGCACTCTTGTTTCCTGATGTGAAGGTCTCGCTGCCAGTTTTCTTTATCTTCGGGGCGACCTCGTTGCCGATATTCGGTTGAAGATCTGTGGACCAGTACAGGAAGGCCATGTCCGCCAAGGATGGGTAGGCATAGAACGTGCGGGTTTGGTACCACCAAGGGCCTGTTGTTGTGTACCTTACCTGATTGGGGTATGAGTCTTGATAAACTTGTGACTGGGGTGATGAGGCGCGATACTGAGTGCCATCCGGCAGGTTTTTATCCCGTCCGTCTGCATTCTGAACGGGAATGGTGTCCGTGGAGGATTGCAACCTCATCCCGGCTTTGAAGGCGTCGTCTATGTAGTCGTAAGAAAAATTCCATCCACCATCGGTCAGGGTGATGTTATATGCGCGTCGGCATGTGAGGGGGGAGTTGTCTGCTACTCCCGGGGTTGCATTCCACGGACTGTTTACGCCAGTGGTTTTCATGTATTCCCCCGCATTCCACATCATCGAGTGTGTGGGGGTGCTTCCATTGGCGCTGAGGTTCGCTACCCAAGCGCTGAAATCCGCCTTGTGGTTGCCCGAGAACGCGCCCATGGCATTGCGGTTGTTGCAGTTTCCGGATGCGCTCGGTATTCCATTGCAAGCGAAGGACTGCCAAGCCAAACGAAATTGGTTGTCGTACTTGCTGTTGTTGATCAGCGTGCTCTGCAATCCCTGCTTGACGAAGGCGATGCGCGTCGAGTCAGCGGGACATCGTGAATAGATTATGCCGTCGATGTCACAAAATGACATGCTTCCCGAGGTGTCAACGGAAATGATGACATTGGGGATGGGTGGCTTGTATGCCGTTCCTGCTGGGTACTGTGCAAGATTGATCTGCGCAGCCCATAAGGCGCTTGGCATTGAGAGGATGGCTGCAAAAATAGGTGAGAACCTGAAGGTGGGATAGGTCAAGGTGTTCTCCTGTTTTTTGAAGTGCTTCGTCGATCTTATTCGGCTGTTTTGATGGAGAGGGTCGACTGCAGGACTACCTCGCTGTTGGGCTTGTTACCACGCGCCAGCGCGGTGATTCGGTAGATGATCGGTTTCTTTTGCGTGGGGGCGAAGCGAAGGACGTTGGCATCGGGCGGCAGGCCCTGAATCAGGGCCAAGTTGGGATCTATGTAAGGCATGACTTCCACCCAATACCAGGCTCCCGTGCGAGTGCCATCCCTGCTTGCCAAGATCGGGTTTGCGCTGCTAGTAGCATCTGCGCCAGTGAATTGCCCATACCGTGCGCCGACATCAGGTTGCATCATTGCAGCAAGCAGCGTGGAGTCATTCCAAAAGTCCTGCGCTCCTGCTCGCTTGGCGCAAATGCCCTTGTAGCATTTTGTGGTCGAGTTTTGATTTTGTATGGTTGACAGAAGTCCGTCGAGTTCGCTGGTTTCTATGTCGAAATAGACCGAGGTCTTGGATCTGCAGACGTCTCCTTTTCCAGTGTCTTGGCTGGGCGTGCAAAATGTGCCATCCGGCTTGACTCCGCGGATGTCAAACTCTGCATCTTGAAGCATTGCCTGTGCCGCCTCAAACGTCCTTCGATAATCGGCATCATTGCCAATCACCATTTCATTGAATAGCGCGTTTCGAGCAGACCATAGCGCAAGCAGCATGGACAGCATGACGAAGACGATGACCACGTAGAGTGCGATACCCTTTTGTGATGCTGGCGATGCTCTCGGCCTTCGAGGTCGATGGATCACTTGTTTGACGACTGGCATGACCTTCGAGACGGAGGTGTTTTTGCTGGTCATGACAGCCCCTGGCTGCGGATTTGAAAAAGATTCCTGAAGACCATCCTGAGTCGGTTGCCATACTTTGTCTGTACTCCGCTGCAATTGGCGTAGGTTGCGTCGGCGGTTGGGTTCTGCTCGGTGCCCGTCAGTTCAAGGCAGACTTCCACTGCGTAGACATTTTTCCAATCGATGGATGAAGTGTCCGAAAGGTATTGCAGCGTGTTGGTCTGGGCATCCTGACGAACGTAGCGCATTCGAAAATCAGTGACATTTCCGATGATGGGCTGTGCAGTGTTGCTTCCCCGTCCAGTGCAGACCAATTCATTCGTGGCTGATTTCCGTTCGAATTTGCTGGTGAGCAATGGGTTGACCAAAGCACCACCTGACACCGGATTTTGTCCCAGGCAGTCCCTCAATTGAGACAGGTTACTGGAATTCGTCGTGGCTTCTGCATAGTTCTCGTACCCCACTGTGAAGCTCGAACTCGGCGTGGTGGTTGCTGCGATGGTGTTGAGGCTACGGTCGAATTGCGGCCGGACTCCTGTAGGATCTGGTGGATCGAATGCGACGGGAGCCATGGCGGGATCGGCTCCGCTTGCCGGCAGAAGCGACGGTGTTAGGTTGAGCTCGATGCTTCCAGCCTGGCGGACTTGCTGTCCGATGATGCGCAGGGCATAGCCCGCCTGTTGCTGCAGCAGTGTGCTTTCCGAAACGGTGCCCGATATGGTCCTTGAGTTCATCAGCGACACGACGGCGACTGCGACCACCAGCAAGCCGATGGCGATACCTACCATTAGTTCGATCAATGTAACGCCCCGCTGCCGCGATGGGCGAGTGCTGGATGGTATTGGCATGTAATCTTGGGGGCGTGTAGTGGCTGTGACTGGCAGCTCAATTGAGGCAATAAAGTTGTGCACTTCCAATCCCCCACGGAGCGCAGCGTTGTGTGGGTTGAAGATATTGGATGTGGCAGATCTGCCCTTCCGGGCAGGTAATCGCCGCGCCCGTGCTGTCCGTTGCAGAGACGGACAGGGGAGCGTTCAATGCATTGGATTGCGCGGTGGTCATCTGGGTGTCGCCAGACCTGTAGCGGTTTTCGCTCCAGCCGATCATTACGCCCAGCTGCCGTGGCCCTCCTTGAGGGATGAAAACCTTCGCGGTGCCGCCGGGTAGAACGTTTTTCACGTTGACCTGCCACTGTTGGATATCAAAGGCCGCCAAACTGGCGGCATTGCAGGTATTGGCTGAGCAGTCAGTGGCGCCGCTGCTGGATGTCTGTGTATAAAGGGACAGATTACCGATGGCATCTGGATTGTTCTGCAATCTTTCGCCCAGGTCTTCTATCAGCCTGATCGCCTGTGCCCTGCGTGCTCCCGCCTGTGTGTCCGTCAGCGTACGCAATTGAATGCCGAGGATGCCCAGAATACCCAATGCAAGAATGACGATGGCAACTAGCGACTCCATCAGTGCCAAGCCTTTTTGGGGCCTGGAGGTCTGGTGCCTCAACTGCATGGGACCTCCGTTTGGTTGATGACTCTGATGCGACCGCCTGCAGCCATACAAAGCCCTTTGGTCGCAGGTGAAGAGATCCCTTCGGAGGGGGCAAAGGTAAATCCGATCAAGTTCGCTCCGTTCATCATGCCCCAGCGATCCACGCGGATCGTGTCGCTGGACGTCGTTCTGGTCACCGTGATATTGCCTGGAGTATCGAATCGCTGAATTTCCTCGCCGGCATCCCATTTGCTATTACTGTTTGCATCGATATAGATGACCCATCCGCAATCCCAGTCGCTTTTGGTATTGGCTGTGGTGCACTGGGTAGATGCAGAATTGGGGATCTTTCCGATAAATACGTCAGAACTTCTTTTGATGGCTTCCGATCGTGCGTAAAACATCGTCATCTTCATGGCATCGACGACTTGAAGAATGCGCCAGCGGTCGATGAGTGTCTTGAAGCTCGGTGCCGCCAAGGCCGATAGGATGGCCATGATGCCGATCACCACCAGTAGCTCCAGTGCGGTGAATCCATGGCTGTGGCGTGACTTGTGTTGGGGCATTGTGGCGGGGCGCCGTAAAAGGTGTCTTGATGTTACGGTGGCCATGTCGTCACCTCTCAGCCGTTCGTCGGTTCTGTCTGACCGTTGGGCTGGCGTGAGGCTGCCGGTAAGCTTGTGGGATGCTGCACATTTACCGTTCCGCACTTCTTCGCTTCTCTCACACTGGTGAAGCGGTCTTTGAGTCCGACGCTTTCCTCGCGGTGGATGCTGATCACAGGCCGGCCAAGGTCGTGGCTTCTGGCGCTTGGTCTGCACTGCCCTCGGAATGGCGAGCGCGGCCGGTCACCCACTGGCCCGGCCGCATCATCGCCCCCGGCTTCATCGACATGCATATCCACTTCCCGCAGACCGACGTGATCGGATCGCCTGCGGAAGGATTGCTGCCCTGGCTGGAAAACTACACCTTCCCGCACGAATCGCGCTTCGCCGATCCGGCCTATGCGGCCGAGGTGGCCGAGGTCTTCCTGGACGAGTTGCTGCGCAATGGCGTGACGACCGCGCTGACCTTCGCCACCTCGCACCCGGCCTCCGTCGATGCCCTGATGGCTGGCGCGCAGCGGCGCGGCCTGCGGCTCATCGCTGGCAAGGTGCTGCAGGATCAGCACTCGCCCGACGGCGTGCGCGATGAGACGCGGCAATCGCTGATCGATACCGAGGCGCTCATCCGGCGCTGGCACGGGCAGGGCCGGCTGGGCTATGCCATCACGCCGCGTTTCGTGCCCACCTGCAGCGAGGCGCAGCTGCGCGGTGCGGGCGAGCTGGCGGCGCAGTACCCCGATGTGTGGATCCAGTCGCACGTGGCCGAGAACCTGGACGAGGTGCGCTGGGTGCGCGAGCTGTTCCCGGCGGCGCGCAGCTATCTGTCGGTCTATGATGATTTCGGGCTGATGCGCCGGCGCGCCGTCTATGCCCATTGCATTCATTTCGATGATGAAGACAGGGCGTTGATGCGCGATACGGGCACGGCTGCGGCTGTGAGCCCCACCAGCAACCTGTTCCTGGGCAGCGGCTTCTTCGATTACGAGGGCGCGGCCCGCATCGGTTTCGAGCACGGCCTGGCCAGCGACGTGGGCGGCGGCACCAGCTTCAGCCCGTTCCACACCATGCTGGCGGCCTACTACGTGGGGCGTGAAGGCCAGACCAAGCCCGGCGTGAGCCTGAGCCCTCAGCAGCTGTGGTGGCGCCACACGGGCGGTGCCGCGCGTGCGCTGGGGCTGGAGGGCGTGGTCGGCACGCTGCAGCCCGGCACCGAAGCCGACTTCGTCGTGCTGAACCCGCAGGCCACGCCCTTGCTGGCGCGCAAGACCTCGCAGGCTGCCAGCCTGGAAGAGCTGTTGTTCGCGCTGATCGTGCTGGGCGACGACCGGGTCATCGAGCGCACGGTCATTGCCTGATTGTCCCCGCAGCGCAGGTGAATCAAGGGCCTGATGCTATTTTTGTAATAGCATCGCCAGGGTATGGGCGGTGGGGGCCGGCGCAGGCCCCCACCCTAGAATAGGCTGCAGGAGTAAAGCAATGACCATTAAAAGCGACAAGTGGATCCGCCGCATGGCGGAGCAGCACGGGATGATCGAGCCCTTCGAGCCCGGCCAGATCCGTGAGCGCGAGGGCCGCAAGATCATCAGCTACGGCACCAGCAGCTACGGCTACGACATCCGCTGCGCGCCGGAATTCAAGGTGTTCACCAACATCCACAGCACGGTGGTGGACCCCAAGCATTTCGACGAAAAGAGCTTCGTCGATTTCCACGGCGACAGCTGCATCATCCCGCCCAACAGCTTCGCGCTGGCGCGCACGGTGGAGTACTTCCGCATTCCGCGCAACGTGCTGACCATCTGCCTGGGCAAGAGCACCTACGCGCGCTGCGGCATCATCGTGAACGTCACGCCCTTCGAGCCCGAGTGGGAAGGCTATGTGACGCTGGAATTCAGCAACACCACGCCGCTGCCTGCGCGCATCTATGCGGGCGAGGGCTGCGCCCAGGTGCTGTTCTTTGAAAGCGACGAAGTCTGCGAGGTCAGCTACAAGGACCGTGGCGGCAAGTACCAGGGGCAGATCGGCGTCACGCTGCCCAAGGCCTGAGAACGTGTTTGCGATCTCCCAGGGGTCGCGCAGCTACGTCGGCGGGATGGGATGCAAGGCGCGGTGCGCAGTGGATAGCACTGCTATCCACAAGCGCCGCAACGCCGCAGACCGCCCGCCCACACCGCTGCCCTTCGGGTTGGAGCGAAATCGGGCGATTGGAGGCCCCGGCTGCTTGCATGGACATGAGTCCATGCGGTGCATCCGAAGCATCCACTCATCCCGATTGCGCTCCAACGCGATCCCCTGCGAGATCGTGAACACGTTCTGAGGGGCCTGCGGACCGCCGCCGTCCTACATCGCGACGGGGCGGCACCGCATGAACCGCCCAGGGCGCGTGGCCTAGGATGAAGGCATCGAAGGGCTGCACGGACCATCCGAAAGCGGCCCGTATCCAGCCTTTACGAGGTCGCCGCCATGCTCGCTTTCCTCCAGTCCACGCTCCGGTCTGAATCATCTGGCACCTTGTCCGCGCAGCCATCCATGCCGTCCGACGTGGCACGGGGCAGTGCCCGATGCGCGCACGTCTACTGGCCGGCATACACCCTGGACGAATTCCTTTTGCGCATGGCGGCTCATGGCAAGTGCGTGAGTGCGTCCATGATGCTCGGCGACCGCAGCTATGCGGTGCAGCAGCTCGAGCGAGCCCAGGCCATCACGGGCGACGTGGCGCTGCAGGCCCTGGTGGCGCAGCTGGCTGCCTATTTCCCGGGGGCGCTGTCGCGGGACGCCGGTTGCCAGCAGCCCGTGGCTGAGGATCTGGGCCAAGCCGGCCCCGCCAGCCTGACGCATGCGCAGTCATCCTACGAACGCATGGGATCGTGACCTCAAGATGGCGTAACAAGAGGCTTCTAGCATTCTCGGCGTTACTACACACTGCACGAGGAGCCTTCCATGCCGGCGATCGAAACGTCTCCCGAATCCACCCAGCAAGCCACGGCGCCTTCGGCGGCCCGCATCTGGGTCATGGCGATCGGCGGTGTCGTCATCGCAGTGCAGATCGCGGCACTGGGCATGGTGCTGAACGGGCAGGTGGAGCGGGCCAGTGAGCGCCAGGCGGCCCAAACCATCCTGAAGTCGGAGCCCGTGCAGGTCACGTCAACGGCTGACCTGCGCCCCGCCAGCCTCACGCAATGACGCACCGGTTGCTGCCCGGCTGTTTGCCTGGCCGCAGGTGTGGGTCGTTGCTCGGGCGGGCTTAATATCCGCGCCATCGGCGAATGAACGGAGTGATGGCATGCGGTGGGAAGGCAATCGGGAATCGGACAATGTGGAGGACCGGCGCGACAGCGACGGCGGTGGCGGCGGTGGCTCGCCCGTGTTCGGCGGGCGCACCATCGGCATCGGCACCATCGTGGTGGCGCTGCTGGGCGGGTGGATCTTCGGCATCAACCCGATCACGCTGCTGAATTTGCTGAGCGGCGGTTCGCCCGCGCAGGTGCAGCCGCAGCAGCCGCAGGTGCCTGCCCACAAGCCGCCGGCAGACGACAACATGGCGCGCTTCGTCTCGACCGTGCTGGCGGACACCGAAGACGTCTGGGGCGACATCTTCCGCAAGGGTGGAGGCACCTACGAGCAGCCCAAGCTGGTGCTGTTCCGTGGCCGCACCCCCACGGCCTGCGGTCTGGGGCAGTCGGCCATGGGGCCTTTCTACTGCCCGGCGGACCACAAGGTCTATATCGACCTGGCCTTCTACCAGACCCTGAAGAACCAGCTGGGCGCGCCCGGCGACTTCGCCCAGGCCTACGTCATCGCCCATGAAGTGGGGCACCACGTGCAGAATCTGCTGGGTATCAGCGAGAAGGTGGACCAGATGCGCGGGCGCGTCAGCCAGGTCGAATACAACCACCTCTCGGTACGGCTGGAACTGCAGGCGGACTGCTTCGCTGGCGTCTGGGCGCACCATGCGCAGAATGCCCGCCAGATCCTGGAGCAGGGCGATGTGGAAGAGGCGATGAACGCCGCCTCCAAGATCGGCGACGACGCATTGCAGCGCGCGGGCGGCGGCGCCGTCGTGCCCGACAGCTTCACCCACGGCACCAGTGCCCAGCGCCAGCATTGGTTCCAGACCGGGCTGCAGACCGGCAGCGTCAAGAGCTGCGACACCTTCTCGGCTCGCACGCTGTAAGCCACCCCGCTCAGGCATGCCGCAAAGGCGTTCTGGCGCCCTGTGGGCCTGCAGCCCATGCTGGGTGGTCGCTTGGTGCTATTGATTTAATAGCTTGAGGCGTGGATTCCCAGCGCCTTTGCATCGCCTGCGCCACAGCTTGACACTGCCTTTTGCAGTAAAAAACGGCCCTGTCACGCCCTGGTGCGACAATAGAAGGCTCAAATGACAAGTTCCTTTTCCAATCTATCGCTGGCCGAGCCTCTGGCGCGCGCCGTGGCCGAGATGGGCTATGAGTCCATGACGCCCATCCAGGCCCAGGCCATTCCCGTCGTGTTGACCGGCCAGGACGTGATGGGCGCAGCCCAGACCGGCACGGGCAAGACGGCGGCGTTCTCGCTGCCCCTGCTGCAGCGCCTGCTCAAGCACGAAAACAGTTCCACCTCGCCCGCGCGCCATCCAGTGCGTGCCCTGGTGCTGCTGCCCACGCGCGAACTGGCCGACCAGGTCGCCCAGCAGATCGCGCTCTATGCCAAGCACACCAAGCTGCGCAGCACGGTGGTGTTCGGCGGCATGGACATGAAGCCGCAGACGCTCGAGCTGAAGAAGGGCGTCGAAGTGCTGGTGGCCACGCCGGGCCGGCTGCTCGATCACATCGAGGCCAAGAACGCGGTGCTCAACCAGGTCGAGTACGTGGTGCTCGACGAGGCCGACCGCATGCTCGACATCGGCTTCCTGCCCGATCTGCAGCGCATCCTGTCGTACCTGCCCAAGCAGCGCACGACGCTGCTCTTCTCGGCCACGTTCTCGCCCGAGATCAAGCGCCTGGCGGGCAGCTACCTGCAGAACCCGGTGACCATCGAGGTCGCCCGCCCGAACGAAACCGCCTCCACCGTCGAGCAGCGCTTCTATTCCGCTTCCGACGACGACAAGCGCCGCGCCATCCACAAGGTGCTCAAGGACCGTGGCGTGCGCCAGGCCTTCATCTTCGTCAACAGCAAGCTGGGCTGCGCGCGCCTGGCCCGCTCGCTGGAGCGCGAGGGCCTCAAGACGGCTGCGCTGCACGGCGACAAGAGCCAGGACGAGCGCCTGAAGGCCCTGGACGCCTTCAAGAAGGGCGAAGTCGATCTGCTGGTGTGTACCGATGTGGCCGCCCGCGGCCTGGACATCAAGGACGTGCCTGCGGTGTTCAACTTCGACGTGCCCTTCAACGCCGAAGACTACGTCCACCGCATCGGCCGTACGGGCCGTGCCGGGGCTTCCGGCCTCGCGGTGACGCTGGTGTCCAGCAGCGATGCGCGCCTGGTGGGCGACATCGAAAAGCTCATCAAGAAGAAGATCGACCTCGAACCGATCGAATTCGAGGCCGAGCGTCCGAACGGCCGTTTCAACGACGGCCGCCGCGCCTGGCGCGAAGAGGAAGAGGGCCGCAGCAGCGCCCATGGCGGCCGGGAGCGTCGCGAAGCCCGCACCTACCGCCAGAGCTCTCCGCCGCGCGATCCCTTCTTCGACCAGCCCTACCAGGCGCCTGCGTCGCCTGCCGAAGGCACTCCCGCCTGGGAAGCCACCGCCAAGGCGCAGCCCTCGCGCAGCGGCATCTCGGCCAACATCAAGCACAAGCGCAAGGTCGCGGCGCTCTTCAAGGCGCCCCAGCCCGAGACCTCCGAGCAGTCGTGACTCGGAGTTGAGAGGGGCGGGGGGCTCGGCGCTTGAAAAAGCCCTCGCCCCCGCGCCGCTAACCCCGGCCCGCTCTTCAGCCCGGCACCTGGGCCTGTTCGCAGCCCACTTCCAGATGTTCGCGGTCGGCCAGCGTGGCGCCGAACCGCACCGCGCTCAGGCAGCCGCCCCAGACGCAGCCGGTATCCAGCCCCAGCAATTGCGGGCGGTCCATCCAGCCCAGGGTGGACCAGTGGCCGAAGGCGATCAGCGTGCCGGCGGTGCGCCGCCCCGGCGCGTCGAACCAGGGCAGCAGCCCTTCCGGCGCCTCCGCGGCGGATTCCGTGCTTTCGAAGTCCATCACGCCCTCGGGCGTGCAAAAACGCAGCCGGGTCAAGGCGTTCACGATCACGCGCAGCCGGTCGGTGCCCTGCAGCGCATCGCTCCAGCGGTCGGGCGCGTTGCCGTACATGGAATGCAGAAAGTCCGGCAGGCCGGGGCCGCGCAGCACGGATTCCACTTCGCCTGCCAGCGCCAGCACGTCATCGGCCGTCCAGCAGGGCAGCACGCCCGCATGGACCATGAGCAGGTCCTCGCCCGCATGGCGAAGCCGCCGCGCCAGGGGTTGTTGCCGTAGCCACTGGAGCAGGGCTTCGCGGTCCGGCGCCTGGAGCACGGTGTCGAGCGTGTCCTTGCGTGAGGGCTTGCGGGCGCCGTGCGCGGCGGCCAGCAGATGCAGGTCGTGATTGCCCAGCAGGACGCGGATGCTGTCGCCCGCCTGCATGCAGCGCCGCAGCACATCGGCCGATGCCGGGCCTCGATTGACCAGGTCGCCGACCAGATAGGCAGTGTCGCGGCTGGGGGAGAAATCGACATGGGCCAGCAGCCGGCCCAGGGCGGCGTCGCAGCCCTGGATGTCGCCAATACAGTAAATCGCCATCGTTGGTTTCTTGGATGTGGGTTGCAGTGTGGGCCGTGATTTTGCGCGTTCCGCCATTTGCTGAACGCGCCCATCATCCGGGATCGAAGGGCTTCTGGGCGCCTGGCCCTGGCGGGAGTTAACCGGGTTGTGGGGTGAGGCGCCCCCCGACACTGAAACCCCTGCTGCTGAATTTCTCCCCATTTCTGCGTTTGTCTAATGGAATTCGGTAATTCCGCGAATCGAGAAGACCTTGGGGCGCTAACGGGACTCACATTCCTTCTTATAATTCGCACCTCTTCCCAAACCGTGTCACATATCACACCATGACCACCAGCTATAAAGAACTTCTCAAGCAGCGTGAAGCCCTGGAGCAGCAGATCAGCGAAGCCCGCCGCCGCGAATTGTCGGATGCAGTTGCGCAAGTGCGCAGCCTGGTCGCTGAATATGGCCTGACCGCTCAGGATGTTTTCCCCGCAGGTCGTTCTTCCACGCGTGCCTCTTCCACCAGCGGCACCAAGGTTGCGCCCAAATACCGCAATCCCGCCACGGGCCAGACCTGGACCGGCCGCGGCAAGGCTCCTAAGTGGATCCAGAACGAAAACCGCGAGCAATTCGCCATCTGATGGACGAATGCCCGCCGATTCACCGGCGGTATGGTGCGGCGTGACGCCGTGCCATTGCATCGATGTGAAGCTTGAAAGCCTGCCGGCAACGGCAGGCTTTTTTATTTGCGCTGAGGAATGCTCGATCTCTGCGGCGGGCCGTTGCAGGGCTGGTTTGTGGATTTTCGATGGGCTATGAGGGCCGCAAGGCTTTCGCTGACACCGCCTGTGCGCGTTCGGCGCGAGAATGTTTGCCTCACAGGAGCCGAAGGGCATGCTCGGTCGTCCCGATTTCTTTGCCGATGCCTGCTGGAGGAGCCGCTTGCCGGCGTTGGCGCCATGGTTGCAGCAGGGCTTATGCATCGCGAGCGTGCGATGAGGCGGCTCATCGGCGAGCATATTCAGCGGCGAAGCCTGGATGTGACGCGGCAATCGGCTGCCGATTTATGCAAACGGGCTATCGATAAAAGTTCCGTAGTGTCTATAAATAGAAGTTAAAAGACCGATAGTTTCATTCTCTTCCCACAGGAGTTCTCATGTCCACCTCCAAGGCGCCCGCCCACGCGTTTTCATCCACTTTGAAGTCCTTTACGACGGCTTCCGGGAAAAAAGGGCAGCTGTATTCGCTGCCCGCGCTGGCTAAGCAGTTTCCTTCCATCCAGCGGTTGCCGGTGTCCTTGCGTATCGTGCTGGAGTCGGTATTGCGCAATTGCGACGGGCGCAAGGTGACGGCGGAGCATGTGGAGCAATTGGCGCGCTGGCAGCCCACTGCCGCGCGTGTCGATGAGATTCCGTTCGTCGTTTCGCGCGTGGTGCTGCAGGATTTCACCGGCGTGCCGCTGCTGGCGGATCTGGCCGCGATGCGCAGCGCCGCCCAGAAACTGGGCAAGAACCCCAAGAAGATCGAGCCGCTGGTGCCCGTCGATCTGGTGGTGGACCATTCCATCATGGTCGATTACTACGGCACCAAGAAAGCGCTCGACCTGAACATGAAGCTGGAATTCCAGCGCAATCGCGAGCGCTACGAATTCATGAAATGGGGCATGCAGGCCTTCGATACCTTCGGCGTCGTTCCGCCGGGATTCGGCATCGTCCACCAGGTGAACCTGGAATATCTGGCGCGCGGCGTGCACCGCGCCAAGGGGGATGTGTATTACCCCGACACCCTGGTGGGCACGGACAGCCACACGACGATGATCAACGGCATCGGCGTGGTGGCCTGGGGCGTGGGCGGCATCGAGGCCGAAGCCGCCATGCTGGGCCAGCCGGTGTACTTCCTCACGCCCGATGTGGTGGGCTTCGAGTTGACGGGCCGCCTGCGCGAAGGCGTGACGGCGACCGACTTGGTGCTGACCGTGACCGAGATCCTGCGCCGCCACAAGGTGGTGGGCAAGTTCGTCGAATTCTTCGGCGAGGGCACGCGCACGCTGTCGCTGCCCGACCGCGCCACCATCGGCAACATGGCGCCCGAATACGGCGCGACCATGGGTTTCTTCCCGGTCGATGAGAAAACCATCGAATACTTCAAGGGCACGGGCCGCACCAAGGGCGAGATCGAAGCCTTCGAGGCCTATTTCAAGGCGCAGGGCCTCTTCGGCGTGCCTGAAGCGGGCGCCATCGATTATTCGCAGGTGGTGCGCCTGAACCTGGGCGACGTGACCCCCAGCCTGGCCGGCCCCAAGCGCCCGCAGGACCGCATCGAGCTGGGCAAGGTGGCGCAGCAGTTTGCCGATCTCTTCTCCAAGCCGGCGGCCGAAAGCGGCTTCAACCGCCCCGCGGACCTGCTGACCACGCGCCACCCGGTGCGCCGCCACGGTGAAGACAACGAGGCATCGGCACCTGCCGAAAAGCACGCGCCCGACGGCGGCCCGCGCTTTCTGGTGGAGATGGAGCAGAACAAGCCCCAGCTCGCCGTCGCCGCCAAGGACAGCGCCGCCGCCCAGGTGCCCGCCAAGGCCAAGGGCGCGGATCTGACCCTGGGCAACGGCGACGTGCTGATCGCGGCCATCACCAGCTGCACCAATACCTCCAACCCCAGCGTGCTGCTGGCGGCGGGCCTGCTGGCCAAGAAGGCGGTGGAAGCGGGGCTGAAGGTGCAGCCGCACATCAAGACCTCGCTCGCGCCCGGCTCGCGCATCGTCACCGAATACCTCACGCAGACCGGCCTGATGCCCTATCTGGAAAAGCTGGGCTTCGCGCTCGCGGGCTACGGCTGCACCACCTGCATCGGCAATGCGGGCGACCTGACGCCCGAGCTCAACGAAGCCATCACCAGCAACGAACTGGTGTGCGCGGCCGTGCTGTCCGGCAACCGCAACTTCGAGGCGCGCATCCACCCCAACATCAAGGCCAACTTCCTGGCCAGCCCGCCGCTGGTGGTGGCCTACGCCATTGCCGGCACGGTGCTGCGCGACCTGATGACCGAGCCCGTGGGCCGCGGCAAGGGTGGGCGCGACATCTACCTGGGCGACATCTGGCCAACTAGCGACGAAGTCAACGCCCTGATGAAGTACGCCATGAACGGCAAGGCCTTCAAGGAGAACTACGCCAAGGTCGAAACCGACCCGGGCGCGCTGTGGAACAAGATCAAGGGCGTGACGGGCGACACCTATGTCTGGCCCGCCAGCACCTATATCGCCGAGCCGCCTTTCTTCGAGAACTTTGCTATCGATGTGGAAGCAAAGGGCGCGGATTCCGCGGGCGCTGCAGCGCAAAAAGGCTCTGAAGCCGTGCGCGGCGCACGCATCATGGCGCTGTTCGGCGACTCCATCACGACCGACCACATCTCGCCGGCCGGCTCCATCAAGGAAAGCTCGCCCGCCGGCCAGTGGCTGCTGGAGCATGGCGTGATGAAGCAGGACTTCAACAGCTACGGCGCGCGGCGCGGCAACCACGACGTGATGATGCGCGGCACCTTCGCCAACGTGCGCATCAAGAACCTGATGATCCCGCCGCTCGATAACGGCTCGCGGGAAGAGGGCGGCGTCACCCTGTTCCAGAGCGACGGCCCGATGCAGGGCAAGAAGCTGCCGATCTTCGACGCCGCGATGCAGTACATCGCGGACGGCACGCCCACCGTGATCTTCGCCGGCGAGGAATACGGCACCGGCTCCAGCCGCGACTGGGCGGCCAAGGGCACGCAGCTGCTGGGCATCAAGGCCGTGGTGGCACGCAGCTTCGAGCGCATCCATCGCTCCAACCTGGTCGGCATGGGCGTGCTGCCGCTGCAGTTTCGTGGCGACGACTCCTGGGAATCGCTGGGCCTGAAGGGCGACGAGGTGATCGACGTGCTGCCCGATGCCGCGCTCACCCCGCAGAGCGAGGCGCGCCTGGTCATTCACCGCGCGGATGGTTCGCAGAAGGAGGTGTCGGTGACCTTGCGCATCGATACGCCCATCGAGGTGGACTACTACCGCGCAGGCGGCATCCTGCCCTACGTGCTGCGCCAGCTGCTGGCCTGACGGCCATCCCGCGCTGCCGGCCCCGACCGGCAGCGGGTTCGGAATCTCGGCGCGACGGCCTTGGGCCGTCATCCAACAGCTGATCCGGCGCAATGGACAGTTGCGTCCGGGCGTCTATACACTCGCCGCGATACGAATCCAGTGGCCTGCGCGGCCTGCCCATGAATCCCAATCCCGTAACAGCCCCGGCCCGCCCTCAGAAGCTGCCCGACGAGCCCGCTCTGACCGTGTTGCTGGTGCTGGGGGCGCTCGCGCTGCTGCTGGTGCCCGTTTCGCGCATGCTGGGCGCGGGCATGGTGGGGCCGTGGGGGCTGGCCTCGCTGTTCGGCTTGGTCGTCGTGCTGCTGGGCCTCGTCGGGCTCGCGCTCTCGGCCCATGCGCTCGACCCCGAACCGGACCGCCGGCTCCACTGCCTCGTGGGCGGGCTGACGGTGGCCTGCACCTGCGGCTTCATGCAGGCCGTGGTGCCCTTGCTGGAAAACGGAGGCGCCGCCGCCGTCCTGGCGCGCTCGCCCGCCGTGTCGTTCTTCAACAACTGCGCGCGGATGGCCGAGGGCCTGGCCTTCCTGCTGCTGGCGCTGGGCGTTCGCCTAGCAGGCTCGCCGCGGCTCTGGATGGCCGGCGCTGGCGGGGTGTCGATCGGGCTGGTCTGGATCGTGGCGAGCGGGCTGCCGGAAAGGCTGTCCGCCGCGCTGACGCTGCCCTGGGGCTCGATGGTTCTGGGGCTCGGCGTGGCCCTGCTGGCGCTGGCCGCGGTGCTGCTGTGGCGCCTCGGCCGACGGGAGCCCGCGCCGATCGGTTCGCTGCTGGCGGCCGCCGCGATGATCCTGGCGGCCTCCGCCGGGATGTCCCTGGCCGGGCGCCTGGGCCTCTCCACCGGCGAGATCGCGGCGCACATGCTGCGGATGCTGGCCTATGCGTTGGTCCTGCAGGTGCTCTTCATCTCCAGCATCCGCCGCCCCTATGCGCAGGCCCGCGAGGTCGAGGCGCGGCTGCGCGAAAGCGAGATGCGCCTGCAGCTGCTGGGCCGCAATCTCCCGGACAGCATCACCTACCAGATCGTGCGCGAGCACGATGGCCGGCGCCGCTTCGTCTATATGGGCGAGGCGCTGGAGCGGCTGATCGGCGTGCGGGTGGAGGATGCCGTGAACGACCCGACCGTGCTCTACGAGCGCATCCTGCCCGAGGACCGCGAGGACAACCTGCGCAAGGAAGAGGAGTCCTTCCGCCGCATGAGCGTGAGCGACAACGTGGTGCGCGTCCGGCGTACCGATGGCGAGGTGCGCTGGATCCGCATGAGCTCCTCGCCGCGCGATCTGCCCGACGGCCGCGTCATCTGGGACGGCGTGGCCACCGACGTGACCGAGCAGCGCGAGGCGGAGCTGATGGTCCAGCGGCGCGACCTGCAGCTGGGCAGCCTGCTGCGCAGCCTGCCGGGCGGCGTCGCGCGCATCGGCCCGGACCGGCGCGTGCTCTACGTCAATCCGCTGCAGGCGCAGTGGCTGCAGTCGGAACCCGGCGAGATGGAGGGCCGGCCGTTCTCCGACTTCATGGCACCCGACGTGATGAAGCGCCTGAGCCCGCATCTGGACCGGGCCTTCGCCGGGCACACCGCGGTGTTCGAGAGTCGCATCGACTACCCCGACGGGCCGCAGTTCCGCCACACCACGTTCGCGCCCGAGGTCGGCCCCGACGGCCGCGTGGTGGCGGTGGTGAGCTTCGCCTACGACCTGACCGCGCAGCGCCGCATGGCGCATGAGCTCGACCAGCAGCGCAGCCGGCTGGCCGGCCTGGTGAACGCTATCCCTGACATGGTGTTCCTCAAGGACGCCGAAGGCCGCTACCTCTCGGCCAATCCGGCGGTCGAGCGCTTCCTCGGGCGCTCCGCGCGCGAGATCATGGGCAAGACCGACGACGCCTTCTGGTCTCCCGCCGAAGCCCGGCGCATGCACGAGCAGGACCAGCGCGCCATGGGCGCCCCGACGCCGCTAGTCTTCGAAGAGGAGCTGACATTCGACGACGACGGTGCGCCCGGCTTCTTCGAAACCCTCAAGACCGCCATCCGCGACGCCCATGGCAACGTCACCGGCGTGCTGGGGGTGCGGCGCGACATCACCGACCGCAAGAAGGCCAAGCAGGAGATCGAGCGGCTGGCCTTCTACGACGCGCTCACCGGCCTGCCCAACCGCCGCCTGCTGCTGGACCGCCTGCAGCGCGCCTGCGCTGTGAGCCAGCGCAGCGAGCAACTGGGCGCCTTGTTCTTCATCGACCTGGACAACTTCAAGGACTTGAACGACACCCTGGGCCACGACATGGGCGACCGCCTGCTCGCCCAGGTCGCCCAGCGGCTGGTCGCATCGGTGCGTGCGACGGATACGGTCTCGCGCTTCGGCGGCGATGAATTCGTCGTGATGCTCGAAGACCTCGATGCCGTCGCCACCGTGGCCGCCGAGCAGGCCGAAAGCATCGCCGACAACCTGATGCAGCGGCTGAACGAGCCGTTCGAGCTGGGCGCGCAGCAGTACTACAGCACGCCCAGCATCGGCATCACCCTGTTCGGCGACCAGCGCCGCAGCGTGGACGAGCTGCTCAAGCGCGCCGATCTGGCCATGTACCAGGCCAAGGCCGCAGGCCGCAACACGCAGCGCTTCTTCGATCCGCACATGCAGGCGCTGGTCAATGCCCGCTCGCACCTGGAGGCCGAACTGCGCCAGGGCCTCGCGCGCGGCGAGTTGCGCGTGCACTACCAGCCGGTGATGGACGAGCGCACCCGCATCTGCGGCGCCGAGGCGCTGGTGCGCTGGCCCCATCCGCAGCGCGGCATGATCAGCCCGGCAGAATTCATTCCGCTGGCCGAGCAGACCGGCCTCATCCTGCCGCTGGGCCGCTTCGTGCTGCGCACCGCCTGCGAGCAGCTGGTGCGCTGGAGCCGCCGCCCCGACACGCGCCACCTGAGCGTGTCGGTGAACGTCAGCGCCCGGCAGTTCCGCCAGCCCGGCTTCGTCTCCGAAGTGCTCGACGTGCTGCGCGACACGGGCGCGGAGCCTCGGCACCTGAAGCTCGAGCTCACCGAAAGCATGCTGCTGGGCGACATCGAGGACACCATCGGCCGCATGACGCAGCTCAAGAACGAGGGCGTGGGCTTTTCGCTCGACGACTTCGGCACCGGCTACTCCTCGCTCAGCTACCTCAAGCGGCTGCCGCTCGACCAGGTCAAGATCGACCAGAGCTTCGTGCGCGACGTGCTCACCGACCCCAACGACGCGGCCATCGTCCGCACCATCCTCGCGCTGGCCGACAGCCTGGACCTGGACGTGGTGGCCGAGGGCGTCGAGACGACCGGGCAGCTGGCCTTCCTCAAGCTGCACGGCTGCAGCGGCTTCCAGGGCTACCTGTTCGGCCGCCCCGATACGCCGGAGGTGCTGGAGGCTTCCATGGCGCGCGCGCTGCCCTGAGATCGTGAACACGTTCTGAGGCCGCGAGGGCCGCTGGCCCGCAGCAGTGGGGCGCGTTGCCGTGCCCTCCATCACGCCCCGGCTTGACCCAGCCCAGGGTCTATCGCCGCGCCATGCCCGCACAATCGCCGGATGCAAAAACAGCGATTGGTGATTGCGGGCGGCGGCATCGGCGGTCTGGCGGCGGCCATCGGTGCCGCGCGCGCGGGCTGCGAGGTGCAGCTCTTCGAACGTGCGACGGTCCTGGCCGAAGTGGGGGCCGGCGTGCAGCTGGGCCCCAACGCCGTGCGCTGCCTGGACGCCTGGGGCCTGCATGCGGCCCTGCAGGCCGTGGCGGCCTTTCCCGAACGGCTGCAGGTGCGCAGCGCGCTTTCGGGCGCCGAACTGGCCGCGATGCCGCTGGGCGATGACATCGCCCGGCGCTACGGCGCCGCCTATGTGTCCATCCACCGGGCCGATCTGCATGGCCTGCTGCTGGACGCCGCGCAGGCCGCGGGCGAGGCCATTGCGATCCACCTGGGCGATGCGGTCGCGCTGCACGGCGACGACGGCAGCCAGGCCGTGGTGCGCCTGGCCAGCGGGCGGGTGGCGGCCGGCGATGCGCTGATCGGCGCCGACGGCCTGCGCAGCCCCACGCGCGCCCGGCTGCTGGGCCAGGAGCCCACGCGCACCTCCGGCCATCTGGCCTATCGCTCCGTGGTGCCGCAGTCCGCCTTGCCCGCGGCGCTGCGCACCGCGCAGGTCACCGCCTGGCTGGGGCCGCGGCTGCACGTGGTGCAGTACCCGGTGCGGCGGGGCGAGCTGATGAACGTGGTCGCCATCCGCCACGGCCACCCACCGGACGACCTGGACAGCTGGGACCATGCCGCCAACGCGGCCGAACTCGAAGCCGCCCTGGCCGGCACCTGCGCCGCACTGCAGGACCTGGTGCGCGCCGTGCCGCAGGCCGGCCCCGGCTGGCGCCTCTGGCCGCTGTCGGACCGCCCGCCCGTGCGCGGCCCGCGCGAGATGGCCCAAGGCCGCGTCGCGCTGCTGGGCGATGCGGCCCACCCCATGCGCCCCTATCTGGCGCAGGGCGCCGGCATGGCCATCGAAGACGCCGTGGCGCTGCAGGGTGCGCTGGCGATGGGGGGTGACGTGCCCATGGCCGAGCGGCTGCAGCACTATGCCGGCCAGCGCTGGCAGCGCGTGGCCCGCGTGCAGAGCCGCGCCGAGCGCAACGGCCGCATCTTCCACGCCACCGGCCCGGTGCGCTGGGCGCGCGACGCAACGCTGCGCCTGGGCGGCGAACGGGTGCTGGATCTGCCGTGGCTCTATGGGGCGGGCCCGGCTGCGGCGCCGGCCCGTTGATGGCTGGTTGATTGGGGGGGATGGCACCGGCCATCGCCATCGCCTGGGCCAGCCCTGCCCAGATCCGCGCGCGTTAGCCCCGGCGGGCGCGCGCGGCAGCGCTACGCTCCAGGGCATGTCGTCACTGTTCTTGTCCCTGTCCTGGATCTGGATTCCCATCACCGTCTGGGCTGCCTTCGCGCAGACGGTGCGCAATGCCGCGCAGCGCACGCTGACGGCCGAGATCGGCACGCTTCCTGCCACGCTGGTGCGCTTTCTCTACGGGCTGCCGCTGGCAGCGGCCTGGGTGCTGGGCACCTGCGTGCTGGGCGACCGGCCGGGGCTGGTGCCGGTGTTCAGCGCCAGCTATGCGGCCTGGCTGGCGCTGGGGGCGGTCATGCAGGTGGCGGCCACGGCCTTCGTGCTGCTGGCGATGCAGGAGCGCAACTTCATCCTGGCGGTGGCGTATTCCAAGACCGAATTGCTGCAGGTGGCGCTGGTGTCCGCCGTGCTGCTGGGCGAATGGCCCGGTCCGGTGGCGCTCGCCGCCATGGCGGCGGCCATGGTGGGCGTGATGCTGCTGTCGGTGCCGCGCGGCGGCCTGCGCCTGCTGTGGGCGGGTGGCAGCGCGGGGCAGGGGCGGCTGGTGGCCTACGGGCTGGCTTCGGGGGCGTGCTTTGCCACGGCCAGCGTGGGCTTTCGCGGTGCGTCGCTGGCGCTGGGCGAGGGCGTGGCGCCCTGGGTGGCCGGCGGCTGGGGCGTGCTCTGGGCGCAGCTGCTGCAGACGGTGCTTTTGGGCGGCTGGCTGCTGGTGCGCCAGCCCGGCGTGGTGCGGGCCCTGGGCCGGGCGTGGAAGCTGTCGATGGTGGCGGGCTCCATGGGCGCGCTGGCGTCGATCGCCTGGTTCACCGCCTATGCGCTGCAGCCGGTGGCCCAGGTGCGCACGCTGGGGCTGGTGGAGGTGCTCTTCAGCTACGCGGTGTCGCGCCGCGTGTTCCGCGAACGGCTGACGCGGCTGGAGACGGCGGGCCTGTCGCTGGTGTTCGCGGGTCTGGTGGGTATCTGCCTGTCGCTGGAGTAACCGGGCTGACAGAGGCGGTGCGTTTTCCGCCCGCCGAAAACGCGAGACATTGGGATTTCGCGTAAATTCAGGTAACCGCCTGCCGCCTGCGTGGGCGCCCGCACCGTGCGAGCTGCCGGTTTTATTTCCCACAGCACCCGACGCCCCACATGCCCGTCTTTTCTTCACTGCATTCCCGCTTTCCCGCATTGGCGCTGGGCGCCGCCCTGGCCCTGGTGCTGCCCGCCCATGCCGACACCGGCAAGCTGCTGCTGACCGGCGGCGTCAGCACCGTGAGCGGCCCGGCGGGCGGCGGCATCACGCCCTGGGCGGTGATCGGCACCAACGCCACCGAGGGCGAGGTGGGCGTATCGGCCTATGCGACCCGCGTGGGCACGCTGGACTACGACTTGAAGAGCTACGGCGTGGCCGTGGGCGTGCACGACCGGGTGGAGATCTCGGTGGCGCGGCAGGACTTCGACGCCAGCCCCGCCGTGGCGCTCAACGGCATCGCGCCCTTCGGCGTGGAGCCGAACGCGCACCTGAAGATGGACATCATCGGCGTCAAGGTCAAGCTGCTGGGCGATGCCATCCTGGACGCGCAGAACCTGATCCCGCAGATCGCCGTGGGCATCGAGCACAAGCGGCTCAATGCCGGCTCGCTGGGCAGCGTGCTGGACTTCCTGGGCACCGACCGCAGCGGCACCGACTTCTACCTGAGCGCCACCAAGCTGCTGCTCGACAAGAGCCTGCTCCTGAGCGGCACGCTGCGCTACACCCGCGCCAACCAGAACGGCCTGCTGGGCTTCGGCGCGGCCGCGCCGGGGCGCGATGGCTACCGGCTGCAGCCCGAGATCTCGGTGGCCTACCTGCTGCGCCGCGACCTGGCCATCGGCGCCGAATACCGCTTCAAGCCCGACAACCTGCGCGCGCTCGGCCAGGCGGCGGGGCTGGGCGACGCGCTGCGCGAGGACGACTGGAAGGACGTGTTCATCGCCTGGGCACCCAGCAAGAACCTCTCGCTCACGCTGGCCTATGTCGATCTGGGCCGCATCGTGCCCGGCATCACCCGCGACCGGCGCCAGACCGGCTGGTACATCTCGGCGCAAGGGGGCTTCTGATGAGCGCCGTGCAGCCCATGCCGCCGCTTGCCCCGTCTTCCCGTTCATCCCTGCAGCGATCCGCCATGCCCACGTTTTTCGCCTTTCTGCCCGCCACCCTGGTGTCCGCCGCGCTGCTGGCGGCGAGCGCCACCGCCGCTGCGCAGGCCGCGCCTGAGCCGGCTCCGGCCGCGAGTGCCGCTGCGGCCGACGCCCCCGCGCTGGTGCCCATCCCCGGCGGGCCCGAGGCGGCCGGCGTGCGCGGCCCCGCGCCCGAAGGGCTCTACCAGGCGCTGGGCGAAAAAGCCGGCATCGCCGCGCTGATGGGCGACATGGTGGACCGCGCGCTCAAGGACCCGCGCATCGGCCCCATGTTCGAGAACTCCTTCAAGCAGATGCGGCCCCAGGCGCTCAAGGACAGCCTCGCCGCGCAGATCTGCGTGCTGACCGGCGGGCCCTGCGAATACGAGGGCACGGACATGAAATACGCCCACGCCCAGCTCAAGATCGACAAGGCCCAGTTCAACGCCCTGGTCGAGGTGCTGCAGGACGCCATGGACGCCCGCGGCATCCCCTTCACCCAGCAGAACCGCCTGCTGGCGCTGCTGGCGCCCATGCACCGCGACATCATCACGGTGCGCTGATCGCATTGATCTCTTTTCGATAGCTGGGTGCGCAGCTTCTGCGCGCGCCAGCGGCTGGTTAGGCCCTGGCTTTCGTCAAGCTCCGCGCCGGCGCCGGCAGGCGCCCCGCACCGCCCGCACAATGGCGGGGTGAGCACCGCGCAACCCTCCGCCAACCCTGCTGCCGCGACTGAACCGGCTGCTGCCGTCGCCGCCGCTCCGGTGCGCCGTATCGCGCACCTGGACATGGACGCGTTCTATGCCTCGGTCGAGCTGCTGCGCTACCCGCAGCTCAAGGGCCTGCCGGTGGTGATCGGCGGTGGCGGGCGCGAGGCGCACGACGCGCTGCTGGCGCAGTTCGGCGGTGACCGCGCCGCGGTGCCGGTGGACGCCTTTCCGCGCCTGGGCGACTACGTGGGGCGGGGCGTCATCACCACGGCGACCTATCCGGCGCGGCAGTTCGGCGTGGGCTCGGCCATGGGCATGATGAAGGCGGCGCGGCTCTGCCCGCAGGCGCTGCTACTGCCGGTGGACTTCGCCGAATACCGGCGCTTCTCGCGCCGCTTCAAGGACATCATCCTGTCCATCGCCCCGCTGATGGAAGACCGCGGCGTCGATGAGGTGTACATCGATTTCACCCACGTGCCCGGCGGCCAGCGCCAGGGCGGGCGCACGCTGGCGCGGCTCATCCAGAAAAGCATCCTCGACGACACCGGCCTGACCTGCTCGATCGGCGTGGCGCCCAACAAGCTCATCGCCAAGATGGCGAGCGAATTCAACAAGCCCCACGGCATTTCCATCGTGCACGAGGGCGATCTGCAGAGCGTGATCTGGCCGCTGGCCTGCCGCAAGATCAACGGCGTGGGCCCCAAGGCCGACGCCAAGCTGCAGGCGCTGGGCATCGAAACCATCGGCCAGCTGGCGGCCGAGCCGCGCGAGCGGCTGGTGCAGCACTTCGGCCGATCGACCGGCGCCTGGCTGCACGAGGCCGCCTGGGGCCGCGACGACCGCCCGGTGGTGACCGAGAGCGAGCCCGTCTCCATGAGCCGCGAGACCACCTTCGACCGCGACCTGCACGCCGTGCGCGACCGTGCCGAGCTGGGCCGCATTTTCACCGACCTGTGCGTGCGCGTGGCCGAGGATCTGCGCCGCAAGGGCTACGCGGGCAAGACCATCGGCATCAAGCTGCGCTTCGACGACTTCAAGATCGCCACGCGCGACCAGACCATTGACGTCTACACGCAGGACCCCGCCGTCATCCGCCGCGCCGCGGGCCAGTGCCTCAAGCGCGTGCCGCTGGACCGGCGGCTGCGCCTGCTGGGCGTGCGGGTGGGCAATCTGCTGCCCGAAGACGCGGCGGTGGCGCAGCAGCAGCAGCAGGGCGCGGGCGGTGACTCACCGCCGGGCGGTGTCGGCACCAACGCCGTGCTGTTCTGATCAGGTCGCGCTGTTACTGCCTGGCGGTGCGCACGTTGGCCGGCAGCGCCTGCGGATGGCTGGTGCGCAGCGGGTTGATGTCCAGCCCGCCGCGGCGCGTGTAGCGCGCATACACGGCCAGCTTGATCGGGCGGCAGCGGGTCCACACGTCCATGAAGATGCGCTCCACGCACTGCTCGTGGAATTCGTTGTGGTTGCGGAAGCTCACCAGGTACTGCAGCAGCCCGGCCTGTTCGATCTGCGGGCCGCTGTAGCGGATCTGCACGCTGCCCCAGTCGGGCTGGCCGGTGACCAGGCAGTTGCTCTTGAGCAGGTGGCTCACCAGCGTTTCGGTGACGGGCGCTTCGCCGTGCGCGGCCGTCAGCAGCTCGGGCGCGGGCGTGTAGCGCGTGCATTCGATGTCCAGCCGGTCCAGCAGCAGGCCGTCCAGCTCGTGCACGGGCTCGCGGTCGAACAGCTCGGGCAGCAGCAGCTTCACGCCCACGGTGGCGGGGCTGGCGGCGCCGCGCCAGGCGGCTTCGCTCAGGTCGGCACGCAGGCGGGCCTGCACCTCGGCGGCATCGGCGAAGCGGCTGTTGTTGAAGCTGTTCAGGTACAGCTTGAACGACTTGCTCTCGATGATGTTGGGCGTCTCGCACGGAATGGTCACGTGCGCCAGCGCCACCTGCGGCTTGCCGCGCGCGTTCAGCCACGAGAGTTCGAAGGCCGTCCACAGATCGGCGCCGAAGAAGGGCATGGCAGCTGCGCCGTCCAGGCCGATCTCGGCGCGCTTGGGCGCGCGCGGGATGGGGAACAGCAGCGAGGGGTCGTACTGATCGACATAGGCCGAAGTCTTGCCCAGCTGCGATCGTTCGGGGGTGTTGTCGTTGTGTTGGCTCATGGCGTCGGTCCCTTCAGGTGCGTTCCAGCTCTTCCAGCAATTCGGCCTCGCGTGCATGGGCCAGCGCCTGCAGCACGTCGCCCAGGTCGCCTTCCATCACGGCCAGCAGCTTGTAGAGCGTGAGGTTGATGCGGTGGTCGGTCAGCCGCCCTTGCGGGAAGTTGTAGGTGCGGATGCGGTCGCTGCGGTCGCCCGAGCCGATCAGGCCCTTGCGCAGCGCGGCCTCCTTGGCAGCGCGCTCGCTGCGTTCCTTTTCCTGGATGCGCGCCTGCAGCACCTGCAGCGCCTTGGCCTTGTTGCTGTGCTGGCTGCGCCCGTCCTGGCATTCGGCCACGATGCCGGTGGGCAGGTGGACCACGCGCACGGCCGAGTCGGTCTTGTTGATGTGCTGGCCGCCCGCGCCGCTGGCGCGGAAGGTGTCGATGCGCAGGTCGGCCGGGTTCAGCGTGATGGCCTGGTGCTCGTCGGGCTCGGGCATCACGGCCACGGTGCAGGCGCTGGTGTGGATGCGGCCCTGCGTTTCGGTGGCGGGCACGCGCTGCACGCGGTGGCCGCCGGATTCGAAGCGCAGCGCGCCGTAGGCACCGGACCCGGAGGGGCCGTCACCAGCCCCGGCCTCCACGCGCAGCACCACTTCCTTGTAGCCGCCGATCTCGTTTTCGTTGGCGCTCATGATCTCGATCTTCCAGCCCTGGGTGGCGGCGTAGCGCGTGTACATGCGCGCCAGGTCGGCCGCGAACAGGGCCGATTCGTCGCCGCCCGTGCCGGCGCGGATTTCGAGGAAGGCATTGCGCGCGTCGTCGGGGTCCTTGGGCAGCAGCAGGCGCTGCAGCTCGTCTTCGAGCTGCACCAGCTCGGCCTCGGCGGTGGTGACTTCTTCCTGTGCCATCTCGGCCATGTCGGGGTCGGCCAGCATCTCGCGGGCGCCGGCCAGATCGGCCTCGCGCTGGCGGTAGCGGGCGTAGCGGCCGGCGATCTGCGTCACCTCGGCATGCTCGCGCGAGATGGTGCGGTACTGCGCCATGTCGCTCATGATGTCTTCGCGCGAGAGCAGGAAGTCGAGTTCTTCGAGGCGCTGGGCATAGCGCTCCAGCTGGCTTCTGAGGAAGGGTTTCATCGGACGTGGAAGGAAGAAGGGGTTTGCTACGTATTTCGTAGCGGGTAGCGCTTGTGCAGCAAGCGCCAGAGGCCGATTCGGCTTGAAAAATCCTGCAGCGCCGGCAGGCGCGTGCTGCGCTGCGGGCCGCGGCGAGAGAGCGCCGCTACAGGCTGCTCTTGGTCTGCGAGCGCAGGAAGAGGCGCGAGACGGTCTGCGCCGTCTGGGCGCGCGCTTCGGCATCGCCGGCGCGCAGCTCGGCCATGGTGCCGTGCAGCATCTTCTGCGTGAGGCCGCGCGAGAGCGCCTCCAGCACCGCGTCCAGGTCTTCGCCCTTGGCCAGCAGCTTCTTGGCGCGGGCGATCTCGGCGGCGCGCCACTCGTCGGCCTGGGCGTTGAGCTGCTGGATCAGCGGCACCACGGCGGCGCCGGAGGCCGCGCCCGCGGCGGGGCTGCGCAGGTCCATCCAGTGCATGAAGCTCTGCACGCCCGCGTCGATGATGGCCTCTGCCTGTGCCACGGCGGCCTGGCGGCTGGCCTGGGCGGTCTGCACCACGGTGGCCAGGTCGTCCACCGTGTAGAGGTAGATGTCCTGCAGCGCCTTCACCTCGGGCTCGATGTCGCGCGGCACGGCCAGATCGACCATGAACATGGGGCGGTGGCGGCGTTTCTTCAGCGCCCGCTCCACGGCACCCAGGCCGATGATGGGCAGGCTGCTGGCCGTGCAGCTGATGACGGCGTCGAATTCGTGCAGCCGCTCGGGCAGGTCGGCCAGGCGCATCACTTCGCCGCCGAAACGGGTGGCGAGCTTTTCGCCACGCTCCAGCGTGCGGTTGGCGATGGCGATGGCCTTGGGGTTGCGCGCCGCGAAGTGGGTGGCTGCCAGCTCGATCATCTCGCCCGCGCCCACGAAGAGCACGCGGATGTCCGAGAGGTCTTCGAACAGCTGGCTGGCCAGCCGCACGGCGGCTGCCGCCATGCTGATGCTGTGCGCGCCGATCTCGGTGCTGGTGCGCACTTCCTTCGCCACGGCGAAGCTGCGCTGGAACAACTGGTTGAGCGTGGTGCCCAGGGCGCCGGCGGTTTCAGCGGCGCGCACCGCGTCCTTCATCTGGCCGAGGATCTGCGCTTCGCCCAGCACCATCGAATCGAGCCCGCTCGCCACGCGGAAGGCATGGCGCGCGACCAGGCCGTCTTCGAGCGTGTAGGAGTGCGAGCGCAGCAGCGCGGGGCTCACGCCGCCGCTCTGGGCCAGCCAGCCCAGCGTGTGGTCCACGGCGGCCTGCTGGCCGGCGCAGTAGATCTCGGTGCGGTTGCAGGTGGAGATGATGGCCGTCTCGATCTGCGGATGCCGCTGCGAGCCGCCCAGCGACTGGCGCAGGCCCTGCAGCGTGGGCGCGATCTGATCGAGCGCGAACGCAAAACGACCGCGCAGATCGAGCGGCGCGGTCGTGTGGTTGATGCCCAGGGCCCAGACTGCCATAAGCCTGCATTATAAAATTTGTTGCATTCCAGGGCAGAGCGACCCGCGCAAGCCTTGATCTGCGTCATGTTTATGGACCCCTTGTCCGCCGCCAACCACCTCTTCAACCTGCTCCTGCCCGCCCTCGCCGTGGCGGTGCTGCTCGTGCTGGGCTGCAAGCTCTTCATGCGAAAACGCGCCGCAGCCCGCGGTGTGCTTGCGCAGGTAGCTATCAACTTCGTAGTGGGCTGCGCCCTCATCGTCGTCGGCCTGGTGTGGCTGGGGCGCGACGGCAAGATGCTCACCTACGCCGCCCTGGTGCTGGGCTGCGCCAGCACGCAGTGGGTGCTTTTGCGCGGCTGGCGGTAGGGTCTTTTCTGCCGCCTGCGGCGGCTTAGAACGTGTTCACGATCTCCCGGGGGGCGCGCAGCGGTGTGGGCGGGATGGGATGCAAGGCGCGGTGCGCAGTGGATAGCACGGCTATCCACAAGCGCCGCAACGCCGCAGACCGCCCGCCCACACCGCTGCCCTTCGGGTTGGAGCGAAATCGGGCGATTAGAGGCCCCGGCTGCTTGCATGGACATGAGTCCATGCGGCGCATCCGAGGCATCCACTCATCCCGATTGCGCTCCAACGCGATCCCCTGCGAGATCGTGAACACGTTCTTAAGCCTCCAGACCGGGGGCTCGCTATCTGGTGCATGCGGCTTGGCTACGAATGACCGGTCGTAGTTCAGACGAACAGGCGCTCTCGGCCCTGCGCGGTCAGTCGGAGGCGCTGATGGGATATATAAGGTAGCTGCCCCGTGCCGCCGTATGACGAGGTGGTCGCGCCAACCAGTGAGTACCGCCGGCAGACTAAAGGCATCCTCGGCTCTTGTCCCCTTTACATACCTGCGGCTGATGAACAAAGCAGAAATTGAGCGCTACATCCTCGAAGGGACGACATTGAAAGTCGCCATCTCGGTGGATACCTGCATCTACCAACAGCACGGTTTCCGCTTGGAGTCAGGGCAGCTTCGGCACTTAGAGCAGTTCAGCGGCACCCCCGGCGTCGTGGTGATGTCGGATGTTGTTCAGCACGAAGTGCTAGCCCATATGGTCACCGAGGCGGTTAAAGCGAAGAGCAAGCTGAAAGGTGCGCTCGAGGACGTCCGCGACCATTGGCCTGCTGCCGCCCGCGCGCCAACGCCGAGCGGCATTCTCGGCACCGAGACTGCTGAGGTCGTGACTGCAGTAAGGCTTGATGCCTTCCTGTCGCGCTGCGGTGGTGAAGTTGTCAATGCCAGCGGTCGCGTGGGCATCGCCGACCTCATGAAGCGCTACTTTCAGCCATCCTTGCCGTTCGAAAGTTCGGGCGATAAGAAGCACGAGTTCCCAGACGCAGTGGCGCTGATAGCCCTTGAGAGCTGGGCCGAGGAACACAACAAGCCTATCTTGCTCGTCAGCAACGACAGAGGCTGGCAGGCGTTCGCCGAAGCATCTAAGCACCTGTCCTGTGTTGCGGCACTGGATGAAGCATTGGCGCTCTTTCAGAAGCGAGACGCCACTCGAACCCGGCTGGTAGAGCATGTAACGGCCCTGTTGGAAGCCAAGGCGGAGTCTTGGGACGGGCTGCGTGAGCTTGCAAGTCTGCTCAACAGCACTATGTGGGTCGAGGATGCATCGGCTATGTTTGACTACGAAATCGACCTTCAAGTGGACGTCACGGAGGTCAAGTTCGTCAATGACGCTGTGCTGGGTTCGCTACGAGCAATCGACTACTCCAACGGCGCCCTGACCGTCATCGGAGAGTTCGAGGTAATCGCTTCCGTCGAGGCGACGTTTGACTTCGTCATGGATGGCGTCAACCTAGGCGGCTGTGTCGTTTCTGAGAACAAGATCGTGGACTTCGAAGCTCTCATCACCTTCGAGGAGCCCGGCGGAGATGAGCTGAACGCGATTGCCATAGAACTCGTGCGAAGAATGCACAAGCTCGACTTCGGCCACGTTCAGCCTGACTACTCCGACGAGGACCCGACGTTCGAGAAGTACTAGGCCCCGAGGCCTGCCAGCTTGCGCCGCGCCTCGGTCGCTTTCGCTCGGTCTTCCACCGTCTTGGCATAGGCGGCAAGCTCTTCGACGTCAGCGGCGAATTCGGCAGGCTCAGGTAGCGCCGGGGGTGCTTCTGCACCGCCTTCATGGGTGAACTTCGAGCAGCGCGTCATCCCGTTGTAGACGGCGCTGGCATCGGTGTCGTCCACCGACACTGACTTAAGCCGCGTCGTCTCCACAGAGACCCGATAGCGTCGGACCGTGCTCTGCAGAAGCACGTCCTCGACTAACTGCTCCCAGGTGTCGCGCAACCGACGATAGCCGTTGCGGACCAAGTCGTTGTAGCCCTCGACATTCCCATCCGTCTCCAAGAGTTTCTTGGCGTTTGTCGCCATTGCACGAAGGTCGCCGACACGGTTCTTGAGCTTCTTGCCTTCGAACGGCAAGTCGTCTGAAGACAAGCCCTTGCGCTTCGTCGTCGCCGCCAAGTGGCGGTGCGCGAACTTCACGCCCTGGTCCTCGGCAAAATCCGTGAGCGCCAGCGCGAAGGCGAGGTCATGCGTGAAGACGATGACCTGGCGCTTCTTTGCCTCGAGCACCAACCGCCTGGCAATTCGCTCACGTCGCATGTGGTCGAGAGACGAGACAGGGTCGTCGAAGATGATGCCCGAGCGTCCCGGTTCAATGCCAATCTCTGCGAGGAAGAGGGCCAGGGCCACGACGCGTTGCTCGCCCTCACTGAGGATGGAAGACAACTTGGCCTTCGCGAAACGAGGCATGGTTCCGAGCTTGAGCTGTTGCACCCGAGCGCCCTTTTGACCAGTCATCTCCAACGTGACGGGCTGGCCACGGATGCCTAACGCCTCCAGTTCCTTCACGAACGCAGTCCTCAGCTCTTCGGTGACGTGGGCGTCGTAGAGGTCGGTCGTCTTGCGCGTCACCGCGGTAGTTCCGCAGCTCTTGATGGCCTCACCAAATGCATGTTCACGCCTGTGCCATACGATGGCCTCGGAGACCTTTTGCAGCAATGGGCCGAGCCGCTCCCTGGCGTCCAAGTCAGCGAGGAGCTTGAGCTTGGCCGCGCGCTCCTCGGGGGTCATCGCTTTCTCGAGCGTGTTCGCCTCTGTGGCTCTCGCATTGACCCACGCCTCTATTGCGGCGAACGGTGCCTCCGGCAGCGCTTCAAGCGGCTCGAGCCTGCGCTCAGGCGCCATCGCCTCTACCCGGGTCTTGCGGGCCTGCAGCGCCTGCGCGAATGCTTTCAGCCCAGCCACGAGGTCCGGCTGCGCCTCAGCGAGTTCCTCTAGCAGCGCTGTGTCCGATGGGAAGGTTCCGAAGTTCAGCGTCTTGATGGCCAAATACAGCCGCCCAGCCGTTTCGCGCTGTTCTTTGAACTTCCGTTGGGCGTCGTTCTCAAGAAACTCGACGAAAGACTTCAACCGCGCAGCAGCCTCGTCACTCAGTGGCTGCTGACAGAGAACGCAGTGGGCACCGTCTTCCGGCCCTGGGAACGGACTGCCGGGGTACGCTGCTTTGGCTACAAAGTCCATCGCACTGCGCAGCAATACTTCCCAGGGCTCCGAGCCGGTTCCTGCGACTTTTGCTCCGTCAGCCTGCAATTTCTCGGCGGCCAACTTCGAGGCAGCTTCGGCGGCGATTAGAGCAACAAGGGCCTGCCTCAGCTGTTCGATGGCATCGTCCTGCAGAGGGGCCGTGCGTTCGATGAGCTCGCCTGTCAGAGTGGACATGCGCGTGATCAAGCGCCGGATACTGGCCGCCTGCTTGGCTGGGTCCTGGTCACTGAACAGCTTGCGCAGGGCCGCCAGCTCAAGCGCCTCTTGCTCAGAGAGCTTCGCCAATGCCTCAAACTCCTGGGGCTTGCTCTGCCGACTGAGCTTGGCAATCTCGCGGCCCACCACGTGTTCCCCAGCCAAGGTTGCCAGCTGATTGAGGTCAAAGCGGCCTGCCGCCCGCTCCAGCTCGAGTTGGTCTTGGATGGTCTTCATCGCCTCGGCCAGACCATGCATCACCTCAAGGCCGCCTGGGACGAACAGCACCTTGGCTTGGCTATCGACGAACACCCGCGCGCAATGCGCATCGAACACAGAGATTTGAGACAGCGCTGGCGGCGACGCCTTGTTCGCCGCCCAGCCGTCGGACTTTTCCGCGCCGCCTTCCAGCCAGTCGATAGTTGCGCTCGCTGTGGCATCCGCTTGGCCCTGCACGTACACGTTGGGAAGAATTTCCTCAACGTTCCGGGCCCGACATGCTTTCTTGAGAGCTCGCGTGTAGCCGGACTTTCCGACGCCGTTATATCCATAGACAACGGTGAGCCCATCCGCCACGAAGGTAAGGCTCTGCTGGGAGTCAATGGCATTGAGACTTTGGGGGGCCCTCAGAGCCTGTTTACGATCTTTTCAGAGCCGACAATTGCTTGGTGAAAAGAAAGCCCTACCCAAGCGACATGAGCAGAGAGAAGTTCGCCGAGATCGAGCCCTTGTTGCGCAGCGTTCGGCGCAGTACCAAGCCCATAGAGCTGGATCTCTACGAGGTGTTCTGCGCGGTGCTCTACCTACTGCGCACAGGCTGTCAGTGGAGGTTTCTCCCGCCGGAGTTTCCCAAGTGGCAGAACGTGTATGCGTACTGGCGCAAGTGGAGCGAGCCTGACCTGCACGGGATAAGCGTGCTGGAGCAGGCCCTCAAAAAATCAGGTTGGCGCGG
>NZ_FONX01000004.1:0-180716 GCF_900113035.1 Paracidovorax wautersii | reverse complement strand
GAAATGAAAAAACCCGCCGAAGCGGGTTTCCTGCGATGAACGGATCGCTGGCAGATCGGTGGCGGATGGGATCGCCGGGCGAACCCGGCGCGCATCCGCCAGCGGTCTTGAGCCTTGCGGCTCAGGCGGCAGCGAGGATGTCGTTCAGCGTCTTGCTGGGGCGCATGACGGCTTCCAGCTTGGCCGGATCGGCCTGGTAGTAACCGCCGATGTCCACCGGCTTGCCTTGCACCGCGGCCAGCTCGCCCACGATGGCCTGCTCGTTGTCGGCCAGCGCCTTGGCGACGGGAGCGAAGCGCGCCTGCAGCGCCTTGTCTTCCGTCTGCGCGGCCAGTTCCTGCGCCCAGTACAGGGCCAGGTAGAACTGGCTGCCGCGGTTGTCCAGCTGGCCGGTCTTGGGGCTGGGGTTCTTGTTGTTGTCCAGCAGCTTGCCGGTGGCAGCGTCCAGCGTCTTGGACAGGATCTTGGCCTGCGCGTTGTTTTCCTTGATGCCCAGGTCTTCAAGGCTCACGGCCAGCGCCAGGAATTCACCCAGCGAGTCCCAGCGCAGGTGGTTCTCTTCCACCAGCTGCTGCACGTGCTTGGGGGCCGAGCCGCCGGCACCCGTTTCGTACATGCCGCCGCCGGCCATCAGCGGGACGATGGACAGCATCTTGGCGCTGGTGCCCAGTTCCATGATGGGGAACAGGTCGGTCAGGTAATCGCGCAGGATGTTGCCGGTCACCGAGATGGTGTCCAGGCCGCGGATCACGCGCTCGAGCGTGTAGCGCATGGCGCGCACCTGGCTCATGATCTGGATGTCCAGACCGTTCGTGTCGTAGTCCTTGAGGTACTTCTTGACCTTCTTGATGACTTCGTTTTCGTGCGGGCGGTACGGGTCCAGCCAGAACACGGCCGGCATGCCGGAATTGCGTGCGCGGGTGACGGCCAGCTTGACCCAGTCCTGGATGGCGGCGTCCTTGACCTGGCACATGCGCCAGATGTCGCCGGCTTCCACGGCCTGGCTCAGCAGCACTTCGCCGGTCGCCAGGTCCACGATGTTGGCCGTGCCGCCTTCGGGCACTTCGAAGGTCTTGTCGTGCGAGCCGTATTCCTCGGCCTGCTGGGCCATCAGGCCCACGTTGGGCACCGTGCCCATGGTCTTGGGATCGAACGCGCCGTGCCACTTGCAGAAGTTGATCATCTCCTGGTAGATGCGGGCGAAGGTCGATTCGGGCATCACGGCCTTCACGTCCTTCAGGCGGCCGTCGGCGCCCCACATCTTGCCGCCGTTGCGGATCATGGCGGGCATGGAGGCATCGACGATCACGTCGTTGGGCGAGTGGAAGTTGGTGATGCCCTTGGCGGAATCGACCATCGCCAGCTCGGGGCGGTGCTCATGGCAGGCGTGCAGGTCGCGCTTGATCTCGTCCTGCTTGCTTTGCGGCAGGGTGGCGATCTTGTCGTAGAGATTGACCATGCCGTTGTTGACGTTCACGCCCAGCTCTTCGAACAGCTTGGCGTGTTTCTCGAACGCGTCCTTGTAGAAGATGCGCACGCAGTGGCCGAACACGATGGGGTGCGAGACCTTCATCATCGTGGCCTTGACGTGCAGCGAGAACATCACGCCCGTCTTGTGCGCGTCCTCGATCTCCTTTTCGTAGAAGGCCAGCAGGGCCTTCTTGCTCATGAACATGCTGTCGATGATCTCGCCGTCCTTGAGCGCGACCTTGGGCTTGAGCAAGATGGTCTTGCCGCTGTCGGTCACCAGTTCCATCTTCACGTCGCGGGCCTTGTCCAGGGTGATGGACTTTTCGCCGTGATAGAAATCGCCATGGTGCATGTGCGAGACGTGCGAGCGCGACGCCTGGCTCCACTCGGCCATGGAGTGCGGGTTCTTGCGGGCGTATTCCTTGACGGCCTTGGGTGCGCGGCGGTCGGAGTTGCCTTCGCGCAGCACCGGGTTCACGGAGCTGCCGATGCACTTGGCATAGCGCGCGCGGATGGCCTTTTCTTCGTCGGTCTTCGGATCTTCCGGGAAGTCGGGAATCGCATAGCCCTTGCCCTGCAGTTCCTTGATGCAGGCCATCAGCTGCGACACGGAGGCGCTGATGTTGGGCAGCTTGATGATGTTGGCATCGGGCTCCAGCGTCTTCTTGCCCAGTTCGGCCAGGGTGTTGGGCACCTTCTGGTCGTCCTTGAGGAATTCGGGGAACTCGCCCAGCACGCGGGCGGCCACCGAGATGTCGCTTTCCACCACATCGATGCCGGCCGGCGCGGTGAACGTGCGCACGATCGGCAGGAACGACGCCGTCGCCAGGCGCGGCGCTTCGTCCGTCAGGGTATAGATGATGGTGGGTTTCTCGCTACTCATGGAATCTCCTCAATGGGGCGCAAAGGCCCCGATGCACTGGAA
This sequence comes from Paracidovorax wautersii, assembly GCF_900113035.1. GTDB lineage: Bacteria > Pseudomonadota > Gammaproteobacteria > Burkholderiales > Burkholderiaceae_C > Paracidovorax > Paracidovorax wautersii. The sequence goes on along the minus strand of NZ_FONX01000004.1, from coordinate 178,321 downwards.
AAAAGAAAGCGTTGCAGCAGGCACTGGCGGTCGCTGCAGGCCGGCGGCATGAAGCCGGCGATCGGGGGACGCCGGCGGTGTTCTCACATGTTCTCGATCATCACGCGGCCGAAGCCGGAGCAGCTGACCTGGGTCGCGCCCTCCATCATGCGGGCGAAGTCGTAGGTCACGCGCTTGCTCTGGATGGCCTTCTTCATCGCGCTGATGATGAGGTCGGCGGCCTCGGACCAGCCCAGGTGGCGCAGCATCATCTCGGCCGAGAGGATCTCCGAGCCCGGGTTGACGTAGTCCTTGCCGGCGTACTTGGGGCCGGTGCCGTGGGTGGCCTCGAACATCGCCACCGAATCGGAGAGGTTCGCGCCCGGCGCGATGCCCATGCCGCCCACCTGCGCAGCCAGCGCATCGCTGATGTAGTCGCCGTTGAGGTTGAGCGTGGCAATCACGCTGTATTCGGCCGGGCGCAGCAGGATCTGCTGCAGGAAGGCGTCGGCGATGCTGTCCTTGACCGTGATCTCCTTGCCGGTCTTCGGGTTCTTGAGCTTCATCCACGGGCCGCCGTCGATCAGCTCGGCGCCGAATTCCTTCTGCGCCAGGGCATAGCCCCAGTCACGGAAGCTGCCTTCCGTGAACTTCATGATGTTGCCCTTGTGCACGAGCGTGACGCTGGGCTTGTCGTGGTCGATGGCGTACTGGATCGCCTTGCGCACCAGCCGCTCGGTGCCTTCGCGCGAGACCGGCTTGATGCCGATGCCGGAGGTTTCCGGGAAGCGGATCTTCTGGATGCCGATCTCATTGCGCAGGAAGTCGATGAGGCGCCGGGCCTTGTCCGAGCCGGCTTCGAATTCGATGCCGGCATAGATGTCTTCGGAGTTCTCGCGGAAGATCACCATGTCGGTCTTGTGCGGGTCCTTCAGCGGCGAAGGCACGCCCTCGAAATACTGGATGGGCCGCAGGCACACGTAGAGATCCAGCTGCTGGCGCAGCGCCACGTTCAGCGACCGGATGCCGCCGCCGACCGGCGTGGTGAGCGGGCCCTTGATCGACACCAGGTACTCGCGCACGGCCTGCACGGTCTCTTCGGGCAGCCAGACGTCGGGGCCATAGACCCGCGTGGCCTTCTCGCCCGCGAACACTTCCATCCAGCGGATACGGCGCTGGCCGCCATACGCCTTTTCCACCGCAGCATCCACCACCTTCAGCATCACCGGGGTGATATCGACACCGGTGCCGTCCCCCTCGATGAAGGGGATGATGGGCTGGGCCGGCACATTCAACGACATGTCGGCGTTGGCGGTGATCTTCTGGCCCTCGGCAGGCACCTGAATGTGCTGGTAGCTGGTCATGTAGGGGGTATCTCCGGTGAATTCGTTCAAGGCGTTCTCTGCGCACCGACGAGCTGTCTGCAACCTTTCGATTCTAGCGATAAAGACATTGCGTACTTTGTCAACGCGGGGGGCCGAAAATCCGTTAAAACATGGCCTCGCGGACTTCCCCGCGAGCATCGTCCTCTAGGAATTGGCATACATGAAAAAACTCCTCGCTGTCCTGATCTCCGCCGGCCTGTACACCGCCGGTGCATTCGCCCAAGCCCCGGCTCCGGCAGCTCCCGTGCAGGCAGCACCTGCAGCCCAAATGGCTGACGCCCCCGCTCCCAAGGCGGCCAAGGCTCACAGCCACAAGGCTTCCAAGAAGGTCGCTTCCAAGAAGCACAAGAAGCACAAGGCCGCAGCCTGATGCAAGCACGCCCTGGCCCCCTGGGGCTTGGCCGAGCAGCCCGCCCCGTGCGGGCTTTTTCTTTTGTCCGCCGTTTTCCCGGCTCGTCCGGCATGGGCACGAAACGGCATCAGGCAGCGACACACCCTCCCTCGCAATGACACACAGATTTCTCCCCCGCTCTCCCATCCGCCACATCGCCCAGGCCATGGCGATGGCCGCGGCCCTGCTCACCATGCACGGAGCGGCGCAGGCGCAACCGAAGGAGCCCCAGATGCAACTGCAGCGCGTGGACATCACCGCCGGCATCCACCGGATCGACGCGCAGGTGGCCGTGACGCCCGAGCAGCGCGAGATCGGCCTGATGTTCCGCCAGGAAATGCCCGCCCAGGAAGGCATGCTGTTCGTGTTCGAGCAGCCCGCAACCCAGTGCTTCTGGATGAAGAACACCCTGCTGCCCCTGACGGCCGCCTTCGTAGCTGATGACGGCACCATCGTCAACCTGGCCGACATGAAGCCGCAGACGCTCGATTCGCACTGCTCCGCCAAGCCCGTGCGCTACGTTCTGGAAATGAACCAGGGATGGTTCGCCCACAAAGGCATCAAGTCCGGCTTCAAGCTCTCGGGCGTGCCATTCCGCAAAGCGCCCTGACTGAGGCAACCAATCCAAGGCAGCCACGAACCAGCGGACAAGAAAAAAGCCCGCTGTCTTGGCAACAGCGGGCTTTTCAAGGGTGCCAACGAAGGCAATTCTGGTGGGACGTGCGGGGGTCGAACCCACGACAAACGGATTAAAAGTCCGCTGCTCTACCAACTGAGCTAACGTCCCTTTGCTGCAATAAGCAGTTTTTGCACTGCAGCAAAGCCTTGAATTATAGCCCGATTTTTTGGGGTTTGGCCACAGCGAGTGCATCGAGCACCCATCCGGCCGCACATTGCCCGAAAGTGGCGGTCACCGACACCACGGAACCATAGCCATGGCAGTTCAGGCTGCCGTCGCCCGAGGCCTCCAGCTGGCACGATGCGTGCGGCGGCGCCACCGGCTCCCGGCTGAATACGCAGGCAACCCCGATGGTCTTGCCTTCGCGGCGGGCGCCGTATTCCTTGCGCAGGCGATAGCGCAGCTGCGCCAGCAGCGGGTCATGCGTGGTCTTCGAGAGATCGTCGATATCCACCCGGTGCGCCAGCCGCTTGCCCCCGGCCGCCCCGACGGTGATGAAGGTGGTGGAGCGCTTGGCCCGCATCGCCCAGGCCGCCAGCGCGACCTTGGCCTTCACGTCGTCGCAGGCGTCGATCACCGCATCGCACCCGGCGGGCAGCAGATCGGGCCAATTGGTCGCCGTGACGAAATCGTCGATGCAATCGACGGCGCAACCGGGATGGATGAGCGCGATACGCTCCTTCATGGCATCGACCTTGGCCTGCCCCAGCGTGGGCGTGGTCGCGTGGATCTGGCGATTGACGTTGGACTCGGCGATGTGGTCCATGTCCACCAGGGTCAGCCGGGCCACGCCGCTGCGGGCCAGCGCCTCGGCAGCCCAGGAGCCGACGCCGCCGATGCCGATCACCGCGACATGCGCGGCGCGGATGCGGGCGGCGCCTTCGACGCCATAGAGCCGGGCCAGGCCGCCGAAGCGGCGCTCGGCATCGGCCTCCAGCAGCGCGTCGACACTGCCGTGTGGACTCTCCGCCGCGATCACTTCAGACGGGCCAGGCGTTCCTTGGCAGCGGTGGCCGCCTCGGACTGGGGATAGACCCGGATCAGGTCTTCCAGCGTCTTGCGTGCCGCGCGCGTGTCCTTCAGCTCGACCTGACAGTTGGCGATGGAAAGAGCCGCTTCGGGTGCGCGGGCATGGTCCGGCGCGGCGGCCAGCAAGCCCTTGAAGTTGTCGATGGCGCCCTTGTAGTCGCGCGTGGCATAGAGGGCATTGCCCAGCCAGAAGCGTGCGGAAGGCACGTAGCCGCTCGACGGGTACTGGCGCACGAAGCTGGTGAAAAGCGGTGCCGCATCGGCGAACTTGCCCGAGCGGAAGACCGCCAGAGCCGCCTCGAAGTCACGCTTTTCCGCCGGGTCCGCCTGGAATTCCCGGCCATCCACGGTGACCTTGGCGGGCTCGAACTGGCGCAGCCGCTCGTCCACGCCCTGGGCCATTTCCTTCTGGCGGCGCTGCAGATCGGCCGCATCGCGCGTCAGCTGTTCGCTCTGGCCGCGCAGCGATGCCTGGTCGGAGCGCAGCGTCTCGATCTGCGTCTGCAGATCGAGCAGGCTGCGGCGCATCTGGGCGGCGTCGTCGGCCGAGCGCGCGGCGCTCTGCTGCAGGCTGTCAACACGCTGGCGCAGCTCGAGGATGGCGCGGCGAGCCTCGTCGTCCTCGAACAGCGCGGCATGCCCTGCGGGCGCCGCAGCGCCCAGCACGGCAGCCACCAGCGCGGCAGCGGCGAAATGCCCACGCCTGACGCGATGTTGTGCTGCTGCAGCCATTAGCGGTACGACAGCTCGGCGCGGCGGTTTTGCGCGTACACGTCTTCGGTGTTGCCTTGAGCGGCAGGCTTTTCCTTGCCGAAGCTCACGGCTTCCATCTGGCTGTCAGGCACGCCCAGCAGCGCCAGCGCGCGGCGCACGGCCTCGGCACGCTTCTGGCCCAGGGCCAGGTTGTATTCGCGGCCGCCGCGCTCGTCGGTGTGGCCTTCGATCATGACCTTGCGGTTGGGCGAAGCCTTCAGGAACTTGGCGTGCGCCTCCAGCACGGGCTGGAATTCGTTCTTGATGACGTAGCTGTCGTAGTCGAAGTAGATGATGCGGGCCACGCCCACGGGGCCTGCGGCATCGCGCGCGGAGGCATCCAGGTTCACCGGAGCGACACCGCTCTGGCCTGCGCCGCCGGCATTGGCGCCGCCGTTGGTGGAGGTGGCGCCACGGTTTTCCACCGGGGCATCTTCCAGCTTGACGCCGGAACTGCAACCGGCCATCAGGGCCGTGATGGCGAGAGCGAGGGATACGCGCTTGAGCTTGGCATTCATCATTCAATTTCTCCTGTCGGACTGATCTTCTATAAAGGTAACGGGGTAAATCACTGCTTCTGGAACGGGCCCCAGTCGGGCTCGCGGATATCGCCGCTCTTGCCCGCCAGGCGGGCCTTGATGCGGCCGTCCAGGGTGGTGGTCATGAGCGCCTCGCGGCCTTGCTGCTGGGTGGCGTAGACGATGAGCTTGCTGTTGGGCGCGAAGCTCGGGCTCTCGTCGGCCGTGGTGTCGGTGATGGCATTCACGGTGCCCGATTTCAGGTCCATGACATGCAGTTTGAATGCGCCGCCGATGCGGGAGATATAGGCCAACCACTGGCCGTCCGCGCTGACGCTCGGAGAAATGTTGTAGGAGCCGGAGAAGGTCACGCGCTCGGCATTGCCACCGCTGGAGGACACGCGGTAGATCTGCGGCGAGCCGCCGCGGTCGCTCACGAAATAGATGCTGCGCCCGTCGCTGGAGAAGACCGGCTCGGTGTCGATGCCGCTGCTTTGCATCAGGCGGCGGGGCTCGCCGCCGTTGGCGTCGATCATGTAAAGCTGCGAGCCGCCGTCGCGGCTGAGCGTAACGGCCAGCGAGCGGCCGTCCGGCGCCCAGGCCGGAGCGCTGTTGGAGCCGCGGAAGTTGGCGATCAGGCGGCGGCGGCCGGTGGCCACGTCGTGCACATAGACCACGGGCTTGCGCGACTCGAACGACACATAGGCCAGCTGGCCGCCGGTGGGCGACCAGGCCGGCGAGATGATGGGTTCGGGGCTGGAAAGCGCGGACTGCGCGTTCTCACCATCGGCATCGGCCACCCAGAGGCTGTAGCGGCCGCCCGATTTGGTGACGTAGGCGATGCGGGTGGAGAACACCCCGCGCTCGCCGGTCAGCTTTTCATAGACGAAGTCCGCGATGCGGTGGGCCGCCAGGCGCAGGTCGCCTTCGGTGATGACGAAGCTCTGCCCCCCCAGATCCTGGCCCTTGACCACGTCCCACAGGCGGAAGCGCACGTCGTAGCGGCCATCGGGCTGGCGGGTGACACTGCCGGAGACGAGGGAGTCGGCCTTCTTCTGGCGCCACTGGGCCAGGTCAGGACGGGAGGATTCGTCGAGCGAAGCATCGGAGGCATCGACGCCCACGAACTGGCCGCTGCGCTCCAGATCGGCCTGCACGATGGCGGAGATCTTCTGCGGCGACTGGGCCTCGCCCCGGAACGGCGCGATGGCGATGGGCAGCTGGGTCAGCCCCACGCCCTTGATCTCGACACGGAACTGCGCCAGGGCCGGAACGGCGGGAAGGGCCGAGGAAGCCGCGAGAGCGGCGACCATGTGGCGGCGGGAGAGTCGCGGCGCGGCCGCAAGGGGAGCGAGGAGATGAGGAGTTCGGTCAGTAGTCATTGGTCCAACGATCGGGTAACCGTGAGTGCTGGCAACGGAGCCGTGCATGTTACACATCACCTACAGATGCCTGTGACAATCTGTGCAAAGCCAAAACGTAGAATCCGATCCCTCATGCAAGTTCCGAATCATAGCGCCACGCAGGTGCCGCCAGTGGGGGAAACCAGGGCCCCCACCCTCCTCGCCCGCATCAAGCGCCTGTATCCGTACTTCGGGTATCAGCATGCGTTGTGGGCCATCGCCATCGCCGCGACCCTGATGGGCGCGATCACCGAGCCGCTCATCCCCGCCCTGCTCAAACCTCTGCTGGACCAGGGCTTCACCGAGGGCACGCTCAAGCTCTGGATGGTGCCGCTGGCCATCATGGGCGTCTTCCTCATGCGCGGCATCGCGCAGTTCTGCGCGCAGTACGCGCTCGCGCGCATCGCCAACGAAGGCATGCTGAAACTGCGCACGGCCCTCTTCGACCGGCTGCTGGCGGCCGACATGGGCCTTTTCGGCCGGCAGTCGGCCAGCGCCCTCTCGAACACCGTGGTCTATGAGGTGCAGACCGGCTTCCAGTCGCTGGTGCAGGCGCTGATCGGCGTGTCGCGCGACGGCTTCACGCTGGTGGCGCTGCTGGGCTACCTGATCTACCTGAACTGGCAGCTGACGCTGATCGTGACCGTGCTGGTGCCCGGGGTCGCCTGGATCATGAAGAGCCTGTCGCGGCGCATCTACAGCCTCACCAAGAGCAGCCAGCAAGCGACCGACGACCTGGCCTACGTGGTGGAGGAAAACGTGCTGGCCCACCGCATGGTGCGCCTGCACGGCGCCCAGCCCGGCCAGGCCAAGCGCTTCGACCACCTGAGCCAGAGCCTGCGCCGCCTGGCCATCAAGTCCACCATCGCCTCGGCCGCGATGACGCCGCTGACCCAGCTGCTGGCCGCCGCGGCGCTTTCCACCGTGATCTGCATCGCGCTCTGGCAGAGCCAGGCCGCCGGCACGCGCGGCATCACCGTGGGCGGCTTCGCCTCGTTCATCGCCGCCATGCTGATGCTGATCGCCCCCATGCGCCGCATGGCGGACGTGGCCAACCCCATCACCCGCGGGGTGGCGGCGCTGGAGCGCGGCCTGGCCCTGCTGGAAAGCTCGCCGGCCGAACAAGGCGGCGAGCACCGCGTGCAGCGCGCGAGCGGCGCCATCGCGCTGCGGGACGTGGGCGTGTCGTTCGGCACCGACCACGCGCCGGCGCTGGACGAGGTCACCCTGGAGATCCGCCCCGGCGAGGTGGTGGCGCTGGTAGGCCCTTCGGGCGCGGGCAAGACCACGCTGGTGAACCTGCTGCCACGCTTTCTGGCGCCCACTTCAGGCGAGGTGCTGCTGGACGGCCTGCCGGTGCAGCAGTGGGACCTGGCCGCGCTGCGCAGCCAGTTCGCCATGGTCAGCCAGGACGTGGTGATGTTCAACGACACGGTGGCCGCCAACGTGGCGCTGGGCGCGGCCATCGACGAAGCCCGCGTGCAGGCCTGCCTGGATGCCGCCAATCTGGCCGGCCATGTGGCGGCGCTGCCGCAGGGCATGCATACGCTGGTGGGGCACAACGCCACGCAGCTGTCGGGCGGCCAGCGCCAGCGGCTGGCGATCGCCCGGGCGCTCTACAAGGACGCGCCCATCCTCATCCTGGACGAAGCGACTTCCGCGCTGGACACCGAGTCGGAACGGCTGGTGCAGGACGCCCTGCAGCGCCTGATGCGTGGCCGCACGACGCTGGTCATCGCCCACCGCCTCTCGACCATCGAGCACGCCGACCGCGTGGTGGTGATGGAGCGTGGCCGCATCGCGGAACAGGGCTCGCACGCCGAGCTGATCGCCCGGGGCGGCCTCTACGCCCGGCTGCAGGCGCGCAGCGGCCTGCACTGAAGCCTTAAGCCTAGGCCGGAACCACGAGGAGGGGTCCCCGCCTCCGCGCCAGGGCCCGCTCAGCCCCGGCACCCCGTCCTCAGGCTCTCACCAAGCCTTTACCACTTGCCCTGGTGGGGCTGGCGCTTGCGCACGGCTTCGTTGATCAGATCGGCCATGTCGTTGCGGTCCGCGCCCTTGGCGAAGTCGTAGGCGGTCATGCCCAGCTGGTTCTTGATGGTCGGGTCGGCACCCTGCTCCAGCAGCAGGCGCGCCACGTCGCCCGCGCCGTAGCGCACGGCCATCATCAGCGGCGTGGTGCCGTTGGGCGAGCCCGCGTCGATGTAGGCATGGTTCTCGAGCAGCAGCGCCGTCATGGGCGCGGCGTCCGGCGTGGTGCAGGAGGCCGCGTAGTGCAGCGGCGCCCAGCCGGTCTTGTTGACGTCGGCGTCCTTGGCGATCAGCGCGCGCGCGGCCGGCAGGTTGCCCTTGATGGCGGCCATCATCAGCGGGCTTTCGTCCTGGGCGTTGCGCGCCTCCACGTTGATGCGGGGCGCCTTCATCAGCGCATCGAAGGCCTTCATGGAGCCTTCGCGCAGCGCCAGCGTCAGGCCGACCTGGCCCTTCGCGTCGCGGGTGTTGGGATCGAAGCCGCGCTTGACCAGCGACGTGATGGCGTCGCCGTTGTCGCGGATGATCGCGGTGAAGAACTCGTCGTGGGCTCCCGCATGGGCGCAGCCCCCCATCGCCAGCATGGCCATCAGGGCCATGCAATGCCGCCGCTGGATCGTCATGGCGTCACTCCTTTGAAAAACAGGTTGTCGAAATTGCGGCTGGTGGCCTCGGCCACCTCCTCCACGGACACGCCCCGGACCGCAGCGATCTGCTGGGCCACGAAGGGCACGTAGGCGGGCGTATTGGTCTTGCCCCGGTAGGGCACCGGCGCGAGATAAGGGCTGTCGGTCTCGATCAGCATGCGGTCCATGGGCACGAAGGCGGCCACGTCGCGCAGGTGCTGGGCGTTCTTGAAAGTGACGATGCCGGAAAACGAGATGTAGTAGCCCAGGTCCAGCGCGGCGCGGGCGACCTCGGCGGTCTCGGTGAAGCAGTGGAACACGCCGCCGGCCTGGTTGCCGGGGCCGTCCTCGCCCTCTTCCCGCAGGATGGCCAGGGTGTCGTCCGAGGCGTTGCGGGTGTGGATGACCAGCGGCTTGCGGGTGGCGCGCGCGGCGCGGATGTGGGTGCGGAAGCGCTCGCGCTGCCATTCCAGGTCGGCCACGGTGCGTCCGCCCTTGCGGTCTTCCATGCCGTAGTAGTCCAGCCCGGTTTCGCCGATGGCCACCACGCGCGGCAGGGCGGCGCCGTCCAGCAGATCCTGCACGGAGGGCTCGGTCACGCCCTCGTTGTCGGGGTGCACGCCGACCGTGGCCCAGAAGTTGTCATGCGCCGTGGCCAGCGCGTGCACGCCGGGGAATTCTTCCATGGTGGTGCAGATGCACAGGGCGCGATCGACGCGCGCTTCGGCCATGGCCTGGCGGATCTGCGGCAGCTGCGCTTGCAGCTCGGGGAAGTTGAGGTGGCAATGGGAGTCGGTGAACATGCGGGCAGTGCAGTGATTGGAGAAATGGAGGCGCGCCGTGTCAGAAGGTTCAGCGCCGGGCCCAAAAAAGGCGGCGAACCGCCCGGGAACGCCGCCGATGCCACCCATGCCGCAAAAGCAAATGCCGACCGTGGATCACGATCGGCATGCCATTGTGGGCGGGGACGGCGCCGCGCCCTGTCGGATCAGATCGTCTGCGTGGGCCGGTCGGCCCCGAGGCTGGAGCCCAGGATGGCTTCGATCTTGGCCTTGAGCTGCTGCGATTTCTCGTCCTTGGGGAACTGGATGCCCACGCCCTGGATGCGGTTGCCCGCGGCCCGCGCTGGCGTGACCCAGGCCACGCGGCCGGCCACGGGGTAGCGCTGCGTGTCTTCGGGCAGGGTGAGCAGCACATAGACATCGTCGCCCAGGCGGTAGTCGCGCGGCGTGGGCACGAAGATGCCGCCTTCGGCGAAGAACGGTATGTAAGCTGCGTACAGGGCCGCCTTTTCCTTGATGGCCAGCTGCATGACGCTGGGGCGCGGCGTGGAGGAAGGGCTGCTCATGGAAAGGCGGTGTGGCGGGCGGTGCGAATGGGGATGGGCGCGGCAGCGGGGCTGGGGCCGGTCAATGACGCGAGTGTAGGGTGTTTCGCGCCTGCGCCGCGAGCGCTTCCAGCATCAGGCCGGCGTTGAAGGGATGGTCGGCCGTGCGCGCCTCCTTGGCGAGGGCCCGGCCCCAGCGGGTGAGCGGCCCCACACCCGGGGGCGTGGGCAGGTCGGCGGCCTCGAAGTAGCGCGGGGCGGCGCCCACGCGCTGGGCCAGCAGGTCGTGGCAGAGCTTCTGCAGCGCGTCCACGGCCTCTGCGGGCGACCAGTCGGCGAGAGCCGTGGCGTCGCCGCGCGCCATGGCACGCGGCAGGCGCGACCAGGCCTCGGGGCTGCGGCCGGCCTGCGCCAGGGCGAGCGCATCGGCAGGCCGCCCACCCGCGGCGCGCAGGTAGGCGCCGGCGGCATCGGGCGCCACGCCCTGCGCGGCCAGCCACTGCAGCATCTCGGCCTCCTGCGGCCAGACCATGGTGTGGCCCAGGCAGCGGCTGCGGATAGTGGGCAGCAGTTGGTGCGCAGCCTCGGTGGCGAGCACGAAGCGCACGTCGCCGGGCGGCTCCTCCAGCGTCTTGAGCAGCGCGTTGGCGGTGACGTGGTTCATCTGCTCGGCCGGATAGACCAGCACCGCCTTGCCGCGCCCGCGAGCCGAGGTGCGCTGCGCGAACTCGACCGCATCGCGCATGGCATCCACGCGGATCTCGCGGCTGGGCTTGCGCTTCTTGTCGTCGATCTCGGCCTGGGCCTTTTCGGGCAGCGGCCAGCCCAGCTCGACCATCTGCGTCTCCGGCATGAGCACGCACAGGTCGGCATGCGCGCGCACGTCGATGGCGTGGCAGCTGGTGCAGTGGCCGCAGGCGCCGTCGGGCGTGGGCGCATCGCAGAGCCAGGCACGCACCAGCTCCATCGCCAGCGTGTACTGGCCCAGGCCGGAAGGCCCCTGCAGCAGCCAGGCATGGCCGCGCTGGGCCAGCAGCGCCTGCCGCTGCCGGGCGAGCCAGGGGGCGATGGGCATGGCGGCTTCGGTCATGCCGCGGCCCGTGTCAGATAGCCGCGCTCGGCCAGGGCATGTGCGAGCTGTGCCCAGACGGCGGCGCGCTCCTGGCGGGCATCGAGCCGCACGAAGCGCCCGGGCGCGCTGGCGGCGCGGGCGGCGTAGCCGTCGGCCACACGGGCGAAGAAGGCCTCGGGCTGCGATTCGAAGCGGTCGGGCGCGCGCGCGCCGGCCAGCCGGACGGCGGCCTCGGCGGGCGGCAGGTCGAACCACAGCGTGAGGTCGGGGTTTCGGATGAAATCGCCCGGCAGCCCAGGCGTGGCCTGCACCATGCGCTCCAATATCGATAGCACCTGAGTGTCGAAGCCGCGCCCCGCGCCCTGGTAGGCGAAGGTGGCGTCGGTGAAACGGTCGCACAGCACCACGTCGCCACGGGCCAGAGCCGGTTCGATCACGCAGCGCAGGTGGTCGCGGCGGCCGGCGAAGGCCAGCAGCGCCTCGGTCAGCGGGTCCATGGCGTCGCCCAGCAGCAGCGTGCGCAGCTTTTCGGCCAGCGGCGTGCCGCCGGGCTCGCGGGTGACGACCACATTGCGGCCCTGGGCGCGCAGCGCGGCGGCGAGCGACTCGATGTGCGAGGACTTGCCGGCGCCGTCGATCCCCTCGAAGGTGATGAAGACGCCCTGCGGCCCGGCCCCGCCGGCAGCGGGCGCAGCGGCGGTGGAAGATGCGGAGGAGGAATGCGGAGATAGGCCCATGGCTGGATTCATTGCTGCGTCTGGCCGCGCTGGTAGCGGTTCACGGCGCGGTTGTGTTCGTCCAGGGTGGGGCTGAACTGGCTGCTGCCATCGCCCCGGGAGACGAAGTACAGCGCATTGGTGCGCTCGGGCTGCACGGCGGCCAGCAGCGAGGCCTTGCCGGGCATGGAGATGGGCGTGGGCGGCAGGCCGGGGCGGGTGTAGGTGTTCCAGGGCGTGTCGGTGAGCAGGTCGCGCCGGCGCAGGTTGCCGTCGAACTTCTCGCCCATGCCGTAGATGACGGTGGGGTCGGTCTGCAGCAGCATGCCGGCGCGCAGGCGGTTGACGAACACGCCGGCGATCTGGGCCCGGTCCGAGGCGCGGCCGGTTTCCTTCTCGACGATGCTCGCGAGGATCAGCGCCTGATCGGCCGACTTGAGCGGCGTATCGGGCGCGCGCTGCGCCCAGGCGGCTTCCAGCCGGTGGTCCATGGCGTGCAGGGCGCGGCGCAGCAGGGCCAGATCGCTCGTGCCCTTGAAATAGTTGTAGGTATCGGGGAAGAAGCGCCCTTCGGGCGGCACGCCCGGGCGGCCCAGGCGCTGCATGATCTCGGCATCGGTCAGCCCGGCCGTGTCGTGCTTGAGCTGGTCTTCACGGCCCAGCGCCTGGCGCACCTGGCGGAAGTTCCAGCCTTCCACCAGCGTCACGGCGCGCAGGGCCTCTTCGCCGCGCACCAGCTTCTGCAGCAGGCCGTAGGGGGTGGTGCCCACGGGGATTTCATAGTTGCCGGCCTTGATGAGCCGGTCTTTGCCCGACACGCGGAACCAGGCGTAGAGCACGCGCGGGTCGATCGCCACGCCCGCCGCTGCCACGGCCTGGGCCACGCCGCGCGGCGTGGTGCCGGGGTCGATGGCCAACTCCAGCGGCTGGTCGGCCGCCACGCCTGGGCGTGGGCGCATGGGCATGGACGCCTGCAGCCACCACGCGGCCACGGCGCCCACCGCCAGAACCAATACCAATATCCACGCGATGAAACGACGCACGACGACCCTGCACTCCATAGAAAAGTAGCCGGGCATCATAATTCAGCATGACCTTTTCCCTGCCCGCGCCGCTGGAAGGCGCCACTCCCCTCTCCCACCTGGGCGTGATCCGCGTCGAAGGCGAGGACGCCGCCCATTTCCTGCACGGCCAGCTGACCCAGGACTTCGCCCTGCTGGGCCTGCAGCACGCCCGGCTGGCCGGGTTCCTTTCGGCCAAGGGGCGCATGCAGGCGAGCTTCATCGGCTTCAAGCGTGCCGGCGCCTCGGGCGGTACCGAGGTGCTGCTGATCTGCTCGCGCGACCTGCTGCCCGCCACTCTCAAGCGCCTGTCCATGTTCGTGCTGCGGGCCAAGGCCCGGCTGACCGACGCCACGGCCTACTTCGCACTCTACGGCCTGGCCGGCAGCGCCGCCGAGGCCGTGCTGTCCGATGCCGCCGAGCCCTGGGCCAAGCGCGATCTGGAAGGCGGTGCCGCCGTGGTGCGCCTCTACCCCGCTGCCGGCCAGGCCCGCGCGCTCTGGGTGGCGCCCGCCGGCACGCCCGCCCCGGCCGGCGCGGCGCTGGAGCCCGCGCTCTGGCTCTGGAGCGAGGTGCAGAGCGGCGTCGCGACGCTCACCACGCCGGTGGTGGACGCCTTCGTGCCGCAGATGCTCAATTACGAATCGGTGGGCGGCGTGAACTTCAAGAAGGGCTGCTACCCGGGCCAGGAGGTGGTGGCACGCAGCCAGTTCCGCGGCACGCTCAAGCGCCGTACCTATGTGGCCCATCTGCCGGGTGCCACGGCCGACGCCGCCGCAGCCGGCACCGAGGTTTTCGCCCAGGCCGACGCCGAGCAGCCCGTGGGCACCGTCGTGCAGTCGGCCGCGGCGCCGAATGGCGGCGTGGATGCGCTGCTGTCGCTGCAGATCGCCTCGGCCACGCCAGAGGCCGGCCTGCGGGTGGGCAACGCGGCAGAGGGCCCTGCCGTCACGCTGCTGCCGCTGCCTTACGCGCTGCTGGAAGACATCTGAGCCGCAGCGGGTTGGCCGACCAGTGGGCCGGCCCGAGGCGAGAGGCTTGGCCTACCCGGCCTTTATCGGCCGGAGCCCTCGGAAATAAAGCGCCATCAGCTATTGAAAACATAGCAAGACAGCGACTTGGCGGCAGCGCCGGCGACCCTTACTCGCCCTCGGCAGCCAGCCACCGCTCCATGGTGACGTGGAGCAAGCCGGCTTCTTCGAAAGGCGCACCGACCGGCGTGAAACCTGCCCGCCGGTAGAAGGCCTCGGCACTGCATTGCGCATGCAACTCGACCAGTTGGTCGCCACGCGCACGCGCGGCCTCGACCAGTGCATCCAGCACCGCAGCACCCCAGCCCTGGCCGCGCAGAGCCCGGTCCACCGCCATGCGCCCGATACGGCCGAGGCCAGTCGCGGGCTGCAGCAGCCGTCCCGTGGCCACGACGGCGCCCAGCCGGTTGCGCAGCACGGCATGGAGGGCAGTGGCGTCCAGCTCGTCTGCCTCCAGCGCTGCGGGCACGCCCTGCTCCTGCACGAACACCGCCTGCCTCAGCGGCCCGGCGGCCTCGCCCAGCGTGGACCAGGGGCCCAGTTCCACATCGACGACCGGATCGCCGGCCTCGAAGGCGCTGAACAAGTCCCGCAGCACCGTAGGCACCGGCGCAGGCCGCTGCGTGGCCGTATCGGCGAAGACGTAGATCATCTCGCCATCGACCAGCAACTGCCCCGAACTGGAAAAGATGCCCGCCTCGAACCGCACCGACGACCGGCCCACGCTTGCGCAGCGCAGGCCGATGTCCAGCACGTCGTCCAGCCGGGCCGATGCGTGGTATTGCAGCGTGGCCTTCTTCACATAGAGCTCGCCGCCCAGAGTGGGCATGGCCGTTTCATAGGGCAATGCCAGGGCACGCCAGTAATCCGACATGGCCGTGTCGATGTACATCAGATAGTGGGCATTGAAGACGATCTTCTGCATGTCCACCTCGGCCCAGCGCACCCGCAGACGGTGGAGGCAGCGGAAGCCGGCGTTCTGCAGCGGTTGCGGCCGCGCGGCATTGGCCGGAGCTTCGATGCCGGCGGCAGACGCGGCGGAGTCGATGGGTGCGCTCATGCGGCCCCCTGCTCTGCCAGCTCGGGCAGGCCGAAAGCCTCGCGCAATGCACGCGCGGCATCGGCATGCGCGCGACGTGCCTCCGGAATGGCGCGGCCCATCTTGATGAACTCATGCGTCACCCCACGGTAGATCTCAAGATCCACCGGCACGCCGGCCGCCCGTAGCTTGTCGGCGTACTGCACGCCCTCATCCACCAGCGGATCGCATTCGGCCAAACCCACCCACGCCGGAGCCACACCATCCACCTCAGGCGCCAGCAGCGGGGCGAAGCGCCAGTCCTCGCGTTCGGCGGGGCTGGACACGTAGTTGCCGAAGAACCAGTCGATGGCCTCGCTCTCCAGCACCAGCCCATGGCCGAAGCGGCGATGCGAATCGGTGTCCTGGTGCGCCGTGCAGCCGGGATAGATCAGCAGCTGCAGCGCCAGCGGCAGGCCGGCATCGCGGGCGAGGATGGCATTCACGGCCGCCAAGGTGCCGCCAGCACTGTCGCCCCCGACCGCCAGACGAGCGGCATCCGCTCCCAGTTCGCCCGCGTGCTCCGAGAGCCAGACCAGCGCATCCCAGGCATCGTTGGACGCGGTGGGAAAGCGGTGCTCGGGCGCCAGCCGGTAGTCGAGCGACACGACCATGCAGCCCGAGAGCCGGGCCAGCTCGCGGCACAGCACGTCGTGCGTCTGCACGCTGCCGACGGTGAAACCGCCGCCATGCAGATACAGCAGCAGCGGCAAGCCGGGATCGGCAGCGGCATCCCTCGGGCGGTCGGCATAGAGCCGGGCCGAAAGCAAGGCGCCGTCGCGGGCGGGGATGCACAGCTCCTCCACTCGCGCCAGCTCAGCTTTGGGCACCTCCAGCACCCCGGCGCCCACCTCGTAAGCGGCCCGCGCCCGCGCAGGCCCCAGGGTGTGCAACGGCGGACGACCCGCACGAATCATGCGGCGAAGAACATCGCGCATCGACGAAGTGAGCAAAGCGAAGGGATCCGATGTCATGTATTTGTAGCAATTCAGTATCAATTCGAAACAGAAATCAGGTGTGGCAATAGTGCAATGACCTTAAAGAACTTAGTAGGCACTGACATATGATCGCCCATCGTTAAAGAAGCGTCCGCTTCGTTCGCTCCACCGTCAAACCATGGGCGCCCTGACATGAGGCAATACCTCGGACTGCCGTCTGCATCGTTGCTCACACCGATGGGTTCACGCGCCCCTTCCTCCTTCTCATGTACTTGACATATGTCAGGCCTCGCCCGGCCCGTGTTGTAGTGCATTCGACTTCCTCAGCCTCCGTATCTCCATGAACATCTTTTCAGTACGCCCGAAAGCGCTCCACATCCATCTGGCAGTAGCTGCGCTTCTTCTGAGCTCGGTGCAGCTCGGCGCCGAGGCCCAGGGCCTGGGCTCCACGGGACCCGGTGCCCTCGCAACTCCAGGCGGCAGCAGTTCCGGGATGGGTGGAATCGGCTACGGCACCACCTCGGGCGGTGCCGCCGGCAGCAGTGGCATGGGCGCTGGCACTGGCACTGGCCAGGGAATGAGCAACGGCGGCCAGGGCGTGGGCACAGGCGGCAACGGCTCAGCCATGCAGATGCCCAATGGCATGCCAGCGGGCCCCTTGAATCTGAACAACGACGCCCCGGGCACTCCACGACTAGGCACCGCAGGCAATGAAGGACGCAGCAACGGCCCGCAATCCGACCCTGGCAGCGCGTCAAGCAATCGCCCGTCTGCGCGTTCAGCCGAAGCGCCCTTGCAGTTCCAGACCTTCGTGCAGCAGGCGACCGGCCTGATGCTGCCCATCTATGGGCAAGACCTGTTTTCCCAGCCCGACGCCTACCGTGCGGACGCGACCTCTCCCGCACCCGTGGACCACTTGATCGGCCCCGGCGACGAGCTCGCCGTGCAAGTCTGGGGCAGCGTCAACTACCAAGGCAACCTGCGCGTGGACCGCAACGGCCAGATCAGCATCCCGCGCATCGGCCCGGTCAACGTGGCCGGCGTGCGCGTGTCCGAGATCGGCAACACGCTGCGCAACAGCATCGGGCGGACCTTCCGCGACTTCGAAGTGAGCGCCACGGTGGGCCAGCTCCGCAGCATCCAGGTCTATGTGGTGGGCCAGGCGCGCCAACCCGGCACCTACACCCTGTCCAGCCTGGACACCCTGGTCAACGCCCTCTTCGCAAGCGGCGGCCCCAGCAGCCAGGGCAGCATGCGCAACATCCAGTTGAAGCGCAACGGCAAGCTCGTCACCACGCTGGATCTGTACGACTTCATCGGCCGCGGCGACAAGAGCAACGATGTCGCGCTGCAGCCCGGCGACGTCATCGTCATTCCCCCCGCCGGCCCGCGCGTGGCCTTCAGCGGCGCGCTCGATACGCCGGCCATCTATGAATTGAAACCTCAGGCCGACGGCAGCCCCAGCACCGTGGGCGACATCCTCTCGCTCAAGGGCGGCGTTCCCGTCCTGGCCACCTCGCGCAAGGCCCTGATCGAGCGCGTCATTCCGACGATGTCTCCGCCCCGCCAGGTTCAGGATCTGACACTGGATGCCCAAGGCCTGAAGCAGCCGCTGCGCGACGGCGACATCGTGACCCTGCTGAGCATCAGCCCGGCCTTCGCCAACGCCGTCACGCTGCAGGGCAATGTGGCGGCTCCGCTGCGCTACCGTTGGTTCGATGGCATGCGCGTGCGCGACCTGATCCCAGAGCAGGACGCGTTGATTACGTCCGACTATTACCTCCGCAAGAACCTGCTGGTGCAGAACCTCTCGGCTGATTCGCCTGCATCTCAGAAAAATGCCGCGGGCAAGAATCTTGATAATCGCTTCAAGAATATGGTGGACCAGATCAACTGGGATTACGCCGTTATTGAACGACTGGACAAGACCCATCTGCGCCCCACGCTGATCCCCTTCAATCTGGGCAGGGCAGTCATCCAGAAGGACGAATCGCAAAACCTGTTGCTGCAGCCTGGTGACGTGGTGTCCATCCTGAGTCAGAAAGACCTGACACTCCCGGTAGAGCGTCAAACCCGCTTGGTGCGCATTGAAGGTGAGGTCACAGCACCTGGTCTGTATGAAGCCCAGCCCGGTGAGACCCTGAGCGATCTGCTTCGCCGCGTGGGTGGCCTGACGCCACAAGCCTATATCTACGGCCTGTCCATTGACCGCGACTCCGTACGCAAAAAACAGCAAGAAAACCTAGACATGCTAATCCGCCGACTAGAAAGCCAGCAGCAGAGCCAGATTCTCTTCCTGCTGGCGAACCGCAATTCAGGGGACACTGCTTCCCAGGCTGCGCTGATGCAACAGCAACAGCAACTGGCCCGTTCGCAACTGGAATCGCTTCGCAAACTGCAAAGCAATGGTCGAATTTCGCTGGAATTGAATCCGGAGAATGCCACGCTGGCTAGCCTGCCCGAGCTGCCGCTGGAAGATGGCGACCGTATTGTCATACCGGCTACGCCAGGCTTCGTGACTGCCGTGGGCGCCGTCAACAACGAGAACGTGTTCGTATATCGACCTGGCCGTACGGTAAGTGACATCGTTAAGGTCGCCGGATTGCGTGAGGAGGCTGATCCCGAGCAGATGTTCGTACTGCGAGCTGACGGCAGCATCGTAAGCCGTAATAACGCAGGTGGTATTTTCGGCTGGGGAGGCTTCGACAGCCTGAAACTAATGCCGGGAGATGCCTTGGTCGTGCCCGAAAAGCTGGATCGAGAAACAACTCGTAACTTCGTCGCACGACAATTGAAGGACTGGACGCAGATTCTTTCGCAATTTGGCCTGGGAGTGGCTGCAATTAAGGTAATTAAGGACTTGTGAGAATATGAACCCCGACTCCCAAAACGATCCATCCAATAAAGCAACCATCAGCAACGAAGATAAAAACGGGATTAGTTTCCTAGACCTACTCATTCTAGTCGCCGAAAATTTGCGACTTCTTATTTTAACGCCCATCGCCGCAGGGCTACTGACGCTGACAATTACTTATCTTATTCAACCCACCTATACAGCGGAGGCAAGATTTTTACCACCTCAGCAACAGCAAGGTATGGCGGCCAACATGCTGCAATCACTTGGCGCAATTGGTGGGTTAGCTGGCGCTGCGTCCGGCTTAAAAAATCCAGCCGATCTATACATTGCCTTCCTCAAATCCACTACGGTAGAGGACGCGCTTATAGATCGGTTCAAACTGCTAAATCGGTATGACCAAAAATACCGGCAGGACGCGCGCAAAGTACTAGAAAACTACAGCCGAATTAGTGGAGGTAAGGATGGTCTAATTACGATAGCGGTTGAGGACAAAGACCCCCAGGTTGCTGCCTCTATAGCGAATACATATATTGAAGAGCTCGGCCATCTCCTCAATCGACTTGCAGTTACCGAAGCACAGCAAAGGCGTGCATTCTTTGAAAAACAAATGGCTGAAACAGAAAATCGGCTCACTTCAGCCCAACAGGCTTTGGCAGCTAGCGGGGTGAGCCTCAGTGCACTAAATACAAATCCCATAATTGCACTTGAAGGTCCTGCCAGACTGCGAGCCCAAATTACCGCACTAGAAATCCGACTTGCCTCCACGAAAAGTTACTTAACCAACAACACACCTGAAGTTAGGCAGATCCAAATAGAACTTGAAGCATTGCGAAGTGAACTAACGAAATCAGAAAAGGAACAACCAACAACTGTGGACAGCAACAGCTATATCGCCAAGTTCCGCGAGTTCAAATACCAAGAAACGTTATTTGAGTTATTCTCCAAGCAATTCGAAATAGCCAAAATCGATGAAAGCAAAGAAGGAGCAATAATTCAAATCGTGGATTCAGCGACCCCCCCAGAACGCAAATCCAAGCCAAGAAGAGGAATTATTGCAATTGCCACATCAGTCGCAACGGGGCTAATTCTACTGACCTTAATACTCGCTCATCACACACTAAAGCAAACTATTGCAAGCGGGGATCGATTGGCCATTAGAAAAATCTCAAAACTCAAGTCAACAATCAGAGGGATTATTAACCGCCATTAACCCCCTTCACCCCTCAAATATTTAGCACCGGCCGACAAACTAGCTGACATCCGCACAAAATGCTCGTAAAAACAAAAAAATGCATAATGCTGATAATAATTTTCGCGTGAACCCAGCACCCCGAATCCGGTCATTTATCTCTAAAAAAAGCCAGGTCCACTTTTGATGAACACCAATCAAATCCATCCACTCAGCGATGTGCAATCAACCAACATCGGTGCAGGTACACGTGTATGGCAATATTGTGTAGTACTTGCCGGAGCCAGAATTGGTGATGATTGCAATGTTTGTGCAAATGTTCTGGTAGAAAATGATGTGATTGTGGGCGACCGCGTGACTATCAAAAGTGGCGTGCAGCTTTGGGACGGAGTACGCATCGCTGACGATGTTTTTATCGGGCCGAATGCGACCTTTGCAAATGACCTCTTTCCAAGGAGCCGTTGTCGCCCCGAAAAATTTCTTAGCACTGAGATTGGCCGAGGTGCGAGCATCGGTGCAAATGCCACGATTTTGCCGGGTATTAAAGTCGGCTCCAACGCTATGATCGGGGCTGGCGCAGTAGTCACCAAGGATGTCCCACCTAATGCAGTATTAGCGGGAAACCCCGCGGTAATTATCGGCTACTCAAATAACAGGCGCGAATTACCGCAGCCAGTGGCTGCAAAATCTATCTCTCCGTCTGTCGGGGTCGAAGACCTGGAAATTGGAGGCTGTCATTTATACACATTACCGCTGGCGACTGACATTCGGGGCAGCCTGTCTGTAGCGGAGACCGATAAACATGTGCCCTTTAAAGTCAAGAGATCCTTCTGGGTCTTCAACGTACCCAGCAAGGAAGTGCGAGGGGAGCACGCACATAAGACACTTCACCAGTACTTGATCTGTGTGAAAGGATCGATTGCGGTTGTGGTCGACGATGGTGTAAAAAGTCGAGAAATTATCCTAAACCAACCAAATTTAGGCCTGCATATACCGCCAAGAGTTTGGGGCGTGCAATATAAATACACTACTGACGCCGTCCTTTTAGTACTGGCATCAGATATTTATGATTCCACTGACTACATCCGCGATTACGCGAATTTTCAGGAATTTGTTTTGCATGGAGATTTTTGATGATTCCATTTTTGGACTTAAAATCCATAAATTTTCGCCAGCGTGAGGATTTGGCAGCAGCGCTGGAGAGGGTTCTCGAATCCGGATGGTGGATACTTGGGAATGAAACAAAGGCCTTTGAAGATGAATTTGCCGCTTATTGCAATGTATCTCACTGCATAGGAGTCGGAAATGGCCTTGAAGCGATGCATTTAGTGCTGCGTGCATGGGGAATTGGTGAGGGTGATGAGGTTCTGGTTCCTTCAAATACCTATATTGCAACTTGGCTCGCAGTAAGTGAAACAGGCGCACGCCCGATTCCTGTTGAGCCTGATCCAGCAACATGCAACATCGATCCAGGCCGGATCGAAGACGCAATTACACCGCGAACCAGAGCAATAATTCCAGTACACCTTTATGGTCAAGCTGCAGCGATGGATCAAATCACGGAAATTGCAGCGCGCCACCGGCTGAAGGTGCTTGAAGACTGCGCCCAAGCTCACGGTGCGACTTTCAATGGTCAAAAAGTAGGATCTCTGGGCGACGCTGCTGCATTCAGTTTTTATCCGGGAAAGAATCTGGGTGCATTGGGAGACGGGGGTGCGGTAACCACGTCTGACCCAGAACTCGCATTACGCCTGCGATCACTGCGAAATTATGGATCCCATCGCAAGTATCATAATGAGATTAAAGGCTACAACTCTCGCCTAGACGAACTCCAAAGCGCATTTCTCCGGACAAAGCTTCCCTTACTGGATAATGATAATGCGCATCGCTCGAGGCTAGCTAACATTTACCTGAAAAGGCTAAATGATACCAAGTTGGTTCTTCCTTTTGTGGAAAAAAATGCTACCTCTGCTTGGCATGTGTTTGTCGTACGTCACAAGTCACGGGACAGACTGCAGGAAAAGCTAGCAGCTGAAAAAGTTGGAACAATGATTCATTACCCTGTTCCGCCACACCTGCAGCCAGCGTACGCAGATCTGCAAATGCCTTTGGGGTCTCTGCCTTTGAGTGAAAAAATTCACAAGGAAGTATTGAGCCTGCCTATTGGACCGACTCTAGAGGAAGACGAGGTCCATCAAGTATGCGATAAGCTCCATAGAATACTCGGCGAAATCTGAATTATGGATTCTCGGCCCATTGTCGTTTTAATCAATCTCAACGCTTATTTAGGTGGCGGGGAGACCCTCATGGTCCGCTTTGCAAATTATCTTGAGCAATGTGGAACTCGCTTCATTTGCGTATGTTCTGAAAATGGATATGCACACAAAGATCTGCAAAGGCACAAGATACCTGCATCCTCAATATTGCCTATCAGTTGTGCACCTGATTATTATTACAAAACTAAAGCCAAAAGGAAAAAACTGGTCGAAATTATTGCGACCGCAGTTGGCCATCACCCCGCCCGATTAGTGACCTTTTGTATGCGCGACTTATTTACGGCTACTGCGCTTGCGGCCAAATTGCCCGTCGCATCAATTACCCATCTAATTTTGCATATCCAGGACGACTTATATGCAGGACAAACCCTTGCGGAAAAATTAATTTACAGATTGACAGGAAAACTAAGCTTTGGAAATTCAAAGCTAATTTGTTTTAATCGTTCGCTGCTGACTATGCTCAACAAAAACGATGGGCTAATTTGCATGGCTGATCTCATTGCTCACAACTGGCAGCGAAATTTTGGCATATCAATCCCTAGCGATCATATAGTTCCATTACCATCTTTCGTCCCGCCGGCCGAAGGCAGGAAGGCAAAGGAGACTGACAAGAGGATCTTGTGGATTGGGCGTTTGGTCGACTTTAAAATACCCGCTTTGCTTGCGCTAATCGATTTTCTAGCACATGCAGACGGCTATAAAGCGACCATCGTTGGGGGAGGCGATCGCTCGCACATCTTGGCACGCATGAAAGAATGTAGAGTGGCGACAGATCGAGTGGATTTTATAGGGGAAGTATCATACGACGGCTTGGAGGATGTGATACGAACGCATTCCATAGGATATGCCATGGGGACATCGCTGATCGAATTGGCACGATTCAAGATTCCGGTGATAGTTGCGTTAGCCAGTTATACCCATAATCCATATCAACGCCCAATCTGCGGCGGTTTATTTTTCAATCAACCTCGCGGTTGTGATGGCTCCGAACTGGCTGGCCGGCGGGAAAGCGAAATCGTCACAGAGATAAGTGATGCGGTCGCATTGATAGA
Organism: Paracidovorax wautersii; assembly: GCF_900113035.1. GTDB lineage: Bacteria > Pseudomonadota > Gammaproteobacteria > Burkholderiales > Burkholderiaceae_C > Paracidovorax > Paracidovorax wautersii. Next base: position 154,930 of record NZ_FONX01000004.1, on the reverse strand, counting down.
GGCCGATTGGAGCAAAACTGCAAACGCATGTTACGAATATGCACGCGAAAATTACTCAGCCGATAAGAACTTTTCAAAATATAGAATAATTATTGAGCAATCCAAATATTTTTCTGCTGCGCAAAAAACCGTCTATGTACCTAAAGCGCCACTGAGCAGAAGAATGATTTTTTCATTGGTAAATTGGTGGCAAAAATGCATTCGACATCACTAAAAATCTTAGTTTGCCATTATCGCGATATATATTTCCGCACCAACAATCCGGTGTACCTCGAAATTCAATGCGGAAAAGACTCCACCGGCCTTGATCTACCAATGCAAGGAGATAATACAAAAACCAATATTAGCTCTCGCAATCGTTATTGGTCAGAAATAACCGGCTTGTACTGGGCATGGAAAAACCTACCGCACACTGATTATGTTGGCCTCTGCAGCTATCGACGGTTTTTCAATTTCACACAATCGCCTAGTGCTCCTGTTAATCTAATTGAGCGCAGTGAGGCAAGCCAAATTGAGAATATCGATTTATCAATAGTTGTAAAAATTCTTGAGGATTATGACATTATAGTCCCACAGGCCTACACCTACGCTTACAGCATTCGCCGAGTCTGCAGCATGAATTATGTTGACTACGACTTTGATATGCTTGAAAAGTCGATTCACGAAATCTCACCCGACTACGATGCCGCCTATCAAAAGGTGCTCTACGGCAGCAATACCATGATTGGGCACAATATGTTTATACTGCCATGGGATCGGTTTCAAGAATTTTGCTCTTGGGTTTTTAGAATTTTGTTTCGAATGGAGGAGCAGCTAGATCCATCAGATTACCCAGTGAATCAAGTGCGGGTATTTGGCTATATGCATGAAATCCTCCTTGGAGTTTATATAGAACATCATCGCTTAAAGCAATATCACTCCCAAATTACTTGGATAAGTGAAAAACAGGGAAAATTCAAATTCAATAGTGTATTTTACCGAATAGCAGCCAGTGCGTACTATTATATTAGTCGCCTTTTCCTCGGCAGGCAATACCAGCACGTATTGAATCGACCGCCCGTCCGATAATAGTAAAGCCTTGACTTATATAAATTTGATTCTGCGACATGCGGCCCAATTGGCTAAAAATTTTGGCAAAGCAACTCGCTCCGTTCGACTGTTCCATGTATTGAAGCTTGCCAGTTCAGTTTGCACCCAACTCGCTTCGCTTTATCTGGTATATGTGCTTACACCCGCCGAATATGGACATTTTTCCTTGATCGTATCGGTTGCGCAGTTAATGTATGTATTGACCAGCGGCTGGAGTAATGGGGCTATATTGAATTTGGGATCTCGCAGCTTTGCACAAACAGGCTCCTACAAAAAAATTGTTTATTACCGCCTCGTCATTGTCGCACTGTCTTTTTTTCTAGTAAGTGCTTTTTTTGGAATGGCTCGTCCTACAATCGAAGATTACATGAAGATCGGAGGATTATATTCATACATGCTTATCCTCTTTGTTGGTTATGTTCTTTACGATTTTGCAGCTCAGTTACTTTACCCAGGAAATCACGACACGCTGCAAGCCTCCCTTGAGCTTGCCACTACGTTGACTCTTGTGGGCATAGTCGCCGTGCTGGTACATGATCTGCGAAGCTACGTCACTACATATGCGGCAGCATCCGGAATTTTTGCCAGCGTAGCATGCGCAATCTTTTTATTTTTTTATCACAAAGAGCCTTTCCATTGGAATAATGACGATTTTTTAAAAGTTTTAAATTACTCAGGCTGGCAGATAGTGGGCGTTCTGGGGATCTATCTGGTAAATATGGGAAGCAACTATCTTCTTGTCTTTGCTCACGTATCTTTTGAACAAATTGGATTATATGGATTCGCCTATAGAATATATTCCGGCTTCGCCCCATTTTTTGCCCTTTTCGGCATTCTAGTTCCCAAATGGATTAATGCATCAAGCGCTGGCATATTTACGATAGAGAAAAAGCTAATAAAAATCATTAGCATTTTGGCGGTCTTATATATGACAATGGGAATTTTGCTTGCAGCAATTCTACCGGCTTTAGGCATGGATCGCTATTCGGCATCCATTAAATATTTCTTCCTGCTTTTTCCTGCTTTTTTGCTCACGAGTTACGTCAATCTCATGAATACCGTCATGGCAAACACCTCTCGCTTTCGCCGAGCGCAGATAGGTGTTTTTCTGCAATGTGGATTGTTGATGTTTTTGGGATTCCCTTTAGTTCTGGCATTTGGGGTTACTGGAATTATTGCGGCAATTAGCTTTGCATGTGCTGGTGGAGCTATCTATTTCAGACTACTTTATCGGCAGGTTATAGTTGCAGGACAAGGTTGAATTGTGCTCTACCTCACCATAGCAGCTTATTTGGCTATTCTCAGCTTTCATTACGATTTTGGGAAAACTTCTACGTCGAACCTTAAAGGATTACATCGCGGACTAGCCTTACTTTTTTTGATACTATTAAGTGGGCTGAGGTATAGACTTGCACCTGATACTGTGGCTTATATGGCCCAATTCAAAAACGATGTTTTGCCCCTGAGTGATATGTCCGTTGAGCGTTTTTCAATAGAACGCTATCAACCTCTGTGGGTGCTAATTAATTCAACCTGCAAAATATTTGATAGCTTCGTAATGCTTCAAATCACAGTAGCATGGATATTCAATGGTTGCGTTTTTTATTTCTTCAGAAGGGCAACGACTCGTTTTTTCACGGCAATACTATTATTCTATCTGACGTGCTTCTTCTATTTTAATATGGAGATTATGCGGGAATCCATGGCGGTAGCCATGTTTCTCGTTGCGATCATCAAATACAATGATCGACGGTTTTTTGGATTTTATTCATGGCTAGCTGCTGCAGCTCTTTTTCACAAGTTTGCTTTATTATTATTAATAACACCATTCATATTAACAAGGCGCATCCCCACTTGGTTGAAAGTACTGGCATCACTAAGCTTGATAATATGGCTTGGTGGCTTGCAGAACCCACTCAGCTATATCGAATCCTTTGGCGGGGCTTTAGCTGATCTCGATCTTAAATTTTATGAGGTTGACAGCGAACTATCGCTTTTAGGATTAATTTATAACCTGCTCAGAATAATTCCGGTTATTCTCGTAATGTTGTGGTATCGGAATCGCCCTTTGCCGAGCGCTCTCTTGCGCAGAGAGGTTATCTTTCCATTATGCTGGGCTTTTGTCCTGATAATAATTGTACGAATTCTAAGTATTCCGTTTTTGGACCGCGTGTCCAATTATTTTGTTTTTTTCGTACTCTGTATACTTGTATCGGCACTAGGCGATATTGTGGAAAGGCAGCCGCTAACTGCCTTTCGCGTTCCCATCGTAACCAGTGCCAGTGTTATCGGTTTGCTTTTCTACGTTTTACCGCTAATGGCACCAGACCCCAAGCTGGGAGATATTCCATCCTATAGGCGATATTTTCCATATTATTCAGTTTTTTCAATGCAAACTGACTCCGACCGTGAGCATGTAATTTCTATTGAGGCCAAGGAATGAGCGCAGCTCGCAAAAAAACTATTGCATTTATATATCATGGGAGCTCCGGGGTGCCGGGCGGATATTCTGCCAAATTTATAGATGGATTAGCCAATTATGCTCAAGTGCATGCTTTTGTGAACTGTGGTTACATATACAAGCACGAGAACTCGGCCATTAGAATTCACAAGATTTTTTTTCCCATCACCGACGATCTAATGACGCGCAAGACGTTATTGAGGCGCGTCATTCGTTTTTTTGAGTTTTTTGCAGGTTACATAATTACCGCATTTTGGCTCGCTGCAATTCGAGCTGATCAAGTAATTTACAGCCCCATTACAAATTTCATCATTACACGCAGATTTGTCACTACGGCAAAAAAAATCAGCAAAAAGCTTGCAATTGTGGTTCACGATTCACAAAGCCACTACGAGATTGCCGAAAAAAATCGAGATGCTATTTACCTGATGGCTGATACGCTGATTGTTCACAATCAGCATTCGCTTGATGCATTGCGAAGTCGTCTGCCTGTGACGGGTTATGCGCTATCGGTGCCTTTTCCTTGGTCGTTACAACAGCTGCCGGTTCGCTATGCTGCAGGACGCGCTAATGTCTTGTTAATAGGCCATGTAAGACCGAGCAAGGGTATCGATTTTCTACTCGAAGCGTTCCCCCAATACCGGTCGGCTGGCGGTGTTTTAGAACTTGCTGTTACCGGCTCAATGCCTTTTGAAGCTTCTCGGCGTATTGAAAAGGTTGCCGATCGTGTCATCGACACTACCCTAGATGACCAAGATTTTCTTGATGAGATAGCTAGCTCTAGATTTCTCATTCTTCCATATAAGCCAGGCTATGCCAACAGCAGTGTTCATTACTGTGCAGCAATTCATTGCGCGACCCCATTCATATGCTCCAACATAAAGCTCTTCGACTCTTTCGAAAATGGTATTGATTGTATAAAGTTCGAATATGGAGACATTCCCTCATTCATCTCAGCATTGTTAATGGCGGAAAAGTTGGACGAATCGGCTCGGCGCGAAATGTCAGACAACGCGCTAAAAAAAATCCGTCAAGACATGAAAGGTTTTGATGCGAAAATCGGCAAACTCCTAGTGGATAGAGGTTGAACACGTTCATGCACAAAAAATATTCAATATGTGAATTTTTTGCAATTTGCCCATGCATTTATTAATTTAATCAGGATCGCTAAATGTTTAATAATAAAAAACTTTTGATCACCGGGGGAACTGGCTCGTTTGGCAACGCCGTTTTGCGTGGCTTCTTGGATTCGGATATCAGCGAAATCCGCATCTTTAGTCGAGACGAAAAAAAGCAGGACGACATGCGAAAGCACTATAAAAGCTCCAAACTGAAATTCTACATTGGAGATGTTCGTGAGCCACGCGCTTTGGCAGACGCCATGCGCCATGTCGATTTTGTGTTCCATGCAGCAGCCCTCAAACAGGTTCCTTCCTGTGAGTTCCACCCGATGGAAGCAGTTCGCACCAATGTTTATGGTACCGATAATGTGCTAACCACTGCGATCGATGCTGGTGTGAAACGTGTCGTATGCCTCAGCACAGACAAGGCTGTTTACCCAATCAATGCCATGGGCATCTCGAAGGCGATGATGGAAAAAGTGATGGTTGCTAAATCACGCAACCTCGAAGGTACAGATACGACTATTTGCGGCACCCGCTACGGTAACGTCATGGCATCGCGCGGGTCCGTGATCCCGCTGTTCGTGAATCAAGTCCTCAAAGGTGAGGCAATTACGGTGACGGACCCCGCCATGACCCGTTTTATGATGACGCTGGACGACGCCGTTGAACTAGTGCTCTACGCCTTCAAAAACGGCAGTAATGGAGATATCTTTGTGCAAAAGGCGCCAGCAGCCACCGTAGAGGTTTTAACCAAGGCACTGTTGAGTCTAATGAATAAGCCAGACCATGAGGTGCGTAAAATCGGTACGCGCCATGGTGAAAAATTGTATGAAGCGCTGCTTAGCCGCGAGGAAATGGCCTCGGCCGAAGACATGGGCGGCTACTATCGCGTACCTGCCGACGGCCGCGACCTCAACTACTCCAAGTTCGTAGAGCAGGGTGAGGAGAAGATCAGCCATGCCGAGGACTACAACTCCCACAACACAAATCGTCTGGATGTTGAGGGCATGAAGCAATTGCTGCTTAAGCTGAATTTTATGCAGCGCATCGCGAGCGGTGAATACCCATTGGGGGAGGACTAATCAGTGGCCAATATCGCCGTCACCGGAGCCAATGGGTTTATCGGCACGAACTTCAGCCTGCGCGCCCGTGAACAAGGACATACAGTGCTGCCCATCCTGCGCTCCAGCAGTGAAGCCGACCGCGTCGCGGCGCTGGCTTGCGCCGACATCGTGTTCCACCTTGCTGGCGTGAACCGCCCCAAAACCGAAAACGAGTTTACCGCCGGTAATAAAGACGCCACTCTTGCCCTATGCGACGCATTGCGTAAGTCCGGTCGACCTCTTCCCTTGGTACTGGCTTCATCCACACAGGCGGCGCTGGACAACGCATATGGGCTCAGCAAAAAAGCGGCCGAGGATGCCGTTCTGGACTACGGCCGCGCCACTGGCGCGCCAGTACATGTATTCCGCCTGCCTAACGTATTCGGCAAGTGGTGCCGGCCGCAATACAATTCTGCCGTTGCTACCTTTTGCTACAACATCACGCGTAAAATTCCGATTCAGATCAACGATACAGCAGCCGCCTTGCGCTTAGTCTATGTGGACGATGTGGTCGATAGCTTCCTGTCCATCGTGGATGAACCAACTGCAGGAGGCGGTCAGGCCCAGATTGCCCCGCTCTACGAGACTACAGTGGGCGAACTCGTCGATACGTTGCGCAGTTTCGCCGAAATGCGTGAATCCATGGTCGTACCCGCGGTGGGTACAGGCTTTTTGCGCGCATTGTACTCCACTTATATCAGCTACCTACCAGCGGAGGATTTTGTCTATACAGTTTCACGCCACGACGATCCCCGCGGTACCTTCGTAGAGATGCTCAAAACGCGGGAAAGCGGTCAGTTCTCCTACTTCACTGCTCGCCCCGGCATAACCCGTGGCGGTCATTACCACCACACTAAAACTGAAAAGTTTCTTGTAATCAAGGGTACAGCACGCTTCGGCTTCCGACAAGTCGCCACCGGCGAGACCTATGAACTAGTCACTCGCGGTGGTGAGGCACAGATCGTCGAAACCGTGCCCGGCTGGACACATGACATCACAAATATCGGCCAAGACGAAATGATTGTAATGTTATGGGCCAACGAAATATTTGATCATGAGAGGCCAGACACCATCGCGATGAAAGTGAATCCATGACCACCATCAAAAAACTAAAGGTATTGACCGTAGTAGGCACTCGGCCCGAAATCATCCGCTTGTCCCGCGTCATGGCTCGCCTAGATGAAAATTGCGATCATGTGCTGATTCATACTGGTCAAAACTACGATTATGAGCTCAATCAAGTATTCTTCGACGATCTAGGGGTACGTAAGCCAGATCACTTTCTCGGTACTGCGGGCGCAAATGCCGCACAAACCATCGGAAACCTGATCTCAGCGGTGGATGCTGTGCTTGATCGGGAGAAGCCTGAAGCCATGCTCGTTTTGGGCGATACCAACAGTTGTCTTTCGGTTATTCCAGCCAAGCGTCGCAAAATCCCCATATTCCATATGGAAGCTGGAAATCGCTGTTTTGATCAGCGCGTTCCGGAGGAAACAAACCGTCGCATTGTAGATCACACATCCGACATCAACCTCACCTACAGCAGTATCGCTCGCGAATATTTGCTCCGAGAAGGACTTCCGCCAGACATGGTGATAAAGACCGGCAGTCCGATGTACGAAGTGCTGACCCATTATCGAATGCGCATCGATGCATCCAATATTTTAACGCGCTTAGGCTTGGAGCGCCGCAAGTTCTTTGTGGTTAGCACCCATCGCGAGGAAAATATAGAGTCCGAAATCAATTTCGGCAAACTGGTTAATATTCTCAATACTATTGCAGAAGATAGCGGCCTCCCAGTTATAGTTTCTACTCATCCACGCACGATGAAGCGAGTTGAAGCCACAGGAGCTAGCTTTCATTCTGGTGTTCGCTTGCTCAAGCCCCTAGGTTTTCACGACTATGTACATTTACAGCTATCTGCTAAAGCCACATTGTCGGACAGCGGTACTATTAACGAGGAATCCTCCATCCTCAATTTCCCGGCACTTAATCTGCGCGAGGCGCATGAGCGCCCTGAAGGAATGGAAGAGGCTGCAGTGATGATGGTGGGGCTGAATGTAGAACGTGTCTGCCAAGGCTTGGCCGTTCTGGCATCTCAACCTAGCGCTGACACGCGTCTTTTGCGACAAGTCAGCGACTACAGCATGCCGAATGTATCTGATAAGGTGTTACGCATCATTCTTAGCTACACCGACTATGTAAATCGCGTTGTCTGGCGCAAATACGACTGAATACATGCGGCTCTTGGTCATCAGCCAGTATTTCTGGCCTGAAAATTTCCGCGTCAATGAGTTGGTAACGGAACTCGTCAAGCGCGGCCATGAAGTGACCGTGCTCACCGGGTATCCAAACTATCCTGAGGGAGTGATATTTCTTGAATTTAAAGCACATCCTGAGAATTTTTCACTATTCGCGGGTGCTCAGGTACTGCGCGTCCCCATGGCGCCGCGGGGTAAAGGCGCTATTCGGCTCATGCTCAATTATCTCAGCTTCGCGGTGTCTGCAGCCATCTGTGGCTCTTGGAAGTTAAGAGGTCAGCAGTTCGATGCTATATTTTCTTTTGAGCCTTCGCCCATCACAGCTGTACTGCCAGCCGTACTTTTACGGCGGCTGAAGATGAGTCCCCTGTTACTTTGGGTATTGGATCTTTGGCCAGAAACCTTGTCAGCGGTAGGCGTAGTTAGATCACAGCGGGTTCTGAGGTTGGTTGGGCACATGGTGTCTTTTATTTACCGCCGCTGCGACCGCATTTTGGTGCAATCTCGTGGCTTCGCTCATTCTGTCGAAAAATATGCGGGATCAGCCGGAGATCGCATCCGCTACTTTCCCGGGTGGACTGAAGGACTTTTCAGTGGTGCGCTGGATGCCGTCAAGCCAGCACCAGAACTGGAACCATATGCCGATGGATTCAACATCCTATTTGCAGGCAACATCGGAGAGGCTCAGGACTTTCCAGCCATTATCGATGCAGCAGAGCGGCTAAAACACCGCCAAGACATTCGCTGGTTGGTGGTGGGGGACGGGCGTGCTGCTGGATATGTATGCGATGAGGTCGCAAAGCGTGGCCTGCAGAATCGACTCATCATGTTGGGCCGTTTTCCACTTGAGCGCATGCCTTCATTCTTCAGCGGCGCTGATGCTTTATTGGTCAGTCTTAAATCTGATCCGATTTTTTCCTTGACTATCCCCGGAAAAGTTCAGAGTTACTTGGGCGTAGGCATCCCGCTTTTAGGAATGCTCGATGGCGAGGGCAGAAAGGTGATAGAAGAATCTGAAGGAGGCCTAGTGACGTGCGCTGGCGATGGTGCTGGACTGGCTGAAAACGTATTGCGCCTTTCGGAATTGACTGCGGATCAGCGAAGGGCTATGGGCGAGCGTGGGCGTGCCTATGGCAAACGTGAATTTGATCGCGATGTTTTGATCGATGCTCTGGAGCTTCATTTCCATGACGCGCTTCTCGACAACTCGCTGTAACGCGCGCTTTCCGCAGAGGAGGCACGCACCCAATGAGATTTATTGTGATTCCTGAAAGAATTTTAATCACTGGCGCTACAGGCTTTGTAGGTAGCGCTTTATGTGCAAGGCTTGCAGCGGAAGGCTTAGCAGTTCGTGGGGCGCTCCGTGAGCCGCCAGCCGACAGCATCAATTCCGAGGTGGTTTTCACCGGTGACTTATCGGCAACACAAGACTGGAGCCTCGCACTCGCGGGAATTTCATGCGTGGTCCATGCGGCTGCGCGCGTCCACGTCATGAACGATACCGAGCTTGATCCACTCGCAGCGTTTCGCGCAGCTAATGTTGAGGGCACACTCAACTTGGCAAGGCAAGCCGCCGCCGCTGGCGTAAATCGCTTCGTTTTCATAAGTTCCATTAAGGTAAATGGAGAACGTACTCCTAAGGGCCGTCCATTCCGTAGCGATGATACCCCATCGCCTCTTGACCCGTATGGCGTGTCCAAAATGGAGGCAGAACAAGGCCTGCGCCAGATCGCATCTGAGACAACAATGGGTTTAGTGATAGTGCGTCCCCCTCTCGTTTATGGACCAGGAGTGCGCGCAAATTTCCGGCAGATGCTTTCTGCCATACAACGCGGTCTGCCACTTCCGTTGGCCAGTGTGGACAATAGGCGCAGCATGGTGGGACTGGGCAATCTGATTGATTTATTATTAGCCTGTATACTCCACCCCAATGCAACAGGCCACACATTCTTAGTCAGCGACGGTGACGATATATCTACGCCCGTACTGCTGCAACGCGTCGGCACGGCTTTGAACCGCCCTGCTCGCCTGCTGCCGGCACCACCAGCGTTGCTGCGCTTCTTGGCCAATGCAGTTGGTCGCAAGGACACGATTCAACGGCTGTGCGAGTCCTTGCAAGTCGATATCACTCATACGCGTCACGTGCTGGGTTGGAAGCCGTCGCACTCCATGGCCGAAGAGCTCAGCGCTACGGTTAGCGCCTATCTTAGAGAAAAATGAAACGACTCCTTGATCTGCTGCTTGGGCTAGTCGCTAGTACGGCACTAGCGTTACCCTTACTTTTTATAGTTTTAGCCGTAAAGCTCACGTCCGCCGGACCCGCACTTTATTGGTCAGACCGTGTCGGACGAAATAATGCCATATTCCGCATGCCCAAGTTCCGCAGCATGCGCGTGGGAACACCTGCAGTGGCCACCCACCTGCTGTCCAACCCGGCAAGCCATCTGACCCCCATCGGCTCCTTCCTACGTAAGAGCAGCCTAGACGAATTGCCACAGCTCTGGAGCATCCTGCGCGGGGACATGAGCTTTGTCGGTCCCAGGCCGGCACTCTTTAACCAGCACGACTTGATACAGGCCCGGACTCAGGCGGGTGTACATAGTCTTACCCCGGGGCTCACTGGCTGGGCACAGGTCAACGGCCGTGATGAATTGCCCATCCCTCAGAAAGTGGCGCTGGACGTCGAGTACCTGCATCGCCGAAGCCTCTGGTTCGACTTCAGGATCGTTTGGCTCACCTTCTTGAAGGTCGTGCAACGAGAAGGAGTGTCACACTGATGACCAAGATTCGTTTGCTCGTGATTGGGGCTGGTGGACATGGTCGTTCGGTAGCCGAGGCGGCGCATTTGTCAGGTATGTTCGACGTGATCGGATTTCTCGACGATGCATTGCCTGCGAGATATCCGATGCTGGGGGCAGCCGTGCTGGGATCCATAGCCAGCGTCTCCAGCCACCGTTCTCGCTTCGATCAGGTCATGGTGGCCATAGGGGCCAACCCGGTGCGAGAGAAGGTGATGCAGCAGTTGACTGCAGGGGGTTTTGCATTCGCCACCGTGATTCATCCCCGGGCGTTCTTGGCGCCAAGCGCACTGCTAGGTACCGGCTCTGCCGTCATGGCTGGAGCCGTCATCGGTACCGAAGCACAATTGGGCAAAGGCACCATCGTGAACTGCGGCGCCGTGGTTGATCACCACGCCGTAGTCAAGGACTATGGTCACCTAGGCGTCAACGCCAGCATGGCTGGCGGATCAGTCCTGGGAAAGGGAGCGTGGATGCAGGCCGGGTCTGCGTTGGGATATGGCGTGACTATATCTGCAGGGACAACGCTACGACCTGGAGAGGCCATCGACACCACTAACGATGAGTACAAGCAATGAATGACCATCTAAATTCAAAATGCAGAAAATCTTGCGCTGTCGAGTCAGAGGTGACGCCATGATGCATGCCCTGGGACGTTGGGCCGCGCGGGCACTATCTCTGCCACGCTCGGTCAAGCGTGGGGTGGTCCTGACGCTAGATGGGTGCCTTTGCATCATCTCTGTCTGGCTCGCCTTTTACTTGCGTCTAGGGTTCTGGGTATTGCTAGATTCCTCAGTCCTTTTAGCGAGTGTGGTTTCAGTGATACTCGCCTTGCCTATTTTCATTACATCTGGCTTTTACCGTGCAATATTTCGTTACACCGGACTGGCAGCTATGGTGGCCGTCGCACGTGCCATGGTGCTGTACACCACGGCATTTGCAGCCGTCTTCACGTTCTGGGGCGTGGAAGGTATCCCTCGAACAGTTGGCTTTATCCAACCCATGATGTTGTTGATGTTGGTAGGGGCGTCACGTGCTGCGGCCCGAATATGGCTGGGCGGCTTGTACCACCAGCAACTTCGCAAAGCAACGCTGCCCCAGGTGCTAGTTTATGGCGCCGGACACGCAGGTCGACAACTGGCCTCCGCCATGGCCAACAGCCCGGAAATCCATGTTGTGGGTTTCCTGGACGACGATGATCGGCTTCATGGGCATGTCCTCAACGGTTTGCCTATCCACAACCCAGCAGAGCTCTCGAAGATTTTCAATGTATCGCCTATCACTGATGTGCTGTTGGCGCTGCCTAGCATTTCGCGGCAACGGCGCAATGAGATTCTGAACAGCCTCAAGCCCCACAAAGTAGCCGTGCGCACCCTACCCGGTCTGAGCGATATCGCAACGGGAAAAGTCAGCTTGGGCGATGTACGCGAGTTGGACATTGACGATCTTTTGGGCCGTGAACCCGTCAAACCTAATGGGTTGCTGCTGAATCTCAGTACCCACGGGAAAACGGTGCTGGTCACCGGCGCGGGTGGCAGTATCGGTAGTGAACTCTGCCGCCAGATTCTCAAGACCAGCCCTAAACAGTTGCTGCTTGTGGAGATGAGTGAATTTGCCCTTTATCAAATCCATCAGGAATTGCAGGTCATTCTGAGCGGCGAACGGCGTAGTACGAGCGAGTCAGCAGCGGGGGTAAGCGATGAGACACCGTCCACTCTGGAGCTCCATCCATCACAAGACGCAGAAGTCGAGATTGTTCCGTTGCTAGCCTCTGTTTGCGACAAGGCACGTATGCAGGAAATCATGAAAACTTGGCAACCGCATACCGTGTATCACGCAGCGGCCTACAAGCATGTGCCACTGGTTGAGCACAATCCAGCAGAAGGCGTACGCAATAACGTCTGGGGCACGCGTGTGTGCGCGGAGGCGGCTGCGCGTAATGGCGTGCGCAACTTTGTGTTAATCAGTACGGATAAAGCGGTTCGGCCTACCAATATCATGGGTGCCACCAAGCGATTGGCAGAGATGGTGTTGCAGGCCTTGGCCGAGCAGAATTTGGGTACACCCACAGTGTTCTCAATGGTGCGTTTCGGTAACGTGCTGGGTTCCAGTGGCTCCGTGGTCCCGCTCTTTAGGCAGCAGATTAGCAATGGCGGCCCCGTCACGCTGACGCATGCCGAAATTACCCGCTACTTCATGACGATTCCCGAGGCGGCCCAACTGGTGATCCAGGCTGGTGCCATGGGACAAGGTGGAGACGTGTTCGTACTGGACATGGGCCAGCCGGTAAAGATTATCGACTTGGCGCGTCGTATGATAGAGTTGTCAGGCTTGACTGTCCGCGATGAACTCCACCCTGAGGGCGACATTGAACTGATCGTAACAGGCCTGCGCCCCGGCGAAAAGCTGTATGAGGAACTGCTGATTGGCGACAATCCCAAGTCGACCCAGCATCAGCGCATCATGAAGGCTCACGAACAGTTCCTTCCTTGGTCGCAGTTGGAGTCCCGACTCAATACCCTGAGCCATGCGATAGTTGTAAATGACGTGTCCGGGATTCGTGCCGTACTCCAGGAGCTTGTTAGCGGCTACCAGCCCAGTGGCGGAGTGGTTGACTGGGTGCACATGGCCTTGGAGCGCGAAACGCTGACGGGGCTGCTGCCGGCTGGCTCAGTGACACCGGCCGCAATTTCTTGAGTCTGCCCGAGCAACTGTGCTGGGCTGACGTAACCCAGCGCCGAATGCCTGTGCGTTGAATTTTAGAATCATTCGATGTAATTGAAGACATCAGCGCGAGCTTGATTTCCGCTACAGGAAACCTTCCGGGCAATGCTCTCTATCTTCTTTATTGATTTGAATATTTCTCAATCGTTAGCTTTGAACCGTCAAGAGGTCATTTGCAGATTTGAGCCTGGACATCGGAGCGGTGTGACCAATGCCGCTGTGTGGCCTGTGCCAGTTGTAGTGGTGCTGCCAGCTCGCCAAGGCAGTGGTAAATCGCCCCGGTTTTTCTAGGCACTTTTGAGCCATTGGGAATGTTGCTGTTCGAGCTCTACCGGCGATTGCCCAGCTGCCGATGAATGGCGGCGCTGGAAGTTGTAGAATATCTCGATGTAGTTGAAGACATCGCTGCTTGCGTCGCTGCGGGTCGTGTAGGTGCGGCGGCGAATACGTTCGCGCTTGAGCAGTTGGAAGAAGCTCTCGGCCACGGGGTTGTCGTGGCAGTTGCCGCGCCGGCTCATGCTGCTGACCAAGTTGTGGTCACGCAGGAAGGCCTGCCTGTATCGACCCAGAAAAACCTGCTCAGGTCATGCCGCTAATGCAAATGCCTTAGCGGGAGTCCTCATGTTCAGCGCCTGATGTGGGCGCTGGTGGTTGTAGAAATGGATCCAGTCCGCGATCACCCGGCTGGCGTGTTGCAGCAATTCGAAGCGGTGGCGATGCACGCCTTGCTACAAGGTCAGCGATGCCACGATCTACGCTTGGCGCAAGCACTTCGGTCAAATGGAGGCGGCCGATGTCAAACGGCTCAAGGCACTGGAGCTTGAGAACAGCCGCCTGAAGAAACTGCTGGCCGAGCACGATCTAGACGTTGAGATCCTCAAGGAGATAAACGAAAAAAAATGGTGCGCCCGCTGGCGCGGCGCGAGCAGTTGGACTTCGTGCGTGCACGGGGGCTTAGTCTGCGCCGCGCCTGCGGGCTGATCGGAATGTCTCGGGCCACACCGAGCTACCAGTTGCGCCTGCCGACCAAGGATGCCCCGGTGCTCGCTGCAATGCGGGAACTCGCGGCGCAGTACCCGCGTTACGGCTACCGCCGCATCCGGATCTTCCTGCGCCGCAAGGGCCTTGAGCTCAGTTGGTCGCGCACGCATCGGCTGTGGCGCCAGGCGGGACTGCTGGTGCCCCGCAAAAGTCCACGCAAGCGCATCGCCTCGGGACGCCCACGCATCCACATGCCCTTCAAGGCCAACATGGTCTGGGCCTACGACTTCGTCTTCGACACCACAGCCAGCGGTCAACAGATCAAGTGTCTGACCGTCGTGGACGAGTACACCAGGGAATGCCTGGCCATCGACGTGGCCGGAGCCATTCGTTCCAGGCGCGTGATCGAAGTGCTGTCGCGACTGGTGAGCTTGCACGGCGCGCCGCTGTTCATGCGGTCGGACAACGGGCCGGAGTTCGTCAGCCACGCCATCCTGGAGTGGATCGCGCATTCGGGGATCGCCACTGTGCTCAACGAGCCTGGCAAGCCATGGCAGAACGGCACCGACGAGAGCTTCAACGGCAAGTTCCGGGACGAGTGCCTGTCCATCGAGTGGTTCCGCTCGCGCCGCGAGGCTGCCGTCCTAATCGAGGCATGGCGGGTCCACTACAACGAGGTGCGGCCCCATAGCAGCCTGCAATACTTGACCCCGGTGGAGTTCAAGCAGCAACCCCGCCATATCCTGCAACTCGCCGTCTTCTAGTTAAAACTGTCTCGATTAAACCGAGCAGGTCACGGATCACTGCCCTGGCGAGCTGGCAGCACCACTACAACTAGCACAGGCCACACAGCGGCATTGGTCACACCGCTCCGATGTCCAGGCTCAAATCTGCAAATAACCTCTTGACGGTTCACAACTAGCCTTACACTGGACAACTGGTCTGAACTCCACGGACAGTTTGTACACCTGTCAGAGCTTCAGGTTGAAGATTTTGGCTGTCCGGCACTTATGAGGCCCACGTACTTAATTTGCTTTTGAGCCATGAAACAATCATACGGCTGTTCTTCAGATGCACACTTCGGCATCGAAATCTCTCATCTATTGGTTAGCCTATTCATGCTGTTGTGAGCTAGGCGCCGTTTTCCAGCAAAAAAATGATCCCAGTTATCCTCTCTGGCGGCTCCGGCACGCGACTCTGGCCTCTGTCAAGGGCGGGCTACCCTAAGCAATTCCTCGGTCTTACTGAGCAAAAAACGCTCTTTCAACTCACCATTGAGCGGTTGACTGGCTTCGATGGGAAGCGGCCGGCAAAGCCCTTGGTGGTCTGCAATGACGGGCACCGTTTCATCGTGGCGGAGCAACTGCGCGAGATAGGTTTGTCAGCACATGCCATCGTGCTGGAGCCAGTGGCGCGCAATACCGCGCCGGCAATTGCGGCAGCGGCCGTCGCAGCCATGGCCGATGGTCATGACCCCCTGCTGCTGGTGCTGGCGGCAGACCACGTCATTCCCGACACCGCCGCCTTCCACGACAGCGTGCGAGCCGGCATGCCGGCTGCGGAAGCCGGCAAGCTGGTGACTTTCGGCATCGTGCCCACGGCGCCCGAGACCGGCTATGGCTACATCAGCGTGGCTGAGCGGCTGGATGCAGCCCAGCCGGTGGCGCCGGTCGCCGTGCAGGCCTTCGTCGAGAAGCCCGATCTGGCCACAGCCAAGACGTATGTGGATGGCGGCCGCCATCTCTGGAACAGCGGCATGTTCCTCTTCAAGGCCTCGGCCTATCTGCAGGAGCTGGAACGCTTCGCGCCTTCCATTGCCCAGGCGGCCCGAGCTGCCGTCGAGCAGGGCAAGAAGGATCTGGATTTCGTGCGCCTGGATGCCGCCGCCTTCTCCAAGTCGCCCGAGGATTCCATCGACTACGCCGTGATGGAGAAGACCGACAAGGCAGTGGTCGTGCCGCTGCGTGCCGGCTGGAGCGACGTGGGCGCCTGGAATGCCGTGTGGCAGGTGAGCGCCAAGGACGAGCAAGGCAACTCGCTGCGCGGCGACGTGCTTGCCCACGATGTGCACAACAGCCATGTGCATGCGGAGCACCGCCTGGTGTCCGTGCTGGGCCTGGACGACGTGGTGGTGGTGGAAACCGCCGACGCCGTGCTGGTGGCGGACAAGTCCAAGGTGCAGGACGTCAAGAAGATCGTCGAGCAACTCAAGGCCCAGGGCCGTTCCGAAGCGTCGGCGCACCGCAAGGTGTATCGCCCCTGGGGGGCCTACGACTCCATCGACAAGGGCGACCGCTACCAGGTCAAGTGCATCACGGTGAATCCGGGCGAGAAGCTGTCGGTGCAGATGCACCATCACCGCGCCGAGCACTGGATCGTGGTGTCGGGCACGGCCAAGGTGCAGATCGGCGACAAGGAGATTCTGCTGGGCGAGAACCAGTCCACCTACATCCCGCTCGGCGTGATCCATGCGCTGGAGAACCCGGGCAAGATTCCGCTGGAACTGATCGAGGTGCAGTCGGGCTCGTATCTGGGCGAGGACGACATCGTGCGCTTTTCCGACCGTTACGGCCGGGTAGGTTGAAGACGACGGACGGCGGCCGACTTGGCACCGTTCGGACAAACCTCGACAGCGACACGGCAGCGATGCCGGAAGCCGAAAAGATCAAGGGCACCCCATACCAGGTGCCCTTTCTTTTGTTCTTGTCGTTTCCCCCCTGCCCTACCGCTGCTTTGGTCCTGTGCAGTTGGCTTATTTGAACGACACCGTCACGGGCTTGGCGCCAGGTAGCCCCAGATAGGTTGCAGTCACGGCAAGGCCTGCGCGCGGCGGCAGCAGCGGCGAGAACGAGCCCAGGCTGACCAGATCGCCAGGCTGCAGCGTGATCTCTTCCTTTCGCAGCGCCTGCGCCAGCCAGACCACCGCCTGCAGCGGGTGGCCCAGGATGTCGCTGCCCTTGCCTGCGGGGGCCAGCAGCTCGCCCCGCTCGTTGGTCAGCTGCACGCTCATGCGCTCCAGCGCCTCCAGCAGGGCGTAGCGCTCGCCACGCGTTGCGGGGATGCCGATGGGCTCGCCGGCCACGCCCAGGCGGGCGCCGACGTTGATGGCCGCGACACCGGGGCCGTTGAGCTGCGGGGGCGACTGCACCAGCAGGTCGGGCAGTTCGATGAAGGGGATGATCTGGTCGATGTGGTCGAGCACGTCCATGGGCGTGCGCGCATGGTTGATGGCCGCGCTCTTCACGCGCACCAGCATGTCGGCCTCGTAGAGCGGGCGGGCGCCAAAGGCGGCTTCCACCGCCAGCCCGTTGGGCCGCAGCATGCCCTCGTAGAGCTTGCCCCAGACGGGCTGGTCGGTGCTGAAGCGCTTTTGCACCGCCGGGTTGGTGAGGCCCGCCTTGTAGCCCACGACCTTGCCCAGCTTCTGGGCCAGCAGCTGGTTGAAGCGGGCCCGGGTGCAGGCGCCATCGGCCGCCGACTGGGTCGGGAAGTTGGGCGCGGGCGTGCGGTCCATGTAGTGCTGCGCCAGGTCGGCCACCTGGGCGGGGCTCAGGCATTCCGCCCGGGCTGGCGCGATACCCGCCGCGGCTGTCGCGATGGCGACGGCGGCCCACGCCGTGAGGGTTTGCTTCATGGTCATTGCGCGATCCTGCTTGTAGGGTGGAGGGCCCATCTCATCACAACCCGGGATCGCGCGCACCATGGCTTTCATCAATTACGTCACCCAGATCCAGTTCGAGTTCGGCGCCATCCAGCTGCTGCAGCAGGAATGCCAGCGCGTGGGCATCACCCGCCCGCTGGTGGTGACCGACCCGGGCGTGAAGGCCGCTGGCGTGCTGCAGCAGGCGCTGGATGCGCTCGCGGGCATGGACGATGTGGCGGTGTTCGACCAGACGCCCTCGAACCCGACCGAGGCCGCCGTGCGGGCCGCGGTGGACATCTACCGCGCCCGGCAATGCGACGGGCTGATCGCCGTGGGTGGGGGCTCGGCGATCGACTGCGCCAAGGGCATCGCCATCGCGGCGACGCATGAAGGGCCGCTCAAGACCTACGCGACCATCGAGGGCGGCTCGCCGAAGATCACCGAGCGCGTGGCGCCGATCATCGCCGTGCCCACCACCAGCGGCACGGGCAGCGAGGTGGCGCGCGGCGCCATCATCATCGTGGACGACCACCGCAAGCTGGGCTTCCATTCCTGGCACATCGTGCCGCGCACCGCGCTCTGCGATCCCGGCCTGACGCTGGGCCTGCCGCCGCAGCTGACGGCCGCCACGGGCATGGACGCGATCGCGCATTGCATGGAGACCTTCATGTCGTCGGCCTTCAACCCGCCGGCCGACGGCATCGCGCTGGACGGGCTGGAGCGCGGCTGGGCGCACATCGAGCGCGCCACCCGCGACGGCAGCGACCGGGAGGCACGCCTGAACATGATGAGCGCCAGCATGCAGGGCGCCATGGCCTTCCAGAAGGGCCTGGGCTGCGTGCATTCGCTCAGCCACAGCCTGGGCGGCGTGAACCCGCGCCTGCACCACGGCACGCTCAATGCCGTGTTCCTACCGGCCGTGATCCGCTTCAATGCCCAGGCCGATGCGGTGCGGCAGAGCCGGCGGCTGGAGCGCATGGCCCATGCCATGGGCCTGACCAGCGCGGGCGACGTGCCCGAGGCCGTGCGCGACATGAGCGCCCGCCTGGGCCTGCCCACGGGCCTGGCGGCCATGGGCGTGACCGAGGATCTGTTCGACGACGTCATTCGCGGCGCCCTGGCCGACCACTGCCACAAGACCAATCCGCGCGAGGCGACGGCGGCGGATTACCGGGAAATGCTGCGCGCCTCGATGTGAGCCGGAGCGCCGTCGTCGATGGGCGCGGCCTTGAGCCGCGGCGCTCAGAGCGGCTGCACGCGGCCCAGGTCCGGCCGGCGCAGCCATTCGGCCCACTCATCGGCCAGTTGCCGGCTGGCGGACGTGGCGGCGCTCCAGGCGCGCACGCGGGCTGCGGTGTCGGTGCCGTAGTGGGTGAAGTCGTTGCGGTCGGGCAGCTTGGCGCGGGGCAGCGCGGCCACCCAGTCGGGGTGGGGCGAGAGCACGATCATGTGGCTGAGCGCAGACGTGCTGCGGTGCCGCCAGCGCAGGCTCTTGTCCAGCCAGCCGGGCACCACGCGGTGCTGGAAGTGGGGGTAGAGCACCAGCTCAGCGCCACCGTCACCGTCACCGTGGGCGCTGCCGAATTCAGTGCCATTCTGGCCGCCAGCGCTTGATTCAACAGGGCTGGTAGCTATGGATTCGATAGCATCCAACTCCGAGAGCCGCCCAGCGGAGCGGCGGTAGCGCAGGTGCAGGTGGTAATCGGTGATGCCGCCGTCCCAATACGCGCCGCGGGGCGCGCCGGGAATGTCGTGCACGGCCTGCAGCACGAACGGGATGGAGCAGCTGGCCTGCAGCGCGGGCATGAAGTTCTGCTCCGTCAGCGCCACCTGCCGGGTGGAGAAGTCGCCCGTGTCGAAAGGCAGCGGCGCCGGGCCCGCGCCGGTATCCGCCCCGCCCTGCCCCGACGAGAACACCACGCGCTGCAGCCAGCCGCCCAGCGCGGGCCGATGCACGGCGTTGGTGGCGAAGGCGCCCAGATAGCCCAGGGGCGTGGCCCAGCAATGCTCGCGCCGCAGCAGGTGCCGCCCGCGTGCGGTGACGATGTGCAGCCGGTAGCGTGGATGCGCCAACAAGGCCCCGGCCTGCCCGCCGAAGAAGGCACGCAGATTGGCGCCGAAGCGTTCGCTGACGTGCACCGGCGTGGGCCGGCGCGCGCCCGGCGGCACGTCGTAGGTCTGGTGGATGTAGTCGTGCTCCAGCCGCTCGAAGGCGGCCACCGCGCCCGTGCCCAGGCAGGCCGTGGCCATGCGCCAGGCGCCGATGGAGGCGCCCACCAGGTGCACGGGGTGGTTCGCCGCGGCCAGCCATTCGCCGAAGAGAAAGCGGTCCAGCGGCCCCAGGATCAGGCCCTTGGGCCCGCCGGCCGCCGCGGGCACCACGCCCACGTCTTCGGGCCGCAGGCCGCCTTGCGCGCGCAGATGGCGCAGCGCACCGGGGCCGGCATGGATGCACAGGGCCTTCACCGCGATGCGCCCGCCCGCCCCGGGCAGCTCATGCTGCCGGGCCCTCGCCATCCGACGCGGCGCGGGGCGACCAGTCGATCGGGTCCTGCTGCAGCACCATGTCGATGTCCAGGCCCAGCGCCACGCCGACTTCGCCGGGAAAGCTCACCGCCAGTTCGCGCTCGTCCAGCCCGGCCTCGGCCGCACGGGCGCGCCAAGCGGCCAAATGCAGCACGCCGGCCAGGGGTTCATAGACTCCGTTCTCGAACGGCGCGCAGTGGTATTCCATGGCGTCGGTCACCATGAGCGGCAGGTGCCATTGCAGCGCCATGCCGGCGCTGACGTGGGCGTAGCAGTAGCTCATCAGCCGCATCTCCAGCCGGGCGCGGCGCAGGTCCAGCGGGGGGGCCAGCGTGTCGAGGGAATGGGCTTGCGCGGGGTTGCGCAGGTGCAGGACCAGTTCGCCCAGGCCATGCAGCAGGCCGGCCGTGTAGGCGGCCAGCGGGTTCTGGTGGACGATGCCGGCGAGCGAGCGGGCCAGCTTGGCCGTGCGCAGGCTGTAGCGCCAGAACTGCGGCAGATTCACGCCCGGCACCGAGCCGGCGGAAGTGCCCAGCGGCGCCGAGGCGACCAGATCGCGCAGCTGGCGCAGCCCCAGCAGGGCCAGCGCCTCAGGGATGCCGGCGACCAGCCCCTGGGCGCCGGCAGCGGGCGCATTGGCCTGCTGCAAGAGCCGGGCGGCCAGGGCCGGATCGCTGCCGAACAGCAGGTTCAGGCGGCGCAGATCGGGTTCGGGCGCGGCCAGCTCGCTCATGAGCAGCGCCACGGCCTTGGGCAGGCTGGGCAGAGCGACGGGTTGGGCCAGGAGGGCGTTCAGCTCCATGGGACGGTGGGGCGTGCCTCGGGGTGGGTCAAAGTACGCCCATTATCCCGCCCCGCACGCCGTCCTGGGCAGGCGCTTACCCGCGCCTGGGCGCTCAGCGCCGTCCCTGCTGCAGCTTGGCGAAGGCCGATGCCATGGCCGACGGGGCGGCGGGCTCGTTCTGGCGGCGCGGCGCGGCGTGCTGGCCACGGCCGGCGCCTTCGAAGCGGTTGTCACGCGGGCCGTCGCGGCGGGCGGGCGCGGCATCCAGCTTCATGGTCAGGCCGATGCGCTTGCGCTCCACATCGACCTCCATCACCTTCACCTTGACGATGTCGCCGGTCTTGACCACCTCGCGCGCGTCGTTCACGAACTTGTGGCTCAGCTGGCTGACGTGGACCAGGCCGTCCTGGTGCACGCCCAGGTCGATGAAGGCGCCGAACTGGGCCACGTTGCTCACCGTGCCCTCCAGCACCATGCCTTCCTTCAGGTCCTTGATGTCTTCCACGCCGTCGTTGAAGCGGGCCACCTTGAAGTCCGGGCGCGGGTCGCGGCCGGGCTTCTCCAGCTCGCCCAGGATGTCCTTGACGGTGATGACTCCGAACTTCTCGTTGGCGAAGAGTTCGGGCTTGAGGGTCTTGAGCATGTCGGAGCGGCCCATCAGCTCGACCACCGGCTTGCCGGTCTTCTCCATGATCTGCTCGACCACCGGATAGGTCTCGGGGTGCACGCCGGTCATGTCCAGCGGGTTGTCGCCGCCGCGGATGCGCAGGAAGCCCGCGCTCTGCTCGAAGGTCTTGGCGCCCAGGCCGCTCACGTCCATCAGCTGCTTGCGACTCTTGAACGCGCCGTTGGCCTCGCGCCAGCGCACCACGGCCTTGGCCACGCTGCCCGACAGGCCCGAGACGCGCGAGAGCAGCGGCACGCTGGCCGTATTGAGGTCCACGCCCACCGAGTTCACGCAATCTTCCACCACCGCGCCCAGGGTGCGCGCCAGCTCGCTCTGGTTCACGTCGTGCTGGTACTGGCCCACGCCGATGCTCTTGGGGTCGATCTTGACCAGCTCGGCCAGCGGGTCCTGCAGGCGGCGGGCGATGGAGGCCGCGCCGCGCAGGCTCACGTCCACGTCGGGCATCTCCTGGCTGGCGTATTCGCTGGCGGAATAGACGGAGGCGCCGGCCTCGCTGACCACCACCTTTTCGATGCTGCGCTCCACCTTGGCGGCCATCTTGATGAGCTCGCCGGCCAGCTTGTCGGTCTCGCGGCTGGCGGTGCCGTTGCCGATGGCGATCAGGTTCACGCCGTGCTTCTCGGCCAGCTTGGCCAGGGTGTGCAGGCTGCCGTCCCAGTCGCGGCGCGGCTCGTGCGGATAGACGGTGGCGGTGTCCACCAGCTTGCCGGTGGCATCGACCACGGCCACCTTCACGCCGGTGCGGATGCCCGGGTCCAGCCCCATCACCACGCGCGGGCCGGCAGGCGCGGCCAGCAGCAGGTCGCGCAGGTTGTCGGCGAAGACCTTGATGGCGACCTTCTCGGCCTCTTCGCGCAGGCGGGCGAACAGGTCGCGCTCGGTGGAGAGGCTGAGCTTCACGCGCCAGGTCCAGGCCACGCACTTGCGGATCAGGTCGTCGGCCGCGCGGCCCGCATGGCTCCAGCCCAGGTGCAGGGCGATCTTGCCTTCGGCGATGCTGGGCTTGCCGGGCTCCGGCTCCACCGGCAGCACCAGCTTGGCTTCGAGGATCTCCAGCGCCCGGCCGCGGAACACGGCCAGCGCCCGGTGCGAGGGCACGCGGCCGATGGGCTCGTCGTACTCGAAGTAGTCGCGGAACTTGGAGACCTCGGGGTCGTTCTCGTTCTTGCCGTCCACCTTCTTGCTGCGCAGGAGGCCCTCGGCCCAGAGCCATTCGCGCAGCGACTGCACCAGCGCGGCGTCTTCGGCCCAGCGCTCGGAGAGGATGTCGCGCACGCCGTCGAGCACGGCCGGCACGGTGGAGAAGTCGGCGCCGGGCTTGCCGTCGTCCAGCACCTCGGGCGGGCGGGTGAAGGCGGCGGCCTCGGCGGCCGGGTCCAGCGTCGGGTCGGCGAAGAGCTTGTCGGCCAGCGGCTCGATGCCGAATTCGCGGGCGATCTGGCCCTTGGTGCGGCGCTTCTGCTTGAAGGGCAGGTAGAGGTCTTCCAGCTCCTGCTTGGTGGGCGCGGCGGCGATGGCCGCGCGCAGGGCGTCCGTCAGCTTGCCCTGTTCGTCGATGGCCTTTAGCACGGCGGCGCGGCGGTCTTCCAGCTCGCGCAGGTAGGAAAGGCGGGCCTCCAGCTCGCGCAGCTGGATGTCATCCAGCCCGCCCGTCACTTCCTTGCGGTAGCGCGCGATGAAGGGCACGGTGGCGCCGCCGTCCAGCAGCTCCACCGCCGCGCGTACCTGTTGTTCACTGACCCTGATTTCTGCGGCCAACTGCCGAATGATCTGCTGCATGTGCTGCCGATGTCTGAGACGAAAAAGCGAAGCGCGGGAGTTTGCCATAGCGCCTGGAGCCGCTTGTCAGCAGGTGCTACCTACAAGCGGCCCGGCCCATGGCTGACACGGTGGCGGATGCCCGCGTGCCACGATCGCCCCACATCCAACTCCTACAGGAAACCGCTCATGAACCGCCAGACACTTTCCGCCATCGCCGCAGCCCTCGCCCTGATGGGCACCGCCACCGTCGCCACGGCGCAGATCGGCAAGGCGGCTTCCGAGGCTTCGGATTCCGCAGAGCACAAGATCGATCAAAAGCGGGCAGAAAACGAAGCCAAGAAAAGCGGCCCGGTGGGCAAGGCGGTGAACAAGACCAAGGCCGAGTACCACAAGAGCCGCTCGAAGCACTCCGCAGAGAAGGCGAAGCAGTCGCTGAAGAACGCCAATTGACTGCCTGATTGACTGAATGAAGAGCGCCCCGGGCCACCAAGGCCTGCCGTAACGGCCGGCCACCCGGGCAGCGACACAGCGCCACCCGCCAGAGCCCCCCAGCACCTGGGGCCTCCGGCGGGTGGCTTTTTTTCGTGCATGCAGGTCTTCACGCAATGGGGAACGGGCTGCCCCACGGGCGATGAGCGGCGGCACACGGACGATGCGCCCTCGCATCCGGTTCGGCTGGACGGGCAGGAATATGTGACCAACCACCACCTCATCCCATGATTGAGAACACCCGCTTACACCCACCCCACTTGTAGCGGGTTTTGGGATCGGAGGGCGGGCGATACGGTGCATCCCATGTTCGACGGCACGGCACATGGGGTGGCGTGCATGGGAGAACATTTCCTTCGTCCGTAGCCTTATGTCCAACTCTTCCCTTCTTCACCGCAAGGCTGCAGCTTTCGCAGCGCTGGCGGCTTTCACAGCCGCGTCCTTGAGCGCTTGCGGAGGGGGTTCCGATGGCCCCATCGCCGAGCCGCCGCCTTCGTCGCCCTCGCCTTCTCCCTCGCCGTCCCCCTCGCCCTCTCCGTCCCCCTCACCGTCTCCATCGCCCTCCCCATCGCCCTCACCGTCTCCATCGCCCTCCCCATCGCCCGCGCCGTCTCCATCGCCCTCCCCATCGCCCGCGCCGGCCACGGGCGCCTGGGGCTCGCTCCAGCTGGTGGAAAACGATGCGGCCGCAGTGACGGACCACCGCCTGGCGGTGGCCCCGAACGGCAAGGCCGTCGCCGCCTGGCTGGAGGCGCGTCAGATCAACGACAACACGACGCTCTACAGCGTCCATGCACGCGCCTATTCGCCCGACACCGGCTGGGGGAACTCCGTCGCTTTCGCCACTACGGGCAACATCGGCGCCAATCTGCCCGAAGTGGTCGTCAACGCCAATGGCGACGCCATCCTGCTCTGGAGGCAATCGGAAGTCATGGGCAACAACCTGGCCGTGAACACGATTCGCTACAACGCCGGCACGGGTGTCTGGGATGCGGCGCCGGCGGCCGTCCTCAGCGACGCGGAAGCGACGCTCTACCAGGGGTACGACTGGATCAACAGCCATCACATCACCCTGGACAACAACGGCAACGCCTTCTATGCCTTCTCGGTGTCCACCATCTTGAACGCCCCCGACGGCGCGTGGGTCAAGCAGTACCGCAATGGCGTCTGGAGCGACGCGGTGCGTTTCCTGGCCGGCGCCAGCTCAAACGCGAAGGATCTGCAGTTGGCCGCGGCCCCCGATGGGCGCACGGCCACCGCCATCTGGAAGCAATTCGAAAACAACGCCAACAAATTCCGCATGCTCGCCAGCGAGTACAGAGAGGGATCTGGCTGGACAACCGGCCATGAGATC
The DNA here is from genome assembly GCF_900113035.1 of Paracidovorax wautersii. GTDB lineage: Bacteria > Pseudomonadota > Gammaproteobacteria > Burkholderiales > Burkholderiaceae_C > Paracidovorax > Paracidovorax wautersii. The sequence continues at coordinate 129,144 of NZ_FONX01000004.1, read as the reverse complement.
GACGGCGACCTGGTGAAGAGCTTCGGTAGCACCAAGATCGCCATCGCGGCGAATGGCGACACCACCGCCGTATGGGAAGGCAGCAGCGACGTCGGCGGCTCCAGATTCTATGCAGCGCGTCTGAGCAACGGTGCCTGGAGCGCGCCCGTGACGGTCGGGAATACACGGCCGGTCATCGCCTTCGACTCCATCGCCGGCCTGTGCAGCGACGCCGCCGGCAACGCGGTTCTGGTCACCCTGCCCAGCCAGATCACCGCGATTCGCTTCACCGTGGACCAGGGCTGGCAAGCCCCCGTGGATATCCCGCCGGCCGAGCAGAGCTACATCTCTCCGCAAGCCTCCGTGGCCTGCAACACCAAGGGCGATGCCATGGTGAGCTACCGCGCAGCGCTGGGCGCCAACAACAGCTACGACCTGTGGGCGCGGCCTTTCTCCGCGACCAGCGGCTGGGGCACTGCGGCGCAGATCGTGTCGCTGGGTGGCCCCGCCGGCATGCTGACCCTGTCCACGCCGGTGGTGGGGGTTGACGACAGCTTCCGGGCCTTGACCCTCTGGCGGCAGGATCAGCAGTCAGGCTCCGGCCTGAACAAGCCCCGGGACCTCTGGAGCGCGACCTACAAGTAACGCAATCCCCTGGCGCCGCGCTGGCGGCGCCCGCTCCCTAGAATGTGCGCACCCCTGCCCCGGCAGGCGGTGCGCATTGTTTTTTCCGCCCTCGATGACGACGCCCTTTCCCTTCCCCGTCCGCACCGAATGCCCGCCCGGCGCCTGCACGTGCGAGCGGGAAGCGCTGATGCGCCAGCCGGATGGCGACGTGCGCATCCTGCGGCTCACGCGCGAGGAGGAAAAGCGCCTGATCGCACGGCTGGAGAACCTGGCCGATCTGGCGGATCTGCGCCGCATGCAGGAGCGCCTCTTCCAGCAGCTGGGCGTGCGCCTGACGATCGCCGCCAGCCCCAACGAAGTGCGCACGCTGCGCGGCATCACCATCCTGGTCCACGAACAACCCGGGCTGTGCCGCAAGACGCGGCAGGCCATCCCGGCCGCCATCAAGAAGAGCATGGACCAGCGCCCGGCCATCGCCTTCGATCTGCTCGACGAAGGCGGCCTCTTCGGCGGCGCCTGAGAGCACCCCACGCACCGGCATGCAAGACGACCTTTTCGGCGGGCCGCCCGCAGCGACGCCTCCACCACCGTCCTCCCCCGCAGCCGCCGATGCAGCCGCGGGCGATGAAGCCGCCAACGACGACATCGCAGGCGTAGCCGCCCCCGCCCGCCGCCGCACGGGCGTCCACCCCGCCGCCTGGGACGAGGCCCTGCAGGCCCTGGGCCGGGCGCTGCCGCCCCGGCTGCGGCTGGGCACCTCGTCGTGGAGCTACCCGGGCTGGAAGGGCCTGGTGTGGGACGGCGAGCATTCCGAATCCACGCTCTCGAAGAACGGCCTGCCCGTCTATGCCCAACACCCGCTGCTGCGCACCGTCAGCATCGACCGCAGCTTCTACCGGCCACTGACGGCCGAGCAATACGCCCGCTACGCGGCGCAGGTGCCGGGCGATTTCCGCTTCGTCGTGAAGGCGCCCAGCCTCGTCACCGATGCGCTGGTGCGCAGCGAGGACGGGCGCGGCAAGCAGCCCAACAGCGCCTTCCTCAGCCCCGAGCTGGCGGCGCAGGAGTTCGTCGAGCCCGCGCTCGAAGGCCTGGGCCAACGGGCCGGCGCGCTCGTCTTCCAGCTGAGCCCGCTGCCGCCCGCCATGCTGCAGCGCCTGCCCGAAGTGATCGAGCGGCTGGCCGCCATGCTGCGCGCGCAGCCGCCGCTGGCCGCCCGGGCGCCCGACGCCGTGTTGGCAGTGGAGGTGCGCGACCCCGAATGGCTGGCGCCCGAGGTGCTGCCGCTGCTGGCCGAGGTGCTGCGCGCAGGCGGCGCCACCTACTGCCTGGGCCTGCATGCACGCATGCCCGCGCTGGCGGACCAGCTGCCGCTGCTGCGCCTGCTCTGGCCCGGCCCGCTGGTCTGCCGCTGGAACCTGCACCCCATCCACGGCATGTACGGCTACGAAGACGCCGAAAAGCTCTACGCGCCCTACGACCGCATCCACCACCCCGACCCGGAACTGCATGCCGAACTGGCGCGCGCCATCGCGGGCGTCACGCAGCGCGGCCAGAACGCCTATGTGACCATCAGCAACCACGCCGAGGGCTGCGCGCCGCTCACGGCGCGCACGCTGGCCGAGCAGGTCGCGGCCCGCATCGGATAGCTACTTATTTCATAGCGTAATACCCAGGCGTGGTGCGCGCTGCAGGCCAAAATACCTGCAAGCACCCGGCTTCAGCGCCGCACCACCCGCAGCGAGCTGCTGATGCCCGAGAGCACGGCGCTCACGGCGGCCACCATCAGCGCCACCGATTCGCCACGGCCGTCGTGCCCCGTCCAGACGGCGAAGATGCCGGCCAGCAGCACCGCGCCCAGCGTCTGGCCGGTGAGCCGCGCCGTGCCCAGCATGCCGCTGGCCGCGCCGCTGCGGTGCAGGGGCGCGGTGGTCACGATGGTGTGGTTGTTGGGCGACTGGAAGAGCGCGAAGCCCGCGCCGCAGAGCGCCATGCGCCAGGCGATGTCCCAGGCCGCCGCATGCGCGGGCTGCCAGGCCAGCAGCAGCAGGCCGGCCGCGAACACCGCCATGCCCACGCCGCCCAGCAGGCCGTCGGCGATGCGGCCGATGAGCCGGCCCGCGATGGGCGCCACCAGCACGATGGCCAGCGGCCAGACGGTCATGAGCAGCCCCGCCTCGACATGCGAGCGCCCCTGCACTTCGAGGAAGAGGAACGGCAGCGCGAGAAAGGCCAGCATCTGCGCGCAGAAGGCGCCGACCGAGGCGCCCATGGAGAGCGCGAACACCGGAATGCGCAGCAGATCGACCGGAAAGAGCGGCGCCGCCAGCGGCCACTGCCGCCGCAGGAACACCGCGCCCACCGCCAGCCCGGCCGCCAGCAGCAGCCAGCCGGTGGCCGCGCCGCCCGCCTGCGCCGTGGCGCCAGCAGCCCCTTCCATGCGCACGCCCAGCCGCTCCACGCCGATGAAGATCAGCGTGAACATGGCGATGTTGAGGGCCACGTCCAGCAGCGCGATGGGCTGCCCGCTGCCGCCGGCCTTGGCCGGGTTGAAAGGCAGCGCCCGCCGGCCCAGCCACAGCGTGAAGATGCCCAGCGGCAGGTTGAGCGCGAAGAGCCACGGCCAGCTGGCGACCGAGAGGATGGCCGCCGCCACCGACGGCCCCGCCATGGTGGCGCCCGCCACCACCAGCGAATTGAGCGCCACGCCCCGGCCCAGCAGGGCACGCGGGTAGATCAGCCGCACCATGGCCGCATTCACGCTCATGATGCCGGCCGAGCCCGCGCCCTGCAGCGCCCGCGCCAGGATCAGCCCGTTCAGCGACGTGGCCAGCATGGCCCCCACCGAGGCCACGGTGAACACCGCCATGCCCACCAGATAGACGCGCCGGTAGCCCAGGCGGTCGCCCAGCGCGGCCAGCGGCAGCAGCAGCACCAGCGCGGCGAGCTGGTAGGCGTTGACGATCCAGATCGCGTCGGACGCGCCGGCCTGCAGTTCGCGCGCGATGCCCGGCAGCGCCAGGTTGACGATGCTGATGTCCATCACCCCCAGCGTCAGGCCCAGGATGATGACCAGCATGGCGCGCGAGCGCGCCGGCTGCGGCAGGCCGTCGGGCGCTGCCGCGCTGTCCGCCGTTTCCGCCGCGCTGGCAGCGCTCATCGCCCGCCCCCGGCCACGCGGTGCGCGCGCCGCCCGCCCAGCGTGAGCCAGGTCAGCACGAAGCCCAGCAGCGCGCCCGAGGCCATGCCCACCACCATGGGCAGCGGCTTGCCGTTGGCGAAGGCGCCCGCCACGCCCATGGCGATGGCACCCGCCAGCATCTGCAGCGTGCCCAGCAGGGCCGACGCGGTGCCGGCGATGGCGCCGTGCTCTTCCAGCGCCAGCACCGAGGTGGTCGGGATCACCAACCCCATGGCCGCGCTGGCCATGAAATACAGCACCAGCAACACCGCGAGGCGGTCGCCGCCCAGGCCGTAATAGGCCAGCAGCGCCACCATGACGGCCGCTGCCACCGTCACGGCCACCTTCACCACCCGCACCAGCCCGAAGCGCCGCCCCAGCCGCGCCGTGAACTGGGCCGAGGCGAAGAACGCCGCCGCATTGACCGAGAAGGCCAGGCTGTACTGCACCGAGCTGAGGCCGTAGTGGTCGATCAGCACGAAGGGCGAGCCCGCCAGATAGACGAAGAAACCGGCCATGGAGCAGCCGCCGATCAGCACCAGGCCCAGGTAGTGCATGTCACGCAGCAGCAGGCCGTAGGCGCGCAGCGCGCCCGGGCCTTCGCCGTGGGCGGCGCGCTGGGCCGGCGTGCGCGTTTCCTCAAGCGCCAGCCGCACCAGCACCAGCCCGGCGAGGGCCGCCAGCGCCACGGCCCAAAACACGCCGCGCCAGCCGGCCAGCGCGATCAGCCCGCTGCCCGCCAGCGGTGCCAGCAGGGGCGAGACGCTGAAGACCAGCATCAGCAGCGACATGAGGCGGGCGGCCTCGGTGCCGGTATGCAGGTCGCGCACCACGGCGCGCGGAATCGCCATGCCAGCCGCGGCGCCCAGGCCCTGCAGGAAGCGCAGCGCCACCAGCACCTCGATCTGCGTGGCCAGCGCGCAGCCCACGCTGGCCACGGCGAAGAGCGCCAGCCCGAAATAGAGCGGCGGCTTGCGCCCCACCCGGTCGGACACCGGGCCATAGACCAGCTGTCCCACGGCCAGCGCAAGGAAGAAGGCCGTCAGGCTCCACTGCACAGCGCCCACCTCGGCGCGCAGGCTGGCGCCGATGGCCGGCAGCGCCGGCAGGTACATGTCGATGGCGAAGGGGCCGATGGCCGAGAGCAGGCCCAGCACCAGGGCGAGGCCGAGGAAGCGGGGACCGGAAGCCGGCCGGGCCGGAGACGAAGAAGAAGAAGAAGAAGAAGGGAACGAAGAACTCATCCGGCCGATTGTCACCAAGGCCGGGGCGGCCTGCCCGCGCAAGGTCAAATCTTGGAGCCCCGGAGGGCTGCAGCGCTCATTCCATAAGCACCTGCAGCTATGCTTTCAATAGCATCCGACCCGGGCTGCACGCGCGCGTCCGATCAAAGGTACTTCAGCCAGGCGATGTCCTTGCGCTGCGCCTTGAACCGGCCGAAGGCGCGCGTGGGCGCGTAGAGCGCCGCCGCCAGCGCCACGGCCGCCAGCCACACGGTGCCCATGGTGTCGAAGCCGAAATACGCGCCCTGGTTGTCACCCCACACCGCGAACGCCGCCACGTAGAGCAGCCGCAGCACGTAGAGATGCAGCAGGTAGAAGAACATGGGCGCGGCGCCATAGTCCGCCAGCACCTGCAGCGAGCGGCTGGCGGGCGGCAGGCGCTCCAGTGCCCAGAGCAGCAGCAGGCCCACGCCCAGCGTCAGCGCCACGAACAGCAGCGAAGGCGGGTACTTGGTGATGTTGAGAAAGCCCATGGCCGTGACCAGCGCCGAATCGGCCACCGCCCAGGGCTTGTCGCCATAGCCGTTCCAGGCCCGCAGCAGCGCGAAGCCCGCCAGCAGCGCCAGGCCCCAGCCCAGCAGCCGGCGCTGGCGCGTGGCGGCGGCCACCGCCGGGGTGAACCAGGCGCCGGCCGCGTAGCCCAGCGCGATCACGCCGATCCAGGGCAGCAGCGGGTAGGAGGTGCGCAGGCGCAGCACGGCGCCCTCGCCGCCTGCACCGCCCAGCGGTATCCAGCCCCGGTCGTGCAGCACCGCCCAGGGCGCGTGCAGCGCATGGCCGGGCGGGAAGTGCAGCCCGTCGAGCAGGTTGTGCCCGGCCACCAGGGCCAGGCCCAGCGCGATCAGCAGCGGCCGCGGCAGCCACAGCAGGGCTGCCAGCGCCAGCATGCTCAGGCCGATCACCCAGATCACCTGCAGGTAGATGACCTGCGGCGGGAACTGGAAGGTCCAGGCGAAGTTGACCAGGGTGAGTTCCAGCAGCACGAGGAAGAGGCCGCGCTGCGCCAGGAAGACGGCAGTGGCGGCCCGGCCATCGGGCAGCCGGGCGCCGTAGAGGCAGGCCGACACGCCCGTGAGGAAGACGAACACCGGCGCGCAGACATGGGCCAGCAGGCGGCTGAAAAAGACTGCGGGCGCGGTGCTGTCCACCGCCATCGGGTCGATCACCTGGTGGTGCAGGAAGAAGGTCTCGCGCACATGGTCCAGCAGCATGAACAGCATGACCAGGCCGCGCAGCGCGTCGATGGAAGCGAGGCGGCGGGTGCCGCCGGGAGCATCGGCGGGACGGCCGCCGGGAATCGGGAAGGAAGACGACATGGACGGAATTCGCACGGCCCCGGAGGCCGGGGACTGGGAGGGCAGGCGCGCTGCATTGCGGCAAGGCGCGACATTGTCGCCGCCCGCCAGCGGCGCCCCCAGAAGCCGCAGTGGCTTTGGGACCGGCGGCTCGGAGCCTTTTCATGGGCCGCCTTGCCGAATCCGGCTGGGCCTGGCGCGGCGGCCGGAGTATCGTTCAGCCATGACTGCATTCGTGCCTGCTTCGCCCCTTTCGCCTCCTTTGCCCCATCCGCTGCTTCGCGCGGCCGGCCCCGCCCCTGTGCTCAGTGGCCTGGCCGCCCTGCTTCTTCTGACGCTGGCCGCCCTGCCCGCGCAGGCAGCGCCGCCCCGCCCCGCCGAACCGGCGGCAGCAGCGGCTGCAGCCACGCAGGACGCTGCCGACGAGTCCGAGGACGAGGAGGCGCCCGCCCCCCCGCCACGCCCGCTGCCGGCCCTGCACCCCTCGGACGATGGCCTCTACGTGATCGACGACCGCACCCGCATGGCTTGGCCGCGCTGCGTGGAAGGCATGCAGTGGAACGGCCACACCTGTACCGGCCAGCCACGCCGCATGACCTATGCGGAGGCCCAGGCCCTGGTCGTGGAGCGCGGCAAGGCCGACGGCGTGCGCTGGCGCCTGCCGCGCGTGCCCGAGCTGCGCCGCCTGGTCAACCGCAGCCACCAGCCGCCTACGGTGGACCCGGTGCTCTTCCCCGCCACGCCGCGCGAATTCCACTGGACGGGCACGGCCAGCGTCAACACCGCGCCGGTCAACCCCTATGCCTACGGCAACGTGCAGCGCGGCGGCGCAGGCGAAAGCGGCATCCGGGCCCAGCAGGGCTGGGCGGTGGACATGGACAGCGGCGAAGCCCAGGGCAGCGTGGGCAAGGGCGTGCGGCTGCCGGTACGGCTGGTGCGGCCCAAGCCATGACCCGGACACAACACGACCCATCCACCCAGCCAGCCCGTGGTTGCCGCCCCTGCACATACCGTCGGGGCCTTCTCGGCTGACGTCTTGCTGCCGCTCTCCAGCGCCCGCTGATCCGTTACGGCCTTCGCAGGCCGCATCCACGCTGCAATCAGCACCAACGCCGCGCAGCCGCCAGAGGGGCTTTCAGGGACCGAAGCAGCGTGGCTCGCCGGGCCGCCCAACGGTTCACGCTACGCCAAGGCCGTTCGCGGGCCGATCGGGGCGGTCCGTCGCACGAGCGATGCGGTGGCACGTGGCGGCGGGCACGCTCCATGTCCAGCCCACCCTTCGCGCCGCCCTACCCATGACCGTCACGCCGATCGTCGCCATCCACATGACCGCTGCCCTGCTCGCCGTGATCACCGGGCCGGTCGCCCTGTGGGCGCGCCAGGGCCGCACCGCGCGCCCGCGGCTGCACCGGGCCTTCGGCTACGCCTGGGTCACGCTCATGATCGTCGCGGCGACGTCGGCCCTCTTCATCCGCGACTTCCGGTCGCCCAACGTCGCCGGGTTCACACCGATCCATCTGCTCGTCGTGGTGACGGCGGCCTACCTCTTCGCCGGCCTCCGTGCCCTGGCCTGCGGAGACATCGCCCGGCACCGCCGCTGCATGCAGCGCCTCTACATCGGGGCCTGCGTCGTCGCCGGGCTGTTCACCCTGCTGCCGCAGCGCGCCATCGGCCAGCTCGTCTGGGGTGCGTGGCTGGGGTGGCTTTGAAGGGGCCCGGCCCTGGCCGGAGCGAGCCGTTCAGACGCCTCGCAGCTGCGCCCGCAGTTGCGCGCCCAGCTCGGGCTTGTCGGCGAAGGCATCCGTGGGGTTGCGGGCCTGCAGCACGTCTTCCAGCCGGGTCTGCACCGGGCCCAGGGCCTGCGGGTGGCTGTAGATGTAGAACTGGTTGGCCGCCACGGCCGCGAAGACCTTAGCGGCCACGTCGGCGGCCGAGACCTTGCCGCTGCTGACGGCGCGGCCGATCATGGCCTGGCCGATCAGCTGGCTCTTGGTGGGCTGGCCGGCCGCCAGCGCGCCGGGGCGGTTGCGTTCGCTGGCGTTGATGCCGGTGGCCACGAAATACGGGCACAGCACGCTGGCGCCGATCTGCTCGGTGACCAGCGACAGATCCTGGTAGAGCGTCTCGCTCAGGCTCACCACCGCATGCTTGCTGACGTTGTAGATGCCCATGTTGGGCGGGTTCAGCAGGCCCGCCATGCTGGCGGTGTTGACGATGTGGCCGCGCCAGGCCGGATCCTTCGCGGCGGCGGCCAGCATCAGGGGCGTGAAGAGGCGCACGCCATGCACCACGCCCCAGAGGTTCACGCCCAGCACCCATTCCCAGTCGGCCACGGTGTTCTCCCACACCAGCCCGCCCGCACCCACGCCGGCGTTGTTGAAGACCAGGTGCGGCGCGCCGAAGCGCTGCTGCACGGCGGCGGCCAGCTGCTCCATCTGCTGCGCGTCCGACACGTCCACGCGCTGGGCCAGCACCTGGGCGCCGGCCGCCTGCATCTCGGCCGCGGCGGCGTCCAGCGCGTCCTGCTGCACGTCGGCGAGCACCAGGTTCATGCCGCGCTGCGCGCCGATGCGCGCGCACTCCAGCCCGAAGCCGGAACCCGCGCCCGTGATGACGGCGGTCTTGCCGTGGAAGTCTTCGATCATCTTTGTCTCCTGCGTATGGTTTTATGTGACTCGTCGGACGGGGCAGGCGCCGCGCACGCAGCGCTTCTTCAGGCGGCCGGTTTCAGCGCATAGCCGATGCGCGGGAAATGCACGTGCACCGTGCCCGCGCGCGGATCGGTGCGGCGCAGCGTGTAGCGCGTGCGGGTGGCGGCCACCAGCGTGCCCTGGGTGGGTTCCGGGCCGAAGGTCTCGGCCATGATCGTCACCTCGGTGCCCAGGGCGATGCCGTGGTCGTCCTGGAAGGCCTCGCCCACCAGCGGCAGCGGCTCGGAGCGGGCCGCCACGGCGATGGCGCTTTCGGCGTCGAATTTCTCCATGCGGCCATGGCCCAGCGCAGCGAGGCGGTCCATCCATTCGATGACGGCCGGGGTCGCGGCGAAGATCTCGGCCATCACCGGCACGCACTGGCGCGTGAACCAGAGCGGGTGGTAGGCGGCGAAGTCGGCCACGCAGGGTTCGGCACCGAAGAGGAAGTCGTGCTCCTCCGCCATGTGGGCGATGCGGCGCAGGTAGGAGCGATAGGCGCCCGTGGCGTCGCGCGCATCCAGCCGGTGCATGCCGCCGCTCATGGCGCGCCGGTCGGCCACGAAGGCTTGCTGCGCGGCCTGCGGCAGGTTGGCGAAGAGCACGCCGGCGCCCTTGGGCTGCAGGTTGTAGGCCATGGCGGCCCAGAAGAGCGTGGTGTCGGCCCACTGCGCGAAGACGCGGGCCACGCCCTTCAGGTGCGGCGGATAGAGCGGCGGCTCGGGCTGGGTGTGTTCCAGCACGTCGCAGATCAGGGCCGTGTCGCAATAGACGTCGGCGCCCACCTGCAGAAAAGGCGTGCGGCGGTAGCCGCCCGTGAGCGCGACCACGTCGGGCTTGGGCGCGACGCTGGGCACGATGACGGATTTCCAGGCCAGCTGCTTCATGCCCAGCACGAGCCGGATCTTTTCCGAGAACGGCGACGAGGGGTAGTGGTGCAGGATGAGTTCGGTGGTCATCGGGGGCTCTCCTTTTCCTTTTCTTCTGCCGGGCCCTCAAGCGGGGCCGCAGAGCATCTCGACATGGGGAATGCCGTCTTCCAGGTATTCGGGCGAGACGGTGACGAAGCCGTGCTCGCCGTAGAAGCGCTGCAGGTGCGCCTGCGCGCTGATGCGCACCGACCGCCCCGGCCAAGCCGCGCGGCAGCGCGCCAGGCCCTCGGCCACCAGCGCCCGGCCGGCGCCGGTGCCGCGCGCCTCGGGCGCCGTGACCACGCGGCCGATGGAGGGCTCGGGGTAGTTCACGCCCGGGTCCGCCACCCGCAGCGTGGCCAGCAGCGGCCCGCCGGGCGCGGCGCGGCCCAGCAGGTGCCAGGAACGCTTGTCGGCGTCGTCAGGGTCTTGGTACGGCCCCTGCTCCAGGATGAACACCCGGCAGCGCAGCGCCAGCGCGTCGTGCAGCGCATGCACGCCCAGGTCGTCGAAGCGGGCCCAGGTCCAGTGCAGCCGCAAGGGGGTCGGCGCTGCCATGGCCTTTCAGACCAGCTTGACCAGCTGCTTGCCGAAGTTCTTGCCCTTGAGCAGGCCCAGGAAGGCCTCGGGCGCGGCGGCCAGGCCCTCCGCGATGGTCTCGCGCGGGCGCAGCTTGCCGGCCGCGACCAGGCCGCCCAGCTCCTTGAGCGCCTCGGGCCAGACTTCCATGTGCTCGCTGACGATGAAGCCCTGCACCTTCATGCGGTTGATGAGGATCAGCGCCGGGTTCTGCAGCGGCAGCGGCTGGCCGTCGTAGCCGGCGATCATGCCGCACACCGCCACGCGGGCGAAGGCGTTGGCGCGCAGCAGCACGGCGTCGAGGATGTAGCCGCCCACGTTCTCGAAGTAGCCGTCGATGCCGTTCGGGCAGGCTTCCTTCAGGGCCCTGGACATGGCTTTCAGGTCGCCGTGCTCGCGATGGTCGATGCACACGTCGAAGCCGAGCTCTTCGGTGGCGTAGCGGCACTTCTCAGCCCCGCCGGCAATGCCCACCACGCGGCAGCCGCGCGCCTTGGCCAGGGCCGCGAAGGCGCTGCCCACGGCGCCCGTGGCGGCGCTGACCACCACGGTCTCGCCCGCCTTGGGCTCGATGATCTTGACCAGGCCGTACCAGGCCGTCACGCCGGGCATGCCCACGGCGCCCAGGTAGTGCGACAGCGGCACATGGGTGGTGTCCACCTTGCGCAGCATGCCGGGCGCGTTGCCGTCGGCCACGCTGTACTCCTGCCAGCCGCCCATGCCGACGACCTTGTCGCCCACGGCGTACTTGGGGTGGCGGCTTTCCACCACCTCGCCCACCGTGCCGCCGATCATCGGCTCGCCCAGCGGCTGGCTGGCGGCGTAGCTCTTGCTCTCGTTCATGCGGCCGCGCATGTAGGGGTCCAGGCTCAGGTAGTGGTGGCGCACCAGCACCTGGCCGTCGGCCAGGGCCGGCGTGTCGGTGGCGACGAGCTTGAAGTTGCCCGTGGTGGCTTCGCCCTGGGGGCGGTTGTCCAGCAGGATCTGTTGGTTGCGTGGCATTGCGGTATCTCCTTTGCTATTTTTACGATAGCTGCTCGCGCCCATGAATCAAGCGCTGCAGCACGATTGGATGCACAAGTTGCAACCCGGTGCGGTGGCCTGCCTGCACGGGCAGGCATGCAGGCGTGGCGGTTCGGTTCGATTCGGCTCAGTCGGTCGGCACGCCTGCGCCTTCGGCCGGCTGCCTGCGCACGTACTTGAAGGTGCCGGTGGCATGGCTGCAGGCCCGGCCCTCGGCGTCATAGACCGTGCCTTCGACGAAGGCGATGGAGCGCGTGCGGTGCAGCAGCCTTCCCTTGGCCACCAGCGGCCCCACGGCCGGCTGCATGAAGCTGGTCTTCATCTCGATGGTGACCACGCCGAATTCCGGCGACACGCTGCGCGCGGCCGTGGCGAGCGTCACGTCCAGCAGGGTCATGGTGGCGCCGCCGTGCGTCACGGCGAAGGAATTGAGGTGCTCGGGCGCGGCCTCGTAGCGCAGCTCGGACTCGCCGCCTTCCATGCGGTGCAGGCTGAAGCCCAGATGGGTCACGAAGGGGATCTCGACACCGAAGCCGGGCAAGGCGTTTTCCATGGACATGTGCAGTGGGGAAAGAGTGGATGCGTGCGGCGAAAGCCTGTTTGTACCCCGGATCAGCCGCCGGTCACCACGCTCACCCCGCCGTCCACCGCCATCCACTGCCCGGTGATGTGCTTGCCCGCATCGCTGGCGTAGAGCAGCGCGATGCCCTTCAGGTCTTCGTCGTCGCCCAGGCGGCGCAGCGGGGCGTGCTCGGCCATCTTCTCCTCGCCCAGCGTCTCGATCAGCACCGAGGCCATCTTGGTCTTGAAGAAGCCCGGGCAGATGGCGTTGACGTTGATGCCATAGGCGCCCCACTCCGCCGCCAGCGCCCGCGTGAAGTTGATCACCGCGCCCTTGGAAGTGTTGTAGGCGATGGTCTTCATCGCCGTGGGGTTGCCTGCCAGCCCGGCGATGGAGGCCACATTGAGGATGCGCCCGCTCCTGCGCGGAATCATGCTGTGCTTGGCGATGGCCTGCGAAAGCAGGAAGTAGCCGCGCACGTTGAGGTTCATCACCTTGTCCCAGGCGGCGGTGGGATGGTCTTCGGCCGGCGCGCCCCAGCTGGCGCCCGCGTTGTTGACCAGGATGTCCACGTCGCCCATGCGCTGCAGGGTCTCGGCGGCCAGGCGCTGGATGTCGGCCTCCTGCCCGCAATCGGCGGCGATCCAGCGCGCGTCGATGCCGGCGGCCTGCAGCGAGGCCGTGGCCTCTTCCAGGTCGGCCGCCTTGCGCGAGCTGATGAGCACGCGGGCGCCGGCCTCGCCCAGCGCATGGGCCATCTGCAGGCCCAGGCCGCGCGAGCCGCCGGTGACGAGGGCGGTCTTGCCGGAAAGGTCGAAGAGTTGCTGGACGGTGCGGCTCATGGTGGCGGGTCTCCTTGGAATGTGGCTGGGAATGTGTCGTCAGGTCCGGGGCATTGTGCGGCGCAGCGCTCCGGGAAATGTGTCGCGCCGTTGACCCGGCGCGGTTGTGACTGCGTCGCGCCGCTGGCCCGGCGCGAGGGCGCTCAGAACGCCTCTTCGGGCAGCGCCGCGCAGGTGGCGTCGCGCTGGCGCACCACGTTCAGCCAAGCGCCGATCTTGGGCAGCTCGTAATGGAAGAAATAGCGCATGGCGCCCATCCTGCCTGCGCTTGCAGCTATCGAAAGCGTAGCATCCGCGCGCAGCGTGGCCAGGGCCAGGTCCAGCCACATCCAGGCCAGCACGGTGTGGCCGAAGGCCTGCATGTAGGGCACGGCATTGGCCAGCGCCTCGGCGGGCTCGCCCGTGGCCCAGGCGGCCTTGGTGGCCGCACCCACTTCGGCCAGCGCGCCGGCCAGCGCGTTGGCATGGGCCGCCAGCGCGGGCTGCTGGATGGCCTGCTGCACCGTGGCGTCGATGCGGCCGGCCAGCAGCATCAGGCCCCGGCCGCCTTCCATCAGCACCTTGCGGCCCAGCAGGTCCATGGCCTGGATGCCGTGCGTGCCCTCGTGGATCATGTTCAGGCGGTTGTCGCGCCAGTACTGCTCCACGGGAAAGTCGCGCGTGTAGCCGTAGCCGCCGTGGATCTGGATGGCGAGCGAATTGGCCTCCAGGCACCATTCGCTGGGCCAGCTCTTGGCGATGGGCGTGAGCACTTCCAGCAGCAGCCGCGCCTCATCCGCCGCCTGGGCGCTGCCCGTGTGCTGCTCGTCCACCAGCCGCGCGCAATAGAGGTTGAGCGCCAGCGCGCCTTCGCCGTAGCTCTTCTGCGCCAGCAGCATGCGCTTGATGTCGGCGTGCTCGATCAGGCGCACCTGGGGCGCGGCGGCGTCCTTGCCGCCTTTTCCTACCGGCCGGCCCTGGGGGCGGTTCTTCGCATAGTCCAGGCTGGCGTAGTAGCCCGCCAGCCCCAGCATGGTGGCCGCCATGCCGATGCCGATGCGCGCCTCGTTCATCATGTGGAACATGCACTTGAGGCCCTCGCCAGGCTGGCCCACCAGGTAGCCGATGGCGCCCGCGCCGCCGCGCACCGGGTAGGTGCCCTCGCCGAAGTTGAGCAGCGTGTTGGTCGTGCCGCGCCAGCCCAGCTTGTGGTTGAGGCCGGCCAGCGCCACGTCGTTGCGCTCGCCGGTCAGACGCCCTGCCTCGTCCACCAATTGCTTGGGCACGATGAAGAGCGAAATGCCCTTGACGCCCGGCACCAGCTTGCCGTCCGGCCCGGGAATCTTGGCCAGCACCAGATGCACGATGTTCTCGGTCATCTCGTGGTCGCCCGAGCTGATCCACATCTTGTTGCCGGTGAGGCGGTAGCGCGGCCCGAGCGCATCGCCCTCGAAGCCAGCGCCATCGGGCACGGCGCGGGTCGCCACGTCGGAAAGCGACGAGCCCGCCTGCGGCTCCGACAAGCACATGGTGCCGGCCCAGCGGCCATCGAATTCGTTCTGCGCGAACACCTGCTTTTGCAGCGGCGTGCCGTGCGCCATCAGCAGGTTGGCATTGCCCGAGGTGAGCAGGTTGGAGCCGATGCTGACCGAGGCCGCCGCGAAGAAGCTGTTGGCCGCCGCCTCCACCGTGTAGGGCAGCTGCATGCCGCCGATGGCGTAGTCCTGCGCAGCGCTCAGCAGGCCCGATTCGGCATAGGCGCGCCGCGCGGCGTGCGTGGCCTCGGGCAGCACCACGCGCAGCGTGCCGTCGGGCTGGGTCGCGGTGCGCGGCTCTTCGGTATCGACCAGCCGGTTGAAGGGCGCGAACTTCTCGCGCGCGATGCGTTCGCTGGTATCCAGCACGGCATCGAAGGTCTCGCGCGAATGGTCTGCAAAGCGCTCGCGGGCCGTCAGCGCATCGGCCTCAAGCCAGTGGTGGAGCAGGAAGTCGAGGGTGGAGCGCAGTGAGGTGGTCATGCGCCGAAATTATGGGGATGGCGGCCCCCGGCGCGTGTCCGCTGAGTGACGGGCTCGCCCGGCCATCCCTGGCGCTCACTTGCCCTTCCAGGGCACGAGCCGGGCCTCCAGCCAGCGCATCAGCATGTCGAAGGCCAGCGCCAGCGCGCCGATGACGAGAATGCCCATGATGACCACGTCGGTCACCATGAACTTGGAGGCGCTGAGCACCATGAAGCCCAGGCCCGCCGTGGCGGCCACCATTTCGGCGGCCACCAGGGTCGTCCAGCCGAAGCCGATGGCGATGCGCATCCCGGTCAGGATGTCCGGCAGCGCGGCGGGTGCGATCACGTGCCACAGTACCTGCGAACGCGTGGCGCCCATCGAATACGCGGCATGGATCTGCTCGATAGCCACGGCGCGCACGCCAGCACGCGCGCTCAAGGCCAGCGGCGCGAACATGGCCAGGTAGATGAGCACGATCTTGGAACTTTCGCCGATGCCCAGCCAGATCACCACCAGCGGCAGATAGGCCAGCGGCGGCAGCGGGCGGTAGAACTCGACGATGGGGTCGAAGATGCCGCGCACCACGCGGTTGACTCCCATCAGCACGCCCACGGGCACGGCAGTGACGACGGCCAGCGCGAACGCCCCGAACACGCGCATGGCACTCCAGCCCAGGTGCGTCAGCAACGTGGCGTCGGCGAAGCCGTCGCCCGAGACCTCGATGAACTGCTGCCACACCGCTTGCGGCGATGGCAGAAAGAGCGGCTGTATCCAGCCCAGGCCGGTGGCCGCAGTCCACAGCGCCAGGATGAGGGCGATGGTGACGGCGCTGATGCGCCAGCTGCTGCCGTTGCCGGGCGCTCCGTACTGCTCCCCGGGGCGGGCGGGCGCCGCGCGGCGCAGGCGGGCGAACAGGCCGCCATGCGCGGCGGTCGATGGGGTCGGGGTCATTGCGTGTGTTCCTCGTCGCCGTGGATGATGCCCAGCACCTTTTCGCGCAGGGCAATGAAGTCGGGGCTGGATTTGACGGCGCGTGCATTGCGCGATTGCAGGAAGCGGCGGCCGAAGTCGAGCGGAATCTCATGCGTGATGCGCCCGGGCCGGGGCGACATCACGATGAGCCGCGTACCCATGAACAGCGCCTCTTCCACGTCGTGGGTGATGAAGAACATCATCTTCTGCGTGCCGTTCCAGATGTCCAGGATCAGCTCCTGCAGGCGCTCGCGCGTGAGCGAGTCCAGCGCGCCCAGCGGCTCGTCGAGCAGCAGCATGTGCGGGTCGTTGGTCAGCGCGCGCGCGATGCCCACGCGCTGCTGCATGCCGCCCGAGAGCTGGTAGGTCGCATGGTCCCGGAAGTCGGCCAGCCCCGCCTGGGTCAGGAAGTGCATGGCGCGCTCCTCGCGCTCGGCCTTGGGCACGCCCTTGAGCTTGAGGCCGAAGGCCACGTTGTCCAGCACGTTGAGCCACGGCAGCAGCGCATGCTTCTGGAACACCACGCCACGATCGGCACCGGGGCCGCTGATCTGGTCTCGCAGGCCAGCGCCTGCATCGGCCCCGGCAGGCGGCTCGCCCTGATAGCGGCCCAGCGTCATGAGTCCGCTGGTGGGCTGGATGAAGCCCGCCATCAGGTTCAGCAACGTCGTCTTGCCACAGCCGGAAGCCCCCAGCGCCACGACGAAGTCGCCCTGGCTGATCTTCAGGTTGACACCAGACAGCGCCGTGACTTGCTGGCCCTGCTGACGTCCGGGAAAGATGACCGAGACGTCTCGGATGTTCAGGCTGAGGCTCATGGGCGCTCCCGCTCGATGGGTTACTTGACGGCCTGCACGAAGCTCGGGTCGACGGCGATGCTGTAGTCGGGCAGCACGGCGGGCACCTTCTTCTGCTCTCTCAGGAAGGCCGCCGTGGCTTCCAGCGCCTTGGCTGCGCCGCTGGCCTTGCCGCCGCCCAGCCAGGCGTTGCCGGCCTGCTCCGCTGCCAGCGGGAACTGGTAGAGCGCCAGCACCGCCGGCACCTCGGCGGGCTGCGCGCCCGATTGCTGGGCCACCTTGCGCACCATGTCGGATTGCGCCGTCCAGGCGTTGGGGTTGTTCACGTAGCTGGCCGTGGAGTTCTGCAGCACCTGGGTGAAGGCCTGCATGGCGGCCTTGTTCTTGGCGGCGAACTCCTTGTTGACGACCAACGCGTCGAAGGTGGCCTTGCCCAGCTTGGTCAGGTCGCCGGAGGTGAGCAGCACCTTGCCGGTCTGCTTGATCTTGCCGAGCGCCGGGTCCCAGACGAAGGCCGCGTCGATGTCGCCGCGCGCCCAGGCGGCGGGGATGTCGGAGGGCTGCAGGTTGATGACGCTCACCTTGCCCGCGATGCCGTAGTGCTCCAGCGCGAACAGCGTGTGGAAGTGCGTGGTCGAGACGAAGGGCACGGCCAGCTTCTTGCCCACCAGGTCCTGCGGCTTCTGGATGCCGCTGCCGTTGCGCACCACCAGGGCCTCGGCATCGTTGATGTTGTCCAGTATCCAGAACACCTGAATCGGCACGCCACGGCTGACGGCCGCGGCAACGGGGCTGGAGCCTGCCACGCCGATCTGCACGTCGCCCGAGGCCATGGCGGTGACCACATCGCCGCCGCTATCGAACTTGCGCCAGTTGATCTTCCAGCCGGTGGCTTTCTCGAACTCCTTGTCCGCGATGGCGGTCTTCCAGGGGCCGAACATGCTCTGCACGCCGATAGTGACGGTAGGAGCGGTCTGCGCACGGGCAGGCAGCGCGGCGGCGCAAGCGGCAAGGCACAGGCCGCCCAGCAGGGCGCGGCGCAGCGTGGCGATAGAGGTAGTGGACATGGCAGGCTCCTGTGATGCGTCGAACGAGAGAGGAAGTGAAAGGGAATCGCTGGTCTGGATGCTAGGTCTGGCCTGTTCCTTGCCTTGGTTCCAGTGCTGAGGCACCGTGGTGCCAGTGCACCAAGGCTTCAGCAAGAAGCGGGCTAGGCCCCCTGCGGATCGGAAGAGAAAGAGTCATTCATGCTGGAACCGTATTTGCGCCCTTTCGAGCCGGGCCGCAGCCTGCAGGAGCAGCTGCGCGAAAGCCTGCTCAACGCACTGCTCGATGGAGCGCTGCTGCCCACCGAGCCCCTGCCTTCGTCACGCAAGCTGAGCCAGCTGCTCAAGGTCTCGCGCAACACCGTGGTGCTGGTCTATGAGCAGCTGATGCGCGATGGCTTTCTGTCGGCAGTGGACCGGCGGGGCTATTTCGTCAACGAAGGCTTCGTGCGCCATCAGTTGCGCGTGCGCCTGCAGCCCGCTCCGGAGAAATGGTTCGCCGCGCGAGAGGACGCACCCGACTGGGTCCGGCGCCTGGGGCGGCGCACCGTGGTGGAGCAGGCCATCGTCAAGCCGCGCAACTGGCGCGACTACACCTATCCCTTCATCTACGGCCAGGTGGAATACGACGAGGCCACCGCCGCACGATGGCGGCACTGCGTCCGGCTGGCCCAGACGCGCGCCCACATGCAGAGCTGGATGGACGACCACGTGATGCACGACGACCCTCTGCTGGTGGAGCAGATCGTGCAGCGCGTGCTGCCGCGGCGCGCCATCCGTGCGCGGCCCGAGCAGGTGCTGGTGACGATAGGCACGCAGAACTCCCTCTTCCTGCTGGCCCAGGCGCTGGCGCAGCCTGAACTGGTGTTCGGCATGGAGAACCCCGGCTATGTGGACGCGCGCAACATCTTCGCGCACGCGGGCTGCCAGATGCGCCCGCTGCGCGTGGACAGCCAGGGCCTGGTGCCGGGCGCACACCTGCATGAATGCGACCTGGTGTTCTGCACGCCCAGCTACCAGTCGCCCATGGGCGTCACCATGCCCGTATATCGCCGCATGGACCTGCTGGAGCGTGCGCGCCAGCACGACTTCGTGCTGATCGAGGACGACTACGACACCGAATTCAACGACCTGGGCAGCAACCACCCGGCGCTCAAGAGTTTCGATGACAGCGGCCGCGTCATCTACCTGGGCAGCCTGAGCAAGAACCTGCTGCCGGGCGTGCGCCTGGGCTTCATCGTCGCCGACGAGGCGCTGATCGAAGCCCTGCGGGCGCTGCGCCGCTATGCCTATCGCCATCCGCCGATGAACAACGAGCGCACCATGGCCCTGTTCCTGTGGATGGGCTATGGCGAGGAACACGCGCGGCGCTGGCGCGAGCGGCTGGCGCCCAAATGGCAGGCCATCAGCCGCGCGCTGGCAGCGCAGCTGCCGCAGTGCCGCAGCACGAGCCTGCCCGGCAGCTCACTGCTCTGGGTGCAGGGGCCGCAGGAGCTGGATGCGCGGGCCCTCCAGGTCCACGCCGCGCGCCGTGGCGTGCTGATCGAGCCAGGCGACGTGCATTTCTTCGAAGGCGTGCAGCGCCCCACGCAGTTCTTCCGCCTGGGATTCGGAGCCATGCCGCTGCACCAGATCGAACCCGGCATGGCGGCGCTGGGCGCGGCCTGGCGCGAGTGCCTGGGAGCCTAGATGCGCCCCTCGTCCTTCCAGTGGTACCAGTGGTAGAGCGCCCGCTGCCCCAGGCGCCGCACGGGCGCGAACAGGCGCGACTGCGGCAGGCGAATGTCGTTGAACATGAAGGGGTAGTCCAGTTCGCCGTGATAGATCGGCAGATCGAACTGCGGCAGCCGCTGGCCGGCGATGCGCTGCGCCAGGCGCCGGCCCGCATGGGCCGAGAACGAGACACCGTTGCCGCCATAGCCGAGCGCGTAGAACACCGTGCTCGCAGGGTCGGGCTGGGCGATGCGCGGCATCATGTCGTGGCTCACGTCCACCCAGCCCCACCATGAGTAGTCGATCTGGATGCCTCGCAGCGCCGGAAACTTGCGGTGCAGCCCATCGACCAGCACCGCCATGTGGCGCGGGTGGGGGGCGTCGGCCCCGGTGACGGAGCTGCGGCTGCCGATCTGCACGCGCCGGTCGGGCAGCAGGCGGTAGTAGTAGCGCAGCGTGCGCGTGTCGGTGATGACCTGGTGCGTGCGAAAACCCGTGGCGTCGATCTCGGCATCGGTCAGCGGCCGCGTGACCATGGAGTTCGACAGGATCGGCATGATCTTGGCGTCGAGACTCGGATGCAGGCCGAAGCTGGTGTAGCCGCCGGTGCAGAAACCCACGGCCCGCGCCTTGACCGTGCCACCCGGTGTTTGCAGGTGGTGCACGCCGCCGCGCGTCTCGAAGCCCGTCACCGGGCTGGACGTATGCACTTTCACACCCAGCGCGCGGGCTTCGCGCAAATAGCTGTAGGCGAGCTTGAGCGGATGCACGCCAATGCCGTCCGGCTCGTGCTGCGCGCCGTGGCATTCCTGGTCGTTCACGTACTGCGTGCGCACCTCCTCGGCGGTGAGCATGCGCGCGTCGTAGCCGAAGACGTCCCGCATCACCTGCGTCTCGCGGCGCAGGAAGTCCATCTTCTCGGGCCGGTGGGCGATGTAGAGATGACCGCCGGGCTGGGGCTCGCATTCCGGAAACTCCCGTACCAGGCTCTTGAACGTCTCGAAGCCCTCGCGGATCTCGGCATCCAGCCGCAGTGCGGCCGGCTTGCCCCAGCGCTCGATCCACTGCGAGCGGTACAGCCGCCCGCTGGCGTTCTGCCCCTGGCCGCCATTGCGACTGGTGCAGCCCCAGGCGGCCTGGTTGGCCTCCAGGACCGTGGCACGGATGGAGTGCTCGCGCGCCAGGAAGAGCGCCGCCGCCAGCCCCGTGAAGCCGCTGCCGACGATCACCACATCGGCATCCAGATCCCCCGCCACCGGGCCGTCGTCGGCGGGCGGCTCGCCCGCCGTGCCCACCCAGTAGGTGGGCGCATAGTCCCGGCCCTGGCCAGGATGAGGGGCAACCAGGGGGTCGTATCGCGGGTCGTAGGCGGCCTTGCTCGGCATCGTGCATCTCCATTGAATGAAAGCATCTTGCGGCGCAGCCTGCGGGTGTCTTGGTGCCAGCAGACAGCTGCCATGGGGCCAGTGCGACTGGCCTCATCCCTGGCAAGCACTGGCACCACACCCCTTAGCCGTGCCCACCTAGCATCGCCGCCCATCACTTCACCGGAATGCCTCACGCCATGACTACCGCCACCGACTCCAGCACGCTGCTTGCGCTACTGCACCGCTTCTCCGACGCCTGGAACCGCCATGACCTGGAGGCGCTGATGGATTGCATGGACGCGGATTGCGAATTCCATGCCGTGGCCGGGCCCGAAGTGCTGGGCCGCAGCTTCATCGGCCGCGAGGCCGTGCGCGAGGGCTTCGCGCTGTCCTGGACAACCTGCCCCGATGCCGCCTGGCGAGGGGCCGATCACTTCGTCTGCGGAGAGCGCGGCGTGAGCGAAACCACTTTCAGCGGCACGCGCGCAGCGGACGGCAAGCGCATCGAGGCGCGCATGGTGGACGTATTCACCTTCCGCAACGGCCGGATCGCCGTGAAGAACGCTTACCGCAAAGACCGGCCCGCGCAATGAACCCCGGCTGGAAACGCGCCGACATCGCCGCCGCGCTGGCCGTGGTGCTGATCTGGGGGCTGAACTTCGTCGCCATGAAGCTGTCGCTGCGCGAGTTCACGCCCATGCAGCTGGGTGCTTTGCGCTACCTGTTCGCCGCCCTGCCCATGGTGCTGCTGGTGAGGCGGCCGGCGCTGGCCTGGCGCTGGGTCGTGCTGTATGGGCTGGTCCAGGGAGTGGGGCAATTCGGCTTGCTGTTCCTGGCGTTGAAGCTGGGCATGACGGCAGCACTGGCTTCGGTGCTGATGCAGACGCAGGTGTTCTTCACCGCGCTGCTGGGCCTGGGCCTGCTGAGCGAGAAGCCGACGCGGGCACTGATGGGCGGGCTGGTGTTCGCCGGGGCAGGACTGCTGTGCTTCGGCATGAACTTCACCGCCGCGGGCGGTGCCGCCGGCGTGACGGCCATCGGTTTCGTGCTGACGCTGGGCGCGGCGGCCATGTGGGGCGGCACCAATATCCTGGCGCGGCATCTGCAGCGCATCCAGCCCGGCTACGACCCGTTTCAGTTCGTCGTCTGGTCCAGCCTGACGCCCATCCTGCCCTTTGCGGCCTTGAGCTGGCTGACCGATCCTGTGCAGGCGGGCCCGCATTGGACGCAAGCTTCCTGGCAGGCCTGGGCGGGCGCTGCCTACCTGGGCTGGTTCGCCACGGTGGGGGCCTATGGACTGTGGACTTGGCTGCTCAAGCGCCACCCTGCCAACCAGGTCGCGCCCTTTGGCCTGGGCGTGCCCGTGGTCGGGCTGCTGGCAGGCATGTGGCTGCTGAACGAGGGCCTCTCGCCCTGGCAGATGGCGGGCATCGCCTGCATCGGGCTGGCGCTGGCCTACGTGATGTTCTCGGAACGGTTCATGCCTCCGATACGAACGGAATGGAAGCTGCACAGCCGATGACAGCAGCGCCGCGCTCCCTGAACCCATTCGCCACCAGGGCTTATTCCACAAGGGTTTGACGCTTCATTTTTCATAGCAAAAAAAAAAGCAGACGCCCCGCGCAGGCCATATGGCCTGCGCGGGGCGTCTGCTTTGCGGGGGGCGCCTTACAGCACCTCGAAGATGCCCGCAGCGCCCATGCCGCCGCCGATGCACATCGTGACGCACACGCGCTTGGCGCCGCGGCGCTTGCCTTCGATCAGGGCATGGCCCGTCAGGCGCTGGCCGCTCACGCCGTAGGGGTGGCCCAGGGCGATGGCGCCGCCGTTGACGTTCAGGCGGTCGGCCGGAATGCCGAGCTTGTCGCGGCAGTAGAGCACCTGCACGGCGAAGGCCTCGTTCAGTTCCCAGAGGTCGATGTCCTGCACCGAGAGGCCCAGTTTCTTGAGCACCTTGGGCACGGCGAAGACGGGGCCGATGCCCATCTCGTCGGGTTCGCAGCCGGCCACGGCGAAGCCCAGGAAGCGGCCCAGGGGCTTGAGGCCATGCTTGCCGGCGTAGGCTTCGCTGACCACCACGCAGGCGCCCGCGCCGTCGCTGAACTGGCTGGCGTTGCCGGCCGAGACCAGGCCGCCCGGCAGGGCGGAACGCAGGCCGCGGATGGCCTCCACCGTCGTGCCTTCGCGCGTGCCTTCATCCTTGGAGACGGTGACCTGCTTGGTGATGAGGCCCAGCGTCTTGTCGGCGATGCCGGCGGTGACGGTGATGGGCGCGATCTCGGCGTCGAACAGGCCGGCGGCCTGCGCGGCGCAGGCCTTTTGCTGGCTGGCTGCGCCGTATTCGTCCATGGCCTCGCGGCCGATGCCGTAGCGCTTGGCGACCTGCTCGGCCGTCTGCAGCATGCTCCAGTAGATCTCGGGCTTCTGCTTTTCCAGCGCCAGGTCGCGGATCATGTGCAGGTTCATTTCCTGCTGCACGCAGGAGATGCTTTCGACGCCGCCGGCCACATACACATCGCCCTCGCCCGCGATGATGCGTTGCGCGGCGGTGGCGATGGTCTGCAGGCCCGAGGAGCAGAAGCGGTTGATGGTCATGCCCGAGGTGGTGACGGGCAGGCCGGCCTTGATCGCGATCTGGCGGGCGATGTTGCTGCCGGTGGCGCCTTCGGGCGTGGCGCAGCCCATGAGGACGTCATCGACGTCTGCGCCATCGATGCCGGCGCGCTGCACGGCGTGCTGCACGGCGTGGCCGCCCAGCGTGGCGCCGTGGGTCATGTTGAATGAGCCCTTCCAGCTCTTGGCGAGCGGCGTGCGGGCGGTGGAGACGATCACTGCGGAGGTCATGTGCGGAATTCCTTGTTCTGTCGGCGGGGGGCGGTCGCTCAGGCGAAGGCCTTGCCTTCGGCGGCCAGGCGCGAGAGCAGCGGCGCGGGTTCCCACGCGGAGGCGTCGTCCAGCGGGTTCTTCGCGAAGCGCTTCATGGCCTGCTCGACGTTGAAGAGGCCCAGCTCGCTCGCGTAGTGCATGGGGCCGCCGCGGTGGATCGGGAAGCCATAGCCGGTCAGATAGACCATGTCGATGTCGCCGGACTTGCTAGCGATGCCCTCTTCCAGGATCTTCGCGCCCTCGTTGACCAGCGAGAACACCAGGCGCTGCACGATCTCCTCGTCGCTGATCTTGCGCGGGGTCACGCCCAGTTCCTTGCGGTGGTCTTCGACCATCTTGTTGACCAGCTCGCTCGGGATGGCGTCGCGCTTGCCGGGGGCGTAGTCGTACCAGCCCGCGCCGGTCTTCTGGCCGAAGCGGCCCAGCTCGCAGAGCTTGTCGGCCGTGCGGCTGTACTTCATGTCCGGGCGCTCGACGGCGCGGCGCTTGCGGATCGCCCAGCCGATGTCGTTGCCCGCCAGGTCGCCCATGCGGAACGGGCCCATGGCGAAGCCGAACTTCTCGATGGCGCGGTCCACCTGCTGGGGCGTGGCGCCTTCGTCGAGCAGGAAGCCGGCCTGCTGGCTGTAGCGCTCGATCATGCGGTTGCCGATGAAGCCGTCGCACACGCCCGAGACCACGGCCGTCTTCCTGATCTTCTTGGCGATGGACATCACGGTGGCCAGCACGTCCTTGGCCGTGGCCTTGCCGCGCACCACTTCGAGCAGGCGCATCACGTTGGCCGGGCTGAAGAAGTGCATGCCCACCACGTCCTGCGGGCGCTGGGTGAAGGCGGCGATCTGGTCCACGTCGAGCGTGGAGGTGTTGGAGGCCAGGATGGCGCCCGGCTTGGCCACGGCGTCGAGCTGCTTGAACACGGCTTCCTTGACGCCCATTTCCTCGAACACGGCCTCGATGATCAGGTCCGCGTCCTTCAGGTCGCCGTAGCTCAGCGTGGTCTTGAGCAGGCCCATGCGCTGCTGGTACTTGTCTTCCTTGAGCTTGCCCTTCTTGACCTGGGCTTCGTAGTTCTTCTTGATGGTGGCGACGCCGCGGTCCAGCGCCTCCTGCTTGGTTTCCAGGATCGTGACCGGAATGCCCGCGTTCAGGAAGTTCATGGCGATGCCGCCGCCCATGGTGCCGGCGCCGATCACGCCCACCGTCTTCACGGCGCGCTGGGGCGTGTCGGAGGGCACGTCCGGAATCTTGCTGGCCGCGCGCTCGGAGAAGAAGATGTGGCGCAGCGCCCGCGACTCGGGCGTCCACATCAGGTTGATGAAGATCTCGCGCTCATAGGCCATGCCGTCGGCGAACTTGCGCTTGGTGGCGGCCTCCACCGCATCCACGCATTTGGCGGGCGCCGGCAGGTTCTTGGCCATGCCTTTGACCATGTTGCGCGCGAACTGGAAGTAGGCATCGCCTTGGGGGTGCTTGCAGGGCAGGTTGCGCACCAGCGGCAGCGGGCGCGCATCGGCCACGCTGCGGGCGAAGGCCAGCGCCTCTTCGGCCAGCGATTCGGCCGAGGCGGCCATCTTGTCGAACAGTTTCTGGCCGGGGAAGGAGCCGATCAGCTCGCTCTTGACCGGCTCGCCGCTCACGATGATGTTCAGCGCCGCCTCGACGCCCAGCACGCGCGGCAGGCGCTGCGTGCCGCCCGCGCCGGGCACGAGACCCAGCTTCACCTCGGGCAGGGCCACGTTGCAGCCGGGCGCGGCGATGCGGTAGTGGCAGCCCAGTGCCAGTTCCAGCCCGCCGCCCATGCAGACGGTGTGGATGGCGGCGACCACGGGCTTGTCGGAGGCTTCCACCGTGCTGATGACGGACAGCAGGTTGGGCTCCTGCAGCGCCTTGTCGGTGCCGAACTCCTTGATGTCGGCGCCGCCCGAGAAGGCCCCGCCAGCGCCGGTGATGACGATGGCCTTCACGGCCGCATCGGCATTGGCACGCTCGATCCCGTCGGTGATGCCCTTGCGGGTGGCATGGCCCAGGCCGTTGACCGGCGGGTTGTTCAGCGTGATCACGGCGATGTCGCCGTGGACTTCGTAGGCAGCAGTCATGCTCTGTGGTTCCTCGGAAGTGAAATGAAGATGGGAGCAGCGGCGCAGGGCCGTCAAATCGAACGATCGTGCTTTTTCATTCTAGGGGCGGCGGATGCAGGTTCCAAGACAGTTCTGTCCCAAACCGGACAGGCGGCGCGGGCACCCCGCCGGGGCACCCGCCCGTCCAGGCGAGTTAGACCTCCAGCCACTCCTTGCGCACGCCGGCATCGGCGCGCAGCGCATCGGGCGTGCCGTCGAACACCACGCTGCCGTGGCCCATGACCAGCGCCCGGTCGGAAATCGTCATGGCGATGGTGAGCTTCTGTTCGATGAGCAGCACCGACACGCCCCGCGCCTTGATGGCCGTGAGGTACTGGGCCACCAGCTCCACGATCTTGGGCGCCAGGCCCTCGGTGGGCTCGTCGATGATGATGAGTTCCGGGTCGCCCATGAGCGTGCGGCAGAGCGTGAGCATCTGCTGCTCGCCGCCCGACATCACGCCCGCCTCGGTGTGCTGGCGCTCCTTCAGGCGCGGGAACATCTCGTACATGTCGTCGAAGCTCCAGCGGCTGCCCCGGCCCTTGCCCTTCTGGCCCAGCAGCAGGTTCTGGTGCACGGTGAGATGGGGGAACACGTCGCGGCTCTCGGGCACGTAGCCCAGGCCCAGGTGGGCGATCTCGTAGGCCTTCTTGCCGGCGAGCGGCTGGCCCTTCCATTCGAGCGTGCCCTGCCAGTCCACCAGGCCCATGATGGCCTTGGCGGTGGTGGAGCGGCCCGATCCGTTGCGCCCCAGCAGGGCCACGATCTCGCCGGGCCGCACGTCGAAGGAAACGCCGTGCAGCACATGGCTCTTGCCGTAGTAGGCGTGCAGGTTATCGATGTGAAGCATGTCTAGTGCCCTCCTTCCTGCTGCGCCGCGATGACCGAGCCCAGGTAGGCCTCCTGCACGCGCGCATTGGCGCGCACGGCCTCGGGCTCGTCGAAGGCGATCACCTCGCCATAGACCACCACGGCGATCTTGTCGGCCAGGCCGAAGACCACGCCCATGTCGTGCTCCACGGTCAGCAGGGTGCGGCCCACGGTCACTTCCTTGATGAGGTGGATGAAGCGCGTGGTCTCGCTCTTGCTCATGCCGGCCGTGGGCTCGTCCAGCAGGATCACGCTGGCGCCGCCGGCGATGGTGATGCCGATCTCCAGCGCCCGCTGTTCGGCATAGGTCAGGTTCATGGCCAGCGTGTCGCGTTTGCCGTCCAGCTGGATCATCTGCATGAGCTGCTCGGCGCGCTCGTTGGCGTCGTGCAGGCCCGATAGAAAGCGCAGGAAGCTGTAGCGGTAGCCCAGGCTCCACAGCACGCCACAGCGCAGGTTCTCGAACACGCTGAGCTTGGGGAAGATGTTGGTGATCTGGAAGCTGCGCGACAGGCCCAGCCGGTTGATCTCATAGGGCGCCTTGCCGTCGATGCGCTGGCCGTGCAGCAGCACCTCGCCGCTGCTGGGCCCGAAGCGCCCGCTGATGAGGTTGAACAGCGTGGACTTGCCCGCGCCGTTGGGCCCGATGATGGCCACGCGCTCGCCCGGCGCCACGGCCAGGTTCGCGCCGCGGATGATCTCGGTCTTGCCGAAGCGCTTGCGCACGTCGCGCAGCTCCAGCGCCGGCGTCTGAGTGTTGCCGGCAGCGCCAGTCTGGCTGCCCTGCGGATGTGCATTGCTGCTGCTGAGGTTCACGTTCATTCAGGCGCCCTCCCCGCGCTGCATGCGATGCTCGATGGCTTCCTGGATGGCTTCCCAGCGGCGCCTGAAGTCCCGGCGCCGCCACTCGAAAAGGCCCACGCCCACCGCGAAGAGCACGGCCGCGCCGATCCAGCTGGCCGGCGCGCGCGCATCCAGCGTCGTACCCATGAAGGGCAGCTGCGGGCCCAGCGCCGCGTTGAGCTGCAGGTGGTAGGTCATCTCCACCATCGCCGCGAAGCCCAGCACCGCGAGCAGCGCCGTGGCCGTGAGCGCCAGATACGAGGGCAGCAGCCCGCGCAGCTTGCCGAAGCGCGCCAGGCGCACGTTCATCATGATCAGGCTGGCGATGCCGCCGGGCGCATACATCACCATGAAGAGGAAGACCAAGCCCAAATAGAGCAGCCAGGCCTTGGAAAGCTCCGACAGCAGCACCGAGGCGAACACCAGCAGCACCGCGCCGATGATGGGCCCGAAGAAAAAGGTGGCGCCGCCCAGGAAGGTGAAGAGCAGGTAGCCGCCCGAGCGCATCACGCTCACGCTGTCGGCGGCGGTGACGATCTCGAAATTGATCGCCGCCAGCCCCCCGCCCACGCCCGCGAAGAAGCCCGCGATGATGAAGGCGAAGTAGCGCACGCGCTGCGTGTTGTAGCCGATGAACTCCACGCGCTCGGGGTTGTCGCGCACCGCGTTCAGCATGCGCCCCAGCGGCGTGCCGGTGAAGGCGAACATCAGCGCGGTGCAGATGAAGCAGTACGCGGCGATCAGGTAATAGACCTGCAGCGCGGGCCCGAAGCTGATGCCGAAGAAGGGCTTGCCATAGACCCGGTCGGTGGTGATGCCGCCCTCGCCGCCGAAGAAGCCCGGGAACATCAGCGCCATCGACGCCACCAGCTCGCCGATGCCCAGCGTGATCATGGCGAAGGTGGTGCCCGACTTGCGCGTGGTGACGAAGCCCAGCAGCGCCGCGAAGAACAGGCCCGCCAGCCCCCCAACCACCGGGATCAGCACCAGCGGAATGGGCAGCGTGCCCTGCCCCGCCAGGTTCATGGCGTGGATGGCGATGAACGAGCCCAGCCCGGTATAGACCGCGTGGCCGAAGCTCAGCATGCCGCCCTGCCCCAGCAGGATGTTGTAGGAAAGGCAGATGATGATCAGATAGCCGATCTGCGAGAGCATGGTGAGCGCCAGGCTGCTCGTGAACACCCAGGGCGCGGCGACGAGCGCCAGCGCGAAGGCGCCCCAGACGATGATGCGGCCCGGGCTGAGCCGCCCCGCGCGATGGCGGCCCGCGGCGGAGGGAGAAAGCGGTGCTTGGTTCATGGGTTTCAGTCCTCGCGGGTGCCGAGCAGGCCCTTGGGCCGGAAGATCAGCATCAGCACCAGCAGCAGGTACGGAAGGATCGGCGCGATCTGCGAGATGGTGAGCTTGAGCACCGGCCAGCCGAAGGTCTGCTCGGTGATCTGCACGCCGAAGCGCGCGAAGGCATGCACCAGCGAATAGTCCAGCGCCACCGCGAAGGTCTGCACCAGCCCGATCAGCAGCGAGGCGAGGAAGGCCCCGGCGAGGGAGCCCATGCCGCCCACCACGACCACCACGAAGATGATGGAGCCCACCGACGCGGCCATGGCCGGCTCGGTGATGTAGGTGTTGCCGCCGATCACGCCCGCCAGCCCCGCCAGCGCGCAGCCACCGCCGAAGACCAGCATGAACACGCGCGGCACGTTGTGGCCCAGCGCCTGGACCATCTCGGGGTGCTTGAGCGCAGCCTGGATCACCAGCCCGATGCGCGTGCGCGTGAGCAGCAGCCAGACGGACAGCAGCATCAGCACCGCCACCAGCATGACGAAGGAGCGCGACTTGGGGAACTGCGTGCCGTAGAGCGTGAAGAGCGGCCCCTGCAACTGGCTGGGCAGCGCATAGGGAACGGTGGAACGGCCCCAGACCAGCTGCACCAGCTCCAGGATCAGGTAGGAGAGGCCGAAGGTCACCAGCAGCTCGGGCACGTGGCCGAACTGGTGGACGCGGCGCAGCGCGAAGCGCTCGAACGCCGCGCCCATGGCGCCGATCAGCAGCGGCGTGACGATGAGCGCGGGCCAGAAGCCGATCACGCCCGAGATCGTGTAGGCGAAGTAGGCGCCCAGCATGTAGAAGCTGGTGTGGGCGAAATTGAGCACGCCCATCATGCTGAAGATCAGGGTCAGGCCCGAGCTCAGCATGAACAGCAGCAGCCCGTAGCTGACGCCGTTCAGCAGGGAGATCACAAAAAATTCAAGACTCATCGGAGTGCTTCGCTTCGGCGGGCAGGGTGGACCTCGCGGCGCGGCCAGGCAGGCCGGCGCCGAGTGGTTCACCCGATGCCTGGGGGTGGAAAAAACCCGGGAGCGGCCCGGGCCCGCGAGGGCGCTGGCGGCCAGCGGCTCAGGACGGCCGCTTCATCTGGCACGAGGTGGGCGTGCTCGCCACATAGGGCTCGTAGTATTTCACCGGAACGAAGGTGTAGCCGGTGTTTTCGGCGTCATAGGGATACTTGCCACCGGCCTTTTCCCAGCGCGAGACGAAGAGGCCCTGCTGCAGCTGGTGGTCGGTCTTGCGCATCTCGACCTCGCCGTTGAAGCTGTTGAACTTCATGCCCTCCATCGCGGCAGCCACCTTCACCGGGTCGGTGGACTTGGCCTTGACGAAGCCGGCGTCGAGGATGGCGAAGGCGTGATAGACGGCCCCGGTGTACATGTCGTCGTTGAACTTGGCCTTGAAGTCCTTGACGATGCGGCCGATGTCGCCGGGCAGGTTCAGGTGGTTGTACGAGGTCATGTACACCCGCCCTGCCGCCGCCGAGCCCATGGCCGTGGGGCTGCCGGTCACGCCGCCGTAGTAGGTGTAGAAGTTGACGTTGTTCAGGCCCGAATCGTTGGCGGCCTTGATCAGCAGGGCCAGGTCCGAGCCCCAGTTGCCGGTGATGACCGTGTCGGCGCCCGACTGCTTGATCTTGGCGATGTAGGGCGAGAAGTCGCGCACCTGCGCCAGCGGGTGCAGGTCGTCGCCCACGATCTGGATGTCGGGGCGCTTCCTCGCCAGGTTCTCCTTGGCGTACTTGGAGACCTGCTGGCCGTGCGAATAGTTCTGGTTGATGAGATAGACCTTCTTGATCTCGGGCTTGTCCTTGATGAAGGTGGTCATGGCTTCCATCTTCATCGACGTGTCGGCATCGAGCCGGAAGTGCCAGTAGCTGCACTTGCTGTTGGTGAGGTCAGGGTCCACCGCCGCGTAGTTGAGGAACACCACCTCCTTGCCCGGGTTGCGCGCGTTGTACTTCTCCAGCGCGTCGATGATGGCCAGCGCCGGGCCCGAGCCGTTGCCCTGCACCACGTAGCGCGCGCCCTGGTCCATGGCCGAGCGCAGGGCGCTGGTGGTCTCCTGCGGGCTGAGCTTGTTGTCGATGCCGATGATCTCGAACTTCACGCCCGAGGCGTTCTTCTTGTTGAACTCCTCGGCCAGGAACTGGAAGCTCTTGAGCTGGTTGGTGCCGACAGCCGCCATCAGGCCCGACAGGGGGTCCAGCCAGGCGATCTTGACGGTGTCGCCCTTCTGGGCGAATGCGCCGCCAGCGCTTGCCAGCAGGACCGATGCTGCTACTGCCTTGATAGCGAAACCCATGTCTGTCTCCTGAGGTGTTGTCGATGCGGCCCAGCGTATCGGCTTGCCCCCGGAGACGTTTGAGGGAATGCCCGTAGCCACTATCGCGCAAGCGACTACGGGCGGCCGCGAGCGGTCAGAGACCGGGCAGGCGGTAGCCCGCCAGCTGCTCGCGCAGCCGGGTCTTGAGCATCTTGCCGGTAGCGCCGATCGGGATCGCCTCCACGAACACCACGTCGTCCGGGATCTGCCACTTGGCGGCCTTGCCTTCGTAGAACTTCAGCAGCTCCTCGCGCGTCACCTCGGCCCCGGGCTTGCGCACCACGGCCACGATGGGACGCTCGTCCCACTTCGGGTGCGGCATGCCCACGCAGGCCGCCATGGCCACGCCCGGGTGGGCCATGGCGACGTTCTCGATGTCGATGGAGCTGATCCACTCGCCGCCGGACTTGATCACGTCCTTGCTGCGGTCGGTGATCTGCATGAAGCCGTCCGCATCGATGGTGGCCACGTCGCCGGTCGGGAACCAGCCGATGCCGTGCTCGTCGGGTACCAGCGGGTCGCCGCCCTCGCCCTTGAAGTAGCTCGCGACGATCCACGGGCCCTTGACCAGCAGGTCGCCGTAGGTCTTGCCGTCCCAGGGCAGCTCGCGGCCCGCGCCATCGACGATCTTCATGTCCACGCCGTAGATGGCGCGGCCCTGCTTGCCCAGCACCTTCATCTGCGCGTCCTTGGGCCAGTCGATCTGCTTGCGCTTGAGCGTGGTCAGCGTGCCCAGCGGGCTCATCTCGGTCATGCCCCAGGCATGCAGCACGCGAACGCCGTAGTCGTCCTGGAAGGTCTGGATCATGGCCGGCGGGCAGGCCGCGCCGCCGATCACCGTGCGCTGGAGCGTCGAAAAACGCAGCCCGGACGACTTGACGTGGCCCAGCAGCATCTGCCAGACCGTGGGCACGCCCGCGGCGAAGGTGACGCCCTCGGCCTCCATCAGTTCATAGACCGACTTGCCGTCGAGCGCCGGGCCCGGGAACACCAGCTTGCAGCCCGTGAGCGGCGCGGAATACGGAATGCCCCAGGCATTGACGTGGAACATGGGCACGACAGGCAGCACCGCATCGCGTGCCGACAGGCACATCACGTCGGGCAGGGCCGCCGCATAGGCGTGCAGCGTGCTGGAGCGGTGGCTGTAGAGCGCGGCCTTGGGGTTGCCCGTGGTGCCGCTCGTGTAGCACATGCCGCAGGCGGTGTTCTCGTCGAAGCGCGGCCAGGCGTAGTCGGGCGAGGCACCGGCGATCAGTGCCTCGTAGCTCATCAGGCCGGGCACGCCGCTGCCTTCGGGCAGCCGGTCGGCATCGCAGAGCGCCACCCAGTGGCGCACGGTGGGGCAGCGCGCATGCACGGCCTGCACCAGCGGCAGGAAGCTGAGGTCGAAGCACAGCACCTGGTCTTCGGCATGGTTGACGATCCAGGCGATCTGGTCGGGGTGCAGGCGCGGGTTGATGGTGTGCAGCACCCGTTCGGAGCCGCTCACGCCGTAATACATCTCCAGGTGCCGGTAGCCGTTCCAGGCCAGGCTGGCCACGCGGTCGCCGGCCTGCAGGCCCAGGCCGTCCAGCGCATTGGCCAGGCGCTTGGCGCGGGCCGACAGGTCGCGGTAGGTGTAGCGATGGATGTCGCCCTCGACGCGGCGCGAAACGATCTCCGCGTCGCCATGGTGGCGCTCGGCGAATTCGATCAGCGACGACACCAGCAGCGGTTGGTTCTGCATCAGGCCCAGCATGTATGTGCTCCTTTATAGGTATGGATTTCCGGTGAAAAGCCATCCTATCGCCTGGGGCCCGGCCGCCGAGGCAGGACTATCCCGTGCATCACCCCGCGGGGCCCCGCGCTGTCGCGCAGCGGACAGGCCCCGGCGCGCCGCCGCCGCGCCCCAAGTCCCTTGCACCAGCGGGAGATCGGCCCTGCGAGACAATCGGCGCATGTCCTCCCCCCTGCCTTCGGGCGACGCATCCGCAAGCTCTCCCCTCGTCTGGCGCAATGGTTTCGCCGCGCTCGGGCCGGCCTTCTTCACCGAACTTCAGCCCACGCCGCTGCCAGCCCCCCACGCCATCGCCGTCAGCGCTAGCGCCGCCGGCTGGCTGGGCGTTGCACACGCCTGGCTGGCCTCGGACGAAGCCGTGCAGGCCTTCAGCGGCAACGCGGTGCTGCCCGGCATGCAGCCGATGGCATCGGTCTATAGCGGCCACCAGTTCGGCGTCTGGGCCGGGCAGCTGGGCGATGGGCGCGCCATCCTGCTGGGCGAGACCGAAGGCGGCATCGAAGTGCAGCTCAAGGGCGCGGGCCGCACGCCCTATTCCCGCATGGGCGACGGCCGGGCCGTGCTGCGCTCGTCGATCCGCGAGTTCCTGTGCAGCGAGGCCATGCACGCCCTGGGCGTGCCCACCACCCGCGCGCTCTGCCTCACCGGCTCGCCCGCGCCCATCTATCGCGAAGAGGTGGAAACCGCCGCTGTCGTGACGCGCCTCGCGCCCAGCTTCATCCGCTTCGGGCATTTCGAGCACTTCGCAGCGCGTGGGCAGACCGAAGAGCTGCGCCAGCTGGCCGACTACGTCATCGACCGCTACTACCCCGGCTGCCGCAGCACCACGGCCTTCGGCGGCAACGCCTATGCCGCGCTGCTGCAGGCGGTGAGCGAACGCACGGCGGCGCTGCTCGCTCACTGGCAGGCCGTGGGCTTCTGCCACGGGGTGATGAACACCGACAACATGAGCATCCTGGGGCTCACCATCGACTACGGCCCGTTCCAGTTCCTCGACGCCTTCGACCCCGGCCACATCTGCAACCACAGCGACAGCCAGGGCCGCTACGCCTTCGGCGGGCAGCCCAACGTGGCCTACTGGAACCTCTACTGCCTGGCCCAGGCGCTCATGCCGCTGATCGGCGAGACGGAACACGCCCAGGCCGCGCTGGAGTCGTACAAGGACGTCTTTCCCGCCGAATTCGTCGCCCGCATGCGCGCCAAGCTCGGCCTGCCGCAGCCCGCGGCGGGCGACGCCCAGGCTTCTGACGTCGCGCTGATCGAAGCGCTGCTGCAGCTGCTGGCCGCCGGCAAGGTGGATTACCCGATCTTCTGGCGCCGCCTCTCGCACGCACGCGCCTCGGGCGACTACGAGCCCGTGCGCGACCTGTTCCTCGACCGCGCCGGCTGGGACGCCTGGCTGCTCACCTATCAGGAGCACACGGCGCAGACGGACCCTGCGCGGGCGGCTGTTGCAATGCTCCAGGCCAACCCCAAGTTCGTATTGCGCAACCATCTGGGCGAAGAAGCCATCCGCGCCGCCAAGGCGGGCGACTTTTCCGTGTTGCACACCTTGCAGGCGCTGCTTGAGCGGCCCTTCGACGAACACGCAGAACAGGACGCCCACTGGGCCGACTTCCCGCCCGCATGGGCCTCCACCATCGAGATCAGCTGCTCATCATGACCTTCCCCATCGAGAAATCCGGCGCCGAATGGCAGGCCCTGCTGAAAGACAAAGGCGCCGAGCCCGCCGCTTACCAAGTCACCCGCCACGCCGCCACCGAACGCCCCTTCACTGGCAAGTACGAGGCCTACTGGGCCGATGGCAGCTACCACTGCATCTGCTGCGGCGCCAAGCTGTTCGACTCGGACACCAAGTTCGACGCGGGCTGCGGCTGGCCCAGCTTTTCGCAGGCCGTGCCCGGCGCCATCAAGGAAGTGGTGGACCGCAGCCATGGCATGGTCCGCACCGAAACCGTGTGCGCGCAGTGCGGGGCGCACCTGGGACACGTCTTCGAAGACGGCCCGGCCCCCACAGGTTTGCGATACTGCATGAATTCCGCGTCGCTCGACTTCGAGCCGCCGGCACGCTGAACGCCACCCTCCGCCCGCTCCGGGCGGAGAGGCCCCAGCGGCGCCGGCCCGCACGCTCCATGCCCCTCGCTTCATGAAACTGCTGATCGACTTCTTCCCCATCATCCTGTTCTTCGTGGCCTTCAAGGTCTGGGGAATCTACGTGGCCACGGGCGTGACCATCGCCGCCACCGTGGCGCAGATCGCCTACCTGCGCATCAAGCACGGCAAGGTCGAGCCCATGCAGTGGGTGAGCCTCGGGGTGATCGTCGTCTTCGGCGGCGCCACGCTGCTCGCGCACAACGACACATTCATCAAGTGGAAGCCCACGGTGCTCTACTGGCTGATGGCCGCAGCGCTGGTGCTGGGCCAGCTCCTCTTCCGCAAGAACCTGATCCGCTCGGTGATGGGCAGCCAGATGCAGCTGCCCGACCCGGTGTGGCGCACGCTGCAGTGGAGCTGGGCGGGCTTCTTCTCGGTGATGGGCCTCATCAATCTCTGGGTCGCCTACCACTTCGACACCGACACCTGGGTCAACTTCAAGCTCTTCGGCGGCATGGGCCTGATGGTCGTGTTCGTCGTGCTGCAGGCGCTCTATATCAGCCGCTTCCTCAAGGAAGGCGCGGCCGATGAGGCGGGCACGCCGGCGACCAAGGATGCCCAGCCATGAGCGGTACCGAGGAGAGGCTCCAGTACCCCGTCACCGCCGAGGCCATGCAGCGCCGCCTGGCGGAAATGCTCACCCCCACGCACCTCGAAGTGCTGGACGAAAGCGCCGACCATGCGGGCCATGTGGGGGCCAACGGCACGGGCTTCGGCACCCACTTCAGGGTACGCATTGCGTCACCGTTCTTTACGGGTCGTACACGGGTGGCACGGCATCGCCTTGTGTATGATGCGCTGCAGGTTTTTATTGACAACGGCGCACATGCCATTGCCATAGAAACCCTCTGACCAGCCCCTCGCAGGGCACGCAGCAGCAGGTGCTGCAATCACTTCCTTTTTTTGGAAATCGAATGAAGAAAAAGCTCTTGTCCGGCCTCGTCGCCGCAGCTCTGCTGGGCACGGTGGTTCTGCCGGTCTCCGCGCAAAACATCGCCATCGTGAATGGCAAGGCCGTTCCCAAGGAACGCGCCGAAGCGCTGAAACAGCAAGTGGAACGCTCGGGCCGCCCCATCACTCCCGACATCGAAAACCAGATCAAGGAAGAAGTGATCGCGCGCGAAATCTTCATGCAGGAAGCGCAAAAGCGCGGCCTGGAAGGTTCGGCCGACTACAAGGCGCAAATGGAACTGGCCCGCCAGGCCATCCTGATCCGCGAACTCTTCGCCGACTACCAGAAGAACAACCCGGTCACCGACGCCGAGATCAAGGCTGAATACGACAAGTACGTCGCGGCCAACACCGGCAAGGAATACAAGGCCAGCCACATCCTGGTGGACAAGGAAGACGAGGCCAAGGCCATCATCGCCGCCATCAAGAAGGGCGCCAAGTTCTCCGATCTGGCCAAGAAGCAATCCAAGGACCCCGGCTCCGCAGCCCGCGGTGGCGACCTGGACTGGGCCAACGCCAGCACCTACGTGCCTGAATTCACCGAAGCCCTGGTCAAGCTGAACAAGGGCCAGATGACGCAAGTGCCGGTCAAGAGCCAGTTCGGCTGGCACGTGATCCGCCTGGACGACGTGCGCGATGCACAGCTGCCCAAGCTGGACGACGTGAAGCCCCAGATCGCACAGCAGCTGCAACAGCAGAAGCTGGCCAAGTTCCAGGAAGACTTGCGCGCCAAGGCCAAGGTCGAGTGATTCCGACATTCGCGCAGCCCCTCTCGTGAAAGAGAGGCTGGCGCCGAAGAAGAAAAACGGCCACTGGCCGTTTTTTTTCGCCTGCGTGCAGGCCCCGCCGTCGGCTTCGCCTCGGCCCGACGCTCCGCTGCGCAGGCACCATGGAAAAAGCCGGGAGGATCTTTGCGATCCCCCCGGCTTTCGTTCATCACCCGCAAGGTGCAGCGGCCTGGGCCGGCCCCTTGCAGGCTATGGCTGCGTGCGCGCTCAGTTCAGAGGCGTCTTCTTGCCGTCCTTGTACACGTACAGGGTGATGGCGGGGTTCTTCAGTTCGCCGTTGGGTTCGAAGGCGATGTTGGCGGTCACGCCCTTGTAGTTGGACTTGGCCAGCTCG
This sequence comes from Paracidovorax wautersii, assembly GCF_900113035.1. GTDB lineage: Bacteria > Pseudomonadota > Gammaproteobacteria > Burkholderiales > Burkholderiaceae_C > Paracidovorax > Paracidovorax wautersii. Next base: position 91,921 of record NZ_FONX01000004.1, on the reverse strand, counting down.
GGGATATAGACCTTCGGATCCCACGAACCTGCACGCTTCATGGCATCGACCAGCAGCATGGTGGCGTCATAGGTGTAGGGGCTGTACACTTGGAACTGGCCAGGGTACTTGGCGTCGTACTTGGCCTTCCAGGCCGTGCCGCCAGGCATCTTGGCCAGCGATGCACCGCCTTCGGCGCAGACCACGTTGGACAGCGTCTTGGCGCCGGCCGCCAGCTTGGCGATCTCGGACGTGCAGATGCCGTCGCCGCCGAAGTACTTGACGTTGGTCATGCCCAGCTGTTCCATCTGGCGCAGCATCGGGCCGGCCTGGGGATCCATGCCGCCGAAGAAGATGCCATCGGGGTTCTTGGCCTTGATGGCCGTCAGGATGGCCATGAAGTCGGTGGCCTTGTCGGTCGTGAACTGTTCGTCCACGATCTTGATGCCCTTCTCGGCAGCGACCTTCTTGAACACGGTGGCAACGCCCTGGCCGTAGGCCGTGCGGTCGTCGATGATGGCCACGGACTTGAGCTTCAGCGTGTCGGCCGCGTAGGCTGCCAGGCCAGCGCCCAGGGCGTTGTCGTTGGCGATGATGCGGAAGGTGGTCTTGTAGCCCGGCTTGGTCAGGTTGGGGTTGGTGGCCGCGCCCGTCACGTGGGGAATGCCGCAGTCGTTGTAGACCTTGGAAGCGGGGATGGTGGTGCCCGAGTTCAGGTGGCCCACCACGCCGGCGACCTTGGCGTCGCACAGCTTCTGTGCGGCAGCGGTACCTTGCTTCGGATCGGCGGCATCGTCTTCCGCCTGGAGTTCAAACTTGACCTTCTTGCCGCCGATGCTGACGCCTTGGGCATTCAGCTCTTCGATCGCCATGCGGGCGCCGTTTTCGTTGTCTTTGCCGTAATGCGCTTGCGCACCAGAAACCGGGCCCACGTGGCCGATCTTCACCACTTCTTGGGCGGTGGCCATGCCAGCCACCGCTGCGATCGCTGCGAGGACGGTCAGTTTCAACTTCAATTGCATAGGGATCTCCAGTAAAGGTAAACGCTGAGAAATATTGTTGTGTCTCAACGCGGGGAAACATATCGCAATTTACGGGCCAGAACACTAGGGAACACGCGGAACAGCTCTGGAATTCACAGGGATAAACCCTGCCAACTCACAATGGGGTCGCGCGGCCGGGCGCCAGTTCGTCGGCCACCGCTTCATAGACCGCGTGGCGCACCACCGACTCGACCTCTTCGCGCAGCCGGGGCACCAGGGAGCGCGTCTGCTCCTGCACCACGGTGGCGATGGCCTCGCGCAGGCGCTGGTCGAGCACCACATCCACACGCTGCATGACGCGGTGGACGATGTATTCCTCGATCCCTTCGGGCAAGGCGGACGGAGAAGGCTGCGCGGCAGGCGCTGAGGGCTGCGGATGGGGTGCAGGCACCGCCGGCACGGCAGGCCAGCTGGCAGGCGTTGCGGGCGCCGGAGGCACCGAAGGCCAGCCGGAAGTTGGAAGCGGCGGAGGGGCCACCGCCGGCGGCTCGGCCGCTGGCTGCGCCTCGCTCGCCACGTCGTCGATCTGCACCACCTCGGTGAGCGTGGGCACAAATCTGGGGGGCTGCCCAGCGGGAGAATTTGGCGCTGCCATGGTCAGCCGCCCTTGAGCACCAAATCGTGGCGGACGATGGCGTAGCCCCGCGCGGCGTAGTGCCGCCAGCGCTCGCGCGCGGCCTGGCGGTCGGCCTCGTCCTGGCTGCTCACGACCTCGATCAGCTTGCCGAAGCGGCTGAAGGCCGCGGGCACGCCGGCGCCCAGATTGAGCAGCACTTCGCTGTGCGGCGCGCTGCCCGCATCAGGCACCAAGATCACGGGCGAGACCTTGCACATCTCCTCGTCCGCATCGCCACGGCAGTGGGCCACGAAGTCGGTGGACGCCATGGCCCAGAGCATGCGGTCGAGCTGATCGAGCTGGTCCTGCGGCCCGGTGATGGCGAGCCGCACGTCGGCCCGGGAGACCTTGCGCGCGAACCGGCAGGCGTAGGCCAGCTTGTCCGGCGCATTGAAATGGAATGCGATCTCGGTCATCGCCGCGGCTGGTGGTGGGGCATGGACCTGCAGGCGCCTCAGGCGGCCGAGCGCACCGTCTTGGCACGCACCGGCTTGGCGGCCTTGGCAGCGGGCGCTGGCGTGGATGCGTCTGCGGCACGGCGGCGCGCAGCAGCCGGCGCAGCACCTGCGGCACCTGCAGCAGCGCCGCGAGCGACGTCCAGCAGGTAGTGCACCAGCAGGCCCACCGGGCGGCCCGTGCCGCCCTTGGCCGCACCGCTCTTCCAGGCCGTGCCGGCGATGTCCAGATGCGCCCAGGGCGTGTCGCCCACGAAGCGCTGCAGGAACTTGGCCGCGGTAATGGAGCCACCGGCGCGCCCGCCCACGTTGCCCATGTCGGCGAAGTTGCTCTTCAGGCCTTCGGCGTATTCGTCGTCCAGCGGCATGCGCCAGCAGGGGTCGAGCGCGGCCTCGCCGGCGGCCTGCAGCTTGGCGGCAAGCGCGTCGTCGGTGGCGAAGAGGCCGCTGCGCAGGTTGCCCAGCGCGATCACGCAGGCGCCCGTCAGCGTGGCGATGTCCACCAGGGCCTGGGGCTTGAAGCGGGCCGCGTAGGTCAGCGCGTCGCACAGCACCAGACGGCCTTCGGCGTCGGTGTTGAGCACCTCGACCGTCAGGCCGTTCATGGTGGTGACCACGTCGCCGGGCTTGACGGCGCGGCCGTCAGGCATGTTCTCGCAGGCGGGGATCAGCCCCAGGACGTTGATGGCGGGCTTGAGCTCGGCCAGGGCGCGGAAGGTGCCCAGCACGCTGGCGGCGCCGCCCATGTCGAACTTCATCTCGTCCATCTCCGCCGCCGGCTTGATGGAGATGCCGCCGGTGTCGAAGGTGATGCCCTTGCCCACCAGCACCACGGGCGGCACGCTCTTGGCGGCGCCGTTGTAGTGCAGCTCGATGAAGCGCAGCGGCTCTTCGGAGCCGCGCGCCACGGCCATGAAGGAGCCCATGCCCAGGCGCGCCACCTCGGCAGGGCCGTGCACCTTGCACTGGATGTTCGGCGCCTTGGCCAGCGTCTTGGCGGCGTTGGCGAGCAGCGTGGGGGTGGCGTGGTTGGCGGGACGGTTGGCCCATTCGCGGGCGAACTCGACGCCGGCGGCCACACCCGTGCCCCGGGCGAAGCCTTCGCGCACGGCAGCGGCGTCAGGCACGCCCACCGTCACGCGGGCCAGGGCCGGCGCTTCGGCCTTGGACTTGGTGGCGGTATAGACATAGCTGCCATCGGCCACGGCCAGCACGGCGGCGCAGACCGCATCGGGGCCGATAGCACCGGCGAAGACCAGCGCAGCACGCTTGATCTGCGGCCCCTTGAGCGCCGATGCGCAGGCCAGCAGGGCCTGGCGCACCGCCTTGGCGCTGCCGTTGCCGGCACCGGCCAGCACCAGCCGGCGGGAGGCCACGGCGGGCGCGTTGTAGAGCGACAGGCTCTTGCCCGGCTTGGCCTCCAGGTCGCCCTGTTTGAGGGCATGGGCCACCAGCGTGGACAGCGCGTCGGCCGCGGGCTTGAAGCCCTCGGGCACCAGCACGATCAGCAGGTCGCACTTCTCGGCGGCAGCGGTGGACAGCGGCAGGGTCTTCAGATCGAAGTTCATAATCGGCGTTTTCCTTCGAGCCAATGTTATTCGATTCATCCATCCGCAAGGAGCTGGCGCGCAGCTTCGGGGCCACGCTGGTGGTGCTGATCACCGTGGTCATGACGATGATGCTGATCCGCACGCTGGGCCAGGCCGCCCGCGGCAGCGTGAGCCCATCGGACGTGATGCTGGTGATGGGCTTCACCGTGCTGGGGCAGCTATCCACCATCCTCACGCTGAGCCTGTTCATCGCCACCGTGAGCACGCTCTCGCGCATGTACCGCGACAGCGAGATGGTGATCTGGTTCGCCAGCGGGCGCGGGCTCATGAGCCTGCTCGGGCCGCTGCTGCGCTTCGCCTGGCCGGTGATGCTGGCCGTCGCCGCGCTGGCGCTGGCGATCTGGCCCTGGGCCAACCGCCAGGTGGTGGAGCTGCGCACGCAGTACGAGCAGCGCAGCGACATCGACCGCATCGCCCCCGGTGAATTCCAGGAGTCGGCCAACGGCACGCGCGTCTTCTTCATCGACAAGGCCACGTCGGACGCCGGCGAGGCCAGCAACGTGTTCGTCGCTACCACCGAGAAGGACCGCGAGACGGTCACCTCCGCGCGCAGCGCGCGGCTCGAAGTGCGCAAGGGCGAACGCATGGTCATCCTGAGCGACGGCCAGCGGCTGGAAACCACGCTGGACAAGCCCGGCATCAAGGTGAGCGACTTCGTCGAGTACGGCATGCGCATCGGTTCTTCCTCGTCCAGCGGCTCGGATGAAGCCGCCGTGAAGACGCAGGACACGCTGGCCCTGCTGCGCGACCCCACGCCCAACGACCTGGCGGAACTGGGCTGGCGCATGGGCCTGGCGTTCGCGGCGCTCAACTTCGTCGTGCTGGGCCTGGCGATCGCCGTGGTCAACCCGCGCGCCGGCCGCAGCGGCAGCATGATGTTCGCCCTCTTCTCCTTCATCGTCTACTACAACCTCATGACCGTGGGCCAGAGCTGGGTGGCGGCCGGGCGCATGGGCCTCTGGCCCTTCATGCTGATGCTGCACGGCGGGGCGCTGGCCTTCGCGCTGGCGCTGCTGACCTGGCGCCACAACCACTGGTCGCTGCGCACGCTGCTGGGCGCACGGAATACCGCATGAAGACCATCCGCCGCCTCATCTACCGCGAGGCCATCACCGGCGTCGCCTTCGTCACGCTGGCCTTCCTGGCGCTCTTCTTCTTCTTCGACATGGTGGACGAGCTGCGCTGGGTGGGCCGCGCGGGCGATGCCGGCTACACGCTGTCGTACGCGCTGCTCTACGTGGCGCTGAGCCTGCCTGCGCACCTCTACGAGCTGCTGCCCATCACCGTGCTGATCGGCACCATCTTCGTGATGGCGCGGCTGGCGCAGAGCTCCGAATTCACCATCATGCGCACCAGCGGCCTGGGGCCCTGGCGTGCGCTGCGCACGCTGCTGGTGCTGGGCTGCGGCTTCGCCATCCTGACCTTCGCGGTGGGCGACTACCTGGCGCCGCTCAGCGACAAGGCCTCGCAGCTGGTCAAGGCGCGGCGCACCGGGCAGATCAGCTCCGGCGCCACGGGCGCATGGCTCAAGGAACGGCAGGGCGACCATTCGGTGGCCGTCAACGTGCGCGCGCTCGACACGAACGGCCACATGCGCAACGTGCGGGTGTACGAATTCGACGGGCGGGGCCGCGTCGTCTCCACGCTGCAGGCCGAGCGCGGCGAATTCGCGCCCGACGGCAATGGCTGGGAACTCGAAGGCGTGCACCGCAACATCTTCCACCAAGGCGGCGACGGCAGCCCGGGCAGCAGCGCAGCGCACGTGGAACGCTTCGCGGAAGCCCAGTACCGCTGGCCCACGCACATCAGCACCGACATGGTGGCCGCCTCCCTGCTCAAGCCCGACAAGATGGCGACCATCGACCTCTTCCAGTACATCCGCCATCTGGAATCCAACGGCCAGTCCGCCCAGCGCTACGAGATCGAGTTCTGGCGCAAGGTCTTCTATCCGCTGAGCTGCCTGGTGATGGTCGTGCTGTCGCTGCCCTTCGCCTACCTGCACTTCCGCTCGGGCGGCATCGCCACCTATGTGTTCGGCGGCGTGATGGCCGGCATCAGCTTCTTCCTGCTCAACAACGTGTTCGGCTATGCGGGCAACCTGCGCAACTGGTCGCCCTGGCTCACCGCCGCGGCGCCGGGGCTGATCTATACCGTGCTGTCGCTGGGCGCCTTCGGGTGGCTGGTGCTCAGGCGATGACACACCACAACGACTCCATGCCCTCTTCCTCCCACGAACACGACGGCGTCGTGCTGTTCGCCCACGGCTCCCGCGACCCGCTCTGGAGCAAGCCGATGGAGGCCGTCGCCGCGCGCATCGCGGCCGACCGGCCTGACCTCGCCGTGCAGTGCGCCTACCTCGAACTCAGCGAGCCCGACCTGCCCCAGGTGGTGCGCGGCATGGCGGCCGGCGGCGTCGGCCGCATCACCATCGTGCCCATGTTCCTCGGCACCGGCCGGCATGCGCGCGAGGATCTGCCGCTGCTGGTGCAGGAGCTGCGCACCGAACACCCCACGCTGGACCTACACGTGCAGCAGGCCATCGGCGAGGACGAGCGCATGACGGCCCTCATGGCGCAGATCGCCTGCGCGCCATTCGACACCAAAGAGGAACTGCATAAGGGTCTCGACACTTAGACGATTGCAGCATAATGATGCGACTTTTTAGCCGCCATCAGACATGAACCTGCACCAGTTCCGCTTCGTCCAGGAAGCCGCCCGCCGCAACCTGAACCTGACCGAAGCCGCCAAGGCGCTGCACACCTCGCAGCCCGGCGTCTCCAAGGCCATCATCGAACTGGAAGACGAGCTGGGCGTGGACATCTTCGCGCGCCACGGCAAGCGGCTCAAGCGCATCACCGAGCCCGGCCAGCACGTGCTGAAAAGCATCGAGCTCATCATGCGCGAGGTGGGCAACCTGAAGCGCATCGGCGAGCAGTTCAGCGCGCAGGACAGCGGCACGCTGAGCATCGCCACCACCCACACGCAGGCGCGCTACGTGCTGCCGCTGCCGGTGGCCAAGCTGCGCGAGGCCTACCCCAAGGTCAACATCAGCCTGCACCAGGCCACGCCGCACGAGGTGGCGCGCATGGTGATCGACGAGGTGGCAGAGATCGGCATGGCGACCGAATCCCTCGCCGACTACCCCGACCTGGTCACCCTGCCCTGCTACGAGTGGCAGCACGTGCTGGTCATGCCCACGGCGCACCCGCTGGCGCAGAAGGACCGCATCGGCCTGGACGACATCGCGCACGAATCGCTGGTCACCTACCACCCCTCGTTCACCGGCCGCGGCAAGATCGACCAGGCCTTCGCCGCCCGCAAGCTGCAGCCGCGCATCGTGCTGGAGGCCATCGACTCCGACGTCATCAAGACCTATGTGCGCCTGGGCCTGGGCGTGGGCATCGTGGCCGAGATGGCCATGCGCGACGACCCGCTGGGCGACCTGGTGGTGCGCCCGCTGGGCCACCTCTTTGGCCAGAGCGTGGCGCGCGTGGCCTTCAAGCGCGGCGCCTACCTGCGCAACTTCGTCTTCAAGTTCGCCGAACTGCTGAGCGACCGGCTGAACCGCGAACTCATCTCGCGCGCCATGACCGGGCACGTGAACGACTACGAACTCTGACGCCCCAGTCCCCCGTATTTCCCGCCCCGCCCCACCGCCTTCCGCCGCATGAACTCCGCCGCACCGCTCTCGCCCCGCACGCCCGCCGTCCCCAGCAAGCTGCCCCAGGTGGGCACCACCATCTTCACCGTGATGTCGGCGCTGGCGGCCGAGCACGGCGCGGTGAACCTGGGACAGGGCTTCCCCGATTTCGCCTGCGACCCGGCCCTGGTCGATGCCGTGACCCGCGCCATGCAGGCCGGCCACAACCAGTACCCGCCCATGACCGGCGTGCCGGCGCTGCGGCAGGCCGTGGCGCGCAAGATCGAGGCGCTGCACGGCCGCGCCTACGACGCGAATACCGAGATCACCATCACCGCTGGCGCCACGCAGGCCATCCTCACCGCCATCCTCGCCACGGTGCGGCCGGGCGACGAGGTGATCGTGCTGGAGCCCTGCTACGACAGCTATGTGCCCAACATCGAGCTGGCCGGCGGCACCGTGGTGCGCGTGCCGCTGGTGCCCGGCAGCTTCCGCCCGGACTTCGCGGCCATCGGCGCGGCCATCACGCCGCGCACGCGCGCGATCATCGTCAACACGCCGCACAACCCCAGCGCCACCGTGTGGACGGAGCAGGACATGCTGGCGCTGCAGGAGCTGCTGGCGCCCACCGACGTGCTGCTCATCAGCGACGAGGTCTATGAACACATGGTGTTCGACGGCGCCCAGCACCAGAGCGCGGCGCGCTTTCCGGGCCTGGCGGCGCGCGCCTTCATCGTCTCCAGCTTCGGCAAGACCTTCCACGTGACGGGCTGGAAAGTCGGCACGGTGGCCGCGCCCGCGCCGCTCACGGCGGAATTCCGCAAGGTGCACCAGTTCAACGTGTTCACCGTCAACACGCCCATGCAGCACGGCCTCGCGGCCTATCTGGAAGACCCCGCGCCCTACCTGCAGCTGCCGGCCTTCTACCAGGCCAAGCGCGACCTGTTCCGCCAGGGGCTGGAGGGCTCGCGCCTGAAGCTGCTGCCCAGCACGGGCAGCTACTTCCAGTGCGTGGACATCTCGGCCGTGAGCGACCTGGGCGAGGCCGACTTCTGCCAGTGGCTGACGCGCGAGATCGGCGTGGCGGCGATCCCGCTCTCGGCCTTCTACGGCGACGGCTTCGACCAGCGCGTGGTGCGCTTTTGCTTCGCCAAACGGGACGCGACGCTGCGCGAGGCGATCGCGCGGCTCAAGAAGCTCTGAAACGCGCGTTCGGGTTCAGAGCAGCACGATGTCGTACTGCTCCTGCGCCATGGCGCTTTCGGACTGCAGCGAGATCGGCTTGCCGATGAAGTCCGAGAGGCCGGCCAGATGCTGGCTTTCCTCGTCGAGGAACAGCTCCACCACGCGCGGCGAGGCGACCACGCGGAACTCGCGCGGGTTGAACTGCCGGGCCTCGCGCAATATCTCGCGCAGCACGTCGTAGCAGACGCTGCGCGCCGTCTTCACCTGGCCCTTGCCCTGGCAGTGGGCGCAGGGTTCGCAGAGCATGTGGGCCAGCGATTCGCGCGTGCGCTTGCGCGTCATCTCCACCAGGCCCAGTTGCGAGAAGCCGCCCGCCGTGGTCTTGACCCGGTCGCGCCCCAGCTGCTTGCGGAACTCGGCCAGCACGGCGGTCTGGTGGTCTTCGCGCACCATGTCGATGAAGTCCACGATGATGATGCCGCCCAGGTTGCGCAGCCGCAGCTGGCGGGCGATGGCGCCGGCCGCCTCCAGGTTGGTGCGGAAGATGGTGTCGTCGAAGTTGCGGGCGCCCACGTAGCCGCCGGTGTTCACGTCCACCGTGGTCAGCGCCTCGGTCTGGTCCACGATGAGGTAGCCGCCCGATTTCAGATCGACCCGCCGACCCAGGGCCCGGGCGATCTCTTCGTCGATGGCGTAGAGGTCGAAGATCGGCCGCTCGCCCTTGTAGAGCTGCAGCTTGGGCACGGCCGCCGGCATGAATTCGGTGCCGAAGGCGTGCAGCTGCTCGAACTGCTCGCGCGAATCGATGCGGATGCTCGTCGTCTCCTCGCCCACCAGATCCCGCAGCACGCGCTGCAGCAGGCTCAGGTCCTGGTGCAGCAGCGAGCCGGCAGGCAGGCGCAGCCCGGCCTGCTTGATGCGAGCCCAGGTCTTGCGCAGGTAGGCGATGTCTTCGGCCAGCTCGGCGTCGCTCGAATCTTCGCCGTTGGTGCGCAGGATGAAGCCGCCGCCACCGCCAGTGGCCTTGTCGCCCACCAGCGCCTGCAGCCGCGCGCGCAGCGCGTCGCGCTCGGCCACCGGGATCTTCTGCGACACGCCGATGTGGTCATCCTGCGGCAGGAAGACCAGCAGCCGCCCGGCGATGCTGATCTGCGTGGACAGGCGCGCGCCCTTGGTGCCGATGGGGTCCTTGATGACCTGCACCATGATGGACTGGCCCTCGAACACCTGCTTCTCGATGGGCACGGGCGGCTCGCCCTTGCGCGCGAACATGGGCGCCTCGCCGCCCTCCTGGCGGTGCCACACGTCGGCCACGTGCAGGAAGGCCGCACGGTCCAGGCCGATGTCGATGAAGGCCGACTGCATGCCCGGCAGCACCCGCGAGACCTTGCCCAGATAGACGTTGCCCACCAGCCCGCGCTCCAGCGTGCGCTCCACGTGCAGCTCCTGCACGGCGCCGTGCTCCACGACGGCCACGCGGGTTTCCTGGGGCGACCAGTTGATGAGGATGTCTTGTTGCATGGTGTGGGCGGTGGGGAAAGGAGAAAGGCGCGCTCAGAGAGCGAAGCCGGCCTGGCGCAGCAGCTGCGCCGTCTCGAACATGGGCAGGCCCATGATGCCCGAATAGCTGCCCGCCAGATGTTCCACATGCGCGGCGGCCCGGCCCTGGATGCCGTAGGCGCCGGCCTTGCCCATGGGCTCGCCGGTGGCGACGTAGGCATCGATCTGCGCGGCCGTCATCGGCGCGAAGCGCACCTGCGAGACCGAGAGCGCCGCCCGCCGCGGACCGCCCGCGGCCTGCAGCGCCACCGCCGTCAGCACGCGGTGCTCGCGCCCGGCCAGGCGCGCCAGCATGCGGGCGGCGTCCTGCGCGTCGTCCGGCTTGCCAAGGATGTCGGCGCCCAGCGCCACCGTGGTGTCGGAGCACAGGATGGGCGCATCGGGCAGGCCGCGCCGCGCGCGCCGGGCGATGGCGGCGTCGAGCTTGAGGCCGGTCACGCGCTGCACGTAGGCATCGGGCGACTCGCCGGGCAGCACGGCCTCGATGGCCTCGGCGTCTTCGGGCTCGTCGCCGCGGGCGTTGGGCAGCAGCAGTTCATGGCGCACGCCCAGCTGCTCCAGCAACTGGCGGCGGCGCGGGCTTTGGGAGGCGAGGTAGATGAAGTCGGCCATGGGGAGTGAATCAGGAATTCAGAAGGAAAAGTGCCGGCAGCGCTTGACCTGCCTGCGCAGGCAGCTATCAAACGAAGAGCAAAGCGATCGGGCTGCGGCTGCGGCGCACGGCCGCGCGCGCGGACTCAGAACGTGTTCCCGATCTCGCAGGGGATCGCGTTGGAACGCAATCGGGATGAGTGGATGCTTCGGGTGCGCCGCATGGACTCATGTCCATGCAAGCAGCCGGGGCCTCCAATCGCCCGATTTCGCTCCAACCCGAAGGGCAGCGGTCTGGGCGGGCGGTCTGCGGCGTTGCGGCGCTTGTGGATAGCCGTGCTATCCACTGCGCACCGCGCCTTGCATCCCATCCCGCCCACACCGCTGCGCGCCCCCTGGGAGATCGTGAACACGTTCTCACTCCCGATGGTACGGGTGGCCGGCGTTGACGGACCATGCCCGGTAGAGCTGCTCGATCAGCAGCACCCGCACCATGGCGTGCGGCAGGGTCAGGTCGGAGAGGCGGATGCGTTCGTGCGCCGACTGCCGGAAGGCCGGCTCCAGCCCGTCGGGGCCGCCGATAACCAGGGCCACGTCGTCGCCGCCCATCTGCCAGTCCTTCAGGCGCTGGGCCAGGGCCTTGGTGGTCAGGTTGGTGCCGCGCTCGTCGAGCACGACGATGCGCGTGCCGCGCGGAATGGCGGCCTCGATGCGCTCGCGCTCGGCGGCGTAGAGAGTTTCCAGCGTCTTGGAGCCGCGCGGCTCGGTCTTGACGGCCTTGAGCTCGACTTTCAGCTCGGGCGGAAAGCGCTTGGCGTAATCGTCATAGGCCGTCTGCGCCCAGTCGGGAACGCGCTGGCCCACGGCCACGATCAGGAGCTTCATCGGCTGGCGGGGGGATGGATCACGGGAAAGGGGAAACGCACGGGGCGCCGCTGTTCAGGCGCCCCGCGATGTGCCGCAGCGGGCCTCAGACGGCCTTCTTGCGGGCCGGTGCCTTCTTGGCTGCAGCGGCGGCCGGGCGTGCCGTGGCCCTGGTGCCGGACTTCGGCGCGGCCTTGCCGGAAGCGGTCTTGGGCGCGGTCTTCTTCACGGCGGGCTTGACCACCACGGTCTTCACCGTCTTCACGGACTTGGCGGCCGGTGCCTTCGCAGCGGTCGTCTTGGCCGCAGTGGCCTTCGATGCTGGCTTGGCAGCGGTCTTCGCAGCCGTCGTCTTGACCGGGGCGCGGGAGGAAACAGCCGCAGCCTTCTTCGCAGGCGCCTTCTTGGCTTCGGCCGGCGCAGCAGCGGCGGGCTTGGCCCTGGAAACGCCGGGCTTGCGTGCCGGCTGGGCCGGCGCGGCGGCAGCGGCCTTCTTGCGGGCCGGCTTCTTCTTGGCCGAAGCGTCTTCGCTGGCGACGGCAGCGGCGGGCTTGGGCGCACCCAGCTTCAGGCGCACGGGCTTGTCGCCCCAGATCTCTTCGAGGCGGTAGTACTGGCGGATGGCCGGCTGCATGATGTGCGCCACGGCGGCGCCGCAGTCCACAATGATCCACTCGCCGTTGTCCTCGCCCTCGGTGCGGGGCTTGGGAAAGCCCGCTTCGCGCACCGCGTCGCGCACGCTGGAGGCCAGCGCCTTGGTCTGGCGGTTGGACGTGCCCGAGGCCACGATGACCCGCTCGAACAGCGGGGACAGGTGCTCGGTGTTGAACACCTGCACGTCTTGCGCCTTGACGTCTTCCAGCCCGTCCACGATGGCGCGCTGGAGCTTGGTCACGTCTTTCTTGGCGGCGGATTCCGATTTGCTGGAGGTGGTCATCAGGCTGTGTTCAGTGAGGAGGAAATAGGTTTATAGCGGGCTGGCGAAGCGCCGGCCAGTAGGACCGATCCCTCCACCTTCCGGCATGCAGGCGCCGGATCGGATGCTTTTCAGGCACTTGGCGCAATGGCTTCAAGCGCTGGCAGCTATCAAAATTATAGTTGATCGCCTTCGGAGGCACCCAGCCAGTCGCGGCGCTGCAGGAAGCGTGCCGTCAGTTCGGCCTCGGGCGAGCCCGGCGGGTCCTGCCGCTGGTAGGCCCAGCCGGCCAGCGGCGGCATCGACAGCAGGATGGATTCGGTGCGCCCGCCCGACTGCAGGCCGAAGTGCGTGCCCCGGTCCCAGACCAGGTTGAATTCGACGTAGCGCCCGCGGCGGTAGAGCTGGAATGCGCGCTCGCGCTCGCCGTAGGGCATGGATTGGCGGCGCTCCACGATGGGCAGGTAGGCGCCCAGGAAGGCATCGCCCACCGACTGCATCATGGCCAGGCTCCGCTCGAAGCCCAGCTCGGAGAAGTCGTCGAAGAAGATGCCGCCCACTCCGCGCTGCTCGCCCCGGTGCTTGAGGAAGAAGTACTCGTCGCACCACTGCTTGAAGCGGGGGTATTTGTCGTCGCCGAAGGGCGCCAGCGCCTGCTGGCAGCTGCGGTGGAAATGCACGGCGTCTTCGTCGAAGCCGTAGAAGGGCGTCAGGTCCATGCCGCCGCCGAACCAGCACACGGGCTCGGCGCCCGGGTGGCCGGCCGCGATCATGCGCACGTTCATGTGGACGGTGGGCAGGTAGGGGTTGCGCGGGTGGAACACCAGCGACACGCCCATGGCCTCGAACGGCGCGCCGGCCAGCTCCGGCCGGTGGGCCGTGGCCGAAGGCGGCAGGCGCGGCCCGCGCACGTGCGAGAAGCCGCAGCCGGCGCGCTCGAACACGCGCCCGCCTTCCAGGATCTTGGTGATGCCGTCGCCCTGCAGCGTCTCGCCCGGCGGCTTGTTCCAGGCGTCGGCGAGAAAGCGCGCCCCACCCTGCTCCACCGGGCCTTCGACCTGTTCCAGCGCATCGGTGATGCGGGCTTGCAGGCCGACCAGGTAGCCGCGCACCCGGGCGGCCACGCCACCGGGGTGCAGCGGCGGCTGCGAGGCCTGCGGCTGGGAAGGCGCGCCGGCGTCCATCAGCTCTTGATGGCGCGGTGGCCGATGTCGCGGCGGTACTGCGCGCCGTCGAAGTGGATGCCGCGCGCCACGTCATAGACGCGCTGCTGCGCCAGCTTGACGCTGTCGGCGAGGGCCGTCACGCACAGCACGCGCCCGCCCGTGGTGTGGGGCACGCCGTCCTTCAGCGCCGTTCCGGCATGGAACACCATGGCGTCGTCGGCATCGGCCGGCAGGCCGTTGATGGCGTCGCCCTTGCGCGGGTCTTCGGGGTAGCCGTGCGCGGCCATCACCACGCCCAGCGCGGGGCGGCGGTCCCACTGCATGTCGACCTGGTCGAGCTTGCCGTCGATCGCGGCGCCCAGCACGTCCACCAGATCGCTCTTGAGACGCATCAGGATGGGCTGGGTCTCGGGGTCGCCCATGCGGCAGTTGAATTCCAGCGTCTTGGGGTGGCCGCCCGCATCGATCATCAGGCCGGCGTACAGGAAGCCGGTGTAGGGAATGCCGTCCTTTTCCATGCCGCGGATGGTGGGCAGGATGATCTCGCGCATGGCGCGGGCGTGGACGTCGGCCGTGACCACGGGCGCGGGCGAATACGCGCCCATGCCGCCGGTGTTCGGGCCCTGGTCGCCGTCCTTGAGGCGCTTGTGGTCCTGGCTGGTGGCGAGGGCCGCCACGTTCTTGCCGTCGCACAGCACGATGAAGGAGGCTTCCTCGCCTTCGAGGAACTGCTCGATCACCACGCGGGCGCCGCCGTCGTTGTGGCTCACGCCGTACTTGTTGTCCACCAGCATGAAGTCCACCGCGTCGTGGGCTTCCTGCAGCGTCATCGCCACGACCACGCCCTTGCCGGCGGCCAGGCCGTCGGCCTTGACGACGATGGGCGCGCCCAGGCGGTCCACGTAGGCGTGGGCGGCTGCCGGGTCGGTGAAGGCTTCGTATTCGGCCGTGGGGATGCCGTGGCGCTTCATGAAGGCCTTGGAGAAGGCCTTGGAGCTTTCGAGCTGCGCGGCGGCCTTGGTCGGGCCGAAGATGCGCAGGCCGTGGGCACGGAATTCGTCCACCACGCCGGCCGCCAGAGGCGCCTCGGGGCCGACCACGGCCAGGGCGATCTTCTGCTCCTGCGCCCAGGCGCGCAGTTCGCGCACGTCGGTAATGGGCAGGTTCTGCAGCTTGGGATTCAGGGCCGTGCCGCCGTTGCCGGGAGCCACATAGACCTTGCTGACCTTGGGCGACTGGCTGATCTTCCAGGCCATTGCGTGTTCACGGCCGCCGCCACCAATCACGAGAATTTTCATAGGGCTGCGTTGTGATAGACCTCTTGCACGTCGTCCAGGTCTTCCAGGACGTCGAGCAGTTTCTGCATGCGGGCGGCGTCGTCGCCTTCCAGCTCGATGGTGTTTTCGGCGCGCATGGTGACTTCGGCGATCTCGGGCTTGAAGCCCGCCGCCTCCAGGGCGTTCTTCACGGCCTCGAAGTCGGCGAAGGACGTCAGCACCTCGATGGCGCCGTCGTCGCCCGTCACCACGTCTTCGGCGCCGGCTTCCAGCGCCGCTTCCATGACGCGGTCTTCATCCGTGCCGGGTGCGAAGATGAGCTGGCCGCAGTGCTTGAACTGGAAGGCCACCGAACCTTCGGTGCCCATGTTGCCGCCGTGCTTGCTGAAGGCATGGCGCACTTCGGCCACCGTGCGCACGCGGTTGTCGGTCATCGTGTCCACGATGATGGCCGCGCCGCCGATGCCGTAGCCCTCGTAGCGGATCTCTTCGTAGCTCACGCCCTCGGCGTTGCCGGTGGCCTTGTCGATGTTGTATTTGATGCGGTCGGCCGGCATGTTGGCGGCCTTGGCCTTCTCGATCGCCAGGCGCAGGCGCGGGTTGGCCGACACGTCGCCGCCACCGGCACGGGCCGCCACCGTGATTTCACGGATGATCCGGGTCCAGATCTTGCCGCGCTTCTCGTCCTGCCGCCCCTTGCGGTGCTGGATGTTCGCCCATTTACTGTGTCCTGCCACGGGTGTCCTTTTTGCTTTTCGTGCTGTATTAACCTTCAGTCCGCGATTTTACTTTTGACTGTCCCTCCATCATGGCCGAACCCATCCTGATCGCCCGCTCGGGCACCGCCGAATGCCACCTGCTGCCCGCGCTGGCCAACCGCCACGGGCTCATCACCGGCGCCACCGGCACCGGCAAGACGGTGACGCTGCAGTCACTGGCCGAAGGCTTCTCGCGCATCGGCGTGCCCGTCTTCATGGCCGACGTGAAGGGCGACCTCACCGGCATCAGCCAGACCGGACGCATCGGCGACAAGCTGGCCGCCACGCTGGCAGAGCGCGGCCTGCCGCTGCCCGAGCCCGTGGCCTGCCCCACCACGCTCTGGGACGTGTTCGGCGAGCAGGGCCACCCCGTGCGCGCCACGGTCTCCGACATGGGCCCGCTGCTGCTGGGCCGCATGCTGAACCTGAACGAGACGCAGCTGGGCGTGCTCAACCTGGTGTTCAAGATCGCCGACGACCAGCAGTTGCTGCTACTGGACCTGAAGGATCTGCGCGCCATGCTGGCCCACGTGGGCGAGAACGCCAAGGACTTCACCACCACCTACGGCAACATCAGCGCCGCCAGCGTGGGCGCCATCCAGCGCGGGCTGCTGCAGATCGAGACCCAGGGCGGCGACAAATTCTTCGGCGAGCCCATGCTGAACATCAGCGACTTCATGCAGACCGTCGATGGCCGGGGCGTGGTGAACATCCTCGCGGCCGACAAGCTGATGAATTCGCCCCGGCTCTACGCCACCTTCCTGCTGTGGATGCTCTCGGAGCTGTTCGAGACGCTGCCCGAGATCGGCGACCCCGAGCAGCCGAAGCTGGTCTTCTTCTTCGACGAGGCCCACCTGCTCTTCAACGAAGCGCCCAAGGTGCTCGTCGAGCGCATCGAACTGGTGGTGCGGCTGGTGCGCTCCAAGGGCGTGGGCGTCTATTTCGTCACCCAGAACCCGCTGGACATTCCCGACAGCGTGCTGGCGCAGCTGGGCAACCGCGTGCAGCACGCCCTGCGCGCCTTCACCCCGCGCGACCAGAAGGCCGTCAAGGCCACGGCCACCACCATGCGGCCCAAGCCGGGGCTGGACATCGAGGCCGCCATCACCGAACTGGCCGTGGGCGAGGCCCTGGTGAGCCTGCTGGACGCCAAGGGCCGCCCCAGCGTGACCGAACGCGCCTTCGTGCTGCCGCCGGGCAGCCAGATCGGCCCCATCACGCCGCAGCAGCGGCAGGCGCTGCTGGCCCAGTCGCTGGTGGCGGGCGTCTATGAGCAGGCCGTGGACCGCGAATCGGCCTACGAGAAGCTGCGCGGCCGCGCGGAGGAAGCCCCTGGCGGCGCTGCACCGGCGGGCGGCGGTGCCGCAGCGGGCGGTGGCGGCCTCATGGATGGCCTCAACGACGTGCTCTTCGGCACCACCGGCCCGCGCGGCGGCAAGCACGACGGCCTGGTGCAGACCATGGCCAAGTCGGCCGTGCGCACCATGGGCACCTCGCTGGGCAAGGAGATCCTGCGCGGCGTGCTGGGCAACCTGTTCGGCGGCAAGCGGCGCTAAGAACGTGTTCACGATCTCGCAGGGGATCGCGTTGGAACGCAATCGGGATGAGTGGATGCCTCGGATGCGCCGCATGGGCTGGTGCCCATGCAAGCAGCCGGGGCCTCCAATCGCCCGATTTCGCTCCAACCCGAAGGGCAGCTACGTCGGCGGGCGGTCTGCTGCGTTGCGGCGCTTGTGGATAGCCGTGCTATCCACTGCGCACCGCGCCTTGCATCCCATCCCGCCGACGTAGCTGCGCGACCCCTGGGAGATCGTAAACACGTTCTAAGAACCTGTTCACGATCTCGCAGGGGATCGTGAACACGGTCTAAAGAGCCCTTTGGCGATCCCGCGGGGTCGCCTTGAAGCGCGATCGGCAGGGGTGGGTGCGCCCCATGCCCTGCCCCGCATCGCCCCGTGCCAGTCCCCGTGCCCATGCCAGCGCCATCCCCAATGGCCCGGCCTCGCCCCCCAAGCGGCAGTGGAGGGACTGTCAATACATTCCACACGGAAATGTTAACTCTGGCTACAAAGTGTTAGCCTAGGCGCCGTACGCCCCGGCCACGGATGACAGGCCTGGGCGGCCGCCGCCCAGGCAATGACATGGCTGCCCGGACCCGGTGGTGCTCCCGACCCGAACGAGCCTGCGACCCTCCTAGGAGGCGACGCAGCGCCAGCCATGCCGCATCAGAGCCCCACGGCCCGCAACCTGGAATGAAAGCCCATCCCATGAAAGTCTCCACCCGACTTCTCGTCTTCTCGCTCGCCGCCATCCTCATGCTCTGCGCCCTGGGGGTGCTCTCGCTGTTCAATCTGCGCTCCTACGGCGTGGACGAGCGGCGCGCCCAGATCTTCAACATGCTGAGCATTTCGCGCACGCTGGTCGGCCACTACCACGAGCTCGAAAAGAACGGCAGCCTGACCCGCGAGCAGGCGCAGGAGGCGGCCAAGCAGGCGCTGATCTCCCTGAACGACAAGCAGCGCAGCTACTACTGGGTGCGCACGCCGGCGGGGCTGAACCTGGCGCACTTCAACCCCAAGGTCATCGGCACGCAGTCGTCCGGCAAGGCCATGGACGGCAGCTCCGACACCGACGCCTACCTCAAGGCCATGCGCGAAGGCGTCAACGGCATGGGCATCGCCAGCATCCGCGCGCAGCTACCCTCCGGCGACATGGCCCCCAAGCTCAACGGGGTGTACGCCTTCGAGCCCTGGGGCTGGTGGGTGGGCACGGGCTTCTTTACGCAGGACATCGAAGAGGCCTTCTGGCGGCAGGCCCGCTTCATGGCGGCCATCCTGGCGGCGGCGGTGCTGGTGCTGGGCGCGCTCGCCTGGTACTTCGGCCGCTCCATCGTGCGCACGCTGGGGGGCGAGCCCTCCCAGGCCGCCGAGATCGCGCAACGCATCTCGCAGGGCTATGTCGATGAAACCGTGCCGCTGCGCCCGGGCGACAGCGACAGCCTGATGCACAGCATCAGCCAGATGCAGCTCAACCTCGCGCGCATGGTGGCCGAGATCCGCACCAGCGCCGACGTGATCGCCCAGGGCGCGGACGAGATCTCGCAGGGCAACGTGAACCTGTCCGCCCGCACCGAAGACCAGGCCGCCTCGCTCGAAGAGACCGCCTCCAGCATGGAGCAGCTCACCCGCACCATCGAGCAGAACGCCACCCACTCCGCGCAGGCCGACCGCACGGCCAGCGAAGCCGCGGCGCTCATGGAGCAGAGCCGCTCCGTGTTCTCGCGCATGGCGGACAACATGAACGTCGTGAGCAGCAGCTCGCGCAAGATCGGCGACATCACCAGCGTGATCGACGGCATCGCTTTCCAGACCAATATCCTGGCGCTGAACGCCGCCGTGGAAGCGGCCCGCGCAGGCGAGCAGGGCCGCGGCTTCGCGGTGGTCGCATCCGAAGTGCGCACGCTGGCCCAGCGCAGCGCGACGGCGGCCCACGAGATCAAGGCGCTGATCGAGGATTCGGCCAACCAGGTGCGCACGGGCACCGAACTGGTGGAAGAAGCGGGCAAGCGGCTCGAGCAGGTGATGTCCGCCGTGGGCCGGGTCGCGCAGATGATGACGGAGATCTCCCGTGCATCGGCGGAGCAGAGCTCGGGCGTGGGCCAGATCTCCGCAGCCATCAACCAGATGGACACCGTGACGCAGGGCAATGCCGCAGCGGTCGAAGAACTGGCCGCCGTGGCCCTCAAGCTCAAGGAGCAGACCGAGGCCATGCGCAGCACCGTCTCGGTCTTCAAGACCGGCGAAGAAAGCCGGGCCGCGCAGCAGACGCTGCGCATCGGCACGGCCGGCCCGCACGGCCGCTGACGCGCAGGCGGCGGGGAGCGCGGCAGCCCCGCCCCGGACGAAAAAAAGGCTGCCGGCGATCAGCGCGGCAGCCCCAATGCCGGTTCATCCGGCTCGCAATGAAAAAACGGGTATCAGCGCGGGTGCGGGCTCAGAACGAATGGCCCATGCCCACGTACATGGCGCGCTGCGATGCGCCAGCGCCCGGGCCGTTGACGGTGACGTCGGCGGCGTAGTTGGCGGTGGAGCTGTTGTTCACGCCGCCCAGCGATGCGTACAGGAAGGTGCGCTTGGAGAGGTAGTAGTCCGCGCCCACCATCAGCAGCGTGGCATTGCCGTTGCCCCGGTTGGCGCTCACGCGGTAGCCCGCGCCGATCAGGGTCAGCGCCGGCGTCACGTCGTAGCGCACGCCCAGCCAGCCGTGCTTGAGCTTGCTGGGTGCGCCGGCCACGGCGTCGGGGGCCGAGATGGCGTCATAGGCGGCGAACAGCTTGGCCGCGCCGATGCGGTAGGTGCCGCCTAGGATGGCCTCCTTGGACGACGTATAGACGTCGCTGTAGTTGCCGTTCGCGTCATGCCGGTTGTTGAACATGGCGCGCAGTTCCAGGTTGTTGGCGGCATAGGCCAGCGACAGGCCTTCGTTGCGCAGCTGCTTGTTCGAGCCCGGCTGCTCGCCCAGGCCCACCTGCACGTTGGCCGTGAAGCCGCCGAAGTTCGGCGTGGTGTATTCGATGAGGTTGTTCACGCCCTGCCAGTTGCGGCCCCGCACCAGGGTGGCGCTGCTCATGAACTGCTGGCCGGTGGGGTCGATGTTCCACACGTCGTTGCTGTTGAAGAGGTTCTTGCCGACCATCAAGGTACCCCAGGTGGCGCTGCTCAGGCCCACCAGCGAACGGCGGTTGAAGAACGCGGTGCCGGTCGTGCCCTTGGTGGCGCTGAAGCCGCCTTCCAGGTTGAAGACGGCGCTCAGGCCGCCGCCCAGGTCTTCCTTGCCCCGGAAGCCGATCATGCTCGTGCCCCACTGGTTGTCGGCCGCACGGGTGAGCGAGTTGGTCTGGCCGGTGACGGGATCGGCGATCTTGTTGATGTATTCGACGCCGGCGACCACGCGGCCGTAGAGCGTGACGGCGGACTGCGCCTGCGCGAGGGAAGGCAGCGCGCCTGCGGCGGCCACGGCGGCGGCTGCAGCCACCAGGGTCTTGTTGATGCTCTTGTGCATGTTCCTCATCTCCGTTGTAGTGAATCGTTCTGGATAATCGAATCGGGCCACGCCCGACACAGCCCGCCGGCACGGCGCGGGTCGCGCGCCCTGCTTTCCGGCGCAGGGCCATGCGCCGGAAGGCCTGCCGAGGCAGATAGGCCCCGGCAGAAATTCATTGATGAACTTTTCATTCATCAGCGCACAATGTAAAAACTTGCAGCGGGCAGCGCCAATGAGGAGATACCCTGCTCCTGTGGCGCCCGGGCCACTGCCAAAGTGCCGGGCACGGCAGCGCCCGATTGCCCGGAGAATTCCGCAGCCGCACGCGCCGGGCCTGCCCGGTGCCGCCCCCTCATCCCAACGCCCCGCCATGACCGAAGAATCCGATCGCTACCGCGCCCCCGCCCTGGACAAGGGGCTGGACATCCTCGAGCTGCTGGCCGGCCAGCCCCACGGCCTCACGCGGGCCGAGATCGTCAAGGCCATGGGACGCAGCCCGGGCGAGATCTACCGCATGCTCGAGCGGCTGGTGGCGCGCGACTACGTCACCCGTTCGCCGCAGGGCGACCGCTACGCGCTCAGCCTCAAGCTCTTCGTGCTGGGCCACAGCCACCCGCCCATGGAGCGCATGGTGTCGCAGGCCCTGCCGGTGATGGAGGCCTTCGCCACCGCGGCGCAGCAGTCCTGCCACATGGGCATCTACGACCGGGGCGGCATCACGGTGGTGGCGCAGGTCAACGGCCCGGGCAACTGGGGCCTGTCGATCCGCCTGGGCGTGCGCGTGAGCCTGATCGACACGGGCTCGGGCCACGTGATGCTGGCCTTCCAGTCGGAGGAGCGGCGCGCCGAGATGCTGGCCGAGCAGCAGGCGCTGGAGGGCGCGCAGGGCGATGCGCCCATGCAGCCGGCCGAGCTGCACACCATCCTGGAGCGCATCCGCGCGCAGGGCTGGTGGCAGGGCGACAGCCAGCAGGCCTACGGCGTGATCGACATCTCCATGCCCGTGCTGGGGCCGCAGGGCCAGGCGCTGGCCGTGCTGACCTGCCCCTTCATCCGCCGGCTGGACCAGCCCCTGGAAGCCGACCTGCAGGCCGCCCGCGAGCAGCTGGCGCAGGCGGCGGGCGCCCTCTCGATCCGCTGACGGGGAGGCGCCGCCCGCTCAGAACGTGTTCACGATCTCAGGGCTGCAGCACCAGCCGGTGCGCGAAATGCGCCGGCGCCAGCTGCAGCGGCCGCATGCCGCCCTGCGCCCAGGCCTGCGCCATGTCGCGGTAGCGCGGCGAGAAGACCAGGCCGCTCTGGCCCGTCTGGTAGATGAAGAGCGAGCGCTCCGGGTCGGCCAGGTCGTAGATGGCGCGCAGCGAGGGCGCGTGGTGGCTCACGAAGGGCTCCTGCACATTGCCCGGGTTGTACTGGCCCACATCGACGGTGTAGGTGTCGCCCGGCGACGGCACGCTGACGTCGAAGAACGGCGCCAGCAGCGGCACGTTGTCGAACGGGCGGTGCTGGCTCACGGCCGGATGCGCCCGGCCCCAGCGCCAGCGGGCGGGATCGGCGCCGTAGCCTGCCGACAGCCGCTGCAGCGCGCGGTCCAGCGCCGCGCCGGTCTGCTGGGCGCAGCTCAGCGGCTGGCACCACCAGGCGTCGTTGCGCTGCAGGATGCCTTCCACCGCCAGGCGGAAGTCGCGCCGGCCGTAGAGCGCGGCGAAGCGCTCGTCGCCCAGGCGCGGGCGCAGCAGGCCGCGGGCCAGTTCGTCGGCCCAGGCCGCGAAGATCAGCGGCGCGGCGCTGTCGGCGCGCATGTCGCCGTTCCAGCCCTGCAGCTGGGCGCGCGCGGCGCCGGCCAGCGGGTGGTTCGATGCGGCGGCCCGCAGCTGCGGCAGCAGGCGCTGCGTGGCCAGCGAGACGGTGTCCTGCTGCAGCGCGCGCATGCTGCCCATGTCGTGGCGCGGCGTGGCCTCCAGGCGCTCGGCGATGCGGTCGTAGCGGTACGGGGGCGTCCAGTCGCCGGTCAGGAAATAGGGGTAGCCGGGCGGCGTGATGCGCTGGTTGGCGGTGGCGATCCAGCCCCTGGCGGCACCGTCGTCCTGCGGGGTGTCGGCCAGCGGCAGCCAGCCCTGCCAGTCGTAGCGCGCCTCCCAGCCCGGCGCGGGCGCCACGCCGCGCAGGTCGTTGTCCGGGCCGCGCACGGGCACGCGGCCCATGGCCTTGAAGCGGATGTGGCCCTGCACGTCGGCCGCCACCACGTTCTGCATGGGCGAGTGGTAGTGGGAGAACGCCTGGAACACCTCGTCCACCGACCGCGCCTGGTTGGCCAGCAGGCCGGCCAGCGCGGTCTGGTTGTCGGCGTCCAGCGCCGTCCAGCGCAGCGCCAGCACGTAGCGGCGCAGGTCGATGACGGCGCCGTGCGCGGACGGCTGCGCGTCGCTCAGCACCGGGCCGTGGCGCGTGCTGCGCACCGTCATGCGCACGTCGGGCTGGCCCTTGACGCGGATGACCTCCTCGCGCTGGGCGAATCGGGCCCAGCCGTCCGGCGTGCGGTAGCGCGATGCGTCCTGCGGGTCGATCTGCTCCAGGTAGAGGTCCTGCACGTCGGGCGCGGTGTTGGTGAAGCCCCAGGCGGCCTGCGCCGTGCGGCCCAGCACCACGCAGGGCAGGCCCGGCAGCGTGGCGCCGACCACGTCCATCGCGGCGACGGGCGTGCCGTCGCTGGCGTGGCCGGCCGGCGCCTTCAGGCCGGCGAAGTACCAGATGGCCGGCGCGCTCAGGCCCAGGTGCGGGTCGTTGGCCAGCAGCGGCTTGCCGCTGGCCGTGCGCGTGCCGGACACCACCCAGTTGTTGCTGCCGCGCCCACCCGGGTCGCCGGCCTGGGCGGCGATGTCCTGCGCGAGGGCGGCCAGCCGTTCGGGCGCGGCGTCGGCCCGCGCGTCGTTGTCGGTGTCTTCGCCGGAGTCGGCGCCGGGCGGGGCATCGCCCTTGCGATAGACGCCCAGGCGCTGGTAGAGCGCGTGCAGGTCCACGGCGGTGGCGGGCTGCTCGCCGGGGTATGGCGGCATCAGCTGCCAGAGGCGATCGGTGGGCAGCTGGCGGGCCAGCGACAAGCGGGTGAATTCGCTGCCCCAGTTGCCGCCCAGGTCCAGCGCCAGCATCAGCGTCCAGCCCACGCTGTCTTCGGGCGACCAGGCCGTGCCGTCCGCGCCGCCGGGCTTGGCGCCCAGCAGCAGGAATTCAGGCGGCAGCGCCTGCGTGCGGTGCTGGTGGAAGGCGTTGATGCCGCGGCTGTAGGCCTGCAGGGCCTCGCGCGCGAAGAGCGGCAGGCCCGCGTACTGGCGGCGGGCGGCGCCCATGATGTCCAGCGTGCGCATGAGCCGGTCGGTGTCCAGCGCGGCGGGGCCGAACAGTTCCGAGAGCTCGCCGTGCATCAGCCGGCGGTTGAATTCGAGCTGCCAGGTGCGCTCCTGCGCATGCACGTAGCCCAGCGCGTACCAGGCGTCGAACGGCGTGGCGGCCTCGATGTGCGTCACGTCGGCCGCGTCGCGCCGCACCTGCACGGCCTGCGCCAGCCCGGCGGCCTGCAGGCTGCCGTCCAGCGCGGGAAAGCTGCGCTGCACATAGACGGCCACCGCCGCACCCGCCAGCAAGGCGGTGGCCACCAGGCCCACCGCCGTCTTCTGAATCCAACCCATCGCCCGTTCCCCTCGCCTTGGTCCGCCCGTTGCGGCGCCCGCGACGCGGGGCCTTGCCTATGCTGCCAGCCGTTCGTGTCAGCCCATCCCGTCCGCTCCGCGATCGCAGCCGCCGGTGGGCACGGGCTTCACTCAGTGCGTGTGGCCCCAGTAGATCAGCGCATCGCGCCCTTCGACCGACAGCGACACGGGCGCGCCCACGGGCAGCAGCACCTTGGTGGGCACGTGGCCGAACGGCAGGTTGGTGAGCACCGGGGCCTTGATCTGCGTGCGCAGCCAGTCCACCACGCTCTGCAGCTTGAAGCCCTTGTCGTGCGGGCTGAGCTTGTAGTCGCTGAACTGGCCCAGCACCACGGCCTTCTGGCGGGCCAGCACGCCAGCATGCAGCAGCTGGGTGAGCATGCGTTCGATGCGGAAGGGGTGCTCGTTCACGTCTTCCAGGAAGAGGATGCCGCCGCGCACGTCGGGCATGTAGGGCGTGCCCACCAGCGAGGCGAGCATGGCCAGGTTGCCGCCCCAGAGCGTGGCGCTTTTCACGTAGATGTCGCGCACGGCGGGCTCGCCCGAAGGCAGGGGCTTTTCGGCCGACATGCGCCAGCCGGCGCCTTCGCCGTGGCCCTCGAACAGGTCTTCCAGGCAGGCCAGCATGATGTCGTCGGGATCGCCCTCGCAGCCGAGGTCGCCCACCAACGCGGGGCCGGCCCAGGTGGTGGCGCCGGTCTGCGCCAGCAGCGCGCACTGCAGCGCGGTGAAGTCGCTCAGGCCGATGAAGCGCGTGCCGCCCGCCACCGCCTTGGCGAGGGCCTTGTAGCGGATGCCCGGCAGGATGCGCGAGAGCCCGTAGCCACCGCGCGAGATCATGGCCACGTCGGCGCCGCTGGCGGCCGCGCGGTGGATGGCGGCCAGGCGCGTGGCGTCGTCGCCGGCGAAGCGCGTGTGCGAGGCCAGCGCGTCGGCATCCACTTCCACCTCATGGCCCATGGCCTTCAGGCGCGCTACGCCGCGCTTGAAGGCGGCCTTGTCGCGCACCGCGCCGGAGGGCGAATAGATGTAGATGTGCAGCGGGCCGTGGCGATGGCCGTGCTCATCGCCTTGCAGGTGGGCCTGGGCGGCGGGGACTGGTTTCTTGGGCATGGGAATGTCGGGCCGCGAACCGCGGGCCGCTCCGGAAAGACGGGTCGAAAAGAGAGCGCCAGGGCCGCACGCCGCAAAAAGGGCGCGGGGCCGGCATCAGGTGCGGAAGTATTCCACAGCGCGTTCGGCCACCGCCCTGCCCTGCTCTTCGGGCACGCAGGGGCCGCAGCCGGGCAGCGGCCACACGGGCGGCGC
The DNA here is from genome assembly GCF_900113035.1 of Paracidovorax wautersii. GTDB lineage: Bacteria > Pseudomonadota > Gammaproteobacteria > Burkholderiales > Burkholderiaceae_C > Paracidovorax > Paracidovorax wautersii. The sequence continues at coordinate 66,203 of NZ_FONX01000004.1, read as the reverse complement.
GCCGTGCAGGCGGGCGCCCAGGCGCTGCAGGGCCTGCAGGCCGGCCGCCGGTGGGCGGGTGCCGGCGACGAGCAGGCTGGGGCCTTGCCAGCCGCTGCGCCAGAAGTCTTCGCTCCCGGGCAAGAGGCCCGCCGCGCCGGCATCAGCGACGGCCCAGGTGCGCACGGCGGCGCGGTAGCCCGCGTCGGGAAAGGGCGCGTCATAGGCCGCCGCCTCGGCGGGCGGCATGCCGGGCGCCTGCTCGGCCAGCAGCGCGCCGGGCGCCAGGCGCGGCTGCGTCGCGCAGCGGCGGCGCCAGTCGCCCCGCGCCTGCGGGCGGCGTGCGGAAGGCGCTTCATTGCCCCCGCCCGCCTCCGGCAGCCAGGCATCGATGGCCAGCAGCCCGGCGATGCGGCCCGGCAGCGCGGGCGCCAGGGCCAGCGCCAGCGTGGCGCCCAGGTCGTGCCCGACCAGCACGGTGCGGCGCAGGTCCAGCCGCCCGGCCAGCTCGGCCAGCACCTGCCGGTGCCAGGCCGGATCGTGGGCGGCTTCCTTCTTCGGCTTGTCGCTGCGGCCGAAGCCGATCAGGTCCGGCGCCACCACGCGGTCGCCCGCGGCCAGGAAGACGGGCAGCATCTGCCGCCAGAGGTAGCTCCAGGTGGGCAGGCCGTGCAGGCACAGCCACGTGCGCGGCGCGTCCTGCGGTCCTTCGTCGAGGTAGTGCAGGCGCAGGCCGGCCAGCGCGGGCAGGTCGCTCAGGTAGCGCGGCGCCCAGGGGTAGCCGGGCAGCTCGCCGAAGGCCCGCTCGGGCGTGCGCAGGGCGTCGTCGCGCAGCGGGTGGGCCGCCTGGGCGCGCTCGCGCTGCTGCTGCCGGCGCTGCTGGAAGAAGCCGCTCAGCAGCGCGCCGCACTCATCGGCCAGCACGCCGCCCTGCAGCTGGGTCTGGTGATTGAGGCGTTCCTCCGCGAACAGGTTGACCACCGATCCGGCCGCGCCGGTCTTGGCATCGGCCGCGCCGAACACCACGCGCGCCAGCCGCGCATGCAGCATGGCGCCGCTGCACATGGCGCAGGGCTCCAGCGTCACATAGAGCGTGCAGCCGTCGAGCCGGTAGTTGCCCAGCCGCTCGGCGGCGGTGCGCAGCGCGGCGATCTCGGCATGCGCGGTGGGGTCGTGCCCGGCGATGGGCGCGTTGCGGCCGGTGGCGACCACCTGGCCGCTGCGGACCACGACGGCGCCCACCGGCACCTCGCCGGCTTCGGCGGCAGCATGCGCCTCGGCCAGGGCCAGGCGCATCCAGGCCACGTCCTGCTCCGGATCGGGCACGGCGTCGGGCGTCTGCAGTTCACTCATTTTTCAATAGCAGCTAGCGCGCATGGGGAAAGGGCTGCAAGGCATTTCGATCACAGCAGGCCTCCAAGCACAACGGCCGCTTGAGCGGCCGTTGCAGGAAAGCGCCGATCGAATCGGTGGATCAGTTCAGCGGCACGCGCACGTTGTTGGGATAGCTGTAGAGCGTCACGGCCGGCTTGGTCAGCTCGCCCTTGGACGTGAAGGCGATGTTGGCGGTCACGCCCTTGTAGTGGGTCTGGGAGATGAAGGGCGTGTACTTGCGCGGATCGACCGAGTCGGCACGCTTCATCGCGTCGGCCAGCACCATGGCGGCGTCGTAGGCGTAGGGGCTGTAGATCTGGAACTGGCCGGGGAACTTGGCGTCGTAGCGCTTCTTCCACTCGGCGCCGCCCTGCATCTTGGTGACCGAGGCGCCGCCGGTGGCGCAGGTCACGTTCGCGAGGGCGGGCGACTTGCTGGCCAGCTCGGGCAGCTTTTCGGTGCAGAGCGCATCGCCGCCGAAGAACTTCGTGTCGCCCATGCCCAGCTGAGCCATCTGGCGCAGCATGGGGCCGGCCTGCGCGTCCAGGCCGCCGTAGAAGATGCCGTCGGGCTTCTTGCTCTTGAGCGAGGTCAGGATGGCCATGAAGTCGGTGGCCTTGTCGTTGGTGAATTCCTCGCCCACCACCTTCAGGCCATGCTGCTGCGCGGTGGCCTTGAAGACCTGCGCCACGCCCTGGCCGTAGGCCGTGCGGTCGTCGATGATGGCCACGGTCTTGAGCTTGAGGTGGTCGGCCGCGTAGATGGCCAGCGCCGCGCCCAGCGCGTTGTCGTTGGCGATCAGGCGGAAGGCGGTCTTGTAGCCGGGCTTGGTCAGGTCGGGGTTGGTGGCCGACGCGGTGATGTGCGGCAGGTCGCACTTGTCATAGACGGTAGAAGCGGGAATGGAGGTGCCCGACTGCAGGTGGCCCACGACGCCCGCGACCTTCATGTCGCAGAACTTCTGCGCCACGGCGGTGGCCTGGCGCGGGTCGCCCGCGTCGTCTTCGGCCGCCAGCTCGAACTTGATCTTCTTGCCGCCGATGACGAGGTTCTGCGCGTTCAGGTCGTCCACCGCCATGCGCACGCCGTTCTCGGTGTCCTTGCCGATGTGGGCGATGCCGCCGGACACGGGGCCGGCATGGCCGATCTTGACGACCTGCACGTCTTGCGCCGAAGCGGCGCCGGCCGCGGCCAGAGCGCAGGCCAGGGCCGTCAGTTGCAGGGGAAAACGCAGGCGTTGGATGGTGGACGAGATGAGCATTCAGTCTCCAGGGAAAGGGTTTTCGACAGCCCCCGATACTAGCTGCAAGAACCTGACCGGATTCCTTTCGGGGGCGGCCCTGGGATAATCCCGCCCCATGTCCCTGCTGCCCCACCAGATCGAACTGCTCTCCCCCGCGCGCGACGCCGACATCGGCATCGAGGCCGTCAACCACGGCGCCGATGCCGTCTATATCGGCGGCCCCGCCTTCGGCGCGCGGGCCGGCGCCGGCAACGAGATGCGCGACCTGGAACGGCTCATCCGCCACGCGCACCGCTTCGGCAGCCGCATCTTCATCACGCTCAACACCATCCTGCGCGACGACGAGCTCGAAGGCGCCCGCCAGATGGCTTGGCAGGTGTACAACGCCGGCGCCGACGCGCTCATCATCCAGGACATGGGCCTGCTGGAACTGGACCTGCCCCCCATCCAGCTGCACGCCAGCACGCAGACCGACATCCGCACGCCCGAGAAGGCGCGTTTCCTGCAGGATGCGGGCCTCTCGCAGATCGTGATCGCCCGCGAGCTGGACCTGGGCCAGATCGCCGCCGTGCGCGCCGCCACCGACCCGGCGCGCACCACCATCGAATTCTTCGTGCACGGCGCGCTGTGCGTGGCCTATTCGGGCCAGTGCTACATCACCCACGCCCACACCGGCCGCAGCGCCAACCGGGGCGACTGCAACCAGGCCTGCCGCCTGCCCTACGAGGTGCTGGACTCGAATGGCCGCATCATCGCGCACGAAAAGCACGTGCTCTCGATGAAGGACAACAACCAGAGCGACAACCTGCGCGCGCTGATCGACGCGGGCGTGCGCAGCTTCAAGATCGAGGGGCGCTATAAAGACATGGGCTACGTGAAGAACATCACGGCCCACTACCGCAAGCTGCTCGACGAGATCATCGAGGAGCGCGAATTCACGGCCCGGCCGCTGGCGCGCTCCTCTTCGGGCCGCACCACCTTCGGCTTCACGCCCGACCCGGACCAGAACTTCAACCGCGAGTTCACCGACTACTTCGTCAACGGCCGCAAGGAAGACATCGGCGCCTTCGACACGCCCAAGACCCCGGGCCGCGCCATCGGCTGGGTGACCAAGGTGGGCGAGAACTTCGCCGAGCTGGAGCTTTCCAGCCCCGACACCGTGCTGCACAACGGCGACGGCCTCTGCTACTACGACCTGCAGAAGGAACTGGTGGGCCTGCAGATCAACCGCGCCGAAGCCATCAACGCGAAGAAGGGCCTGTGGCGCGTGTTCCCCAAGGACCCGATCGCCGGCTTCAAGGACCTGCGCAAAGGCCTGGAGGTCAACCGCAACCGCGACATGGACTGGGTGCGCACGCTCGACAAGAAGTCCAGCGACCGCCGCATCGGCCTCTGGGCGCAGCTGTCGGAAACGCCGGACGGCTTCGGCCTCACGCTGACCGACGAGGACGGCTTCACGGGCAGCGCCGCCATCGTGCAGCCGCACCAGCCCGCCACCGACGCAGCCCGCGCCGAGGCCACGCTGCGCGAGCAGCTGGGCCGCTTCGGCGCCACCATCTTCGCGGTGCACGACATCGCGCTCACCCTCTCGCAGCCCTGGTTCGTGCCGGCCTCCGCGCTCAACCAGCTGCGCCGCGACGCGGTCGAGGCGCTGGAGGCCGCGCGCGCAGCCGGCTTCGTGCGCCTGCCGCGCGCCACGCCGGTGGAGCCGCCCGCGCCCTTCCCCGAAGACACGCTGAGCTATCTGGCCAACGTCTTCAACCACAAGGCGCACGACTTCTACGCCCGCCACGGCGTGAAGGTGATCGACGCGGCCTACGAGTCGAAGGAAGAGGAAGGCGAGGTGAGCCTGATGATCACCAAGCACTGCGTGCGCTTTTCCATGAGCCTCTGCCCCAAGCAGGCCAAGGGCGTGATCGGCGTCAAGGGCACCATCAAGGCCGAGCCGCTGCAGCTGGTCAACGGCAAGGAAAAGCTGACCCTGCGCTTCGATTGCAAGCCCTGCGAGATGCATGTGGTGGGCCGCATGAAGAAATCGGTGCTCAACCAGCACGCCAAGGAGATGCAGGCCGTGCCCATGCAGTTCTACCGCACGCGGCCGGCGCCCGCTGCGCTATCGTAATCAGAGCAAACTGCGCTTATCCCATGCGGGCTGCAGGCCGATTCGGCGCTAAGAAAGTGTTCACGATCTAAAGACCGGCCTGCGAAGCGCAGGGCATAAGCTCATCGCCAAAGATTCGACGACCTTTGGCCGGCACGGCGCCAGAATGGCCGCGCGCCCGCTGCCTCATCCGCTGAGGCAGCGGGCACGCATCCACCCCATTCAGGAGACCTGCTGCATGAAGATCGAAACGCTCGCCGTCCACGCCGGCTATTCGCCCGACCCGACCACCAAGGCCGTGGCCGTGCCCATCTACCAGACGGTGGCCTACGCCTTCGACAGCGCCCAGCACGGCGCCGACCTGTTCGACCTGAAGGTGCCGGGCAACATCTACAGCCGCATCATGAACCCGACCAACGACGTGCTGGAAAAGCGCGTCGCGGCGCTCGAAGGCGGCATCGCCGCGCTGGCCGTGGCCTCGGGCATGGCGGCCATCACCTACGCCATCCAGACGATCGCCGAAGCGGGCGACAACATCGTCTCGGCCGGCACGCTCTACGGCGGCACCTACAACCTCTTCGCCCACACGCTGCCGCAGCAGGGCATCACCACGCGCTTCGCCGACCCGCGCGATCCGGCCAGCTTCGCCCCGCTGATCGACGCGCGCACCAAGGCCATCTTCATCGAATCCATCGGCAACCCGCTGGGCAACGTGACCGACATCCGCGCGCTGGCCGACATCGCCCATGCCCACGGCGTGCCGCTGATCGTGGACAACACCGTGCCCAGCCCCTACCTGCTGCGGCCCATCGAGCATGGTGCCGACATCGTCGTGCATTCGCTCACCAAGTACCTGGGCGGCCACGGCACCAGCGTGGGCGGCGCCATCGTCGATAGCGGCAAGTTCCCATGGGCGCAGCACAAGGCGCGCTTTCCGCGCCTCAACGAGCCGGACGTGAGCTACCACGGCGTGGTCTATACCGAGGCGCTGGGCGAGGCCGCCTTCATCGGCCGCGCCCGCGTGGTGCCGCTGCGCAACACGGGCGCGGCGCTCTCGCCGCAGAACGCCTTCCTGATCCTGCAGGGCATCGAGACGCTGGCGCTGCGCATGGACCGCATCTGCGACAACGCCCTGGCGCTGGCGCACTACCTGCAAAAGCACCCCAAGGTCGAATGGGTGCGCTACGCCGGCCTGCCCGACCACCCCGACCACGCCCTGGTGCAGCGGCAGCTGGGCGGGCGGGCCTCGGGCATCCTCTCCTTCAGCCTCAAGCAGGACGGCGGCGATCCGCGCGCCGCCGGGGCGCGTTTCCTTGACGCGCTGCAGCTCTTCACGCGGCTGGTCAACATCGGCGATGCCAAGTCGCTGGCCACGCACCCGGCCTCCACCACTCACCGCCAGCTCGACGCGGCGGAACTCGCCAACGCGGGCGTGACGGAAGGCATGGTGCGCCTGTCGGTCGGCATCGAGCACATCGACGACCTGCAGGCCGACCTGGCCCAGGCGCTGGACGCGGTCTGATCCGGCAGGCAGGGCCCGCCGAAAGCTTCTCGGGCTTCTCGGGCTTCTCGGGCTTCGGGGGCTTAAGGCTCCCGGGCGATACTCGGGCATCGCCCGGCCCCCGCCCCACCGGCGGCGGCCGAGTCCCCCGTTCCAACTGGAGAGTCCTGTGTCCCTGCACGCCCCGCACCGCCCCTTCTTCCGCCCGCTGACGCTGGCCGCCACGCTGGGCCTCGGCCTGCTGCTGACGGCCTGCGGCTCGGGCCCGGCCGGCGCCGACATGACCGAGGAAGACTTCATCGCCTACCGCAAGAGCCTGGACGTGGTGGCCCTGCAGCAGCAGATCACCCCGCCGCTGGATGCGCCGCTGAAGCTCATCGATTCGCCCGACCCGCGCTACCCGTCCTACCTGATCTCGCAGGGCACGCGCGGCAACGTGGTTGTGTCGTTCGAGGTGCTGCCCAGCGGCCATGTGGGCGATGCCAAGGTGCTGCCCGGCACCGACCCGGCGCTGGACAAGCCCGTGCTGGACGCGATCCGCGGCTGGCGCTTCGCCCCGCCCATGCGCGACGGCAAGCCAGCCCGCCTGCGTCTGCAAAAGACCTTCCGCATGGCGCCCTGAGATCTTGAACACGTTCTGAGCGCTGGGTGACGAGGGGCGCCCGCACCTTCCTTCCCGTCAATCAGGCGTCGCGGGCCAGCCGCACGCCGCTGAACTGCCAGCGCGCGGTGGCCGGGAAGAAGTTGCGGTAGGTCAGGCGCTCATGGCCGGCTGGCGTGGCGCTGGAGCTGCCGCGCAGCACGTACTGGTTGACCATGAACTTGCCGTTGTATTCACCCACCGCGCCTTCGGCCACGCGAAAGCCGGGGTAGGCGGCGTAGCTGGACTGCGTCCACTGCCAGGCCTCGCCGAACATCTGCGCCAGCGCAGGCTGCTTCGTGGGCGAGGCGCCATTCCGCTCGGCACCGGCTGCTGCCACCTCCCACTCCGCCTCGGTCGGCAGGCGCGCGCCGGCCCAGCGCGCATAGGCATCGGCCTCGAAGTACGAGAGGTGGACGACCGGCCGCTCGCTGCGCAGCGGGCAGGCGCCGTCCAGCGAGAATTCCTCCCAGCCCTCGGCCCGGCCGGCCCGCGCAGACGCGCTGCGGCGCCAGTAGATGGGCTGCTCCAGCTGCAGCGCGCGGCGCCATTCCCAGCCTTCGGAAAGCCAGTGGGCCGGCTCGGCATAGCCGCCGTCGGCCATGAAGGCCAGGTATTCGCCGTTGGTGACCAGGCGCGAGGCCAGCTCGTAGCGAGCCAGATAGACGCGGTGGCGCGGCGACTCGTTGTCGAAGGCGAAGCCGCCGCCCGCATGGCCGATCTCGGCCACGCCCTCGCCGAAGCGCTGCCAGGCCAGGGGCGGCGCGGCGGGCACCTCGTCGGGGCAGTGGTCCACCGAGCGCTGGTGGTAGGCGGGCCAGAGCGGGTTGCACGAGAGCAGGTGCTTGAGGTCGGTGACGATCAGCTCCTGGTGCTGCTGCTCGTGCTGCAGGCCCAGCTCGATCAGCGCCTGCAGGGCCACGTCGCCCGGGCGCTCCTGCAGCAGCCGGGCGATGCGCCCGTCCACGTTGAGCCGGTAGGCCAGCACCTGCGGCAGCGCCGGCCGCGTGATGAGGCCGCGCTGCGCACGCGGGTGCTGCGCGCCGACGCCCTGGTAGTAGGAATTGAAGAGCACCCGGAACGCCGGGTGGAAGGGCTGGAAGCCCCGCTCGTAGGCCTCCAGCACGAAGGTCTCGAAGAACCAGGTGGTGTGCGCCAGGTGCCATTTGACGGGGCTGGCGTCGGGCATGGACTGCGCGCAGCAGTCCTCGTCGCCCAGCGGCAGGGCCAGGGCGGTGGTGGCCTGGCGCACCTCGGCATAGCGCCGCGCCAGCGGACAGATGGGCGCCGGGCCGGGGGCAGCCGGGACTTCGTGGAGGTCAGGAAAGGCTGTCATGGCGCTGGGTGTCTGAAGAGGGATCGGAAGAGACGCGGTGCGCGGCGTTGGCGGCGGTCGGCATGCCGCCGCTCAGGGCCGGGCATGCACCATGGCGTACCAGCCCTGCGCGTCCGTCCACGCCTGCATGCGCGAAAAGCCCGCGCTGGCCAGCAGCGCGGAGAAGCTGGGCAGCGTGTACTTGTAGCTGTTCTCGGTGTGGATGCGCTCGCCCGGCGCGAAGTCGCGCTCGCCGCCCGGCCAGTTCACGCGGATCGGCGCGCGGGCTTCCAGGTGCATCTCAATGCGCGAGGCGCCGTCGTTGAAGAAGGCCCGGTGCAGCCAGCCTTCGGGCGTGAAGTCGCTGCCGATGAGTCGGTTTACATGGGCCAGCACGTTCAGGTTGAAGGCGGCGGTGACGCCGGCCGCGTCGTCGTAGGCGGCCTCCAGCACCTCCACGTCCTTGCGCAGGTCCACGCCGACCAGCAGGCCGCCGTCGGCATCCACCAGCGAACGCAGGTTCGCCAGCAGCTGCCGCGCCTGGAGCGGGTCGAAGTTGCCGATGGACGAGCCCGGGTAGAACACCAGGCGCTTCGCGCGAGGGATGTCCAGCGGCAGCACGATGGGCCGGGTGATGTCGCCGGCAACCGCCTGCGCCTGCAGGCCGGGCATGGCCGCACCCAGACGGGCCACGCCTTCGCGCAGGAAGTCTGCCGAGATGTCCAGGCCCACGAAGCGCTCGGGCCGCAGCAGCTCGCAGAGCCGGCGCGCCTTCTCGCAGTTGCCGGCGCCGGGCTCGATCACGGTGGAACAGGTGGCAATGGCACGCGCGATCTCCTCGCCGTGCGTCTGCATCAGCGCGGACTCGGTGCGGGTGGGGTAGTACTCCGGCAGGCGCGTGATCTCCTCGAACAGGCGCGAGCCGCGCTGGTCGTAGAAATACTTGGGCGAAATGCTTGCGGGGTGGCGCGCCAGCCCCTGGATGATGTCGAGATGCAAGGGGTAGTGCATGGTGGCAGGAGCTGGTTGCGGCAGGCGGGCCTGCGGTATGCGGCGGCGCGCAAGTCACCGGGCCGCCACGGATGAATCATCAGTGCAGAGGGACCAAGCCCACGCCGCCCGAGAATTGCAGAGTGGCCGTGCCGCAGCTGTAGGACGGGCCCGCGAACCGCCCGCGCGTGGCGCCCAAAGCACGAATGGCGAGCCATGGCACGCGGGCGCGCCGCAGCCCTCTGGTATGTTGGCCGCATGGATTCACTCACGCAGATCGCCCTGGGCTCGGCCGTATCGATCGCCGCCCTGGGGCGCCGCACCGCCGTGTGGAAGGCGGCCCTCTGGGGCGCGGTCGCCGGCACGCTGCCCGACCTGGACACCTTCATCGACCACGGCGACGCCATCGCCAACATGGTGCTGCACCGCGCCGAAAGCCATTCCCTGCTCTACCTGAGCCTGCTCTCGCTGCCGCTGGGCGGCCTGGTGGCGCGGCTGCACGGCGAGACGGCCCTCTGGCGCCGCTGGTGGCTGGCGATGTGGCTGGCGCTGGTCACCCACCCCCTGCTGGACTGGATGACGGTCTATGGCACGCAGCTGCTGCGGCCCTTCGACGACACGCCGCTGGGCGTGGGCAGCATCTTCATCATCGATCCGCTCTACACCCTGCCGCTGCTGGCCGGCGTGCTGCTGGCGCTGCTGCTGCGCGGCGGCCGGGGGCTGCGCTGGAACGGCTGGGCGCTGGGCGTGAGCACCGCCTACCTGGCCTGGAGCTTCGCGGCGCAGCAGTCCGTGGCCGGCGTGGCGCGCACGGCCCTGGCCGCACGCGGCGTGCAGGCCGAGCGGGTGCTGTTGACGCCCACGCCGCTCAACACCCTGCTCTGGCGCGTGGTGGCCGTCACGCCCACGCAGTACCTCGAAGGCTTCTACGCCCTGGCCGACGGCGGCCGGCCGATGCAGTGGACCGAGCACCCGCGCGGGGCCGAGCTGATCGCCCGCTACGGCCAGCACCCGCAGGTGCAGCGCGTGGCCCATTTCAGCCGGGGCTTCTGGCGGCTCTGGCAGGACGATGCGGGCCACATCCACGTGACCGACCTGCGCATGGGGCAGGAGCCGGCCTACAGCTTCGACTTCGACCTGGGGCCGGCCGCTGCCGTGGCCCAGGGCGGCGGCAGCGTGGTGCAGCAGCCCATGCGCATCGACGTGGCCACCGCCCTGCCCGCGCTGGGGCGGCGCCTGCTCGGCCATGGCGGCGGCAGCGGGCCCTTCGGCGCGCAGCCCGCGCCCTGAACTTCAAGGCATTTTGGCCGCTGGCGCGCTCCCTGCCTGCGCAATCAGCTATATTTTCGATAGCAAAAGAAAAAGGCCGGCGCAGGGGCCGGCCTCGTTGTCTGCCTCCACCGCCCGCAGGCGGCGGCGCGCGTCAGAAGCGCCAGCCCAGGCCCACGCCGGCCAGCACCGGATTGATCTTGAGCGTGCCGACCTTGTTGCCGGCCGAGAACACGTCGGTCTCGATGAACACCTTCTTCACGTCGAAGTTCAGGTAGAGGTTCTTGGACAGGGGAATGTCCACGCCCACCTGCAGCGCGGCGCCCCAGCTGCTCTTGTCGATGGTGGGGCTGAGCGCGGCCTGCACGGCCGGGTTGAAGCGCACGCTGGAAAAGCGTGTGTAGTTGATGCCGGCGCCCACGTAGGGCTTGAAGCCGTTGAACTGGGTGAAGTGGTACTGCGCCAGCAGGGCCGGCGGCAGGTGCTTGAGCGTGCCGATCTTGCCCAGGCCGTCGGCGCGGATGTCCTGCTTCTGCGGCACGGTCAGGATCAGTTCGGCCGCGATGTTGGGGCTGAAGAAGTAGGTGAAGTCCACCTCGGGCAGCACCTTGTCGTTGATCGACAGGCCCAGGCCCGTGGAATCCTTGTTCACGCTGTCCAGATGCACGGCGCGCGCACGCACCATCCAGCGGCCTTCGGCAGCGTCTTGCGCGAATGCGGCGCTCGAAGCCAGGGAACACAGAACGGCCAGGGCCAGCCAGGTTTTTTTCATACGGAACTCGTTGCGGTTGACCGGGGACGACCCCCGTGAACGCATTGGGCCCCTGCGGCGGCACGCCCGCCTTGCCGCACATCAAATCGGCGCACCCTGCCCCGGCGCGCACCGGGCGAATCCATGATCCAGCGCAAACTTCGGCGCAACCTCTCGTCCGAATGCGCCGTGCCGCCGTCAGTGCTTCGCGGTCTGCCCGCCGCCCCGCAGGCGCTGCACGCCGCTGACCACCCCCAGCACGATGGCACCCGCCACGACGCCCACCAGCGCGTTGAGCACGTGGCTGGCCAGGAAGGCCCACACGCCGCCCGCAGCGCCCTGCTCCAGGCCGGCCGCCCAGCCCTCGATGGCATGGGCAAGCGCCGGCACGCCATGCACCAAGATGCCGCCGCCCACCAGGAACATGGCGGCCGTGCCCGCGACCGACAGGCCCTTCATCAGCCAGGGCGCCGCCGCCACGATGCCGCGCCCCACGGCCTGCGCCGCGCTGCTGGCCTTGCGGCTGAGCCAGAGGCCCAGGTCGTCGAGCTTGACGATGCCGGCCACCACGCCATAGACGCCCAGCGTCATCACCACGGCGATGCCGACCATGACCGCCACCTGCGTCATGAACGGCGCGCCGCTGACCGTGCCCAGGGTGATGGCGATGATCTCGGCCGACAGGATGAAGTCGGTCCGCACAGCGCCCTTGACCTTCTGCTTCTCGAACGCGGCGATGTCCGTGGGCCCCGCGCCTGCGGCCGGTATGGCGGGCGCGGCCGGCGCAGGCGCGCTCTCGGCCTTCGCCGCGTCCTTCTCGGGCTCGCCGCGGTGCAGGAACTTGTGGGCCAGCTTCTCGAAGCCCTCATAGCAGAGGAAGGCGCCGCCCACCATCAAGAGCGGCGTGACGGCCCAGGGCGCGAAGGCGCTGATGAGCAGCGCCGCGGGCACCAGGATGGCCTTGTTCACCAGCGAGCCCTTGGCCACAGCCCACACCACGGGCAGCTCGCGGTCGGCGCGCACGCCGGTCACCTGCTGGGCGTTGAGCGCCAGATCGTCGCCCAGCACGCCGGCCGTCTTCTGCGCGGCGACCTTGGTCATGACGGACACATCATCGGCCATGGCCACGCTCTTGCGCGCCGCCACCTTGGTCATCAGGGCCACGTCGTCGAGCACGGTGGCGATATCGTCAAGCAGGGTGATGAGGCTGGCACCGGCCATGGCTACGCTCCGAAAGAAAGGGAAAGAGCCCGGGATTGTGAAGGCCCTTCCGGATAGCCTCTGACTGCCTGTCCCCCGAGTCCTTGCAGGACAAAACCCTGCGTGCGGGGGGACAATCGGAGGGCCGATGCACTTCGTCACGCTAGGTTACATTGCAAGCATGAACGGGGGCTCTTGGTCGTCTCCGTGCCATTCCCATCCCCTTTTCTATGTCCAACTCCAGATATTCTGAAGCGGAGCGACTTGCCACACTGAGGGCCACGGGCCTGCTGGACTCCCCGCCCTCGGAGGAGTTCGACCGCATCACACGGCTGGTCTGCAAGACCTTCGATGCGCCGATGGCCATCATCGGCTTCATCGACGCGGACCGTCAGTGGTTCAAGTCCGAGATCGGCATGGGCGTGCGCGAGACCTGCCGCGAGGATGCGTTCTGCAACCACACCATCCGCCAGCAAGGCGTGATGGTGGTGGAAGACTCGCTCAAGGACCCCCGCTTCGCCAACAACCCGCTGGTCACCGGCGCACCGCACATCCGCTTCTATGCGGGCGCGCCGCTGCGCCTGCTCAACGGCCACACCCTGGGCGCGCTGTGCGTGCTCGACCACCGCCCCCGCCACTTCAGCGACGAGGATGTCCGCCAGCTGACGGACCTGGCGGCCATGGTGGTCACGCAGATCAACCTGCAGTGCTCGCTCGCGCGGCTGGACGAAGCCACCCTGCTGCCCAACCGCAACCAGCTGCTGGCCGACCTGGCGGGCCTGTGCGTGAGCGAGCCCGGCGGCGAGCGCACGCTGGCGCTGGTGGAGCTGATGTCCACCGAGGTGCTGATGGACGTGCGGCGCGCCGTGGGCACGGATTCGATCGAGCGGCTCTACCACCAGGCCGGCCGCCAGATCGCCCAGTGGGTGGGCGACACCACGCGCGTGTACCGCACCGATTCCAGCCATCTGGCGCTGGTGCTCAAGGGCAGTCCCGCCACGGAGACCCGCGCCTTCGCGGAGACGCTGCTCTCCAGCCTCGACCAGACCCTGATGGACCTGGGCGACGGCAAGCACCCCGTCATCCACCAGCGCCGGCGCATCGGCCTGGTGCCGCTCAGGCTGGAGCCGGCAGACGCGGGCGACGCGCTGCGGCGCGCCAGCGTGGCGCTGTTCCATGCCAGCGGGGCCATCGACGACATCACCGTCTATGACGCCGCGGCCGACGTGCGCCATCAGCACGCCTACGAACTGCTGGCCCGCGTGCCCCGCGCGCTGGAAGCGGGCGAATTCCGGCTGGTCTATCAGCCCCAGTTCGAGCGCGCCTCCATGCAATACACCAGCGTCGAAGCCCTGCTGCGCTGGGACCACCCGATGCTGGGCCCCGTGTCGCCGGGCGACTTCATCCCGCTGCTGGAAAAGACCACCTACATCCAGCCGGTGACGCACTGGGTGATGGACACGGCCCTCGCGCAGATCCGCGCCTGGGAGGACGAAGGCGTGCGCGTGAACGTCGCGATCAACGTCTCGCCGCGCAACCTGGAGCAGCCCGGCTTCATGGACCGGCTGCGCGCCAGCTGCGAGCGCCACGGCCTGGAGCCCTCGCGCCTGGAGATCGAGTGCACCGAGAACGCCGTGCTGACCGAAGGCCCCACGCTGGACGCGGTGCGCGCCCTGCGGGCCCTGGGCGTGCGCGTGGCGCTGGACGACTTCGGCACCGGCTACTGCAACTTCGGCTGCCTCTACGGCCTGCAGGCCGAGGTGCTCAAGCTCGACCAATCGCTGATCCGCCCCATCGGCACCGACGCCCGCGCACTCGACGTGGTGCGCGCCATGGTGCATCTGGGCCACACGCTGGGCTACCGCCTGCTGGCCGAAGGGGTGGAGACGGCCGAGGTGTTCGACCAGCTGCTGGAGATCGGCTGCGACCAGGCCCAGGGCTACTACCTGAGCCGGCCCCAGCCGCCGGTCGAAGCCTTCGACTTCATCCGGCGCTGGAACGGCCTGATGGCGCCGAACTGAGCACCCTCAGGCAAGCGCTGCGCAGCCCGTGGCAGGGCCGGCAGCAGGTGCCGCACAGAACCGGCGCACAGCGGCCACAGCGCCGCACGCACGGCCCTTCGTGCGTGAGCGCCAGGGCCCTGCCGGCCCCGGGGCGGGCGATCAGCCCACCCAGCGGCGGGCGTTGCGCCAGATGCGCAGCCAGGGGCTGGCCGCGCTCACGTCGCCGCTGGTCCAGCTCATCTGCACGTTGCGGAACACGCGCTCGGGGTGCGGCATCATGGCCGTGAAGCGGCCGTCGGCCGTGGTCACGGCGGTGAGGCCGCCCGCGCTGCCGTTGGGGTTCAGCGGGTACTGCTCGGTGGCCGCGCCGTGGTGGTCCACGAAGCGCATCGCGGCGATGGCCTGGGCCGCGTTGCCGCGGCGGCTGAAATTGGCATAGCCCTCGCCGTGCGCCACGGCGATCGGCAGGCGGCTGCCCGCCATGCCGGCGAAGAACAGGCTGGGCGATTCCAGCACTTCCACCTGCGAGAGGCGCGCCTCGAAGCGCTCGCTCTGGTTGGTGGTGAAGCGCGGCCAGGCTTCGGCGCCCGGGATGATGTCGGCCAGCTCGGCGAACATCTGGCAGCCGTTGCACACGCCCAGGCCGAAGGTGTCGCCCCGGCCGAAGAAGCCCTGGAACTGCGCCGACAGGCGATCGTTGAAGGTGATGGAGCGTGCCCAGCCGATGCCGGCGCCCAGCGTGTCGCCGTAGCTGAAGCCGCCGCAGGCGACCACGCCCTGGAAGGCGGCGAGGTCGGCCCGGCCCGATTGCAGATCGGTCATGTGGACGTCGAAGGCCTCGAAGCCAGCTTCGGTGAAGGCGTAGGCCATTTCCACATGCGAATTGACGCCCTGCTCGCGCAGGATGGCGACCTTGGGACGGGCCAGGTTCAGGAACGGCGCGGCCACGTCCTCGGCCGGGTCGAAGGTCAGCGCCACGTGCAGGCCCGGGTCGGCGGCCTCGCCGGCGGCGGCATGCTCGGCATCGGCGCAGGCGGGGTTGTCGCGCTGCTGGCAGATCTTCCAGCTCACCGCGTCCCAGACCTGGTGCAGGTCGGACAGCGTGGCGCTGAACACGTTCTTGGCATCGCGCCAGACCTGCAGCTCGCCCTTGCCCACGTCCATGGCGGACGACTGCGGGCGGGTCTTGCCCACGAAGTGGCTGAACCTGGAGAGGCCGTGCTCGCGCAGGGTCTGCATGACCTCGTTGCGCTCGGCCGTGCGCACCTGCAGCACCACGCCCAGCTCTTCGTTGAACAGGGCCTTGAGCGTCAGCTCTTCGCGGCGCGCGCTCACCTGCTGCGCCCAGTTCTTGGCGTCGCCGGTTTCCATGCGGCTGTCGCTGATGCCGTCGCCTTCGGTGACGAGCAGATCGACGTTGAGCGCCACGCCCACATGGCCGGCGAAGGCCATCTCGGCCACGGCCGCCAGCAGGCCGCCGTCGCTGCGGTCGTGGTAGGCCAGGATGCGGCCCTGCGCGCGCAGCGCGTTCACGGCGTTCACCAGGTTGACCAGATCCTTCGCATCGTCGAGGTCAGGGGCGGCGTCGCCGCTCTGGCCCAGCACCTGGCCCAGGATGGAGCCGCCCATGCGGTTCTGGCCCCGGCCCAGGTCCACCAGCACCAGGGTGGTGTCGTCTTCGGTGGCGTTCAGCTGCGGCGTGAGGGTGCCGCGCACGTCGGCCAGCGTGGCGAAGGCGCTCACGATCAGGCTGACGGGCGAGGTGACTTTCCGGGCGGCGCCGGATTCGTCCTTCCACTGCGTGCGCATGGACAGGCTGTCCTTGCCCACCGGAATGCTGATGCCCAGCTGCGGGCACAGCTCCATGCCCACGGCCTTGACGGTGGCGTAGAGGTCGGCGTCTTCGCCGGGCTCGCCGCAGGCGGCCATCCAGTTGGCCGAGAGCTTCACGCGCGGCAGATCGATGGGCGCGGCCAGCAGGTTGGTGATGGCTTCGGCCACGGCCATGCGGCCCGAGGCGGGCGCGTCGATGGCGGCGAGCGGCGTGCGCTCGCCCATGCTCATCGCCTCGCCGGCGAAGCCACGATAGTCGGCCAGCGTCACGGCGCAGTCCGCCACCGGCACCTGCCAGGGGCCGACCATCTGGTCGCGGTGCGAGAGGCCGCCCACCGTGCGGTCGCCGATGGTGATGAGGAAGCGCTTGGAGGCCACCGTGGGGTGGGCCAGCACGTCGATCACGGCCTTTTGCAGCGGCACGCCGGTGAGGTCGATGGGGGCGAGTTCGCGGCGCACGGTCTTCACGTCGCGGTGCATCTTGGGCGGCTTGCCCAGCAGCACTTCCATGGGCATGTCGACCGGGAACTTCTGGTCGCCCGCCCCCACGGCCGTGTCTTCCAGCACCAGCTGGCGCTGCTCGGTCGCGGTGCCGATCACGGCGAAGGGGCAGCGCTCGCGTTCGCAGAAGGCGCGGAACTGCTCCAGCGATTCGGGCGCGATGGCCAGCACGTAGCGTTCCTGGCTTTCGTTGGACCAGATTTCCTTGGGCGCCAGGCCGGATTCCTCCAGCTGCACGGCGCGCAGGTCGAAACGCGCGCCCCGGCCGGCGTCGTTGGTCAGCTCGGGGAAGGCATTGGAGAGGCCGCCCGCGCCCACGTCGTGGATGGCGAGGATGGGGTTGGCCGCGCCTTGCGCCCAGCAGTGGTTGATGACCTCCTGCGCGCGGCGCTCGATCTCGGGGTTGCCGCGCTGCACGGAGTCGAAGTCCAGCTCGGCCGCGTTGGCGCCGGTGGCCATTGAGCTGGCGGCGCCGCCGCCCATGCCGATGCGCATGCCCGGGCCGCCCAGCTGGATCAGCAGCGCGCCGGCGGGGAATTCGATCTTCTGCGTCAGGCCCGCGTCGATGATGCCCAGGCCGCCCGCGATCATGATGGGCTTGTGGTAGCCGCGATCGACGCCGCCCACGGTCTGCTCGTATTCGCGGAAGTAGCCCAGCAGGTTGGGCCGGCCGAATTCGTTGTTGAAGGCCGCGCCGCCCAGCGGGCCCTCGACCATGATCTGCAGCGGGCTGGCGATGTGCTCGGGCTTGCCGAACTCGCCGCCCCAGAGCTTGGAGACGGTGAAGCCCGTCATGCCCGCCTTGGGCTTGGAGCCCCGGCCCGTGGCGCCCTCGTCGCGGATCTCGCCGCCCGCGCCGGTCGATGCGCCCGGGAAGGGCGAGATCGCCGTGGGGTGGTTGTGGGTTTCCACCTTCATCAGCACGTGGTTCAGGGCGCTACTCTTTTCATAGCTGCTCACGCCCGCCGTGCCTGCGCTGGCGGGCATCTTGGCGATGAAGCGCTCGACCTGGGAGCCTTCCATGACCGAGGCGTTGTCCGAATACGCCACCACCGTGTGCTGGGGCGCCAGCTGGTGAGTGTTGCGGATCATGGCGAAGAGGCTCTTGTCCTGTGCCTGGCCGTCGATGGTGAACTGCGCGTTGAAGATCTTGTGGCGGCAGTGCTCGCTGTTGGCCTGCGCGAACATCATCAGCTCCACGTCGGTGGGGTTGCGCGCCAGGCCCTTGAAGGCGTTGACCAGGTAGTCGATCTCGTCGTCCGCCAGGGCCAGGCCCCATTGCGTGTTGGCGGCTTCGAGCGCGGCGCGGCCGCCGCCCAGCACATCGACGAACTCCATGGGCGCGGCGGGCAGCTCGGTGAAGAGCGCGGCGGCGCCGGCCAGATCGGGCACCACCGATTCGGTCATGCGGTCGTGCAGCAGCGCGGCGATCTGCTGCAGCTGCTCGGGCGACAGCTCGGGCGTGCCGCCCAGCAGGCCGGACTTGAGCAGCAGGCGGTATTCGGTCACGCGCTCGACGCGGCGGATCGCCAGGCCGCAGTTGCGTGCGATGTCGGTGGCCTTGGAGGCCCAGGGCGAGACGGTGCCCAGGCGCGGGGTGACGATGATGGTCGGGCCGTCGGCCGGGCCGGCGTAGGCGTCGCCGTAGGTCAGCAGCGCGGCCAGGCGGCCGCGCTCGGCCGGCGTGGGCGCGGTGTCGGTGGCCACCAGATGCACGAAACGCGCTGCAATGCCGGTGATCTTGGGGTGGATGGCCTGGAGGGCGGGCTGCAGTTGCTGGGCGCGGAAGGTGCTGAGAGCGTTGCCGCCCTCCAGCTGGGTCATGTGCAAGGTCACGGTGGCGGCCTGTGTGATGGGGGAAGGGGGTGCAAGAAGGCGTCGGTCGGCGGCCGCTGAATGGGGCCGGTGGGCCGGATGCCTTCGGGAAACCCGGCATTTTAACGGTGCCGCGAGGGCGGAGACCGCGGCAACGGCAAGCGCGGGGGCCGGGTGGGATAATTGCCCCCATGAGCATCACCATCAAAGACGCGGCCGGCATCGCCGGCATGCGAGAGGCCTGCCGCCTGGCCTCCGAAGTGCTGGACTACATCACGCCCCACATCCGCCCCGGCATCACCACGGCCGAGATCGATCGCCTGGGTGCGGAGTGCATGGCCAGCCAGGGCACGGTATCGGCCACCATCGGCTACCAGCCACCGGGCTACCCGCCCTACCCGGGCCACCTCTGCACCTCGGTCAACCACGTGGTCTGCCACGGCATCCCGAACGACAAGCCGCTCAAGAAAGGCGAC
This sequence comes from Paracidovorax wautersii, assembly GCF_900113035.1. Taxonomy (GTDB): domain Bacteria; phylum Pseudomonadota; class Gammaproteobacteria; order Burkholderiales; family Burkholderiaceae_C; genus Paracidovorax; species Paracidovorax wautersii. The sequence goes on along the minus strand of NZ_FONX01000004.1, from coordinate 47,212 downwards.
ATCGTCAACGTCGATGTCACCGTCATCACCAAGGACGGCTGGTTCGGCGACAACAGCCGCATGTACCTGATCGGCGAATGCTCCATCGCCGCCAAGCGGCTGTGCAGCCTGACCTTCGAAGCCATGTGGCTGGGCATCCAGCAGGTCAAGCCCGGCGCGCGCCTGGGCGACGTGGGCCATGCGATCCAGAAGTTCGCCGAAGGCCATGGCCTGTCGGTGGTGCGCGAGTTCTGCGGCCATGGCATCGGCCAGAAGTTCCACGAAGAGCCCCAGGTGCTGCACTACGGCCGCCCCGGCACGCTCGAAGAGCTGGTGCCCGGCATGATCTTCACCATCGAGCCCATGCTGAACGCCGGCCGCCGCGAGATCAAGGAACTGGGCAACGATGGCTGGACCATCATCACCAAGGACCGCAGCCTCTCCGCGCAGTGGGAACACACCGTGCTGGTGACCGAGACCGGCTACGAGGTGATGACGCTGTCGGCCGGCTCGCCGCCGCTGCCCAGCTTCGTCACGGCCACCAAGACCTGATCCGGCCGCCCCGGGCCACCGGCACGCAGCCCACGGCACGGGCGGTCTCGTATGGAATTTGCTTGACCGCCTGACCGCGCACACCCCTCACCTCCTGCACGCCCATGCCCGCCCCAGCCGCCCTCACGACCGCCCCCTCGCCCGCCGCCGACCTGCCCCAGCTGCGCGACGCCTATCGCCAGGACAAGGCGGCCCTGCTCGCCACGCTGCGCGAAGGCGGCAGCACCACGACGCGCAACATCCGCGGGCTGCTGCACAAGCTCTCCTCGCTGGCCGACGGCCTGCTGGAACGCCTCTGGCAGCGCGCAGGCCTGCCGCATGAGATGGCGCTGGTGGCGGTGGGCGGCTACGGGCGCGCGCAGCTTTTTCCCGCCTCCGACGTGGACGTGCTGGTGCTGCTGCCCGACGGCCTGTGCCCGGACCGCGGCGAGAGCGAGCACGAGTGCGCCGAGGCGCGCCAGCTGCGCGCCGCGCTCGAATCCTTCATCGGCAGCTGCTGGGATGCGGGCCTGGAGATCGGCTCCAGCGTGCGCACCGTGGCCGAATGCCTGAGCGAAGCGGCCGGCGACGTGACGGTGCAGACCTCGCTGCTGGAATCGCGCCTCATCTGCGGCCACGCCGCGCTCTTCACCGAATTCCGCCGCCGCTACCTGGCGCAGATGGACCCGTCCGCCTTCCTCGTCGCCAAGACGCTGGAGATGCAGCAGCGCCACACCAAGTACGAGAACACGCCCTACGCGCTGGAGCCCAACTGCAAGGAATCGCCCGGCGGCCTGCGCGACCTGCAGATGATCACCTGGGTGGCCCGCGCGGCCGGCCTGGGCAGCACCTGGCGCGAACTGGCCGCCAGCGGCCTGGCCACGCCCTTCGAGGTGCGCCAGATCGAGCGCAACGAGGCGCTGCTCTTTCTCATCCGCGCCCGCCTGCACCTGCTGGCCGGCCGGCATGAAGACCGGCTGGTGTTCGACCTGCAGACCGCCGTGGCCGAATCCTTCGGCTACCGCACCACCTCGCCCGACGGCAAGCGCCTGGCCATGCGCGCCAGCGAGACGCTGATGCGCCGCTACTACTGGGCGGCCAAGGCCGTGTCGCAGCTCAGCCAGATCCTGCTGCTCAACATCGAGGAGCGGCTCTCGCCCTCCACGCACGAGCTGCGGCCCATCAACGAGCGCTTCTACGAAAAGGCCGGCCTCATCGAGGTGGCGAGCGACGACCTCTACCAGCGCGAGCCGCACGCCATCCTGGAGACCTTCCTGCTCTACGAGACCACGGGCGGGCTGAAGGATCTTTCGGTGCGCACCCTGCGCGCGCTCTACAACGCCCGCGGCGTGATGGACGGGCGCTTCCGCCGCGACCCGGTCAACCGCGCCACCTTCATGCAGATCATGAAGCAGCCCGCCGGCATCACGCATGCCATGCGGCTGATGAACCAGACCTCGGTGCTGGGCCGCTACCTCTGGCCCTTCCGCCGCATCGTGGGGCAGATGCAGCACGACCTGTTCCACGTCTATACGGTGGACCAGCACATCCTGATGGTGCTGCGCAACGTGCGCCGCTTCTTCATGCCCGAGCACGCGCACGAATACCCGGGCTGCTCGCAGCTCGCGGGCGGCTGGGACAAGCCCTGGCTGCTCTACCTGGCCGCGCTGTTCCACGACATCGGCAAGGGCCGGGGCGGCGACCACTCCCAGATCGGCGCGGAGGAAGTGCGCCACTTCTGCCGCCTGCACGACGTGGACAAGGCCGATGCCGAGCTGGTCGAATTCCTGGTGCGCGAGCACCTGGCCATGAGCCAGGTCGCGCAGAAGCAGGATCTCTCCGACCCCGACGTGATCGCCGCCTTCGCCCAGCGCGTGGGCAACGAGCGCAACCTCACCGCGCTCTACCTGCTCACCGTGGCCGACATCCGCGGCACCAGCCCCAAGGTGTGGAACGCCTGGAAGGGCAAGCTGCTGGAAGACCTCTATCGCGCCACGCTGCGCACCCTGGGCGGCCGCGCGCCCGATGCCGCGGCCGAGGTGGAGGCCCGCAAGCGCGAGGCGCTGGTGCTGCTGGCGCTCAGCGCCCAGCCCGCCGACGGCCACCTCAAGCTCTGGGACACGCTGGACGTGAGCTACTTCATGCGCCACGAGGCCGCCGACATCGCCTGGCACACGCGGCACCTGGCGCGGCTGGTGGGCTCCGAGCAGCCCGTGGTGCGCGCCCGCCAGTCGCTGGTGGGCGAAGGCCTGCAGGTGATGGTCTATGCGGCCGACCAGCCCGACCTGTTCGCGCGCATCTGCGGCTACTTCGACCGGGCGGGCTTCAGCATCCTCGACGCCCGCGTGCACACGGCGCGCAACGGCTTCGCGCTGGACACCTTCCAGGTCGTCGCATCGACCCAGGCGGGCCACTACCGCGAACTCACCCACATGGTCGAAAGCGATCTGCTGCGCACCATCGCCGAAGGCGGTGCGCTGCCCGAGCCGGCGCGCAAGCGCGTCTCGCGCCGGGTCAAGAGCTTTCCCGTGGCGCCGCGCGTCACGCTGCGGCCCGACGACAAGGCCCAGCGCTGGCTGATCTCGATCTCCGCCAGCGACCGGGCCGGCCTGCTCTATCTGGTGGCGCGGGTGCTGTCGCAGCACCAGCTCAGCGTGCAGCTCGCCAAGGTCAGCACGCTGGGCGAGCGGGTGGAAGACACCTTCCTGGTCCAGGGCAGCGAGCTGCAGAACAACGCCCGGCAGATCCGCATCGAGACCGAGCTGCTGCAGGCGCTGTCGGACGGCTGAGGCCAGCCCAGCCCCTTTGCTATTTATTCAATAGCGCAGTGCGCTCATAAAACAAGGGCCGGGGCCCTGTTCGGGCCTGATTGCGCTCAATCGTCCTCGGCCGCGTCGATCTCGGGAAACAGCACCTCGGTGTAGCCGAAGCGGCTGAAGTCGCGCACCCGCATCGGGTAGAGCTTGCCGATCAGGTGGTCGCACTCGTGCTGCACCACCCGCGCATGGAAGCCCTCGGCCACGCGGTCGATGGGCTGGCCTTCCGGGTCGAAGCCGGTGTAGCGGATGCGCGACCAGCGCGGCACCACGCCGCGCAGGCCGGGCACGGAAAGGCAGCCTTCCCAGTCTTCTTCCTCCTCATCGCCCAGCGGCGTGATGACCGGGTTGACCAGCGTGGTCTGCGGCACCAGCGGGCGGTCCGGGTAGCGCGGATTGCGCTGGTCCGAACCGAAGATCACCACCTGCAGATCGACGCCGATCTGCGGCGCCGCCAGGCCCGCGCCGTTCACCGCCCGCATGGTCTCGCGCAGGTCGCGCACGAGGGTGTGCAAGGCTTCGGTGCCGAAGGCGGTCACGGGCTGGGCGACGCGCAGGAGGCGCGGATCGCCCATCTTCAGGATGGTGTGGATGGTCATGGGGCAGGAATCGAATGAGACGAGACGAGACGAGACGGGACGAAACGGAACGGACCGGAAAACCGGGCTCCAGCGAAGCAGCGCGGCAGCATAAGGCAAGGCCGCCCCGGGCGTGGCGTGCGCGCCGGCAAGGGCCGGCCGGCGGCGCGGCGCAGGCACAATCCCGCCATGCCCGTTCCGCCCGCCTCGCCCGAAGAGCCGCCACTGCCCCCGCCCCCCGTGCATGCCCCTCTGCCGCTGCCCGTGCGCTGGCTGCTGCTGGCCTTCGCCGCGTGCAGCCTGACGCTGGGCGTGATCGGCATCTTCGTGCCCGGCCTGCCCACCACCGTCTTCGTGCTGATGGCCGGCTGGGCGGCCGCACGCAGTTCGCCGCGCCTGCACGCCTGGCTATGGCGGCACCCGCTCTTCGGATCGATGCTGCGCAACTGGGCCAACGGCGGCTGCGTGAGCCGCCGCGCCAAGTGGAGCGCCACGGCGCTGATGGGCCTGTGCGCCGTGGTGCTGGCCTTCAGCAGCGCGCCCCGCTGGGTGGCGGTGGGCGCCAGCGCCTGCATGGCGTGCGTGCTCGCCTGGCTGTGGTGCCGGCCCGAACCCACGGCCTGAAGCGATCGCAGATCGACGAAATCGCGATCGGCCTTTTTTTTGTGTATATAATCTAAGTCTTGTTCCTCGATAGCTCAGTCGGTAGAGCGCCGGACTGTTAATCCGTAGGTCCCTGGTTCGAGCCCAGGTCGAGGAGCCAAGCTTATTCAAGCTGCACCGTGCAATCGCATGCGGTGCATGCAGCGTTAGTTGTCAGTGATACCGAACATTCCTCGATAGCTCAGTCGGTAGAGCGCCGGACTGTTAATCCGTAGGTCCCTGGTTCGAGCCCAGGTCGAGGAGCCAACACAGGAAGCGTCGCAAGACCTTCCCTCCAAGCCCGACATGCCCCGCATGCCGGGCTTTTTCTTTGGCCGCGAGCCAGCGACAAGCTCTCGGCACCTGCCGCCTCGGCAGCCCCCTGCGCTCGGCCCGTACAGGCCAGCGCCCCTCCCCCATCACCAGCCCCGCCGGGCACCTCGCGGCCCGATCGCCGACGTCGCAGCACGCCCCAGGCAGAGCATCCACCGGCACTGAGAACGTGTTCACGATCTCCCAGGGGTCGCGCAGCGGTGTGGGCGGGATGGGATGCAAGGCGCGGTGCGCAGTGGATAGCACGGCTATCCACAAGCGCCGCAATGCCGCAGACCGCCCGCCCACACCGCTGCCCTTCGGGTTGGAGCGAAATCGGGCGATTGGAGGCCCCGGCTGCTTGCATGGGCATGAGCCCATGCGGCGCATCCGAAGCGTCCACTCATCCCGATTGCGCTCCAACGCGATCCCCTGCGAGATCGTGAACACGTTCTTAGGCTTGCGCGCCACGCCCTCGCATCGAGTGCTAACAAAGTGACACGGGTGGGTACAGAATGCGGCCTGCATTTTTCTAAACAGAACGCAGAGTCGATAGGGCTGATTAATGGACCGCAGAACCACCCTCAAGAGCCTGGGCTTGCTGGCCGCGGGCGCGCCGCTGGCAGCGCAGGCGAAATTGCCGCAGCGCGATTACTCGGGCATCGTGCCCGAGGTCTATGCGCCGGTGCCGCGCCCGCCGGCCTACACCGACACCATCATCATCGGCTCGGGCTTCGGCGGCGCCGTGTCGGCCCTGCGCCTGGCGCAGGCCGGCATCCAGACCACGGTGCTGGAGCGCGGCTTCCAATGGCCGCGCTCGCCCAGCCGCGACATCTTCACGCAGGACACGCTGCCCGACGGGCGCGGCTTCTGGTTCCGGGATGCGAGCAAGACGGTGTTCGGCCTGCCGGGCCTGCCCATCGATTCCTTCGGCGGGGTCATGGACGTGACGGAATACGACCACATCGACGTCTGGCGCAGCGCCTGCGTGGGCGGCGGTTCGGTGGTGTTCACCGGCGCCATGCCGCAGCCGCCGCGCGGCTATTTCGACGCCATCTTCGAAGGCCGCGTGAACTACGACGAGATGCACGCGCTGTACTACCCGCGCGTGCGGCAGATGCTGCGCCTGAGCCCCATGCCGGCCGACATCTACAACAGCGCGCCCTTCGGCCATTCGCGGCGCTGGGATGCCTCGGCCCGCCGCGCCGGCTACGCGCCGCGCCCGGTGGACGGCATCTGGAACTGGGACGTGGTGCGCGCCGAGCTGCGCGGCACCTCGCGCGCTTCCTGCACCGTGGGCCGCAGCAACCTGGGCAACAGCAACGGCGCGAAGTTCGACCTGAACCAGAACTACCTGCTGCAGGCCAAGGCGACGGGCAAGTCGCAGATCTACCCCGGCCATGAGGTGAAGGGCATCTATTTCGACGGCTCCCGCTACGTGGTGGACACTATCAAGCGCCACCCGAGCGGCGCGGTGCTGGACCGCTACACCATCACCGCGGACCGGCTCATCCTGGCGGCGGGATCGGTGGGCACGTCGGAGCTGCTGGTGCGTGCGCGCGCCAACGGCGACATGCGCAACCTGAACGAATTCGTGGGTGCCGGCTGGGGCACCAACGGCGACACGTCCACCTCGCGCAGCTTCGCGTTCTCCAGCGGCGCCACGCTGGGCGCGGCCTGCGCCTCCATGATCCAGGACACCGTGCAGGGCATGCCGGTGACCATGGAGAACTGGTATGCCCCGGGCGTGCCGATCAACATCGGCCTGGATGCCAGCCTGGGCATGGCGCTGGATCTGAAGAGCCGCGCGCGCTTCGTCCATGACGCCTCCACCGACCGCGTGAAGCTGATGTGGCCGGCCAACGGCAACGATGCGGCCATCGCGGCGACGCGCGAGATCAACAGCCGCATCGCCGCAGCCAACTTCAGCGTGCCGGGCGTGCCTTTCGTGGTCAAGGACGTGTTCGGCGGCTTCACGGCCCACCCGCTGGGCGGCGCGGTGCTGGGCAAGGCCACCGACAACTTCGGCAGGGTCCAGGGCTACAAGGGCCTCTACGTGATGGACGGTGCGGCCATTCCGGGCAGCACCGGCACGGTGAATCCGGCGCTGACCATCTCGGCACTGGCGGAACGCAACATCGCGGCGATCATCGCGGCGGGCGGCTGAGGACAGCGACGATCCTCCGGGGGTGTCGCCCCGTTCGGCCGGAGGCAGGCCGAGTCGCGGGGCACGGCCAGCCCGGGAATGCGAAGATCGCCCCTTTGCCTGATTAGCCTGATTCGCCCGTTCCGTCTTCGCCCATGCCCGCAGCCCCTTCGCACGCCACGCCCACCCCGCTTAGCCTCACGTCAGGCCACCGCCGCCACTGGCTGCAGCAGGCCGCAGCCTGCGCCGCCGCCAGCGCCCTGCCCGCCTGGGCGGCCGCCCCCGAAGGCCGGGTGCAGCCCACCGTCTGGCCGCGCGCGCTGGCCGTGCCGGGTGGCGTGGCGCGCCTGTCGCTGGGCCCGGCAGCCGAGCGGCCCGTGGCGCATGCGGACGGCGTTCCCGTGCTGGTGCTGGGCGATGCCATCGAATGGACGGCCATCGTGGGCATCCCGCTTTCGGCGCCGGTGGGCACGGCCCGCATCGCCGTGCGCAAGGCCGGCGCGCCGGAATATGCGCTGGAGTACGCCGTGGCGCCGCACCAGTACCGCGAACAGCGCCTGACGGTGGCGCCGCGCACCGTCGATCTCTCGCCCGAGGACAACGCCCGCTACGAGCGCGAACGCGATCACCAGCGGCAGGTGATGGCGGCCTTCTCCACCCCGCTCCCGCGCGCGCAGGACCTGCGCATGCAGGTGCCCGTGCCCGGACGCCGCTCCAGCTCGTTCGGGCTGCGGCGCGTATTCAACGGCCAGGCACGCAATCCGCACAGCGGCATGGACATCGCCGCGCCCGTGGGCACGCCCGTGGTGGCGCCGCTGCCGGGCAAGGTGATCGACACGGGCGACTATTTCTTCAACGGCGGCACGGTGTGGCTGGACCACGGCGGCGGCCTGCTGACCATGGCCTGCCACCTGAGCGGCATCGACGTGCGCGTGGGCGACGTGGTGGCCACCGGCCAGCCCTATTGCCGCGTGGGCGCCACCGGCCGCGTCACCGGCCCGCACCTGCACTGGGGCGTGATGCTCAACCGCACCATGGTCAATCCGGCGCTGTTCCTGCCGGCTTAGAACGCGCGGCTCACGGAGCCCTTCCGGCGTCGTTGCCGGCCCTGTATAGCCTTCGACGCGGCAGCTCGCCAGAGCCGCTTCACCGGGTTGTGTGAGCCGTTCCTGGCGGCTGGGCGCCATCGCCATCGCCCGCAGGATCGCCGTCACCACGCGCTCAGCGCAGCGCGCCCATGAAGCCGGTGATGATGACCGCGTTGAGCGCGGCTTCTACGCAGGGCCGCGCAGCGAGCCGCCACAATCCCCCTTTTGCCGGCGCCGAATCGAACCGACCACTGCGCCGCTCCATGCCCCGCGCCCCATCCACCATGTCCACGCTCCGCCTTGCCCGGCCCGCCGCCGCCCGCCCCGATGCCCGCCCCGACCGGCCGATGGCAGGCCCGCCCCGGCTGATCCGCTTCAACAAGCCCTACGGCGTGCTCAGCCAGTTCACGCCCGAGGGCCGCTGGCGCGGGCTCAAGGACTTCATTGACCTGCCAGGCGTCTATGTGGCCGGGCGCCTGGATGCCGACAGCGAGGGCCTGCTGCTCCTGACCAGCGACGGCCGGCTGCAGGCGCGCATCGCCGATCCGCGCTTCAAGATGGAAAAGACCTACTGGGTGCAGGTGGAGGACGAGCCGGACGACGCCGCCCTGGCCGCGCTGCGCGCCGGCGTGCAGCTGAACGACGGCCCCACCCTGCCCGCCCGCGCCGAGCGCATCGATGCGCCCCCCGGCCTCTGGGAGCGCGAGCCGCCCATCCGCGTGCGGCTGAACCGCCCCACGGCCTGGATCGCGCTCACCATCCGCGAAGGGCGCAACCGCCAGGTGCGGCGCATGACCGCTGCCGTGGGCCACCCCACGCTGCGGCTGGTGCGCGCGGCCATCGGCCCCTATACGCTGGACGGGCTGGCGCAGGGCCAGTGGGCGGAGCAGGCTTGCGTGCTCTGACCCGCCGCCCAACCGATTGCTCTCAATTTCATAGCTGCATACCCAGCTGCTACCTGGGCTACAGCCCCGAAAGCTCTGGATCACACCCGGCCCGCACGCCCCGCGCCACCGGGCGCCCACCGCCGTCTCCACGTATGTGACAACCGCGTGAAGTTATGCCCGCTGCCTGTGGGCCGAACTGTGGACAACTGGGGGGACAAAAGCCGCAAAGCCGCGCCAGTATTGGGCTCCAGCGGATTGCCCTTTTTTTGGGCAGCGCGTGCCCCCGGCGGCCGAACCATCGCGGCGCCGCCCCGCCTGCGGGTGGGCCGGGGCACCGGCGTATAGTGCTTCGGCCCCGTTCTCCGCCCCGTTTTCTGGACGCTGCAGCCTTGTCCGCCACCCTCGCCACCCTGTTCTGCCTGGTCGTTGCCGTCAGCGATGGCGACAGCCTCACCGTGCACTGCGGCACGGCCGGCCCCCAGGCCACGCAGCGCGTGCGCATCGTCTCCATCGACGCGCCCGAAAGCCGGCAGGCCTTCGGCCAGCGCTCGCGCCAGCACCTCGCAGCGCTCTGCCTGCGCCGAGAGGCCATGCTGCGAACCCAGGGGCACGACGCCTACGGCCGCCTGCTCGCGCACGTGCACTGCGGCGGGCAGGACGTGGCCGCGCAGCAGGTGGGCTCCGGGCTGGCCTGGGTCTATGCCCCGCTCGCCGGGCGCTATCCCGAACTGGCTGCGCTGCAGCGACAGGCCCGCGCCAGCCGCACGGGCCTGTGGTCGCAAAGGCGCCCGCAGGCGCCCTGGGAGTACCGCCGCCGCCATCCGCGCTGACACGGTGATGCACTGAGGCGCTGAGGCGAAGATTCCGCCCGTCGGCGCGCTGCGGCCACGGCGGCGTTGCAGGTGCCGCTAGCATTTCCGAACCGCCCTCCGGGCGAGTGCCTCGTTTCCCTTCCCGCCCCCGCCCCCCGCACCATGCCCGCCAACGCTTCAGCCACTCCTTCCGCGGAGCCCCGCGCCGTCTATCGCCAGACCGGTTTCCTGGCCTTCCTGCTGTCGCGCCTCATGGCGGTGTTCGCCACCCAGGTGCAGGCCGTGGTCGTGGCCTGGCAGGTCTATGACCTGACGCGCGAGCCGCTGGCGCTGGCCTTCGTGGGGCTGGCGCAGTTCCTGCCCATGCTCTGCCTGCTGCTGCCGGCGGGCGATCTGATCGACCGCTTCAGCCGCAAGCGCATCCTGGGCGTGAGCTGGTCGGTGGGCGCGCTCTGCAGCGGGCTCTTGTGGTGGCTTTCGGGCCACGGCGCGGCGGGCGTGGCGGGCATCTACGCGGTGCTGGTGCTGTTCGGCTGCTCGCGCGCCTTTTCGGCGCCGACGCTGCAGAGCCTGCTGCCGCAGATCGTGCCGCGCGCCCAGCTGGCCCAGGCCATGGCCGCCAACACCATGCTGATGCGCCTGGCCACCATCGGCGGGCCGCTGCTGGGCGGGCTGCTGTATGCGGCGGGCGGCGGCGCGCTCACCTACCCGATCTGCCTGGCCTGCTTCACGCTGGGTGCCGTGCTGCTGCAGCGGGTGACGGTGGCCTACGCCGCGCCACAGGCCGCAGCGCAGGGCCGCATGGTGCAGCGCTTCGGCGACGGCATCCGCTTCATCCGCTCGCGGCCCATCATCCTGGGCACGATTTCGCTGGACCTCTTCGCCGTGCTGCTGGGCGGCGTGGTGGCGCTGCTGCCCATCTACGCGCACGAGGTACTGCACGTGGGCCCGCAGGGCCTGGGCGCGCTGCGCAGCGCCATGGCGGTGGGCGAGGTAGGAGCGGGCCTGTACCTGAGCATGCGGCCCTTCAACCGCTACGTGGGGCGCACCATGTTCGTCGCGGTGGCGATCTTCGGCGCGGCCAATCTGGTGTTCTCGCTTTCCACCACGTTCTGGATCTCGTGCGCGGCGCTGATGGTGGCCGGCGCGGCGGACATGGTGAGCATCTACATCCGCGGCGCGCTGGTGCAGTTCTCCACGCCCGACGCCATGCGCGGGCGGGTGTCGGCCGTCAACATGCTGTTCGTAGGCTCGTCCAACGAGCTGGGCGAATTCCGCGCTGGCACCAGCGCGGCCTGGCTGGGCGCGGTGCCTGCCGCGGTGCTCGGGGGCCTGTGCACCCTGGGCGTGGTGGGCGTCTGGGCCTGGAAGTTCGCGCCGCTGCGGCGCGTGGACCGCTTCGAGGAAGCCTCGCCGCGCTGAGAACGTGAACACGTTCTGAGATCGTGAACACGTTCTGAGGCCTGGGTTGACGCGCCCGCACTGTTGGCGTATCCGCGCGACACATGCGCGTTCTATCAAGTTAATTTTTGATATTTATCAATTCCATCACCTACACTCGTTTCGCCCGATGCCGTTACATCCTGAAATGGATCAATATACGGCCCACCCCGCTGTTCCCCGAGATGAAAAGAAGAGGCTTTGCATGACGAATGAAATGAAGGTGCGCACGCAGCTCATGGTGGCCTTCGCGACCATGGTGGCACTGATTCTCTTCATGTCGGTATTCGGACTGAGTGCGCTGAACGACGCCACGGAACGCTTCAACGGCTATGTCCACGGCATCAGCGCGCGCACGGCCGTCACGGCGCAGATGCGCTCGGCCATCGACGCGCGCGCCATCGCGGCCCGCAACATCGTGCTGGCCACGTCGCCCGCCGAGGTGCAGGCCGAGAAGACGCGCGGCGAGGAAGCGCACGCCCTGGTCCAGAAGAGCATGGCCAAGCTCAAGCAGCTCATAGCCGAGGCGACCGACACCTCCGACACCGCGCGCACGCTGGTCGCGGAAATGGACCGGATCGAGCAGAGCTACGCGCCCATCGCACTGGGGATCATCGACCTGGCCGCGCGGGGCGAGCGCGATGCGGCCATCATGAAGCTGAACAAGGAATGCCGTCCCCTGCTGGACAAGATGGCCGCGACCACGAACGCATACAGCCAGCTGTCCGCACGCCGGGCGGGCGAGCTGACCGACGAAGCCGCACAGCGGCTGCGGTTCGACCGCGGAGCGCTGATCGCCGCCGCCGTGCTGGCCCTGGTGATCGCCGTCGCGGCGGGCATCGTCATCACGCGCCGGCTCACCAAGGCGCTGGGCGGCGAGCCGGCCGAGCTGCGCCAGATCGCCGAGCAAGTGGCGAGCGGCGACCTCTCGCCCATGCAGCGCCAGGGCGCCATCGCCACCGGCAGCGTGATGGCGTCGCTGGCCCGCATGCATGCCACGCTGGCGGCCATCGTGACCGATGTGCGCTTCGCGTCCGACTCGATCTCCACCGGCTCCAGCGAGATCGCGGCCGGCAACGCCGACCTGAGCCGGCGCACCGAGCTGCAGGCCAGCGCGCTGGAAGAGACGGCCTCGGCCATGGAGCAGCTCAGCGCCACCGTACGCCACAACGCCGACAACGCCCGCGCCGCCAGCCAGCTGGCGACCGGCGCCACCACCGTGGCCGGCCGTGGCGGCCAGATCGTCGAGCAGGTGGTGGACACCATGCAGGAGATCAGCACCAGCTCGCACGAAATCACCGAGATCACCAGCGTGATCGACAGCATCGCCTTCCAGACCAACATCCTGGCGCTGAACGCGGCCGTGGAAGCCGCCCGCGCCGGCGAGCAGGGCCGGGGCTTCGCCGTGGTGGCGGCCGAGGTGCGCACGCTGGCGCAGCGCAGCGCCCAGGCGGCCAAGGAGATCCGCGCGCTCATCACCGGCAGCGTGGCCAAGGTGGACCGCGGCGCGCGCCTGGTGGCCGAAGCGGGCACGACCATGACGGAGATCGTGACCGAGATCCGCCGCGTGAGCGAGATCGTCGGCGAGATCAGCGTGGCGAGCGAAGAGCAGAGCAACGGCGTGGCGCAGGTGGGCCAGGCCGTCGCGCAGATGGACCAGGCCACGCAGCAGAACGCGGCGCTGGTCGAAGAAGGAGCCGCCGCTGCGGCCAGCCTGCGCGACCAGGCGCAGCGGCTCGACCAGTCCGTGTCGGTCTTCCGCATTCCGGGCTCGGCCGGCGGCGCGGGCGCGCTGCCCTTCCAGCCCCTGGCCCTGCAGTGAAGCGTGGCGGGGACGCCACCCGCATACGCTACCAAAACCATAGCGCACAGCCCTTGATCCGCAAGGGCTAACGCCTCTTTACGCACGGGACACGCGGGGAAGGCGGCGATACATCTGTGTCCGCTGGGTAAAACCCGGCGGCGCCTCTTGCAGGCCACCGCGCCGCGGCGCACCATCCGCGCCACAGCCACTTCGCCACCTGCACCATGCCGTCTTCCGTGAACGCCGCCGACCGCGCCGCAATCACCGGGCCCCACCCCGAAGACCCCCCTTTGCACGACGCGCGCACCGCGCCGGCCCTGGGGCGCCGCCAGTGGCTGGCCACCGCCGCCGCGGGCCTGTACGGCGCGGCGGCGCTGCCGCTCGTGCCGCTCGTGCCGCTGGCCTCGGTGCTGGCGCCGCGCCAGGCGCGTGCCGCCGAAGGGCCATCGCCCGAAGCGGCCATGCCCGTGGCGGCGGAACACGTCCGGCTGCTGGACCGCCTGACCTGGGGCGCCAACGCCGCCGCGCTGGGCCAGCTGCAGCGCAGCGGCGTGCAGGCCACCGTGGCCGCGCTGCTGCGCCCCGCGCCACAGGCGCCGCTGCCGCCCGAGGCGCAGGCGCAGATCGACGCCATGGACATCACCCGCGCGCCCATGGAGACCCTGGCCATCGACCTGCAGACGCGCCAGCAGGCCATCAAGAACGAGCCCACCGAAGACGCCCGCAAGGCCGCGCAGGAGGCCTACCAGAAGGACATGCGGGCGCTGCAGCGCCAGGCCGAGCGGCGCTTCGTGCTGCGCGCCGTCTATTCGCCCGCGCAGCTGCAGGAGAAGCTGACCTGGTTCTGGATGAACCACTTCAGCGTCTTCGCGGGCAAGGCCGACATCCGCGCCATGGTGGCCGACTACGAAGACCGCGCCATCCGCCCGCATGCGCTGGGGCGCTTCCGCGACCTGCTGGGCGCCACCGTGCGCCACCCGGCCATGCTGCGCTACCTGGACAACGCGCAGAACGCGGCCAACCGCATCAACGAGAACTACGCCCGCGAGCTGATGGAGCTGCACACGCTGGGCGTGGACGGCGGCTACAGCCAGCACGATGTGCAGGAGATGGCGCGCGTGCTCACCGGCCACGGCGTGTCGCTGCGCCCGCTGAACGAGCCGCCCCCAAAGCTCAAGCCCGAATGGGCGCGCCTCTACGTGCGCCACGGGCTCTATGAATTCAACCCCCAGCGCCACGACTGGAACCCCAAGGAGCTGCTGGGCCAGCCGCTGCAGGGCCAGGGCATGGCCGAGCTGGACGAGGCGCTGGACCGCCTGGCACGCGCCCCGGCCACGGCCCGCTTCGTCACGCGCAAGCTGGCCGCCTACCTGGTGGGCGATGCGCCGCCGCCCGCGCTGCTGCAGGCGCTGGCCGAGCGCTTCCGGCAGACCGACGGCCACATCGGCGCGGTGCTGCAGACGCTGATCGCCAGCGACAGCTTCCAGGCCTCGCTGGGCAAGCGCCTGCGCGACCCCGTGCAATACGTGATGGCCGGCCTGCGGCTGGGCTATTCGGACCGGGTGCTCGCCAACCCCGACCCGGCCCTGGGCTGGCTGCAGCGCCTCGCCGAGCCGCTCTACGGCCGGGCCACGCCCGACGGCTACCCGCTCGATGCCGCGGCCTGGAGCAGTTCCGGCCAGATGGCCGTGCGCTTCGAAGTCGCACGCGCCCTGGGCGGCGCCGGCACCAACGCGCTCTACCGCGCCGAGGGCGCACCGCCGCCGAAGATGCCACCGCCCGCCATCGCCCAGAGCGCCGCCTTCCACGCCCTGGAGCCGTTGCTGGCCCCGGCCACCCGCGTGGCCCTGGCCCGCGCCACATCGCCGGCGGAATGGAACACCTTCCTGCTGTCGGCCCCCGAATTCATGTACGCCTGAGCCACCCCGCTCCCCTGCGGCGCCCGCGCCCGGAAAGGTTCGCCATGCCCTCCTCCCCCCTCTTCCCGCACCAGCCCACATCCACCGGCCACGGCCCCAGCCGCCGGCAGTGCCTGCAGGCGCTCGCCGCCCTGGCCGCGCCCGGCATGGCGATGAAGGCCAGCCTGGCCGCCACGCCGCGCGGCGCGACCGATGCGCGCTTCCTGCTGGTCTTCCTGCGCGGCGGCTACGACTGCGCCAGCCTGCTGGTGCCCGTCGCCAGCGACTACTACTACGAGACGCGGCCCAACATCGCCATCGGCCGGCCGGGCACGGCAGGCGGCGCGCTGCCGCTGACCGCCGACTGGGGCCTGCACCCGGCGCTGGCGGGCTCGCTGCGGCCGCTCTACGACAAGCGGCAGGTGGCCTTCGTGCCGTTCTCGGGCACCGAAGACCTGACGCGCAGCCACTTCGACACGCAGGACAGCATCGAGCTGGGCCAGCCCGTCGCCGCACGGCGCGACTACCGCTCGGGCTTCCTGAACCGGCTGGCGCTGGAGCTGGGCGCGCAGCCGCAATGGCAGGGCCACCTGGCGCCCATGGCCTTCACCGACACCCTGCCCCTGGTGCTGCGCGGCGGCTACGACGTGCCCAACACCGCGCTGGCTGCGGCCGGCGTGGGCAAGCCGGGCATCGACGACCGGCAGGCCGGGCTGATCGCCTCGATGTACCAGGGCACGCCGCTGGCCGGCCCGGTGGCCGAAGGCTTCCAGACGCGGGACGAGGTGGCGCGCACCATGCAGGGCGAGATGGACGCCGCCAGCCGCAACGCGCTGAGCACCAAGGGCTTCGAAGGCACGGCGCGGCGCATGGCGCGCCTCATGCAGTCGCGCTACGACCTGGGCTTCGTCGATGTGGGCGGCTGGGACACGCACGTCGGCCAGGGCAATGCCACGGGCGCATTGGCCAACCGATTCGAGGAACTGGGCCGAGGCCTGGCCGCCTTCGCCGACGAGATGGGGCCGGCCTGGGACCGCACCACGGTGGTCGTCATCAGCGAATTCGGCCGCACCTTCCGCGAGAACGGCAACCGCGGCACCGACCACGGCCACGGCAGCGTGATGTGGGTGCTGGGCGGCGGCATCGCCGGAGGCCGCATCGCGGGCGAGCAGCAGGCGCTCACCGCCACCACGCTGTTCCAGAACCGCGACTACCCCGTGTTGAACGACTACCGCAGCGTGCTGGGCGGCGTGTTCGCGCGCATGTACGGTCTGCGGCCCGCCGCACTGGCGCGGGTGTTTCCGCAGGCAAAGCCGCTGGATCTGCGGCTGGCCTAGCCCGCAGACCGGGGCCGCAAGTCAGGCCGCTCGTCAGGCCGTGAACTGCCCGCTCAGCAGTTCAGGCAGGCGATCGGCCCCCATGCGGAAGCCGCAGGCCTGGGCATGCCCGCCGCCGCCCATGGCCACGGCCAGCACGGAGCAGTCGTAGCCGCGCTGCGAGCGCAGCCCCACCTTGACCTTGCCGTCCTTGCCCACCGTCCACATCAGCGCGAAGGTGCCGCTTTGCGCCGACAGCAATTCGCCCACCAGGCTGTGGAAGGCGCCGGGCGCATTCACCATCAGCCCCGCCTCGCCGTTGAAGACCAGCGGCTGGGCGCCGCCCGCCACGTCCTGCGCGAGGTTGCGGAATTTCTCGTCCATCGCCTGGCCCCGGGCCACGAAGGCAGCGGTCTCTTCCGGCGTGAATGCGGCGAGCTGCTGCCAGCGGGCGAAGTCGAAGGGCTCCATGTCCAGCGCGGCGACGTAGCCGGCCGTCTCGGGGTACTTCCACGCCCAGAGGTCGCGGTCCTCGATGAAGCGCACCAGATCGGGCAGCGGCGCTTCGGGGTGGAAGAAGTCCCAGGCCAGGCGGGCGCCCGAGCGCGTCATGTCGAAATGCACCACGCCGCAGCGGCAGGCGAAGCCCGTCAGCTGCTCGGCCGCGCTCTTGTGGTGGTCCAGCAGCACCAGCTTGGCGGCCTGCTGGTCGATGGCGCCGAGCAGCTCGGGCGCGAAGGCGAAGTCGAGGATATAGACGGCGCGGCCCTGCACGGGCGGGAGGTCGTCCAGCGTCGATGCCTGCCCGTGCGAGAGGCCCACGCATTCGACGGCGCCGCCGTAGTAGTTCCACGCGGCCAGTGCCGCGCCGAAGCCGTCGGCGCAGCGGCCGTGATAGAGCACCAGGGGCGCGGGATCGTTCAGGTCGGGGGCCACCAGCAGCTGGCGCGGCAGCAGCGTGGCGCGCGACGAAGACAGGGTGGCGGAAGCGGACGGGGATGCGGGTGGGGTTGCGGTGATGCTCATGCCCTGGATTGTCGGGCAGCACGGGCACAGGGCGGCGCACGGCGGCTTCGCGGCCCGCTCCTACAGGCACGGCGCCCCAGGCCTTCCAAGGATTGGCGCATGCCTTTTGCCGCCATCCACGGCACGCCCGTGCTCGCAGGAGCGGATGGATGATCCGTTCACCCGATCCCGCTCCGCGCGCCTCCCGCCTTGCGCTGGCCGCCTTCAGGCGCTGCGCAGCGCCGCTGGCTGCGGCGGCCCTGCTTTGGCTGGCGCCGGCCATGGGCGAAGCCCGGAAAGAGCCCGGGCAGCCGCTGGCGGCCCACGACCGGGCGTTTCTGGACAGCGCAGCACGGGCCAGCCACGCCATGGCACAAGCCGCGCAGCTCGCCATGGGCCAGGCCCGGAACCCGCCCGTGCGCGCGTTCGCAACGCAGATGCAGAGCGGGCATCGCAGCCTGATCCAGGAGCTGGGCCGGATCGCGACCGCCAAGAGCCATGCCCTGCCACGCGCACCAAGCGCGGCGCAGCAGGCGCGGATCGAGGCACTGGGCGCGCTGCCTGCGGCGGACTTCGACCTGCGCTACGTCGAGGCCATGGGCGTCGAGGCCCAGGCGGTGGCGCTGGGCACCTACGAGGCGGCATCGCAGGGCTCCGAGGACCGCGACGTGCAGGACTTCGCCCTGAGAACGTGTTTACGATCTCCCAGGGGTCGCGCAGCGGTGTGGGCGGGATGGGATGCAAGGCGCGGTGCGCAGTGGATAGCACGGCTATCCACAAGCGCCGCAACGCCGCAGACCGCCCGCCCACACCGCTGCCCTTCGGGTTGGAGCGAAATCGGGCGATTGGACGCCCCGGCTGCTTGCATGGGCATGAGCCCATGCGGTGCACCCGAAGCATCCACTCATCCCGATTGCGCTCCAACGCGATCCCCTGCGAGATCGTAAACACGTTCTGAGCAACCTCCCCGTGCTGCGCGGCTCGCTGGACATGGCGTATCGGCTGCGGCAGGAGCTGCGCTGAGTACGGCGATTCCACGGGGCAGCAAAGCGCGTGGGGGCGTGAAAGGTCGTACGGCTACAATTTGGTACAGATAGAGCCCTCTGCCATTCCTCCACCACTCACGACAGCTCCCAATGTCCTTCGATCCCGCGCAACCGCTGCCCAGAGAAACTTCTGAAGCAGCGCCCGGTGGAACGAAGGAGCAAAAGAGCTCTGTGGCTGCAGGCCAAGCTCTGAACCCAGCCCCCGGCGAGAGGCTTGGCTCCGCCGAAGAGGCGGCAGAACCCGAGCGCATCGAAGACTTGCGCGCCACCGTGGCCACCCTGCGCAAGGAGATCGAGAACCGCAAGCTCGATCAAGAACGCATCTACTGGCTGGCCCACTACGACGCGCTGACGGGCCTGCCCAACCGCATGCTGATGGCCGAGCGCAGCCAGCAGGCGATACGCCTGGCCCAGCAGAACGGCACGCCGCTGGCGGTGATGTTCATCGACCTGGACCATTTCAAGCACGTCAACGATTCGCTGGGCCACCGCGTGGGCGACGACCTGCTGGTGGAGATCGCCAAGCGCCTGCGCGCCATCGTGCGCGACCGCGACACCGTGGCCCGTCTGGGCGGCGACGAATTCCTGCTCCTGCTGCAGGGCGCCAACGCCCAGGGTGCCACGCGCGTGGCCAGCAAGCTGCAGGAGGCCGGCCGGCAGCCCTACCAGATCGGCCACCACGAGCTGACGATGGCGCCCTCGATGGGCATCGCCCTCTTCCCGCAGGACGGCGAGGACTTCGACACGCTGACGCAGGCGGCCGACACCGCGATGTACCGGGCCAAGGCCGACGGGCGCAACACCTACCGCTTCTTCACG
This sequence comes from Paracidovorax wautersii, assembly GCF_900113035.1. Lineage (GTDB taxonomy): Bacteria > Pseudomonadota > Gammaproteobacteria > Burkholderiales > Burkholderiaceae_C > Paracidovorax > Paracidovorax wautersii. Next base: position 28,093 of record NZ_FONX01000004.1, on the reverse strand, counting down.
CCCGAGATGCACGCGCAGTCGATGCGCGCGCTGCGCCTGGAGAACGCCCTGCGCCGGGCGCTGGAGCGCAACCAGTTGGAACTGCACTACCAGCCGCAGGTGACCATCGAGACCGGCGCCATCCGCAGCGTGGAGGCGCTGCTGCGCTGGAACCACCCGGACCTGGGCGCCGTGTCACCGGCCGAATTCATCCCCATCGCGGAAGACACCGGCCAGATCCTGCAGATCGGCGAGTGGGTGCTGCGCACGGCCCTGGCGCAGCTGCGCGCCTGGCATGCGCAGGGCCTGACCGAACTGACGGTCGCGGTGAACCTGTCGGCCGTGCAGTTCCGCCAGCCGCAGCTGCCCGAACTGGTGAGCCGCATCCTGGACGAAAGCATCACGCCGGCCAGCCAGCTGGAGCTGGAGCTGACCGAAGGCGTGGCCGTGAACGACCCGCGCTCGGCCATCGTCACCATGGACCAGCTGCATGCGCGCGGCGTGCGCCTGTCGATGGACGACTTCGGCACCGGCTATTCATCGCTGAGCCACCTCAAGCGGTTCCAGATCTACAAGCTGAAGATCGACCAGTCCTTCGTGCGCGACCTGGGGCATGACCCGAACGACCGCGCGATCGTGAGCGCGATCATCCGCATGGCCCAGGCCCTGGGCATGCGCACCACCGCCGAAGGCGTCGAGACGGCCGAACAGCTGGCCTACCTGCGCGAACAGGGCTGCGACGAGGCCCAGGGCTATTTCCTGAGCCGCCCCATGCCCGCCGAGCAGATCACGGCCCTGCTGCGCAAAGGGCTGCGATTGATGCCGGAGCCGGCGGAAGCAATGCAGCAGACGTAGCGAGCCCCAGCCCTCACCCGTCCTCACCGGCAGGCTGAAGGGCTGCGGCAGCGATACCTGCCCGCGCGAACTGCGGCAGGACCTTCGCTACCTCAAGGGAGGCAGCGGGCCGACACGGGCTCGGCCGGGGCTTTCAAGCCGACCGGATCGTATCCGCGAGATATTGCGCGGACCGGTTGGCCAGTTCCTCGTCTGCTGCCTCCACCATCACCCGGACCAGAGGCTCCGTGCCGCTGGCCCGGATCAGCACGCGGCCGGCGTCGCCGAGTTCGGCCTCGACCGCCGTCACGCCCTCGGCCAGCCTGGGGTTGCTCTTCCAGTCCTGGCCCGGCAACAGACGCACGTTGATCAGCACCTGCGGAAAGAGCGTCACGTCGGCCAGCAGCTCGGACAGCGTACGGCCGCTGCGCACGCAGGCCTCCAGCACCTGCAGCGCACTCACCATCCCGTCGCCGGTGGTATGGCGGTCCAGCGCCAACAGATGGCCGGAGCCCTCTCCGCCCAGCATCCAGCCGTGGCGCGCCAGTTCCTCCAGCACGTAGCGGTCGCCGACCTTGGCGCGCACGAACTGCACGCCGCGGGCGCGCAAGGCCACCTCGATGGCCATGTTGGTCATCAAGGTGCCGACGACGCCGGGAACGCTCAGGTTGCGGTCCAGCCGGTCGATGGCCATGAGGTAGAGCAGTTCGTCGCCGTTGTAGAGCCGGCCCTGGCCGTCCACGATCTGCAGGCGGTCCGCATCGCCGTCCAGCGCGATGCCGTAGTGCGCGTGGTTGGCGCGCACCGCGCGCACCAGCGCCTCGGGGTGGGTGGCGCCCACTTCGTGGTTGATGTTCAGCCCGTCGGGCGAGCAGCCGATCGCCAGCACCTCGGCGCCCAACTCATGGAACACCTTGGGCGCGATGTGATAGGCCGCGCCATGGGCCGCATCGACCGCGATGGTCAGCCCGCGCAGGGTGAGGTTTTGCGCGAAGGTGCTCTTGCAGAATTCGATGTAGCGGCCCGCGGCGTCATCCAGGCGGCGCGTCTTGCCCAGCGAAGCCGAATCGGCCCACACGGGCTCCTGCTGCAGCGCCTCTTCCACCGACTGCTCCCAGGCATCCGGAAACTTCGACCCGGAAGCGTTGAAGAACTTGATGCCGTTGTCGGGATAGGCGTTGTGGCTGGCGCTGATGACCACCCCCAGGCTCGCGCGCTGCGTCCGGGTGAGATAGGCCACACCGGGCGTGGGCAGAGGCCCCAGCAGCACCACATCGACACCCGCGGAATTGAAGCCCGACTCCAGCGCGCTTTCGAGCATGTAGCCTGAAATGCGCGTGTCCTTGCCGATCAGCACCGTGGGGCGTGCCTCGGTCTGCCGCAGCACGCGGCCGACCGCATGGGCCAGCCGTAGCACGAAGTCAGGGGTGATGGGCGCCTGGCCCACAGTGCCGCGAATGCCGTCGGTGCCGAAATACTTTCTCGTCATAGCTGTCTTTCTCACACGAAGAAGTTGTTTTTTATTCAGGAATCATCTTGGGCAGCACAAAGCAAACGCCCTCACCCTCTCAGCCTAGCGGACGCGCGGCCTGCCAGACCTTGATCGCCGCCACGGTATCACGCACATCGTGCACCCGGACGATGTGCGCGCCCCTTTCCACCGACAGCAGGGCCGCCGCCACACTGGCCCCCAGGCGCTCGTTCACCGGCAATCCGGTGACGGCTCCCAGCGATGACTTGCGGGACCAGCCCGCCAGCCAGGGATAAGGCGCTGCAAGCAGCTCCTGCTGGCGCGTCAGCAGCGCGAAGTTCTGCTCGACGGTCTTGCCGAAGCCGATGCCCGCATCCAGCACGATACGGGCCTTTTCGACGCCGAGCGCTTGTATTTCCTGCGCAGTGCGCTCCAGAAAAGAGAGCACCTCGGGCACCACGTCATCCCCCTGCATGGGCGTCTGCTGCATGGTCTGGGGATCGCGGTGCATGTGCATCAGGCACACGCCGCACGACGGGTGGCCCGCCACGACCTGGGCTGCGCCCGGCTGCCGCAGCGCCCAGATGTCGTTCACGATGTCGGCGCCCAGATCGAGCACCGCCTGCATGACCTGGGGCTTGTAGGTATCGACGGAGACCGGCACGCCGAGCCGCACGGCCTCCCGCACCACGGGCAGCACGCGGGCGAGCTCTTCGTCCAGCGGCACGGCCGGGCTTCCCGGCCGGGTGGACTCGCCGCCGATGTCGAGGATGTCCGCCCCCTCGGCCAGCAGCTGTTCGCAATGCGCCAGAGCGCTGCCCGACTCGCCCCCATGGCGCCCTCCGTCGGAGAAGGAGTCGGGCGTCACGTTGACGATGCCCATGACCTGCGGGCGCGACAGATCGATATCGAACCGCGCCGTGCGCCAGAAAGAAGAGGCTGGTGAAGAGGCCATCGTTGCGTCGAATTCAGAACGGGGATGGAGGGCGCAAGCACGCTGCTGTATGAAGGCGAGAGCCTGCGGCCTTCGGGAACTGGCCCGGGAAAAGACAACGGGGCCGAAGCCCCGTGTGGTCGATGAAACGGCCCTGGTGCCGATCAGGCAGCCGTCGGAGCCGGATCGGTCGTGACCGCAGGCGTGCCGCCGCCCGGGTTGTCGCCGCCGGAAGACGGCGTGCGCGGCGTCCAGTCCTTGGGCGGCCGTGGCGGGCGGCCGGCCATGATGTCGTCGAGCTGCTCGCTGTCGATGGTTTCCCACTCCAGCATGGCCTTGGCCATGGCGTGCATCTTGTCCTGGTTCTCTTCGATCAGGCGGCGCGCCAGGGCGTACTGCTCGTCGATGATGCGGCGCACCTCACTGTCCACCTTCTCCATGGTCTGTTCGCTCATGTTGGTGGTCTTGGTGACCGAGCGGCCCAGGAAGACTTCGCCTTCGTTCTCCGCATAGACCATCGGCCCCAGGGCTTCGGTCATGCCGTAGCGCGTGACCATGTCGCGGGCGATGGAGGTGGCGCGCTCGAAGTCGTTGCTCGCGCCGGTGGTCATCTGGTTCATGAACACCTCTTCCGCGATACGGCCGCCGAACAGCATGCTGATCTGGTTGAGCATGTACTCGCGGTCGTAGCTGTAGCGGTCCTTCTCGGGCAGGCTCATGGTCACGCCCAGGGCTCGGCCACGCGGGATGATCGTCACCTTGTGGACGGGATCGCACTTGGGCAGCAGCTTGCCGATCAGCGCGTGGCCGGCCTCGTGGTAGGCCGTGTTGCGGCGCTCTTCCTCGGGCATCACCATGCTCTTGCGCTCGGGGCCCATGATGATCTTGTCCTTGGCCTTCTCGAAGTCCTGCATCTCCACGGTGCGGGCGTTGCGGCGCGCGGCCATCAGGGCGGCTTCGTTGCACAGGTTGGCCAGGTCGGCGCCGGACATGCCGGGCGTGCCGCGGGCGATGATGCTCGGGTTCACGTCCTGCCCCACGGGGATCTTGCGCATGTGGACGTTCAGGATCTGCTCGCGGCCACGGATGTCGGGCAGCGTCACATAGACCTGGCGATCGAAACGGCCAGGGCGCAGCAGTGCGGCATCCAGGATGTCGGGGCGGTTGGTGGCAGCCACCACGATCACGCCCAGGTTGGTCTCGAAGCCGTCCATCTCGACCAGCATCTGGTTCAGGGTCTGTTCGCGCTCGTCGTTGCCGCCGCCCAGGCCTGCGCCACGCTGGCGGCCGACCGCGTCGATTTCATCCACGAAGATGATGCAGGGCGCATTCTTCTTCGCGTTCTCGAACATGTCGCGCACACGGGCAGCGCCCACGCCGACGAACATTTCGACGAAGTCGGAGCCGGAGATGCTGAAGAAAGGCACCTTGGCTTCGCCGGCGATGGACTTGGCCAGCAGCGTCTTGCCGGTACCGGGAGGACCCACCAGCAGCAGGCCGCGCGGGATGCGCCCGCCCAGCTTCTGGAACTTCTGCGGGTCCTTCAGGAAGTCCACGACTTCCTTGACCTCTTCCTTGGCTTCGTCGCAGCCCGCCACGTCGGCGAAGGTGACCTGGTTGCTGTTCTCGTCGAGCATGCGGGCCTTGCTCTTGCCGAAGCTGAAGGCACCGCCCTTGCCGCCGCCCTGCATCTGGCGCATGAAGTACACCCACACGCCGATCAGCAGCAGCATCGGGCCCCAGCTAACCAGCAGGGTCATCAGGAGCGAGCCTTCCTCGCGCGGCTTGACGTCGAACTTGACGTTGTTGTTGATCAGATCGCCGACCAGGCCACGGTCGAGATAGGTGGCCGTCGTGCGGATCTTGCGGTCATCGTTGGTGGTGGCGACGATCTCGGTACCGCCCTGCCCCTCCTGGATGGTGGCGCTCTTGATGCGATTGCTGCGCACCTCGTCCAGAAACTCGGAATAACCCACCGTTCCTGCGCCCGCGCCGGTGCGGGTGTCAAATTGTTTGAACACCGTAAACAGCACCATGGCGATGACGAGCCACACTGCGATTTTCGAAAACCACTGATTGTTCAAGCGGAACTCCAGATTGAGAAGGGTTGGACGGCCATGACCATGTCATGGACCATCTCGACGCATTTGCGGCACATTTTAGGCGTTTCAAGCCACGGCCTATACCCGCCCTACCTTGACAAGGGCTATGACCGGCATAGCGTGCGCCTTGGGAGGGGCCTGGGCCTACATCATTTCAAGCCGATGCCCACCAGAAAAGTCTCCGCGGAACGGTCGCGCGACGCCTTGGGCTTGAACGGCTTGACGGTCTTGAAATGCTGCTTGAACAGTTGCACCAACTCAGCATAACCGCTGCCGTGAAAAAGTTTCACGACCAGTGTTCCATCGGGCTTCAGATGGGCCCGGGCGAAGTCCACAGCCAGCTCGATCAGGTGCGATATGCGGGCCGCATCGGCCGATGCGATGCCCGAGAGGTTCGGTGCCATGTCGGACACCACCACATCCACCGGCCGCCCCTGGACGGCCTCCTGCAGCTGTTCCAGCACGGATTCCTCGCGGAAGTCGCCCTGCAGAAAGGTCACGCCCTCGATGGGCTCCATGGGCAGGATGTCCAGCGAGATGATCGTGCCGTTCAGGGTGCCCGCTGCGGCGCCTTCGGGCGACAGCCGGCGCCTGACGTACTGGCTCCACGCCCCCGGCGCAGATCCCAGGTCCACCACGATGTGCCCGGGGCGGATCAGGCCGAGCTGTTCATCGATTTCCTTGAGCTTGTACGCTGCACGCGCGCGGTAGCCGTCCTTCTGTGCCTGTTTGACGTAAGGGTCGTTCACATGGTCGTGCAGCCACGCCTTGTTGACCTTCTTGGGTTTGTTGTTGCTGGCTTTCATCTGTTTTCCGCTGAGTGCAATCGCCTGCCGGGAAAGCCGCTTGCCGGCCCGAACCCGGCGCATTGAGATAATACGTCCATGCCCCTTATTCAATTGACTCCCGCCGAGCGCCGGGAACACCGCGCCGAAGCCCACCACCTGGACCCCGTCGTCCTGATCGGTGGAGACGGCCTGACGCCCGCCGTGCAAAAAGAGATCAACGCTGCGCTCAACGCGCACGGTCTCATCAAGGTGCGCGTCTTCAACGACGACCGCGTCGCGCGCGAGCAGATCTACCAGCAACTGGCCAACGACCTGAACGCCGCGCCGATCCAGCACATCGGCAAGCTGCTGGTACTGTGGCGCCCCATCCCCCCGAAGGAAAAGACCGTCGACGAAGACCGCATGCCCGGCCCGCGCGACGTGAAGGTGCTGAAGTTCAGCAAGCGCGGCGGCCAGCGCCCCGAGGTCAAGCAGCTGCGCGTGCTGGGCAACCAGCGCCTCACCTCGGGCGGCCAGATTAAGCGGGCCAAGCCCAAGCAGAAGTCCGTCAAGAAGCGGCAGGCTGACTGATGCCGGGCGCCGCGGCGCCCGAGCGCCACGTCATCTGCATGAAATGGGGCACGAAGTACGGCCCCGAATACGTCAACCGGCTCTATGCTATGGTGCGCCGCCACCTGAGCGGCGATTTCCAGTTCGTCTGCCTGACCGATGACGCCACGGGCATACGGCCCGAGGTGCGCTGCCTGCCCATTCCGCCGCTCGACCTGCCCCCAGGCATTCCCGAGCGCGGCTGGACCAAGCTCGCCACCTTCAGCGCCGACCTGCACGGCCTGCGCGGCACCGCCCTCTTCCTGGACGTGGACGTGGTCGTCACGGGCAGCCTGGATGGGTTCTTCACCCAGCCGGGCCGCTTCGTCATCATCCACGACTACAAGCGCCCGTGGCGCATCACCGGCAACTCGTCGGTGTACCGCTTCGAGCTGGGCGCCCACCCTGACGTGCTGGAATACTTCCGCGGCCATGTGGAAGAGGTGCGCCAGCGCTTTCGCAACGAGCAGGCCTATCTGTCGGACTTCATGCACCGCCAGGGCCACCTCTCGTACTGGCCCAAGGCCTGGTGCCCGAGCTTCAAGTACCACAGCATTCCGCCCTGGCCCACCAACTACTGGAAACCGCCCGTGGTGCCGGAAGACGCACGCATCGTGATCTTCCATGGGGAATGCAATCCGCCCGACGCGCTGGCAGGCCGGCGCAACCGGCGCTTTCGCCATATCGAGCCGGCCACCTGGGTGGCGGAGCACTGGCGGGAGTGATTGGGTTCACGCCCGAGTCGAGCCGGCAGCCAAGGCATGCCGCTCGACGGCTGGGGGACTGAACTGAACCGACCCGCCCTGCCCGCCTGCTTCGGCAAGGCAGATCGGCGGGTCTATCGGCGATTCAACGCTTGGCGGTGCGCCACAGCACCACGAGCGCGCACACCCACTGCAGGGCATACATCACAGTGCCCATCGAGTGCCAGAGCTTGAGGTTCTGCCGCGCGACTATGCGCGGCGCCACGCCGTACTGCGCGAGCAAGGCCAGCAGCAGCCCGCCGATGATGAAGACCATGGCGGCCTGCGCCCAGGCCTCCTGCGTCTCGGCATGCCTGCGCCGTGAGATGACCAGCAGCAGCACGCCGCAGGCCATGGAGATGAAGGTCTGCGCCTCGAAGAGGCGCGCGGCCATGGCACCCGCTGCAGCGGGGCTGGGCAGGTGCGCGAACAGCATCGGCACCACCATGAATCCGACCGTGGAGAGGCTCCCCCACCACAGCGCGGCAGCCAGAACGGGCAGGCGATCTCGCATGGCGTCGGCGCCTCGGCCTGTCAGCGGTAGCTGACCGCCACGATCTCGTAGTGGCGCACGCCGCCCGGGGCCTGCACTTCGGCGGTATCGCCCTCGTCCTTGCCGATCAGCGCACGGGCGATCGGGCTGGAAACGTTGATCAGGCCCAGCTTCAGGTCGGCCTCGTCCTCACCCACGATCTGGTAGGTGACGGTATCGCCGCTGTCTTCGTCTTCCAGTTCGACCGTGGCGCCGAACACCACCTTGCCGCCTGCATCGAGCTGGCTCGGATCGATTATCTGCGCGGCCGACAGCTTGCCTTCGACCTCCTGGATGCGGCCTTCGATGAAGCCCTGGCGGTCCTTGGCGGCTTCGTATTCGGCGTTTTCGCTCAGGTCGCCCTGTGCGCGCGCTTCGGCGATCGCATTGATCACGGCGGGACGCTCGACGGTCTTCAGGCGGTGCAGCTCTTCCTTCAGCTTCTCTGCGCCGCGCTTGGTAATCGGAATGGTGGCCATGGGTGAATCTCTCCGTTCAACTCTCTTGCCGCGCACCGGGCGCGATCCTTTTTCGGCATGCCGGCATCGCTGCCCAGGGGCTGCTGCGATACCGCCAAAAGCAAACCGCCGCGCGTTGCCGCGCGGCGGTTTCAGTTCGTTCGTGTGCAGATTATGCCGCCGTTTGCAGCAGCCATCCACACCGAAGGCCTGCCGCCGCCATGGGCAGCGCGCAGGCCCTGGGCACTCAGGCCTTCAGCTGGGCGTGCAGTTCCTGCACCGAATACACCTCGAGGTTGTCGAGGTGCTTCATGCCTTCCACGGCCGCTTCCGCGCCGAAGATGGTGGTGAAGGTGGTCACGCGTGCCAGCAGCGAGCTGGTGCGGATCGCGCGCGAATCGGCAATGGCGTTGCGGCGCTCTTCCACCGTGTTGATGACCATGGCGATGTCGCCCATCTTGATCATGTCCACGATGTGCGGGCGGCCTTCCGTCACCTTGTTGACGACCGTCACCGGCACGCCGGCGTCGGCAATAGCCGCTGCCGTGCCCTTGGTGGCGACCAGCTCGAAGCCCATGGCGGCGAGATCGCGGGCGATCGACACGGCGCGGGCCTTGTCGCTGTTCTTCACCGTGAGGAACACCTTGCCAGAAGTCGGCAGGCGCGTGCCCGCACCCAGCTGGCTCTTCACGAAGGCTTCGCCGAAGGTCTTGCCCACGCCCATCACCTCGCCGGTGGACTTCATCTCGGGGCCGAGGATGGTGTCCACGCCGGGGAACTTGACGAAGGGGAACACGGCTTCCTTCACGCTGAAGTAAGGCGGCGTGACTTCTTCGGTGATGCCCTGCGATGCCAGGCTCTGGCCAGCCATGCAGCGCGCAGCCACCTTGGCCAGCTGGATGCCCGTGGCCTTGCTGACGAAGGGCACCGTGCGCGAGGCGCGCGGATTCACTTCGAGCACGTAGATGACGTCTTCGCCGTCCTTTTCCTGGATGGCGAACTGCACGTTCATCAGGCCCACCACGTTCAGGCCTTCGGCCATGGCCGCGGTCTGGCGCTTGAGCTCATCGACCGTGGCCTTGCTCAGGTAATACGGCGGCAGCGAACAGGCGGAGTCGCCCGAGTGCACGCCAGCCTGCTCGATGTGCTCCATCACGCCGCCGATGAACACCTTGCCTTCGGGGTCGCGCAAGCAGTCCACGTCGCACTCGATGGCATCGTTCAGGAAACGGTCCAGCAGCACGGGGGAGTCGTTGCTGACCTTGACGGCTTCGCGCATGTAGCGCTCCAGGTCGCGCTGCTCGTGCACGATCTCCATCGCGCGGCCGCCCAGCACGTAGCTGGGGCGCACCACGAGCGGATAGCCCAGGGCGGCAGCCTTTTCCAGCGCTTCGGGCTCGGTACGGGCCGTGGCGTTGGGCGGCTGACGCAGGCCGAGTTCGTTGAGCAGCTTCTGGAAGCGCTCGCGGTCCTCGGCAGCGTCGATCATGTCGGGGCTGGTGCCGATGATCGGCACGCCTTCGGCTTCCAGGCCCAGCGCCAGCTTCAGCGGGGTCTGGCCGCCGTACTGCACGATCACGCCGACCGGCTTTTCCTTGTCCACGATCTCCAGCACGTCTTCCAGCGTCAACGGCTCGAAGTAGAGGCGGTCGGAGGTGTCGTAGTCGGTGGAGACGGTCTCGGGGTTGCAGTTGACCATGATGGTTTCATAGCCGTCCTCGCGCATGGCGAGCGCGGCATGCACGCAGCAGTAGTCGAACTCGATGCCCTGGCCGATGCGGTTCGGGCCACCGCCCAGCACCATGATCTTCTTCTTGTCCGACGGGTCGGCCTCGCACTCGTCCTCGTAGGTCGAATACATGTAGGCGGTGTCGGTCGCGAATTCGGCGGCGCAGGTGTCCACGCGCTTGTAGACCGGGCGCACGTTCAGCGCGCGGCGCGCTTCGCGCACGGCCTTTTCCTGCGTCTTGAGCAGCTTGGCCAGGCGGCGGTCGGAAAAGCCCTTCTTCTTCAGGCTGCGCAGCGTGTCGGCATCCAGGCACGCCAGTGCGCCGTCGCCATGCTGCTCGGCCAGCTGGTCGAGTTCGAGTTCGATCTTCACGATCTCTTCGATCTGCACCAGGAACCACTTGTCGATCTTGGTGAGGTCATAGACCTCATCGACCGACAGGCCCATGGCGAAGGCATCGCCCACGTACCAGATGCGCTCGGGGCCGGGCTCGCCCAGTTCCTTTTCGAGCAGTTCGCGGTCCTGGGTCTTCTCGTTCATGCCGTCCACGCCCACCTCCAGGCCGCGCAGGGCCTTCTGGAAGGATTCCTGGAAGGTCCGGCCCATGGCCATGACTTCGCCGACCGACTTCATCTGCGTGGTCAGGCGGCTGTCGGCCGTGGGGAACTTCTCGAACGCGAAACGCGGGATCTTGGTGACCACGTAGTCGATCGAGGGTTCGAACGAGGCCGGCGTCGCGCCGCCCGTGATGTCGTTGCGCAGCTCGTCCAGCGTATAGCCCACGGCCAGCTTGGCCGCGACCTTGGCGATCGGGAAACCGGTGGCCTTGGAGGCCAGGGCCGACGACCGCGACACGCGGGGGTTCATCTCGATGACGACCATGCGGCCGTCCTTCGGGTTGATCGAGAACTGCACGTTGGAGCCGCCGGTATCCACGCCGATCTCGCGCAGCACGGCCAGAGAGGCGTTGCGCAGGATCTGGTATTCCTTGTCGGACAGCGTCTGCGCCGGGGCCACGGTGATCGAGTCGCCGGTGTGCACACCCATCGGGTCCAGGTTCTCGATGGAGCAGATGATGATGCAGTTGTCCGCCTTGTCGCGGACCACTTCCATCTCGTACTCCTTCCAGCCGAGCAGCGATTCTTCGATCAGCAGCTCGTTGGTGGGCGAGGCTTCCAGGCCGCGCTTGCAGATGGTCTCGAACTCTTCCGGGTTGTAGGCGATGCCGCCACCCGTGCCGCCCAGCGTGAAGCTGGGGCGGATCACCGTCGGGAAGCCGACGCTCTTTTGCACGGCCCAGGCTTCGTCCATCGAATGGGCGATGCCGGAGCGCGCCGAGCCCAGGCCGATGCGGGTCATCGCGTCCTTGAACTTCAGGCGGTCTTCGGCCTTGTCGATGGCTTCGGGCGTGGCGCCGATCAACTCGACCTTGTACTTGTGCAGCACGCCGTTGCGCCACAGGTCCAGCGCGCAGTTCAGCGCGGTCTGGCCGCCCATGGTGGGCAGGATGGCGTCGGGCCGCTCCTTGGCGATGATCTTCTCGACCGTCTGCCAGGTGATGGGCTCGATGTAGGTGACGTCGGCCGTGGCCGGGTCAGTCATGATCGTCGCAGGGTTGCTGTTGATCAGGATGACCTTGTAGCCTTCTTCGCGCAGGGCCTTGCAGGCCTGCACGCCGGAGTAGTCGAACTCGCAGGCCTGGCCGATGATGATCGGGCCGGCGCCGATGATGAGGATGGATTTGAGGTCTGTACGCTTAGGCATTCTTGGCCTCCGCCTTGTGCTTTTCCATGAGGGCCGTGAAGCGGTCGAACAAATAGCCGATGTCGTGCGGGCCGGGCGAGGCTTCCGGGTGGCCCTGGAAGCAGAACGCCGGGCGGTCGGTGCGGGCCAGGCCCTGCAGCGTGCCGTCGAACAGGCTGATGTGCGTCGCGCGCAGGTTGGCGGGCAGCGTCTTCTCGTCCACGGCGAAGCCGTGGTTCTGGCTGGTGATGCTGACGCGGCCGTTGTCCAGGTCCTTCACCGGATGGTTCGCGCCGTGGTGGCCGAACTTCATCTTGAAGGTCTTGGCGCCCGATGCGAGCGCCAGGATCTGGTGCCCCAGGCAGATGCCGAAGGTGGGGTAGCCGGCATCGACCAGTTCGCGCGTCGCGGCGATGGCGTAGTCGCAGGGCTCCGGGTCGCCAGGGCCGTTGGAGAGGAACACGCCGTCGGGCTGCAGGCGCTTGATCTCCGCGGCGGGCGTCTTGGCCGGCACCACGGTGACCTTGCAGCCGCGCTCGGCCAGCATGCGCAGGATGTTCTTCTTCACGCCGTAGTCGAAGGCGACCACGTGGAAGCGGGGCTTGTCCTGTGTGCCGTAGCCCTCGCCCAGCTGCCATTCGGTCTGCGTCCAGTCATAGGACTGGGCGGCAGAGACCACCTGCGCCAGATCGAGCCCGGCCATGGGCGGCGCCTTCTTGGCCGCGGCCACGGCCTCGTCGATGCGTGCCTGGGAAACGGTTTCACCGGCGGCCAGGCCCACGATGGCGCCGTTCTGCGCGCCCTTGGTACGCAGCAGGCGGGTGAGCTTGCGGGTGTCGATGTTGGCGATCGCCACCGTCTTTTCGCGCACGAGGTACTGCGAGAGCGTTTCGGTGCTGCGGAAGTTGCTGGCGATGAGCGGCAGGTCTTTGATGATGAGCCCTGCGGCATGGACCTTGTCGGCCTCGATGTCCTCTGCGTTGACGCCGTAGCTGCCGATGTGCGGATACGTCAGCGTGACGATCTGCTGGCAATAGCTGGGGTCGGTGAGGATTTCCTGGTAGCCGGTGAGCGAGGTGTTGAACACCACTTCGCCGACGGTGGTGCCGGTGGCACCGATCGAGTTGCCGATAAAGACCGTGCCGTCTGCGAGCGCCAGGATGGCGGGCGGGAAAGATCCCTTGAGAGACAAAAGCACTGGGTTCTCCGGATGGTTACGGGTCGCCCGGGAGCCCACCGGAAGATCACTTCCTGAGGACTGCTGCTTGTTGAGAAATTGCTTTGGGTGCGGCCGGGCGACTTTTTTGCGGGAAAGCCTCCAATTGTAGCCTGAGAGGCGAAGCCCACCAATTTGCCGGAGTCGAGACATCGGGGATTACCCCATATCCCACCACTGCTGGCCACATGCCGATCCGTGGCCGCAAAAGAAAAAAGCCGCAGTCCGAAGACTGCGGCTTTTCTTAGTAATGGTCGGCGTGGCGGGATTCGAACTCGCGACCCCTTGCACCCCATGCAAGTGCGCTACCAGGCTGCGCTACACGCCGACAAGACTCAAATTATATAGTGAATTTTCAGCCCAGGAAAAGAAGTTGGCGAATTTCGTTCAATTCTTTGCGCATGGCCTTCGAATCCAATGCGCAAGGTGCCGAAGGCACCCCCATGGATGCACCGCCGGAAGCCTCGGCCCCCATGGCGCCATCGGCATGCAGGTCGGCGGCGGCATCATGCCCATCGGGGTCATCCTGCAGACGGTTGCGAGCGCCGCTGATGGTGAAGCCCTGATCGTAGAGCAGATCCCGGATGCGCCGGATCATGAGCACTTCATGGTGCTGGTAGTAGCGCCGGTTGCCCCGGCGCTTCATCGGGCGCAGCTGCGTGAACTCCTGCTCCCAATAGCGCAGCACATGGGGCTTGACCCCGCACAGCTCCGCCACCTCGCCGATGGTGAAGTAGCGCTTGGCAGGAATGGAGGGCAGCGTTGTACTCATGGGACTTCGCGAACAGAACCGGTCAGCCGGCGAGCGTACCGCAGGGCTTGCGGGCGTGCCACCCTAAAACCCGGGGGATTCCGCAAGGATTCACGGCGCGGGCGCTGCGCCCTGGATCTGCTCCTTGAGCTTGCTGCTGGCGTGGAAGGTGACGACGCGGCGGGCTTCAATGGGAATCGACTCCCCTGTCCGCGGATTGCGCCCCGGCCGGGGCGCCTTCGTGCGGATCTGGAAATTGCCGAAACCCGACAGCTTCACATCATCGCCCTCGACCAGGCTTTGCGAGATCAGGTCGAAGAACGCATCGACCATGTCCTTGGACTCGCGCTTGTTCAACCCGATGTGGTCGAACAGCAGATCGGCCAGCTGCGCCTTGGTCAGCGCCGGCGTCTCCAGACTCTCCACCGCGAATTCCATCGCGCCTCCTTCGTGATCTTTCAACATGCTCACCGCAGCCGGGCGCCCGTGCGGCGCGACAGCTCCTGCAGGGCCGCCTGCACGGCGGACTCGATCTCGGCATCGGTCAAGGTCGCCTCGCCGCTGCCCAGGGTCAGGCGCACGGCCAGGCTCTTTTCGCCCGCGGCCAGCGCGCCGGCGGCAGGGACCTCGCCCTCGCGCAGCGGCTTGGGACGGAAGACGTCGAACAGCACGGCCGAGCGCAGCAGGCCCTGCGGCACGGCGGCCTCGATCGCCGCCATGACCTCGGCATGCGTCACGCGTTCGGCCACCACCACGGCGATGTCCCGCTCCACCGCCTGGTGCTTGGCCACCGGAGCGAACACGGGCACACGCCGGCGCAGCACGGCGTCGAGCTCCAGCTCGAACAGCACGGGCGCCATCGGCAGGCCCCAGGACTGGCGCCATTGCGGATGCAGTTCGCCCACATGGCCGATGCATTCGCCATCCAGCATCACGCGCGCACAGCGGCCCGGGTGCATGGCCGGATGGGTGCCCGGCTCATAGACGGCATCGAGAGGCGCCAGCAGCGCTTCGACGTCGCCCTTGATGTCGAAGAAATCGACCGCCTTGTCCTTGCCGCCCCACTGCAGCATGTCGCTGGCGCCATAGGCCAAACCGGCCACGCGCATGGGCTGATGCACACCCGCCACCGTGGTGTCGGAATCGACGACGGAACCATCGCGCAGGAAGACGCGGCCCAGCTCGAAAACGCGCACGCGCGGGGCCTTGCGGTCGAGGTTGAACTTGAGCACCTGCAGCAGCGAGCCCAGCAGCGACGAACGCATGACGCTCAGCTGGCTGGCGATGGGGTTGAGCAGCTGGATCGGCTGGGCATTGCCCGCCAGATCGCGCTCCCAGGCCGCTTCGACGAAGCTGAAGTTGATGGTTTCCTGATAGCCCAGCGCGGCCAGTTCGCGGCGCACGGCAAAGGGGCCGCGGCGCGACTCGGCACGCAGCTTGGGCGTGATCGGCGCGATGGGCGGCGTGGTGGGCAGATGCTCGTAGCCGACCATGCGGGCCACCTCTTCGATGAGGTCTTCCTCGATGGTCAGGTCGAACCGGTACGAAGGCGGCACCACGTGCAGCACGCCGTCTTCGGCGCGCACGGGCAGGCCCAGGCGCTGCAGCGCGTCTTCGCACTGGGCTTGCGTCAGCGGCATGCCGATGACCTTGGCAGCGCGGGCCACGCGCAGCGACACCGTGCGCGACTCGGGCATGCGGACCTGCTGGTCGTCCACCGGGCCGCAGACGGTTTCAGGCGTGCCGCAGATCTGCAGGATGAGCTGAGTGATGCGCTCGATGTGCTCCACGGTGCCTTGCGGATCGACGCCGCGCTCGAAGCGGTGTCCGGCGTCGGTCGAGAAGTTGTAGCGGCGCGAACGGCCCGCTACCGATTTGGGCCACCAGAAGGCCGCCTCGACGTAGATGTGGCGGGTGTCGTCCGACACGGCCGTCGCGTCGCCGCCCATGATGCCGGCCAGCGACTCCACGGCCTGGTCGTCGGCGATGACGCCCACGGCTTCATCGACGGTGATGGTGTTGCCGTTGAGCAGCTTGAGCTGTTCGCCGGGGCGGCCCCAGCGCACGTCCAGGCCGCCATGGATCTTGTCCAGATCGAAGATGTGCGAGGGCCGGCCCAGTTCGAACATCACATAGTTGGAGATGTCCACCAGCGGCGACACGCTGCGCTGGCCGCAGCGGGCCAGGCGGTCCACCATCCAGGCGGGCGTGGCGACGCGCGTGTTGACGTTGCGCACGATGCGGCCCGAGAAACGGCCGCACAGATCGGGGGCGGACACCTTGACCGGCAGGCGCTCGTCCAGCGCAGCGGCCACGGGCGGGAATTCCGGCGAGCGCAGGGGCGCGCTAGTCAGCGCCGACAGCTCGCGGGCGATGCCGTGCACGCTCAGGGCGTGCGCGAGGTTGGGCGTGAGCTTCAGGGTGAACAGCGTGTCGTCCAGGTTCAGCTGCTCGCGGATGTCGCGGCCCACCACGGCATCGCCAGCCAGCTCCAGCAGGCCGTCCTGATCTTCCGTCAGCTGCAGTTCGCGTGCGGAGCACAGCATGCCCTGGCTTTCCACGCCGCGCAGCTTGCCCAGCTTGATCTGGAAGGGCTTGCCATCGGCGCCCGGCGGCAGCTGGGCACCCACCAGGGCGCACGGCACCTTGATACCGACCCGCGCGTTGGGCGCGCCGCAGACGATGTTCAGCAGCGCTTCCTGCCCCACATCCACCTGGCAGATGCGCAGGCGGTCGGCGTTCGGGTGCTGCACGGCTTCCTTGATCTCACCCACCACGATCTTGCTGAAGGCGGGCGCGACGGGGCGGAGCTCTTCCACCTCGAGACCGGCCATGGTCAGGGTCTCCGCCAGCTCGGCGGTGGTCAGCGGCGGATTGCAGAACTCGCGCAGCCAGGATTCTGGAAATTGCATTTTCGGATTCTCGTGATTCGGTCGGTTGGGGGCACCGGCCGGCGATCCGCCGGTGCCATGGCCTGCCAGGGCCGCGTCTTCTCGTTCTTACTGGAACTGCGACAGGAAGCGGATGTCGCCGTCGAAGAAGAGGCGCAGGTCGTTGACCCCGTAGCGCAGCATCGTCAGCCGGTCAGGGCCCATGCCGAAGGCGAAGCCGATGTAGGTCTCCGGGTCCAGCCCCATGTTGCGCACCACGTTCGGATGCACCTGGCCGGAACCCGCCACTTCGAGCCAGCGGCCGGCGAGCGGGCCGGTCTGGAACTGGATGTCGATCTCTGCGCTGGGCTCGGTGAAGGGGAAGAAGCTGGGGCGGAAGCGCAGCACCAGATCGTCGCTCTCGAAGAAGGTGCGGCAGAAGTCGGTGAACACGACCTTCAGATCCTTGAAGCTCACGTTCTCGCCGATCCACAGGCCTTCGCACTGGTGGAACATCGGCGAATGGGTGGCATCGCTGTCCACGCGGTAGGTGCGGCCGGGCGCGATCACGCGGATCTCGGGCATGCCCTGCCCTGCATCGATCCGGGCGCGGTGGCGCTTGACGTGCTGCACGGCATGGCGCACCTGCATCGGGCTGGTGTGCGTGCGCAGCAGATGGGGCGCGGCCTCGGTGCCGCCTTCGACGTAGAAGGTGTCGTGCATCGAACGCGCGGGGTGGTCCTGCGGCGTGTTCAGTGCGGTGAAGTTGAACCAGTCGGTCTCGATCTCGGGGCCCTCGGCCACGTCGAAACCCATGGAGCCGAAGATCTGCTCGATCCGCTCCAGCGTGAGGGTGACGGGGTGCAGGCCACCCTGCCCGCGGCGGCGGCCCGGCAGGGAGACATCCAGCGCCTCGGCCTTGAGCTGCACCCGCAGCTCGGCATCGGCCAGCGCTTGGCGGCGCTCGGTCAGCGCGGCCTCGACCGCCTGCTTGGCCAGATTGATCGCAGCGCCACGCGATTTCTTTTCCTCGACCGACAGCTGCGCCATACCCTTCATCAGCTCGGTCAGACGACCGGACTTGCCCAGAAACTGCGCCTTGGCATTTTCCAGATCAGCAGGGGTTGCGGTTTGCGCGAAAAGCTGCCGCGCGCTTTCGACCAGGGAATCCAGCTCGTTCATATCGACTCTTGAAAATGAACAAGGGCTAGTGCCTTTTCAAGCTCTAGCCCTTGTTGTTACTGCGCAGAGCGCTATCAAGACGATAGCGCCCAACCGTGAAATCAAGCAGCCAGCTTGGCCTTGACCTGTTCCACGATGCTGCCGAAGGCAGCCTTGTCATGCACCGCGAGGTCGGCCAGCATCTTGCGGTCGATCTCGATGGAAGCCTTCTTCAGGCCGTTCGTGAACTGGCTGTAGGTCAGGCCCAGTTCGCGCGAAGCGGCGTTGATACGGGCGATCCACAGTTGGCGGAACACGCGCTTCTTGGTGCGGCGGTCACGGTAGGCATATTGCCCAGCCTTCATCACCGCCTGCTTGGCGATGCGGAAGACATTACCGCGGCGACCACGGAAACCCTTGGCGAGGGCTAGAACTTTCTTGTGACGGGCACGGGCCGTTACACCACGTTTGACGCGAGGCATGTGAGTACTCCTTGTTCGTCAGTTATTACAGGCCAGCGCTAGGCAGCATCTGTGCAATGGAGCCCATGTTGGTCTCATGCACGGCGACTGCACCACGCAGATGGCGCTTGTTCTTGGTGGTCTTCTTGGTCAAGATGTGACGCTTGAAGGCTTGACCGCGCTTGACGGTGCCACCGGGACGAACGCGGAAACGCTTTTTCGCGCTGCTCTTGGTCTTCATTTTGGGCATGTGAATGCTCCTTTTCTTTGTGCTCGTGAGGCGTTCGCGAACCGATTCACGAACTTGTTGGCCCCGAGCCACTTTTTCTGCAGCCGCATTGCTGCGCTGCACGACGGCGCGCATTGTGCACGCCATCTGTTGCATTGCGGGGCTTTTCAGCCCAGCAACACACATCTTTCAGGGCAGGCCATCGGCCCGCCCTACCCCATCACTCAAACCGCCGGAGTCGCAGAGCCAGCCGCTTCGCCCGCGGGCTTGGAAGCAGGCTTCTTGCGGCCAGGCGCGATCATCATGATCATCTGGCGGCCTTCGAGCTTGGGAAACTGCTCGACGAGGATCGAATCACCCAGGTCATCGCGGATGCGATTGAGCAAGGCCAGACCGAGTTCCTGGTGGGTGATCTCGCGACCACGGAACCGCAGGGTGATCTTGCACTTGTCGCCCTCCGCCAGGAAGCGGCGGATGTTGCGCATCTTGATGTTGTAGTCGCCGTCATCGGTACCGGGACGGAACTTCACTTCCTTGATTTCGATGACCGTCTGCTTGGCCTTGGCTTCTGCCGCGCGCTTTTGTTCAAGGTACTTGAACTTGCCGTAGTCCATCAGGCGGCACACGGGAGGGCTGGCCGTGGCGGCGATCTCCACCAGGTCCACATCCAACTCGCCCGCCATGCGGAGGGCTTCCATCAGACTCACCACGCCCAGAGGCTCATTGTCAGGACCCGAGAGGCGAACCTCAGGGGCCATGATTTCCCGATTCAGGCGATGCTTGCGCTCTTCGCGGTGACGACGATCACGAAATTCAGTAGCGATGACTATTTTCCTTCAATCAAAATGCTACAAAAATAGTAGCTGATGCCGCCCTGCCCACGCGAGCTAAAGCTGTTTCAATCCAGATCAGGCTTTAGAGGCGATGTCTTCTGCGATGAGCGCGACGAACGCTTCGAGGGACATCACACCGAGGTCTCGATTACCCCGGGCGCGCACTGCGACGGCGCCGGCCGCCTTTTCCTTCTCGCCAGCGACGAGGATGTAAGGCAGCTTTTGCAACGAATGCTCCCGTATTTTATACGTGATCTTTTCGTTACGCAGGTCGGTGATGACTCTAAGGTTTTGATGCGGCAATGCTTTTTGCAGTTTTGCGGCGATTTCGCGACAGTATTCGTCCTGCGCACCCGTGATGTTGAGCACCGCGACCTGCACCGGAGCCAGCCAGGTGGGCAGCGCGCCCGCGTGCTGCTCGATCAGGATGCCGATGAAACGCTCCAGGCTGCCCACGATGGCGCGGTGCAGCAGGATGGGCGTGTGCCGTGCGCCGTCCTCGCCCACGTATTCGGCGCCCAGGCGCGCCGGCATCGACGGATCGACCTGGATCGTGCCGCACTGCCAGTGGCGGCCGATGGCGTCGCGCAGCGTGTATTCGAGCTTGGGGCCGTAGAACGCACCGTCGCCGACGGCGATCTGGTATTCGCAGCCGGAGGCCTTCAGGCTTTCGATCAGCGCATGCTCCGCGCGATCCCAGCTCTCTTCCGAGCCGATTCGCTTTTCAGGCCGCGTGGCGACCTTGTAGATGATGTCGGTGAAGCCGAAGTCCTTGTAGACCTTCTGCAGCAGCGCCGTGAAGTTGATGCATTCCTGCTGGATCTGTTCTTCGGTGCAGAAGATGTGGCCGTCGTCCTGCGTGAAGGCGCGCACGCGCATGATGCCGTGCAGGCCGCCCGTGGGCTCGTTGCGGTGGCATTGGCCGAACTCACCGAAACGCAGCGGCAGGTCGCGGTAGCTCTTCACGCCCTGGTTGAAGATCAGGATGTGGCCGGGGCAGTTCATCGGCTTGAGCGCGTAGTCGTGCTTCTCGCTCTCCGTCGTGAACATGTTCTCGCGGTACTTGTCCCAGTGGCCGGTCTTTTCCCAGAGGTGCTTGTCGAGGATCTGCGGGCCCTTGACCTCCTGGTAGCCGTTGTCGCGATAGACCTGGCGCATGTACTGCTCCACGCCCTGCCACACCGTCCAGCCCTTGGGGTGCCAGAACACCGTGCCGGGGGAATGCTCGTCGATGTGGAACAGGTCCAGCTCGCGGCCGAGCCTGCGGTGGTCGCGCTTTTCGGCTTCCTCGATGCGCTGGATGTAGGCGTCCAGATCCTTCTTGTCGGCCCAGGCCGTGCCGTAGATGCGCTGCAACTGCTCGTTCTTCGCATCGCCACGCCAGTAGGCGCCCGAGACGCGCGTGAGCTTGAACGCCTTCAGGAAGCGCGTGTTGGGCACGTGCGGGCCGCGGCACATGTCCACGTATTCCTGGTGGTAGTAGAGGCCCATGGCGGTCTCGTCCGGCATGTCCTCGATCAGGCGCAGCTTGTACTCTTCGCCGCGCGACTTGAAGACCTCGATCACCTCGGCGCGGGGCGTCATCTTCTTGATGACGTCGTAGTCCTGGGCGATCAGCTCCTTCATGCGCTTTTCGATGGCGGCGATGTCATCGGGCGTGAACGGGCGCTCGAAGGCGATGTCGTAATAGAAGCCTTCTTCGATCACCGGGCCGATCACCATCCGGGCCGTGGGATAGAGCTGCTTGACGGCATGCCCCACCAGGTGGGCGCACGAGTGGCGGATGATCTCCACGCCTTCCTGGTCGCGCGGGGTGATGATCTGCAGGCGCGCGTCGTGGTCGATGAGGTCGCTGGCATCCACCAGGCGGCCGTCCACCTTGCCGGCCACCGTGATCTTGGCCAGGCCCGGGCCGATGGCGCGCGCCACGTCGGACACCGAGACCGGGCCGGGGAATTCGCGCTGGGAATTGTCGGGAAGCGTGATCTGAATCATGGAGAAAAAATCCTGTGGGTCAATCGATCGAATGAGAGCCCGCGCAGCGCCCAAAAAACAAAAGCGCGGAACGATGTCCGCGCTTTTGGAGGGAAGGTGCAAATCAGGTGTGCAGGCGCGAACGTCCAGCCTCTAGCGGCCGGTGGATTGCTCCGAAGTAGTTCGCGGTGTCATAACCAGATTGCCTTTCTCGCTCTTGCTGATTGAAGTAGCCGCAGATTTTACCCCCGCACTCACAAGCGCGTGGCAAGGCCCGGCGCGCCGGCACGAAAAAGCCCGGGTGGCGATGCGCCAACCGGGCTTGGAGCGAGGCGTTCGCCCGGGCCTCACGCCCGGACAGCTTCAATCGATCAATGGAACTGCTCTTCCTCGGTGGAGCCCGTCAGCGCCTTCACGCTGGAGGTGCCGCCTTGGATCACGGTGGTCACGTCGTCAAAGTAGCCTGCGCCCACTTCCTGCTGGTGCGACACGAAGGTGTAGCCCTTTTCGCGCGCGGCGAATTCGGGTTCCTGCACTTGCTCCACGTAGTGCTTCATGCCTTCGCCGCGGGCATAGGCGTGGGCGAACTGGAAGGTGTTGTACCAGTTGATGTGGATGCCTGCCAGCGTGATGAACTGGTACTTGTAGCCCAGCGCGGACAGCTCTTCCTGGAACGAGGCGATCTGCTTGTCGTTGAGGTTCTTCTTCCAGTTGAAGGAAGGAGAGCAGTTGTACGAGAGCAGCTTGCCGGGGCAGGCGGCATGCACGGCCTGGGCGAATTCGCGGGCGAAGCCGATGTCCGGCACGCCGGTTTCGCACCACACCAGATCGGCGTAGGGCGCGTAGGCCACGCCGCGGCTGATGGCTTGCTCCAGGCCGTTCTTCACGCGGTAGAAGCCCTCCTGCGTGCGCTCGCCCGTCAGGAAGGGCTTGTCGTTCGCATCATGGTCGGACGTGATGAGGTTCGCGGCTTCGGCATCGGTGCGGGCCAGGATGATGGTCGGCACGCCCATGGTATCGGCGGCGAAGCGGGCGGCCAGCAGCTTCTCGACAGCCTCCTGAGTAGGCACCAGCACCTTGCCGCCCATGTGGCCGCACTTCTTCACGGCGGCGAGCTGGTCTTCGAAGTGAACGCCGGCGGCACCCGCGGCGATCATGTTCTTCATCAGCTCGAAGGCGTTGAGCACGCCGCCGAAGCCGGCTTCCGCATCCGCCACGATGGGCAGGAAGTAGTCGATGAACTCCTTGTCGCCGGGGTTGATGCCGCGGCCCCACTGGATCTCGTCGGCGCGCTTGAAGGTGTTGTTGATGCGGCGGACCATGGTGGGCACCGAGTCATACGCATAGAGCGACTGGTCGGGATACATGGTTTCCGACGTGTTGCCGTCGGCCGCCACCTGCCAGCCCGACAGGTACACAGCTTCCAGGCCCGCCTTGGCCTGCTGCATGGCCTGGCCGGCGGAGATGGCGCCGAAAGCGTTCACGTAGCCCTTCTTGGCGCCGCCGTTGACCTTGTCCCAGAGCTTTTCCGCACCGCGCTGCGCCAGCGTGTGCTGGGGCTGCAGGCTGCCGCGCAGGCGCACCACATCCGCGGCCGAGTAGTTGCGCTTGACGCCCTTCCAGCGCGGGTTCTGCGCCCAGTCGAGTTCGAGGGCGGCGATCTGTTGTTCACGACTCAGTTGGGCATTCAGCGATTGCGGCATGGTTCACTCCTGTTGAGGTCTTCGGATCATCGGGCGGGGCTGCCCTTGGGAACAACTTTAAGTCTTCTATAAGACCCACGCAACATCTTATGTCTTATATAAGAGATAAATTTTCTCTTTTAAAATCAAAGACATAACAATGACATTTCTCCATGCAAAAAAACATTTCTCATATCGAGAAATTTTTGTGCAGCGCCACATTTTTGCATGCCACATCGTGAAAACAAATTTCTGCATGGAGGAAAGCCCGCGATGCCGCCTTCGTCCTACAGCGGCGGCGCCACCCGGAACCAGTCGCCGTGCAGCAGTCGGGCATCGGATGTGGCGTAGCGCGGATGGATCACGTACATGAAACAAGCCAGCGGCCTCCCCTCCACGTCCACCACCACGTCTCGCTTGGCGTATTCGTCCGCGTCCGTAGCGGCCCCGTCGGGATCGAGGCCTTCGATCAGGTCCAGCTGGCGCTCCAGCGCCGGCGTGACGGCATAGACCTCGCCGACCACCGGAGGGTCTTGCTCGCCATGGCCGTCGAGCCGCATGCCGGGATAAGGCCCCAGGCTGTAGAGCGCGCCACGCAGGCAGGCCGGGCCCACCCACACCGGGGCGGGGCTCAGCCGCGTGATGTCGTTGCTGCCGCCGCGCCGCAGCGTTCCATAGACAAAGACGTGGCGCGCCGGCTGCGCGGCGCCAAGGGTGGTTTCGTGGGGCATGATTCAGAGACTCCAATTTCCTTGGCCCCAGTCTAGTGAATACGCCCAGCCGCCCCGTTGCTTATTTATGTCTGGCTCTCAGCATGTCGCTGGTCGGCAGCTATGTGGCGCTGTCCAAGCCGCTGGCGGCCACGTTTCCCGTTTTCCTGCTGGCCTGGCTGCGCTTCGGCATCGGCGGCGTCGCCATGCTGCACTGGCTGAAGAAGCCCGCCACGGAGCCGGCACTGAGCCGCGGCACGGTGGGGCTGCTCTTCCTGCAGTCGCTGATGGGCAACTTCCTGTTCACCGTGTTCATGATCTATGGCGTCAGCCTGACCAGCGCCACGTCAGCCGGGGTCATCATGGCCTCCATCCCGGCGGCGGTGGCCGTCATGAGCTGGCTCTTCCTGCGCGAGCAAGTGGCACCGCGCACCTGGTTCTCGGTGGTGCTGGCCGTGGCCGGAATCCTGCTCTTCGCGCTGTCCAAGCCCGGCGCCCATGGTGCTGTGGATGCCGCGCCGGGCGCTCACGAGCCGGCCCATGCCGCCTGGATCGGCTACCTGCTGCTGCTCGCTGCCTCCATCTGCGAAGCGGCCTATTCGGTGATCGGCAAGAAGCTGACCGGCACGCTGGGCCCCAGGCGCATCACTTCGCTCATCAATCTGTGGGGGTTCGCGCTGGCGACGCCCCTGGGCCTCTACACCGCCTGGAGCTTCGACTTCAAGGCCGTCGGGCCCGGCACCTGGCTGCTGCTGCTGTTCTATGCGCTGGCGGCCTGCGTGTGGACGGTCTGGCTCTGGATGACCGGGCTCAAGGCCGTGCCAGCGGCCCAGGGCGGCATCTTCACGGTGCTGCTGCCCGTCAGTGCTGCGCTGATGGGCGTGCTGGTGCTGGGTGAACGCTTCACGGGAATGCAGGTGCTGGCCTTCTGCATCGCCCTGGCCAGCGTGGTGCTGGCCACGCTTCCGTCGAGGACATCACGCTCTGCTGCGGGCGGCACGAAACGCTGACGCCACCTTCACTGGGTGTTTTCTGTGGCCTGCGGCTGCGCAGGCCTGCCGGCAGCGTGCCCGCACAGGCTGGCTGCACCGCAACAACTGGAGGCAAAAAATCACTTTCTTCCCTTGGAAACGCGTTTTTTTGCCATTAGCATCTGCGGGCCAGTGGAGAAGCAGGTTTTCGCTGGTCCCGTATTTCACTTCCAACAAGGAAAACCCAACATGGCAACTGCAAAAAAAGCGCCCGCCTCCGAGGCCAAGGCCGCAGCTCCCGCTAAGAAGCGCACCCCCAACGCCGCCTTCATGAAGGCCCTGACCCCCAGCCCCGCACTGGCTGCCGTGGTCGGCGCAGCTCCGCTGCCGCGTACCGAAATCATCAGCAAGCTGTGGGTCTACATCAAGGCGAACAACCTGCAGGATGCATCCAACAAGCGCATGATCAACGCCGACGCCAAGCTCAAGGAAGTCTTCGGCAAGCCCCAGGTCTCGATGTTCGAGATGGCTGGCCTGATCGGCAAGCACGTCAAGTGATGAAGCGTCCCGCATAGCGCGGCCGCCCTCAAGAAACCGGCCCGCGTGCCGGTTTTTTTTCGTCTCCGGCATGCCCGCTTCGCCATAGGTTGACCCTACTTCGAGGATAGAAATTGCAAATGCGATGAATTCGCATTTATAATGATCCATCTTCAACAGCCAGCCACCACTGCCTGCCCCATGATCGTCTGTGTCTGCCACCGGGTATCGGACCGCGAAATTGCTCGCCATGCGCATGCCGGCATGAGTTTCGACGAGATCCAGTTCGAGCTGGGCGTAGCGACGCAATGCGGCCGCTGCGAGGACTGTGCCCGTGCCGTCGTGGAGCGCTGCAGCGTGTCGCACCCCATGGCTGCGCTGCACAAGGAGACGCCCACGCAGACGATCCAGCTCGCCACGTCCATTCTGGAGAGCAAAGCATGGAACTCCTCTCGACACTCGCTGGCAGCCTGATCCTGATGGTGGGTTCGGTCTGGTGGATTCTCCGTAAGTAACACAACCTCTGCCGTTCAGGCTGTCTGCGCCCGCCTTCATCAGGCAGGCCGTTTCCATTCCATATGTCCCAGTTCGATAGATACGGCGCCTCCTCCGGGGGCCTGAGCCGCAATGCCGTCATCGCCGGCTCGGTGGTGCTGCTGCACGTGGCCGGGCTCTGGGCGCTGCAATCCGGCCTGCTGCGCCGTGCCGCGGAAGTGATCGTTCCAGCCGAAGTGCTGAGCGAATTCGTCACGCCGCCCGCACCGCCGCGCCCACCGGTGCCGCCGCCCCCCAAGCCCGCCCCTCCCCCTCCGCCCAAGCCGGCACCCCGCGCACCCGCGCCGCGCCCGGCCCCCATGCCCGTGGCCACGCCGGATCGGACGCCCGCCCCCAATGCGCCCACGGGCGTAGTGGAGCCGCAACCGCCGGCGCCGCCCATCCAGGCCCCGGCCGCGCCACCCGCCCCGGCTCCGGCGCCCCCTGCCCCACCGGCACCGCCGAAGATCGACCTGCCGTCCAGCGACGCCGCCTACCTGAACAACCCCAAGCCGACCTATCCGGCGATCAGCAAGCGGCTGGGTGAACAGGGCAAGGTGGTGCTGCGGGTGCTGATCGGCACTGATGGCCTTCCGCAGAAGGTGGAAATCAGCAAGTCCAGCGGCTTCGACCGGCTGGACCGGCAAGCGCAGGAAGCCGTGATGCGGTGGCGCTTCGTGCCCGGCAAGCGCAACGGTGTGCCCGAGACCATGTGGAACCTCGTCCCCGTCAATTTTGTTCTCGAATAAATCAATCAGGAGTTTTCATGGAATCGCATTTCGGCATTGCCAACGTCTGGATTCAGGGCGACTTCGTCACGCGCGCCGTGGCGGTGTTGCTGCTGGGCATGTCGCTGGCCTCGTGGATCGTCATCGTCATCAAGGCGCTGGACATCATCAAGTTCAAGAAGCATGCGCGCGCCGCTCGTGACTTCTGGCACAGCGAAGACTTCGCGGCCGGCCTGGGCAAGCTCGGCGACGACCCGACCAACCCCTTCCGCCACCTGGCGCTCGAAGGCCGGGAAGCCACGGCCCACCACCGCAACACCAAGGCCCATCTGCACGACAGCCTGGACGTGAGCGACTGGGTGACCCGCAGCCTGCGCAACTGCATCGACGAATTCACCGCGCGCCTGCAGGCAGGCCTGGCCATCCTGGCATCGGTGGGCTCCACCGCGCCGTTCATCGGGCTCTTCGGCACGGTGTGGGGCATCTATCACGCGCTGGTGGCGATCGGCACCTCCGGCCAGTCCACCATCGACAAGGTGGCGGGCCCCATCGGCGAGGCGCTCATCATGACGGCGCTGGGCCTGGCGGTGGCCATTCCGGCGGTGCTGGGCTACAACGCGCTGGTGCGCGGCAACAAGTCGATCCTGAACGCGCTCAACAGCTTCGCGCACGATCTGCACGCCTACTTCGTCACCGGTGCACGCGTCAGCGCACCCGGCGAGCAGGCCAAGGTGCTGCCGATCAAGAAGGGTTGACAAGCCATGGCTTTCGGAACGCAAGACGACGCCGATGAGGTGATGAACGAGATCAACATGACGCCGCTGGTGGACGTCATGCTGGTGCTGCTCATCATCTTCATCATCACCGTGCCGGTCATGAAACATGCCGTGCCGGTGGATCTGCCCCGCGCCTCCAACCAGCGGGAAGACATCAAGCCGGAAACCATCCGGCTGTCCATCACGGCCGACGGCAAGTACCACTGGAACGAGAGCGACATCTCCGACGACGAGTTGGAGCCCCGCCTGAAGGCCGAAGCCGCCAAGGACCCGCAGCCGGACCTGCACATCCGCGGCGACAAGGACGTGCGCTACGAGCGCGTGGCGCAGGCCATGTCGGCCGCCCAGCGCGCCGGGGTGCGCAAGATCGGCTTCGTGACCGATCCCAAGCCTTGAACGACTGAAAGACACCGCGCTCACCTCTAAGAGCCTGTTTACGATCTTTTCAGAGCCGACAATTGCTTGGTGAAAAGAAAGCCCTACCCAAGCGACATGAGCAGAGAGAAGTTCGCCGAGATCGAGCCCTTGTTGCGCAGCGTTCGGCGCAGTACCAAGCCCATAGAGCTGGATCTCTACGAGGTGTTCTGCGCGGTGCTCTACCTACTGCGCACAGGCTGTCAGTGGAGGTTTCTCCCGCCGGAGTTTCCCAAGTGGCAGAACGTGTATGCGTACTGGCGCAAGTGGAGCGAGCCTGACCTGCACGGGATAAGCGTGCTGGAGCAGGCCCTCAAAAAATCAGGTTGGCGCGGCCCGCGAGAG
>NZ_FONX01000020.1 GCF_900113035.1 Paracidovorax wautersii | reverse complement strand
GCAGGGGGCCGGAATCCATGGCGCAAAAGAAACCAATCGCTTTTTGTGTAAGTGATTGAAAAAATTTTGCAATGGCGTGTCCGGTCGAGTCCCCTTTCTGCGCCGGTGCTGTCCCTGGGTTATCCCTAGGGTCTCCTAACGTGGGGCCCGGCCTTCGGAGTGCGCTCGAGCAGCGTATCGGAAGGCCTTGGCGAGGCGAGGCCATCCAGTGCCCTGCCTCTTGTCCCCTCTACCTTCGTTTCTCTCCGGGTCATCTTCATGAACCACACCAGCCTTGCCACCCGCATCGGAGCCTGTTTCGGCATTGCGGCCGTGGCGCTCACCCTGCCTTGGTCCCTCGTCCAGACACTGCGCCTTTCCTTCGCCGAAGCGTGGGGGCTCGCCGCTGGGGCGCTCGTCCTCGTCGCGGTGCTGGCCGCATGGCTGGCGGCCAGCATCGCCAGGCCGGCGCGGCTGGCGCTGGCGCAGGCCGAGAGCCTGGCCGCGGGCGATCTGCGCGAGCCACCGGCCGCCAGCCCGGCCGCCGGCGGTGAACTGGGCCAGCTCCTGGCGGCGCAGCAGGCCTTGCGCGGCAAGCTGGCCTGGATGGCGGAAGACCTGCGCCGCGTGGCCCGGGCACATGACGCGGGCGACATCGATGCGGTGATGGACAGCCTGGTGCTCAAGGGCGACCTGGCCGCCATGGCGCAGGGCATCAACCAGCTGGTCGGCAGCCACATCGCGGTCAAGAAGAAGGCCATGGCCTGCGTGGCCGAGTTCGGCCGCGGCAACTTCAACGCGTCGCTGGAAGCCTTCCCCGGCAAGAAGGCCTTCATCAACGACACCATCGAACAGGTGCGCGCGCACCTGCAGGCACTGATCGCCGACACCTCCATGCTGGTGGACGCCGCCGCCGAGGGCCGCCTCGAAGTGCGCGCCGAGGCCCAGCGCCACCATGGGGACTTCCGGCGCATCGTCGATGGCATCAACGACACGCTCAATGCCATCGTGGAGCCGGTCGATGCCGTGGGCACCACGCTGAAGGCGCTCTCCATCGGCGATCTGACGCGGACCGTCGATGTCGATTGCCGGGGCCAGCTCAAGGCCTTGTGCGATGCCGCCAACTTCACCGTGGCCAAGCTGGTGGAGGTTGTCACCGATGTCAACGGCGGAGCGCAGTCCCTGGCCGGAGCTTCCGAAGAGGTCAGCGCCACCGCGCAGACGCTGAGCCAGGCCGCCAGCGAGCAGGCCGCGGGCGTGGAGGAGACCAGCGCGTCGCTGGAGCAGATGACGGCCTCCATCAAGCAGAACAGCGACAACGCGAAGGTGACCGACGGCATCGCCGCCAAGTCCGCCACCGAGGCTGCGGAGGGCGGCGAGGCCGTCAAGGCCACCGTGGCGGCCATGAAGCAGATCGCCCAGAAGATCGGCATCATCGACGACATCGCCTACCAGACCAATCTGCTGGCGCTGAACGCGGCCATCGAGGCGGCGCGCGCCGGCGAGCACGGCAAGGGCTTCGCTGTGGTGGCGGCCGAGGTGCGCAAGCTGGCCGAGCGCAGCCAGGTGGCGGCGCAGGAGATCAGCGACGTGGCGGGCTCCAGCGTGGAGCTGGCCGAGCGCGCCGGCCGCCTGCTGGACGAGATGGTGCCCAACATCCGCCGCACCTCCGATCTGGTGCAGGAGATCACCGCCGCCAGCGAGGAGCAGTCCTCCGGCGTCGGCCAGATCAATGCCGCGGTGAACCAGCTGAGCCAGACGACCCAGCAGAACGCGTCCGGCTCCGAGGAGCTGGCCGCCACGGCCGAGCAGATGAGCAGCCAGGCCGAGCAGCTGCGCCAGACCATGAGCTTCTTCAAGCTGGACGGGGCCGGCCAGGCGCATGCGCCGGCCGCCGCCGCGACGGCGCGCAGAGGCGTGCTCTCCGCCCCGACGGCCCAGCCGCCGCGCGCGCTGCAGCAACCCGCGCTGGCGGGGGCTGGCCATGCCAGCGCCATCGATGAGCGCCAGTTCGTCCGCTACTGACGTGCCCGGCACCCTGAGAGGCACACCATGAGCGAAGACAAGCGATCCCACGGCGCCGCGCCTGCCACGCAGGCCTCGGCGCAGTTCCTGACCTTCCAGCTGGGGGGCGACCTGTTCGCCATCGGCATCCTGACGATCAAGGAAATCATCGAGTACGGCGAGCTCACCTCCGTGCCCATGATGCCCGGCGCCGTGCGCGGCGTGATCAACCTGCGCGGGGCCGTCGTGCCCGTGATCGACCTACAGGCGCGCTTCGGCAAGAGCCCCGTCGTGGCGGGCAAGCGCACCTGCATCGTGATCGTCGAAGTGCAGGCCTTGGACGAGCGGCAGGTGATCGGCGTGATCGTCGATGCGGTCAACGAGGTGGTCGATATCCCGCCCGAGGACATCGAGCCGCCGCCGTCCTTCGGCGCGCGCATCCGCACCGACTTCATCCAGGGCATGGGCAAGGTGCGGGGGCGCTTCGTGATCCTGCTGGAGCTCGAACGCGTGCTGTCCCTGGAAGATCGGCTGCCGGCGGAACCGGCGCCCGGCTGACGCGGGCGGTGCTGCAACCCTCGGTTGGACGACTCCAAGTGTCCGGCCTGTCTGACAGCGCGAGGCCCCGATCGGCCTTACGCTGGCACCAGCTTTTTGCTGTTGACGAAAGAGGATTGAACATGCACCTGAACCCCATCATCCGCGCACTCCCCGCCATCGCCCTGTTCGTGGCCGCTGGCGCCGTCCACGCGGCTCCGGCCGGCGGCGCTGCCGGCAGCTCCTACCAGGAAGACCGGGCCGCCTGCGCGCAGATCTCTGCCGCGGACAGCCGCGCCGCCTGCATCCGCGAGGCGGGCGCCGCACGCCAGGCTGCGCGCGCAGGCAAGCTGGCACCGGAAACCGAAGCCGACTACCAGCGCAACGCCGAACAGCGCTGCACCGTGTTCCGCGAGCCGGTGGACCGCGATGCCTGTATCGCCCGCGTGAAGAACGGCCCCGTTTCGGGCTCGGTGAGCGGCGGCGGCGTGCTGCTGGAGGCTGAAACCCTGGTGCCGGTAGCGGGCCCCGCTGCCCGCCCCATGGCCGAACCCATGCCCCCGGCGATGGACAAGCCCATGCCCAAACATCCCCCCAAGCACAAGCACGGCCCGAAGCACGGCCCCGATGGCAAGCCGGCCCCGAAGAAGCCGATGCCTCCTCAGCCCATGCCCGAACCCAAGTCCTGAGCGCGCTGAAATGAGCTCAAGCCCGGCCGCCGTACAGGCGGCCGGGCTTGAGCCGTTTTTGCGGACTGTTTTTGCGGACTGATCGATCAGCCGATCAGCCGGTCAGGCGAGCGCGGTGCGCATCGCGTCTATGACGGCGCGGTAGTCCGGCTTGCCGAAGATGGCGCTGCCTGCCACGAAGGTGTCGGCACCGGCATCCGCCACCTGGCGGATGTTGCCTTCCTTGATGCCGCCATCGACTTCGAGGCGGATGTCCTTGCCGCTGGCGTCGATGCGGAGGCGCACGGCCTCGATCTTGCGCAGGGCGGAGTCGATGAAGCTCTGGCCGCCGAAGCCCGGGTTCACGCTCATGATGAGGATCAGGTCGATGTCGTCGATCACCCAGTCCAGCACGTCCAGCGGCTGGGCGGGGTTGAAGACCAGCCCGGCCTTCACGCCCTTGGAGCGGATGGCCTGGATGCTGCGGTGCACGTGGCCCGAGGCGTCCGGGTGGAAGCTGATGTAGTCGGCGCCCGCTTCGGCGAAGGCGGCGGCCAGCGCGTCCACCGGCTGGATCATGAGGTGCACGTCGATGGGCACGGCCGTGCCGTCCGCCGTCTTGGCATGGGGCTTGAGCGCCTGGCAGATCATGGGCCCGAAGGTGAGGTTGGGCACGTAATGGTTGTCCATCACGTCGAAGTGGATCCAGTCGGCGCCGGCGGCGATGACGTTCCCGACCTCGTCGCCCAGGCGGGCGAAGTCGGCGGACAGGATCGAGGGTGCGATGCGGTAGGTGGGGCTGCTCATGGCGCCGGATTGTCGCAGTTGGCGCAAAAGCCCGCGCCGCGCCCGCCCGCTCCGGGCCCTGGAGGGCGCTCCGTACTTACCCTTTACCATTGCCGCCATGCCCAAGTACCAGTTCCAGGCCGAAGTGCGGCCCGAATACCTGCCCGAGCAATCCGCCCCGGCGGAGGGCGTCTATAGCTTCGCCTACACCATCACGGTCACCAATACCGGCGAAGTGCCGGCCCAGCTCATCGCGCGCCACTGGATCATCAGCGACGCGCGCGGCCACACCGAAGAGGTCAAGGGCCTCGGCGTGGTGGGCCAGCAGCCTCTGCTCAAGCCGGGCGAGGCCTTCCAGTACACCAGCGGCTGCCGCCTGCGCACGGCCAGCGGCAGCATGCACGGCAGCTACCTGTGCGTGGCGGCGGACGGCGAGACCTTCGACTGCCCCATCGCGCTGTTCGTGCTCGAAGCCGTGGGCGGCGGGGATTCCGGCCAGCCGCTGAGCGACCGGGTGCTGCATTGAGGCGGTCCCCCGTCGATCTGGGCCAGCTGCTGGCCGAACTGGACCCCGCCGCGCCGCTGGCGCAACGCCATCTGCTGCTGATCTCCCTGCTGGACTGGGTGCGCGGCGACAGCCGTTCCGTCGAAGGCGCCCTGGGGCGCGTGGCGCTGATGGTGGAGGCCGTCGAGAAGGACGCGGCGCTGCAGGCCCGGCTGCAGGCCTGGTGGCTGGCGCTCATCCAGACCGTGGACATCACCACGCTGCTGGCCGACTTCGGCTTCGCGCCGCGCACCGCGCTCTTCAGCGAGATCGCCGAGCGCATGCGCTACAAGCTGCTGCCGGGCAGCCCGGAGACGATCGATGCGTCCGAGCTGTTCATGCTCGCCCTGCGCAGCGAATTCGACGCGCGCTGGCTGGCCGCGCTGGACGAGCCGCTGCTGGCGCGCCTGCTGGCGGTGCTGGCGCCTGCCGACGGGCCCGGCGCGACGCGCTGGCAGCGCTCGCTGCTCGACGCCATCACCTACTGCGCGGGGCAGATCCTCTCCACCGGCTTCGCCCCCGAACTGCGCCTGCGCATGACCGAGTCGGCCCGCGACGCCCAGCCCTTCCATGCGCTGATCCGCGACGTGGAGAGCCTGCGCGTGGAGGTGCTGCACCAGCTGCGCACCAGCGACCGGCTGGACGAGGCCGTGCAGCGGCTGCGCGACCGGCTCGATGCCTGCCGCGCCGCCGCCTTCACCGTGTATTCGCATTTCGAGGACAACGGCATCTCGGTGGGCCTGGTGTTCCGCCTGCGGCAGCTGCGCGAGCGCATCCTGCGCGTGCGGGCGCTGCTGGACTGCCTGCTCTCGCCCACGCCCGTCGTCGCGGCGGCGCAGCTCATGGCGCGGCTGGTGAACGTGGGCATCGAGCGCCGCAGCGTGCGCGCGCTGCTGGCCACCAATTCGTCGCTGCTGGCCGCCAAGGTGGCCGAGCGCAGCGCCGAGACCGGCGAGCACTACATCACCCGCACCGGCGCCGAATACAGCGCCATGGTGGCCAAGGCCGCGGGCGGGGGCTTCGTGATGGCCTTCACCACGCTGATGAAGTTCGGCATCGCGGCGCTGGCGCTGTCGGCGTTCTGGTCCGGCTTCTGGGCGGGCGCCAACTACGCGGTTAGCTTCGTGCTCATCCAGCTGCTGCACTTCACCGTGGCGACCAAGCAGCCGGCCATGACGGCGCCGGCCATGGCCGCCAAGCTCAAGGACCTGCAGGACGACGCGGCCGTGGAATCCTTCGTGGACGAGGTCTCGCACCTCGTGCGTTCGCAGGTGGCGGCGGTGCTGGGCAACGTGCTGGTGGTGTTCCCGGCGGTGGTCGGCATCACCTGGCTGATCGCCTATTTCAGCGGCGTGCCGGCCATCACCGCCAAGCAGGCCCAGCACGTGCTGCACGCGCAGCATCTGCTGGGGCCCTCGCTCTTCTTCGCCGCCTTCACGGGCGTGCTGCTGTTCGCCTCCAGCATCATCGCGGGCTGGGCCGAGAACTGGTTCGTGCTGCAGCGGCTGGATTCGGCCATGCGCTACAACCCGCGCATCACCCGGCTGCTGGGCAAGCCGCGCGCGGCGCGCTGGGCGCACTTCATGCGCGAGAACCTCTCGGGCTTTGCCGCCAACATCTCGCTGGGCTTCATGCTCGGGCTGGTGCCCGCGTTCGCGGCCTTCTTCGGCCTGGGGCTGGATGTGCGCCACGTCACGCTCTCGTCGGGGCAGATCGGCGCGGCCGCCACGTCGCTGGGCCTGGGCGTGCTGCACCTGCCGGCCTTCTGGTGGGCGGTGGCCTCGCTGCCGCTGATCGGCGCGCTGAACGTGTCGGTGAGCTTCTACCTGGCCTTCCGCGTGGCGCTGCGGGCGGAGAACACCACGGTGGGCGAGCGCTCGCGCCTCTACCGGGCGGTGCGTGCGCGGCTGCGCAGCGCGCCCCTGAGCTTCTTCATGCCCGTGCGTGGCCGCAGGGCGACCCCGGCCCCGGCCCCGGCCTCCGAGGCGGGTTCGGGGCCGTCGGCTGCCTGACCCACGGCAAAGGCCGGGCCATCGCCGCCGGTGTCCTACAGGGGCGCGACATGCGGGGCGGGTAGATTCGGGCCACTGCCGGGCTCCGCATGGAGGCCCGGCACGTGTGCCTTTTCCGAGCCGGCGGGGTGGCGGGCGCCCCGGTGGCGCATGGGCCGGCGTCGGGCGAAAACCAAGAGGATTGACCAAGACATGAACGAGCTGATGAGCTTCTGGGCGCAGTGGTTGCGCCCCTCGGCCGGACTGCCCACGGTGCAATGGTCGCTGCTGCTGGCCGTGGCCGCCGTCGCGGGCTATGTGGTCCAGCGCAAAACGGGCCTGCCCAAGGTGGTGGGCTACACGCTGGTGGGCACGGTGGTCGGGCTGCTGGGCTTCAGCGGCGTGGTGTGGCCGCTGCAGGGCATCGGCCTCTTCCTGCTGGAGCTGGGCATCTCGCTGGTGCTCTTCGAGGCCGGTGCGCGCATTCCGCTGCGCTGGTTCCGCCACAACCCCATGGTGCTGGTGCAGAGCCTGGCCGAATCGGCCTTCGCCTATTTCGCCGTGTACTGGGCGCTGATCTGGCTGGACGTGCCCGCGCGCGCGGCCGGCCCGCTGGCGCTGGTGGCCATGGCCGCATCGCCCGCCGTGCTGACCCGCGTGGTCAACGACACGCGCGCCGCCGGCCCCGTCACCGACCGGGCCATCGTGCTGGCCACGCTGTCCACGCTCTATGCGCTGACCCTGGGCAGCGCCCAGGCCGAACTCATCAACCGCCCGGCCGCGCGCTTCGCCGACACCATCTATCCGGTGATGGTGGTGCTGGGCGTGTCCGTCATCGTGGGCGGCGTGCTGGCTCTGGCGCTGCGCATGGCGCTGCGCTTCATGAGTCCGACCAGCGAGAACACCTCCATCCTGCTGCTCGCGCTGATCGCCGCGGCGACCACGGTGGCCTCGTTCATGGGCGGCTCGGCCCCGCTCGCGGCGCTGCTGGCGGGCATGCTGCTCAAGCAGCTCAATCCGCGCCCCTGGGCCTGGCCGCGCCAGCTGGGCACGGCGTCGTCGCTGCTGACCATGCTGATGTTCGTGCTGGTGTCCACCGTGGCCGCGCAGGCCGACTGGAGCGGGCCGGTGGCCGGCGTGGTGCTGGCGCTGATCGCCGTGCGCCTGGTGGCCAAGGCGCTGGGCGTGGCGGTGGGCAACGTGGGCAGCGGCGCCAGCTGGCGCCAGGCGCTCTGGGTCAGCTGCGCGATGACGCCGATGTCCGCCATCGCGCTGCTGATCGCATCGCAGTTCGCGCTGGCGTCGGCCTCGACCGGCCAGCTCATCGCCCGGGTCGCGCTGCCGGCCATCCTGCTGATGGAGGTGCTGGGGGCGGTGATCGCCACGGTGGCCATCTACCGCGCGGGCGAAAGCTCCAAGCCGTGGGCCGCGCTCACGCGCACCGGCAGCGGCGGTGCTTCCCCCTCGACCGGAGACAACGCCCGTGAGTCTTGAAGCCTTCCACCATTCCGAACCGCTGACGCTGGGCGTCGAGCTGGAGCTGCAGCTCGTCAACACCCACGACTACGACCTCGCGCCCTATGCCGAGGACATGCTGCGCCTCATGGCCAGGCAGCCGCTGCCCGGCAGCGTGGTGCCCGAGATGACCAACAGCATGATCGAGATCTCGACCGGCATCTGCCATTCGGGCAGCGAGGTGCTGGGCCAGCTCACGCAGATCCGCGACGCGCTGGTCAAGAGCGCCGACAAGCTCAACATCGCCGTGGTGGGCGGCGGCACGCACCCGTTCCAGCAGTGGCACGAGCGCCGCATCTACGACAAGCCGCGCTTCCAGGAGCTGTCGCAGCTCTACGGCTACCTCTCCAAGCAGTTCACCATCTTCGGCCAGCACGTGCACATCGGCTGCCCGGGTGCCGACGAGGCGCTGCTGATGCTGCACCGCATGTCGCGCTACATCCCGCACTTCATCGCGCTGTCGGCCTCCAGCCCCTACGTGCAGGGGCAGGACACGGCCTTCGACTCGGCGCGGCTCAACTCGGTGTTCGCGTTCCCGCTCTCGGGCCGCGCGCCCATGGTGCTGACCTGGAAGGACTTCGAGGAGTACTTCGGCAAGATGACGCGCACCGGCGTGGTCAAGAGCATGAAGGACTTCTACTGGGACATCCGGCCCAAGCCCGAGTTCGGCACCATCGAGATCCGCGTGTTCGACACGCCGCTCACCATCGAGCGCGCCGCCGCGCTCTCGGCCTTCGTGCAGTCGCTGGGCGCCTGGTTCCTGGCCGAGCAGCCGTTCACGCCGAGCGAAGACGACTACCTGGTCTATACCTACAACCGCTTCCAGGCCTGCCGCTTCGGCATGGAGGCGGTCTATGTCGATCCGGCCACCGGCGAGCACATGCCGCTGCGCGACCACATCCTGCACACCATCGACCACATCGCCCGCCATGCCGGCGCGCACGGCGCCTCGGGCGCGCTGCACATGCTGCGCAGCGAGGCGGCCGCAGGCCAGAACGATGCGCGCTGGCTGCGCGAGCGCCAGCGCGAAGAGCAGCTGCTGGCCGAGGTCAGTCGCCAGGCGGCACAGCGCTTCCGCGGCGTACCGGGCTGACCTGCGGTGGCTGGGGCGCGGGCCCCGGCCCCGGCTGCGTGCCGCGCGGGGACGCCGCCAGCACCTGCGCCGCCAGCGACATGGCGTGGACCACTTCCTGCACCGTCTTGCGCTGCGCGGGCAGCAGCACCAGGTAGCGCGCCAGCATCTCCCGGTCCTGCAGGCTGAGTTCGCCCAGCGGCGAGTCGGACTCGCGCACCAGGCTGTCCAGTGACTTGTGGCGCGAGCCGAAGCGCAGCTCGTCCGGGCTGACCTTCAGCCATTCGCTCAATGTGCGCAGCTTGTCCTGCATGGGAATGGCGACGCCCGCCAGCCAGGCCCGCGCCGTATGCGCGGTGATGCTCTTGCCCCAGTAGCGCAGATTGAACTCGTGCGCCACCACGGAAGGGGAAGGACGCACCCCCGCCCCCTCCAGTGCTTGCCGCAGACGCGCGGCGAAAGCCTTGGTTTCCTCTACATGAACACTTTTTTTGCCATAGAACTGACCCTATGGCTTGCTATGTGTACATTTCACAATACTATTTACCGATCTGGTAAAAATCGATTACTGTTGGGCCGTATATGACAAGCAGTCGCATTGAATAAACCTCTTTGTTCGCACCCCATGTCGCAGGCGTCTTTTCCTTCAGCTTCTGTCCCCATCCTTGCGGGGGGAGGCAGTACGTCGCGTAGGCCAGGATCGGTGATCGTTCACGTCGCCAATATGGACATGCTGATGCTGGCATACGGGACGGCACTGCAAGCCCAAATACACGATGCGATGGTCGAGCGCCTGCGCGCCTGCGGCTTCACCGCGCATTGCCTTTCCGGCGAGCGGGCCGTGTTCCTGATCGACCTGCAGGCCGAGACATACGAGTCGCCCGCCGCGCTGGATCAGTTGCTCGAACGGGTTCGCTCTGTGCTCGAGGACCACCCCATCCCGTTCGAGGCGGAACGCGTCTATCTGCGCGCCGGCCTCGACGTGTTCTACCTGCCTGACGGCCGCGCATCCACCGAGGTTCAGGAGGCGGTGGCCGTGCTCGGCAGCGCCTCGGGCCATGGTGACGGCCGGGTCGTGGCCAACCTGCGCTCCGACCTGCTGCAGGCCGGCATGCTGCTGGACGCGCTGGAAGAGGGCACGCTGGCCCTGGCGTTCCAGCCCATCCTGCGCACGGATGGCTCCGTGCTCTACCACGAGGCCCTGCTGCGCCACGCCGCCCCGGGCACGCGCGGCGCCTTCAACCTGCCCCAGGCCATCATGGCGCTGGAGCGCACCGGCGGCGCCGCCCGGCTGGACCAGTGCGTCGTCTGGACCTGCG
Organism: Paracidovorax wautersii; assembly: GCF_900113035.1. GTDB lineage: Bacteria > Pseudomonadota > Gammaproteobacteria > Burkholderiales > Burkholderiaceae_C > Paracidovorax > Paracidovorax wautersii. The sequence continues at coordinate 68,839 of NZ_FONX01000020.1, read as the reverse complement.
TGCGGCTGCTGCAGGAGCACCCCGACCAGCGCCTGGGCTGCAACGTGTCGGCCTCCTCCGTGGGGGATGCAGCCTGGTGGCGGCTGCTGCTGGCCTATCTGGCCGAACACCCGCAGGTGGCCGGGCGGCTGGTGCTGGAGATCACCGAAACCAGCGCCGTGCCGACGTCGGCCGAGGCCTTCGATCTGCTGGCGCAGCTGCGGGCCTGCGGCGCGCGCATCGCCATCGACGACATGGGCGCAGGCCACAGCACGCTCGAATTCCTGGCGCGTTCCCTGGCCGACGTGGTGAAGATGGACCGCAACCTGCTCATCCATGCGCTGCATTCGCCCGCGCCGGCGGACATGCTGCGTAACCTGGTCGCGGCCTGCTCGGTGCTCTGCCCCTGCGTGGTGGTGGAAGGCATCGAGACGGCTGCCGAGTTCGCCGCCGTGCAGCAGTCGGGAGCGCGCGGCCTGCAGGGCTTCCTGATCCAGGTCCCGGAGCTGAAGCCCGCCTGGCTGAAGCCGGCGCTGGCCATCGTCGTCTGGGACGCGACCGCCGCCGTCCCCGCGTCCACGCCGCCGGAGGGCGCCGCACGCCCGGCGCGGCATGCCGGCCTTCAGCCGCTGGCCGTCTGAGGGCCGCCGGCACGCACATCAGGCTTCCTCTTGTCCCGCTCGACCGTGACCATGATGCTGTCCCTCTCGTCGTTCCTTCTCGACCGCGATCTGCCGCCCTGGCTGGGCCTGCTGGGCCGGCTGCCCGATGGCGTCACGGTGCGCCTGTGCCTGTACATGCTGGGTGGCCACCGGCAGCCCGGCGAGTGCGACATGGAGCCTCTCGTCCAGGCGCAGACGCTGGTGCGGCGTGGCGGCCGCGTCATCTTCGCGCTGCGGCGCCGGCGCGATGCCGGCGACCGGCAGGCCGTGAGCGCCTACCAGGCCGGCGTGGCCGTGGGCTTCTATGGGCTGGAGGACAAGTGCCTGCCCGTGTCGTTCAGGCCCGCCAGCGGCTCGGCCTGGTCCGAGGCGCAGCTGCACCAGCTGCGGCGCGGCGGGCTGGCGCACGGGGCCTCCGTGCGCCAGCGCCAGCTGGCCCGCCGCACGGAGGCCCGGGCCGCCGCGCCCGTGGCGGCCCCTGCCGCGGGCCCGGTCAGGCCGGCGCTGGCCGTCAGCTCGCGCGCGCCGTGAGCCACTGCGTGGACGGCAGCGGCGCGGAGGCCAGGCGGATCTCGCCGATCTGGCCGAAGAAGCCGTCGGCGCGCTGACCGTCCCACGAACCGCCGCCCACCATCCACTGCATGGCCGCGCCGGCAGTGGCGATGCCCGAGGCGTCGCCGCTGTTGCGCAGCACCGGGGCGCCTTCCACGTACATCACCGTCTCGCTCTTGGCGGGGTTGCCGACGATGGCGATGTGGACCCAGCGGTCCACCAGGATCTCGCCCGACCAGCTGGCCTGCGGCGAGCGCGTGCCGGCATGCGCGGGGACGATCTCCCACTGCACTTCCTTGAGGCTGGAGATGGCGAACAGCACCGGCGTGGCCTCCGGGTCGTCGCCCGAGAAGCCGGCGACGGTGCCGCGGTTGCCGGCGCGCGTGAGGATGTTCATCCAGGCGTGCAGGGCGCGGCTCCAGTCGCGGTCGATCTTCACGAAGGCTTCCACCGTGAAGCCGCTGGTGAAGGTCTGCTGGTTGAGCGCGGCCGTCGTCTCGGTGACGAAATAGCTCATGCGCGGCGTGTTCTTGTTGGTGTTCAGGAAGCGCACCGAGCCGGGCGCGGCCGAGAGATGGTGGCGGTCCGACGCCCACACCAGGTCGCCCAGCTCGGCGCCCTGCACGCCGTTGATGTTGAGCGCCTCGCGGCGGATGGGGTTGGCGCCGGTCTCGTCGGCCACCACGTAGCCCACGGGCACCGGCTGGCCGGGCGTGCCGCCGAAGAAGCGCCAGTGCGCCACGGTGCTGGCCGCCTTCGCGTAGTCGTTGGTGCCGGTGGGCTCCTTCTGCACGGGCGCGGCCGGGTCGGTGTAGCCGTTCAGCAGCGCGGCGCGGGCCTGGTCCACGATGGGCTTGCGGTTGGCCGTGCCGGCCTTGAAGGTGGGGTTGAAGCGGGCGAAGCGGCGCGCGAAGTCGATCGAGATGCGGAAGCTCTCGTTGGCGCTGGAGAGCACGGCCTGGTCGAACTGCGTGAGCGTCTCGCGCGGCTTTTGCACCACCCAGGGCGAGAACGAGAGCACGTCGATGGTGTTGTGCGTCAGGTCGAACTCGTACAGGCGCATCTGGCCGTTGCCGCCCTGGTAGGCCATCTGGTAGTCCACCACCATTTCCTCGACCGGGTTGCCGAAGTCGTTGATCTTGGTCAGCCGCGCGGCGCCGTGGTGGTGGCCGTTGAGCGTCATGAAGATCTGGTCGTTGTCGCGGATCAGCTTCTCCCACAGCATCTGGCCGTAGGGCGTCTCCAGCGGGCTCACCGCGTCGGGGGCGATGTTCAGCAGCTGGTGGTTGACCAGGATCACCGGCAGCGTGGGGTTGTTCTTGATGACCTGGCGCGCCCAGGCGATGCCGTTGTCCGAGATGCGCCACGACAGCGACAGCACCATGAACTTCTGGCCTTCCACGGTGAACACGTGGTACTCATGGAAGCCCGTGGTGTCGCGGCCGCCGAAGGTGGACTGGCGCTGCGCGCGGCTGGTGCCGAACCACTGCAGGTAGGGCTCGTTGGCCAGCGTGCGCTGCGCGTCGGTGGCGGTGGCTTGCGAGCTGGCATCGACATAGTCGCGGTCGTCCAGCACGTCGTGGTTGCCGGCCAGCACGGAGTAGGGGAGCTTGGCGGTTTCCAGCACGCGCATGGCCTGGTCGGCCACCTTCCACTGGTCGGGCTTGCTGACCTGGTCCACCACGTCGCCCAGATGGATCAGGAACGGGATGTTCAGGTCGCGCGCATTGGCGGCGGCCCAGAAGGTCTGGGCCATGAAGGGCTCGCTGCCGAACTTGCGGCTGAACTGCGCGCTCTCGGCCTGCGTGGCGTAGCGGGCGTAGAACTGCGTGTCGGGCAGCACGGCCAGCGCGAAGCGCGAGCCCAGCGACGCATCCGCCGCAGGCGCGGGCGCCGGTGCGGGCGAGGGCGCCGGGGCGGGTGCCGGTGCCGGGTCGTCGCTGCCGCCGCCGCAGGCCGTGAGCAGCGCTGCCGAGCCGGTGGGCAGCAGCGCGGCCAGGCCGCCGCGCAGCAGGCCCCGCCGGCTGGACGACAGGTGGGTTGAGGGTGCGGCGCCGAGGTCTTGGACGGCGGCGGCGTCGATGGATGGCGCGGGAACGGGTGCGGCAGCGGGCTTGCGCTGGAAGGAATCTGTAGTCATGGTTTTGCGTTGGGATCGGCGCGGTCGGAGCGCGCCAGAGGTGCCGACCCGCCCTGGCTGGTCGTGTCGTGCGCCGCATAAGCTAAGCCGCTGCGGTGACGCAACCGTGAAGCCGGCCGCTGCCCGCCGCCGTGTGGATGCACCGCCACAGCCCCATACGCCTTTCACGCAAATATGGCTGGGCGCCAGCCCTTATCCTCGGCCCATGGGTGAATTCGATCTGATCCGCCGCTTCTTCCAGCGGCCCGTGCACCGCGCCGCGCTGGGCGTGGGCGACGACTGCGCGCTGCTGGCGCCCGCGCCCGGCATGCAGCTGGCCGTCTCCAGCGACATGCTGGTGGAGGGCCGCCACTTCTTCGCCGACGTGGACCCGGCGGCCCTGGGCCACAAGGCGCTGGCCGTGAACCTGAGCGACCTGGCCGCCTGTGGCGCCCGGCCGCTGGCCTTCACGCTGGCGCTTGCGCTGCCGCGGGCCGAGGCCGCCTGGCTGCAGCCCTTCGCCGCCGGCCTGCTGACGCTGGCCGACGCGCACGGCTGCGAGCTGGTGGGCGGCGACACCACGGGCGGGCCGCTCAACATCTGCATCACCGTGTTCGGCGAAGTGCCGGCCGGCCAGGCCCTGCTGCGCAGCGGCGCGCAGGCGGGCGACGACCTCTGGGTGAGCGGCACGCTGGGCGATGCGCGGCTGGCGCTGGAGGCGCTGCAGGGCCGCATCGCCCTCGCGCCCGACGTGCTCGCCGCCACGCGCGAGCGGCTGGAGCGGCCCACGCCGCGCGTGGCGCTGGGGCTGGCGCTGCGCGGCGTGGCGACCAGCGCCATCGACCTGAGCGACGGCCTGCTGGGCGACCTGGGCCACATCCTCGCCGCCTCGGGCGTGGGCGCCTGCATCGATTGGCCGATTGCTATGCAATTGATAGCTGCTAGCCAAGGCGGAGAAAGCGCGGAGGCCGGATTCGATGCGGAACTGCTGCGCCAGTGCGTGCTGGCCGGCGGCGACGACTACGAGCTGGCCTTCACCGCGCCGCCCGCGCAGCGCAGCGCCGTGGAGGCCGCGGGCCGGCAGTGCGGCACGCCGGTCACGCGCATCGGCCGCATCGAGGCCGGCAGCGGCCTGCGGCTGCTGGACGGCGCGGGCCGCGAGCTGCCCGCGCAGCGCTGGGCCTCGTTCGACCACTTCGCCTGAAGGCCTGGCCGGGAATCCGGCACGGCCGCGGCGGCTTCGGATAGCATCGCGCCCCCATGCCGCAGCCACACATCGTCGTCCAGGACCTCGTCAAGACCTACCGCGTGGCCGAGCGCGCGCCCGGCCTCTGGGGCGCCGTGCGCGGCCTGGTGCAGCGCCGGCACCGCACGGTGGAGGCGCTCTCGGGCGTGTCCTTCGCGCTGGAGCGCGGCGAACTGCTGGGCTTCGTCGGCCCCAACGGCGCGGGCAAGTCCACCACCATCAAGATCCTCGCGGGCATCCTGCGGCCCGACGGCGGCAGCGTGCGCGTCGATGGGCGCGACCCGTTCGCCGACCGCGAGCGGCACGTGGCCGGCATCGGCGTGGTCTTCGGCCAGCGCAGCCAGCTCTGGTGGGACCTGCCCGTCGAAGACGGCTTCGCGCTGCTGCGCGACATCTACCGTGTCGATCCCGTGCGCTTCAAGGCCACGCGCGACGAGCTGGTGGCGCTGCTGCGGCTCGAAGGCGTGCTGGCCCAGCCCGTGCGCCAGCTGTCGCTGGGCCAGCGCATGCGCGCGGAGATCGCGGCGGCGCTGCTGCACGAGCCGTCCATCCTCTTTTTGGACGAGCCCACCATCGGGCTGGACGCGCCCTCCAAGCTCGCGGTGCGCGACTTCGTGCTGCGCGCCAACCGCGAGCGCGGCACCACCGTGCTGCTGACCACGCACGACATGCACGACATCGAGGCGCTGGCCGGCCGCGTCATCGTCATCGGCCATGGCCGCGTGCTGGCCGATGCGCCGCTCGACGCGCTGCGCGCCCAGGTGCTGGCCGAGCGCCGCCTGGTGGTGGACTTCGCCGGCCCCGTGCCGCAGTGCCTGGCCCTGCCCGGCGTGACGGTGCAGGAGCGCGACGGCCAGCGCCTGGTGCTGGCCTTCGACCCGGCCGTGATGCCCGCGCCCGCGCTCATCGCCCAGGTGGCGGCGGCCCATGCGGTGGAAGACATCCGCCTGGAGGCGATGCCCATCGAAGAGGTCATCACCCGCTTCTACGCCCTGCACGGGGCCAACGAATGAGCGCCGGCCACAGCGCCCGGCCCGCCCGCTGGCGGCCCTACGCGGCGGCGTTCAGCTCGCGCTTCCTGCTGATGCTGCAGTACCGCACGGCGGCGCTGGCGGGCTTCGCCACGCAGTGCTGGTGGGGCGGCATCAAGGTCATGGTGCTGGCCGCGTTCTATGCCGGCGCCTCGGGCAGCGCAGGCGGCGCGGCCGCCATGCCGCTGGCCCAGGCCATCACCTACACCTGGATCGCGCAGGGCCTGCTGGCGCTGCTGCCCTGGGCGGGCGACCCGGAGGTGGCGCAGGCCGTGCGCACCGGCTCGGTCGCCTACGACCGGCTGCGGCCGGTGGATGCCTACGGCTTCTGGTTCGCGCGCACGGCCGGCTGGATCGCCGCCCGCATGCTGCCGCGCCTGGGGCTGATGCTGTGCTTCGCGGCCCTGCTGCTGCCGCTGGCCGGCCATGGCGGCTGGGGCTGGCAGCCGCCGGCCGGGCCGCTGGCGGGGGCGCTCTTCGCCGTCTCGCTGGGGCTGGCGCTGCTGCTGTCCACCGCGCTGGTGATGCTGCTCAACGTGGCCGCCACGGCGGCGCTGGATGCGCGCGGCATCAACGCCTTCGCCGTGCCGGTCGTGGTGGTGCTCTCGGGCAACCTGCTGCCGCTCGCGCTCATGCCCGACGGCTGGCAGGCCGTGCTGCTGGCGCAGCCGCTGGCCGGGCTGATGGACATTCCGGTGCGCCTCTATTTCGGCCGGCTGGCGGGCTGGGACGCGGCGGCCGGCCTGGCGCTGCAGGCCTTCTGGGTGGGCGCGCTGGTGGCGCTGGGCCGCCTGACGCTGGCGCGCACGCTGGCGCGGCTCGACATCCAGGGAGGCTGAATCATGGGCTCCTTCGCGCTCTTTCTGCGTTTCGCCGGCGCGTCGCTCTCGGGGCAGATGCGCTATCCGGGCTCGGCCCTGCTGCTGACCCTGGGGCAGTTCCTCGTCACCGGCATCGAGGTGATCGCCGTGTGGGCGCTGTTCGACCGCTTCGGCGCCGTGCAGGGCTGGAGCCTGGGCGAAGTCGCGCTGTTCTACGGGCTGGTGAACGCCATGTTCGGCATCGCCGACGGCCTGGGCCGGGGCTTCGACGTGCTGGGCACCGAGCTGCTGCGCACCGGCGCCTTCGACCGGCTGCTGCTGCGCCCGCGCCCGCTGGCGCTGCAGCTCATCGGGCTGGATGTGCGCTTCAGCCGCCTGGGCCGGCTGCTGCAGGCGGCGCTGGTGATCGCCTTCGCCACCGCGCAGGCCGGCATCGCCTGGACGCCCGCGCAGATCGCGCTGGCTCTCTTCGCGCTGGCCGGCGGCGTGGCGCTGTTCCTGGGCATCCTGGTGCTGCAGGGCGCGCTGGCGTTCTGGACGGTGGAGAGCCTGGAGATCGCCAACGTCTTCACTTACGGCGGCGTGGAGGCGGGCCAGTACCCGCTGGCGATCTATGCGCGCTGGTTCCGCCGGCTGCTGACCTTCGCCGTGCCGCTGGCGGCCGTCAGCTACTACCCGGCGCTCGCCATCCTCGGGCGGGCCGACCCGCTGGGCGCGCCGGCCTGGGTCGGCTGGCTGTCGCCGCTGGCGGGCTTCGCCTTCCTGGCGCTGACCTTCGTGGCCTGGCGTGCGGGGCTGCGCCGGCACGCTTCCACGGGCAGCTGAAGAGGCCCGGCGTCAGCGGGGCTGCGGGGCCGGCGCGGCGGGCGCTGACGGCGCCGTGGGCGCGGCGCCTGGGCCTTCCTGCAGCTCTTCGTTCAGGATGCGGCGGATCTCCAGGATCGCGCGCGGATGCTCCTGCACGCTGTGGGACGAGGGCAGCACCAGCTCCGACGCGGCGCCCGGCAGGTGCGCGCTGGCGTAGGGCACGATGCCGTCGGAGGACTGCGCGAGCGGCAGGTCCGGCGTGTCGTCGCCGATGATGGAGTGGTAGCGCACGCCGGGGCTGATGGGCAGGTCCTCCGTCCAGCGGATGTATTCGTCGCGGTCGCTCAGGTTGTCGATGCTGTTGGGAATGCCGATGGGGCCGAGCGCGCCCGTCTCTTCCGACACGGCGCGCGGCCGCAGCCGGCCCATCACGCGCGTGGCGTCGCCCAGCTGCCGCACCATGCCGAGCGGCAGGGTGATGAGGTTGGCGGCCCAGCGCGCCAGCCGGTGGTTGGCGAAGGGCGTGCCCCGGTGGGGCGCGGCGATGAAGATGGCGTCGCTCACCTGCGGCAGCGGCGAGAAGCGCAGGTAGCGGTCCAGCGTCTTGCGGGTGTCGTCCGGGTGGGCCGCTGGGTCTCCGTGGGCCGCGCCGGGGGCGTCCGCGGACTCGTTCGGCGCGTCGTCGGGCGTTGTCTCGTCGGGCACCTCGTAGCGGGCCTGCAGCGCCTGCCAGAGCCGGTCGCCGGTCGATGACACCAGCAGCCGCGCCAGCACGCCGCCCATGCTGTGCCCGATCAGCGTGACGTGCTGCGACGCGCGCGCCGTGCCGGCCGGGTCGAAGTGGTGCAGCGTGGTCTCGATGGCCGTGGCGATGGTGTCGCGGTTCACGGCCAGCGGCGCGTTGGTGGGGTAGTACACCTGCCAGATCTGGTAGTTGCGGCGCAGCGCCTCGTCGCCCAGCACCTCGTTGGCCACGTTGATCCAGGCCTCGGGGCTGCTGGCCAGGCCGTGCAGCATGATGACGATGCGCCGGTCGGGGTCGTAGGGCTGCATCAGGTGGATGCGCGGGCGGTCCAGGCCGCCGTTCAGGCCCAGCAGCGTGTCCAGCGCCTGCGTGGCGAAGCCCGAGCGCGCCAGCCAGAGCCCGTAGCCGGCGCTGAAGTTGGCGGCCAGCGGCACGGTGTGCCGGGCGATGTGCTCGGACGTGGCGCGGTACGGGTCGCGCAGCAGCACGCGGATGCGGTGCGTGGCCAGCACCTCGCGCAGGGTGTGGCCCTCGAAGATGAGCAGCGCGGTGACCGGCGGGTAGGGCATGGTCCTGAAGGGCTGCGGCTCGGACTGGGGCGGCTGCGCCTGCGGCTTGAGCCCCAGCACCAGTTCGGCCCCGAAGCCGTCGCGCCGATAGACGTTGCGCAGGCCCGAGAAGCGCAGCGACGCGGCGGGGATGATCTCGCGCACCCGGGCGGGCTCCAGCCCGGCGCTGTGCAGCGAGGAGAAGTCCAGCTGCCAGGGGCCCACGGTGGCGGCCTGCGCGGCCTCTTCGCGGGCGCGGTCGGGGTTGTCGGCCGAGGCGTGGGCCTTGAAGAGCGCCGAGAGCGCCTGCTGCGCCGAGAAGTTGTAGTAGTCGCGCACCTGGGCCTGCCGGTCCTCGAAGGCGCGCTCGCCGGGCGAACGGGCGGTGAAGAACAGGTAGGCATAGGCGTAGCGGGCGGCCTCCAGCCACAGGCCGACCTGTGCGTCCACCGTGGGCGCATCGGCCGCCGGGGCGCGCGCGCCGGCCTGGGCGGCGGCCAGCCAGACCTCCGACAGCGTGGCCAGCCGCTGCTCTTCGGTCAGGCCGGTGGATTCGCGCAAGGCCTGCCGGCAGGCCGGGGCGTCGCGCTCGCACTGCTTTTCGTCCAGGCCCAGCACGCGCAGCACCTCGGTGGCGGCGGGGCTGAGCGAGCCGGTGGTCAGCACGTCGCTGCGGCGCTGGCGCAGGTAGTCGGCCGTGGAGATGGAGTTCACCTGCACGCCCGCGCAGCCGGCCAGCAGGGCGGCCAGGCAGGCGAGCACGCCCCAATGCAGCAGCCAGCGCCACGGCCCGTGGAGCGGCGCCGGGCGGCGCAGGAGCGGCAGGAGGGTGGCGGCAGGGGGCATGGGCGGCGATTGTGCCGTCCGCCGCTGCTAGCATTGCCGCGCCGCAGCCACCGCCCTGTTCCTGCCCCGGTCTCTCGCCTTCGGCGCCCGGGGCCTGCCGGCCATCGAACGCTCCATGACGCCACCGCTCCCGCCCGCCGCCCCTTCGTCCGCCGCCGCCTCGCCCCAGGCGCTGCGGCGCTTCCTGTTCATGCACCCCGCGCACTTCATCGCCCTGGGCTGCGGCAGCGGCCTGGCGCGCGTGGCGCCCGGCACCGTGGGCACGGCCTGGGGCTGGCTGGCCTATCTGGCGCTGCAGGCCTGGCTGCAGCCGGCGGCCATCGGCCTGGTGATCGCCGTATCGCTGGTGGTGGGCTGGTGGGCCTGCACGGTGGCGGCGCGGCACCTGGGGGTGTCGGACCCGGGCTGCATCGTCTGGGACGAGATCGTCGCCATCTGGATCGTGCTCTGGCTGGCCATGCCCATGGGCTTCTGGGGGCAGCTCGCGGCGTTCGCGCTGTTCCGCTATTTCGACGCCGCCAAGCCCGGCCCGGTGCGCTGGGCCGACAGCTGCTTCAAGGGCTTCGGCTGGCGCGGCGGCTTCGGCATCCTGTTCGACGATCTGGTGGCGGCCTTCTGCGCGCTGATGGTCATCGCCATCTGGCGGTGGTTCTGGTGATGGCGTCCGGCGATATGCTATCGAATGAGGAGCGCATGGCGCTCTCTGCACCTGCGCTGCCGGCCGATTGGTCCCATATCGCCGGTCTGCTGGCCGCGCGCGGCTGGATGCTGGCCACGGCCGAGAGCTGCACGGGCGGCCTGATCGCGGCGGCCTGCACCGACCTGGCGGGTTCCAGCACCTGGTTCGAGCGCGGCTTCGTCACCTATTCCAACGCCGCCAAATCCGAGCTGCTGGGCGTGCCGCCCGAGCTCATCGCCGCCCATGGCGCGGTGAGCGAGCCGGTCGCCCGAGCCATGGCCGAAGGCGCCGTGGCGCATTCGCCGGCCCAGGTGGCGCTGGCCGTCACCGGTGTGGCCGGCCCCGGCGGCGGCAGTGCCGACAAGCCCGTGGGCACGGTGTGGTTCGGCTGGCGCGTGGGCGGGCAGACCTTCGCCGAGCGCTGCCGCTTCGATGGCGACCGCGCCGCGGTGCGGGCGCAGACGGTGGCGCATGCGGGGCGCCGGCTGGCGGAGCTGCTGCTGGCGGCTGCCTAGGCCGGGCGCGGACGCGGCTGGCGGCGGCTGGCGCTGGGCTCAGCGGCCGAATTCGTCGCCCAGCTCCCTGGCGCGGTCCCGCGCCGCCTGCAGGGCGCGCGCGAAGCTCTCGGCCATGCCGCTGTGCTCCATGGCGGTGATGGCCGCATAGGTGGTGCCGCCCTTGGAGGTGACGCGCTGGCGCAGCACGGCGGGCGTCTCGTCGGAGCGGCGCGCCAGTTCCGAAGCGCCGGTGAAGGTGCCCACGGCCAGGCGGTGCGCCTGCTCGGCCGAGAGGCCCATGTCCACGCCGGCCCGGGTCATCGCTTCGAGGAAGAAGAACACATAGGCCGGGCCCGAGCCCGAGAGCGCGGTGACGGCGTCGAGCTGCGCCTCCTGCTCCACCCACAGCAGCTCGCCGGTGCTGGCGAGCGTCTCATCGACCAGCGCGCGGTCGGCGGCGGTGATCGCCGGGCGGGCGAAGAGGGCGGTCATGCCCTGGCCGATCAGCGCGGGCGTGTTGGGCATGGTGCGCACGATGCGCTCGCTGCCCAGCCAGGCGGCGATGCTGTCCGAGCGGATGCCGGCCGCCACGCTCAGGTGGACGGCGCCGGGCGCGGTGTGCGGGCGCACGGCGGCGGCGGCGTCCTTGAAGGTCTGCGGCTTGACGGCCCAGACCACCAGGCCGGCGCGCTGCAGCGCGGGGCCGGCGGCCTCCTGCGCCGTGACGCCGTGCTGCTGCAGCAGGGCGGCGCGGGCCTCGGCCCAGGGCTCCACCACCTCGATGCGGCTGGCCGGCACGCCCTGGTGGATCAGCCCGCCGATGATGGCGCTGGCCATGTTGCCGCCGCCGATGAAGGCGATGGCGGGTTGCGAGGAGGCGGGGGCTTGGGCGGAGGCGTCGGTCATGGTGCGGTCGTTGCAGGCGAGTGGAAAAAGGCTGCGCCGGATGGTAGCGCCTGCCTGCGCCTGCGCCCGGCCGCGCAGGGATCAGTCCAGCGTGGCCTGCCGCACTGCGTGCTCCCACTGCGCCATCAGCTCCTGCGCGCGCGCCGGGGCCAGCGTGGGGATGAAGCGCCGCTCGGCGCGCCACAGGGCCGAGAGGTCGCCCGTGCCGCCATACACGCCGCTCGACAGGCCCGCGAGGTAGGCCGCGCCCAGGGCGGTGGTCTCCACCACGGCGGGCCGCACCACCGGAATGCCCAGCAGGTCGGCCTGGAACTGCATCAGCAGGTCGTTCACGCAGGCGCCGCCGTCCACGCGCAGCTCGCTCACCGGGGCGCCGCCGGCGGCCACGGCGTCGCGGCTCATGGCCAGCAGCAGCGCGGCGCTCTGGTAGGCGATGCTCTCCAGCGAGGCGCGGGCGATGTGCGCCAGCGTGGTGCCGCGCGTCAGGCCCGTGATGGTGCCGCGCGCCTCGGGCTTCCAGTAAGGCGCGCCCAGGCCGGTGAAGGCCGGCACCATCATCACGCCGCCCGAATCGGGCACGCTTTCGGCGAGCGACTGCACCTCGCTGCTCGACGAGATGGCGTGCAGCCCGTCGCGCAGCCACTGCACCACGGCGCCGCCCACGAAGACGCTGCCTTCCATGGCGAATTCGGGCCGCTCGGTGGGCTGGGCGGCAGCGGTGGTGATGAGCCCGTTGGCCGAGGCCTGGAAGCGGTCGCCCGTGTGCATCAGCAGGAAGCAGCCGGTGCCGTAGGTGTTCTTGGCCATGCCGGCGGAAAAGCAGGCCTGGCCGAAGAGCGCGCTCTGCTGGTCGCCCGCCACGCCGCCCACGCGGATGGCGTGGCCCAGCAGGTCGGGCGCCACGTCGCAGAAGTGGCTGGCCGAGGGCTGCACGGCGGGCATCAGCGCGCGCGGAATGCGCAGCAGCGCCAGCAGCTCGTCGTCCCACTGGTTGGTGTGGATGTTGAAGAGCATGGTGCGCGCCGCGTTGGTCACGTCGGTCACATGCACCTGGCCGTGCGTGAGCTGCCAGATGAGCCAGCTGTCCACCGTGCCGAAGGCGAGTTCGCCGCGCTCGGCCTGCTCGCGTGCGCCGGGCACGTGGTCCAGCAGCCACTGCAGCTTGGTGGCCGAGAAGTAGGCATCCACGCGCAGGCCGGTCTTGGAATGGATCGTGGCCTCATGGCCGTCCGCCCGCAGCTGGGCGCAGGCGGGCTCGGCGCGGCGGTCCTGCCAGACGATGGCGTGGTGCACGGGCTGGCCGGTGCGGCGGTTCCAGAGCACCGTGGTCTCGCGCTGGTTGGTGATGCCGAGCGCGCGCACCTCGCGGGCATGGATGCCCGCGCTGGCCAGCGCCTGGCGCGCCGTGGCCAGCTGGGTGTGCCAGATCTCCAGCGGGTTGTGTTCCACCCAGCCGGGCTGGGGGTAGATCTGCGGCAGCTCCTGCTGCGCCTGCGCCACGATGTGGCCGTGCTCGTCGAAGACGATGCTGCGGGAGCTGGAGGTGCCTTGGTCGAGTGCGAGCAGGTAGGTCATGGTGAGATCCGGTATGGGATGGGCGTCATGCGCCGGGCATGGGGCGTTGCGCTGGGTGCAGGCGCGGCCTGGCCCGGCAACCGCCGCGCAAGGGCCGCCCCGCCGCGCCGGCGGTGTCCCCCTTCCCGCAGGGCGCAGCCCTGCGAGAGAAGGGGGAAGGCGCGCAGCGCCTCAGGGGGATGTTCTTCATCACGCTGCGACCACGCAGTCCACGCCGGCTTCGCGCAGCAGGGCGGGGAAGGGCTCGGGCGGCGGCGCGTCGGTGAAGAGGCGCCCGATCTGCGCCAGCGTGGCGGCCTGCACCATGGCGGCGCGGCTGAACTTGCTGTGGTCGGCGGCCAGCCAGACCTCGCGGGCCTGGGCGATGATGGTCTGCGCGACCTTCACCTCGCGGTAGTCGAAGTCGCGCAGCGTGCCGTCCGGTTCGATGCCGGAGATGCCGATGAGCGCGATGTCCACGCGGAACTGGCGGATGAAGTCCACCGCCGCCTCGCCCACGATGCCGCGGTCGCGCGAGCGCACCACGCCGCCTGCCACGATGACCTCGAATTCGGGGTTGCCGCTCAGGATGGCGGCCACGTTCAGGTTGTTGGTGATGACGCGCAGGCCCCGGTGCTGCAGCAGCGCCCGGGCGATGGCCTCGGTGGTGGTGCCGATGTTGAGGATCAGCGAGCAGTCGTTGGGCACCTGGCTGGCCACGGCGCGCGCGATGCGGACCTTGCCGTCGGCGTGCAGCGTCTCGCGCTGGGTGTGGGCGAGGTTCTCGACGGTGGAGATCGGCACCCGCACGCCGCCGTGGAAGCGCCGCACCAGGCCCAGCTCGGCCAGCCGCTGCACGTCGCGCCGCACGGTCTGCAGCGTCACGCCCAGGGTGTCGGCCAGCTGCTCGACGGTGGCGGACTGGCGGGCACGCACTTCTTCGAGCAGGCGCAGTTGGCGGGGATTGGTGTTCACGGGATGGGGCGGAGTGGAAAGGTCGGAGGGCGAGAGGATAGGCAAAGCCGGCCGGCCCGGCGCAAGACCGTGGACCCGACTCTAAAGCGAACGAAAACGAACTGATTCAGGGTAAACCTTGATTCGATGCGATCAGAAAAGAACAAAAATGATCGGAATCGAACAACAAAGACCGGCTGCGCACGCCTTCGGCGAATGCGCGGCGATCACACGAATACAAAAGGGGTCGCTGCATGCAGCTGGCACTGGAGAACATCAGCAAGAAGGTGGGGGCGCAGACCTGGCTGCACGACATGGACCTGTCGCTGCACAGCGGCGCGGTCACGGTGCTGCTGGGCGCCACGCAGGCCGGCAAGACCAGCCTGATGCGCATCATGGCCGGGCTCGATACGCCCACGGCCGGGCGCGTGCGGGTGGACGGCATCGACGTGACCGGCATGCCCGTGCGCGATCGCAACGTGGCCATGGTCTATCAGCAGTTCATCAACTACCCCTCGATGACCGTGGCGGCCAACATCGCCTCGCCGCTGAAGCTGCGCAAGGAGAAGGGCATCGACGCCCGGGTGCGCGAGCTGGCCGAGCGCCTGCACATCGACATGTTCCTCGAGCGCCTGCCGGCCGAGCTCTCCGGCGGCCAGCAGCAGCGCGTGGCGCTGGCGCGGGCTCTGGCCAAGGGCGCGCCGCTCATGCTGCTGGACGAGCCCCTGGTCAACCTCGACTACAAGCTGCGCGAGGAGCTGCGCGAAGAGCTCTCGCAGCTCTTCGCCGCCGGCCAGTCCACCGTGGTCTATGCCACCACCGAGCCGGCCGAGGCGCTGCTGCTGGGCGGCTACACCGCCGTGCTGGATGAGGGCCGGCTGCTGCAGTACGGCCCCACGGCCGAGGTCTTCCACCGCCCCTGCTCGCTGGACGTGGCCCGCGCCTTCAGCGACCCGCCCATGAACCTGCTGCCCGCGCAGGCCGCGCCCGGCGGCGTGCAGCTGCAGGGCGGCCCGCTGCTGGCCGTGCACCTGCCCGCCGGGTCGGCCGCAGGCGCGCTCACCGTCGGCCTGCGCGCCAGCGCCCTGCGCGTGCAGGCCCGCCCGGGCGACCTGGCCGTGCATGGCACGGTGGAGCTGGCCGAGATCTCCGGCTCCGACACCTTCGTGCACGCCTCGACCCCCGTGGGCAGCCTGGTGGCCCAGCTCACCGGCGTGCACCACTTCGAACTCGGCGCGCCGCTGGCGCTGCACCTGGACCCGCAGCAGGTCTATGTCTTCGGCGAAGGCGGGCAGCTCGCCCGCGCCCCCGAGCGCCGCACAGGGAACTGACCGACATGGCACGCATCCACCTGGACCTGGCGCATTCGTACCGCCCCCACCCGCAGCAGGACAGCGACTACGCCCTGCTGCCGCTCAGCATGGAGTTCGAGGACGGCGGCGCCTATGCGCTGCTGGGCCCCTCGGGCTGCGGCAAGACCACCATGCTCAACATCATGTCGGGCCTGCTCGTGCCCTCGCACGGCCGGGTGCTGTTCGACGGGCGCGACGTCACCCGCGCCGGCCCCCAGGAGCGCAACATCGCCCAGGTGTTCCAGTTCCCGGTCATCTACGACACCATGACCGTGGCCCAGAACCTGGCCTTCCCGCTCAAGAACCGCAAGGTGCCCGAGGCGCGCATCCGCCAGCGCGTGGGCCAGATCGCCGAGATGCTGGAGATGAGCCACCAGCTGGACATGCGCGCGGCCGGCCTCTCGGCCGACCAGAAGCAGAAGATCTCGCTGGGCCGGGGCCTGGTGCGCGAGGACGTGGCCGCCGTGCTCTTCGACGAGCCGCTCACCGTGATCGACCCGCACCTGAAGTGGCAGCTGCGGCGCAAGTTGAAGCAGATCCACCACGAGCTCAAGCTCACGCTGATCTACGTCACCCACGACCAGGTGGAGGCGCTCACCTTCGCCGACCAGGTGGTGGTGATGACGCGCGGGCGCGCCGTGCAGATGGGCACGGCGGCCGAACTCTTCGAGCGGCCCGCGCACGTCTTCGTGGGCCACTTCATCGGCTCGCCCGGCATGAACTTCCTGCCCGCGCAGGCCGCGGGCGGCCAGCTCCAGGTGGCCGGCACCGCCCTGCAGGGCGCACCCGCCGGCCTGCCCGAAGGCCCGCTACAGGTCGGCATCCGCCCCGAGTACCTGGCGCTCGCCGACGCCCACCAGCGCGGCGCGCTCGCCGCCACCGTGGCCCAGGTGCAGGACATCGGCACCTACCAGATGCTCACCGCGCAGGTGGGCGAGCACACCCTCAAGGCCCGCTTCGCCCCCGAGGCGGCCCTGCCCGCGCCGGGCCAGACCGCCTGGCTGCAGGTGCTGGGCCCGCACACCTGCTACTACCGCAACGAGGAGCTGTTGGCATGAGCGCCGCGCCGGGCCGCCCCAAGCAAGCTCGCACCGCAGTGCGCAGCACGGAGGTTATTGAATGAGCACCACCACCAAGCCCGTGAACCAGAAGGCCTGGTTCCTGATCCTGCCCGTCATCGTCTGCGTGGCCTTCTCGGCCATCCTGCCGCTCATGACGGTGGTCAACTACTCGGTGCAGGACATCATCTCGCCCGAGCGGCGCGTGTTCGTCGGCACCGAATGGTTCGCCGCCGTGATGCGCGACGAGGAGCTGCACGGCGCGCTGCTGCGCCAGATCGGCTTCTCCCTCTCCGTGCTGCTGGTGGAGATCCCGCTGGGCATCTGCCTGGCCCTCGCCATGCCCGCGCAGGGCTGGAAGTCCTCGGCCGTGCTGGTCACCGTGGCCCTCTCGCTGCTCATCCCCTGGAACGTGGTGGGCACCATCTGGCAGATCTACGGCCGCGCCGACATCGGCCTCATGGGCCGGGCTCTGCAGGAGCTGGGCATCGACTACAGCTACACCGGCAGCGAGACCCAGGCCTGGCTCACCGTGCTGCTGATGGACGTGTGGCACTGGACGCCGCTGGTGGCGCTGCTGGCCTTCGCCGGACTGCGCTCCATTCCCGACGCCTACTACCAAGCCGCGCGCATCGACGGCGCCAGCAAGTTCGCCGTCTTCCGCTACATCCAGCTGCCCAAGATGCGCGGCGTGCTCATGATCGCCGTGCTGCTGCGCTTCATGGACAGCTTCATGATCTACACCGAGCCCTTCGTGCTCACCGGCGGCGGGCCGGGCAACGCCACCACCTTCCTCTCGCAGTACCTCACCACTAAGGCCGTGGGCCAGTTCGACCTGGGGCCGGCCGCCGCCTTCTCGCTCATCTACTTCTTCATCATCCTGCTGCTGTGCTTCGTGCTCTACAACTGGATGCAGCGCGTGGGCACCCAGCAGCCCGAGGTGGAGCATTGATGCGCCCGCACATCACGCCCTTTGGAGCCCGCAGCGCGCACGGCGCCTTCGCCTTCAGCTACGAAAGGAATAGCAGCCATGCCTGAGCGCCGCTTCCGCAAACGCACGATCTTCCTGCTGGCCTATCTGGTCTTCGCCCTGCTGCCCATCTACTGGATGGTCAACATGAGCTTCAAGACCAACGCCGAGATCCTGTCGGCCTTCACCTTCTGGCCCCAGCACTTCACCTGGGACAACTACCGGACCATCTTCACCGACGAGTCCTGGTATTCGGGCTACATCAACAGCCTGATCTACGTGGCCATGAACACGGTGATCTCGCTGGCCGTGGCGCTGCCGGCCGCCTACGCCTTCAGCCGCTACCAGTTCATGGGCGACAAGCACGTCTTCTTCTGGCTGCTGACCAACCGCATGACGCCGCCGGCCGTCTTCCTGCTGCCCTTCTTCCAGCTCTACACCACCGTGGGCCTGATGGACACGCACATCGCCGTGGCGCTGGCGCATCTGCTCTTCAACGTGCCGCTGGCCGTGTGGATCCTGGAGGGCTTCATGAGCGGCATCCCGCGCGAGATCGACGAGACCGCCTACATCGACGGCTACAGCTTCCCGCGTTTCTTCCTCACCATCTTCCTGCCCCTCATCAAGGCCGGCGTGGGTGTGGCCGCGTTCTTCTGCTTCATGTTCAGCTGGGTGGAGCTGCTGCTGGCGCGCACCCTCACCAGCGTGAACGCCAAGCCCATCGTGGCGACCATGACGCGCACGGTGAGCGCCTCGGGCATGGACTGGGCGACGCTGGCCGCCGCCGGCGTGCTCACCATCGTGCCCGGCGCCATCGTCATCTGGTTCGTGCGGCACTACATCGCAAAAGGCTTTGCGATGGGGAGAGTTTGAAATGCACCCCCTGAGTCGCTGCGCGCCTTCACCCCTCTCTCGCTTCGCGGGAGGGGGACGACGCCCTCGCTGCGGGGCGGCCCTTGCTCGGCGTCCCTGGTGTAGGGCCGCGCGCCTATCGTGCCGTCGCGACGGTGCGGTTCATCGCTCACTGCTAGGAGTCGCTCATGTTTGACTGGATGGCCTGGACCACGCCTGTGGCCGTGTTTTTTATCTGCATCGTGCTCATGCTCGCCGGCATGGCCGTGTGGGAGGCCAAGTCCCCCACCACCTTGCGCCGGGGCTTCCTGCCCATCGCCACCACGCGCGGCGACCGGCTCTTCATCGGCCTGCTCTCGGCGGCCTACATCAACCTGATCTTCGTGGGCCTGGGCGCGAAGTTCGCCGAGTGGTTCAAGCTGGAGCAGGAGCCTTCCGTCTGGATCAGCTTCGTCATCTCCATGGCCGTGCTCGCGCTCGTCATGCGCCGGGGCTGATTTTGTTTCGCAGGCCGGTGGCCCCCCGTTCCCCGGGGCCGCCGGCCGATTCGCAATGGCAGCAGGGGACGACATCCATACATCCAACGAGGAGACAACCATGAAGATGCGTTTGACCGCCCTGGCGTTCGCCGCCACGGCCTTGATGATCGGGCAGGGCGCCTGGGCCGGCGAGGCCGAGGCCAAGAAGTGGATCGACAGCGAGTTCCAGCCTTCGACCCTCAGCAAGGACCAGCAGATGGCCGAGATGAAGTGGTTCATCGAAGCCGCCAAGAAGCTGCAGGCCAAGGGCGTGAAGGACATCTCGGTCGTCTCCGAAACCCTCACCACCCACGAATACGAGTCCAAGACGCTGGCCAAGGCGTTCGAGGAGATCACCGGCATCAAGGTCAAGCACGACCTGATCCAGGAAGGCGACGTGGTCGAGAAGCTGCAGACCTCGATGCAGTCCGGCAAGTCGATCTACGACGGCTGGATCAGCGACTCCGACTTGATCGGCACCCACTACCGCTACGGCAAGATCATGTCGCTGACCGACTACATGGCCAAGGCGGGCAAGGAGTGGACCAACCCCGGCATCGACATCAAGGACTTCATCGGCACCAGCTTCACCACCGCGCCCGACGGGCAGATGTACCAGCTGCCCGACCAGCAGTTCGCCAACCTCTACTGGTTCCGCGCCGACCTGTTCGACCGCAAGGACCTCAAGGACAAGTTCAAGGCCAAGTACGGCTACGAGCTGGGCGTGCCGCAGAACTGGAGCGCCTACGAGGACATCGCCGAATTCTTCAGCAACGACGTCAAGCAGATCGACGGCAAGCCCATCTACGGCCACATGGACTACGGCAAGAAGGACCCGTCCCTGGGCTGGCGCTTCACCGATGCCTGGCTCTCCATGGCCGGCGCGGCCGACAAGGGCATTCCCAACGGCATGCCCGTCGATGAATGGGGCATCCGCGTGGCCGACGACAAGTGCACGCCCGTGGGCGCCAGCGTGTCGCGCGGCGGCGCCACCAACTCGCCGGCGGCCGTCTATGCGCTCACCAAGTACATCGACTGGATGAAGAAGTACGCGCCCAAGGAAGCCATGGGCATGACCTTTGGCGAATCCGGCCCGGTGCCCGCGCAAGGCCAGATCGCCCAGCAGATCTTCTGGTACACCGCCTTCACCGCCGACATGGTCAAGCCCGGCCTGCCCGTGGTCAACGCCGACGGCACGCCCAAGTGGCGCATGGCGCCCGGCCCCAACGGCCCGTACTGGAAGGAAGGCATGCAGAACGGCTACCAGGACGTGGGCAGCTGGACCTTCTTCAAGGACCATGACGCCAACCGCACGGCCGCCGCCTGGCTCTACGCCCAGTTCGTGACCGCCAAGACCACGTCGCTGAAGAAGACCCTGGTGGGCCTGACGCCGATCCGCGAATCCGACATCCGCTCCAAGGCCATGACCGACGCGGCTCCGAAGCTCGGCGGCCTGGTGGAGTTCTACCGCAGCCCGGCGCGCGTCGCGTGGACGCCCACCGGCAACAACGTGCCCGACTACCCCAAGCTGGCCCAGCTCTGGTGGAAGAACGTGGCCCAGGCCGTGACGGGCGAGAAGACGCCGCAGGGCGCCATGGACACGCTGGCCGACGAGATGGACCAGGTGATGGCCCGCCTGCAGCGTGCCGGCATGGCCCACTGCGCGCCCAAGCTCAACCCCAAGAGCGATCCCGCCAAGTGGCTGAGCGACAAGCAGGCTCCCTGGGCCAAGCTGGCCAATGAAAAGCCCAAGGGCCAGACCATCGCCTACGACAAGCTGCTGCAGGCCTGGAAGGACGGCAAGACCCGCTGACCGGGGCAAGGGCGGGGAGCGGGGGCGCTTGCCGCCTCCTTCTCCGCCGCTGGCCGGCTGCAGGCCCACCGCTGTCTCCCCACCTTTGCCGGCATGGCAAAGAAATTAAGGGTTTACCCTTAAATCCTCCGCGACCAATGGACAATCCCACCCCATGAACCACGTTCCCGCCACCCCGCTGCCGACTGTCCGCGCCGATCTGCTGGCCCGCCTCGCCGAGCCGGTCGCCTACGACCTGGCGGTGATCGGCGGCGGGGCGACCGGGCTGGGTGTGGCGCTGGACGCGGCCACCCGTGGCTACCGCGTGGTGCTGGTGGAGTCGCACGACTTCGCCAAGGGCACCTCGTCGCGCGCTACCAAGCTGGTCCACGGAGGGGTGCGCTATCTCGCCCAGGGCAATATCTCCCTGGTGCGCGAAGCCCTGCACGAACGCACCACGCTGCTGCACAACGCCCCGCATCTGGCGCAGCCGCTGGCCTTCGTGATGCCTTCCTACAAGTTCTGGGAGACGCCTTTCTACGGCGTCGGCCTGAAGATGTACGACGCCCTGGCCGGCAAGGCCGGCCTGGGTGCCACCGAATTCCTGGGCCGCGCGCAAGCGCTGCGCTGCCTGCCCACCGCCCGGCCCGAAGGGCTCAAGGGCGGCGTCAAATACTGGGATGGCCAGTTCGACGATGCGCGCCTGGCGCTCGCTCTGGCACGCACGGCCGCCGCCCACGGCGCGCTGCTGGTCAACTACTGCCCGGCCCGCGAACTGATCCACGAAGCCGGCAAGGTGGCCGGCCTGGTCTGCGAAGACGCCGAAACCGGCCGCCGCTTCGAGATCCGCGCCGCCTGCGTGGTCAACGCCACCGGCGTGTGGGTGGACGGCCTGCGCCAGCAGGACGGCGAAGCCACCGGAAACCCGGTGCGGCCCATGGTGGCGCCCAGCCAGGGCGTGCACATCGTGGTGGACCGCGACTTTTTGCCCTCCGACCACGCGCTGATGGTGCCCAAGACGGCCGACGGCCGCGTGCTTTTCGCCGTGCCCTGGCTGGGCAAGCTCATCCTGGGCACCACCGACAGCCCGCGCCATGACCTCGCACGCGAGCCCGTCGCCCTGCACGAAGAGGTCGCCTTCATCCTGGGCGAGTCGGCGCGCTACCTGCGCCGCGCTCCCCAGGCCGCCGACGTGCGCAGCATCTGGGTGGGCCTGCGCCCCCTGGTCAAGCCCCAGGACGACGACGGCAACACCAAGGCCATTAGCCGCGAGCACACGGTGGCCGTGGGCCGCAGCGGCCTGGTCACCGTCACCGGCGGCAAATGGACCACCTACCGCGCCATGGCCGAAGACGTGTTGCAGAAATGCGTCGAAGAGCATCTGCTCGCCCCGCGCTCCGCATCGCGCACCAGCGACCTGCCCGTGGTGGGCGCGCCGGACGGGGCGGTGCCGCAGCGCCTCTGCGACGCGCAGGGCCTGCACTCCTACGGCACCGAGGCGGCGCTGGTGGCCGCCCTGCCCGGGGCAGACGTGGAGCTGGCGCCCGGCCTCACCGAGGCCATGGTCCGCTTCGCGGCGCGCCACGAATACGCCCGCACCGTCGAGGATGTGCTGGCGCGCCGTTCGCGCCTGCTCTTCCTGGACGCCCGGCTGGCCGCCTCGCTGGCGCCCGCCGTGGCCGCCCTGCTGCAGGACGAGCTGGGCACCGACCCCCAGCTCGACGCCTTCTTGGCGCTCGCGCAACAGTACGCCCACGTGCCTGCTTGACGGGGCCTTGACTCCCCCTCCAGGTTTTGCCACAATGGAGGGCTTCGCGTTAAAAGACGCGGAGTTTCTGCCCAGACGGAAGCGCTGCAAATGGTTTGCGGTGTGGACGACGGGCCCAAGACTGACTGGCTGATTTCAGCCCTTGAGAAGTTCTCTGGGGCTGGCGATCCTCTGGTGCAAGTTGGGAATATTGAAATGATCCAGACAGAAACCCGGTTAGACGTCGCCGATAACACCGGCGCGAAGTCCGTCCTGTGCATCAAGGTGCTGGGGGGCTCCAAGCGTCGCTACGCCAGCGTGGGCGACATCATCAAGGTCAGCGTGAAAGAAGCCGCTCCCCGTGGCCGCGTCAAAAAAGGCGAGGTTTACAGCGCAGTGGTGGTTCGCACGGCGAAGGGCATTCGCCGCGGCGATGGCTCGCTCGTCAAATTCGACGGCAACGCAGCTGTGTTGCTGAATGCAAAGCTGGAGCCCATCGGCACCCGCATCTTTGGCCCCGTGACGCGTGAACTGCGTACCGAGCGGTTCATGAAGATCGTGTCCCTGGCTCCCGAAGTTCTCTGAGGACTCGCCATGAACAAGATTCGCAAGGGCGATGAAGTGATCGTGCTCACCGGGCGCGACAAGGGCAAGCGCGGCACTGTGACGCTGCGCCACGATGATTCCCATGTGGTCATCGAAGGCATCAACACGGTCAAGAAGCACGTCAAGCCGAACCCCATGAAGGGTTCCACCGGCGGCATCGTGGAAAAGTCCATGCCTATCCACCAATCGAATGTGGCCATCTTCAACGCGGCAACCGGCAAGGCCGATCGCGTTGGCATCAAGGTGCAAGCGGATGGTTCGCGCGTTCGCGTGTTCAAGTCCAGCGGCGCTGAAATCAAGGCGGCGTAAGGAGTCAACATGGCACGACTGCAACAACACTACCGCGAAAAGATCGTTCCCGAACTCACCAAGCAGTTCGGCTACACGTCGTCGATGGAAGTTCCTCGCCTGACGAAGATCACCCTGAACATGGGTGTGAGCGAAGCTGTTTCCGACAAGAAGGTCATGGACAACGCCGTGGCTGACCTGACCAAGATCGCCGGCCAAAAGCCCGTGGTCACCAAGGCCAAGAAGGCTATCGCTGGTTTCAAGATCCGCGAAGGCCAGGCCATCGGCTGCATGGTCACCCTGCGTGGCGTTCAGATGTATGAGTTCCTGGACCGTTTCGTGACCGTGGCTCTGCCCCGCGTCCGTGACTTCCGTGGTATCTCCGGCCGCGCTTTCGACGGCCGTGGCAACTACAACATCGGCGTCAAAGAACAGATCATCTTCCCTGAAATCGAGTACGACAAGGTCGATGCCTTGCGCGGTCTCAATATCAGCATCACCACGACGGCCAAGACCGACGAAGAAGCCAAGGCGCTTCTCGCTGGCTTCCGTTTCCCCTTCAAGAACTGAGGCAGCGTATGGCTAAAGTAGCTTTGATCCAGCGCGAACTGAAGCGCGAAAAACTGGCCGCCAAGTACGCCGCCAAGTATGCCGAGCTGAAGGCTATCGCCGGCGACGCCAAGCGTAGCGACGAAGAGCGTGACGCAGCCCGCCTGGGCCTGCAGAAGCTTCCCCGCAACGCGAATCCCACGCGCCAGCGCAACCGTTGCGAAATCACCGGTCGTCCCCGCGGTACGTTCCGCCAGTTCGGTCTGGCTCGCGCGAAGATCCGTGAACTGGCATTTGCCGGCGACATCCCTGGTGTCACCAAGGCCAGCTGGTAAGCAGGCAGGAGAGATACAACATGAGCATGAGTGATCCCATCGCTGACTTGCTGACCCGCATCCGTAACGCGCAGATGGTGTCCAAAGCCACCGTGCTGGTGCCTTCTTCCAAAGTGAAGATCGCCATCGCGCAAGTGCTGAAGGACGAGGGTTATATCGACGGCTTCCAGGTCAAGACCGAAGCCGGCAAGTCCGAACTTGAAATCGCACTGAAGTACTACGCCGGCCGTCCGGTGATCGAGCGCATCGAGCGCGTGAGCCGTCCTGGCCTGCGCGTGTACAAGGGCCGCGACTCCATCCCCCAGGTCATGAACGGCCTGGGCGTTGCCATCGTCACCACCCCCAAGGGCGTGATGACGGATCGCAAGGCACGTGCCACCGGCGTCGGCGGCGAAGTGCTTTGCTACGTCGCTTAACCGTGGCATCGAGGAGAAACTGAAATGTCCCGCGTAGGAAAAATGCCGGTGACCATCCCCGCTGGCGTGGATGTGTCCATCAATGGCGACCAGATCAGTGTGAAGGGTTCGGGCGGCACGCTGTCGCTGACCCAGAACGCCCTGGTCAAGGTGTCCAACAACGAAGGCAAGCTCGGCTTCGAGCCTGCCAATGATTCCCGCGAAGCCAACGCCATGAGCGGCACCATCCGTCAGTTGGTGAACAACATGGTGCTGGGCGTGAGCAAGGGCTTCGAAAAGAAGCTGAGCCTGATCGGTGTGGGTTACAAGGCGGCGGCTTCGGGCGCCAAGCTGAACCTCAACGTCGGCTACTCGCACCCCGTGAACTTCGAAATGCCTGCTGGCATCACCGTCGCCACCCCGACCCCGACCGAAATCGTGATCAAGGGTGCCGACCGCCAGCGCGTCGGCCAATTGGCTGCTGAGATCCGTGCCGTTCGTCCTCCCGAGCCCTACAAGGGCAAGGGCATCCGCTATGCGGACGAAAAAGTCACGATCAAAGAGACCAAGAAGAAATAAGGAGCTGCAACATGTTGACCAAGAAAGAGCAGCGTCTTCGTCGTGCCCGCCAGACCCGTATCCGCATTGCACAGCAAGGCGTGGCGCGTCTGACGGTGAACCGTACGAACCTCCACATCTACGCCAGCGTGATTTCCGGCGACGGCACCAAGGTGCTGGCCAGCGCTTCCACGGCCGAGGCCGATGTGCGCAAGGAACTCGGCGGCTCCGGCAAGGGTGGCAATGCCGCCGCAGCCCAGGCCATCGGCAAGCGCATCGCTGAAAAGGCGAAGGCCGCCGGCATCGAGAAGGTTGCATTCGATCGTGCAGGCTTTGCCTATCACGGCCGCGTCAAGGCTCTGGCCGACGCCGCTCGTGAAGCCGGCCTGCAGTTCTAAGCGGAGCGAAATACAAAATGGCTAAATTTCAACCCAAAGTGCAGAGCGAAGGTCAGGACGACGGTCTGCGCGAAAAAATGATCGCGGTCAACCGCGTGACCAAAGTCGTGAAGGGCGGCCGTATCCTCGGCTTCGCTGCACTGACCGTGGTCGGCGACGGTGATGGCCGCGTGGGCATGGGCAAGGGCAAGTCCAAGGAAGTGCCTGCTGCCGTGCAGAAGGCCATGGAAGAAGCCCGCCGCAACATGGTGAAGGTGTCGCTCAAGAACGGCACCATCCACCACAACGTGACGGGTCACCACGGCGCTGCCGTCGTGATGATGGCTCCGGCTCCCAAGGGTACCGGCATCATCGCTGGCGGCCCGATGCGTGCCGTGTTCGAAGTTCTGGGCGTGACGGACATCGTGGCCAAGAGCCACGGCTCGTCGAACCCCTACAACATGGTCCGCGCCACGTTCGACGCGCTGGTGAACTCCACGACCCCTTCGGAAGTGGCAGCCAAGCGCGGCAAGTCGGTCGAAGACATCTTCGCCTGAACGGAGCTTTGCAAATGACTACGCAACAAACCGTCAAGATTCAACTGGTGCGCAGCCCTATCGGCACCAAGGAATCGCACCGTGCCACCGTGCGCGGCCTGGGCCTTCGCAAGCTGAACAGCATCAGCGAGCTGAAGGACAGCCCCGAAGTGCGCGGCATGATTAACAAGATCAGCTATCTGGTCAAGGTCCTCTGAGAGGTTGATGATGGAACTCAATAGCATCAAGCCCGCAGATGGAGCGAAACATGCCAAGCGCCGCGTCGGCCGTGGTATCGGCTCCGGTCTGGGCAAGACCGCTGGCCGCGGTCACAAGGGTCAGAAGTCGCGTTCGGGTGGCTACCACAAGGTGGGCTTCGAAGGCGGTCAAATGCCTCTGCAGCGCCGTCTGCCCAAGCGTGGCTTCAAGTCGCATCTGCTGAAGTTCAACGCAGAAGTGACCCTGACCGCCCTGGACAAGCTGGAACTCGCCGAAGTGGATCTGCTGGCTCTGAAGACCGCCGGTCTGGTGGGCCAACGCGCCAAGGTCGTGAAGGTGATCAACAGCGGTTCGCTGTCCAAGGCTGTGAAGCTGACGGGCATCGGCGCGACCGCTGCTGCGAAGGCGGCTATCGAAGCTGCCGGCGGCAGCCTGGCCTGATCGGTTCTGAAGGAAAGCATCAGTGGCTACGAACGCAGCTCAAATTGCGAAAACCGGCAAGTTCGGTGATTTGCGTCGCCGTCTGGTTTTTCTGCTGCTCGCGCTGATCGTTTACCGCATCGGGGCTCATATCCCGGTGCCGGGCATCGATCCGGCGCAGCTGCAGCAGCTGTTCAGTGGCCACCAAGGCGGCATCCTGAACCTGTTCAACATGTTCTCGGGTGGGGCGCTCTCGCGCTTCACGGTGTTTGCACTGGGGATCATGCCGTACATCTCGGCATCGATCATCATGCAGCTGATGACCTACGTCATCCCGAGCTTCGAGCAGCTGAAGAAGGAAGGCGAAGCCGGTCGCCGCAAGATCACGCAGTACACGCGCTACGGCACGCTGGGCCTGGCGATCTTCCAGTCGCTGGGCATCGCCGTGGCGCTGGAAAGCTCCGCCGGCCTGGTGCTGAGCCCGGGCTTCGGCTTCCGTATGACGGCGGTCGTGAGCCTCACGGCAGGGACGATGTTCCTGATGTGGCTGGGCGAGCAGATCACCGAGCGTGGCCTGGGCAACGGGATCTCGATCCTGATCTTCGCCGGCATCGCCGCGGGGCTGCCCAGCTCGATCGGTGGATTGCTGGAGCTGGTGAGCACGGGTGCCATGAGCATCCTGGCAGCCATCTTCATCGTGATCGTGGTCGGCCTGGTGACGTACTTCGTCGTCTTCGTGGAGCGTGGTCAGCGCAAGATCCTGGTCAACTATGCGCGGCGTCAGGTCGGCAACAAGGTGTACGGCGGTCAGTCGTCGCATCTGCCCCTGAAGCTGAACATGGCTGGCGTGATCCCGCCGATCTTCGCGTCGTCGATCATCCTGCTGCCGGCAACGGTGGTGAACTGGTTCAGCGCGGGTGAGTCCATGCGCTGGCTGCGCGACATCTCTAGCGCACTGACCCCTGGTCAGCCGGTCTATGTGATGTTCTACGCTGCGGCCATCGTGTTCTTCTGCTTCTTCTACACGGCGCTCGTGTTCAACAGCCGCGAGACTGCCGACAACCTGAAGAAGAGTGGTGCGTTCATTCCCGGGATCCGTCCTGGCGAGCAGACCGCCCGCTACATCGACAAGATTCTGGTTCGCCTCACGCTGGCGGGCGCCGTGTACATCACGTTCGTCTGTCTGCTGCCGGAGTTCCTGATCCTGAAATACAACGTTCCGTTCTATTTCGGTGGCACGTCGCTTCTGATCATTGTGGTGGTGACCATGGACTTCATGGCCCAGGTCCAGAACTACATGATGTCGCAGCAGTACGAATCGCTCCTCAAAAAGGCGAACTTCAAAGCGACGCCCGGAACTTGAGTCTGGGCAGTTTCGGGTAACTGCGCTATAGTCGCGGGTTCGCCTGGGCAAGTTACGGTTTATGAATGCCTTCGATCTTCGCGGGCACGAAATTTTGTGTTCCGCGCTGTGGCCGGAACGTGGGCAAGTTTTAGGAGAATGAAATGAGAGTTTCGGCTTCGGTCAAGAAAATCTGCCGCAACTGCAAGATCATCCGCCGCAAGGGTGTGGTGCGCGTGATCTGCACGGATCTGCGTCACAAGCAGCGCCAAGGTTGACTGGAAAGTATTAGAGGACGCACATGGCACGTATCGCTGGCATCAACATCCCGCCGCATCAGCATGCTGAAATCGGCTTGACCGCCATTTATGGCATCGGTCGCACCCGTGCTCGCAAGATCTGCGAAGCATGCGACATCGCTTACTCCAAGAAGATCAAGGATCTGACGGACGGCGACCTGGAAAAAATTCGCGATCAGATCGCTCAGTTCACCATCGAAGGCGACCTGCGCCGCGAAACGACGATGAACATCAAGCGCCTGATGGACATCGGCTGCTATCGCGGTTTCCGTCATCGCCGTGGCCTGCCGATGCGCGGCCAGCGCACGCGCACCAACGCCCGCACCCGCAAGGGTCCGCGCAAGGGCGCAGCGGCACTCAAGAAGTAAAGATTGAGAGATCAAAATGGCTAAGTCCCCTGCCAATAACGCTGCACAGCGTGTTCGCAAAAAGGTTCGCAAGAACGTGTCGGACGGCATCGCCCATGTGCATGCCTCCTTCAACAACACCATCATCACGATCACCGATCGCCAGGGCAACGCACTGTCCTGGGCTTCCTCCGGTGGCCAAGGCTTCAAGGGCTCGCGCAAGTCGACGCCTTTCGCAGCCCAGGTGGCTTCCGAAGTGGCCGGTCGCGCTGCGATCGAACAAGGTATCAAGAACCTCGACGTCGAGATCAAGGGCCCCGGTCCTGGCCGCGAATCGTCGGTGCGCGCTCTGGGCGCGCTGGGTATCCGCATCACGTCCATCTCCGACGTGACCCCGGTTCCCCACAACGGCTGCCGCCCTCAGAAGCGCCGTCGTATCTAAGTTTTTTCTGAAGCCCACCGCCACCGTCTGCCTTGCGCAACGGTGGCTCCCGCAATGCTGTTGCGGAAGATGACACAAGGAAGCTCAAGTGGCACGTTACCTCGGCCCCAAGGCCAAACTCTCCCGCCGTGAAGGCACCGACCTGTTCCTGAAGAGCGCACGCCGCTCCATCGCGGACAAGGCCAAGTTCGACTCCAAGCCCGGCCAGCACGGCCGCACCTCCGGCCAGCGCACGTCCGACTACGGTCTGCAACTGCGCGAAAAGCAGAAGGTCAAGCGCATGTACGGCGTGCTGGAAAAGCAATTCCGCCGCTACTTCGAAGCCGCTGACCGCCGCAAGGGCAACACCGGCGCCAACCTGCTGTTCCTGCTGGAATCCCGCCTGGACAACGTCGTGTACCGCATGGGCTTCGGTTCCACGCGCGCCGAAGCACGCCAGCTGGTGTCGCACAAGGCCATCACGGTGAACGGCCAGTCCGTCAACATCGCGTCCTACCTGGTCAAGACCGGCGACGTCGTTGCCGTGCGCGAAAAGTCCAAGAAGCAGGCCCGCGTGGTCGAAGCCCTGCAACTGGCCCAGCAAGTCGGCATGCCGGCTTGGGTGGAAGTCAATGCCGACAAGGCCGAAGGCGTCTTCAAGAAGGTGCCTGACCGTGATGAATTCGGTGCCGACATCAACGAATCGCTGATCGTCGAACTGTATTCGCGTTAATTCGCACTGATCCACGTTTCGAGAAAACCGTTCCTGCACCGCGAGGCATCGCGGTGCAGGCGCTTCACAGCCTTACCGGTGTAACGAGCTGGGGGTATTGAGAGGAAGTCTGCATGCAAACCAATTTGCTGAAACCCAAGGCAATCAATGTCGAACAACTTGGTCACAACCGTGCCAAGGTCGCATTGGAGCCGTTCGAGCGGGGTTACGGCCACACGCTGGGCAATGCCATTCGCCGTGTGCTGCTCTCGTCCATGGTGGGTTACGCAGCAACGGAAGTCACGATCGCGGGCGTGCTGCACGAGTACTCGTCGATCGATGGCGTTCAAGAAGACGTGGTCAACATTCTTCTGAACCTCAAGGGCGTGGTGTTCAAGCTCCACAACCGCGATGAGGTCACGCTGAGCCTGCGCAAGGACGGTGAAGGCATCGTCACCGCACGCGACATCCAGACGCCGCACGACGTGGAAATCGTCAACCCGGATCACGTGATCGCCCATCTGTCTGCCGGCGGCAAGCTGGACATGCAGATCAAGGTCGAAAAGGGCCGTGGCTACGTTCCCGGCAACCTGCGCCGCTTTGCCGACGAATCGACGAAGTCGATCGGCCGCATCGTGCTGGACGCTTCGTTCTCCCCGGTCAAGCGCGTGAGCTACACCGTCGAGAGCGCCCGCGTCGAGCAGCGTACCGACCTGGACAAGCTGGTCGTCGAGATCGAGACCAACGGCGCCATCACGGCTGAAGACGCAGTGCGCGCCTCGGCCAAGATCCTGGTGGAACAGCTGGCCGTTTTCGCCCAGCTGGAAGGCGGCGAACTGGCTGCATTCGATGCACCGGCCGGCCCGCGCGGCAATGCGACGTTCGACCCGATCCTGCTGCGTCCTGTGGACGAGCTGGAACTGACGGTGCGTTCGGCCAACTGCCTGAAGGCCGAAAACATCTACTACATTGGCGACTTGATCCAACGTACCGAGAACGAACTGCTCAAGACCCCGAACCTGGGTCGCAAGTCGCTCAACGAGATCAAGGAAGTCCTGGCTTCGCGCGGCCTCACGCTGGGCATGAAGCTGGAAAACTGGCCTCCGGCTGGTTTGGACAAGCGTTAAGCTATAATTTTTGGCTCTTTCGAAAAAGAGCAGTGCAGCGGGCAGTACCTGATACGGCTGCCCGTTTTTAATTAAAGACAAGGAAACAGCACCATGCGCCACGGACACGGCCTTCGCAAACTCAACCGCACCTCTTCGCACCGCCTCGCGATGCTGCAGAACATGATGAACTCGCTCATCGAGCACGAGGCCATCAAGACCACGGTCCCCAAGGCCAAGGAACTGCGTCGCGTGATCGAGCCCATGATCACCCTGGCCAAGGAAGACACCGTGGCCAATCGCCGCCTGGCTTTCAACCGCCTGCGTGACCGCGACAGCGTCACCAAGCTGTTCAACGACCTGGGCCCCCGTTTCAAGACCCGTCCGGGCGGTTACACCCGCATCCTGAAGATGGGCTTCCGCGTGGGCGACAACGCGCCTATGGCTTTCGTCGAGCTGGTGGAGCGTGCTGAAGAAAAGAATGCAGATTCTTCCGCAGACGCTGCAAAGTAAGCTATAATTCAATCTTGCCGCGCGATGGAGCAGTCTGGTAGCTCGTTGGGCTCATAACCCAAAGGTCGGAGGTTCAAATCCTTCTCGCGCAACCAATCTCAGCAGTCAGATGCTGGAACAAAACGCCCACTATCTAGTGGGCGTTTTCGTTTCTGCGATGGATTGCCCGGTGCATTGCTTGGATGGCGCAATGTCGGCATCGCCGACGCTGCAGGGTTATGCCGTGCGATGGCGTGTGTTCGCGGCCTGGGTGCAGGCACATGCATCACCGCCGCGCCATTGATGCACGCCGGCCGGCTGGGCTTCTCGCCATCGCCAGGTCTTTCATCCGTTTCAATTCCTCTGTTCTTCCTGTCCCATGGCGTTCCTTCCCGGCTCCACCCTCGGTATCGATTTCGGCACGTCCAATTCCGCTGCGTCCTTGCTGCAGCAGACGGGCGGCACCTCGCGATTGCTGGCGCTCGATGCCAATGACGCGCCGATCATGCCGACGGCGCTGTTCTTCAATACCGAAGACCACAAGACCCATTACGGCCGCGATGCCGTCCACCAGTATCTGGAGGGCGTGGAAGGCCGGCTGATGCGCTCGCTCAAGAGCCTGCTCGGCAGCGCGCTGCTGCAGGACAAGACCTCCGTTCACGAGTCGCTGGTGAGCTACCAGGACATCATTGCGATGTTCCTGCGGCATATCGCCACGCGGGTGCGCACCGCGCTGGACGGCGCGATGCCCGAGCGCGTGGTGCTGGGCCGGCCCGTGCATTTCGTCGATGACGACCCGGCGCGCGACCGCATGGCCGAAGACGCCCTGCGGCAGGCCGCGATCGACGCGGGCTTTGCCAACATCAGCTTCCAGCTGGAGCCGATCGCCGCGGCCCTGGACTACGAGCAGCGCATGACCGAGGAGGCGCTGGTGCTGGTGGTGGACATCGGCGGCGGTACGTCGGACTTCACCGTGGTGCGGCTCGGTCCGGGCCGCACCGGCGCGGCCGCCCGCTCGTCGGACGTGCTCGCCACGACCGGCGTGCACATCGGCGGCACGGACTTCGACCGGAAGCTCAACCTGGAGCAGGTGATGAGCCTGCTGGGCTTCCGCCATGTCGGCCCCAAGGGCCGCGAGGTGCCCAGCCGCGTGTTCTTCGACCTGTCCACCTGGCACCTGATCCAGTGGCAATACGCGCAGAAGTCGATGCGCGAGGCGCAGCAGCTGCGCGGCGACTATGCCGACGTGCGCCTGCACGACCGGCTCATGACCGTGCTGAACGAGCGCTGGGGCCACCGGCTGGCGAACACCGTCGAGGCGGCGAAGATCGAGGCATCGCGCCACCACGCGCCCGCGACCATCGCGCTGGACTGGCTGGAGGGCGGGCTCTCCGCCCAGATCACGCCGGACGATCTGGCGCGGCATCTGGACGCCTCGCTGCGGCAGATCGCGGCCTGCGCGGGCGATTGCCTGGCCGCCGCCGGCCTGCAGCAGCAGGATATCGGCGCGATCTACCTGACGGGTGGCTCCTCGGCCCTGAAGCCGTTGCGCGACGTGCTCACGGCCGTGTTCCCGGGCGTTCCGCAGGTCGAGGGAGACCTGTTCGGCGGCGTGGCATCCGGGCTCGCCTACTCGCGCAGTTGAATCGCCTGGCAATATGCTATCGTTTTAATAGCTGATTGCCCAGGCAGAAAGCGCGCATGGGGCCTCCAGGCCTCTGAATTCCTCCCATCCCGAAGGCGCGTGGCCTGTGCCGCTGCGCGCCTGGCGGTTCAGCGGCTGTGGCTTGCGTCGCCGCCTTCATCGGCCGCGCCATCCGCGTCTTCGTCCTCGTCCATCTCGCGCTTCAGTTCCAGCGCCAGCGGGTAGAGCGCGTTGCGCGCATTGCCCGTGATGTCAGCGGCGATGCGGACGGCGGTCTTCAGCGGCAGCTCGGGCAGCAGCAGCTGCAGCACGCGGCGGCCCTGGGCGTCGTCATCGGCGGCGGCGGGGGG
The DNA here is from genome assembly GCF_900113035.1 of Paracidovorax wautersii. Taxonomy (GTDB): domain Bacteria; phylum Pseudomonadota; class Gammaproteobacteria; order Burkholderiales; family Burkholderiaceae_C; genus Paracidovorax; species Paracidovorax wautersii. The sequence goes on along the minus strand of NZ_FONX01000020.1, from coordinate 35,607 downwards.
CAGCGGGTGCAGCAGCACGACGAATTCGCCGCGCGCCCGCTGCGGATTGCCGTCCAGCCAGGCGGAGAGCGCCTGCGCCGGATGGGTGCTGATCTCCTCGAACTGCTTGGTCAGCTCGCGGGCCAGGGTGACGGGGCGCTCGCCCAGCACGGCCAGCGCGCGCGCCAGCTCTTCGATGCGGTGCGGCGCCTCCAGCAGCACCACGCAGCGGGGCTCGTCGCCCAGGCGCTGCACGGCGGCAGTGCGCTCGGCGCCCCGGGTGGGCAGGAAGCCGGCGAAGAGAAACCCTCCGGCATCGGGGCCGTGGGCGACCGCGCCGGCCACGCTCAGCGCCGTGGTCACGCTGCTGGCGCCGGGCAGGGGCAGGCAGCGCAGCCCGGCAGCGGCCACGGCGCTGGCCAGCCGGGCGCCGGGGTCGCTCACGCCCGGCGTGCCGGCGTCGCTCACATAGGCCACGCGCAGGCCCTGGCGCAGGCGGTCCACCACGTTGCCGGCGGCCTCGGCCTCGTTGTGCTGGTGGACGGCCAGCAGCTGGGCGCCGCTCTTGTCGATGCCGTAGGCGCGCAGCAGGGACTGCGTGTGGCGCGTGTCTTCGCAGGCGATGACGTCGGCCAGCTGCAGCACGTGCAGGGCGCGCAGCGTGATGTCGGCCAGATTGCCGATGGGCGTGGCGACGACATAGAGCGTGCCCTGCGGATAATGCTGCGTGGCCGCCGCATCGCGCGCGGCGCTCAGGGCTGAAGCGAAAGAGGCGCTCAATGGGATTCCTTGGCAAGAACTGGGGAGGCGGCGGGGGCAAGGCCGGCACGGAGGCCGCGCCTGCCGGGCGCACGACGCGCGAGCGGGGCAATGCCGCCGAAGACCGCGCACTGGCGCATCTGCAGGCCGCCCGGCTGACGCTGGTGGAGCGCAATTATCGGACGCCCGGCCGCGGCGGCGGCGAGATCGACCTCATCATGCGCGATCGCGACGGCACGCTGGTGTTCGTCGAGGTGCGCAGCCGCGCCGGCAGCGGCTTCGGCGGGGCGGGCGGCAGCATCGGCGCGGTCAAGCAGCAGCGCATCGTGTTCGCCGCGCGCCATTACCTCATGCGCTGGCCGTCGCCGCCGGCCTGCCGGTTCGACGTGGTGCTGGTGGAGGGGCGCGGGGATGGCGGCGGCGCAGGCGCAGGCGCTTCGGTCGAATGGCTGCGCGGCGCCTTCGATGCCGGCGGCTGAGCGGATTCGAGCACCCAGCGAGGCCTTGCCAGTGGGCGGCGCTCCACCTTTTGCAACAGGCGGGTCCACCCCCTTGGGTATCATCCGGGCCCCATGCTCGAGCAACGAATCCAACAGCACTTCATCGACAGCGCCGATCTGAAGTACCAGGCGGCGCAAGCCCTCAGTCATCCCATCGGCTCTGCCATCCAGGCGATCCTGGCCTGCGTCACCAGCGGCGCGAAAGTGCTGGCCTGCGGCAGCGGCGCTTCCGTGGCCGACGCGCAATTGTTCGCCGCGCTGTGCGTGGGCGGTTTCGAGCGTGAGCGGCCCGAGCTTGCCGCCATCGCCCTGCAGCCGGGCGGTGCCTGGATGGGCGGCCTGGCCGACGAGGCCGACAGCTCCGACAGGGAGTCCCTCGCCCGCCAGGTGCGCGCGCTGGGCCAGGCCGGCGATGTGCTGGTGGCCCTGACGGTGAGCGGCAACGATGCCCAGATCCTGCAGGCCGTGCAGGCCGCCCACGAACGCGACATGACGGTGGTGGCGCTGTGCGGCCGCACCGGCGGCGCGCTGGCGCCGCAGCTGCGCGAGACCGACGTGCAGATCGCCGTACCCCACGACCGCGCCGCCCGCGTGCGCGAAGTCCATGCCCTCGTGCTGCACTGCCTGTGCGACGGCGTGGATGCCCAGTTACTTGGTGAACAGGAGATGCCGCTATGAAATTCCCGTTGTCCCGCACGATGTGCCTCGTCTGCAGCACCGCTGCGCTGGCTGCTGCGCTGTCGGCCTGCGCGCCCGTCCTGATCGGCGGCGGCGCGGTGATGGGCGCCCTGGTGGCGACCGACCGCCGCACCACCGGCACGCAGGTGGAGGATGAGGGCATCGAGCTGCGCACCGCCAACCGCATCCGCGAAGCCCTGGGCGACCGCGTCCACGTCAACGTCACCAGCTTCAACCGCCAGGTGCTGCTGACGGGCGAGGCCGAGCGCGCCGAGGACAAGCAGCGCGTCGAGCAGATCGCGCAGGGCGTGGAGAACGTGCGCTCCGTGGTCAACGAAGTGGGCGTGATGCCGCCTTCGTCCCTCAGCCAGCGCACCAACGACACCTTCATCACCGGCAAGGTGCGCGCCAGCCTGGTCGATGCCAAGGATCTGGTCGCCAATGCCTTCACGGTGGTGACCGAGCGCGACGTGGTCTATCTGATGGGCCGCGTGACCTCGCGCGAGGCCAACCGCGCCACCGACATCGCCCGCGGCGTGAGCGGCGTGCGCAAGGTGGTGCGGGTGTTCGAGATCGTCTCGGAAGAGGAGCTGGCGCGCAGCAATGCGGCCCTCAATGCCCGCCAGCCCGCACCCGTGGTGCAGGACCCGGCCGCCGCCAGCACGCCGCCGGCGGCAGCGCCTGCAATGTCCGCCCCGGCGGCCTCGGGCGTGCAGGCCACGCCGCTGGCCCCGCTGCCCACGCCGGCCGTCACGGGCGTGGTGACGCAGCCGGTGCGCTGATCCGCCGGGCAAGGTGGCCGGCGCGCCCGCCCTGGGCGCTGCCGGGCCGCCGCCCGCGTGGCCTTCAGGCCTGTGGCTTCTTCTTCACGCCCAGCCGGGTGATGAGGCTGGAGGTGTCCCAGCGGGCGCCGCCGGCCTGCTGCACGTCGGCATAGAACTGGTCCACCAGCGCCGTCACGGGCAGGCGCGCGCCGTTGCGGTGGGCCTCGTCCAGCACCAGGCCCAGGTCCTTGCGCATCCAGTCCACGGCGAAGCCGAAGTCGAAGCGGCCCTCCACCATGGACTTGCCGCGGTTGTCCATCTGCCAGCTCTGGGCCGCGCCCTTGCCGATCACGTCGAGCACCAGCGGCATGTCCAGCCCGGCATGCTGGCCGAAGGCCACGGCCTCCGACAGGCCTTGCACGATGCCGGCGATGCAGATCTGGTTGACCATCTTGGCCAGCTGGCCCGCGCCGCTGTCGCCGATGAGGGTGCAGGCGCGCGAATAGGCCATGGCCGTGGGCCGCACGGCGTCGAAGGCGGCCGCATCGCCGCCGCACATCACCGTGAGCTGGCCGTTCTGGGCGCCTGCCTGGCCGCCGGAGACGGGTGCATCGATGAACTGCAGGCCCAGCGTGCGCGCGGCCTTGTACAGCTCGCGCGCCACCTCGGCCGAGGCCGTGGTGTGGTCCACGAAGATGGCGCCCGGCTGCATGCCGGCGAAGGCGCCGTCCGCCCCCAGCACCACCGAACGCAGGTCGTCGTCGTTGCCCACGCAGCAGAAGACGATGTCGGCGCCCTGCGCCGCCTCGCGCGGCGTGGCGGCGTGTTTCACCGCGCCGGCGCCCGCGCTTGCGAATTCCTCGGCCCAGGCGATGGATTTGGCCGCGGTGCGGTTGTAGACGGTGACGGCGTTGCCGGCCAGCGCCAGGTGGCCGGCCATGGGGTAGCCCATGACGCCCAGGCCCAGGAAGGCGACCTTGGCGGGAGAGGTGGTTTCGTAGCTGCGGGGGTTCGTGCTCGGCATGGCGGGTAGGGGCTCCAGGGAAAATCCAGGGACAAGGCCGGCCGGCCCGTGCAACAGCGGGCCGGCGGCGGGAAAGGAGGACAGGCGAAAGAGCTTGGGCTCAGACGATGGCGAAGTGCTCGGTGCCCGAGGCCAGGTCGCTCGAGCGCGCACGCTGGCTGCCCAGCTTGATCTGCAGCCGCAGGTCGTTGACCGAGTCGGCATTGCGCAGCGCGTCTTCGTAGGTGATCTGATGGGCCTCGAACAAGTCGAACAGCGCCTGGTCGAAGGTCTGCATGCCCAGGTTGCGGCTCTTCTTCATGATCTCCTTGATCTCGGCCACTTCGCCCTTGAAGATCAGATCGGAGATGAGCGGCGTGTTGAGCAGGATCTCGGCCGCCGCGGCGCGGCCCTTGCCGTCCTGCTTGGGGATGAGGCGCTGCGAGATCATGCCGCGCAGGTTGAGCGACAGATCCATCAGCACCTGGGCGCGCCGGTCTTCGGGGAAGAAGTTGACGATGCGGTCCAGCGCCTGGTTGGCGCTGTTGGCGTGCAGCGTGGCCAGGCACAGGTGGCCGGTTTCGGAGAACGCGATGGCGTGCTCCATGGTCTCGCGGTCGCGGATCTCGCCCATCAGGATCACGTCGGGGGCCTGGCGCAGCGTGTTCTTGAGCGCCGCCTCCCAGCTGTCGGTGTCCAGGCCCACCTCGCGCTGCGTGACCACGCAGTTCTTGTGCGGGTGGACGAATTCGATCGGGTCTTCGACCGTGACGATGTGGCCGTAGGAGTTCTCGTTGCGCCAGTCCACCATGGCCGCCAGCGTGGTGGACTTGCCCGAGCCGGTGGCGCCCACCAGGATGCACAGGCCGCGCTTGGTCATGGCGACTTCCTTGAGCACCTGCGGCATGTTCAGCCCGTCGATGGTGGGCACCTGCAGCGGGATGGTGCGCAGCACCATGCCCACGCGGCCCTGCTGCAGGAAGGCGTTGACCCGGAAGCGGCCGATGCCCGCGGGCGAGATGGCGAAGTTCGATTCCTTGGTGCGCTCGAAGTCCGCCACCTGCTTGTCGCTCATCACCGAGCGCGCCAGCGTCATGGTGTGCGCAGGCGTCAGCGGCTGGGGCGACACCTTGGTGACCTTTCCGTCCACCTTGATGGCGGGGGGGAAGTCCGCCGTGATGAACAGGTCGCTCCCGCCCCGGCTCACCATGAGCTTGAGCAGGTCGTTGATGAATTTACTGGCCTGATCGCGTTCCATCAAACGGTCTCCACAGATTGGGTTGGCGGGTGGGGTGGGTCGGGGCGGGCATGCGCGATGGCGCGCGTGCGTGGCCCCTCATTTTGGACCCTCGCTCAGGCGTGCGCTCACCAGGCGCAGCCGCAGCGACAGTTTGCGTGCCAGCAGGGCGACCAGGCCGGCGGCGAGCTGCGGGTCTTCGGCCATCATCGCATCCAGCGCCTCGGCGCCCAGCACGGCCACCTGGCAGTCGGTGAGCGTGGTGCAGGCGGAAAAGCGGCTGCCGCCGTCGAGCAGCGACATCTCGCCCAGGATGTCGCCCGGCCGGGCCTCGGCCAGGCGCAGTTGCTCGCCCCAGGGCTGCGCACGGTCCACGGCGATGGTGCCCGAGAGCAGCACGACCATGAAGTTGCCGTATTCGTCCTGGCGGACCACGTCGCGGTGGGCGGGCAGGGCGGCGAAGTCGAAGAAGCGCTCCATGCGCTCGATGGCCTGCGGGCCCAGCAGCGCCATGTACCGGTCCTGCGCCCAGAGGGCCTGCAGCTGCCGGCCGCCCTGGCGTGCCGGCAGGCGCCGGGCGCCGACCTCGACGGCGCGGGCCTCCCAGGGCACGAGCATGGTGCTGTCCACGCCCTGGCCGGCGAAGGCGGTGGCGAAGAGCGTGGAGGGCGGGGCGGCTTCGGCCGCCTGCGGTGGTGTGCCGGCGGGGCCTGCCGCGCCGTGGCGCGCGCGGGGCTTCAGGAGGCCGAGGATGCCTTTCATGGGGCGGTGGGCGGTCTGTGCAGGGCGGTAGCTGGCGTGCAGCGGGCCGCGCAGGCGCGCCCGGGCCGGCTCAACCCAGGAAGTTCTCGGGGATCTTGGCCTTGCCGCGCGCCTCGGCCGGGCTGATGACGTTGCGGCGGACCAGGTCGGTGAGGTTCTGGTCCAGGGTCTGCATGCCCACGCCGCTGCTGGTCTGGATGGTGGAGTACATCTGCGCCACCTTGGCCTCGCGGATCAGGTTGCGGATGGCGCTGGTGCCCAGCATGATCTCGTGCGCCGCCACGCGGCCCGAGCCGTCCTTGGTCTTGCACAGGGTCTGCGAGATCACGGCCTGCAGCGATTCGGACAGCATGGCGCGGACCATCTCCTTCTCTTCGGCCGGGAACACGTCGATGATCCGGTCGATGGTCTTGGCGGCGCTGGAGGTGTGCAGCGTGCCGAAGACCAGGTGGCCCGTCTCGGCCGCCGTCATGGCCAGGCGGATGGTTTCGAGATCGCGCATTTCGCCCACCAGGATGGCGTCCGGGTCCTCGCGCAGCGCGGACTTCAGCGCGGCGGCGAAGGAGAGCGTCATCGGCCCCACTTCGCGCTGGTTGATGAGGCACTTCTTGGATTCGTGCACGAATTCGATCGGGTCTTCCACCGTCAGGATGTGGCCGTATTCGTTTTCGTTCAGGTGGTTGACCATGGCCGCCAGCGTGGTGGACTTGCCCGAGCCCGTGGGGCCGGTCACCAACACCAGGCCGCGCGGCTTCATGGCCAGGTCGGCGAAGATCTTGGGCGCGTTGAGCTGCTCCAGCGTGAGGATCTTGCTGGGGATGGTGCGGAACACGGCGGCCGCGCCCCGGTTCTGGTTGAAGGCATTGACCCGGAAGCGCGCCAGGCCCTCGATCTCGAACGAGAAGTCGATTTCGAGGAACTCTTCATACACCTTGCGCTGGGCGTCGCTCATGATGTCGTACACCATGGCGTGGACCGTCTTGTGGTCCAGCGGCTCGACGTTGATGCGCCGCACGTCGCCGTGCACGCGGATCATGGGCGGCAGGCCGGCCGAGAGATGCAGGTCGGATGCCTTGTTCTTCACACTGAAGGCGAGCAGCTGGGTGATGTCCACGAAAGGTCTCTCGGTCGTTGAGGATGACGGTGCCGCAGCGCGTTTGATACGCTCGAACAAACATTATGACGACGATCGGTAACAACCTCCAACAAGTACGCACCCGCCTCGATGCGGCGTGCGCGGCGGCCGGGCGCGATGCGGGCAGCGTGTCGCTGCTCGCCGTTTCCAAGACCTTCGGGCCCGAGGCGGTGCGCGAGGCGGCCCTGGCCGGCCAGCGCTGCTTCGGCGAGAACTACGTGCAGGAGGCCGTCGAGAAGATGGCCCTGGTGGCCGCCATGCAGCTGCCGCACGCGCTGGAGTGGCACTGCATCGGCCCGCTGCAGAGCAACAAGACGCGCCTGGTGGCCACGCATTTCGACTGGGTGCACACGGTGGACCGGCTCAAGATCGCCGAGCGCCTGTCGGACCAGCGGCCCGAAGGCCTGCCGCCGCTGCAGGTCTGCATCCAGGTCAACGTGGACGGCGGCGCCACCAAGGCCGGCGTGTCGCCGGATGACGCCGTGGCGCTGGCCCGCGCGGTGGCGCGGCTGCCGCGCCTGGCGCTGCGCGGGGTGATGAGCATTCCCGACGCCGTGGAAGGCTTCGACGCGCAGTGCGCCGTGCATGCGCGCGCCCATGCGGTGTGGGTGGCCGTGCGCGACGCGCTGGCCGCAGACGGGCTGGGCGGCGTCGATACCCTGTCGCTGGGCATGACGGCCGATCTGGACGCCGCCGTGCGCGCCGGCAGCACCCTGGTCCGCGTGGGCAGCGGCATCTTCGGCGGGCGGCAGTACCCGGCGGCCTGAGGCGCTGGCTTCAGCGCCTTCTTTCAAGCCTTTCAGGGCTGCAGCGCTTGTCGATCAAGCGCATGCAGCTATCAAAAAAGGAGCAATGGATCAGCCGGCGAAGCGCTGCACGCAGTCCAGCGCCGCCTCCACGTCGGCCGCTGACACGTCCAGGTGCGTCACCCAGCGCAGGCGCGTCTGGCCGGCATAGAGCCCGCTGGTCACGCGCACGCCGTGCGCTGCCAGCCAGGCGGTGAAGGCGGGCGCGACGTCGGCCTGCACGTCGGCAAAAAGGATGTTGGTGTGGGCCGAGGCCACCGTCAGCCGGCCGGCGAGAACCGGGTGGCTGCGGCCGGCTTGCGCCAGGCCTTCGGCCAGGCGGCGCAGCAGGGCGTGGTCTTCCGCCAGCCGTTCGACGTGATGCTCCAGCGCATGCTGGCCCGCGGCGGCCAGCATGCCGGCCTGGCGCATGCCGCCGCCCAGCATCTTGCGGGTGCGGCGGGCGCGGGCGATGAAGTCGTGCGAGCCCAGCAGCAGCGAGCCCACGGGCGCGCCCAGGCCCTTGCTGAGGCAGAGCGAGACGGTGTCGAAATGCCCGCAGAGCGCGCGTGCCTCGTCGTACACGCCGGTGCCGTTGGCCTCGGCGTTCGCCATGGCGGCGTTGAAGAGGCGGGCGCCGTCCAGGTGCATGCCCAGGCCGCGCGAGCGCGCCAGCTGCGCCACCTGGGCGACGTAGGGCGTGGGCAGCACGCGGCCGCCGGTGGTGTTCTCCAGCACCACCAGCCGGGTGCGGGCGAAGTGCGGGTCGTCCGGCTTGATGGCGGCGGCGATGTCCGCCAGGGCCAGCGTGCCGTCGGGCTGGTGTTCCACGGGCTGCGGCTGGATCGAGCCCAGCACCGCCATGCCGCCGCCTTCCCAGCGGTAGGTGTGCCAGTTCTGGCCGACGATGGCCTCGTCGCCGCGCTGGCAGTGGCCCATCAGCGCGATCAGGTTGGTCTGCGTGCCCGAGGGCGCGAACAGCGCGGCCTCGAAGCCCAGCAGCCCGGCGGCATGCGCCTGCAGCGCGTTGACGGAAGGGTCGTCGCCGAACACGTCGTCGCCCAGCGGGGCGGCAAGCATGGCGGCGCGCATGGCGGCGGTGGGCTGGGTGACGGTGTCGCTACGGAAGTCGGGCATGGTGGGGTAATTTACTGTCGAGGTGGCGCAACAAGAGGCACATCGTAAGGCGGCCGCAAGGCCCGGCCGCGGCGGCGTCGGGGGCATGGCGCCGGGCCTCCCGGGCGGCAAGAGGTGCGTGCTAAGCTGCCCCGCGACTTTTTTCGTCTGCGATTCGGAGAACCATTCCATGCCCGGCCTGCTGCCCCATATCGACCCTGACGGTCTGCTCGAATTCTCGGTGGTCTCTACCGACCGCGCGCTCAACCACATGTCCAAGCGCTTCACCGGCGTGATGCAGGACATCCTCGCCACGCTCAAGCAGGTGTACGGCGCCCACACGGCCGTGCTGGTGCCGGGCAGCGGCACCTTCGGCATGGAGGCCGTGGCGCGCCAGTTCGCCAACCGCGAGAAGGTGCTGATCGTGCGCAACGGCTGGTTCAGCTACCGCTGGAGCCAGATCTTCGACGCCGGCGGCCTGGGTGGCGGCGCGGTGGTGTGCAAGGCCCGCCAGCAGGGCGAGGGCGCACAGGCCCCGTGGGCGCCGTGCCCGGCCGACGAGGTGGCCGCCACCATCCGCGCCGAGCGGCCCAAGGTCGTCTTCGCGCCGCACGTGGAAACCGCCAGCGGCATCATCCTGCCCGACGACTACCTCCGCACCGTGGCCGACGCCGCGCACGAGGTGGGCGCGCTCTTCGTGCTCGACTGCGTGGCCTCCGGCGCCATGTGGGTGGACATGCGCGCCACCGGCGTGGACGTGCTCATCAGCGCCCCGCAGAAGGGCTGGAGCGGTTCGCCCTGCTGCGCCATGGTGATGCTGAGCGAGCGCGCCCGCGAGGCCATCGAAGGCACGCAGAGCTCCAGCTTCTCGTGCGACCTGAAGAAGTGGATGCAGATCGCCGAAGGCTACGAAAAGGGCCAGCACGCCTATCACACCACCATGCCCACCGACGCGCTGGTGCAGCTGCAGGGCGTGATGCTGGAGACCCGCGACTACGGCTTCGAGAAGGTGCGCGCCGAGCAGATCGCCCTGGGCGCCCAGGTGCGCGAGCTGCTCGAGTCGCGCGGCCTGCCCAGCGTGGCGGCCGAAGGCTTCAAGGCGCCCGGCGTGGTGGTGAGCTACACCACCGACCCGGGCATCCAGAACGGCTCCAAGTTCGCCGCCGTGGGCCTGCAGACCGCTGCCGGCGTGCCGCTGCAGTGCGGCGAGGGCGCGGACTTCCGCACCTTCCGCATCGGCCTCTTCGGGCTGGAGAAGTGGCACAACGTGGAGCGCACCGTGGGCCACCTGCGCACCGCGCTCGATCAGGTCATCCCCCGCTGACCCTGCAGGGAAAGAGGCCGCGCCTTGGCGCGGCGCCGCCCCGGCGGCTATTCTTTGGGCCATGCCGTTGCAAGCCCCCCGACAGGATCAAGAAGCGCTGCTGCAGCGCGCCAAGCGCCAGGCCACCGGCCTGCTGCTGATGGTGGTGGCGGTGTTCGCCGCCACCTATCTCTTCCCGCGCGGCCTGGCCGTGGACTGCATTCGCGCCGTGGCCGAGGCCGCCCTGGTCGGCGCGCTCGCCGACTGGTTCGCCGTCTCCGCGCTGTTCCGCCGCATCCCGCTGCCCTGGGTCGGCGGGCACACCGACATCATCGCCCGCAACAAGGACCGCATTGGCGGCAACCTGGCCGAGTTCGTGCGCGGGGAATTCCTCGACGCGCCCTCGCTGGTCAGCATGATCCGCCGGCACGACCCGGCCGACATGCTGGCGCAGTGGCTCACCGCGCCGGCCAACGCCGGCCTGCTGGGCCGGCAGGTGGCGCGCCTGGCCGCCGCCGCGCTCGACACGGTGGAAGACACCAAGATCCAGGAACTGCTGGGCCAGGCGGCGCGCGCGCTCCTCGGGCGCATCGACCTCAGCCGCTCGATGGGCGCGGCCCTGGGCGCGCTCACCCAGGGCGGGCGCCACCAGGCGCTGCTCGACGACCTGCTGCTGCGCCTGGGCGGCATGCTGCAGTCGGCCGAGACGCGCGCCTTCATCGCCGACACGCTGGTGCAGTGGATCCGGCGCGAGCATCCGCTGAAGGAAAAGGTGCTGCCCACCGACTGGCTGGGCGCCAAGGGCGCGGGCGCCATCGCCCATGCCATCGAGAGCCTGCTCGAGGAGGTCGCCAAGGACCCGCACCACCAGCTGCGCGACACGCTGGACACCGCCATGCAGCGCCTGGTGGACCGGCTGCAGACCGACCCGGACTGGGCGCGGCGCGGCGAAGAGATCCGCGCCTATCTGCAGGACGACCCCAAGCTCGGCGCCTATGTGGCGGAGCTCTGGGGCCGGGTGCGCGAGGCGCTGCGCCGCGACCTGAACGACGAGCATTCCGAAGTCTCGCGCCAGGTGGCCGCCATGGGCCAGTGGCTGGGCATGTCGCTGGCCGGCGATGCCGCGCTGCGCGTGCGCCTGAACGTGCGGCTCGAACTCTGGGCCGCCCAGTGGGCACCCGATGTATCGCGCTCGGTGGCCGACCACATCCGCGCCACCGTCGAGCGCTGGGACGCACGCGAGATGGCGCGCCTGGCGGAACTGCACATCGGCCGCGACCTGCAGTACATCCGCATCAACGGCACGGTGGTGGGCGGGCTGGTGGGGCTGCTGCTCTTCGCGCTGTCGCACGCCGGGGAGCTGATGGACGCGGCGGGCGCGGTGCTGGGCTCCTGACCCCGCTGGGCTGCGCCGGCTCCTCCGGGTGGCTTCCGTTCAGCGGCGGGACAGGCCGGCGCGGTCCGCCTCATCGGCCTCGTGGGCGCGGGCGATGGCCAGGATGACGTCGCGCGCCAGGCGGCGCTGCGCCACTGGCAGGCGCTGATAGATGTCGAACAGCTCGCGGTCCTGATAGGGCGCGCCGACGTTCCAGGGGGCGGGCGGCTCAGCCACTCGCAGCGGGGTGCCTTCGGGCGCTTCGGCACTGCCCCAGGCCAGTTCTTCCGCGGGCACCTTCAGCCATTCGGCCAGCGTCATCAGCTTGCGGTGGTCGGGCATGGTTTCACCCACCAGCCAGCGGCGCACCCCATGCAGCGTCATGGGCTTGCCCCAGTGGCGGGTGTTGAACTCCCGCTCCAGCACGGCAGGCCGAGGCTCGTAGCCGGCGGCAGACATGGCCGCACGTAACCTTTCCGCAAACCGCTGTTTGGTATCCATGGCGTCACGCTAGGGACCATGCTGTGCATCAGCGTAACTGGGAGTTATAGTTAAGCGAATGAATTGATTTTTGGTAACGTTGAGTCTGCCGTCAAAGGGCTGGCCGAGGCGTTGCCCGCCAGATACGAAACGAGGTGTGCCGTGGGCGGTATGAAGATGCGTTGGCTGGGCTGGCTGGGCGTGGCCCTGTGGGTGGCCGGCTGCACCGACGGCGACGTGCGGCTGGTCAAGGACTCGGTCTGGAATGCCATGCCCGACACCACCATCGGCAAGGCCTTGGACACCCGGCAGGCCTGCGCCAAGACCGAGTGGCGCGCGTTCGACGACGACCGGGAGCGGCGCATCGTCGAATACCGGTGCGAGTACCGAGATGCGCGGGCCCATTTCGAGAAAAGTACCCAGCAGCAGATCCAGGCCCATCAAAAGGACGGTGCGTTCCAAATCGAACAACTGCAAGCGATGCTCGCAACCGAGCGCGAAAGGCTCCAGCAGCAACAGGCGCGCGTGGATGAGCGTGCCCGCCTGGCAGAGTCTTCGCGCCAGGACGAAGGCGAGGAGTTCTTCCGCTCCTGGATGACGGCCGATCTGGAACGCCTGACTCGCATGGCCGATTGCCGCGACTTCCGCATCGAAGCGCTGCGGGGTCATGGCGATCTGGGCGACCTGCAGGCCGCCGCCGCAGCCTGCACCCGTGGAGAGGCCTGGGCCATGGCCGCCTACCCCCGTCTGCATGCCGGGCGCATCACCCAGCTCAAGCGCAACCTGGCCGAGCTGCAGGGGCGAGAACGGTCCCGCCTGGCAGACCTGCAGGCCGGTCAGGAGTGGGAGCAGCAGCAACTGGCCGAACTGCAGGCGGAAGTTCAGAAGATGGAGGCTGAACTGGGGCCGGAGCAGGAGCGTGCGCGTGCCGAAACCGCCGCGCGCGTGGCGCTCGCCACGGCCCGCCTGGAGGATTTCCAGCATGTGCACGAGATCACTCAATGGAGTGTGGTGCATGGCTCCGTCGTGCATGTCGCCTCCGTCGTGGAAATCCAGTTCCGGGGCCAGCAATACCGCGGAAATCTGGGTGAAAAGGGCGTGATCTTGCAGGCGCAAGCCAATGCCGACGGCCTCTCGCCGTGGGCGGTGCTCGTGCTCGATAGCTTGTGGCCGCAATACAAGCTGCCAGACAAGGGTGCCATCAAGCTCTGACAGCCCTCGGCCTGCCGGGGCCGGCGCGGGCCCCCGGGACACGCCGTGTCCCATGGTAGGCCGCTGCCCTGCGCTCTACCCCGCTCTACATCAACCAAGCCGCAGACGCATTCAATCAAAGCAATGGAGGGAAACGCATGACCGATACGCAGGCCGCAGCGCCTGGGCCCGAGGCCGCCGAATGGTTCTATGAAGAGAGCGGCCGGCGCCAAGGGCCCGTGCCGGAGCGGCAGATCATCGAGATGATCCGCTCGCAGCGGCTGGGCTACAGCTCTTCGGTCTGGCACAAGAGCCTGCCCGACTGGACGCGGCTGTCCGACACGCCTTTTCTCGCCCACCTCCAGAACACCGCGCCTCCGCCCCTGCTGGGCAGTAACGTGAACAACAAGGTGGTTTGGGTGCTGGCGTTCGCGCCGTTGATCGGGAGGTTCCTCGAAGCCGTGCTGGCCCTGCTGGTCCACGGCAACGAATACGCGGCCGAACGGGCCTTGAATGCCGGACATTTCTTCTACGTCAGCCTGGCTCTCAACATCGCGCTGAGCCTGCTGGACGAGCGGCTGCTCAAGCGTGCCGGGCACGACACCTCCAAGCTGCGTGCATGGCTGGTACCGGTGTATCTCTACCAGCGGGCCCAGCAGCTGCGGCAGAACCTGGCGTACTTCGTGGTCTGGCTGGTGTGCTTCGCCGCCGTGTTGGTCTTCTGAAAGCGCCGCCAGCCATGACATCCATTTCTGCTGCCAACGCGGCCAAGGAGGCGCAGCTGCGCCGCATGCAGCGCTTTGCGCTGGCGTTGCTGCTGCTCGCGGCCGCTGGTTTCGCCGTCACGGTTTCGCTGCCGCCCTCGTTCTGGGTGTCGGGCGCCAAGACGGTCTGCGAGGCCGCCATGGTCGGCGCGCTGGCCGACTGGTTCGCCGTGACGGCGCTGTTCCGCCGGCCGCTTTCCCTGCCCATTCCGCATACGGCCGTGATCCCGCGCAGCAAGGACCGCATCGGGGAGAACCTGGCCGTCTTCGTGCGCGACGAGTTCCTGGCGCCCGCCACCTTGGTGGCGCTGCTGCAGCGCCAGGAGCCCGCCCGCCGGTTGGCCGAATGGCTGAGAGAGCCCGCCAACGGCGCGCTGCTGGCCCACCAGGTCCGGCGCCTGCTGCTGGCCGTGCTGGCTGCGGTGAGCAACGCCCAGGCCGAAGGGTTGATGCAGCGGGCTGCGCGCGAGCTGATCGGCCGCATCGACCTGAACCGGTCCATGGCAACCGTGCTGGAAACGCTCACGCACAACGGACGGCACCAGGAGCTGTTGGATGCCGGCATGGAGAAGCTCGCGGCCTTCCTGCAGCAGGAGGACACCCGGGCCATGGTCGCCCAGGGCGTGGTCGAGTGGCTCAAGACCGAGCATGCCTGGAAGGAGAAGGTGTTGCCCACCGAGTGGCTGGGCAAGAAGGCGGCTGAAGTGGTGACAGAGCGCCTGAATGGATGGATCAAGAAAGCGGCTGACGACCAGGGGCACCAGTTGCGCGGCATGTTCAACAACGCCGTGGCGCAACTGATCCAGCGCCTGCGCAATGACCCCGAATGGGCGAGCAAGGCCGAGGAGATCCGCGATTACCTGCGCAACGACCCGGCCCTGGGCCGCTACCTGCAGGAGCTGTGGCTCGGCCTGCGCACCAGCCTGCAGTCCAACCTGAACGATCCGGAGTCCTCCATCGGCAAGAAGGTGCAGGTGCTTGCCGTCTGGCTGGGCCGATCGCTGGCTGACGACGAGGCGCTGCGGCGCTCCATCGACGATCAACTGACGCGATGGGTCAGCGGGCTCGCGCCCGACGTATCGCAGTTCGTGGGGCGGCACATCCAGGACACGGTGCAGCGCTGGGATGCCGAGGCGCTGTCTCGCCTCATCGAAATCAATATCGGCCGCGACCTGCAATACATCCGCATCAACGGCACGCTAGTGGGCGGCCTCATCGGGGCGGTGCTGTTCCTGCTGTCGAGCTTGCCGGCCTGGCTGCGCGGCGCCTTGTGAAGAGCGCCGGGCCGGCTGCCAATCCGGCACTCGTCCCTTTCCCTTCCTTTCTCTCCCTCTCTTTTCACCGACGTCCCCATCGACAGGAGCCCGAGCCATGACCGACGAACAGCAGAAGAAGTGCCACGCCATCATCCATACCGCTGCCGTGACGGCCGCCGCCGCGAATGCCGTGCCTGTGCCCGGGCTGGGCATCGCGACGGACATGGTCGCCATGACGTCCATGACCATGAGCCTGGCCGCCGTGTTCGGCGGCAACCTGCCGAGCGAAGCGGCCAAGGGCATGGCGATCTCGGCCATCAAGAACACCATGCTGCGCCAGCCCATCAAGACCATGGCCAAGGAGTTGTCCAAGCTGATCCCGGGGCTGGGGCAGATCGTTTCGCCCAGCATCTCCATCGTGATGCTGGAAGCGGCTGGCTGGACGCTGGCGAAGGAACTCGACCACAAGTATTCCAGCGAATCCGCCGCGTCGTCCTGAACGTCACGGGCGGCCGCCCGGTGCGCCGCGTCAGAACCGCGGCAGTTCCGGATGGGCGATCTGCCCGCCGCGCACCAGCATCTTTCCGTACTCCGCGCAGCGGTTCAGCGTCGGGATGACCTTGCCCGGGTTGAGCAGGCCGGCCGGGTCGAACGCGGCCTTGAGGGCGAACATCTGCGCGTTCTCCTCGGTGGTGAACTGGGTGCACATGCTGTTGAGCTTCTCCACGCCCACGCCGTGTTCGCCCGAGACGGTGCCGCCCATGGCCACGCTGGTTTCCAGGATGTCGGCGCCGAAGAGCTCGCAGCGGTGCAGCTCGTCGGGGTCGTTGGCGTCGAACAGCACCAGCGGGTGCAGGTTGCCGTCGCCGGCGTGGAAGACGTTGCAGCAGCGCAGGCGGTATTTCTTCTCCATCTCGGCGATGGCCAGGAGGATGTCGGCCAGGCGCTTGCGCGGGATGGTCGAATCCAGGCACATGTAGTCGGGGCTGATGCGGCCGCTTGCCGGGAAGGCGTTCTTGCGGCCGCTCCAGAAGCGCAGGCGCTCGGCCTCGTTCTCGCTCACGGTGATGGCGGTGGCGCCGGCCGCGCGCAGCACCTCGCTCATGCGGCCGATCTCTTCCTCGACCTCTTCGGGCGTGCCGTCGCTCTCGCACAGCAGGATGGCTTCGGCCGTCAGGTCGTAGCCGGCCTTGACGAAGTCTTCCACGGCGGCGGTCATGGGCTTGTCCATCATCTCCAGCCCGGCCGGGATGATGCCGGCCGCGATGACGGCGGCCACCGCGTCGCCGGCTTTGCGCACGTCGTCGAAGCTGGCCATGATGCAGCGCGCCAGCTGGGGCTTGGGGATGAGGCGCACCGTGGCCTCGGTGGTCACGGCCAGCATGCCTTCGCTGCCGATCACGGCGGCCAGCAGGTCGTAGCCGGGGGTGTCGAGCGCCTCGCTGCCGAACTCGACCGGCTCGCCTTCCACGGTGAAGCCGCGCACGCGCAGCACGTTGTGCACGGTGAGGCCGTATTTCAGGCAGTGCACGCCGCCGGAGTTCTCGGCGATGTTGCCGCCGATGGTGCAGGCGATCTGGCTGGACGGGTCGGGCGCGTAGTAGAGCTGCCAGGGCGCGGCCGCCTCGCTGATGGCCAGGTTGCGCACGCCGCACTGCACGCGGGCCGTGCGGCTCACCGGATCGACGGAGAGGATGCGGTTGAAGCGCGCCAGCGACAGCGTGACGCCCAGGGCATGCGGCATGGCGCCGCCCGACAGGCCAGTGCCCGCGCCGCGCGCCACCACCGGCACCTGCAGCGCATGGCAGGTGCGCAGCACGGCCTGCACCTGGGACTCGGTCTCGGGCAGGCAGACCACCAGCGGGCGCTGGCGGTAGGCGGTGAGGCCGTCGCATTCGTAGGGCGTGGTGTCTTCCGCATGCCAGAGCAGCATGTGCGCGGGCAGGTGGGCCGAGAGGGCCTGCACCACCTGGGCCTGCCGGGCGGCGCGTTCGGCGGCGCTGGGGGCGGAGTCAGGGGCGGAAGCGGAGGGAAGGGATACGGCGGCGCTCATGCCCGCCACTGTAGAGGATGGGCGCGCGCCGGCGCGTGAGTTTTCTTTCAGCGCCGCGTGAATGGGCGGCATCGGGTGCGCAAGCGGGGCCGGATCAGGGCTGTGGCTCGTTTTTTGCTATGGATAAAGGAGCGCGGTGCCCAGGCGGATGAAGGGCTGCAGCCTGTTTTTTCAGTGATTGCGTCGGGCGCTCACACCGGCCCGGGGCTGACCGGCCGCTCGCGGCCTTCCAGCAGCCACAGGCGGCGGGTGGAGCGCGTCAGGGCCACGTAGAGCATGTTGCGCTCGCGGTAGGCCTCCTGCGGGGCGGCGGCGCGCGGAAAGCGGCCGCGCTCGACCAGCGGCACGGCGACGTGCTCGTATTCCTGGCCCTTGCAGCGCTCCACGGTCAGCAGCTGCAGGCTGGGCGCCTCGTTCTGGCGGTGCTGGCGGATGCTGGACTGCACCATGAGCGCGAGCTGGCCCAGGAATTCATCCACGCTCAGGCCCGCGCAGATGCGCGAGAGCGCCTGCAGGCTGTCCAGGCACTGGCGCAGTTCCTCGGGGCTGATGGGCGCTTCGGCGAAGAAGCGGCGCAGCAGCGGGTGGCGGCAGAGCCGGCCGGCGTCGGCGCAGACCTCGGGGGGCAGGGCCAGCCAGGCCTCGCAGGCGGCCGAAGCCACGGGCGCGTTCGGGTCGAAGCTGGCGCGCAGCAGGAAGCCGCGCATGCGTTCCTGCTGGGACAGCAGCTCGGCGGCCACGGCGCGGGTGTCCACCTCGGCGGCGGAGGTCTGCGCCAGCGCCTGCAGGTCGAAGAGGCCGTTGGCCAGCCGGTCGGCGTCGGGCCGGCTGGCGCGGCGCACGTAGCGCAGCAGGCCTTCGATGGCGCTGCTGAGAATGCCCTGCGTGAGCCGCACCTGGCTGCCGCAGCCCGGCAGCGCCCAGAAGAGGGCCAGCACCAGCGCGATCTCGCGGCGCTGGTAGAAGCGCTTGAGGCCCTTGCAGGCGTAGTGCACGCCCTCGTGGGCGAAGCGCCATTCCAGCAGCACCGAATCCTCGGGCGAGCGCAGCACCACGTTCAGGCAGGGCGCGGCGCCGTTCGCGGCGGGCGGCTCGCGCCGCACGGCCTGGTGGATGGCCAGCAGCTGCCGGGCGCAGTCTTCGTCGCTTTCGTACGAGAGCCGCTCGAAGCGCGCCGGCTTGGTGGCGTAGTGCGCGGCGAAGTCCACGCCGAAGAGCGGGTTCAGCCCGTCGCAGATGGCCGGGCCGAAGCGGTAGGTGGTGTTGAGCGTCAGCACCTCGGGCGGCTCGGGCAGCTGCTGGCGGATGCGCTCGAGCCCGTCGCCGAAGACGGAGAAGGCGCCGGGCAGGATGTGCTGGTTGAAGTCGCCCGCGCCCACGAACACGCCGTTGCCACCGGTCACCAGGTGGCGCAGCACCAGCATGGCGGCCTCGTCCAGATCCTGCAGCTCGTCGAACAGCACTGCGTCGTAGCGGCCCTGCAGCGGGGCGTAGGCGTCGCCGAAGTCCAGCTCCCAGAGCTGCCGGGCGATCTCGTAGGTGCAGTCGCCCGGGGCGTAGAAGAGCGGCTCGTCGTCCGGGCCCCGGCGCAGGCGCTCGTACTGGCGCAGCAGCAGGTAGAGGCCGTAGTCCAGCGCCTGCTCGCGGCAGTAGGCGGTGGCGCTGAGGCCCTCGCGGGCGATGTCGCGCTGCAGCAGCCGCTGCTTGGCCAAGGCCTCGAAGTCGGTGAAGGCCTGCACGTCGAGTTCGCGGGCCAGGAAGTCCGCCGCCTCGGGCGGCGCGTCGCCCTGCTGCTGCAGCGCGGCATGGGCCTGGCGGATCAGCAGGTTGCGCTCCAGCGGCTCGGTCAGGCGCTGCAAGGGCAGGCCCTGCGCCTCCAGCAGGCCGGCGCAGAGCTGGTCCACCGTCATGATCTGCACCTCGCGCGCGTCGGACGGCATGAAGCGCGCCAGCCGGTCGTGGATGGCGGCGAGGCCGGCGTCGGAATAGGCCAGCATCAGCACGCGGCGCGCGCCCCGGGTCTGCACCAGGTCGGCGGCCTTGATCGCCAGCGTGGTGGTCTTGCCCGTGCCCGCCAGGGCGCTGATGAGCACCGTGCGCGCCGTGGCGTTGAGCACGGCGTTCTGCTCCAGCGTGGGGTAGCGCTTCTTGAAGGCGGCGGCTGCGGCAGGGGCGTCGTGGGGGGGCTGGGCCATGGTGCGGTGAGGGATTGGAGGTGTGCCGCTATTGATTCAATAGCGGCTGGCGCAGGCGGGGTGGGCGCTGGCGGCAGGAATGGCCGCTTCGGGCGGCCAGGGGGCGCAGCGGCAGGTGGGGCGGGGCCGTGGCGCGGTCAGTTCATCGCCCGCTGCAGCCATTCGGCGAAGGCCGCGCATTCCCAGCGGTCCATGGTGCCGGTGCGCCAGCACAGGTAGTGCGCATGCGGGCTGGGCGCCTGGATGTCGAAGAGCCGCACCAGCGTGCCCTGGTCCAGCCAGGGCGCGCCCAGCTTCAGGCGCACCAGCGCCACGCCCATGCCGGCGGCGGCGGCATCGCACATCAGGCCGATGTCGTTGAACTGCGAGCCCTCGCTGGGCGCGGGCCAGTCCAGGCCGCAGGCGGCGAACCAGGTGCGCCAGGGCTCCAGCGGGCTGCGCAGCAGCGGGATGCCTTCCAGGTCCCCGGGCCGCTCGAAGGGGCCGTGCTCGCGCAGGAAGGCGGGCGAGGCCAGCGGCGTGACCATGTCGCGCGCGATCTCCACATGCTCCATGTCGGCGTAGTGGCCGGGGCCGAAGCGCACGACCAGATCGGCGTCTTCCGCCACCACGTCCAGCAGCGGGATGGAGACCTGCAGCGCCAGGTCGATCTCGGGATAGACCTCGGTGAACTGCCGCAGCCGCGGGATCAGGATGGCGCGCGCGAACGTGGGCGTGACGGCCAGTTTCAGCCGGCGCTTGCCCGGCGTGGCGTCGCTGCCCGGGAAGCGCTGCAGCGCGCTCAGGCCTTCGCGCACCTGGGCCAGGTAGGCGCTGCCTTCGGTGGTGAGGGAGAAATCCGCCCGCCCGAAGAGCCGCGTGCCCAGGATCTGTTCGAGCTGCTTGACGCGGTGGCTCACGGCGCTGGGCGTCACGCACAGCTCCTCGGCTGACTGCGTCACGCTGCGCAGGCGGGCCAGCGCCTCGAAGGTGACCAGGCACTGGATGGGCGGGATGCGCCGCGCCCCGCTGGCCCAGTTGGCGGCGCCGCCGTCCTGGCCGCGTGTGGAAAAGGCGTCCTTCGGGGTGCTGCTGCCGGTGGCCATGGCGGAGGCTTCAGCGGAAGACGACGGTCTTGTGGCCGTTGAGCAGCACGCGGCGCTCGGTGTGCCACTTGACGGCGCGGGCCAGCACCTGGCTTTCGGTGTCGCGGCCGCGGGCCGTGAGGTCTTCCACCGTGTCGGTGTGGTCGGCGCGGGCCACGTCCTGCTCGATGATCGGGCCTTCGTCCAGGTCGGCCGTCACGTAGTGGGCGGTGGCGCCGATCAGCTTCACGCCGCGGTCGTGCGCCTGGTAGTAGGGCTTGGCGCCCTTGAAGCTGGGCAGGAAGCTGTGGTGGATGTTGATGGCCCGGCCTTCGAGCTTGCGGCACATGTCGTCCGACAGCACCTGCATGTAGCGCGCCAGCACCACCAGCTCCGCGCCTTCCTGTTCGATGATCTCGAACTGCCGCGCCTCGGCCTGGGCCTTGTTGTCCTTGGTGACCGGGATGTGGTGGAAGGGCACGTTGTAGCTGGCCGCCAGCTGATAGAAGTCGCGGTGGTTGCTGATGATGGCCGCGATGTGCACCGGCAGCAGGCCCGACTTCCAGCGGAACAGCAGGTCGTTCAGGCAGTGGCCTTCGCGGCTGACCATGATGACGGTGCGCACCGGCTCGCTGGCCGCGTGCAGGTGCCAGCGCATCTGGTGCGGCGCGGCGAAGGCGGCCAGGCGCTCACGCAGCGTGGCCTGGTCGTGCGTGGCGCAGGCGAACTGCAGCCGCATGAAGAACAGGCCGGTGTCGTGGTCGTTGTATTGCGCGGCCTCTTCGATGTTGCCGTCCTGTTCCAGCAAAAAACCGGAAACGGCATGCACCAGCCCCAGTCGATCGGGGCAGGACAGGGTGAGAATGTAGGCTTGGGTCATAGCCGGGCGATTGTCGCAGCACCGCAGCGCGGGCGCCGCGCAGCCTGGTCCACGCAGCGAGGAAATCGATGGACAGCAAGGGCCCTGGCCCGAAGGGCTCCGCATGGCGCGGGGCCTTCCTATCTTTGGCCGCCGGCATCCTGGGGGTGCTGGCTGGCGACGCGGCGCTCCATGCCTGGACGGCCGACGCGGAGCGGCTCGCGTTCCTGCACCGTGTCGGCAGCCTGCTGTGCGTGGGGCTTTGCGCTGCGCTGTCGGGCTGGCTGCTGCTGCGCATGCAGCGCGCCGAGGCCCGCCGCAACGCCACCCTGCGCGAGCGCGACCAGCTCGCCCGGCAGCTGCCTGTCGGCATGGCTCGCATCGCGCTCGACGGGCGCCTGCTGTGGATGAACGCCTGCCTGCGCCAGTGGCTCGGCCTGCCCCGCGACGGCGCCGTGCCGGAGGGCTTCGATTTCCACGCGCTGGTGCGGCCGGTCGATCCGCAGGCCGTGGCGGGGCTGGCCGAACGCCTGCGCTCGGGCGCCGCCGAGAACGACGTGGCCCAGTACCGCCTGTGCCGCGCGCCGGGCGCGCAAGGCGCGGGCAGCGATGACGATGAATATGACGACGACGCCGCCGGCATGCCCCTGCTGGGCACCACCTGCCTGATCCCCGCCACCGACGACGCGCCCGAACACCTGCTCTGCGTGCTGCAGGACCTGACCGACACCCGCGCCACCCGCCGAGCCCTGGAGCGCAGCGAGGCGCGGCTGCAGCAGGCGCTCGACGGCGGCGGCATCGGCGTGTGGGACTGGGACCTGCGCCGGCACCGGCTCGATTTCGCCGGTGGCGTGGAGCGGCTGCTGCGCTACCAGGGCGAAGACTTCGCGCACGACTTCCGCCTGCTGCCCCGCGTGCTGCGGGCGGACCGGCAGCGCCTGCTGGCCGCGGCCCGCCATGCGCTGGCCTCGGACGAGCCCTTCGCCGAAAGCCTGCGGCTGCGCTGCTTCGACGGCGAGTACCGCTGGTTCCGCGCCCACGGCCGGCGCCAGCTCGACGCCCAGGGCCGGCCCCGCCGCCTGCTCGGCACCCTGGCCGACGAGGACGAGCAGCGCCGCGACGAGGAGCGCCATCGCCTCGCCATCGCCGTGGTGGACAACACCGTCGAGGGCGTGGTCGTGACCGATGCGCAGAGCCGCATCCTCTGGGTCAACTCCGCCTTCACCCGGCTGCTGGGCTACACCGAGGACGAGCTGCTGGGCCAGACGCCGCGCATCTTCAAGTCCGGCCGGCACGACAGCGCCTTCTACGCCGCGATGTGGGAGCGCCTGGGCCGCTCCGGCCACTGGCAGGGCGAGATCTGGAACCGGCGCAAGAACGGCGAGGTGTTCCCCGAGCACATGTCGCTCTCGGCCGTGCGCAATGCCGCGGGCGAGACCACGCACTACGTCTGCGTGTTCACCGACATCACCGAGGAAAAGGCCCAGTACCAGCGGCTGGAATTCCTCGCGCACAACGACCCGCTCACCACCCTGGTCAATCGCAGCCACTTCGCCGAGCGCCTGGACGAAGCCGTGAAGGCCGCGCGGCCCGGCGGCGAGCAGATGGCCGTGCTGCTGCTCAACCTCGACCGCTTCAAGGACGTGAACGACAGCTACGGCCACGGGGTGGGCGACCAGGTGCTGCAGCACATCGCCCGGCAGGTCCAGTCCGCCATGGGGGCCGACGTGCTGGTCGGCCGGCTGGGCGGCGACGAGCTCGGCGTGCTGGCGCGCCGCCTGGGACAGCCCGAGGACGCCGGCACCATCGCCCAGACCATGATCGCCGCCGCCGCCGACCCCTGGCGCTCGCCCGAGGGCTTCGAGGTGGTGGCCGGCGCCAGCGTGGGCATCTCCCTCTTTCCCGCGCACGGCACCACCGCGCAGGCGCTGCTGCAGGGCGCGCACGCTGCGGTGCACGGCGCCAAGGCGCACGGCCGCGGCGCCTGGTGCTTCTTCGACGAGGGGCTGACGGCCGCCGCGCGCGAGCGGCTGGCGCTCGAAGCCCGGCTGCGTCTGGCCATGGCCGAGGGCCACCTGCAGATGCACTACCAGCCGCAGGTGGACATCGCCAGCGGCCGCATCGTCGGCGCCGAGGCGCTGGTGCGCTGGACCGACCCGGTCGAAGGCCCCATCGCGCCGACGCGCTTCATTCCCGTGGCCGAAAGCACCGGCCTCATCGGCCCGCTGGGCGACTGGGTGACGGCAGAGGTCTGCCGGCAGGGGCGGATCTGGCTGGACGCGGGCCTGCTCTCGGCCACGCTGGCGCTCAACCTCTCGCCCCGGCAGTTCCACCTGAGCGACCTGGTCGCGGGCCTGGCCGGCGCGCTGCACGCCAGCGGCTTTCCGGCCCACCAGCTGGAGCTGGAGATCACCGAAGGCGCGCTGGCCGAGCGCCCCGAAGAAGCGCGCCAGGTGCTGCTGCGCCTGCGCGAAATCGGCGTGCGGCTGGCGGTGGACGACTTCGGCACCGGCTATTCGTCGCTGGCGCACCTCAAGCGCTTCCCCATCGACGTGCTCAAGATCGACCGCAGCTTCATCCGCGACCTGCCCCAGAACACCGACGACATGGCCATCTGCACGGCCATCATCGCCATGGGCCACAGCCTGGGGCTGTCGGTGCTGGCCGAGGGGGTGGAAACCGAAGAGCAGCGCGCCTTTTTGCATGCGCGCGGCTGCGACAGCTTCCAGGGGTATCTGTGCTCCCGGCCGCTGCCGGCCGAGGAGTTCACCGAGCTGCTGCGCCGGCAGGCATCGGTGCGCTGAGCCCCGCAGCCCGCGGGGCTGCAAGGTCGTTTGCTATTAATTAAATAGCTGATTGCGCAGGCGGATCAAGGGCTGGGGCCGGTTCTGGCTCCCGGCCCTGATTCCGGGGCGCTCAGACTTCGGTGACGAAGCGCTCGCGCGGACGGCGCACCTTGGGCAGGTTCACCAGCCAGTCCTGCTCGGCCAGGCGATAGCCCAGCGGCAGCACGGCCACGCTGCGCAGGTGGCGTGCGCGCAGGCCCAGGATCTCGTCCAGCGCGTTCGGGTCGAACCCTTCCATGGGCGTGCTGTCCACGCCTTCGTAGGCGGCGGCCATCAGGGCGGCCGACAGGGCGATGTAGGCCTGGCGCGCGGCGTGCTCGAAGTTCACTTGCGGATCGCGCTGCGGGTAGGCGTTGAGCAGCTGCTGGCGGTAGTTTTCCCAGCCCTCGTTCGTGAAGCCGCGCACCTCGTTCGTGTAGTCGAACATGGTGTTGATGCGCTCGGCCGTGTAGTTGTCCCAGGCGGCGAAGACCAGCAGGTGCGAGCTGTCCACGATCTGGCCCTGGTTCCAGGCGATGGGCTGGATGCGGGCGCGCACGGCCGGGTCGGTCACCACCAGCAGCTCGAACGGCTGCAGGCCGCTGGAGGTGGGGGCCAGGCGGGCGGCCTCGATGATGCGTTCCAGCTTGTCGGCCGGCACCTTGCGGGCCGGGTCCATCTTCTTGGTGGCGTAGCGCCAGTTCAGGCGCTCTATGAGCGAAGAGGCATCGGTGGCTTGCGTATCGGACATGCAGAGAGCTTTCTCAATCTTGTAAGGGCCTGAGAATGTAGGGGCTCTGCGCCGTCTTGCCAGGGGCGCCTGGAACAACACTGCGTTGCATGGGGAGAACCAATGCACCGCTTGCGCTGCCGCAAGCACTCTGCTGCGCCAGCCCTGCCGGATGGATGGGCTTGGACTTGCGGGCTACCCGCCGCGCGGCCCCGGGTGTAAAAAGGGCGCCCGCTGCCCTGCCGGGCAGCCTTGCGCAAGAGGGCCTCCCGACATGCAACGCGACCTCCACCCCGACCTTCACCTCCCGGCGCAGCCCACCGATACGCCCCAGCCCATCAGCCTGGACGTGCTGCGCGAGAAGTACCTGAAGAACGGCGAGCCCGACGCCGAAGCGCTCTTCGCCCGCGTGGCGCGCGCGCTGGCCAGCGTCGAGCCGGCGGAGCAGCGCGCCCGCCACGAGGCGCTGTTCCTCGCCAACCTGCGCGCCGGCGCCATCGGCGCGGGCCGCATCATGAGCGCCGCCGGCACCGACATCCAGGCCACGCTCATCAACTGCTTCGTGCAGCCCGTGGGCGACTGCATCCAGGGCGTGGACGACGGCGGCTACCCCGGCATCTACGAGGCGCTGCGCGAGGCCGCCGAGACCATGCGCCGCGGCGGCGGCGTGGGCTACGACTTCTCGCGCATCCGCCCGCGCGGCGCCATCGTCAAGGGCACGGCCTCGCAGGCCTCGGGCCCGTGCAGCTACATCAACGTGTTCGACCAGTCCTGCTCCACGGTCGAGAGCGCGGGCGCGCGGCGCGGCGCGCAGATGGGCGTGCTGCGCATCGACCACCCCGACGTGCTGGACTTCATCACCGCCAAGCGCACGCCGGGCCGCTGGAACAACTTCAACGTCTCCGTCGGCGTGCCCGGCGCCTTCATGGCCGCCGTGGAGGCGGGCGCCGACTGGGAACTCGTCCACCGCGCCGAACCCGGCGCCGCGCTGCAGGCCCAGGGCGCCCACCGCCGCGCCGACGGCCTCTGGGTGTACCGCACCGTGCCCGCCCGCGCGCTGTGGGACACCATCATGCAGTCGGCCTACGACTTCGCCGAGCCGGGCATTTTGTTCCTGGACCACATCAACGAAGACAACAACCTGCGCTATTGCGAAGACATCGCGGCGACCAATCCTTGTGGCGAACAGCCCCTGCCATCCTACGGCTGCTGCGACCTCGGCCCCATCATCCTCACGCGCTTCGTGCGCCAGCCCTTCGGCCTGCAGGGCGGCGAGCCGGCCTTCGACTTCGGCGCCTTCGAGGCCGCCGTCGCCACGCAGGTGCGGGCGCTGGACAACGTGCTGGACCTCACCTTCTGGCCGCTGCCGCAGCAGCGCGAGGAATCCAGCGCCAAGCGGCGCATCGGCGTGGGCTTCACCGGCATGGGCAACACGCTCGCCATGCTGCGGCTGCGCTACGACCGGCCCGAGGGCCGCGCCATGGCCGTGCGCATCGCCCGCCATCTGCGCGATGCGGCCTATCGCGCGTCGGTGGCGCTGGCGCAGGAAAAGGGCGCCTTCCCGAAGTTCGACGCCGATGGCTACCTGGCCGAAGGCACCTTCGCCAGCCGGCTGCCGGCCGACATCCAGGCGCTGATCCGCCGGCACGGCATCCGCAACAGCCATTTGCTGTCCATCGCGCCCACCGGCACGGTGAGCCTGGCCTTCGCCGACAACGCCTCCAACGGCATCGAGCCGCCGTTCTCCTGGAGCTACACCCGCCGCAAGCGCGAGGCGGATGGCAGCACCAGCGAATACGCGGTGGAAGACCACGCCTGGCGGCTCTACCGCCTGCTGGGCGGCGACGTGAGCCGGCTGCCGGACTACTTCGTCTCGGCCCTGGCGATGCCGGCGGCCGACCACATCGCGATGATGCAGGCCGTGCAGCCCTATGTGGACACGGCCATCTCCAAGACGGTGAACGTGGCGGCGGACTACCCCTACGAAGACTTCAAGAGTCTCTACCGCCAGGCCTGGCAGGCGGGCCTGAAGGGGCTGGCCACCTACCGGCCCAACACCATTCTGGGATCGGTGCTGGAGGTCACGGCGCCCACCGTACCTGCTGCCGTGCCCGCGCCGCCGCCACCCGCCGAACCCGCGGCGGCACCCGTGGACCCGATGCGGGCCGTGATCGAAAGCCGGCCCAAGGGCGGCCTCTCCGCCGTGGCCGAAAAGCTCGAATACTGGACGCAGGAAGGCCACAAGACGCTCTACCTCGTCGTCTCCTTCCTGCCCGTTCCCGACGGGCGCGGCGGCACGGTGGACCGGGCCATCGAGTTCTTCATGCCCGTGGGGCAGAGCGGCGAATCGCAGCAGTGGATCACCTCCAGCATGCGCCTGCTGTCGCTGGCCGCGCGCGGCGGCTTCCTGGAACGGGCACTGTCCGACATGCGCAAGGTGGCCTGGGACCGCGGCCCTGTGCGCCTGGGCACCCACCGCAAGGACGACGGCACGCCCGTGCCGCTCTGGCACGAATCCGAAGTCGCCGCCATGGCCTACGCCATCCAGAGCATCCTGGCGCGGCGCGCCGAGCAGCCCATGCAGCAGCAGGTGCTGCCGCTGGACGAGCCGCCCCTGCCCAGCGGCATGCCGCCCGCCATGGCCGGCAAGAAATGCAGCGAATGCGGCGCGCACGCCGTGATCCGCAAGGACGGCTGCGACTACTGCACGCAGTGCGGCCACCTGGGGAGCTGCGGCTGATGGATCGGAAGGTGATGGATTCAAGCGAGGCGCCAGCGGCTGCGCTGAACGGCGTGCCCGGCGACGGCGCTGGCCTGATGGCCCTGCTGCAAAAGCGCCAGACCCTGCTGCCCAAGCGCCTGGGCCCGCCCGGGCCCGATGCCGCGCAGCTCGCGGCCATCGTCGCCGCCGCCGGGCAGTCGCCCGACCATGGCCGCCTGCAGCCCTGGCGACTGGTGCTGGTGCCCGAGGCCGCCCGCCCGGCGCTGGCCGAGGCCTTCGCGCAGGCGCTGATCGAACGCGATGCCGCCGCGCTGCCCGAGCAGATCGAACAGGCGCGCGACAAGGCCTACCGCTCGCCGGTGCTGCTGCTGGCCGTAGTGGATGTGCTGCGCGGCGACGCGGCCATTCCCGCGGCCGAGCGCATCGTGGCGGCCGGCTGCGCGCTGCAGAACATGCTGCTGATGGCGACGGCGCTGGGGTTCGGCTCGGCGCTCACCAGCGGCAAGGCGCTGCATTCCGATGCGC
Organism: Paracidovorax wautersii; assembly: GCF_900113035.1. GTDB lineage: Bacteria > Pseudomonadota > Gammaproteobacteria > Burkholderiales > Burkholderiaceae_C > Paracidovorax > Paracidovorax wautersii. The sequence continues at coordinate 7,547 of NZ_FONX01000020.1, read as the reverse complement.
TGCGGCGATTGTTCGCGCTCGCCGATGGCGAGCAGCCGCTGTGTTTCCTGAGCGTGGGCAGTGCGGCCGCCCCGAAGGCGGCGCGCCAGCGCCCTGGGCCCGAGGCCTATCTTTCGACGCTGGCCGTGCCGGGGGCGAAGACGGGGGCCTGATGCGCCGCTGCGTGCCGGCGCATCAGATGCATGCGGTTCAGTGGATGACGACCGGGTTCTGCGCCAGGCCCACGTAGCCGTCGAGCGTGTCGTCCACCTCTTCCTGGGTGGGCGTGTCGCGCTGCCAGGCGAGGATCTGCTCCTGGAACATCTCGGCCCAGGAGCCGTCCAGATAGACCTCCTTGCCCGAGCGCTTGTCCACGATCTCGAAACCGTGGCGGGCCAGCTGGGGCACGAGGGGAGAGGCAGCGGGGGCATCTGCCGGGGCGTCGGCGGCGTCCGGTTGCATGTGGACCACCACGAAGGATTCAGAGTCGTAGAGCATGTGCATGGCGTTCCCCCTGTCAGTGCATTGCATTCACGAGGGCCGTTCGCTCCGAAGGCTTCGGACGGCGGCTCTCGCACCACTCAGATGGCAGCCCCTGTGCGGACTTCAAGACGCCTGCACGGGGAGTGCTGCTGGAACACAGTATTTCACGGATTGGCGCGGGTTTCGGGCTCGCGGGGGATTGGCCTTGCACGAATCGGCGCAGCGTCCCACGGCTTTGTGAGCGCAGACGCACAAAGGGCCGTTCTCGGCGCGGTCACCGGCAGGACTTTGAACGGGGGCTCAGGGCGTCTCGTGCCCGCTCAGCGCCAGGTCGGCGAAGTCGCCATTGGCCTGGGTGATGCGGATGCGCACCGGCAGATAGCCCAGCCCGGTGCCCAGCCACAGGTCGGCCTGCTGGTCGCGGTCCTTGTCGGCGCGGGGCAGGCGCTGCAGCTTCAGCGCGGGCGTGGGGCCGGCGGGCAGGTCCAGCGTCTCGGTGCCTTCGACGGTGAAGCTCCAGCGGTCGGCCGAGCGCGCGCCCACCGTGGTCAGCGTGATGCGGGTGCCGGGCGGATAGCGCTCGGGCGCGGCGGCCAGCAGCGCGCCCAGCTGGATGAACACGCTCAGCCGGTCCTGCGCTCCGGGGCCGATGGGGCTGTCGGGCGTGTTGGCGCTGAAGGTGGCCAGATGCCGGTCGTAGTCGAAATGCGCGGCCTGCTCGGCCCGGGCGCGGTCGCCGAAGCGCACCGGCTGCAGGCCTTGTTCTGTGATGCGGCCGGTGCTGGTCTGCGAGCGCGAGCCCAGCAGGAAGGCCTTGATCTCCTGCCGCGCCTCGTAGGTGGCGCCCAGGTTGCGCCAGAGCAGTTCGGCGCTGGCGCTGTAGTGGAAGCGCTTGGCCTGGCCGGTCACGTCGAAGCTCAGGCGCGTCGAAGGCGGCAGCCGCACCGGGGCTGCCGAGGCATCGACCGGCGGCGCGCCGCTGCCCGGCGACTGGATGGTGACGCCGGCCTGGGTGTCGGTGGTGGCAGGGGCCGTGGGCGCAGGGGCATTGGCAGCCGGGGCGCTGGATGCCGCCGTGGGCCGGGCGGAAGCGGGTGCGCTGGCGGGGCTGGCCGGAGCCGGGGCCTGGGCGATGGCGGCGGAGGCATCCTGCTGCGGTGCGGTGGCTGCTGCTGCTGCCGAATCCGCTGGCGCGGCGGCATCGTCCGGCGCGGGCGGGGCCGATGCTGCATCGGCCGTGGTGGCCGGCTCCAGCGCTGGCATCGCAGCGGGCGCGGTGGGTGCGGTGGAGGCGTCGGTCGGCGTGGGCTCCGGTTCCGGCGCGGGGGCTTCGGCCGGCGGGGGTGCGGGTGCCGGCTTGGGGGCAGGGCGGTGGCGCGGCTTGGGCTTGGGGGGCGGCGCGGGTGGCGGTGGGGCTTGCGCTGGCTCGGCCACGGCGGCAGGTTCCGGCGCGGGCGGCTCCACCATGCGCGTCTGGAATGCCAGCTGCTGCTGGGGCTTGTCGCTGGCCGCAGTGCCGCCCAGCGGCAGGTGCCTGATCATCAGCAGGTGCAGCGCCAGCACGGCGCAGGCGAGGACGAGCAGCACGCGGCGCGGCATCGGCGGCGGTCCTGGCCGGGCCGCTCAGCGCGCCGCCGCCGCTGCGGGGGCCCGGGCGGCGGTGTCGTCGGCCTGGCCCAGGTCGCGCGAGAGGCGCTCTGCGGCCTCGCGCAGCGGCGCTTCCACGGCGCCGCCCCAGGCGGGATCGAAGGTGGCGATGGAGCCCAGCGTGGTGATGCCCAGCGCCAGATGGCCGTCGGCATCGAACACCGGCGCGCAGAAGGCGACGATGCCGGGCAGCAGCGTGTCCACCACCCGGGCGCAGCCGCGCTCGCGCACTTCGCGCAGCAGGGCGTCCACGCCGGCGGCGTCGGCCGGCAGGTCGGTGCGGCGCAGGCGGGCGGCGTGCTGCAGCTCTTCCTGCACCAGCGTGGCGGTGATCTCGCGCGGCAGATAGGCGGCAAAGCAGCGGCCGGTGGCGGAGGCCAGCAGCGGCATCACGTCGCCCAGCCGCAGGTTGGCGGTGACGGCCTGGGGCGATTCCTCCCAGTGCACGATGGTCGGCCCGCGGTTGCCCCACACGGCCAGCGCCAGGGTGTGGCCCACGGCCTCCATCAGCGCGGGCATGCGTTCGCGCGCCAGCTTCATGGCGTCCAGCCGCGCCAGCGAGGCCAGGCCCAGCTTGAGCGCGGCGGGGCCCAGGTCGTAGCGGGCGGTGCGCGCGTCCTGCACCACCAGGCCCAGGCGCTGGAAGCTCACCAGATAGCGGTGCGCCTTGGCCGCGCTCATGCCGGCGGCGGCGGCCAGGTCTTTGAGCATCAGCGGCCCGCGCGAACGGGTCAGCCCGTCCAGCAGCGCGAACCCCACTTCCACCGACTGGATGCCGGCCCGTTCCTTGTCCATCTGCACTAGAATTTGTGAGTTCTGTTTAGGTAAATCAATTCACCCATTCGTAATTCGCGTAGGGCGGGCTGCCCGAACGAAGATCGGAGACAAGGAGCACGCAGCGATGAAACTCGCCACCTACAAGGATGGTTCCCGCGACGGCCAGTTGGTGGTCGTCTCCCGCGATCTGGGTTCGGCCCATTATGCGACCGGCATCGCCAGCCGCCTGCAGCAGGTGCTGGACGACTGGAACTTCCTCGCGCCGCAGCTGCAGGACCTGTACGACCAGCTCAACGCCGGCCGCGCCCGCCACGCCTTTCCGTTCGACCCAGCCCAGTGCATGGCGCCGCTGCCGCGCGCCTACCAGTGGGCCGACGGCTCGGCCTACCTCAACCATGTGGAGCTGGTGCGCAAGGCGCGCAACTCCGAGGTGCCCGAGAGCTTCTACACCGACCCGCTCATGTACCAGGGCGGCAGCGACGACTTCCTGGGCCCCTGCGACGACGTGGTCGTGCCCAGCGAGGCCATGGGCATCGACTTCGAGGCCGAGATCGCCGTCATCACCGGCGACGTGAAGATGGGCACGAGCCCCGAGCAGGCGCTGGACGGCATCCGCCTGGTGACCATCGCCAACGATGTCTCCCTGCGCAACCTGATCCCTGCCGAGCTCGCCAAGGGCTTCGGCTTCTTCCAGTCCAAGCCGGCCACGGCCTTCGCGCCGGTCGCCATCACGCCCGACGAGCTGGGCGCGGCCTGGCAGGGCGGACGCCTGCATCTCACGCTCGAATCCACCTGGAACGGCCGCAAGGTCGGCATGTGCGACGCGGGGCCGGAGATGACCTTCCACTTCGGCCAGCTCATCGCGCACATCGCCAAGACGCGCAACGTGCGCGCCGGCTCCATTGTGGGCAGCGGCACCGTCAGCAACCAGGGCGTGGAGAAGAACGGCCGCATGGAATGGCCCAAGGGCTACAGCTGCATCGCCGAAAAGCGCTGCATCGAGACCATCCAGAACGGCCAGCCCGCCACCGAATTCATGAAGTTCGGCGACACCATCCGCATCGAGATGAAGAACGCCGCCGGCCAGAGCCTGTTCGGCGCCATCGACCAGACCATCGCCAGCCTGACGGAGTGACTCCCATGACATCGCCGCTGCCCGCCGCCCTGCGCCGGATCTTCGCCGCCGGGCTGCTGGCCCTGGCATGGCCCGCGCTGGTGCCGGCCCAGGTGGCGGCGCCATCGCCGTCTTCCCCCGCCGAACCTCCCGCCGCCACTGCGCAGGCGCCTGCGCCCCGCAGCGCGGACTGCCCGCCGCTGCCCCGGCCGCTCGATCCGCCCACCGTGCCCCAGGGGCTGCGCCGCGCCCACGACCGGGGCCTGCTCTGGCGCGTGGAGCAGGGTGGCCACACCAGCTGGCTCTACGGCACCGTGCATGCGGCCCGGCGCGACTGGATGCTGCCCGGCTCCACCGTGCTCGCGGCCGTCAGGGCCAGCGACAGCGTCGCGCTGGAGCTGGACCTGATGGACCCGGCCGTGATGCAGGCGCTGCAGGCCGCCATGCGCAACCCTGCCGATGCGCCGCCGCTGCCGCCCGATCTGGCCCGGCGCCTGGCCGCGCAGCGCGAAGCCGCCTGTGTCGATCCCTCGATGGCGCAGCTGCGGCCGGAGGTGCAGGTGAGCTCGCTGCTGGCCCTCTCGGCCCGGCGCGAGGGGTTCGACCCGGCCTACGGCATCGACCTGGTACTGGACGGCCTGGCCCGCGGCCTGCGCAAGCCCGTGCTATCGCTGGAGTCGCCCGAGCAGCAAATGCGCCTGCTCGCCTCCGACGACCCACAGGAAACGGCGGCCGACGTCGCAGCCGGGCTGGCCCAGCTGGAAAGCCACGCAGCGGGCGATGCCCTCGCCACCCTGGCCACGGCCTGGTCCGACGGCCGAGCCGCCCTGCTGGAGACCTACCCTGACTGGTGCGGCTGCATGAAGACGCCCGCCGAACGCAAGGCCTTCGACCAGGTGGTGGCCGGCCGCAATCCGGCCATGGCCAGTGCCATCGAGGCCCAGCACCGCGCCGGCCACAGCGTGTTCGCCGCCGTGGGCGCGCTGCACCTGGTCGGCCCGCAGGGGCTGCCGGCGCTGCTGGCCGCCCAGGGCTTCAAGGTGGAGCGCGTGCCATTCCCGTCCGCCACATCGGCCGATTGATTTCTTGCCCGAAGTGCCTATGGCCCTTTAAAGATAAGCGCCAGCAGCTATCAAAGAAATAGCGCGGCGCGTCTTCCCCTCCAGCCTGCAACCCAGGAGACAAACACCATGCAGCGCAGACAGCTCCTCCAGAACGCCATCGCCCTCGCGGGCGCCGCCGCGGCCACGCCCGCCGCCTTCGCCCAGCCCGGCTATCCCAGCCAGCAGCCCATCCGCTGGATCGTGCCGTACCCCGCTGGCGGCGGCACCGACGTGCTGGCCCGCACCATGGCCGAGGCGCTGCGCGTGCCGCTGGGCCAGCAGATCGTGGTGGACAACCGCCCCGGCGCCTCCACCAACATCGGCGCGCAGCTGGTCGCCACCGCCAAACCCGACGGCTACACGCTCATGTCGGCCGACAACGCCCTGCTGGCCTTCAACGAGCACCTCTTCAGCAAGCTGCCCTTCAGCCCGGAAAAGGACTTCACCTACGTGGGCGGGCTCAGCCGCTTTCCGCTCGCCTTGGTGGTCAACCCGGCCTTTGAGGCGCGCAACTTCGCGCAGTTCCTGGCCTACGCCCGCGCCAACCCGGGCAAGCTCAACTACGCCTCGCCCGGCAACGGCTCGCCCCACCACCTGGCGATGGAGATGTTCAAGAACCGCACCAAGACCTTCCTCACCCACATCCCCTACCGCGGCGCGGCCCCGGCGCTGCAGGACGTGATGGGCGGGCAGGTGCCGTGCATGTTCCTGGACCTGGCGGCCGGCCTGCCGGTGATCCAGTCGGGCAAGGTGCGGGTGCTCGCCATCGGCTCCAGCCGCCGCGCCGCCAGCCTGCCCGACGTGCCCACGCTCGCCGAGGTGGGCGTGGCCGATGCCGAGGTCTATGCCTTCCAGGGCGTGCTCGGCCCGGCCGGCCTGCCGCCGGCCATCGTCGGCCAGCTCAATGCCGAGATTAACAAGGCCCTGGCCACGCCCACCGTGGCCCAGCGCCTGCAAGGCTTCGGCATGGAGGCGCTGCCCGGCACGCCCGAGCAGTTCCGCGCCATGGCGCGCGCCGAGGCGAAACGTTGGGGCCCCATCATCCAGGCCGCCGGCGTCAAGCTGGACTGACGCATGCCGCCGCCGGAGGGGAAGGGCGTTAGCGGCTGCGTCCTACCGGGTGCCGGGCGCCAGGTGGCGACACTGCAGGGCTCGGGGACTTTCGTCCCCGCTTTTGCCTGGAGCGCCACCGCATGAACACCCCCAACACCTCCTCTTCGTCGTCTTCTTCTTCCGCACCCCGCATCCTCATGGTGCTCACCTCGCACGACCGCCTGGGTGACACCGGCAAGAAGACCGGCTTCTGGCTCGAAGAATTCGCCGCCCCGTACTACGTCTTCAAGGACGCGGGCGCCACCATCACCCTGGCATCCCCCCACGGCGGCCAGCCGCCGCTGGACCCCAAGAGCGACGACGAAAGCGCCCAGACCGACGCCACCCGCCGCTTCAAGGCCGATGCCGACGCGCAGAGGCAGCTGGCCTCCACCGTGCCGCTCGCCAGCGTCGATCCCGAAGAATTCGACGCCGTGTTCTACCCCGGCGGCCACGGCCCGCTGTGGGACCTGGCCGAAGACGCCCGCTCCATCACCCTGATCGAAAAGACCTTCGCCGCCCAGAAACCCCTGGCCCTGGTCTGCCACGCCCCCGGCGTGCTGCGCCACACCAAGGCCCCCGGCGGCGAACCCCTCGTCAAGGGCCGCAAGGTCACTGGCTTCACCAACAGCGAAGAAGAGGGCGTGCAACTCACGAAGGTGGTGCCCTTCCTGGTCGAAGACATGCTCAAGGCGAATGGCGGCGAATACGCCAAGGGCGCTGATTGGGCGCCGTTCGTGCTGACCGATGGGAAGTTGGTGACGGGGCAGAACCCGGCTTCGTCGGAGCCGGCGGCTGAGGCGCTGCTGCAGTTGTTGAAGTGAGGCTGCCGCTGGGTTGTGTTTGAAATGGGCGTCAGCGCTTCAGGGGGAAGCGCTGGCGCTATTGTTGGATCGCAGTGCGTAGCGCACCGACTTTGGGAAGGTCGAACTGGGGCTTGAAGGTGTGTCAGTCGAGTCGCTGCGGGCTGACCTTAGTCCTGCTGTTCATGCGTGCAGAGGTCGGCTTTGCAGCGAGGCTGTGTGAAAACCCTCTCGCGGCCTGCCGAGTGCGCCAGTAAAGTCTGGCGACATATTGAACACCGAGATCAATATGCCCAGATACATCGAGGGACAGAACCGGCATCAGGTCATATTGCTGCCAGAGAGCCTGGATGACTTCATTGCACAGGACAACACGGTTCGAATCGTTGATGCCTTCATCAACGAGCTGGACCTGGTGGCTCTGGGGTTCCATGGTGCAACACCGGCTGCAACCGGCAGGCCCTCGTACCATCCCGCAGTGCTCCTGAAGCTGTATCTCTACGGCTACCTCAACCGCATCCAGTCCAGTCGCCGGCTGGAGCGTGAGTG
>NZ_FONX01000008.1 GCF_900113035.1 Paracidovorax wautersii | reverse complement strand
GACGGACCGCAAAGGAGCCTTGCAGGCGCTGCAGCGCTGCCGACCTGCGCTGGGCAGGGTGCGAAGCCTGCTGTGCGACAGCGGCTACGTGGGCAAGCCGTTCGCCCTGGGCGTGCAAGAGATCCTGGGCGAGCACGTCACCGTTCAGATCGCCAAGCGAAGCGAGTTGCACGCGTTCAAGGTGATGCCTCAGCGCTGGGTGGTGGAGCGCAGCTTTGCCTGGTTGGACAAGAACAGGCGTTTATGGAAGAACTGCGAGAGGTCGCTCAACACCAGCTTGCAGTTCGTCCACTTGGCATTCTTGGCTTTGCTGTGTCGAAGATCGTAAACAGGTTCTTAGAGCCTGAAGCGGAGGTCGGCGCCGAGCCTCTTCCTGCAGGCAATCGGCAAGGGCTGCACGGCGTCGGGAGAACGTCGAGTGCTCCCAGGGGGCTCCGCCGGCAGCGCCCTGCAGAAATCTTTCGGCGCCGATAGTATGTAACCAGTTGAATTACAAAAAATCAATTGGAAACAAAATGACGGACCCGGTCTCTTCCCCTTCTGACGCGATGCTCGTCGCCCTGGCCCGAGGACTCCTGGATGCCCAGCCTTGCCTTGAGCTGGACGGGCGGGGCCAGATCATCTCGGCCAACGCGGCCTTTCTCTCGATCAGCCAGCATCAGGCGGACGAGGTGCTGGGGCATCACTACCGACAGTGCTTTCCCCGGGCAGCCGACTGGCTCGACGCGTGCCTGGCCACCGGCGAGGCACCGCCACAGCGGGTGACGGGACGGCACTTCGGCAGCTGGAAGCGTGATTGCGTCACGCGCACGCAAGTCCACCTGCTGCGCGACGAGGAGGGCGCACTGGCGCGGGTAGTGCTGCTCGTCGAAGACGTGTCGGAGCACCGCGCCGCGATGCGGGAATACGAAGGCCACATGGATGCCATCGACCGCTCGATGGCGGTCATCGAGTTCGACCTCAAGGGCCATGTGCTCAAGGCCAACCAGAATTTCCTGGACACCTTCGGCTACGCCGCTGAGGAGATCGCAGGCGTGCATCACCGCATCTTTTGCGACGCGGCCCATGCGCGCAGCCCGGACTACCGCGAATTCTGGGAGCGGCTGGCCGCCGGTGAATTCCAGCGCGGCGAGTACCGCCGCATCAGCAAGACGGGCCGCAACGTGTGGATCCAGGCCTCCTACACCCCGGTGCTGGACGAAGACGGCCGCCCGGTGAAGGTGGTCAAGTACGCCACCGACATCACCGAAGCCAAGCTGCAGACCACGGAGAACGCTGGCCGCGTGCAGGCGATCGACCGATCCACGGCCGTGGTGGAGTTCTCGCTCGACGGCATCGTGCTGGGAGCCAACCAGCTCTTTCTCGACGCCATGGGCTACACGCTGGACCAGATCCAGGGCCGGCACCACCGCATCTTCTGTACGCCCGAATACGCCGCAAGCCCCGCCTACCGCGACTTCTGGCGCAAGCTGGGCGACGGCGAATTCGAGTCCGCCGTGTACAGACGCGTCGCCAACGGCGGACGTGAAATCTGGCTTCAGGCCTCGTATAACCCCATCTTCGACGGCGAGGGCCGCCAGGTGAAGGTCATCAAGTACGCCACCGACATCACCGAGGCCAAGACCCGCAATGCCGAATACGAGGGCAAGGTCACCGCCATGTCGCGCGCCCAGGCGGTGATCGAGTTCGATCTGGAAGGCAATGTGCTGCATGCCAATGCCAACTTCCTCGATGCGCTGGGCTACACCCTGCGCGAAGTGGTCGGACAGCACCACAAGATGTTCTGCGAGCCCGAGTTCGTGCGGTCCTCCGAATACCGCGACTTCTGGGCGCGCCTGAGCCGCGGCGAGTTCTACTCGGGCCTCTACAAGCGCATCAGCAAGCACGGCTACCCGGTCTGGATCCAGGCGACCTACAACCCCATCATCGGCCCCAACGGCGAACCGGTGAAGATCATCAAATACTCCATCGACGTGAGCGAGCAGGTCGAGCGCGAGCAGCTCGTGCGAAGCCGCGTGCTGGCCATGAACGGCTCCATCCAGCAGCTGACCGAGACCATCGGCGAGATCGCGCGCACGACGCGCCAATCCACCGAGCTGGCGGCGGAGACGCAGTCCGAGGCCCGGCGCGGCAGCCAGACCCTGCTGCGCTCGCTGGACGCCACCCAGGCCATCCAGGAATCGTCCGACGACATCCGTGCCATCGTTCAGGTGATCGGCGATATCGCCAACCAGACCAACCTGCTGGCCTTCAACGCCGCCATCGAGGCCGCCCGGGCGGGCGAGCACGGGCTGGGCTTTTCCGTGGTGGCCGACGAGGTGCGCAAGCTGGCCGAGAAGTCGTCCCAGGCCACGCGCGAGATCACCAAGCTGATCGCCGAATCGGTGGCGCGGGTGCGCCAGGGCGGCGAAATCTCTTCGCAGGCGGCCGAGAACTTCGAGCGCATCGTGCAAGGCGTGGAGCGGACCACGACGTCCATCGCCGGCATCCTCGCCGCCACCGAGGCGCAGACGGTCGCCACGGGCAACGTCGCGGCGCTGCTGGACGAGCTGACACACGTCTCCTCGCGCGGCCACGCCGCCGCCGCCTCTGGCGCCACGGCCGGCAGCGCCCGGCCCGTGCGCGCATGAGTGCCGACGGGGCGGCCCTGCATTACGGCATCGTCCGCACCGCCGGGCAGGACATCGCGATAGCCGCCCGTGAACTGATCGAGGCGGTGGACATCCCCGAACCGCTGCTGCCGCTGCCCGAGCCTTCGCCGCTGATGGCCGGCATGTTCCTGCTGCGGGGCCAGCTGGTTCCCGTGCTGGACCTGCGCCGCCTGATGGCGCCGGCCGAGGCCGCGCCCGTGCTGCCGCGCGAGGACTGCGCCGCCGAGGCCGCGCCGCGGGCGGCCCGGCAGGTCGCGGTGGTCGCGCACGGCGGGCAGCGCCTGGGCATCGGTGTGGACGCCATCGCCGGCGTGCTGCGCGTTGCGCCTTCCGCCGTCACCCTGATGGGGGGCGTGCCGGGTGGCCTCTTTGATCGCTGGCTGGTCACGGACGGGCCGGATGCGCGCGCGCTGCCCGTGCTGCAGGTGGCGGCCTTGCTGGAGCGCACGCCGGGCGTGGTGCCGGTCCGCGAGCGCTCCGCCGCAGGTGGGCCGGATGCCGGTGCGTCGCGGCCTGCGGCGGCGCTGCGCCGGCACACGTTGGCGGGGCTGGGCACGCAGGTGCTGGCCTTCGACTTCGCCGATGTGCCCGACGTGCAGCCCATGCCGCCCTTGCGTTCCTTCTTCGCCGTCGGCGGTGCGCTGCGTGGCTTGGTGGCCTGGCGCGGCAAGGATGTGCCCGTCGTCGATCTGCAGAGGCTGCTGGGCTTGCCGGGCAGCGCGCCCGCATCAGGCCGCCCCTTGCTGATGCTGCTGCAGCACGGCGAGCGTCGCATCGGCGTGGAGGTCGATGCCCTGCTGGGCATGGAAATGGTGGCGGCCGACGCCATCGTGCCGCTGGGCGCCGGTGCCATCCTGCAGCCCGAGTGCTACGCGGGCGCCCTGCGCACGGCCGAGCATGGCATGGCCGCCGTGCTGCGCGTGCAGGCGCTGCTGGCGCACCCCCTCGTCGCCGGCTTTCTGGAGACGCATCCCGGTGCCGCAAGCCAGGCACCGGCGCAGTCGCCCTCGCACGCGGCGGCCGGCGGGCGCACCACGTTCCTCGTCTATCGGGCCGGTGGCGGCTGTGCGACGCCGCTCGTGGATATCGAGGAAATCCTGGACTACCCCGCGCCCGCCGTGCGCATCGATGCGGCGGGAGACGGCATGTGCGGCCTGGTCGAGCGCAAGGGCCGGCCGCTGGAAGTCTTCGATCTGCGCACCCTGCTGGGCAGCCCTGCGGTGGACATCTCGCCGCAGTCGCGCGTGCTCGTGGTGCGCCAGGGCGAGCGCCTGCGCGGTTTTCTGGTGGATAGCCTTGTGTCGCTCGTCGCGGCCGACGCCGCCGAGCAGCTGGGGTGCGAGCCTGCCGGTGGCGCCATGCGTTCCGGCAGCGGCCTGGGGCGCATGCTGGCGGTCGGCCAGGGGGCAGATTCCATGACCTGCCGGCAGGTGGACCTGCTCCGCTTCATGGGGCCGGCCCTGGCGCAGCGCGGACGGGAATAGCCGGCGTGCCCGGCTCTCGGAACAGGTCCCTCGCTCAGGTCCCCATCACCACCGGCCCGCCCTTGTCCAGCGCCCGCTGGTAGGCCGGCCGGGCGCGGATGCGGTCGCGGTAGGCGCTCAGGTGCGGGTGGCGCTCGGCGCCTTCGGCGCGCGAGAGCGCGGCTTCCACCGGAAAGCTCATCTGGAAGTCCGCCAGGCTCAGCGCATCGCCCGCGAACCAGGTGTGGCGCGAGAGGTGCTCGTCCATGAAGGCCAGCGCGGTCGCGAGGTTGGGGTCCACCAGCTTCTGCTGCGCCTGGCCGCAGACGGCCCGCGCCACGGGCCGCACGAAGAAGGGCATGGGCTGGGTGGGCAGCGTCTTGAAGACCAGCTTCATCACCAGCCAGTTCATGAGCGAACCCTCGGCGTAGTGCATCCAGAAGCGGTTCTGGCGGTGCGCCGGCGTGCCGCGCGCGGGTTCCAGCTGGGCGAGGTCGGGCGGTGCCTGGTCGCCGAAGCGCTCGGCCAGGTATTCGAGGATGGCGCCGGACTCGGCGATCACCTCGTCGCCGTCGGTGATGACCGGCGACTTGCCCAGCGGGTGGATGCGCTTGAGCTCGGGCGGCGCCAGCCGGGTGCGCGGGTCGCGCGCATAGCGCTTGAGCGCGTAGGGCACGCCCAGCTCCTCCAGCAGCCAGAGGACGCGCTGCGAGCGCGAGGTTTCGAGGTGGTGAACGGTCAGCATGCCCGCATCGTAGGCGCTGCACCGGTTCCCGTCATGTCGGACGGGCGGCGCTCGTCCAGTCCGTCTCCGCGAGGCTGCCGGGCCGGTCCAGGGCGCGGAAGACCACGCAGTCGCGCCCGGCGGCCTGCGCCTGGGCCCGCAGCCGGTCCGCGTCGCGCAGCATGGGGCGGATCAGGGTGTCGGACGTGCCATCGGCGGGCACCGCCACGTCGGCGTAGAAGGCGGCGCCGATGCTGATCGTCACGGCCAGCGGCTGCCCGTCGGCGAGGGTGACGGACAGGGTGCGGGTCGCGGCGCACAGGCGGTCGGCGGCGGCCAGGACCTCCGAGTCGGTGGCGCCGGGCAGCAGCAGGACGAACTTCTCGCCGCCCAGCGGCGCCAGGGGTTCGTCCGTGCGCAGCAGCGGCGCGATGCCCTCGGCGAAGGCGGCGCGCACGCGCTCGCCCGCGTCGCGGCCATGGCGCGCGACCACGGGCTGCAGGGAGTCCAGGCCGAGCATCAGCAGGCCGACCGGGCGGCGCTGGCCTTCGGAGAGCGTGAGCTCGAGCCAGTGCCGCGCGCGCTGCACGAAGGGGCTTTGCGCCAGGAAGGCGGCCAGATCGTCGTCGCCGGCCTGGGCCCGGTCCAGCTGCAGCAGCATCCCGTCGCGGGACGCCATGGCGCTCGCGACGGCCAGCGGGCCCAGCGACAGCATGGCGATGCCCAGGCGCAGCGACAGGATCATCTGCCACTGGTCGGGGCTGAACGCCAGCGCGGTCACGGCGGCCAGTTCCACGGTCTTCCAGAGGCAGACGGCCAGGCAGAGCAGGCAGGTGACGAAGCGGCTGTAGGTGACGGCGCACCACAGCAGGGCCGGCACGACCATCGCCACGGACCAGGGCCCGCCGACGACGGGCACCAGGATCTCGGCGCCCAGCACCGCGAGCAGCGGGCCCACCTGCTTCCAGGTGGGGGCCGCCGGGTGCCGCGTGGCGAAGACCGTTCCCAGCCGGCCGCGCCGGGGCGCGGTGAGCATCACGGGCAGGATGAGGATGTAGTTCAGCAGCTCGGAAGAGAACCACATGGACAGGCTGGGCAGCCAGGGCGTGCCGAAGACGGCAGGGCCGGCGCCCCCGCCCACCAGCGCCGCCACGCCCGATGCGGCTGCGGAGATGCCGAGCAGGTGCAGCGCCGAGAGCTGGCAGCGCAGCTGCCGTACGGGCGTCGCGAGCCGGCGCAGCAGCAGCGTGGCCATGAGCACGCCGGCCAGGTTGGCGCCGGTGAGCCAGGTGGCGAGGGTCCAGGCTGATCCGTTGATCAGGTCCGCCGCCACGTACCCGGCGAACGCGCCGGCCCAGACGGCCGGCCGCCGCACGAGGCGCAGGCGCACCAGCACGCCGACCAGCAGGGCGTTGGCCGGCCAGAAGCACGAGAAGAAGCCGGTGGGCCGCATCGCGATGCCGGCCAGGCAGGCCAGCAGCACGCCCAGCGCGACCAGCAGGGGCATGCGCACCGCCTGCGCCCAGGCCCGGGGGCTCGCAGGCAGCGGCTGCCCGCCGGCCGTGCTGCCGGGCAGGGGGGAGGGGGTGGCTGCGCGCATGGGGTGGTGGCCTGGGGGGTCAGACGCCGCGCGCGCGGTCGGCCGCGAACTGCTGGCGGAACTGCGCGAAACTGCCGGCGTCCAGCGCCTCGCGGATCTCGCGCATCAGGTTCAGGTAGTAGTGCAGGTTGTGGATGGTGGTGAGCATGGGGCCCAGCATCTCGCCGCAACGGTCCAGGTGGTGCAGGTAGGCGCGGCTGAAGCCGCCGCGGCCGCCGTCGGCCCAGGCCACGCCGTCCTTGCCGGCGCAGGCGTGGCAGGTGCAGGTGGGGTCCAGCGGCTGGTGGTCGGTCTTGTGGCGCGCGTTGCGCAGCTTCAGGTCGCCGTAGCGCGTGAAGATGGTGCCGTTGCGCGCGTTGCGCGTGGGCATCACGCAGTCGAACATGTCCACGCCGTCGGCCACGCCCTGCACCAGGTCCTCGGGCGTGCCCACGCCCATCAGGTAGCGCGGCTTGTTCGCGGGCAGCCGGTGGGGCGTGTGCGCCATGATCTCCAGCATCTCGTCCTTGGGCTCGCCCACCGAGACGCCGCCCACCGCATAGCCGGGAAAGTCCATCTCGACCAACGCCTGCAGCGACTCTTCGCGCAGGTGGGGGAACATGCCGCCCTGCACGATGCCGAAGAGCGCGTTGGGGTTGCCCAGGCGCTCGAATTCGTTCTTGGAGCGCACCGCCCAGCGGCGGCTCATCTCCATGGACTTGCGCGCCTCGGCCTCGGTGGTCTTGCGGCCCTGGGTCTCGTAGGGCGTGCATTCGTCCAGCTGCATCACGATGTCGGAATTGAGCGTGGTCTGGATCTGCATGCTCACCTCGGGCGACATGAAGAGCTTGTCGCCGTTGACGGGGCTGGCGAAGGTGACGCCTTCCTCGGTGATCTTGCGCATGGCGCCGAGGCTCCAGACCTGGAAGCCGCCGGAGTCGGTCAGGATGGGCTTGTTCCACTGCTCGAAACCGTGCAGGCCGCCGAAGCTCTGCATCACGTCCAGCCCCGGCCGCATCCACAGGTGGAAGGTGTTGCCCAGGATGATCTGCGCGCCCATGTCGTGCAGGCTCTGCGGCATGACGCCCTTGACGGTGCCGTAGGTGCCCACGGGCATGAAGATGGGCGTCTGCACCACGCCGTGGTTGAGGGTGAGGGTGCCGCGCCGCGCGTGGCTTGTGGGGTCGGTCTTGAGAAGGTCGAACTGAAGCATGGGCGGGATTGTCCCAGACGGCGCGGGGGCAGAGGGGCGTGGGGCCAGGCTCTACACTGGATCGACGCATTTCCATCCCATTCAGGAGCGAATCCATGTCCCTCAAGATCCTCATCGCCGTTGACGGCTCCGACCTTTCCCTCGATGCGGTGCGCCATGCGCTGGCGCTGCTGCAGTCCGGCCTGCGCGCCAGCCTGGTGCTGGCCCATGTGCAGGAACCCGCATCGCTCTATGAAATGGTGGTTTCGCGCGACCCGGACCTGATCGCCGCCGCCAGCCTGGAGGCCGGCCAGCACCTGATGGCCTCGGCCCGGGCCCTGATCGACGCGGCCGGCGTGCCCTACGAGACCGAAGTGGGCGTGGGCGACGTGGCGCACACGCTGGTGGACATCGCCGAGCGCCAGGGCTGCGGGCACATCGTGATCGGGGCGCGCGGCCATGGCGCGATCGCCAGCGCGCTGCTGGGCTCGGTCTCGCAGGAGCTGGTGCAGGCCAGCCCGGTGCCGGTGACCATCGTCAAGCACGCCGATGCGCTGGCGGCGGCAGGGGAGGCCTGAGAAGCGGAAGAGGTTCTGGAACGCAGCGCCTGAGCCGCAGCCGGCCGGCGGGAGGACGCCGCTGCGCCGGCAGGCCCTGGCGAAGGCCCGGTGCGGCGCGTCAGGCCGCCTGGCGGAAGGGCTCGGCCGTGCGCTGGAACTTGCCGTGCGGCAGGCTGGCCAGGCGCTTGAACATGCGCCGGCAGTAGCCGTTGATCCAGAGGCACTTGTTCAGCTCGTCCACCGGCAGCGGGCCGGAGACGACGACGATGTCGTTGGCCGCTTCCACCGCGCCGGCGGCGCGCAGGCGGCGGCGCGTGTTGCTGGCCCAGGACTGGATGCGGTTGGGGCTGCCGTGCTGGTGCACCTGGCCGGTGTGCAGGTCGAAGGCGATGGCCACGGTGTCGGTCTTCAATTTGAACCGGCGTTCGCCGGTGACCGCGCTGGGCGCATCACGCATGTCGTACAGGTAGTAGCTGCCCGACTTGAGCTGATATTGCATTTCCATGGGTTCGTCCTCCGAGCTGCATTTTCCGGGGGGCTCGTGGCGGGCTATGGCAGAGAAAACAGGAAGAAAACCGCGCTTATCGCAGCGCTGTCGCGCAATGGCCGGCCGGGCGTCGCATTGTGTCGCCCAGGCCGATGGTCGCGGGCCTGTGCGGCCGGGCAAAGGGTAACGGGTTGTTGTGGCGCCTGCTGCCGCGCAGGCGCCCCGGGCGCGGTGGCTGGCGCGGTCAGAAATCGACCAGGCTCAGCCCCACGCTGAACACCGTGCGCTTGCGGTTGTAGTCGATCAGGCTGTCGCCGTAGCCCGAGAAGATGGCTGTGTGCAGCCGCAGGTTGCTCTTGCCCGCGCCCATGTTCTGGCCCAGCGTCTGCAGCCATTCCAGGCGTGCGGAACCGCGGTGGGCGCCGCCCAGCGAATGCCGGCCGGTCAGGATGAAGGTGTTGCTGCGGTCGCGCTGCCAGCTCACCGTCATCTCGCCGCGGCCCATGTAGTTGCTGATGCCGGGGTTGTCGTCGTCGGCGGCGCTCTCGTGCAGGCGCTTCCAGAGGCGGGCGCCCACCGTCCAGCGGTTGTCCAGCTCGATGCCGGTCATCACGTAGGCGCGGTTCCAGCTGCGCGACAGCGGCAGGCTCTGGCCGTTGGACTGGTGGACCAGGCCCAGGCCCGAATAGCGCCAGCGCCAGCCGAAGGGCAGCTGCGCGGTGGTGGGATAGACGTACATCACCTCCGGCTCATGGTCGGTGGCGCGGAAGGGGCGCGAGATCGCGGGGCTGAAGACCTGCCAGTACGACTGCTGCGAGTAGCCCAGCCACAGCGAGTCGCGCAGGTTGGAGTTCTCCGACGTCAGGATGTTCTGCGCGAGCTTGGTGCGCACCGACAGCTGCACGCGCATTTCGGCGCTGCGGTAGTCGGTGGCGCTGGCGGCGGTGTGGCCCGGCGCGTCGGAGCTGGGCTGCCGGTTCACGCTGCTGGCCTTGGTGAGCGACACGCTGATCGGCCGGTAGCCGCGGAAGCGGAAGCTGCCGCAGTCGCTGCCGGATTCCAGCTCCCAGAAGCGTGAGAGCGCGCTGTACTGCTCGTCGCGGCAGCCGTCGGTCTGCGCGACTTCGATGATGCGGGTGGCGGGCAGCGTGGCGTCCACCGGCTTGGGCAGCGCGGCATTGCCGCCATCGGCCGGCGTTGCCGATGCCGTAGCGGCGGACGCGGTGGCGGACGGGGCCGCGGGCGCGCTGACCGACGCGCTGGCGGCCCACTGGTCGAAGCAGGCCAGCCGCGCCTCGCCGCTGTCGGTGATGGCGGCGCAGCGGCGCCAGGCGGTGTCGCCTCCGGTGGCGGGCGCGGCCGGGGCCTGCTGCGCCAGCGCGGCGCCCATGGGCGCGCTCAGCGCCAGCACGGTGGCGAAGGAGGCGGTGCGGGGAAGGACGGGGAAGGGCAGGAGGGGCATGGTTCGCGTCGGTTTCTGCGGGCAGCGGCGGTCGGCGAGTATCGCCGGCCCTGGCGCCCGGCAGTGCTGGCGGGGTGGGGCTGCTGGCCCCGGGGAGCGGCTCGCGGGGCCCTGCCGCAACCGTTGCCGCCGCTTGCCGCCTGGCCCCTGCAGCCCGGGGTGCCGCACCCGGCCAGAACCGCTTTTCCGGCACCGTCCGCCGCGTGTGAGTTTCGTATGTAATTCACAAATACATACAATTGATACATCTATCGGTTAACCTATAAGGGTTTTCACCTATGCATTGAGTTGAAGAAGAAATGAACCTGCATCACTTTTCCATCGGCAAGCGCCTGGGCATGGCGTTCGGTTTGCTCACTCTGTTCATCGTCGGCATGGTGGCCGTCGGAACCTGGCAGCTGCAATCGGTGGCCCGGGAAACGGCCAACGTCATGGCCCTGCCGCTCGCCAAGGAGCGCACGCTGTCCGACTGGTATCGCAACATCTACAGCAACGTCCGCCGCCACACCGTCGTGGCCCTGAGCCGCGACGAAACCCTGGCGCCGCGTCTGGCCGGCGAGAACACCGAGTTCTCGCGCGTCTCGTCGCTGCAGCAGCAGCAACTCGCCAAGCTGATTTCCGGGCCGCAGGAGCAGGCCCTGTTCGACGACGTGGGGGTGCAGCGCAAGCGCTTCCTCGCCGCCCGCGATGCGATCTACAAGGCCAAGGCGGAAGGGCGCGAGCAGGACGTGCAGCGCATGCTGGCCAGCGACCTCACGCCGCAAGGCGACCGCTATCTGGGCGCGCTGCAGAGCCTGCTGGACTTCCAGCGCGCGCGGATCAATGAGGCGGGCGAATCCGTCCAGCGCAACTACGAGGCCGGCCGCCTCGCGCTGATCGCGCTGGGCGTGCTGGCCACCGTGGCCGCCGTGGCCCTGGCCTGGGCGATCACCCGCAGCGTCACCGGGCCGCTGCACCGCGCGGTGGCTGTCGCCGAATCGGTCGCCGGCGGCGACCTGACCGTGCGCGCCGAAAGCACCGCGCGCGACGAAGCCGGCCAGCTGCTGCGCGCCCTGGACGCCATGGGCCGGCAGTTGCGCGACACCGTCGATCAGGTGCGCCGCGGCGCGGACGGCATCGCCCTGGCCTCCAGCGAGATCGCCAGCGGCAACATCGATCTCTCCAGCCGCACCGAGCAGCAGGCCAGCGCGCTGCAGCAGACGGCCGCGTCGATGGAGCAGATGACCGCCACCGTGCGCCAGAACGCCGACAGCGCCGCGCTGGCAGACCAGCTGGCGCGCTCGGCCTCCGACATGGCGGTGCGCGGCGGCGACGTGGTGGGCAACGTGGTGAGCACCATGGGCGGCATCCATTCCTCCTCGCGCAAGATCGTGGACATCATCGGCGTGATCGACTCCATCGCCTTCCAGACCAACATCCTGGCGCTCAACGCCGCCGTGGAAGCGGCCCGTGCGGGCGAGCAGGGCCGCGGCTTCGCCGTGGTCGCATCGGAAGTGCGCAGCCTGGCCGGCCGCTCGGCAGAGGCGGCCAAGGAGATCAAGGCCCTCATCGACGATTCGGTGACGCAGGTGGACGCCGGCAACCGGCTGGTCGAGGAAGCCGGCAAGGTGATCGGCGACGTGGTGGCCGGCGTGCGCCGCGTGACCGACATCGTGGGCGAGATCAGCGCCGCCAGCCGCGAGCAGACCCTGGGCCTGGAGCAGGTGAACCAGGCCATCGCGCAGATGGATCTGGTCACCCAGCAGAACGCGGCGCTGGTCGAAGAAGCCGCCGCTGCCACGGGTTCGCTGGAAACGCAGTCCAGCCAGCTGGTGCAGGCCATGTCGGTGTTCCAGCTGGACCAGGGCAGCAGCGCCCAGCGTGCGCGGCTGCGCCTGACGGCGGCCTGAAAACGGCGCCGGCCGCGGCCGGCGCCGGGGCGGCGGATCAGCCCCCGGCCGGCGGCGTGGCCTTGCGCGCCGCGAATTCCGCGCGCAGGGCGCGCAGCTTCTCGCGCGGGTCTTCGCGGGCGGTGTTCTTGTCCAGGCCCATCTCGGCGATGAAGCGGCTGGGCTGGGCGCTGACGAATTCGCGGCCCTTCTTGCGCTTCTTGGTCCAGCTCACGGCCAGGCTGCGCTGGGCGCGGGTGATGCCCACGTACATCAGGCGGCGCTCTTCCTGCAGGCGCTGCAGGGTGTCTTCGGTCACCACCTGCTGGCGGCCCTCGTCGTCGTCGAGCTTGAAGGGCAGCATGCCCTCGGTCACGCCCACCAGCATCACGTGCGGCCATTCCAGGCCCTTGGAGGCATGCAGGGTGGAGAGGGTGACGAGGTCTTCGTCCTTCTCGCGCTCGCTGATGGTGGAGAGCAGGGCGATGGTCTGCGCCACCTCCAGCAGGCTCTTGGTTTCCCTGGCCATCACGGTGCCGGCGGCGTCCTCGATCTGCCCGCCCGCGCGCTGGCTCATCCAGTCGCAGAACTCCAGCACGTTGGTCCAGCGCGACGCGGCGGCGGTCTCGCTTTCCTCGCTGTCGTAGAGGTACTGCTCGTAGCCGATCTCCTTGAGCCAGTCGGTCATGAAGGCGCGCGAGGCCTCGGCGCCGTGCGTCTGGCGGGCCTTGTATTCGAGGTAGTTGATGTAGCGGCCGAACTCGATCACGCTTTCGTGCGCCTTGCGCGGCAGCACGGCTTCGAGCATGTGGTTGAAGAGCGCGCCGAACATGCTCACCTTGTGCTGGGTGGCGAATTCGCCCAGCTTGGCCAGCGTGGTGTGGCCGATGCCGCGCTTCGGCGTGGTGATGGCGCGCAGGAAGGCCGGGTCGTCGTCGTTGTTGATCCAGAGGCGGAACCAGGCGCAGAGGTCCTTGATCTCGGCGCGGTCGAAGAAGCTGGTGCCGCCCGAGACCTTGTAGGGCACGTTGGCCTTGCGCAGCGCCTTTTCGAACGGCTTGGCCTGGTGGTTGGCGCGGTAGAGGATGGCGAAGCTCTTCCACGTCGGCTGCGGGTTGAGCGCGGCGCGCAGGCTCTGGATGCGGGCCACGGCGCGCTCGGCCTCGTGCTCCTCGTTGTCGGCATCGACGATGCGCACCGGCTCGCCCTCGCCCAGCTCGGAGAACAGCGTCTTCGGATACAGCTTGGGGTTGGGCTGGATCACGTTGTTGGCCGCGCGCAGGATGGCGCTGGTGGAGCGGTAGTTCTGCTCCAGCTTGATGACCTTCAGGTGCGGGTAGTCCAGCGGCAGCTTCTTCAGGTTCTCCAGCGTGGCGCCGCGCCAGCCGTAGATGGACTGGTCGTCGTCGCCCACGGCGGTGAAGTGGCCGCGCTCGCCCACCAGCAGCTTGAGCAGTTCGTACTGCGTGGCGTTGGTGTCCTGGTATTCATCGACCAGCACGTGGCCCAGCGCCTTCTGCCACTTGGCGCGCACCTCGGGGAAGTCGCGCAGGAGGCGCAGCGGCATGCCGATCAGGTCGTCGAAGTCCACGCTCTGGTAGGCCGTCAGGCGCTCTTCGTAGCGCTGCATGATGAGGGCGATGCTGCGCTCGTTGTCGTCCTTGGCCTGGGCCAGGGCCTGGGCGCTGTCCAGGCCGGCGTTCTTCCAGGCGCTGATGGTCCACTGCCACTGGCGGGCGGTGGCGATGTCGGTGGTGCCGCCGGCCGCGTCCTTGATGATGCCGGTCACGTCGTCGGAGTCGAGGATGCTGAACTGGGGCTTGAGGCCCAGCACGTGCCCGTCCTCTCGCACCATGCGCACGCCCAGGGCGTGGAAGGTGCAGACCATCACGTCCTTGGCCGCGCGGCCGATCAGGTGCTGGGCGCGCTCGCGCATTTCGGCGGCGGCCTTGTTGGTGAAGGTGATGGCCGCGATGCGCCTGGGCGCCAGGCCCGTCTCGATCAGCCGGCCGATCTTCATCGTGATGACGCGGGTCTTGCCGGAGCCGGCGCCGGCCAGCACCAGGCAGGGCCCCTCCGTGTAGTGGACGGCCTGAAGCTGGGCGAGGTTGAGTCCTGCGGACATGGGCGGCGGTGGAGAGGTCGGGTGGCGGACAGGAAAGCAGGCGGCAGACGGGCGGGGTGCTGCGCGGGGTGCGGCCCGGCCATGCCTCGCGATGAGCGCCGGGCTGCCGGGCGGAGCGCGAATGATACAGACCGGGCGCTTCCCGCCCGGGGCGGGGAGAATGCAGCGCGTGCTCTCCGTCCTCGCCATCACCTTCCCCTTCTTCGCCCTGGTGCTCTGCGGCTATCTGGCCGCGCGCGCGGGGCTGCTGCCGCAGGCCGCCATTCCGGGACTGAACGCCTTCGTGCTCTTCTTCGCGCTGCCCTGCATGCTCTACCGCTTCGGTGCGCAGACGCCCATCGGCCAGCTGCTGGACCCGGCGGCGGCCGGCGTCTATGCGCTCTGCGCCGTGGCGCTGGTGGCGGCCACGGTGGCGCTCACGCGGAGGCGCCTGGGCTGGAACGACGCGGCCTTCGGCGCGCTGGTGGCGGCCTTTCCCAACACTGGCTTCATGGGCGTGCCGCTGCTGGTCGCGCTGCTGGGGCCGGCGGCGGCGGGGCCGGCGATCCTCACCATGCTGGTGGACATGGTGTTCACCACGTCGCTGTGCATCGCTCTCTCGCGGCTCGACGGCGCGGGCACGCACGGCGTGGCGGTGGCGCTGCGGCGCGCGCTGCGCGGCATGCTGGCCAATCCCATGCCCTGGGCCATCGTGCTGGGGGCGGTGGCCTCGGCCGCGCAGTGGCGGCTGCCCGCGCCCATCGACGGCACGCTGGCGCTGCTGGCCCAGGCGGCCTCGCCCGTGGCGCTCTTCACCATCGGCGCGGTGCTGGCGCGTTCGCGCATGCAGGCCGGCCACGACCCGGGCGAGCGCGTGGCGCCGCGCGACTACCTGCCCATCGCGCTGGCCAAGCTCTTCGTGCATCCGCTGCTGGTGTGGGCGGCCGGCGGGGCGGCCAGCGCGGCGGGGCTGCCGCTCTCGCCCCTGGCGCATACCGCACTGGTGCTGGCGGCGGCGCTGCCCAGCGCCAGCAACGTGTCGCTGCTGGCCGAGCGCTTCGGCGCCCACAACGGGCGCATCGCGCGGATCATCCTGGTATCGACCGCGCTGGCCTTCCTGAGCTTTTCAGGGGCCGTGGCGCTGAGAGTCTGATGCTATGGTCTTGATAGCTAAAGCCGCAGGCGCAGCCTGTGCTGGTGGCTAGAATGCCGCAAAGTCAGCCAGCGGCCGGCACGCGCCGGCCCACCAGATAGGCCACGCCTTCGGGGCCGTACCACTCGGCATGGGGCTGCTCGGCGCCCAGGTGGAAGATCTCGCCTTCGCGGTAGGTGCGCTCGGCGCCGTCTCCGGTGCGGATGCGGATCTCGCCCGAGACGATCAGCGCCTTGGCCTCGAATTCGTGGCTGTGGTCGTCCCACATGCCGCCGGGTTCGCGTTCCACGCGCACGATGTGGTCGAAGCCCTCTTGGGCGAGCTGGCTCTGGAAGGTGGTGGCGTCCATGGCGTTGCAGATGGCGTGGTGGATGTCGCTGAAAGCGGCGGCGCAGAGGGGCGGGTCCAAGCCCTATCGGCCGTCAGGTATGTTGCAAATTTTACAATCGCGTCTTCTTCGCCTGGCAGCGCGCAGCTGCATCTCCCCACCCCATGCCAGCCCATTCCACGACGCCCGGCGCGCCGCAGCCTTCCTTACCCTTGCGCGCCATCGCGCTCTTCGCCCTGGTCTATGTGCTGGCCTGGTCGCTGCTGCCGCCGTTGCTCAGTTCCAGCATGCCGCTGGACGTGGCCGAGAGCCTGTCCTGGGGCCATGAGTGGCAGTGGGGCTACTACAAGCACCCGCCCCTCGCGCCGGTGCTGCTGGAGCTGGCCTACCGCGCCTTCGGCCACGCCGGCCCGTTCCTGCTGAGCCAGCTCTTCATCGGCGCCACGCTCTGGATCGTGTGGCGCACGGGCTGCCGGCTCATGTCGCGCGAGCGGGCCTTCATCGGCACGCTGCTGACCATGGGCGTGGCCTACTACACCCGCCCGGCGCTGGAGTTCAACCACAACATCGCGCAGATGCCGTTCTGGGCTGCCGTGGGCTACGGCTTCACGGCCGCGCTGCAGAAGGACGGGCGGCTGCGCCACTGGGCGCTGGTGGGCGTGGCGGGCGGGCTGGGCCTCATCACCAAGTATTCGGTGGGCGCGCTGCTGGCCACGCTGGCGATCTACCTGCTGGCCACGCCGGCGCGCCGCCAGATGCTGCGCCCGGGCCCGTGGCTCGCGCTGGCGCTGATGGGGCTCATCTTCTGGCCGCACCTGTGCTGGCTGCAGCTCACCGACTGGATGCCCATGGCCTACGCCAGCAGCCGCGCCGCCACCGACGGCGAGGTCAGCCGGGCGGACGGGCTCAACTTCCTGCTCGTGCAGGCCCTCAACCACGTGCCGCTCGCGCTGATCGTGCTGGCGGCGGCGCTCTGCACCCGCGGCCGGCGCCGCGCGCTGGCCGCAGCCGACCCGCAGGGCGTGCGCTGGCGGCTGCATACGCCGATGCCGGCCTATCTGCTGGCGCTGTCGGTGGGCCCGGCCCTGCTGGTGGCCGGGCTGGGCCTGGCCATGGGCCTGCGCGTGCGCGACATGTGGGGCGTGCCCATGTGGGTCTTCAGCGGGCTGCTGGTGGCCGCGTGGCTGCCTTCGGCCGGGCTGCGCGCCATGCAGGCCTATCTGCTGCGCGGGCTGGCCGTGTGGCTGCTGATCGTGTCGCTGGTGACCTTCGCCTTCCTGGCCTACGGCGCGCAGTGGCGCCACCGCCCCTCGCGCATGGACTGGCCCCAGGCCGCGATGGCGCAGCAGGCCGCCGCCACCTGGCAAGCGCAGTCGCGCTGCGCGATCGATTCGGTGTCGGGCGACTACTGGCTGGCGGGCCTGCTGGCGGCGCAATTGCCCGAGCGGCCGTCGGTCTTCATCGCGGGCGACGAGCGCTATTCGCCCTGGATCACGCCGCAGCGCCTGGCCGCTCACGGTACGCTCTGGGTCGGCTTGGGCAGCGACGTGCCGCCGCCGTGGGTGGAGCGCCTGGGCGCCGACGCCGGCATGCGTCTGCAGCAGGGCGTGTGGACGGTGGACTGGCCCGACAAGCGCGCCGGCCCGCCCATGGACCTGCACTGGCGCACCTATGTGCCGGCGGCCTGCGCGCGCCTGCCCTGATCCCCGACATCTGAGAACCGACCGCCCCCCCGATCATCGAACCGGCCCCACAACGCCCGCCTGCCCATGTCCTTCCCGCCCGCTGCCGAACCCCATTTCTATGCCGAGTTCGCCCCGGACGCGCCCAGGGCCCCGCTGCCGCGCGCGCCGCTGCGGCTGAGCTGCGTGGTGCCCGCGCACAACGAGGCGCCCAACCTGGACGGCTTCGTGCGCGCCCTGGCGCAGTCGGTGGCGGCGATCACGCCCGACTTCGAGATCATCGTGGTCAACGACGGCAGCCGCGACGCCACGCATGAGGTCGCGCTCGCCCTGGCCGCCGAGCTGCCGGTGCGCTACATCGCCCTGTCGCGCAACTTCGGCAAGGAGGCCGCGCTCTCGGCCGGCATCGACCACGCCCGCGGCAACGCCGTGCTGCTGATCGACGCCGACTTCCAGCACCCGCTGGACCTGCTGCCCGAGATGCACGCGCTCTGGCAGTCCGGCTACGAGATGATCTATGGCGTGATCGCCGACCGCTGCGCGGAGAGCGGCGTCAAGCGCGTGGGCACCAACGTCTTCTACCGGCTGATGAACCTGGGCAACTCCGTCAAGGTGCCGCCGCATGCGGGCGACTTCCGCTGGCTGGACCGCCGCGTGGTCGATGCGCTCCGGTCGCTGACCGAGCGCAACCTGTTCATGAAGGGCCTCTACGCCTGGGTGGGCTTCAAGACCGCCGCGCTGCCCTTCGTGCCGCTGGAGCGCGCGGCGGGCGTGTCCAGCTTCAACATGCGGCAGCTCGGCTCGCTCGCCATGCTGGGGCTGACCTCGTTCACCACGCTGCCGCTGCGCATGTGGAGCCTGCTGGGCGGCATCATCTCGGTGGTGGCGCTGTGCTATGGCCTGTGGATCGCCATCGCCACGCTGGCCTTCGGCAGCGACCTGGACGGCTGGCCCACGCTGGCGGTGAGCATCATGCTGTTCTCGGGCGTGCAGCTCATGTCCATCGGCATCCTGGGCGAATACATCGGCCGCATCTACGACGAGGTCAAGCGCCGGCCCAAGTACCTCGTCGCCCGCGACGAAGACCACAGCCCGCTGCGCGGCGGCGACCGCCAGCCATGACGGCGCCGCAGGCGCAGGCACCGGCGCAGGAGCCGCTGCGCTCCATCGTCCTCTGCGCCGACGACTACGCGCTGCACCCGCTGGTGGACGAGGCCGTCGAGCGCCTGGCGCTGGCCGGGCGCCTCTCGGCCACCAGCTGCATGGCGACTTCGCCAGGCTGGCCGGCCGCCGCCGCGCGCCTGGCCGCGCTGCGCCCGCAGCTGGCCGTGGGCCTGCACTTCAACCTCACCGAAGGCCACGGCGGTGCCCACCCCGCGCAGGCGCTGGGCGATGTGATCCGCCAGGCCTATCTGCGCCGGCCGGCCGCCGGCGCGCTGCGCACGGCCTGGCGCGAGCAGCTCGACGCCTTCGAGCGCGCCCTGGGCACGCCGCCCGATTTCATCGACGGCCACCAGCACGTGCACCAGCTGCCCGGCCTGCGCGACGCGCTGCTGGCCGAGCTGCAGGCCCGCTACGCGCCGCACGAGCGGCCCTGGGTGCGTTCCACCGCGCCCGCCGGCCGCCTGTGGCGCAGCCCCAAGGCCGCCGTGATCGCCCTGCTGGGCGGCTGGACGGCCACGCGCCGGCTGCGCCGCGCCGGGGTGGCGATGAACCGGGGCTTCGGCGGGGTCTATGGCTTCGACGCCGCCACCGAGGCCGGCTACGGCGCGCAGATGGCCGCCTGGCTGCCCCAGGTGCCGCACGGCGGCCTGCTCATGTGCCACCCGGCGGCGGGCGTGGTGCCGGGCGACGCCATCGGCGCGCAGCGCCCGGTGGAGTTCGCCTACCTGGCCTCGGAGGCGTTCGGCGCGCTGCTGCAGCGCACGGGCTGCGTGGTGCAGCAGGGGCCGCAGGCCATCGCCGCGCTGCTCGCGCCGGCAGCCTGATGCTACGCAAACGATAGCTGCAGGCCCTTGCTGGATCGGGGCTGCAGGCCATTCCAGGCATGGGGCGTGCGCCCCGGCGCCGCGTCGCGGCAGCGACAGGCGCCTGTCCTGGGCGCGCGCCGCCGGCGGCATGATCGTTGCTTGACCGCCGGGTGGGCCGGTCAGGTCATCACCACACAACACCACAGGAGTCGATGCATGGCAAAGAAAACCTGGCTCTGGGCGATCACGCCCCTGGCCCTGGCGGCAGCCCTCTCTGGCTGCGGCGGCGGGGGCTCCGGCAGCACCCCGCTGATCGTGGACACCAACGCGCAGAGCTGCTCGGTGCTCTCCAGCACCGGCTCGGCCGTGGTGGTGGGCTCGGGCGCCTCGGGCGATCCGGCCGCGCCCGAGGCCGCCTCCGGCTACCGCCTGGGCAACAAGGCCAAGTACTCGAACAGCTACATGGTGGTCGCCAACACGCCGCTGGCCACCAAGGCCGGCTGCGACGTGCTCAAGGCCGGCGGCACCGCCGTGGACGCGGCGGTGGCCGTGCAGGCCGTGCTGGGCCTGGTGGAGCCGCAGTCGAGCACCATCGCCGGCAGCGCCTTCCTGATGTACTACGACGCGGCCAGCCGCAAGGTCATCGCCTACGACGGCCGCGAGACGGCGCCCGCCGCCGCCGCCGGCCACTACCTGGTGCGCCAGGACCAGTCCAGCGCCGCATCCCCGGCCCCGGTGCCCAGCGCGCGCCGCAGCGGGCGCTCCATCGGCGTGCCCGGCGTGATGCGCATGCTGGACATGGCTCACCGCGACTACGGCCGCCTGGCCTGGAGCGGCCTGTTCGACGAGGGCGTGCGCCTGGCGTCCAATGGCTTCACCATCCCCGCCCGCATGGGCAGCGCCATCAGCAGCAACGCGGCCAGCCTGCGGCTCGATGCCAACGCCGTGGCGCTGTTCTTCAACCCCGACGGCACGCCGCGCGCGGCGGGCACGACCATGACCAATGCGCCCTACGCGCAGTCGCTGCGCACCCTGGCCAGCCAGGGCGCGGGCGCGATGTACAGCGGCCCCATGGCCCAGGCCATCGTGGCCAAGGCCGCGCAGTCGGTGGGCGACGACGCCGCCCGCACGCCGATCACCCCCAGCCTGATGACGGTCGATGACCTGCGCAGCTACCAGGCCAAAAGGCGCGAGCCGGTGTGCACCACCTACCGCGGCGCCTACTACGTCTGCACCATGTCGCCGCCGTCCTCGGGCGGCATCGCCATCGCGCAGTCGCTGGGCGTCCTGGAGAACTTCGACCTGTCGCAGTACGCGCCGGCCAACCCCGCCAACGAAGGCGGCGTGCCCAGCGTGATGGGCGTGCACCTGGTGTCCGAGGCCGAGCGCCTGGCCTATGCCGACCGCGACAAGTACGTGGCCGACACCGACTTCGTGCCCCTGCCAGGCAAGGGTGTGGCGACGATGCTCGACAAGGCCTACCTGAAGCAGCGCGCCGCGCTGATCCGCCCCGACGGCAACTCCCTGGGCGTGGTCCAGGCGGGCGACCTGGGCACGGTGCCGCTGGGCGTGGACAAGACGGTCGAGCACGGCACGACGCACTTCTCCATCGTCGATGCCTACGGCAACGTGCTGTCCATGACCTCCACCGTGGAGTCGAGCATGGGCTCCTTCCACATGGTCGGCGGCTTCCTGCTGACCAACCAGCTGACCGACTTCTCGGCCCAGCCCGCCGACAGCTCCGGCACGCCGGTGGCCAATCGGGTGGCCCCGGGCAAGCGCCCGCGCAGCACCATGGCGCCCACGCTGGTGTTCAAGGGCACGGCGCCGGGCGACTTCCTCATGGCCACCGGCTCGCCGGGCGGCGGCACCATCATCCAGTACGTGCTGAAGACGGTCGTGGGGGCCGTGGACTGGAAGCTGAACGCGCAGCAGGCCACGTCGCTGGTGAACTTCGGCGCGGCCAACAGCACGACCACCAACGTGGATGGGTCCAACACCGCGCTGGACCTCACCGGCCTGGTCAGCGGGCTGCAGGCCAAGGGCCACACGGTGTCCACCGCCGCGCAGTCCAGCGGCGTGTCCACCATCATGCGGGTCCAGCGCAGCGGCGGCGCCACGCTGGAGCTGGAAGGCGGCGTGGACCCGCGCCGCGAAGGCATCGTGCTGGGCGACGGCGCGCTGTGACCGCCGCGCCCCGGCCGCCCCGCTGTACCGCGGGCGGCGGGGCGCAGTGCGGATTGCGGGTTGCTATCTTTTGGTGAGCAGTAGGCCCAGGTGCATCAAGGGCTTGCGGGCATTTCAGTGTGCAATGCCGCAGCGTTGCGCCGCAGGCTGCCCCGCGCGCTCACGCCGGGTCACAGGGGGTCGCTCGGGGTCAGACGGGCCGCGCGACCCCGCCAAAGACGCTGAACAGGCGCTCAGATCGCCAGCGGATCGACATCCACCAGCCAGCGTACCAGCCCCTTGTGCTCGGGCGCGGCCCGCGTGGCGTGCAGCAGCGGCTGCCAGGCCGAGAGGAAATGCTGCAGCGCGGCGCGGCTCGGGCTTTCCAGCAGCATCTGGGCGCGCTCCACGTTCGCCACGCGCTGCACGGCCAGCGGCACGGGCGGGAAGATGAAGACATGCTCCAGCCCCGGCAGGGCGGCGGCCTGGGCGGCCTCGCCGGCCGAGCGCAGAAAGGCCTGGGCGGCTTCCTGCGTGCGGGCGTCGGCGCGCACCAGGGCCTGGTAGGCGAACGGCGGCATGCCGGCCTCCACGCGCTCGGCCAGTTGGGCGGCGGCGAAGGCCGGGTAGTCGTGCCGGCGCAGCGCGGCGTAGAGGGCGTGCTCCGGGTGCCAGGTCTGCACCCACATCTCGCTGGGCTGGCCGCCCTGCGCGGCCACGTACTGCGCATCGCGCCCGGCGCGGCCGGCGGCCTGCATCAACAGGGCGAAGAGCCGCTCGGGCGCGCGGAAGTCGCTGGAAAAGAGCGCTCCGTCGGGCTGCACCGCCGCCACCAGGGTGATGCGGCGGAAGTCGTGGCCCTTGGCGATCATCTGCGTGCCCACCAGCACGTCCACCTCGCCCGCATGCACCTGGGCCAGCTGCTCTTCGAGCGCGCCCTTGGCGCGGGTGGTGTCGGCGTCGATGCGGGCCACGCGCGCGGCGCGGCGCTCGGGCGTGATCACGTTGCGCAGCAGCGCGGCGAGCTGCTCTTCGAGCTGCTCCGTGCCCCGGCCGATGGGCGCGATGTCCGGGTTGCCGCAGGTGGGGCAGGCGAAGGGCACGCGCTGCGCATAGCCGCAGTGGTGGCAGCGCAGCGTGCGGTCGATCTTGTGGAACACCTGGTGCGCGCTGCAGTGCGGGCAGTCGCTCTTCCAGCCGCATTCGGTGCAGTGCAGCACGGGCGCGAAGCCGCGCCGGTTCAGCAGCACCAGGCATTGCTCGCCGCGCTCCACCCGCTCGGTGATGGCGGCGATCAGCGGTGGCGAGAACACGGAGCCCCGGGGCTGCTGGGCCAGATCCACCAGCCGCACACGGGGCAGGGCGCCCGCGCCGATGCGGCTGGGCATGGCCAGGCGCAGGTAGCGCCCGCCCGGGTCGTCGCCCTCCGGCGGGCGGCTGGCGTGCCAGGTCTCCAGCGACGGCGTGGCCGAGCCCAGGATCACCTTGGCCCCCTGCTCGCGCCCGCGCCAGATGGCCAGGTCGCGCGCCGAATAGCGGGCGCCTTCCTGCTGCTTGTAGCTGGCGTCGTGCTCCTCGTCCACCACGATCAGCTTCAGGCCCGGCAGGCTGGCGAACACGGCCATGCGCGTGCCCAGCACGATGCGCGCCGTGCCGGCATGCGCCGCCAGCCAGCTCTTCAGGCGCTGCGGGTTGGTCATGCCGCTGTGCAGGCTGACCACGCTGCCCGCGCCGTAGCGGCCGGCGAAGCGCGCCTCGAAGCGCTCCTGCAGCTGCGGCGTGAGGTTGATCTCGGGCACCATCACCAGCGCCTGGGCGGCGGGGTCGGCCTCCAGCACGCGCTGCACGGCATGCAGATAGACCTCGGTCTTGCCGCTGCCGGTGCTGCCGTAGAGCAGGAAGGGGCCGGGCTGCGCCTCGATCTGCGCGGTGGCCTCGGCCTGCTCCGCGCTCAGCGCGATGGCGGCCGCTGCATCGGCGGCGCCCGCTGCATCGCCCGCAGGCGCGGCCGGGCGGCGCAGGCGGCGCGCCAGCTGCTCGGGCGAAAGGTCGCGTAGCTGCGGCGGCAGGGCGGCGAGGGCGATCTCGCCCAGCGAGCGCTGGTAGTAGCGCGCGGCGAAGGCCACCAGCCGGCGCCAGGGCGCACCCAGCGGCGGCAGGCCCTCCAGCACGCCCGCGA
The DNA here is from genome assembly GCF_900113035.1 of Paracidovorax wautersii. GTDB lineage: Bacteria > Pseudomonadota > Gammaproteobacteria > Burkholderiales > Burkholderiaceae_C > Paracidovorax > Paracidovorax wautersii. The sequence continues at coordinate 193,852 of NZ_FONX01000008.1, read as the reverse complement.
TGGCGCGCGGCACGAAGCCCGGCGGCAGCCCGGCATCGCCCTGCGCCGGCGTATCCCACACCACGCCCAGCACCTCGCGCCGGCCCAGGGGCACGCGCACCAGCGTGCCGGGCGTGAGCGGGCGCTCGCTGGCGTAGCTCAGCAGGTGGCCCACGCCGCTGTGCGCGGGCGTCTGCACGGCCACGTGCACCAGCGCGGCCGCGTGGCCTGCGGGCTCGGCAGTCGGGGAGGGGGGCGATGGACTTGCGGACACTTCTTCAGAAGGTGGGGCGGGTGAGGGGGCTAAGTGCTTGATTTGCCGTGCAATCCACAGCGCTTCGGGTTTTCTGTGGATAACTTTGTTGACATCTGCTGCGTATCGGCTCGGGAGCCGCATGGGCGCTGGCTTGCGGCAGTTTGCCTGCGAAACGGGCACTCTTCAAAAACGTATATGAATCAACGCTCTTTGCTGCAGTGCAGCGTGTGGTAGGGAGAGGCGTTCCGGCCTGCTGGAAAACCCGCCGCTGCCTGGAATGTGTGCATAAGTGGGTTTGTCAAGGCCTGGATGGGGCCGCTTTTTGTGGTAGCTGGGTGCCGTGCTGCAGGATTGTGCGTGCAGTTCCGGCGCCAAGTGCTTGATTTTCCAGGGTTTGCCGGGAACTCCCGGTTTTCTGTGGATAACTTTGTTGATACTTCCGGCCCAACCGTGCCAGAGCCTTGAAAACATTGGGTTTCCGGTGGTTGCACGCCACAACGGCAGCCGGCGTGTCTCTATATGAATCAAGCACTTAGCGCATGCTTGCGGAAAGTTGATCTGACACAAGGCCCTGAGCCCTCCGCACCGCACGCCGGCCGCCGCTCGCCCGCAGGTGTGCATAAGTCAAGCCCCCCGGTCGTGGGGGGCTGCCTGCGTCAGGTGCGGCTGCGCTGGGCGCGGGAATGGCTGTGGACGGCCTCCACCAGCGCGGCGACGTGCTCGGGCGGGGTGAACTGGCTGATGCCGTGGCCCAGGTTGAAGATGTGCGTGGGGCCGGTGGCGGCGCGGTCGGTGTGCGGCGTGCCGAAGCTGTCCAGCACGGCGCGCACCTGGGTGGCGATGGCTTCCGGCGGGGCGAACAGCACGTTCGGGTCGATGTTGCCCTGCAGCGCCTTGCCGGGGCCGCCCACGGCGCCGCCCACCAGGGCGCGGGCGCGGGCCAGGTTGGCCGTCCAGTCCAGGCCCAGCACCTCGCAATCGAGCCCGCCCATGGCCTCCAGCCACAGGGCGCCGCCCTTGGTGAAGACGATGCGCGGCACATCGGTGCCGTCCGTGCCGGTGCGCTTGAGCTGCGCCAGCACGCGGGCCGTGTAGTCCAGGCTGAACTGCTGGAAGGCGCCGTCGGCCAGCACGCCGCCCCAGCTGTCGAAGATCATCACCGCCTGTGCGCCCGCGTCGATCTGGGCGTTCAGGTAGGCCGCCACCGCATCGGCGTTGATGGCCAGGATGCGGTGCATCAGGTCGGGCCGCGAATACATCAGCGTCTTGACCAGCCGGTAGTCGTCGCTGCCCTTGCCTTCGACCATGTAGCAGGCCAGCGTCCAGGGGCTGCCCGAGAAGCCGATCAGCGGCACCCGGCCGTTCAGCGCCCGGCGGATGGAGGTGACCGCATCGAACACGTAGCGCAGCTTGTCCATGTCAGGCACGGCGAGGCGATCCACGGCCGCCTCGTCGCGCACCACCTGGGCGAAGCGCGGGCCCTCGCCCTCGGCGAAGGACAGGCCCAGGCCCATGGCGTCGGGCACCGTGAGGATGTCGGAAAAGAGGATCGCCGCGTCCAGCGGGAAGCGCTCCAGAGGCTGCAGCGTGACCTCGGTGGCGTAATCCACGTTCGTGGCCAGCCCCATGAAGCTGCCGGCCCGCGCGCGCGTGGCCTTGTACTCGGGCAGATAGCGGCCGGCCTGGCGCATCAGCCAGAGCGGCGTGTAGTCGGTGGCCTGGCGCCGGCAGGCGCGCAGGAACGTGTCGTTCTGGAGCGGGGCGAAACTCATGGCGGGCATTGTCGCAGGGCAGGCTCACCCGGGCCGGCCGCGGTCTTGCCTCGGATCAAGGAATCGGCTCGTCACCCTCCCGCCCGGCGGGGGCCGGGCGCCGTGCTTCGGCATATCGACATAACGCGCAATGATGAGGCCTGTGCCAGCATGCGCGGCCTGCCGCCTCTTGCAGAAGACGGCGGACGGCTTCCCCTTTTCCTCCCTTTTCTCGCTTCCTTTCTTTCTTTCAGCCATCCACTTCCCGGAGTCCCCCGCGATGACCTCTCGCCGCCAGTTCCTCACCCGTTCCGCCTTGCTGGCCGCCTCCGCCGGGCCGCTGGCCGCATCCGCGCCCGCCTGGGCGCAGGACGGCACCCTGCGCATCGTGGTGGGCTACCCGCCCGGCGGCTCGAGCGACCGCGTCGCCCGCATCGTGGCCGACGGGCTGCAGCGCGTGCTCGGCCAGACCGTGATCGTCGAGAACAAGGTGGGCGCGGGCGGCCGCATCTCGGCCCAGTACGTGAAGAGCGCCCCCGCCAGCCAGCCCATGCTGCTGCTGGCCAACCCGGCGGTGATGGTCGTCTCGCCCCTGGTGGTGCCCGACGTGGGCTACCAGCCCGAGCAGGACTTCGTGCCCCTGAGCGAGGTCAACAGCTACGTCTTCGGCGTGGCCGTGGCCTCGGCCGTGCCGGTGCAGGAACTGCAGCACCTGCTGGCCTGGCTGCGCGCCAACCCCGCCCAGGCCAACATCGGCGTGCCGGCCACAGGCAGCTTGCCGCACTTCTTCGCGCTCATGCTGGGCAAGAAGGCCGGCGTCCCCATCGAAGCCGTGGGCTACCGCGGCTCCGCCCCGCTCATCACCGACCTGATCGGCGGGCAGGTGCCCGTGGCGGTGGACACGCTGGACGCCCTGCAGCCCCAGTTCGAAGGCGGCAAGCTGCGCCTGCTGGCCGTCTCCAGCGAACAGCGCCTGCCGGACCTGCCCAAGGTGCCCACGCTGCGGCAGGCCGGCGTCGATCTGGCCGCATCGGGCTGGAACACCGTGTTCGCGCCCCGTTCCATGCCCGCCGCGCAGGCCGAACGCTACGCCGAAGCCATCCAGAAGGTGATGAAGGACCCGGAGGTCGTCCGCCAGTTCAAGTCCAACCACCTCGACCCCGTGGTCAGCACCCCGGCCCAGACCCGCCAGAGCCTGGCCGCCTACCGCAAGCAGTGGGTGCCCGTCATCCGCGAATCGGGCTACCGCCCCTGAGCCCGGAGATGGCCGCCATGCCGCAACCCTCACGCCCGAACATCGTCTTCATCGTGGCCGACGACCTCGGCTATGCCGACTTAGGCTGCTACGGCGGGCGCGACGCCGCCTTCGGCCCCGTCTCGCCCGTGCTGGATGCGCTCGCCGCGGGCGGGCTCAAGCTCACCCAGGGCTATTCCAACTCGCCCGTGTGCTCGCCCACGCGCTTCGCGCTGATGACGGCGCGCTACCAATACCGCCTGCGCGGCGCCGCCGAAGAGCCCATCCGCACCGCCACGCGCGGCAACGACCGCCTGGGCCTGCCGCCCGCGCACCCCACGCTGCCCTCGCTGCTCAAGGAGGCCGGCTACCGCACCGCCCTGATGGGCAAGTGGCACCTGGGCTACCCGCCGCATTTCAGCCCGCTCAAGTCGGGCTACGAGGAATTCTTCGGCCCCATGTCCGGCGGGGTGGACTACTTCACCCACTGCGGCGCCAACGGCACGCACGACCTCTGGTTCGGCGAAGAGGAAAAGGCGCAAGAGGGCTACCTGACCGACCTCATCACCGACCACTCGGTGGACTACATCACCCGCATGGCCGAAGGCGCCAAGCAGGGCACGCCCTTCTTCCTGAGCGTGCACTACACCGCCCCCCACTGGCCCTGGGAAACCCGCGACGACGAAGCCCTGGCCCACGAACTGCGCGAAAGCCAGCAGGCCATCTACCACCTGGCCGGCGGCAACGTCGAAACCTACCGCCGCATGATCCACCACATGGACGAAGGCATCGGCAAGCTCGTCGCCACCCTGCGCGCCCACGGCCTGGAGCGCGACACCCTCATCGTCTTCACCAGCGACAACGGCGGCGAACGCTTCTCCGACAACTGGCCCCTGGTGGGCGGCAAGATGGACCTGACCGAAGGCGGCATCCGCGTGCCCTGGATCGCCCACTGGCCCGCCGCCATCCCACCCGGCGGCGCCAGCGCCCAGCCCTGCCTGACCATGGACTGGAGCGCCACGATGCTGGAGCTGGGCGGCGCGCAACAGCACGCCGACTACACGCTCGACGGCCAGACCCTGGCGCCGCTGCTGAGCGACGCTGCCTGGACGGCCGACCGCCCCCTGTTCTGGCGCATGAACCACCGCGGCCAGCGCGCCATGCGGCACGGCGACTGGAAATACCTGCGGGTGGATGGGGTGGATTACCTGTTCAATTTGTCGCAGGACGAGCGCGAGCGGGCCAACCTGGCGCCGCTGCAGCCCGCAAGGCTGGCGGAGATGGTGCAGGCGTGGGAGGCGTGGAATGCAACCATGCCGGCGATTCCGGGGGATGCGACGGTGAGTCTTTGTTATACGGACAAGGACATGCCGCAGAGGTGAGCCGGATGGGCGGGCTGGGCGTTAACTGCCCACCTTTCTGTTGGCAGTGTCCAGCACGTAGGACGGCGACAGAGCCCAGGGCTGGCTTCTTAATGGGTTAGTCCGCCGCCCGTGTTCCCCGGCACTTCGGATAGGTCGAACAGCCCCAGAAGCTGCGGCCCGCATGGGCCCCTTGCCGCGCCGTGCGCAACTGCATCGCCGCTCCGCAGCGCGGGCACTCGGGCTGATGACCAGGCGCTGCCGCTGCCGCCGCTGTCGGCTGCGGGGCCGCTGTGCCGGCCGGGTGGTGCGGGGCTCCTGCCGAGCTGGTGAATTCTCGGGTCGCGGTCCCCGTGGTGGTCATTTGGCCTTGGGCCTGCCTCGCGCGCCGAATCATCGCGAAGAGCTGAGGACCATCGACCAGCTGGATGTTGCGCCCCTGAGCGAACGCCTGTGCATCGTTGGTGAAGCGCCCCGACGTGACGACGAAGCCACCCGCCGCGCCCTTGGCCGCCATGACGCCATACAGCTCGCGCACGGTGGTCACGCTCACCTTGTAGGCCCTCCACTGCTTGCATTGCACGAAGAACTTCTCGCCACCTTTAAGCAGTACCAGATCCACGCCGCCATCTGCGCCATTGCCGCCCAATTCGGTCACGCGGTAACCCTGCTGCCGATACGCCTCACCCACCAGCAACTCGAATTCCCGCCAACTGATGCCCTCCAGCGCATCGGCATTGGGCGCGTGGGCAACGTCTGCCAGCAGCGATTGCCGGTGTTTTCTCCGCCAGGCGGACATGGCTGCTGCGGCGAGGCAGAGCAAAGGAACCAAGTATTGGCCGGCGGAGGCCAAGCCGTGGATCACAGCCTTTTGCATCATGGCGCCAGCGAACGCACCGCCTTGGCCCTGAAAGTCTGCCGCCTGAAGGGGCGCGGCAAATCGGTGCAAGACCATATAGCTCAACGCTGCGAGCGCCAGGCAGACCCACCAGGGGAGCATGGCGAGTAGATCCAGGATGTCGTCCAATGGACTGGATTTCTTGCGTCTTGTCATGATTCCCTCCTGTTATGTAGGCGATATTGTGCTGGCTTCGCTTACTATTTCTTTTTCGGCTGGGGTGACTCAATGGCTGCTTCGTAGCGGTTGTTGTCGGTCGGGGCTTTCGGCCAAACGACCGGTATTTGGCGGGGACTGGCCGCTCACTTCCCATAATGACAAACTCAGGGGAGAACATTCAATGAAGCTTCAAACGATCCGGCTATCGAATTTCCAATCATTCGGAGCGGCGCCCACCGACATTCGGCTGGAGGAGATTACTTACCTCATCGGCCCTAACGGCTCAGGCAAGACAGCAGCACTCCAAGCCCTGTGCCGTCTGTTTGCCTTTGATCCATCACTGCGCCGGATCTTGCGCTCGGACTTTCATGTCCCATTTAACGAGGTGGCATCGCCTGCTGAGCGTCAGCTATGGATCGAGGCTGACTTTCTGTTCCCGGAACTTGGCGACGACGACAACAACAGCACAGTAGCCCCTCATTTCGGCCACATGCGCCTTGACGAAGTCGATGGCGCGCCGCGTGTGCGTTTCCGCCTCACCGCCACAATGGACTTGGATGGGGACATAGAAGAAAACATGGTCTATGTGCTGGACATCAATGCAGATAGCTCGCCACTGACCACTTCTCAAGTTCCCCGATCTGAACGCAACCATATCCACGTTCACTATCTGCCCGCACGCCGTGATCCCGCAGATCACATTGCCTATGGCGCCAATGCCCTGCTGGGACGCATGCTGCGTGCAGTGAACTGGGATGCAGAGCGAACGGTCATCAAGGGTCTGACTGACCAAATCAGCGGCAGCTTGGCGGCCAATCCATCAATCAATGCGTTCAGCACAAGCTTGAAGTCGGCATGGAGCGCTTTGCATAAGGGAAGCTTCTTTGCCGACCCCAAGTTAACATTTGTTGCGTCTGAGATTGAAGCCTTGCTGCGGCACCTGTCGGTGTCATTCTCGCCGGGCCACGATGAGCAGTTGGTCGACTTCTCGCGACTGAGCGATGGTCAGAAGTCGATGCTTTATCTCTCGCTCGTGCTGTCCTCGCAAGCCATCGGTCGTGCGGTCCTCGCTGCAGAAGACGATTCTTTCGACGCAGACAAGCTGCGCCCGCCCGTGTTTACGGTGGTGGCGGTCGAAGAGCCAGAAAACAGCCTTTCGCCCCACTACCTTGGACGGATCGTCAACGCGCTCAACGCGATGACCGGTGATGGTGACGCGCAAGCACTGATTGCAACTCACTCGCCGTCGATGCTGCGGCGAGTCGCTCCGGAACGTATCCGCTATCTGCGGCTGACCCAGGAGCGAACAGCGCGCGTTACGCATATCCAGCTGCCAGATGCAACTGATGAGGCTCACAAGTTTGTGCGCGAGGCAGTGCAAGCCTTTCCAGAAGTCTATTTCTCGCGGCTTGTAATTCTTGGAGAGGGCGATAGCGAAGAAATAGTGTTGCCACGACTGCTACAGGTCAAAGGAGCGCCGGTTGATGAGTCCGCTGTCACGATTGCCCCGCTTGGAGGCAGGCACGTCAATCACTTCTGGCGCCTGTTGTCGGCTTTGCAGATCCCATATCTGACACTCCTTGATCTGGATGTCGCTCGTTATGCCGCAGGCTGGGGACGAATCAAGTACGTCAATGACCAGTTGGCTGTTCATGAGCCCAGTAAGGTTCTGCCCGCCGATCATGGCATTCCCAATTGGAATGATGCCACCCAGAAAGTCCGAAACTACGAACACTATCGCGATTTGCTTGAGGATCGAGCTGTGTACTTCTCATACCCCATGGATCTCGACTTCGCAATGTTGCTCGCCTACCCAACTGCGTATAGCGTAGTGAGGGAAGACCCCGAGGAGTCCACGATCAAAGCCGTCTTAGGAAAGAGCCACGACGACGCAAGCCAGTACAGCAAAGACGAACAGCAGCTATTCAATACTTACCATCAGCGCTTCAAACTTGGTAGCAAACCCGCCGCCCATATTGACGCACTGGCTCAGCTGACAGATGAAGAGCTGCTGGCAGATATGCCTGCATCGTTGAGCAGACTGGCTGATGCGGTCATCACCAAACTCGCGGAGTTGCCTGAGTGATTGCGGTCGATGCCTGGAAGCCTGCAGATGGGCTGACCCTTGAACCGAACGCACTTCTAGCAGCCAAGGAGCAGGCGCGCAGCCTCGCTTTGACAGCGGGCCCAGGAGCGGGAAAGACCGAAATGCTTGCGCAGCGAGCGGACTTCCTGCTACGCACGGGGACCTGTCGTTATCCAAAACGGATTCTGGCCATTTCGTTCAAGGTTGACGCCAGTAGCAACCTGAAAGAGCGGGTCAAGCGGCGCTGTGGTTCCGCGCTTGCCTCCCGGTTTGATAGCTATACCTTTCACGCATTTGCCAAGCGCATCATTGATCGTTTCCGTCCGGTGCTGACGGGGGTGTATGCGCTGGATGTTGGGTACAAAATTGCAGATCGAAAGCTTGGCCCTTCACGGACCTTGATCGAGTTTTCTGATCTGGTGCCGTTTGCGATTCAGATTCTGCGACAGTCTGCATTCGCGAGAAACGCCATTCGGCAAACCTACGGCGACGTCTTCCTCGACGAGTTCCAGGACTGCACTAACTTGCAGTACGAGTTGCTCAAGCTCGCCTTTCAAGGTACGAACATTCGCTTGACTGCCGTGGGCGACACCAAACAGAAAATCATGGGCTGGGCTGGGGCCATGAATGGAATTTTTCAGGCTTTTGTTGCCGACTTTGATGCCACTCCACTCAATATGTACCGCAACTTTCGCTCAAAGCCGCGACTGCTCCGCCTGCAGAACGAGATCATTCGCAAGCTTGACCCCTCATCGGTCATGCCTGATGAGCAGCTTGCCGGCGACGAAGGCGAGATATTTGCTTGGCGCTTCGAAGATAGTCGTCAGGAGGCTGACTACCTCGCAGGTTTGATTGAAGGCTGGATAAAGACCGAGCAGCTGCCACCCGCGGAAATTGCGGTCCTGATTCGGAATCAGCTCGACCTGTACGCCGATCATTTAATGGCAGCACTTGAGGCGCGTGGCATACCCTTCCGCAACGAGCAGCAGATGCAGGACATCACGGTCGAGCCGGCTGCACGTTTGATTGTGGACTATCTCTCCTGCCTCTATGGTCAGCGCGAGCCCAAAGCCTGGATTCGGCTCATGAATCAGCTGATCCCTTTTGCTGATGAAGAGATTCAATCAAACGCGCGCAAGAACCTTGATCGGCTCGTCAAGCAGCAGCGGAAAGAGACAGCCATCGCCGAGCTTGTTGATGAGCCATTCTCCGGCTGGTGGAAGTTGGTTCAGGCATTCCTGAAGCAAGTCAGCATCCAAACACTGATGTCGCTTTCCCCGGATTACGAGTCGCTCGATCGGTTGAAAGAGGTGGTTCGTGATACCAAGGCCAGAATCGAGGAGCTGCTAAAGATGGAGCCTGACTTGCCCAAGGCTCTTGCGCGATTCTCAGACGATCAAGCCGTACGAATCCTGACCATCCATAAGAGTAAGGGGCTTGAGTTCGATTCGGTCATCATCATGGCTGTCGAAAACGAAATCTTCTTTGGCGATCAGGATGAAAGCCGATGTACCTATTTCGTCGGGGTTTCTCGCGCCAAGAGGCGCTTGATCCTTACCTATGCAGATCAACGGGATCGCCCTGCGGCAGCTAGGCGATGGGATGTGCAACGCACAGTTCAAAATGAATACTTTGGCTATGCGGCGCCGTTTGTGTACAAAGAACAATAGGAAAACAGAGCGACGCTGGAGTCGGGTGATTTTCGGCGACTTGGTGCGCCTGTCTACAGCCGGCACCCAAGATCATTCGCTCCTGCGCCTTCCGCGGCCGGGCGAAGGCATGTGAAGCGGTAAAAAAATTGGTGGTTGCAAATGTCGGGTCCCAGATTAGGCAGTCGTTCGGCGTGTTCATGGCGAACGACCGATATCAGCCTTCTGCAGTCATTCACCACAAACCAATTCCAGGCCAACCCTTCAATCCAACCCCCGCCCCTCCACCAACCTCACCACCAACGGATGCATCACCTTCCTCGCGCTGAAGATCAGGTGAAACTGCTCCTGCACATCCGCGGTCACGCCCACCGCCACCAGCCCATGCGTGCGCGCCAGATGCTCGCCCATCGACTCCGGCGCGGGCATCACGCCCATGCCCGTGCTCGCGAACGTGGCGAGCAGGGCGCTGTCCTCGAATTCACCCGCGATGCGCGGGCGGATGCGTTCGCGTTCCAGCCAGTGGTCGATGCGGGCGCGGGCGGCGGCGTGTTCGGTCGGTAGCAGCACGGGCACGACGGCGAGGCTCTGGGGGAAGTTCCGGGCCGCCGCCTCGGCCCACTGGGGCGGGGCGTACCAGGCGAGGGGGCTGGTGCCCAGCAGCTGGCTGGTGGTCTTGAGGGCCGGGTTGGGCGGGGCGGGGCGGTCGGCCAGCACGGCGTCGAGCTTGTGCAGGGCCAACTCGCCCAGCAGGGGCTGGAATTCGCCTTCGTGGCACAGCAAACGCAAGTGGGGCGCGTCCAGCACGGGGGTGAGCAGGCGGTGGACGGCCACCTTGGCGATGCCGTCCGAAATGCCCAGGTTCAGCCGCAGGATGCGGCCGGTGGCGGCTTCGGCCACGCGGTGGGGCAGTTGCTCGCCCAGGGCGAAGATCTGGTCGGCCTCGTGCATGGCGGCCACGCCGGCGTCGGTCAGCACCAGGTTGCGGCCCTCGGCGCGCAGCAGGGCGGTGCCCAGGTCTTTTTCCAGCGAGCGCACCTGGGCGCTGATGGTCTGCACGGCCATGTCCAGGCGCTCTGCGGCGCGGGCCAGGCCGCCTTCCTTGGCGACGACCCAGAAGTAGTAGAGATGCCGGTAGTTGAAGCTCTGGCTCATTTTTTGTAGGACAAAGAAGCGAAACAGTTCGGAAAAACCGAAGTGATCTTACGGCGCGGCTATCTTTCTTCGCGCGCCGTAACGGGCGACAGTGCCGGCTCGTGTGTCCCTCGCCTTTTTCCGGCTCTTTTTCTTCTCCTTCTTTGACGAACCTACAGGATCGCTTCGCCATGACGACAACTTCCCGACTCCCCCTGGCGCCGCAAGGCGCCATGCCGGCCGGGCGCGGCTGCGTTGCCGCCCCGTTTCCCGTAGCCATTGGTGCGCCCCTGCGGCGCGAGGAGGGCTGACGCCATGGTCGAAACCATCGGAACTCCGCTGATGTGGGCCGGCTTCGGCCTGTTCGTCGTGATCGCCATCGCCATCGACCTGCTGGTGATGGAGCGCCAGGGTGCGCACAAGGTGACCATGAAGGAGGCGCTCAAGTGGAGCGTGCTCTGGTTCTCGCTGGCCTTCGTGTTCGTGGGCCTCTTGTGGTGGTATCTGGACGGCTCGCAGGGCCGGGAGGTGGCCAACACGGTGTCGATGCAGTTCATCACCGGCTACCTCGTGGAAAAGAGCCTGTCGGTGGACAACATCTTCGTCTTCCTGATGATCTTCAGCTACTTCGCCGTGCCGGCGGAATACCAGAAGCGCGCGCTCATCATCGGCATCATCGGCGCCATCGTGCTGCGCACGGTGCTGATCCTGGCGGGCGCCTGGCTGCTGGCCACCTTCCACTGGCTGCTCTACGTGTTCGGCGCGTTCCTGGTCATCACCGGCGTGAAGATGTGGATCGCCGCAGGCCAGGAGCCGGACATCTCCACCAACCCGGTGCTCAAGTTCCTGCGCAAGCGCATCCGCATGTCGGACCACTTCGACGGCGAGAAGATGACCACCATGGTCGATGGCGTGAAGCGCTTCACCCCGCTCTTCGTGGTGCTGATCATGATCGGCGTGACGGACGTGATCTTCGCGGTGGACAGCATCCCGGCCATCTTCGCCATCACCAGCGACCCGTTCATTGTGCTCACGGCCAACATCTTCGCCATCCTGGGCCTGCGCGCGCTGTACTTCCTGCTGGCCGATCTGGCGGACCGCTTCCACCTGCTGGCCTACGGCCTGGCGATGGTGCTGGTGTTCATCGGCGCGAAGATGCTGCTGATCGACCTCTACAAGATCCCGATCGGCTATGCGCTGCTGGTGACGGGTGCGCTGATCGCCGGCTCCATCGTGGCTTCGCTCTGGACCTCGCGCGGCAAGGACGGCGGCGGCGAAGGCGGCAACGGCACGCCTCCGGCCCTGCCGGGCAAGGGCGCCTGAGCCCCCACTGCTGGTAGCCTGAAAGGACCGATGCCATGGATCTGACGATGTTCGAGGCCGTGATGGCCACCATGCTGGCCGCGTTCGCGCTCACCACCTGGCTGAGCTGGCGCGGCGGCAACGAGCGCAGCGACGTGCGCCTGCTCGCGGCCCTGACCGGGGCCTGGGGCACGGCCACCGCCGTGGCGGTGGCGCTGTGAGCGCCGGCTGGGCGCTGGCCGGCTGGCTGGCGCAGCCGCTGGCCCGTGCGATGACCGGCGTGCGCCGCTGGCTGCGCCGGCAGGAGCCCGCCACCCGCGCGCTCATGGAGCGCCCCTTTCTCGCGCGGCTGCGCCCCTGGCTGGAGCGGCGCCAGCTGCTGTGCCTGCGGCGCGAGGCCCTGGCGCGGGGCACGGCCGCCGGGCTCTTCTGCGGGCTGATCCCCGGGCCCCTGCAGGTGCCCGCCACGGTGGCGGCCTGCGCCGCGCTGCGCGGCAACGCGGTGGCGGGCGCGGCGGCCACGCTCTACACCAACCCCCTCACCACGCTGCCGCTCTATGCGCTGGCCTTCCAGGTGGGCGCCTGGGTGCTGCCGGGCGAGCAGCGGCTGCCGGCTTGGGAGGGCTGGTCCGCCTCGGGCGGCGTGGAGGCGGTGGCGACGTGGATACAGGCGCTGGGCGCGCCGCTGGCCGTGGGCCTGCCGCTGCTGGCGCTGGCCTTCGCGCTCGCGGGCTATGCGGCGGTGCAGGCGCTGTGGCTGGTGCCGGTGTGGCACCGGGCGCAGCGCAGGCGGTAAGCGCGGCTCACGCAACCCTGTTGGCGTCGTTGCCGCATCTCGTCGTACTACCCGTACTGCCTTCGATGCGGCGCCTCCCCAGAACCGCTTCGCTGGGTTTTGTGAGCCGCTCCAAGTAGTCAGGATGAGGCCGGGCGCTCTCTTGCGGTGCCTCAGCGCGTGGGCACGGCGCGCGCCGTGAACGCGGCCGTGGAGGCCAGCGCGATCAGCAGCAGGCCGTAGCCCATCGCCGTGGGCTGCAGGCCATAGAGCCCGGTGAGCACGCCCGCGGCGATGGCCGGCAGGCTGAAGGCCAGGTAGCTCAGCACGAAGAAGCTGGCCATGAGGCCAGCCCTGTCCTGCGCCGAGGCCAGCGGCACCAGGCTGCGCACCGAGGCGCTGAAGCCCGCGCCGAAGCCCAGGCCCGCCACCAGCGTGCCGGCGAAGAAGCCCGCCGTGCTGTGGCAGGCCACGCCCGTGAGCGTGATCGCCAGGCCCACCGCCAGCGCCACGGCGCTGCCCTGCAGCACGGTGCGCGGGGCGTGGTGGCGCGACACCGCGATGGCCAGCGCGCCCGGCAGCACCAGGGCGGAGATCAGCAGCCCGCCCACCAGGGGCGAGGCGCTGTGCGTCACCAGCCGGCCCAGCGAGGGGCCGAGCGAAAGATAGAAGCCGCCCAGCGCCCAGCCGGCCGTGCTCAGCGGCAGGATGCGCAGCATCGGCGCCCGCGCGGCCTGCGGCACGTGCATGCGCGGCACCAGCGAACGCCAGGCGCCCGGGCGGCGCGCCACCGTCTCCGGCAGCCAGAAGGCGGCGGCGCACTGCAGCGCGACCACCACCAGCAGCAGCTCGAACACCAGGTGCGTCGGCGCGGGCAGGTACTGCACCAGCAGGCTGGTGCCGAGCGCGCCGACGGCCATGCCGGTCATGGGCGCCAGGGTGTTCATCAGCGGGCCGCGCACGGGGTGCAGGTCCACCAGCAGGGCGCTCAGCGCGCTGGTCGCCATGCCCGTGGCCAGGCCCTGCAGCAGGCGGGCCGCCACCAGCCAGGCGACCGAGTCGGCATGCCAGAAGGCCAGCATCGAGACGAACTCCAGCACCAGCGAGGCCACCACCACGCTGCGCCGCCCGACGTGGTCCGACAGCGCGCCGAAGCACAGCAGCGCCGCCAGCAGCGCGAACGCATAGCTGGAGAAGATCACGGTGAGGCTGAGGGCCGAGAAGCCCCACATCTCGCGGTACAGCGCGTAGAGGGGCGAGGGCGCGCTCGACGCGGCGAGGAACATCATCAGCACGGACACCACGAGCCACAGCGCGGCGTCGGGCCCCAGGCGGCGCAGGGGCCAGGCGGGTGATGCAAGGGAGGAGGTCATTGCGGTGGACATGTTTAACGCTAAGAATTTGCGTTAGCGGGATTGTCTCACTAAAGCAAAGTCTTTGCTTTACGGTAACCCCGGCGGCACGGCCCACCCTAGAATCGCCGCATGACGAATGGAGCCACCCGATTGCGCCCCGGCGGGCGCAGCGCCCGCGTGCAGGCCGCCGTGCACCAGGCCGTGCGCGACCTGACGGCGCTGCACGGCCGCGATGCGCTGACCATTCCGCAGATCGCGGCGCAGGCGGGCGTGACGCCGTCCACCATCTACCGCCGCTGGGGCGATCTGGTCGAGCTGCTGGCCGACGTGTCGATCGAGCGCCTGCGCGACGAGGCCGAGCCGCCCGACACCGGCAGCGTGCGCGGCGACCTGCAGGCCTGGGGCGAGCAGTTCCTCGAAGAGATGTCGTCCGAGCTGGGCCGCCAGATGCTCAAGGACGTGCTCACGGCCAGCGGCTACGGCGACGGCTCCGCGCCCTGCCAGTGCCTGCAGATCACGGCCGGGCAGATCACCATGATGGTCGAGCGCGCGCTGGCCCGCGGCCAGGCGACGCCCTCCGTGGACTGCGTGCTCGATACGGTGGTCTCGCCCATCATCTACCGCCTGCTCATGGGGGCGGGCACGCCGACCGCGCAGCAGCTGGTGCAGTGGGTGGATGCGTGCATGGCGCAGGCGGGCGCAGCCGCCGCCGCTGGCAAGCCGGCGCACTAGCCGGGGACCGGCCGCGGGTATCGCCGCGGCTGGAAAAAGCGCATGCCGTGGCACCATGGGCTGCGGGCCGCATCGCCGTGCGCGCCCGGGATGGTTCCGCCACGGCTTACCTCTTGCAGGAGCGCCCCCATGGAGACTCTCCCCCGCCTTTCCCCGCGCAGCACAGCCCTGATGGCGCTAGGCCTGTGCTGGCCCGCCGCGCAGGCTGCGCCTCCCGCCGCTGCTGCCGCGCCGGTGTGGATCAACACGCTGGGCATGCGCTTCGTGCAGATCCCGGCCGGCCGTTTCCGCATGGGCAGCGACGAGCCGGTGGAGGCGCTGGCGCGCGACTTCCCGCAGCTGGAGCGCCGCCGTTTCGAGGAGCTGAAGGACGAGTCGCCCCCGCACGCCGTGCGCATCACGCGGGCTTTCTGGATCGGGCAGACCGAGGTCACGGTGGGCCAGTTCCGCCGTTTCCTGCAGGCCTCGGGCTACCGGCCCGAGTCGGTGGCCGACGGCACGGGCGGCTATGGCTACAACCCGGCCTACGACCCCGCCGCCAGCGCGCGCGGCGATGCCTTCGAGGGGCGCGATCCGCGCTATTCGTGGCAGAGCCCGGGCTTCGCGCAGGGCGACGACCACCCGGTGGTCAACGTCACCTGGCACGACGCCGCCGCGCTGGCCGCGTGGCTCGGCGCCACCGAAGGCCACCGCTACCGTCTGCCGACCGAGGCCGAATGGGAATACGCCTGCCGCGCCGGCACCACCACGCGCTGGCCGCACGGCGACGATCCGCAGGCCCTGGCACGGCAGGCCAATGTGTTCGACCAGTCCGCTGCGCCGTACTGGCCGCGCTGGCGGGCCCAGGCGCTGGGCGGCAACGACGGCCACGCCTTCACCGCGCCCGTGGCGCAGTACCCGGCCAATGCCTTCGGCGTGCACGACATGGTGGGCAATGTGTGGGAGTGGGTGTGGGACTGGCATGCCGACGATGCCTACGCCCAGGCGCCGCTGGCCGACCCGCAGGGCCCGGCACGCGGCAGCGTGAAGGTGCGCCGGGGCGGCTCCTGGCACACCTGGCCGCTCTATGCCCGCTGCGCCTACCGCAACTGGAACGCGCCGGACACGCGCTACACGCTGGTGGGCATGCGGCTGGTGCGGGAGCTGGATGAGGGCGAGGCGCCCGCGCAGGCCGCGCCGCGCAAGCCCGGGGCGGCCCGCTGACCCTGAGAAAACATCGGGAGCCTTCGGGCGGCGCTGCCGGCCGGCAAGGTGCGGGCCTGCGGCAGCGCCTTCACCTCGTCACAGGCTCTTGAGCGGAACGACTTCCTTGCCCTTGAACGTGAACACCGTCACGGCCGAGGAGCGCAGGTCGTGCTTGTCGTCGTAGCTGTATTCGCCGCTCACGCCGGCGTATTTGCCACGGGCGATGTGGTCGATGAGCTTCTTCGCGTCGGTGCTCTGCGTGGCTTCGATGGCCGAGGCCAGCAGATTCATTCCGTCGTAGAAGGCGGCTGCGTAGGTCAGCGGGTCGCGCTTGTATTCGGCGCGGTAGCGCTCGATGAACTTCTGGCCCTTGTCGCTGCGGTCCAGCATGGAGCCGCCCTGGGTGCAATAGACGTTCAGGTTGCCGCTGACCTGCGACAGCGTGGCCGTCTCGGTCGAGCAGATGCCGTCGCCGCCCAGCAGGGGCACGTTCAGGCCCAGCGCGCGCATCTGGCGCAGCATGGGGCCGCCCTGGGGCGAATAGCCGCCGAAGAACACGGCGTCGGGCTTGCTGGCGCGCAGGCCGGTCAGGATGGCGGTGAAGTCGGTGGCCTTGTCGGTGGTGAATTCGTGGCTTACCACCTTCAGGCCCTGGCGCTTGGCCTCTTCCTCGAACTCCTTGGCCACGCCCTGGCCGTAGGCCGTGCGGTCGTCGATCACGGCCACGGTCTTGAGCTTGAGGTCCTGCGCGGCATAGGCCGCCATCTTGGTGCCCAGCTGGTTGTCGCTGGCGCCGATGCGGAACAGCGGGCGATAGCCCTGCTGCGTGATCTTGGGGTTGGAGGCGACGGTGAAGGTGAGGATGTCCGCGTCGGCCAGCACGCGCGATGCCGGCATCGCCACGCCCGAGTTGTAGGGCCCGAGCACGAACCTGATCTTCTTGTCGGCCAGCGTCTGGGCGATCTGCACGCCCTGCTTGGGGTCGGCGCCGTCGTCGTTGATGTCCAGCTCGAACTGCACCGGCTTGCCGGCCAGTTTCAGGCCCTTGGCGTTCAGTTCCTTGATAGCGAGCAGCGCGCCGTCGCGGTTGTCCACGCCGTTGGCGGCCTGCGGGCCGGTGACGGGGCTCATGAAGCCCACGCGAATGCGCTCCTGGGCATGGCTGAAGCCGGCGGCGGCCAGGCTGGCGATGAGCAGGGCGGAGCGGAGAAGCATCTGTCGATTCACGGCATGTTCCTTGTGTCTCTTGTTGAAGGCAGGGATGGCGCCGGCCCGCCTTGGCGGATAGCCGAAGCAGCCCGGGTCCGGGAGTATGCCGCGAGCCGGGCCCGCCCGGCCCCTTGCCGCATCAAGTCGCGCGCTGCTGTTCCCAGGGCGCCTGCCAGCCCCCGCCCAGCGCCTGCACCAGCGCCGCGGCGGCCAGCTGGCGGCTGACCTGCAGCTGCAGCAGCGTGCGCCGGGCCGTGAGCGCGGCGATCTGCGCGGTGACCACGTCGGTGTAGCTGGCCTGGCCGGCGCGGTAGCGGTTCTGCAGCTGGGTTTCGGTCAGGCGGGCGGCGGTGACGGCCTCCTGGCGCAGCGGCTCCTGCGTCTGCAGGGCGCGGATGGTGGTGAGCTGGTCTTCCACGCCCTGGAAGGCGGTCAGCACCGTCTGGCGGTAGCCGGCGGCGCGGGCGTCGCGCGCCGCCCGGGCTTCATCGACCCGCGCCGCGATGGCGCCCCCGTCGAACACCGTCTGCGCCGCCGACAGGCCCAGCGACCACAGCGCGCCCGAGGCGCTGAACAGGTCCGCCACGCTGGAGCCACTGCGCCCCAGCGACGCGCTGAGGCTCAAGCTGGGGTAGTAGGCCGCGCGCTGCACGCCGATCTGCGCATTGGCGGCGGCCACGGCGCGCTCGGCCGAGGCGATGTCGGGCCGGCGCTGCAGCAGCTCCGACGGCACGGCCGCCGGCACCTGCGGCACGCGGGCCACCCAGGTGGCGGGCGGCAGGCTGAAGCTGCCCGGCGGCACGCCCGTCAGCACGGCGATGGCGTGCTCGTAGCGCGCGCGGTTCTGCCGCACGGTGGCGAGGTCGGCCTGGGCGTTGGCGAGCTGGGTGCGGGCCTGCTGCACGTCGGAGGCGGGCGCCACGCCGGCCTCGTAGCGGTTGCGGGTGATCTGCAGGCTGCGCTGGTAGGCCTGGTCGATCTCCTGCAGCAGCGCGATCTCGGCGTCGGCCTCGCGCAGCTGGAAATAGGCCGCGACCAGCGAGCCCACGGCCGACAGGCGCGCCGAGGCCAGGTCCGCCTGGCTGGCCTGGGCGCTGGCGCGGGCGCCGCTCACCGTGCTGCCCAGGCGGCCCCAGAGGTCGGGCGCCCAGCTCGCGCCCAGCGCGGCCTGGGCCGTGGTGCCGCGCCGGGCCGAGCCTTCGCCGCCCGATCGCGTCTCGCTGCCCGTGAGGTTCACCGAGGGCAGCAGGGCCGCGCCCTGCTCGCGCACCAGCGCCTGGGCCTGGTCGTAGGCGGCCACGGCGGCGGCGATGTTCTGGTTGGACAGCTGCACCTGCGCGGCCAGGCGGTTCAGCTCGTCGTCCTGGAACAGCGTCCACCAGTCGCCGCGGTCGATGGCGTCGGCCGGTTGCGCGGGCTGCCAGAGCGCGCCGGCTTCCTTGAAGGCGGCGGGCATGGCGGGCAGCGCGGGGCGTTCATAGACCGGCGCGACCGAGCAGGCGGCCAGCGGCAGCAGGGCGCCCAGGCAGGCGGCGCGCAGGGCGCGGGGTGCGCGGAAGGCGAAGGGGGGGCGGCGGCCGGTGGTCATGGTTGTTGCAGTGGGGGCTGTTGTGCGGCCGCGGGGGGCTCCGCGAGGCGGCTCAGTTGGCGGTCGTTGGCGGCGGGGCGGCGCAGCCGGTCCAGCAGCACATAGACCACGGGGGTGGTCAGCAGGGTCAGCACCTGGCTGGCGATGAGGCCGCCGATGATGGCCACGCCCAGCGGCTGGCGCAGCTCCGAGCCCTGGCCGAAGCCGATGGCCAGCGGCAGCGCGCCCAGGGCGGCGGCCAGCGTGGTCATCAGGATGGGGCGGAAGCGCAGCATGCAGGCCTCGCGCACCGCCTCGGTGGCCGGCAGGCCCCGGGCGCGCTCGGCCTCCAGCGCGAAGTCGATGATGAGGATGGCGTTCTTCTTCACGATGCCGATCAGCAGGAACACGCCGATCAGCGCGATCACCGTGAACTGCATGTGGAAGAGCAAGAGCGCCAGCACCGCGCCCACGCCGGCCGAGGGCAGGGTGGTGAGCACGGTGATGGGATGGATCAGGCTTTCGTAGAGCACGCCCAGCACGATGTAGATGACCACCAGCGCCGCCAGGATGAGAAAGAGCTGCTGCGACTGCGACTGCTGCGCGCCCAGGGCCGTGCCCTGGAAGCTGCCGCGCACGTTGGTGGGCATGGCGATGTCGGCCTCGGCCTGCGCGATGATCTGGCGCGCATCGTCGAGCGTGGTGCCGTCGGCCAGATCGAACGAGATGGTGGTGGCCAGCTCGCCGTCCTGGTGGTTGATGGAGGTGGGCGAGGCCCGCTCCACCACATGCGCGAAGGCGCTGAGCGGCACCATGGTGGAGGGCGTGTTGCTCAGCACCTGCCCGGTGGAGGCGCCGCGCTGGCCCGGGTTGGCGGCCGTGCCCACCGTGCCCGTGGGGTTGGCCGGCACGAAGATGTCGGCCAGCGCGGGCGGGCCGCGCGTGTATTCGGGCGCCCATTCCATGATCACCGAATACTGGTTCAGCTCGCCGTAGATGGTGGCGACCGAGCGCTGGCCGAAGGCGTTGTAGAGCGCGCTGTCGATGGCGGCGGCGCTCACGCCCAGGCGCGATGCGGTGGCCTTGTCCACGTCCACGAAGGTCTCCACGCCGTTGTCGGCCTGGTCGGTGTCCACATCGACCAGCCGTTCTTCCTGCTTCAGGCGTTCGGTCAGCCGCGTGGCCCAGAGGCGCATGTCGGCCAGGTTGTCGCTCTGCAGCGTGTACTGGTAGGTGGAGTTGCTGGAGCGCCCGCCCATGCGCAGCTCCTGCACCGGGCTCAGGAACACGCGCAGCCCGGTGAGCTGGGCCAGCTGCGGGCGCAGGCGGTTGATGACGGTGGCGCTGCTGTCGGCACGCTGGTCCACGGGCTTCAAGTTGACGAACATGAAGCCGCCGCCCGCGCGCCCGCCGCCCGAGAAGCCCACCACCGTGTCCACCGCCGGGTCGCGGTGGATGATGTCCACGGCCTGGCGCAGCTTGCGCGCCAGCGCGTCCGACGAGATGCTCTGGTCGGCGCGCAGGCCGGCGTTGATCTGGCCGTTGTCCTGCTGCGGGAAGTAGCCCTTGGGGATGTGGCGGAAGAGATAGACGTTGAGGCCCACCACCACCAGCAGCAGCGCCATGACCAGCCATTGGCTGGCCAGGGCCCAGTCCAGCGCATGGCCGTAGCCGCGCAGCAGGGCCTGGTAGGCGCGCTCGGCCCCGCGCGCCAGCCGGCCGGGCGGCTTCGGAGGGGCGTCCTCCCCGCCACCGTTGCCGCCCTCGTGCGAGCGCAGCAGCCATGCGCACATCATGGGCGTGGCGGTGAGCGAGATGACCAGCGAGATCGCCACCGACGCCGAGAGCGTGATGGCGAATTCGCGGAACAGGCGCCCGACCTGGCCCTCCATGAACAGCAGCGGAATGAACACCGCCACCAGCGACAGGCTGATCGAGAGCACGGTGAAGCCCACCTCGCGCGCGCCCAGCAGCGCGGCCTGCAGGCGGTCCATGCCGGCCTCGATGTGGCGGCTGGTGTTCTCCAGCACCACGATGGCGTCATCGACCACGAAGCCGGTGGCCACCGTGAGCGCCATCAGGCTCAGGTTGTTGAGGCTGAAGCCCAGCAGGTACATGACGCCGAAGGTGCCCAGCAGCGACACCACCGTGGCCACGGCCGGAATGACCGTGGCGCGCGCCTTGCGCAGAAAGAGCCCGACCACCAGCACCACCAGGGCGATGGAGAGCATCAGCGTGAATTCGATCTCGTGCAGCGAGGCGCGGATGGAGTTGGTGCTGTCCGATGCGACGGAGATGCGGATGTCCTGCGGCAGCTGCGCCTGCAGCTCGGGCAGCAGGGCGCGCACGCTGTCCACCGTCTCGATGATGTTGGCGCCCGGCTGGCGCGTGATGAGCACGATGATGGCCGGCTGGCCGTTGAAGAGGCCCAGCGTGCGCGTGTTCTCCACGCCGTCCACCACCCGCGCCACGTCGCCCAGGCGCACGGCGGCGCCATTGCGCCAGGCGATCACGAGCGATGCGTAGTCGGACGCCTTGCGCGAGGGCGAAGGCGTGTAGATCTGCAGGCGCCGGCCGTCGCCCTCGACGGCGCCTTTGGGCCGGTTGGCGTTGGCCGCCTGGATGGCGGCGCGCACGTCTTCGGTGCTGATGCCGTACTGGTTGAGCGCGAAGGGCAAGAGCTCCACGCGCACGGCGGGCAGCGAGCCGCCGCCGATCTCGACCTCGCCCACGCCGTCCACCTGCGACAGGCGCTGGCTGACCACGTTGGAGACCTCGTCGTAGATCTCGCCGGGCGTGCGCGTCTTGGAGGTGAGCGCCAGGATGACGGCCGGCGAGTCGGCCGAGTTGCGCTTGCGGTAGGTGGGGTTGCTGCGCAGCGTGGCGGGCAGATCGACGCGCGATGCGTTGATGGCGGCCTGCACCTCGCGCGCGGCGCTGTCGATGTTGCGGCTCAGGTCGAACTGCAGGCTGATGCGCGCCGAGCCCTGCGAGCTGCTGGAGGTCATCTCGTTGACCCCCGCGATCACGCCCAGGCGCCGCTCCAGCGGCGTGGCCACGCTGCTGGCCATGGTCTCGGGGCTGGCGCCCGCGAGGCTCGCCGTGACCGAGATGGCCGGATAGTCCACCTGCGGCAGCGGCGCCACCGGCAGCACGAAGAAGGCGGCGATGCCCGCCAGCGCCAGGCCGATGGTCAGCAGCACGGTGGCTACCGGCCGCTCGATGAAGGGGCGCGAGAGGTTCATGGCGCGGCGTCGCCCGGCGCGGCCGTTGCCGTGGTGGCGAGGGCGCCGGATGCGGTGGGCGTTGCGGCCGTGCCCCGGCCCGTCCAGCGGCGGCCCAGGCGGTCGAAGGCCAGGTAGATCACCGGCGTGGTGAACAGCGTGAGCAGCTGGCTCAGCACCAGCCCGCCGAAGATGGCCAGGCCCAGCGGCCGGCGCAGCTCGGCGCCGTCACCCCAGCCCAGCATCAGCGGCAGCGCGGCGAAGAGTGCGGCCAGCGTGGTCATCAGGATCGGGCGGAAGCGCAGCAGCGCGGCCTGGTGGATGGCCTGCTGCGGACCCATGCCCTGGTTGCGCTCGGCGTCGATGGCGAAGTCGATCATCATGATCGCGTTCTTCTTCACGATGCCGATGAGCAGGATGATGCCGATGATGCCGATCACCCCCAGGTCGTTGCCCGTCACCATCAGCGCCAGCAGCGCGCCCACGCCGGCCGAGGGCAGGGTGGAGAGGATGGTGAGCGGGTGCACGTAGCTCTCGTAGAGCACGCCCAGCACGATATAGACGCAGACCATGGCCGCCAGGATCAGCCAGAGCTGGCTGGTGAGCGACTTCTCGTAGGCGCTCGCCGCGCCGAGGAATTCCATGGTCAGGCCGGCGGGCATGCCGATCTCCTGCGCCGCGGCGCGGATGGCATCCACCGCGCGGCCCAGCGACACGCCCGGCGCCGTGTCGAAGCCCAGCGTGGCCGCCGGGTACTGCGCCACGCGCGTGACCTGCAGCGGCGCGAACTGCTCGCGGATGGTGGCCACCGCCGAGAGCGGCGTGGGCGCGTTGCTGCTGGTGCGCAGCGGCAGCGTGCCCAGGCCCTCGGGGCTGTTCAGGTGCTCCTGCTGCGCCTCCAGGATCACGCGGTACTGGTTGGTCTCGGTGAAGATGGTGGAGACGATGCGCTGGCCGAAGGCGCTGTAGAGCGTGTCATCGACCGAGCTGGCCGTGACGCCCACGCGCGAGGCGGTGTTGCGGTCGATGTCCACATAGGCCGACAGGCCCTGCGCGCCCGCGTCGGTGGTGGCGTTGCGCACCTCGGGCACGGTCTTCAGGCGTTCGACCAGCTTCTGCGTCCAGCCGTTGACCTGGGCCGAATCCACGCCGCCGATGGAGGCGCGGTATTCGGTGGGGCCGGTCTCGGCGTCGATGGTCAGGTCCTGCGTGGGCTGCAGGAAGAGCGTCACGCCCGGCACGGCGGCGACCCGCTCGCGCAGGCGCTGCATGACGGTGGCCTGCGCGTCGTGGCTGGGCTTGAGGTTGATCAGCATCCGCCCGGCGTTGAGCATGGTGTTGTTGGCCGCGTCCACCCCGACGAAGGAGCTGAGCGACTGCACGTCCGGGTCCTGCAGGATGGCGCGCGCGGCGGCCTGCTGCAGCTCGCTCATGCGGGCGTACGAGACGTCCTGCGAGGCCTGCACCCGCGCCTGCAGCTGGCCCGTGTCCTGCGTGGGAAAGAGCCCCTTGGGGATCACCACGTAGAGCAGGGCGGTGAGCGCCATGGTCAAGAGCGCCACCACCAGCGTGGCGCGCTGGTGGCGCAGCACCCACTGCAGCCACACGTCGTAGCGCGCGATCACGCGGTCGAAGCCGCGCTGCACCGCGCCCGTCCAGCCGCGCTGGCTGCCGTGGGCGGGTTCGGCTTTCAGCCATCGCGCCGACATCATCGGCACCAGCGTGAGCGACACCACGGCCGAGATCAGGATGGTGATGGCCAGCGTCACCGCGAATTCGCGGAACAGGCGCCCCACCACGTCGCTCATGAAGAGCAGCGGGATCAGCACCGCGATCAGCGACACGGTGAGCGAGATGATGGTGAAGCCGATCTGCGTGGCGCCCTTGAGCGCGGCCTGGAAGGGCGGCTCGCCCTCTTCGATGTAGCGGGCGATGTTCTCGATCATCACGATCGCGTCATCGACCACGAAGCCGGTGGCGATGGTCAGCGCCATCAGGCTGAGGTTGTTGAGGCTGTAGCCCAGCAGGTACATCACGCCGCAGGTGCCGATCAGCGAGATGGGCACGGCCAGGCTGGCGATGACGGTGGCGCGCAGGCTGTGCAGGAAGAAGAAGATCACCAGCACCACCATCAGCACGGCCAGCACCAGCTCCATCTGCACGTGCTCGACCGAGGCGCGGATGCCGGTGGTGCGGTCGGACAGCACCTGCACCTTGATGGAGGAGGGCAGCTGCGATTCCAGCTCGGGCAGCTGGCGCTTGATGCCGTCCACCGTGGCGATCACGTTGGCGCCGGGCTGGCGCTGCACGTTCAATATGACGGCCGGCGTCTCGTTGGCCCAGGCGCCGAGGCGGTCGTTCTCGGCCGCATCCACCACGCGGGCCACGTCCGAGAGGCGCACCGGCGCGCCGTTCTTCCAGGTGAGGATGAGGCGCTTGTAGTCGTCCACCGTGACCAGCTGGTCGTTGGCGTTGATGTTGTAGGCGCGCTGCGGCCCGTCGAAGCTGCCCTTGGCGCTGTTGGCGTTGGCCGCCGAGATGGCGGTGCGCAGCGTGTCGAGGCCCAGGCCGTACGAGGCCAGCGCCTTGGTGTCGGCCTGGATGCGCACGGCCGGGCGCTGGCCGCCCGCGAGGGTGACCAGGCCCACGCCCGGCACCTGGCTGATCTTCTGCGCCAGCCGGGTGTTGACCAGGTTCTGCACCTCGGTGAGCGGCAGGGTGTCGGAGCTGATGGCCAGCGTCAGCACCGGCGCGTCGGCCGGGTTCACCTTGGCGTAGATGGGCGGCGCGGGCAGGTCGGCCGGCAGCAGCGAGGCGCCGGCGTTGATGGCGGCCTGCACCTCCTGCTCGGCCACGTCCAGCGCCAGGCCCAGGCCGAACTGCAGCGTGACGATGGACACGCCCGCCGCGCTGGTGGACGACATGCGGTCCAGCCCCGGCATCTGGCCGAACTGGCGCTCCAGCGGCGCGCTCACGGTGCGGCTCATCACCTCGGGGCTGGCGCCGGGGTAGAGGGTCTGCACCTGGATGGTGGGGTAGTCCACCTCGGGCAGGGCCGACAGCGGCAGCAGCCGGAACCCCAGCAGCCCTGCCAGCACGATGGCCAGCATCAGCAGCGCGGTGGCGACGGGGCGCTCGATGAACGGGCGCGACGGACTCAGGGCACTCATGGGCGGGGCCGTGCGTGAGGCGTCATCGGGCCGCGGGCTGCGAGGCAGCGGGCGCGGCGGCGGGTGCGGGCGCGGTGGGGGCCGGCTCTGCAGAAGCCGGCGCGGCCGGCGCCTGCGCTGCGCCGCCGTCCTGCGGCGGGCGGTGGCGGCGGCCTTCGCCCTGCGGCTCGGAGCCGCGCGCGCGCCGGCCCGGGGCGCCATCGGCGCTGCCCGGGCGCGGGCCCTGGCCTTGCAGCTGCACCTTCGCGCCGTCCTTGAGGCGGTCGCCGCCTTCGGTCACCACGCGCTCGCCGGGCTTCAGGCCTTCGGTGATGGCGACCAGGCTCACCGTCGCCTGGCCGCGCTTGATCTTGCGCAGCGACACGGTGCGGTCTTCGTTGATGACATAGACGAAGTCGCCGTTGGCGCCGGTGCGCACGGCCGTCACCGGCACCACCACGGCCGGCACCTCGCGCAGCAGCAGCCGCACGTTGACGAACTGGTTGGGAAACAGCGTGCCATCGGCATTGCCGAAGCGGGCCTTGGCCTTGACGGTGCCGGTGGTCGTGTCCACCAGGTTGTCCAGCGTGAGGAAGTTTCCCTCGGCCAGCGCCCGCGTGCGGGTGCGGTCGAAGGCCGTCACCGCCAGCGGCGCGCCGCCGCGCTGCGCGGCCTGCACGTCGCCCAGCCGGTCCTGCGGAATGGCGAATTCCACGTCGATGGGGTCTTCCTGCGTCAGCGTGGCGATGCCGTTGGCCTCGCCCGCGCTCACGTAGTTGCCCGCATCCACCGCGCGCAGGCCGATGCGGCCACTGGCCGGCGCGGTGATGCGCGTGTAGTCCAGGTTCAGCCGGGCGGCCTGCTCCTGCGCCAGGTCGGTGGTCACGGTGCCCTGCAGCTGGCGCACCAGCGCGGCCTGGGTGTCCACGTCCTGGCGGGCGATGGAGTCCTGCCCGAGCAGGGTGCGGTAGCGTTCGAGCACGATGCGGGCGTTGTCCAGCTGCGCCTGGTCGCGCTGGCGCGTGCCCTGGGCCTGCAGCAGCGCCTGCTCGAAGGGACGCGGGTCGATGCGGGCCAGCACCTGGCCCTTCTTCACGCGCTGGCCTTCGGTGAACAGCACCTCGGTCATAACGCCCGAGACCTGCGGGCGCAGCGTGACGGTGGCCAGCGGCGTGACCGTGCCCAGCGCCTCGATCGTCACCGGCAGTTCGGACTGGCGGGCCGCGGCCTCGCCCACCGTCACCATCAGCCGCCCGCCGGGAAAGCCGCCGCTCCCGGGCGCTTGCGAGCGCTGCACCAGATACCAGGCAGCCCCGGCGATCAGGGCCACGGTGCCGACGGCCACGACCGTGCCCAGCCAGCGGCTGCGGCGGCGGGGCGGGGTGGCGGCATCGGTGGCGGGGCCGGAGGCGGGCGGCTGGGCGGGCGCGGGGTGGGGGGCGTCTTGCGGGCTCATGGCGGTCCTGTGTCTGGGCGGAGTGGCACCGTCCGGGCGGCCTGTCGTCGGCGCCGGGCGCTGGTGCCGATCGTAGGGGCGCACGTTGGCGGTTTCCAGGCTGCCGTGCGAAGAAAAGTAAAGGAATCGCGAAGAAAGAGTGGCCGGCGCTGCGGCCGGCGGGCGTCAGAGCGCGTTCACGATCTCAGATCGCGTTGACGGCGTCCGTCAGCTCCTTGCGGCCCAGCACCTCGCTGAACACCACCGGCGGCTTGCCCGGGGCCATCAGCACATAGACCGGCACGCCGCTGCGCCCCAGCTTGGCCAGCGCGGCGGTGATCTGCGCGTCACGCCGCGTCCAGTCCGCCCGCAGCAGCGTGACCTTCTTGGCGGCCAGCGCGCCCAGCACCTCGGGGTTCGACAGGGTGGTCTGCTTGTTGTACTGGCAGGTCACGCACCAGGCGGCGGTGAAGTCCACGAACACCGGCTTGCCCTCGGCAACCAGCTTTTCGGGCAGGCCGGCCTGCCAGGGCTGCCAGCCTGCGGGCGCGCCTGCCGCGGCCAGGGCGGCGGGTGCGGGTTCGATGGCTTTCGGGCCCCAGGCCCAGGCCAGATAAGCGCAGATTGCTATGGAAAGCGGAGCGATCACCGCCCGGGCGCGCCCGGTCAGCGTGAGCGACCACACGGCCATGGACAGGGCCACCAGCAGCGCCAGCAGCGCCGCCGCGCCGTTGATGCCGCTTTGCTGGCCCAGCACCCAGACCAGCCAGACCACGGTGGCGAACATCGGGAAGGCCATCAGGCGGCGCAGCGTGTCCATCCACAGGCCGGGCCGTGGCAGGGCGCGCGCCACGGCCGGCACCCAGCTGGCCGCCAGGTAGGGCAGGGCCAGCCCCAGGCCCAGCGCCGCGAAGATGGCCAGCGCCTGCACGCCCGGCAGCGTGGCGGTGAGGCCCAGCGAGGCGCCCATGAAGGGCGCGGTGCAGGGCGAGGCCACGGCCACAGCCAGCACGCCGGTCAGGAAGGCGTCGGCCACCGGGTGGCGCGCCTGCAGGCTGGCGATGCCGCCCGGCAGCATGCGGCCGAACTCGAAGACGCCCGCCAGGTTCAGCCCCAGCAGGGTGAAGAGCGCGGCCAGCGCCGCCACCACGGCGGGCGACTGCAGCTGGAAGCCCCAGCCCACGGCCTCGCCGGCAGCGCGCAGGCCGAGCATCAGCGCGCCTAGCAGCACGAACGACAGCACCACGCCGGCCGTGTAGGCCAGCCCGCTGATGCGGTGCGAGCGCAGGCTCTGCGTGTGGCGGGCGAAGCCCACCACCTTGATCGCCAGCACCGGGAACACGCAGGGCATGAGGTTCAGGATCAGCCCGCCCAGCAGCGCGCCGAACAGCGCCACCACGAAGGTGCCCAGCGGCGCGGGCGTGGGCTCGGCGCGCGGGGCGGCGGCCGCTGCCGCGTCGGCATTGGCCTGCAGCGCGGCCTGCAGGGCGGGCGACACGCCGGCCTGGCCCGGCAGCGGCGGCCAGCCGTCCTGCACGGAGAGCTCCACCCGCCAGCCCTGGCCGGCATGGGCCAGCACCAGGGGCAGGGGCTCGGGGCCCGCGCTGCGGTGGGGCGAGAGCGGCAGGCGCGCCGTCCACACCGGGCCCTGCCAGCGCTGGGCCACGGGGGCGGCGGTCTCTGCCACGCCGGGCGTTTCGGCGAACACGTCCAGCGTCTCGCCCTGCAGCGATGCGGGCAGGCCCGCCACCGACAGCGCCACCGCCGTGCCTTCCACATGCGCCATGTTGCCGGCGGCCGGCGCCAGCGGCACGGGGTGCGCCTTGGCGGCTGCCGCGAAGGCGGCGGAATTGAGCGCGGTGGAGCCCTGCAGCGGCACCGTCAGCGTGAAGCTGCCCTCTTCGGGAATGCATTCCTTGCGGCAGGCCAGCCACGAGGCGTGCAGCGTGAAGGTCGCCTCCCGCGCCAGCGGGCCGGGCGCGTAGGCGCTGGTGACCGTCATGGGCACGGGCAGCAGCACCGTGCCTTCGTAACCGTAGTTGGCCAGGTTGCCGATGGGGATCTTGCGCGGCACGGGCCAGGCGATCTCGCCCGCGTCGATGCCGGCCGGCAGCTGCCATTCGAACTGCGTGGGCAGGCCGGAATCGCCGGGGTTCTTCCAGTAGGTGTGCCAGTCGGGCTGGTGGGTGATCGACAGCCCCAGCCAGAGCGGCTTGCCCGGGCCCACGCCCTCGGGCGCCTGGGCCACCAGCTCGGCCTGCACGTGCGGCGTGGTGACGATGCTGCCCGCCGCGCCCTGCCTGGGCGCCAATTGGGCATCAGCGCTGATGGATAGAGCGCTGAATGCTATGAAAAAGAGAGTGGGCAGCAGGCGCTGCAGCGGGCGGATGGACAACATGGCGCGGGGTGTGGCTGTGTGGGATCGGTGGCGGGCGGCGGGGTTCCCGGGGCTCTTGCGCCCGGTCAGGCGAAGCCCAGCACCACGCGGCGCGCCATGGCGCCCTTCTTCTCGATCTTGGTGACCACCACGGCGCCGATGTCCGAGGTGCGCGCCACGTGCGTGCCGCCGCAGGGCTGCAGGTCGATCTGCGCGCCGCCGCCGTCGCTGTCGCCCGTGCCGCCCACGCGCACGGTGCGCACCGTGCCGGTGCCGCGCGGCGGCTGCACGCTCATGCTCTTGACCAGCGCGGGGTTGGCGTCCAGTTCGGCATCGCTGATGGCGCCGATGGTGACGGGGTGGTCCTCGGCCACCAGCCGGGCGATGGCGGCGGTGAGCGCGTCCTTGTCGAGCGCGCCGTCCATGTGGAAGTCCAGGCGCGCGGAGTCCGGCGTGATCGAGCAGCCGTTGACCGGCTGCGCCACCACGTGGCAGAGCAGGTGCGTGGTGGTGTGAAAGCGCATCAGCCGGTGGCGCCGCTCCCAGTCCAGCCGGGCGGTGACTATCTCGCCCACGGCGGGCCGCGGCGCGTCGGCGTCGGCCGGCAGGTGCACGATGTCGGCGGTGGGCTGGCCCTCGGCGTCCTTGCCCTTGCGGGTGTCGGCCACGGCCCAGGCGCTGCCGTCCGCGCGCAGCAGCACGCCGCTGTCGCCCGCCTGCCCTCCGCCCAGCGGGTAGAACACGGTGCGGTCCAGCACCACCCCGCCCTCGGGCGTGTGGGCCGTGACGGTGGCGCTGCATTCACGGAGATGGCTGTCCTGGCGGAAGAGGTCTTGGGTCATCGTGTGATGGTAGTCAATCCTGGCGGCAGAGCCGGCCGCTGCCGGTTCGGCCGGGGGCGATGCCGCCCGGGCGGTCCGCCTCTCGGAAACGTCTGAAATCGGCTTGTCGCAAAAGGATGTTATTTGTTAGTATTGGTAACAGATGAGTGCGCGGGTCGTCAAGTCCGGCGCGCAGGCCAGACCGCCTGTGCACGCTTCGTCGGCCTTTTCCGTTCATCCCCCATACGACTCACAAGGGACTGGTTCCATATGACCCCGCTGCTCACGCCTGCACTTCGACGTGCCGGCCGTTCGGTTCTGGCCATCCTGGCCTGCTGGCTGGCCGTCGGCGTGTTTCCGCCAGCCGCCCAGGCCGGCGGCGCGCATGAGGCCACGGACGCGCCCGACGGCATCGCGCTGGTCAAGCGGGTGTCCGGCAGTGTGCAGCTATGGCGTGCAGGCGTCAGCCAGGCGCTGAAGGAAGGCCAGACGCTCG
This sequence comes from Paracidovorax wautersii, assembly GCF_900113035.1. Taxonomy (GTDB): domain Bacteria; phylum Pseudomonadota; class Gammaproteobacteria; order Burkholderiales; family Burkholderiaceae_C; genus Paracidovorax; species Paracidovorax wautersii. The sequence goes on along the minus strand of NZ_FONX01000008.1, from coordinate 163,718 downwards.
CCGCGACCGACCGCGTGCAGACGGGCGCCGACGGCACCGCCGCGCTGGTGTTCCGCGACGGCACGCGGCTCACGCTCGGCCACTCTTCGGACCTGCAGCTGCGCCGCTACGCGTTCGCGCCGAAGGCCGACGGGTGCGGCGACTGCGCCTTCGACATCTACCTGTCCAAGGGCCAGGCGGTCTATGCCTCCGGCAAGATCGGCAAGCTCGCGCCGCAGTCGGTCCAGCTGGAAACGCCCAACGCCGTCGCCGGAGTGCGGGGCACCCGCCTGATCCTGGAAGTGCACTGATGGGCCTGGGCGCCGCTTTTTCCCGGCCAGGCCGGCGCCTCGCCGCGCTCTGCTGCGTGCTGGGGCTGCTGCTCGGCGGCTGCGCCACGCCGCCGCCGCCCCAGCCGGGCACGACGCTGATCCTGCTGCCGGACGATGACGGCCATGTCGGCAGCGCGTGGCTGGGCACCGCCCAGGGGCGCCAGACGCTCTCCGAAGGTTTCAGCGGGGCGTCTGTCGTCGGCAGCGCCGGGGCGCCCTCCGCCCTCGCGCTCGGCCAGGCGGCCGTCGATGCCCGCTATGCCTCGCTGCTGGCCGCGCAGCCGCTGCCGCCGCGCAGCTTCACCCTGTATTTCCTGCAGGGCAAGACGGTGCTGACGCCGGCCTCCTGGGCCCAGCTGCCCGAGCTGCTGCGCACCGTGCGCGAACGCAGGCCGGCCGTCATGGGCATCTTCGGCCACACCAGCGCCGAGGGCGAAGGGGATTTCAACCAGCAGCTTTCCTTGCGGCGGGCGCACACCGTCGAGCGGCTCGTGCGCCAGGGCGATCCCGAGGTGGGTGACGTGGAGGTCCGGGGCCTGGGCAGCACCGAGCCGCTCACCGGGCCCGGCATCGGCCCCAACGACCCGCGCAATCGCCGTGTCGAGATACAGGTGTTCTGATGGCCCGGCCCCGTTGGGTCCGCTGGGCCCGCTGGTTCCGGTTCGATCACCGGTTCAGCCGCCGGCAGGTGCTCGCGCTCTTCGGCGGCAGCCTGGCTGCGGCGGCGGCCGTGGGGGCGCTGCTCGCGCTGTGGCCGGCCGCGTTCGCGCCGGCCGACCACCTGCTGCTCGACAGCTGGCTGCGCGTGGGGGCGTCGCCGGCTCCGGCGCCCAGCACGATCGTGGTCGATATCGACGAGGCCAGCCTGGCTGCCGCAGGCCAATGGCCCTGGCCGCGCTATCGCATCGCCACGCTGCTGCGGCGCATCGCCAGTGCACAGCCGGCCGCGATCGCGCTGGACATCTTCTTCCCCGAGCCCGATCGCAGCTCCCTGAACACGCTGCGCGAGAGCTTCCGGCACGACTTCGGCGTGGATCTGAAGATCTCGGGCGCCCCTTCCGGCCTCTACGACAACGACCGCTACCTGGGCCGCGTGCTCGCCGAGACGCAGACGGTCGGCGCGAGCTACCTGTACTTCGACCGCCGCACCGCACCCCTGCCGGACGGCAGCCTGCCCGGAGCGCTGCCGCCGGAGCCTTCGTTCGGCCTGCTGGATCTGCCTCTGGCGACCGGCGTCCTGTCCAACACCCCCGCCATCGAGGGCAGCCTGGGCCGCAGCGGCTTCGTCAACCACTCCGTGGACGGCGATGGCGTGCTGCGCCGCGTGCCGCTGCTGATCGCGCAGGCGGGGCGCGTGCATCCCAGCCTGGCGCTGGCCGCCGTGATGCAGGCCACCGGCGTGCAGGGCGTGCAGGTCCAGCAGACGCCGGATGGCCCGCAATTGAAGGCCGGGGCGCTCACCGTGCCGGTGGACCGCCGCGGGCAGGCCCTGCTGCGCACGGCGCCCAGTGCCGCGGCCTATCCGTCCGTGTCCGCGGTGGACATCCTGAACGGGCGCTTCTCCGCGGACGACTTCGCGGGCCGGGTCGTCTTCCTGGGCAGCTCGGCCCTCGTACTGAACGACTACCACCGCACCGCCGCGGCCGCGCGGTTGCCGGGCCTGCTCGTCCAGGCGGCGACGGCCGAGAACCTGCTGCACGACGGCTTCGTGCGCCAGCCGGCGTGGGCGCCCCAGGCGGCGACCGCTGCCGCCCTGGTGGTCGCGGCGGCCCTGGCCGGCCTCTTCGTCTGGAGCAACAGCATCGCGCTGCTGCTGGGCGGCGCAGTGGCCGGCCTGCTGCCTTGTGCCGCCAGCCTGCTGCTCTTCCTGCGCACGGGCATCTTCGTGTCGGCGGCGGCGCCGCTGCTGGTGGCCGCCGGGCTGCTGGCCGGCGGCTTCGCGGCGCGCCATGCCATCGAGCGGTGGCGGGCCCTGACCTGGCAGCGCCAGCTGGCCAACGCCCGCGAAATCACCATCGAGTCCATGGCCTCGGTGGCCGAGACGCGCGACCCCGAAACCGGAGCGCACATCAAGCGCACCCAGCATTACGTGCGGGAGATCGCCCTGAAGCTGCGCGGCATGGGCCGCCATCCACAGATCCTGACGCGGGCCTACATCGAGCTGCTCTTCCGGTCGGCGCCCCTGCACGACATCGGCAAGGTCGGCGTGCCCGACCACATCCTGCTCAAGCCGGGCAGGCTCACCCCGGATGAGATGGAGCAGATGAAGCGGCATGCCGACTACGGCCGGCAGATCCTGCTGAGCGCGGCCCAGCGCATCGATGGCGAGAACTTCCTCACCATCGCCGCGGACATCGCCGGCAGCCACCACGAGCGCTGGGACGGCGGCGGCTATCCCCGCGGCTTGGCCGGCGATGCCATTCCGCTCGCCGCGCGGATCATGGCCGTGGCCGACGTGTACGACGCGCTCATCAGCCGCCGCTGCTACAAGCCGCCTTTCACGCATGAGAACGCCATGCAGCTGATCCGCGAGCAATGCGGCGCCGCGTTCGACCCCGAGGTGCTGGAGGCCTTCCTCGCGATCGAATCCACGATCGTGTCCATCGCGGCGCGGTTCCGCGATGACGAATCATCCGGGGTGCCGCCCGTGGACCTGGCAGCCATCGCCCAGCTGTCCGGCACGGGCGGGGCCGCAGGTCTGCCCTGACGGGCGCGGCCGGGCGATGCCGCCCCTCGGGAGCGCTCCAGGAGACCGCTGACGATCCCCCGGGGAGATCGCCGAGCGTCTTCAGGAAGGCCGGTGCGCCGCCCCGCGCAGCCGCGCGGCCAGCTCCTGCAGCTGCCCGAAGGCGCTGAAGCGCGCGGCATGCACCTCTGCGATCGCGCCGGAGCGGGGCTCGAAGACCTCGCCGGAGCGGGACATGCCCGCCATGGTGCTCGCCACGTCGCCGAAGGCGCCCGCCGCCACGCCGCCCAGCATCGCGGCGCCCAGCAGCACCGGCTCGGCCGCCTCGGTCGCCACGACCGGCTTGCCGGTGCCGTCCGCCAGCAGCTGCCGCACCAGGGCCAGGCGGCCCGCGCCGCCGCTGATCATGATGCGGTCGATGGGCGCGCCGGCCCGGGCCTGCACCTCGATGATCTGCCGCAGCCCGTAGGCGATGCCGCAGATGCCCGCGACGTACATCGCCAGCAGGCTGTCGATGTCGCGCTCCATGCCCAGGCCCAGGATGGCCGCACGGGCATGCGGGTCGGCATGCGGCGCGCGATTGCCGAGGAATTCCGGCACCACGTGCAGCCCTTCGGCCAGGAGCACGGCGTCCGACAGGTCGGCTGTGCGCTGCGCGACCAGCTGCGCCAGCCGCGCGGGCAGGGCCTCGTCCTGCGCCTGGGCCTGCATTTCGGCGGCCAGCGGGTGCATGGAGAGCAGCTGGTCGATGGCGGCGCCCGCCGCCGACTGGCCGCCCTCGTTGAGCCAGGTCTGCGGCACCATCGCCGAGAAATACGGCCCCCAGACGCCGGGCACGAACACCGGCTCGCGCGTGCTGGTCATGGTGCAGGACGAGGTGCCGAAGACATAGGCCAGCGCCGCGAAGGGGTCTCCGTCCGCGCCCACGGTGCCGATGCCGCCGGCATGCGCGTCGATGACGCCGGTGGCCACCGCCGTGCCGGCCAGCAGGCCGAGTTCGGCCGCCGCCGCAGGCGTGAGCCCCTGGCCCAGCGCGGTGCCGGGCGCCACGACGCTGCGGCCGATGCGCGCGAAATCCTCGTCGGCCAGCACGCCCAGCCCGACGGTGCGGAAGTAGTCCGCGTCCCAGCGCTGCTCGTGCGCCAGGTAGGTCCACTTGCAGGTGACCGTGCAGGTGGAGCGGGCCAGGTCGCCGCTCGCACGCCAGGTGAGGAAGTCGGTCAGGTCCATGAACTGCCAGGCCGCGTCGAACACCTGCGGACGGTGCTCGCGCAGCCACAGCAGCTTGGGCGTCTCCATCTCGGGCGAGATGCGGCCGCCCACGTACTTCAGCACCTCGTGCCCGGTGGCGTTGATGCGCTCGGCCTGCTCCACGGCGCGGTGGTCCATCCACACGATGATGTTGCGCCCGGGGTCTTCCGAGGGGCCCACCGGCAGCGGCCGGCCGCCTTCGCCCAGCACCACCAGCGAGCAGGTCGCATCGAAGCCTATGCCGCGCACCTGGCCGGGCGCGATGCCGGCCTGCTGCATCGCGTCGCGCACCGAGGCGCAGACCGCGGCCCAGATCTCGTCGCTCGACTGCTCGACGATGGAGCCGGGCGCGTGGAAGAGCTGGATGTCGCGCTTGGCCGTGGCCAGCATGTGGCCGGCCAGGTCGAACACGCCGGCGCGGGCGCTGCCCGTGCCCACGTCCACGCCGATGACATAGGCCTGCGGCCTGGCGAGGGTGTCGGCGGCCATCACAGATCCACGTTGTTCGGCAGGATGACGATGTCGCGCACCGTCACGTTGCGCGGGCGGGTCAGCATGAACATCACGCAGTCGGCCACTTCCTGCGCCTGCATCAGGCTGCCCGAGGCCAGGGCCTCGTCCATCTTGGCCTTGGGCCAGTCGTCCAGCAGCGCGGTCACGACCGGGCCGGGCGCCACGGAACCCACGCGCACGCCGTGCTTGGCGAGCTGCCGGCGGGTGGTGTGGACGAAGGCCTGGACGGCGAATTTGGATGCCGTGTAGATCGGCTCCCACACCACCGGCACGATGCCCGCGATGGAGCTCGTGAAGAGGATGTCGCCGGACTTCTGCGCCACCAGGTGCGGCAGCACGGCGTGGACCGAGCGGAAGGCCGCATTGATGTTGAGGTTCAGCATGCGATCCCAGGCGTCGGGGTCGCCTTCGGTCACGTCGCCGCCCACGTAGGCGCCGGCGTTGGCGTGGAAGATGTCCAGGCCCCCGGCCAGCGCCAGGATCTTTTCCAGCATCGCCGAGTTCTCCTGCGGCTTCAGCAGGTCCAGCTGCAGGGCCAGGGCGCGCGGGCCCAGCTCGGCGCAGATCTGCTGCAGTTTGGTCGCGTCCCGGTCGATCAGCACGACCGTGGCGCCCGCTGCGAGCATCGCGCTCGCGCAGGCCAGGCCGATGCCCGACGCCGCGCCGGTGACGGCCGCCACGCGGCCCTTGAGTGATTCCGTCGTCATCAATTCAGTCTCCAGAAGGGGGGAGGCGGCGCATCAGGCGCGGCCATGGGACACGCGCGACTGGCGTGCCAGGGAATCGACGATCACTGCGATCGCCAGCACGGCGCCGGTGATCATGAAACGCAGGGACGAGGACAGGTTGAGCAGCGTCAGCCCACTCGCGATCGACTGGATCACGATGATGCCGAGCACCGCCGAATAGGCGCTGCCCCGGCCGCCGAAGAGGCTGGTGCCGCCGATCACCGCTGCGGCGATGGCGTTCAGGTTGACGTCGCCCGTGCCGGCCTGCTGGCTGGCCGAAGCCAGCCGCGCCGCGCTGAGGATGCCGCCGAGCGCCGCCAGGCTGGCGCACAGCACGAAGGCGCTGGCGAAGATGGCCCGCACGTTGATGCCCGCGCGGCGCGCCGCTTCGCGGTTGCCGCCGACGGCCTGCATCGCCCGGCCCCACCAGGTGCGGCGCAGCGCGTAGTCCATGGCGACCGCCAGAGCCAGGAACAGGCCGAACATCCATGGCACGCCCCGTGCCTGGTGCAGATAGGCCACAGCCGCCTGCAGCAGCACGGTGGCGATGGCAGCACGCGCCACCAGCCCGGCCACGGAGGGCGCCGACAGCCGCACCGCCTGCCGGCGGGCGCGCGTGCGCAGGCCCAGCACCAGCATCGCGGTGCCGGGCAGCAGCGCCAGCACGTGGGAGAGCGCCGGCGGGATCACCAGCAGCTGCCCGAAATCGACCATCTCCGAGCCGTACGGCAGGTTGATCGAGCCGCTGGTGCCCAGCAGGTAGAGCTGGAGGCCGAGGATGGCCAGCAGGCCGGCCAGGGTCGCCACGAAGCTCGGCATGCCGAAGCGGTTGAACAGCAGCGCGTAGAGCGCGCCGATCAGCCCGCCCGCGGCCAGCGCCGCGGCCACGGCCGCCGGCAGCGGCCAGCCCTGGGTCACCCAGAGCGTGCCGACCAGCGCGGACGAGAAACCGCTGATCGAGCCCACCGACAGGTCGATCTGCCCGACCATCAGCACGCAGACGATGCCGAGCGCGATGACGCCGGTGGTGGAGCAGTCGAACAGCAGGTTGACCAGGTTGTCGGCCGACAGGAACACCGGGTTCAGCAGGGCGAACACCGTCCAGATGATGAGCAGCCCGACGATGACCGGCAGCGAGCCGAGGTCGCCCGAGCGCACGCGCTGGAAGAAGGCCGATACCGAGGCGCCGAGGCCGTCCGCATGCTGCACGCGCACGTCGCTGCGGTCGAGCAGCGTGGGCGCCGGCACCGCTGCCGGCGCGGTGGATGGGGATTGGGGGCTCATGCTGTCTCCTGGCTCTGCGCCACGGTGTTGTCCTGGCCGCGGCTCGCGCGGCGCGAAACGGCGTTTTCGGTGGCGCCCGTGATGGCGGCAACGAGTTCCTGGTTGGAGGAGTCGGGGTAGAACACCCCGTTGTTGCGGCCCAGGCGCAGCACCACGATGCGGTCGGCCACGGCGCGCACGTCTTCCATGTTGTGGCTGATCATGATCACCGCGTGGCCCCGGTCGCGCACCCGCTCGATGAGGTTCAGCACCTCGGCGGTCTGCGCGACGCCGAGGGCGGCCGTGGGCTCGTCGAGCATGATCAGGCGCGGGTCGAGCAGCAGCGAGCGCGCGATGGCCACCGTCTGGCGCTGGCCGCCCGAGAGCGAGGCCACCACGTCGCGGACGTCGGGGATGCGGGCCGACAGCTCGTTGAGCAGCGTCCAGGCCTTGACCTCCATCGAGACCTCGTCGAGGCTCCACGGGCTCTTCTCGCGCCCGAGGTAGATGTTGGCGACCACGTCGAGGTTCTCGCACAGGGCCAGATCCTGGAACACCGTGGCGATGCCCAGGTCCAGCGCCTTGGCGGGGCTGTCGAGCGTGACCGGCTGGCCCGCGAAATGGATGCTGCCGGAGGTGGGCTGATGCACGCCCGCCAGCACCTTGACCAGGGTGGACTTGCCGGCGCCGTTGTCGCCCACGAGGGCGACCACTTCGCCCGCATGCACGTCGAGGTCGATGTCCGTCAGCGCGGACACCGCGCCGAAGCGCTTGCAGATCTTGCGCAGGCTCAGCACCGGCTCGCCGAGGGCGCGCCGTGGGGTAGAGGGGCTCTTCATCACGCTGTCCATCTATCCGTCGATCAGGGAGCGATGCCGAGCTTCTTGCAGCCGTCCACGTAGCGGCCCGTGCAGAGTTCCTTGGCGGTGGCGATCTTCTTGTCGATGATCTCGGCCTTGAGGTTCTTCGCGGTGACCACGGCCGGCGTGAAGAGCTGCGAAGGCGTGTTGTAGAGCTTGACCGGGGCGGCCGGCGTGGTGTCCGAGAGGAAGTCCACGGCGACGCGGGCGGCGGCGGCGGCCACGATCTCGCTGGGCTTGGAGATGGTGTTGTACTGGTCGCCCGAGATGATCAGCTGCAGCGCGGCGAGCGTGGCGTCGTTGCCCGACACCGGCGGGACGGGGTTGACGCCCGCGGCCTTGAACGCCGCGATGGCGCCGCCGGCCGTGCCGTCGTTGGCGGCCACCACGCCGACGATCTGCGAGCGGAAGCGCGTGACCTGCCCGCTGACCCACTGCTGCGCCTTGGGCGGCGCCCACTCGGGCGTGTCGAACTCGGCCAGCGTCTTGTAGCCGCTGTCCTTCAGGCCGGCGTGGATGCCGTTCTTGATCAGGCCCGCGGCGGCGTCGGTGGGCGAGCCGTTGACCTGCAGCAGGCCGCCCGCGTCGGTCGGCACCTTGTTCTCCTTCAGGTGCTGCACCAGCGACTGGGCGATGGCCTTGCCGATGCCCTCGTTGTCGAACGACACGTAGTAGTCGGCCGGGGTGGAGGGCACCGGGCGGTCATACGCGATCACCTTGACGCCCTTGCTCTGGGCCAGCTTGACCAGCGAGGCGGCGGAGGTGGAATCCACCGGGTCGAGCACGATGACCTTGGCGCCCTGTGCCATCACCGAATTGAATTGCTGCTGCTGCTGGGCCACGTCGCCGTTGGCGTTCTGGTAGAGCACCTTGCAGGCCGCGCAGAGCTTGGACATCTCGGCCTTGAAGCCTGGGAAGTCGTGCTGCTCGTAGCGGGTCGATGCCTGGTCCGGCATCAGGAAGGCGACGGTTCCGGCGGGCGCCGCTGCCGCGGCGGGCAGGGCTGCAGCGGCGAGTCCGGCGGCCAGCAGGCCGGCTGCGGCGAGCGTTTTGTGGGAATGGGCGGTCATGGCGTTGTCTCCTGTGGTTGAAATCGGATCGGCCCTGAGGTGTGGGCCTGTCTGCGGGGGCGGTGCTGCGGTTCTGCGCGGTCAGTCGGCGTGTGCCGTGCCGGAGTTCTCCATCAGAAAGTCCCTGAAGCGCGAGGGCGGAACGCCCTTTTGCCGCAGGAACTGGCGGTTGAAGTTCGAGATGTTCCGAAAGCCCGAGGCGAAGCAGATGTCGGTCACGGAGGCGTGCTCCCCGCTCATCAGCAGCTGCGCCGCCAGGTTGATGCGCAGCCGGTTCACGTAGCGGCTCAGGGCCATGCCGGTGTGGCGCCGGAAGCTGCGCGAGAACGCGCTGGGGCTGAGCTGGGAGATGGCGGACAGCTGCTTTTCGTCGAAGGGCTCGGTCAGGTGATGGCGGATGTAGTCGAGCGCCTCGTTGATGCCCGTCGCCATGAAGCCGGACGGGTCGGGGTGGTAGGAGTCGCTGCTCATCACCTGCGGGCTGCGCGCGCGGCTCAGCGCGCCGACGATGGAGATGAAGAGCTCGATCCGGCGGATGTGGGTGGCGCCCACCAGTTCGGCGATCAGCGGCCCCACCTCCGCCGCCGTCGCGGCCGGGAACAGCACGCCGCGCCGGCTCAGCTCCAGCATCGGCTGGAAGGACGACAGCTCGGGAAACAGCTGCGCGGCGTCGGAGATGAAGCGCTCGTCGAACTGCAGCACGCGGCTGCGCAGGGGCACCGAGGTTTCGTCGGGGATGTCGCTGACCCAGTTGTGGGGCAGGTTGGGCCCGGTCAGCACCAGGTGCCCGGGCGTGAACTCCCCGACGAAGTCGCCCACGAAGCAGCGGCCCGCCGTGGCCACCACGTGATGCAGCTCGTATTCGGGGTGGAAATGCCAGCGCACCGTGCGGAACGGATAGCCGTGCTCCCACGCCTTGAAGGACTGCGTGCGCCCTATCTGTACGAGTTCGAGGTCTGGTTGCATCTTCGGCGGTGCAATTCTTCGATCGCCTGCGAGGCCTGGGGCCTGCGGGCGGGTTGTCTCCGTGCGTCGGTGTGCCGACCTGGTTTGTGCTGGGGTCATGATAGGAAGCGCATCAGGCGCCTGGCTACTGCGTTTCGAAGTCCGAACTGATACTTTTTTGCCGATTCTGGGTCGATTTGCATACCGCATGGATCGGTATTCCATTGCTGGAGCAGTGAGGCGGCGGGCTCGCCGGGGCTTGCCGCCCAGGGCCGCAGGCAGGGCTGCGCGCCGCAGCCGCTGCGGCGGACTGCGATGGCGTTGTCAGGGAAGGAGAGGGGCCGGACGCGCCGGATGCACCGGATGCATGCTCGTGCGCTCTTTCGGGCCCCACGCCGGCCCGCCCCGGGCCGGGGGCGTCAGGCCGCGCGGTGCTGGCCCGGCCGTGGCGACGGCATGGGCGCTGCCCGGCCCTGGCCGGCCGGTGCCGCAGGCTGCGCATGCGCGCACACCGGCGACGGCGGCAGCGCGGCCACCTCGGCCGGGGTGCCCACCGGCGGGGCATCGTCCGGCGCCAGCATGCGGGCCTGGCGCCAGCGGCCCCAGCGGTAGTAGGCGATCGACATCAGCATGGCGCTGAGCGCGCTGGCCGGAAAGCTCCACCAGATCGCGTCCGCGCCCAGCCAGGGCTGCAGGCCGTAGGCGATGGGCAGGCGGATGCCCCAGAGCGCCAGGCCCAGGATGATGAGCGGCGGCACCACCGCGCCGGTGGAACGCACCACGCCCGAGAGCACGAAGGTCACGCCGAAGAAGAGGAACGAGCCCACGGCGATGTGGTTGAGGTGCCGTGCCGTCTCCAGCGCCGCGCTGCCGGCGGGCAGGAAGAGCGACAGCACCGTGCGGTCCAGCAGCACCAGCGGCACGATCAGCGCGCCGGTCAGCACGAAGTTGAAGAGCGTGCCGCTGCGGGCCACGCCGTCCACCCGGCTCCATTGCCCGGCGCCCACGTTCTGCGCGGCCATGGACGAGCAGGCCGCGCCGATCGCCATGGCCGGCATCTGCACGTAGGTCCAGAGCTGCAGCGCGGCGCCGTAGGCGGACGCGGTGGCCACGCCCTGGGCGTTGACCAGGCCCATCAGCATGAGCATGGCGGTGGAGATCATCACCATCTGCGCACCCATGGGCAGGCCCTTGAGGATGAGCGCGCGCAGGATGGCGCCGTCGGGCACGAACAGGCGCCAGTCGGCGCGGCCGATCCAGAGCGGGTGCCGGCGCCAGCGCAGCCAGCCCAGCAGCGCCGCGAAGCTGATCGCGTTGGCCACCAGCGTGGCCAGGGCCGAGCCCGCGATGCCCAGCGGCGGCACTGGCCCCCAGCCGAAGATGAGCAGCGGGTTCAGCGCCGTGTCCAGCACCACCACCAGCAGCAGGAAGACGAAGGGCGTGCGCGTGTCGCCCGCGCCGCGCAGCACGGCCGAGATGAAGGCGAACAGGTAGAGCAGCGGAATGGCGAGAAAGAGTGTGCGCAGATAGGTCTCGGCCAGCGGCAGCGCGGCGGCGGGCGTGCCCATCCAGCCCAGGATCTCGCGCGAGAGCGGCGGGCCGGCCGCCGCGATCAGCACGGATGTGCCGCCGAAGAAGGTGGCGCTGGTGCCGATCACGCGGCGCGCCTGCTGCGGGTTGTGCGCGCCCATGGCCTGCGCCACCAGGATGGTGGCCGCCATGCCCACGCCGAACACCGCGCCGATCAGCAGGAACAGGATGTTGTTGGCGTTCGCCGTGGCGGTGAGCGCCGCCTCGCCCAGGTAGCGGCCCACCCAGACCGCATTGACCGAGCCGTTGAGCGACTGCAGCACGTTGCCCGCCAGGATGGGCAGGGCGAAGATCAGCAGGGTGGTGGCGATGGGGCCGCGGGTCAGGTCGCGGGTAGGGGCGGCAGCAGGCATGGCGCGCATGGTGCCAGGGCCTGCGGCGCGCGGCTGTCGGCTGAGAGCCTGTCCGCCGGCCCGCCCCTCGTGGCGCGCAGCAGCTCAGAAGCCTTCGAGCACCACCTTGCCGATGGCCGTGCCGCTTTCCAGCAGGGCATGGGCGCGGCGCAGGTGTTCGGCGTCGATGGGGCCGAGCGTGGCCGTGAGCGTGCTGCGCAGGCGGCCGGCATCGGCCAGGGCCGCCACCTCGGCCAGCAGCGCGCCCTGGGCGGCCAGGTCCGGCGTGCCGAACAGCGGGCGGGTGAACATCAGCTCCCAGTGCAGCGACAGGCTCTTGCGCTTGAGCGGCACCACGTCCAGCGCGGGCATGTCGTCGATCAGCGCGATCTGGCCCTGGGGCTTGAGGCATTCCACGTACTGCGCGAAGTAGTCGGCCGTGTGCGTGAGGCTGGCCACCATGTCGATCTGCGGCAGGCCCAGCGCGGCCAGCTGCGGGGCCAGGGGCTGGCGGTGGTCGATCACGTCGTGCGCGCCCAGGTCCAGGCACCACTGGCGGGTCTCGGCGCGCGATGCCGTGGCGACCACGCGCAGCCCGGTGAGCTGGCGCGCGAGCTGGATAAGCACCGAGCCGACGCCGCCCGCGCCACCCATCACCAGCAGCGTCTGGCCCTGGCTGGCCGCGCCGCGCGCCACCCGGAGGCGGTCGAACAGCAGTTCGTAGGCGGTGATGCTGGTCAGCGGCAGCGCGGCGGCCTGGGCGTCGCTCAGCGTGGCGGGCGCCCGGGCGGCGATGCGGGCGTCCACCGCGTGCAGCTCGGCATTGGAGCCGGGCCGGTCGATGCTGCCGGCGTAATAGACGCGGTCGCCCACGGCGAAGCCCTGCACCTGGCTGCCCAGGGCCTCCACCGTGCCCACCGCGTCCCAGCCCAGCACCTTGGCGGCGCCGGCCTCGGGCGCGGCGCTCTTGCGCACCTTGGTGTCCACGGGGTTGACCGACACGGCGCGCACGCGCACCAGCAGGTCGTGGGGCCCGGGCGTGGGCGCGGGCAGCTCCAGGTCCAGCAGGGCCTGGGGATGGTCGATGGGGTGGGGGGCGTGGTAGCCGACGGCTTTCATGGAAGGGCTCCGAATGGGAAAAGGAGGGGCGGAATGGGCGCCCGGGGCGATGGTGTGACTGTATTTGTGCAGAATCGGCGCATAAAGCGGCTGGACCGGCTTACTCCTTCAAATGAAATTTGAAAATATCGCGGACCTGCGCGTGCTGGTGGAAACCGCACGGGGCGGCACCCTCACCGCTGCGGCCCGCGCGCTGGACATCACCCCCGCCGCCGCCAGCGCCATGCTCAAGCGGCTGGAGGGGCAGGTCGGCGCGCGCCTTTTCGAGCGCTCCACGCGCGCCATGCGCCTCACGCCCCAGGGCCAGACGCTGCTGGACTACGCCGGCCGCGCGCTGGAGCTGCTGGAGGAGGGCGCCAGCCAGGCGCTGTCGGAATCCGGCGCGCTGCGCGGCACCATCCGCGTGGCGGCGCCGTCGGACTTGTCGCGCAGCCTGCTGCTGGGCTGGTTCGACGGCTTCCTGGCGCAGCACCCCGGCGTGCAGATCGCCCTCTCGGTCAGCGACCGGGTGCAGGACGTGCGCCGCGACGCCGTGGACCTGGCCCTGCGCTACGGCGCGCTGGCCGATTCGCAGCTGGTGGCGCGCACGCTGCACACCACCCGCCGCGTGGCCTGCGCCGCGCCGGCCTACCTGCAGCGCCACGGCGCGCCCGCCCACCCGTCGGAGCTGGCGGCGCACCGCTGCATCACGCTGCACATCGCCGGCCGGCGCGAATCGCGCTGGCTTTTCGAGCGCGCGCCCGGCGCGGCGGGCGACGGCCCGGATGCGCTGGAGGTGCGGGTGGACGGCGACCGCAGCGTGGACGACGGCGCCATCGCCCATGCCTGGGCACTGGGCGGCGAGGGCATCGTGTACAAGTCCGGGCTGGACGTGCGCGCCTCGCTGCGCAGCGGCGCGCTGGTGGCCCTGCTGCCAGGGTGGCTGGGCCAGCGCTACACGCTCAGCGCCGTGCTGCCCAGCAACCGCTTCGTGCCGGCGCGGGTGCGCGCCCTGGTGGACCACCTCGCAGACTGCTTCGCCGGGCTGGCGGCGCAGGATGCCGCCCAGGCCGGCGGCCTGGGGGCGCAGGCGGCATGAACGCCGGTGCCCGCAGGCGCGTCCTCTTCCCTATCTGCTTCGCTCGTTCCCCGTCACCAACCCCTTCGCATCGATGCCATGCTGATCCTGCACAACCCCCTGCAATCGCGCCACGCCGGCCGCCAGGAAATGTTCCGTGGCCGCCTGGTGGACTGCCATGAAAACCCCGGCCGCTTCGACCACGTGATGGCCGCGCTGGAGCGCCGCCCGCAGGGCCCGCTGGCCACGCCCGGCGCGGCCGACATGGCGCTGGTGAGGAGCGTGCACGCGCCCGAATACGTGGATTTCCTGCAGAACGCCTGGGCGCAGTGGGTGGCGCTGGACGCCGCCAACGCCGCGCTGGACATCCTGCCCTCCGTCTGGCCCGGCCACGGCCTGCGGCGTGACGTGCGGCCCGCCAACTTCTCGGCCCAGGTCGGGCGCTTCGCGTTCGACAGCGGCTCGCCCATCACCGCCGGCACCTGGGAGGCCGCTCAGGCCGGCGCCGCCTGCGCCATCGACGCGGCACGCGCCGTCGCGCAGCCCGGCGGGCCGCGCGCGGCTTTCGCGCTCACGCGCCCGCCCGGCCACCATGCGGGCACCGACTTCTACGGCGGCTACTGCTTTCTCAACAACTCCGCGCTGGCGGCCCAGGCCCTGCGCGAAGCCGGCTTCGCCCGCGTGGCGGTGCTGGACGTGGACTACCACCACGGCAACGGCACGCAGCAGATCTTCTATGCGCGCGGCGACGTGCTCACCGTCTCGCTGCACGGCGACCCGCTGACCGAATACCCGTTCTACCTGGGCTATGCCGACGAGACGGGCGAGGGCGACGGCGCGGGCTGGAACCTCAACCTGCCGCTGCCGGCCGGCACCGGGCCCGACGCCTGGTTCGCCGCGCTGCAGCAGGGCCTTGCGCGGGTGGCCCAATCGGGCGCCCAGGCGCTGGTGGTGGCGCTGGGCGTGGACACCTTCGCGGGCGACCCGATCTCGAAGTTCCTGCTGCAAAGCCCCGACTACCTGCGCATCGGCCAGCAGATCGCCACGGCCGGCCTGCCCACCGTCTTCGTGATGGAGGGCGGCTATGCGGTCGAGGACATCGGCGTGAATGTGGTCAACGTGCTCGAGGGCTTCCAGCGCGCGGCCCGATAATCCGCGCCATGCCCGCCCACCTGCGCCGCCGAACCACCGCCCCAGCGATCACCCGCTGGGTGCTGGCGTGGTTCCTGCTGGCGCTGGGCGTGGCCACCGCCGCCCCGCTGGTGCAGCCCAAGCCCTGGGTGCTGGTCTGCAGCGCCAGCGGCGTGGTGGCGCTCGTCGCCCTGCAGGACGACGATGGCAGCAGCGGCGGCAGCGACGGGGCTGCGGCCCCGGGCGGCCTGCACCACACGCTCGACTGCGCGCTGTGCCTGCCGGGCGGCGCGCCGCCGCCCCTGCTGGTCTGGGCGCTGGCCGCGCCCGCGCCGCTGCCCCATGTGCTGCTGCCCGTCGAGGCGGCACGCATCGCCGCCCTGGTGGGCGCGCCGCTGCCGGCGCGCGGGCCGCCGGGCGCGCAGGGCTGAGCCCTCTCCCTCCCCTCGTGTCTTCTCCCTCCTCCGGGCACCGCCGCACTGCGGGCGCGTGCCCGATCGCTTGTCTGCCCGCCTGCCGGGGCTGACCTCGCGCGCCTTGCCGGCCGTGGGGCGGCCGGCAGGTGCCGGCGCTTTTTTGTTGGCTCCATTCATGCCTTACCGCATCGCTTCTTCCCTTTTCGTTCCGGGTGGCGCCCGGCTGCACGCCCTGGCCGGCGCCGTTCTGGCGCTGCTGGCCGCCTTGCCTGCCGTGGCCCAGCCGTCTTCGCTTCCCCTTTCGTCCGGTGCGGCTGCGCCATCGGCCGCATCGGTGGCATCGGCATCCTCGGCCCCTTCTGCCGATGCCGCGCTCTCGCTGGGCACCGTGCAGGTGCAGGGCGCCTCCACCGGCCCGCTGCCCGTGCGCGGGGTGTTCAGCTCGGTGGACATCCTGGGCGCGAGCATCGTGCAGGACCAGCATGTGGACTACAGCTGGGAGCTGTTCTCGCGCGCGCCCGGCGTGCAGGTCACGCCCTTCCGCCAGGGCACGGATGCCGGGCGCTTTTCCATGCGCGGCTTCAACGGCGAGGGCCGCGTCAATGCCGTCAAGCTGCTGATCGACGGCATTCCGTCCAACGACAACGCGGGCGGCATGCCGTTCCTGGACGCGGTGTTCCCCATCGACATCGAGGCCATCGAGATCGTGCGCGGCACCAACGACCCGCGCTACGGCCTGAACAACATCGCGGGCAATGCCAACGTGGTCACGCGCACCGGCGGCAACGACGGGCGCGCCACGGCCACCGTGGGCAGCTTCGGCACGCGCGAGGTGCAGGTGGCCAAGGGCGTCGAAAGCGGCAACTGGAGCCAGAACTATTCGCTGGCCTGGCGCGACGGCGACGGCTGGCGCGACCATGCCGACGCCACCAAGCACGCGCTCTCGGGCAAGTGGTTCTATACGACCGACGACGGCCGCTGGCGCGCCGGCCTCTCGGCCCGGGCCTATCGCAACCGCGCGCTGGAATCGGGCTACCTCACCTGGGCCGAGGCCCAGGCCGCGCCGCGCAGCTCGCCGGCGTTTTCCGCGTCCGACCGCAGCACGCGCGACACCACGCAGCTGGGCCTCTACCTGGACGGCGAGCTGGCCGACCGGCTCTCGTGGTCCACGCGCATCTACCGCAACCACTACGAGAACCAGCGCTGGGTGCGCTTCTCGCAGGCCGGCGTGCAGCAGGAGCGCGACAACGACGAGACCCACCACGGCGTCATCTCCACGCTGACCTGGCGCCCGCAGGTGCGCTGGGCGCATGAATTCACGCTCGAAGGCGGGCTGGATGCGCAGTGGCAGGACAACGCCGCCCAGCGGTACCGCACCGCCGAGCGCGTGCGCACCTCGCAGTTCCGCGACTGGGCCTTCGACCTGAACACCCGCGGCGCCTACGTGCAGGCCGTGATCCGCCCCGTGGCGGCGCTCAAGATCGTGCCCGCCCTGCGCGTGGACCGGGTGGGCGGATCTTTCGAGGATGCGATGACCGGCATCACCTCGCCCGTGCACGACTACGGCACCATCCGCCAGCCCAAGATCAGCGTGGCCTATGCCGTGCGCGACGACGTGAGCGTCTATGGCAACTGGGGCCGCACCTTCCAGATCGGCACCGGCATCGACGCCTACCGCACCCAGCCGCGCAACCTCGCGCCCTCGATCAACGACGGCTGGGAGACGGGCGTGAAGTTCCAGCCCCTGCCGTGGCTGGACGCCCGCGTGGCCTATTGGGAGCAGCGCGCCTCCGGCGAGGTGGCCCGCGTGCTGGGCGTCGATGGCCTGCCCGATCCGGGCGGCCTGGGCAACGTGGGGCGCACATTGCGCCGGGGCTACGACCTGCAGTTCAACGCCCACCTGGGCGCGCGCCTGACGGGCTGGCTGGCCTATTCGCACCAGCGGGCCCGCATCGTCACGCCCGACCCCAGCGCGCCGCAGACGGCGGGCAAGGAGGTCGAGAACGTGCCGCACTACCTCGTCACCGCCGGCGCGCAGTACCGCGCCACGGAGCGGCTGCGCCTCTCGGCCTCGGTCAGCGCGCAGGGCGACTACTGGCTGGACCGTGCCAACACCCTGCCGCGCACGGGCGGCTTCACGCTGCTCAACCTGGGCGCGCAGTGGCAGCTCACGCCCACCGTCGATGTGGGCCTGCAGGTGAACAATGCGACCAACCGCCGCTATGTCTATGCCTGGTACGACAGCGGCTCCTCCGGCTACTCTCCGGGCGACGGCCGCAGCGTGGCGCTCACCATGGGCTGGAAGTTCTAGTGGGGCCGCGGCACCCCCCTGAAGCGCTGCGCGCTCTCCCCCCGCTCTCGCCGTGCTGCGCCCGGCGGGCAGGGGGACGCAGCCCTCGCTGCGGGGCGGCCCTTGCTCGGCTGCTGCTGGCCCGGGCCGTGCCCGTGTCAGAGGCTGCGGGCAGCGCGCTGCGCCATGGATCACTGCAATCGAAATACCGCCATGCCTTCCACGACTGACACCTTGCCTCCGCTGGCCCCCAGCCTCTACCGCGCCGTGTGGCGCTGGCATTTCTATGCCGGCCTGCTGGTGCTGCCCTTCCTCGTCTGGCTGGCTATCACCGGCGCGGCCTATCTGTTCCATGACGAGATCGACGGCTGGTATCACCGCGACCTGCTCAGCGTGCCCGCGGCCTCGGCCGGGCAGGCCGCGCTGCCGCACGGGCGCATCGTCGGCGCGGCGCTGGCGGCCCATCCGGGCGGGCAGTGGTTCCGCTACACGCCCGCGCCCGATGCGGGCCATTCCGCCAACGTGGGCGTGGCCCTGCCGCAGGGCGAGCGCCTGGCGGTCTATGTGGACCCGGCCACGGCCCGCGTGCTGGGCGAGCTGCCCGAGCGCGGCACGCTGATGTGGACCGTGCGCCAGCTGCACAGCCTGAAGTACTTCGGCCCCATCGCGCGCGGCTTCATGGAGATGGCCGCCGGCTGGGCGCTGGTGCTCGTCGCCAGCGGCATCTACCTGTGGTGGCCCCGGGGCCGCCGCCGCGGGCAGGGCCTGGGCGGCGTGCTCGCGGTGCGCGGGCAGCCGGCGCAGCGCGTCTTCTGGCGCGACCTGCACGCCATCACCGGCGTGGGTGTGGGGCTGGTGCTGGCCTTCCTCGCGATCACCGGGCTGCCGTGGTCGGTGCTCTGGGGCAGCCAGGTCAACGCCTGGGCCAACGGGCAGGATTTCGGCTACCCGGCCGGCGTGCGCGTGCAGCTGCCCATGTCCGGCGAGCGCCTGGCCGATGCCGCCCATGTGCCCTGGACGCTGCAGCAGGCCCGCGTGCCCGGCAACCCGCATGCCGCCCACGAAGGCCACGGCGGCGGCGCAGCGCCCGCGGCCGACGAGCCGCTGCTGGGCACACCGCTGCCTTTCGATGCCGCCATGGCCGTGATCGGCCGGCTGGGGCTGGCGCCGGGCTACACCGTGACGCCGCCGAGCGGCGCCCGGGGCGTGTTCACCGCGTCGGCCTATCCGCGCGACCTGGCGCGCCAGCGCGTGGTGCACATCGACCGCTACAGCGGCGCCGTGCTGCTGGACCAGGGCTATGCCGACTACGGCCCCGCCGGCAAGGCGCTGGAGTGGGGCATCAACGTCCACCTGGGGCAGGAATTCGGCGCGCTCAACCAGTGGCTGCTGCTGGCCGCCTGCGCGGCCATCGTGCTGCTGTGCGTGACGGGCGCCGTCGCCTGGTGGAAGCGCCGGCCCAGCGGCAGCGGCCTGGCGGTGCCGCCGCTGCCCGCGCGGCCCGAGGTGCTGGCCGGGCTCACGGCGGTGCTGGCGCTGGGCGGCGTGGTGTTCCCGCTGGTGGGGCTGTCGCTGCTGGTGGTGCTGGGGGGCGATCTGTGGTGGCAGCGGCGGCTGGCGGCGCGGGCGTCGGTCAAGGCGGCCTGACTCGCTAACATCGCCGCATGCACCATCCCTCACGCTTCTGGGCCGACCTTTCCACGCGCGACTTTTCCGAAGCCCGGGCCACCGGCCTGGCCGCCCGGACGGTGGCCGTGCTGCCCGTGGCCGCCGTGGAGCAGCACGGCCCGCACCTGCCGCTGCATGTCGATGCCACGCTGCTGCAGGGCGTGATCGACGCGGCGCTGCCGCAGCTGCCGGCCGATCTGCCGGCGCTCTTCCTGCCGCCGCAGAACGTGGGCTTTTCCACCGAGCACACGGCTTTCCCGGGCACGCTCACGCTCTCGCCGGCCACGGTCATCGCGCTCTGGACCGAGCTGGGCGCCTGCGTGGCGCGGGCGGGCGTGAAGAAGCTGCTGCTGCTCAACGGCCATGGCGGCCAGGTGAGCGTGATGGACATCGTGGCGCGCGAGCTGCGCCAGCAGTGCGGCCTGCTGGTCTATAGCGCCAGCTGGTTCAGCCTGCCGCTGCCCGATGCGGTGCAGGGCCTCTTCAGCGCCGAGGAGCACCGCTTCGGCATCCATGCCGGCGAGATCGAGACCTCGATGATGCTGCACCTGGCGCCGCAGACCGTGCGCATGGAGCATGCCGCGCAATGGCGCTCCAGCTCGCAGGACCGGGCCGAGCGCTATGCCGTGCTGGGCAACGGCCGCAGCGCCAAGATGGGCTGGGCGATGCAGGACTACCACCCGGCCGGCGCCGTCGGCAACGCGGCGGGCGCCACGGCCGACAAGGGCCGCGCGGTGGTGGAGGCCGCGGGCGCGGCCCTGGTGCAGCTGCTGGGCGAGATCCACGAGCTGCCCTGGAGCCCGGCGCCCGCTGCGTACTGAGCGGCCGGCCTGGCCCACTTCGCCTCGCCTCGGCTCGCATGCCGGTCGCGGCGAAAGCCAGGCGGTTTGCTATCTAAAGAAGAGCGCCTTGCGCAGTCTGCGCAAGGGCTGGGGCGGAAAAGGCCCTGAGACCCTGCTGCTGGGGCGCCGCCGCCCGCCCCGATCAGATCCGATCCGTCAGCCCGTTCTCAGAAGCTTTCCCACTCGTCGTCGGCCGGCTTGGCGGGGGCCGCTGCGGGTTTGCGGGGCGCCGGGGGCGCGCTCAGCGTGGGCTGGCTGCCGGCGGGCGTGGTCCTGGGCTTGGCCTTGGCTGCTGCCGTGGCGCGGACGGGCGCGGCCACGGCGGGGGCCGGCGAGCTCGCCAGCGTGGGTTCGCGGCGCGGCGCCGGGGCAGGAGCTGCGCGATGCGCTGCCGGAGCCGGTGCGGAGGCCGGCGCCTGGGCCGCTTCCGCATGGTCGATGACGAACACCTTCACCAGCTCCACCAGCCGGGCGGCCTGGACGTTGAGGCTGTCGGCGGCGGCGGCGGATTCCTCCACCAGCGCGGCGTTCTGCTGCGTCACCTGGTCGAGCTGGTTCACGGCGCCGCTCACCTGGGCGATGCCTTGCTCCTGCTCCTGCGCGGCGGCGCCGATCTCGGCGATCAGGTCGGCCACGCGGCGCGCCTGCTGCACGAGCTCTTCCATCGTGGTGCCCGCCTCGTTCACCAGCTGCGCGCCGGCTTCGACGCGGTCCACGCTGGCGCCGATCAGCTGCTTGATCTCCTTGGCGGCCTCGGCGCTGCGCTGGGCCAGCGAGCGCACTTCGCCCGCCACCACCGCGAAGCCACGGCCCTGCTCGCCCGCGCGGGCCGCTTCGACGGCGGCGTTCAGCGCCAGGATGTTGGTCTGGAAGGCGATGCCGTCGATCACGCCGATGATGTCGCCGATCCGGCGCGAGCTGGTCGTGATCTCCTGCATGGTGGAGACGACGTTGCTCACCACGTCGCCGCCACGTGCGGCGGTCTGGCTGGCGGCATTGGCCATCTGCGTGGCGGTGCGCACCGTTTCGGCGTTTTGGTTGATGGTAGAGCCGATCTCTTCCATCGAGGCGGCCGTCTGCTGCAGGTTGGACGCCTGCTCTTCGGTGCGCTGGCTCAGGTCGGCATTGCCCATGGCGATCTGGCGCGCGCCCGTGGCGATGGATTCGCTGCTCTGGCGCACCTGGCTGACCACCCCGCTCAGGCTGCGGCGCATGCTTTCCATGGCGGCCATCACGCTGGTGGTGTCGCCGGGGCGCAGGTCGATGCGCATGGCCAGCTGGCCCTGGGCCACCTGCTGCGCGATCTCGGCGGCATAGGCGGGCTCGCCGCCCAGCTGGCCCTTGACCCGGCGGGTGATGCTCCAGGCCACCAGCACGCCGATGGCGGCGGCCAGCGCGGCCAGCATGAGCATGGCGTTGCTGGCGTCCAGGGAGTCACGCTTGGCTTCCAGGGCGATGGCGCGGGAATGGTCGCGCTCCATCGCCACCAGCTTGTCGATCGCCTTGAAGTAGCGGTCCTGCTCGGTGCGCAGCGCGCCCTGGATGGCCTCGCGCGCCGCGTCGATCTGGTCGGCCGAGGCCAGGTCCACCGCCTTGTCGAAGGCCGCGCGGTAGCCGGTGGTGGCGGAGGCCAGCTCCGCCAGCAGGGCCTTGCCGTCCGGCGTGGGGTAGCGCTCGCGCAGGTCGTCCTGGATGGTCGTGGCCTGCTTGCGGTTCTTGTCCATGAGCTTTTTCTGGCCCGGAATGCGGCTGCGGTCGCTCTGCATCGCCATGTTGCGCACCACGCGGGCGTTTTCGTTCACCAGATCGCGCAGGTTCTGCAGTATCAGCAGGGATTCCAGCCGCTCGTCTGCCAGCTGGGAGACGTTGCTGGCCACGTCCGTCAGGTGGACCCGGCCGTAGAGGGCGACCAGCAGGCTGATCAGGATCATTGCGGCGAAGCTCAGCCCTAGCTGGGTGCCCAACCGCATGTTGCGCAGAAAACTCATCAATCACCTCCGTGTGCACGCGTCCTGACCAGGAATGGTGGATCGTGTGTTTTTGTTACTTGTGTAGTGTAGAAGTTCCTCTTATACCGCCGGACATGCGGGTTATCTTGACAATGCGGGGCCGGGGCGGGGCTTTTCCCCCGGGCCGGCCGGCTTTCATCGGGAGTGAGGCGGCTGCGTTAGCATTGACGTTGACGTCAACGTAATTCGGCCCGCCCTCCATGTCCATCACCTACACCATCAGCGACCTCGCCAAGGAGTTCGACCTGACCACCCGCGCCATGCGCTTCTATGAAGACATGGGCCTGCTGCAGCCCGAGCGCACGGGCCCGGGCGGGCGCAACCGCATCTACAGCCCGCGCGACCGCACCCGGCTGCGCCTGACGCTGCGGGCCAAGCGCCTGGGCCTGTCGCTGACCGAGGCCAAGGAAATCATCGACCTCTACGACAGCCCGCGCGACACGGGCGTGCAGCTGCGCCGCTTCCTCGACGTGCTGGGCCAGCACCGCAAGCAGCTGGAGGCGCAGATGGCCGACCTGCAGGCCAACCTGGACGAGGTGCGCGAGCACGAGAAGGAAGCCCGCGCGCTGCTGCGCAAGAGCGAGAAGCAGGACTGAGCTTCGAGGCGGCCCGCCCAGCCCGCAAGGCCCGCAGCCCAGCGCCCCGCCGGAACCGCTTCGCCGGGCCATCCGATCCGCTCCACAAGCCGGAAATGGCTGATAATCTCGAATTGACGTTTACGTTAACGTAACACACAAGAAACTTCGGAACGCATCTCCGCGCCCACGGGCTGGCACCGCAGCGCCGGCCCGCGCCCACCACCGAAACCAGGAGACACACCATGAGCAACGCCCCCATGCCCGGCCTGAACTTCCAGCTCGGCGAAGACATCGACGCGCTGCGCGACGCCGTGCGCGATTTCGCCCAGGCCGAGATCGCCCCGCGCGCGGCCGAGATCGACCGCAGCGACCAGTTCCCCATGGACCTGTGGCGCAAGATGGGCGATCTGGGCGTGCTGGGCATCACCGTGCCCGAGGCCTACGGCGGCGCCGCCATGGGGTACCTGGCGCACATGGTGGCCATGGAGGAAATCTCCCGCGCCAGCGCATCGGTGGGCCTCTCCTACGGCGCGCACAGCAACCTGTGCGTGAACCAGATCAACCGCAACGGCAGCGAGGAGCAGAAACGCAAGTACCTGCCCGGGCTCATCAGCGGCGAACACGTGGGCGCGCTCGCCATGAGCGAGCCCGGCGCCGGCTCCGACGTCATCAGCATGAAGCTCAAGGCCGAGGACAAGGGCGGCTACTACCTGCTCAACGGCAGCAAGATGTGGATCACCAACGGCCCCGACGCCGACACCCTGGTGGTCTATGCCAAGACCGAGCCCGAGATGGGCGCGCGCGGCGTCACCGCCTTCCTGATCGAAAAGGGCATGAAGGGCTTTTCCGTCGCGCAGAAGCTCGACAAGCTGGGCATGCGCGGCAGCCACACGGGCGAGCTGGTGTTCCAGGACGTGGAGGTGCCCGCCGGGAACGTGCTGGGCCAGGTGGGCGGCGGCGCCCGGGTGCTGATGAGCGGGCTGGACTACGAGCGCGCCGTGCTCACCGGCGGGCCGCTGGGCATCATGCAGGCGGTGATGGACAACGTGGTGCCCTACATCCACGACCGCAAGCAGTTCGGCCAGAGCATCGGCGAATTCCAGCTCATCCAGGGCAAGGTGGCCGACATGTACACGGTGCTGCAGGCCGGCCGCGCCTTCGCCTACACCGTGGCCAAGAACCTCGACCTGCTGGGCGAGGGCCACGTGCGCCAGGTGCGCAAGGACTGCGCCTCGGTCATCCTCTGGTGCGCCGAGAAGGCTACCTGGATGGCCGGCGAGGGCGTGCAGATCCACGGCGGCAACGGCTACATCAACGACTATCCGCTGGGCCGCCTCTGGCGGGATGCGAAACTCTACGAGATCGGCGCCGGCACCAGCGAGATCCGCCGCATGCTGATCGGCCGCGAGCTGTTCGCCGAGACTTGTTGAACCTTCTTTTTCTTTTTTTGATTTTGCAGATAGCAGAAAGCGACCCGCGCGTGCCCACCTCCATCGATGCCCTTTTCGTCCACAACCGTGCCTGGGCGGCCGGTATGGAGGCTGAGCGCCCCGGCTTCTTCACCAACCTGCTGGCGCAGCAGGAGCCCAAGTACATGTGGATCGGCTGCTCCGACAGCCGCGTGCCGGCCAACCAGATCACCGGCCTGCAGCCGGGCGAGGTCTTCGTGCACCGCAACATCGCCAACGTGGTGGTGCCTACCGACCTGAACTGCCTGTCCACCATCCAGTACGCGGTGGACCAGCTGCACGTCGAGCACCTGATGGTCGTGGGCCACTACGGCTGCGGCGGCGTGATGGCCGGCCTGACCGGCATGCGCGTGGGCCTGGCCGACAACTGGATCCGCCACGTCTCCGACGTGCGCGACCGCCACCGCAAGCTGCTGGATGCGATCGATCCGGCCTACCAGCACGACGCGCTGTGCGAGCTGAACGTGATCGAGCAGGTGGTCAACGTGGCGCAGACCACGGTGATGGCCGACGCCTGGGAGCGTGGCCAGCAGGTGACCCTGCACGGCTGGTGCTACGGCCTCAAGGACGGGCTCATCAACAACCTGCACATGACCGTCGCCGGCCGTGACGAGCTCGAAGCGCAGTACCAGGCCGCCGTCGAAGGCGTGGCCAAGGCGCCCCGCGGGCACTAAGCCGGCACCCGCCGCACCGCACCGGCCACCATGTTTCCCCAGCGCCTCGATTCGCCGCAAGCCTGGGGGATCGCCCAGGCGATGATGGACGGCTTCGACCGCCATTACCGCCTGTTCCGCGACGCATCGGCCGGTGCGCAGGCGCGCTTCGAGGCGCAGGACTGGCACGGCCAGCAGCGCGCCCAGCGCGAGCGCATCGAGTTCTACGACCTGCGCGTGAAGGAATGCCTGCGCCGGCTCGACGAGGAGTTCGACGCCGGCCGCCAGCCCATGGAGGTCTGGCAGCAGGCCAAGCTGCACTACATCGGCCTGCTGGTGGGCCACTTCCAGCCCGAGCTGGCCGAGACCTTCTTCAACTCGGTCACCACCAAGATCCTGCACCGCACGCACTTCCAGAACGACTTCATCTTCGTGCGGCCGGCCGCCAGCACCGAATACATCGAGAACGACGGCCCGGGCGCGCGCCCCACCTACCGCGCCTACTACCCGGCGGGCGAGGGCCTGCAGGCCACGCTGCTGCGCATCGTGCAAGACTTCCGGCTCGCCTGCGGCTTCGAGGACCTGCCGCGCGACGTGGCCCGCGTGGTGGCCGCCATGCAGCCGCACATCGCGCCCATGAAGCTGCGCGCCAACTTCCAGATCCAGGTGCTCTCCAGCCTGTTCTTCCGCAACAAGGGCGCCTATCTGGTCGGCAAGCTCATCAACGGCTTCACCGAGATCCCGCTCGCGCTGCCCCTGCTGCACGCCCCCTCGGGCGGCGGGCTGGTGATCGACGCCGCGCTCTTCGGCGAGGACGACCTGCTCGCGCTCTTCAGCTTCGCGCGCGCCTACTTCCTCGTGGACATGGAGATCCCCAGCGCCTACGTGCGCTTTTTGCGCAGCCTCATGCCCCGCAAGCCCCGCGCCGAGCTCTACAACGCGCTGGGCCTGGCCAAGCAGGGCAAGACGCTCTTCTACCGCGACTTCCTGCACCACCTGAAATATTCCAGCGACCAGTTCCGCATCGCGCCGGGCATCAAGGGCATGGTGATGCTGGTGTTCGACCTGCCGAGCTTTCCCTACGTCTTCAAGCTCATCAAGGACTTCTACCCGCATCCCAAGGAAACCACGCGCGAGCAGGTGCAGGGCAAGTACCTGCTGGTCAAGCAGCACGACCGCGTGGGCCGCATGGCCGACACGCTGGAATACAGCGAGGTGGCCTTCCCGCGCGAGCGCTTCAGCGACGAGCTGATCGCCGAGATCGAGCGCTTCGCGCCCAGCCAGCTGGAGATCGGCGACCGCGACGGCGACGGCCGCACCGAGGTCATCATCAAGCACCTCTACATCGAGCGGCGCATGATCCCGCTCAACATCTACCTGCAGGAAGCCTTCGACGCCGGCCCCGGCCAGGCCGACGCGGCGCAGCAGATCGAGCGCTGCGTCGTCGAATACGGCAACGCCATCAAGGACCTGGTGGCCGCCAACATCTTCCCCGGCGACATGCTGTGGAAGAACTTCGGCATCACCCGCCACGGCAAGGTGGTGTTCTACGACTACGACGAGATCGAATACCTCACCGACTGCCATTTCCGCCGCGTGCCCGCGCCGCGCAACGAAGAGGACGAGATGAGCGGCGAGATCTGGTGGCCCGTGGGCCCGCGCGACGTCTTTCCCGAAACCTTCGCGCCCTTCCTGCTCGGCAACCCCGCCGTGCGCGAGGCCTTCATGCGCCACCACGCCGACCTGCTCGACCCCGCCTTCTGGCAGGCCCACCAGGCGCGCATCCGCGCCGGGCAGGTGTCCGACGTTTTCCCCTACGACGCGGAGCGCCGCTTCCAGAGCGGTGCCCGCCTGATTCCATCCACCTTGACTGCAGGAGACACCGCATGACTTCCACCCCCTCCAACACCGCTTCCTCCCTGGCCGACGACGCCATCGTCATCGTCGGCGCCGCGCGCACGCCCATGGGCGCCTTCCAGGGCGACTTCGCCGGCCTGGCCGCGCACGACCTGGGCGGCGCCGCCATCCGCGCCGCGGTGGAACGTGCCGGCGTGGCGCCCGAGGCCGTGGGCGAGGTGCTGTTCGGCAACTGCCTGATGGCCGGCCAGGGCCAGGCCCCGGCGCGGCAGGCCGGCTTCAAGGGCGGGCTGCCGCAGAGCGCCGGCGCCGTCACGCTCAGCAAGATGTGCGGCTCCGGCATGAAGGCCGCCATGCTGGCGAACGACCTGCTGTTGGCCGGCACGCACGAGGTCATCGTGGCCGGCGGCATGGAGAGCATGACCAACGCGCCCTACCTGCTGCAGAAGGGCCGCGGCGGCTACCGCATGGGCCACGACCGCATCTTCGACCACATGATGCTCGACGGCCTGGAGGACGCCTACGAAGCCGGCCGCAGCATGGGCACCTTCGGCGAGGACTGCGCGGCCAAGTACCAGTTCAGCCGCGAGGCGCAGGACGCCTTCGCCATCGCCAGCGTGCAGCGCGCGCAGGCGGCCACCGCCTCGGGCGCCTTCGCGGCCGAGATCGCGCCCGTCACCGTCAAGACGCGCGCGGGCGAGACGGTCGTCTCCACCGACGAAGGCCCGGCCAAGGCCCGCCTGGACAAGATCCCCCAGCTCAAGCCCGCCTTCAAGAAGGACGGCACCATCACCGCCGCCTCCAGCTCCAGCATCAACGACGGCGCCGCCGCGCTGGTGATGATGCGCGCCTCCACCGCCGCGCGCCTGGGTTGCCAGCCGCTGGCGCGGGTGGTGTCGCACGCCACGCATGCGCAGGCGCCCGAATGGTTCTCCACCGCGCCCGTGGGCGCCACGCAGAAGGCGCTGGACAAGGCCGGCTGGAGCGTGGCCGACGTGCAGCTCTGGGAGGTGAACGAGGCCTTCGCCGTCGTGCCCATGGCGCTCATGAAGGAGCTGAACATCCCGCACGAGATCGTCAACGTGAACGGCGGCGCCTGCGCCCTGGGCCACCCCATCGGCGCGAGCGGCGCGCGCATCCTGGTCACGCTGATCCATGCGCTCAAGGCCCGCGGCCTGCAGCGCGGCCTGGCCACGCTGTGCATCGGCGGCGGCGAGGGCACGGCCATGGCCATCGAGCTGGTCTGACGGGCCGGCGCACGAGAAACAAGGCGGCCGCCATGATCACCACCGAAGCCCAGCTGCGCGCGCTCTATGCCGCGCCGGCCGAGCGGGCCCTGCGCAAGCAGCTGGACCGGCTGGACGCGCACTGCCGCCGCTTCATCGCGCTTGCGCCTCTGTGCGTTCTCGCCACCGGCGGCGGCGCGGGCAGCCTGCTGGACGCTTCGCCCCGGGGCGGCCCGCCGGGCTTCGTGCAGGTGGGCGAGGACGGCGACCTGCTGCTGCCCGATGCGGGCGGCAACAACCGGCTCGATTCGCTCGCCAACCTGCTGCACGACCCGCGCATCGGCCTGCTGTTCTTCATCCCCGGCGTGGACGAGACCCTGCGCGTGAACGGCACGGCCTGCCTGCGCGACGAGCCCGCATTCATCGCCCGCTTCGGCGCCGAGCGCCAGCCGCCCCGGCTGGTCGTGCAGGTGCAGGTGCGCGAGGCCTATCTGCACTGCCCCAAGGCGCTGATGCGCTCGCGCCTGTGGCGCGCCGAATCGCAGGTCGAGCGCAGCGTGCTGCCCACGCTCAACCAGATGATCCACGCGCAGTCCGGCAATACCGCCCCGCCCGAGGCCCAGGAAGCGATGGTTGAGCGCTATGCGCGGCAGATCGCGCAGGAGCAGGGCGAGATCTGATTGCTATGAATTCAATAGCTGCATGCGCTTGATTCGAGAGCGCTGCAGGCCGAAAAGGCTCTGAATGAGCCCCACAACCCGCGGCAACGCGGCAGGAAGGAAATCGACATGTCCCTCGTCCTCGTGATCGGTGCCTCGCGCGGCATCGGGCTGGAGCTGGTGCGCCAGTACCGCGAAACCGGCCAGCGCGTGGTGGCCACCGTGCGCGACGCCGCCGGCCGCGAGCGCGTGCAGGCCCTGGGCGCGCAGGCGCTCGTCGTGGACGTGAGCGACCCGGCCAGCGTGAGCGGCCTGGCCTGGCAGCTCGACGGCGAGAAGATCGACGTGGCGCTCTACGTGGCCGGCCTGTGGGACGACCACGGCGCCGCCACCCCGCCCACGCGCGAGGCCTTCGACCGCGTCATGCACACCAACGTGCTGGGCGCCATGCAGGCGCTGCCCCAGGTGGCGCCGCTGGTGGAAGAGGCGGGCGGCGTGTTCGGCTTTCTCTCCAGCGAGATGTCGCTCATCAGCGAAGCCGGCAGCAGCGCCTGGCTCTACCGCGTGAGCAAGGCCGCGCTCAACATGGCCGTGGCGGCGGCCCAGCCCGCCTGGCCGCGCGCCACGCTGGTCACGCTCGACCCGGGCTGGACGCAGACCGACATGGGCGGCGCCGGCGCCCCGCTGACGGTGGAGCGCAGCGTGGCCGGGCTGATCGCCACCATCGCCGGCATCACCCCCGCCGACCGGGGCCGCCTGCTGCACCACGACGGCCGCCGGGCCGAGCGCTGGTAGGCGGCTGCGGCGGCAAGACCCGAATCCAGGCCAAGACACGACAAGACAAGACGACCGAACCAGGAGACCTTCACCATGCTGTTGACCCCCGACCAGGAAATGATCCGCGACGCCGTGCGCGACTTCGCCCAGGACCAGCTCTGGCCCCATGCCGCGCGCTGGGACCGCGAGCACCATTTCCCCAAGGAGGCTCACCAGGGCCTGGCCGCGCTCGGCGCCTACGGCATCTGCGTGCCCGAGGAATACGGCGGCGCCGCGCTGGACTACGTCTCGCTCGCCGTGGTGCTCGAAGAGATCGCGGCCGGCGACGGCGGCACCAGCACCGCCATCAGCGTGACCAACTGCCCCGTCAACGCCATCCTGATGCGCTACGGCACGCCCGAGCAAAAGCGCGACTGGCTCACGCCGCTGGCGCGCGGCGAGATGCTGGGCGCCTTCTGCCTGACCGAGCCGCACGTGGGCTCCGACGCCTCGGCGCTGAGGACCACGGCGGTGAAGCAGGGCGGTGAATACGTCATCAACGGCGTCAAGCAGTTCATCACCAGCGGCAAGAACGGGCAGGTGGCCATCGTCATCGCCGTGACCGACAAGGCGGCCGGCAAGAAGGGCATGAGCGCCTTCATCGTGCCCACCAGCGCGCCCGGCTACGGCGTGGCGCGGCTGGAGGACAAGCTGGGCCAGCACAGCAGCGACACGGCGCAGATCCAGTTCGACGACTGCCGCATCCCGGCCGCGAACCTGATCGGCGCCGAAGGCGAGGGCTACAAGATCGCCCTGGGCGCGCTGGAGGGCGGGCGCATCGGCATCGCCGCGCAGAGCGTGGGCATGGCCCGCAGCGCCTTCGACGTGGCGCTGCAGTACGCCAAGGAGCGCGAGAGCTTCGGCACCGCCATCTTCAACCACCAGGCCGTGGGCTTTCGCCTGGCCGACTGCGCCACGCAGATCGAGGCCGCGCGCCAGCTCATCTGGCACGCCGCCGCGCTGCGCGATGCCGGCCGGCCGTGCCTGAAGGAGGCGGCCATGGCCAAGCTCTTCGCCAGCGAGATGGCCGAGCGCGTGTGCAGCGCCGCCATCCAGACCCTGGGCGGCTACGGCGTGGTGAACGACTTCCCGGTCGAGCGCATCTACCGCGACGTGCGCGTCTGCCAGATCTACGAAGGCACGAGCGACGTGCAGAAGATCCTCATCCAGCGCGCGCTGGCCTGACGGGGTTTGCTATCTATTCAGTAGCTTGATGCGAAGGCGGGTAGCGTGCTACGGGGCTTTTGCGCACATGATCCCCTGGCGCAGCCACGCTGCGCCGCTCACTCCGAATCGCGCTTGCGCAGCACCACCGTGATCTGCCCGTTGACCTCCAGCGTGGCGCTCTCCACCTCGTGCAGGTGGCGGCAGCCGCCCGCGCGCAGGGCGGCGGCCAGGTCGTCGGCCGACAGCAGCTGCTGGCGCATCAGCGCCTCGTTCACGCGGCCCTGATAGACCAGCTCCTTGGGCCGGCCGTCCACCAGGTCGGCCAGGCGCGGAAAGCGGTAGGTCAGGTGCGCGAGCAGCACATGGCACATCAGCAGCGTCGCGGCCGAGATCAGGCCGCCGATCAGCGAGTTGTCGCCCGCGTTCATCGAGTTCTGCACCGCGTTCGAGAGCACCAGCAGCAGCACCAGGTCGAACGGCGCGAACTGGCCCGTCTGCCGCCGCCCGGTCAGGCGCAGGAAGACGAGCAGGAAGGCATACACCACCACGCCCCGGACGATGAACTCCCACCAGGGCACGCTGAGCGAAAACATCGGTGCAATCTCCTCATGAACGACGTTGATCCCGCCGCTGCGGGGTCTGCCATCATGGCAGCAATGGGGCCGGCCTGCGCAATGCAAGAATGCCCGCCCGACCTTCACCGATCCCGCCGCTTCCTTCGCCGATGTCCCTGGACCCCCGCTCTCCCTGCCCCTGCGGCCGCACCCCGGCCCGCACCCGCTCCCCGCTGGCCTATGCCGACTGCTGCGGCCGCTACCTCGGCCACTGGGACGACTGTCCCGCACCCGATGCCGAAAGCCTGATGCGCTCGCGCTACACCGCCTTCGTGCGCGAAGACGGCCCCTATCTGCTGGCCACCTGGGATGCGGCCCACCGCCCCGCCTCCATCGACTTCGACCCGGGCACACGCTGGCTGGGCCTGGAGGTGCGCGCGCACCGCCAGCTGGGGCCCGACAGTGCCGAGGTCGAATTCGTCGCCCGCCAGCGCGCCCCCGGCGGGCGCGCCCACCGCCTGCACGAGACCAGCCGCTTCGTGCGCACCGCCGGCCGCTGGTACTACGTGGACGGCGACCTGCGCTGACGCGGCCGAGCCTGCACGCCTCGCCCATGCCACGCAGCCCCTCGATTCCCCAGGAAGACGACGCCGCGCCGGCGTCCTGGTCGGCCTCCCTGCTGCCGGGCGAGGGCGAGCCGCAGCTGGAGCTGGCCATGAAGCGGCGGCTGCTGCTGTCGCTCTCGGAGCGCGGCTCCACCGAGGCCGCGGCGCTGGTCATTCCCGGCGTGCTGTGCTGGATGTACGGCTTCGCGCCCGGCCATGTGGGCCTCTGGGCCTGCTGGGCCGGCTTCGTGATGGCCGCGTGCGGGCTGAACTGGCAGCGCCGCCGCATGCAGCGCGGCGCGCCGCTCATCCAGGCGCAGGCCGTGCAGCGCTGGGAGCGGCACTACGCCCGCACCGCCATCATCGTCGGCCTGTTCTGGATCGCGCCGCTGGGCTTCGGCCTCTACGGCGGCACGGTGGAGTTCCGGCTGGTCGTCTATATCTGCCTGTGCGCCATCCTGGCCTCCACCGCCACCTTCGTCGCGCCGCTGCCGCAGGTCTTCTGGCGCTTCTACGCCGTGGTCTTCGTGCCCATGGCGGTGGCCGTGCCCTGGGCCTTTCCGCTGCGCTGGAAATACCTGCTGCCGCTCACGCTGCTCTACGGCGCCGTGATCGCGCGGCACGCCTGGGGCGGGCGCCGGCTCATCGAGCAGCAGGTGGAGCAGGAGCGCCAGCGCCTGCGGCTGGCCGAGCGCTACCGCCTCGCCAAGGAGGAGGCCGAAAACGCCCTGCTGGAGCGCGACCGCTTCATCTCCACCACCAGCCACGACCTGCGCCAGCCGCTGCATGCCATGGGCCTGCTGGTGCAGGCGGCAGTGCAGCGCAATGCCGACGCGCAGCTCTCGCCGCTGCTGCGCGACGTGCAGGAATGCGTGCGCTCGCTGAGCTTCATGTTCAACGCGCTGCTCGACCTCTCGCGGCTGGAGTCGGGCGAATTCACGGCGCGGCACGAAGACCTGGCGCTGGCCGCCGTCTTCGAGGACGCGGCCCGCATCTTCGGCCCCGATGCCGATCACCGGGGCCTGAGGCTGCGCCTCTTCCTGCCGCGCAGCCAGGACCCGTGGGTGCGTGCCGATCCGGCCCTGCTGCGGCAGATGGTGTTCAACCTGCTGCAGAACGCGCTGCGCTATACGCCTTCGGGCGGCGTGCTGCTCGGCGCGCGCCTGCGCGGCAGCCGCTGGCGCATCGAAGTCTGGGACACGGGGGCCGGCATCGCCCAGCAGGACCGCGAGCGCATCTATGCGCCCTATGCGCGCGGGAAGAACGGCGTGCAGGCCACGGCCGAGGGACACGGCCTGGGCCTGGCGGTGGTGGCGCGCGGCGCGCAGCTGACGGGTGCGGACTACGGCTTCGAGTCCACGCCGCAGCGCGGCTCCTGCTTCTGGCTGGAGCTGCCGGCCGTGCGCCCCGGCATCCGCCCCGCCGCAGCGCCGGCGCACCTGCCCGTGGTGCCGCCGGACGCATCGCTGACCGGGCGCTGCCTGCTGGTGGACGACGACCCCCAGGTCACCTCCGCGCTCACCGGGCTGCTGCAGTCGTGGGGCGTGCAGGTGCGCGCAGCGGCCGGCGGCGCGCAGGCCCTGGCCTGGCTGGACGAGGGCTATGCGCCCGATGCCGTGGTGTGCGACTACCGGCTGGCCGGCGGCGAAAGCGGCCTGGCCGTGCTGCAGGCCGTGCTCCAGCGCTGCGGGCATTCGCGCGGCGCGCTGCTCACCGGCGAGCACGCCGCCGCAGGCGTGGACCGGGCGGAGGAAGACGGCTACCTGGTGCTGCGCAAGCCGCTGGAGCCTGAGCTGCTGTATGGCCTGCTGGCGCACTGGCTTGCGGTGGCGGAGCCGCCGGGCGAGGGCAAGAGCGATACGCCGTAGCGGCGCCCCGCCATGGAGGGCGGCGGCACGGCAGGATGCGATGTGGCAGGCAGCGTGCGCCGCTTGTAAGAACGTGTTTACGATCTCGCAGGGGATCGCGTTGGAGCGCAATCGGGATGAGTGGATGCTTCGGATGCGCCGCATGGGCTGATGCCCATGCAAGCAGCCGGGGCGTCCAATCGCCCGATTTCGCTCCAACCCGAAGGGCAGCTACGTCGGCGGGCGGTCTGCGGCGTTGCGGCGCTTGTGGATAGCCCGAGCTATCCACTGCGCACCGCGCCTTGCATCCCATCCCGCCGACGTAGCTGCGCGACCCCTGGGAGATCGTAAACACGTTCTAAGCAAGCATGTCGCTGCGGCTGCGCCGAACGGGGGCGGGCAGGCCCCTGAAGCGCTTGGCAGCGGCTGCGCGCCGCGCGTCGCTCTAGCTCGCGGCCGGCGCCAGGCCCTGCGCCTGGAATTCCAGCCGCACGCCGCGCAGGCGGGAGATGGCCTCCACCCGGTTGCGCGCGCCCAGCTTGCCCAGCAGGGCGGTCACATGCTCCTTCACCGTGTGCTCCGAGAGGTTCAGGGTCGCGGCGATGTGCTTGTTGGGCAGGCCTTCGAGCAGCAGCGCCAGGATCTGCCCCTGCCGCGGCGTGAGGCCCAGCTCGGCCGGCGACATCGGCAGCTCGCGCAGCTGCGCTCCGGGCGAGGCGACGATCTCTTCGTCGAACCAGATGCCGCCCTGCAGCACGGCCGTGGCCGCCTGCGCGAACACCTCGGGGCAGCGCTGCTTGTGGATGAAGCCGTGCGCGCCGCAGCTGCGCGCCTTGAGCGCGATGCCCGGGTGGTTGTCGCCGCTCACCATCAGCACCCGCGTCTGCGGCGCCAGCGCGAGCAGGTCGCGCACGCAGTGCGTGGTGGGGCCCTCGGCGAGCCAGAAATCCATCAGCGTCAGCGCGGGCTGGCCGCGCGTGGCGATGGTGCGCAGCGCCTCTTCGGTGGTGTTGACGAAGACGGAATCCTGCAGGCAGGGCAGCTGGCGAAGGAACTCGCTCATGCCACGGGCGACGAGAGGGTGGTCGTCCAGGACCAGGGCATAGCGCGGCTCCGGGAGGGGGCAGGGCGCGGTGGAATTCATGGCAATCCAGTTCAAGGGCCGAAGGCGTGGGCCTGCAGCGGCAGTTCGGCACAGGGCTCGTGCAAGGCGGACTCGGGCGTTCAGCGCCGGTCCCGGCAGGGCCTGCCTGGTGAACGCATCGGTCTGCAGTGTGTAACAAAAACCCGGCCCCAGGGGGGTGTCGGCCAGTGGCGCGGGCTGCAAACAATTCTTTCTGCCGGGTATCGCGGCGCTGCATTGTTGCCGTGCCGCAACGGGGCTGCCGGCTGTCCAACCCTGATGTCAACCAAGGATTTTTCATGATCTCTCTTCCGATGACCCGTCGCGCTGCGTCTCTCGTCCTGGCCGCCTGCCTGGCTGCGTGTGGAGGCGGGGGAGGGGGCGATGGCGGCGTGGGTACGGCTCCCGGCGGGGGTGATGGCGGCAGCAGCGGAGGCGGCGGCAATGGTGGCGGAAGCGGCGGTGGCGGGGGCGCGCCCGCACAGCAGGTCACCGGCCAGTACGCCATGCAGCCCGCCGCCTCGGGGGCTGCGGCACTCGCGGCGTTCAACGACCAGGGCTCGCGCGGCTACGCCTTCATCGGAACGCAGTCCACCGGCAGCGGCAGCACGGGCACGGACTTCTACGTCTCCGATACCGCACACAGCGGCTCGCGGCTGGCCTACGAGTTCGTCGCCCAGGCCAGTTCGGGCGATGCCCTGGTGGCGCAGCTCAACCAGCAGGGCGCGCGCGGCTTCGCCTTCAAGGCGCCCTATCTGTCCGACGCCTCGGGCATCCGCCTGCTCACGGTGCGCGACACGACCCGCAGCGTGACCTATTCCTACGAACGGCTGCCCATCTCCGGCAGCCTGGGCAGCGACGCCTTCCAGGCCCAGCTCAATGCCGAGGGCGCCCGGGGCTACCGGCTGGTCGGCCCCTTCGGCGCGGGCCCGGACAGCTTCAATCTCTACGCCAAGGACTCCAGCGCCACCACCTACGCCTACACCGTGATCCCCATCTCCGGCTCCGGCGGCATGGCCTCGGGGGACGCGCTGCGCCAGCGGCTGAACGAGCAGGGCGCCCAGGGCCGGTTCTATCTGGGCACGTTCGTGCTGCAGGGCCAGGCGTCCGCGCAGGTCTTCGAGAAGAGCTCGGCGCAGAACGGCCCCATCGACTACGACCTGGCCGCCGTCAGCCTGCAGGCTTCGGCCAGCCAGAAGCTGGCCGCCATGAACCAGCTCGCCGCCCAGGGCCTCTTCTTCGTGAGCGACCTGACGACCGATGACCGCAGCGTCTACACCTTGTCGGCGCGCAACGCGGCCAGCCTGCGCAGCCCGCTGGCGGGGATCGCCTTCCCGAACTGATGACGGCAGCAAGGTCGTCCGGCCCGGCGCCACCACCGGGCTGACGCATACTCAGAGGCGCCTTCGGGCGCTTTCTTTTTTTCTTTGAACCTCTTTGGGAAAGACGTTGACATGCTGGCCTTCGATGCGGTGCTGTTCGATTGCGATGGTGTTCTGGTGGACAGCGAACCCATCACCCACCGCGTGCTGCGCGACCTGCTGGCCGAAACCGGCTGGGAGATGACGCACGAAGAGTGCATGGGCATCTTCCTGGGCAAGGCCGTGCGTGCGGAAACCGCGCGCATCGAGGCCCACACCGGCCGGCCGCTGACCGATGCATGGATGGCCGAGTTCTACGCCCGCCGCAACGTCGCGCTGGCCGCGGAGCTGCAGGCCATTCCCGGCGCGGCCGAGGCCGTGGCCGCCGTGCGCGAGCGGCTGGGCGGGCGCATCGCCTGCGCCTCGGGCGCCGACCGCGAGAAGGTCGAGCTGCAGCTGGCCAAGACCGGGCTGGCTCCGCTCTTCGCGGGCCAGGTCTTCAGCGGCCACGAGATGCCGCGCACCAAGCCCGCGCCCGACGTCTATCTGGCCGCCGCCGCCGCCCTGGGCGTGCCGCCCGCGCGCTGCCTGGTGGTGGAGGATTCGGCCACGGGCGTCACCGCCGGCGTGGCCGCGGGCGCCACGGTGGTGGGCTACAGCCCCGGCGGCCCGGGCCACGACGTGGCCGAGGCGCTACGGGCCGCCGGTGCCCAAAAGATCATCACGCGCATGGACGAGCTGCCGGGCCTGCTGGACGCGGCCTGAGGCGTGCGCCGGGGCGCTGGCCGCGCCTTTCTGTCATGACGCTGCCACGGGCCTGCCCTAGGCTGGCGGGTTCCGTGGGTTCCTCTGCCATTGCAGCCGTCATGCCTTCTTCTTTCCTCTCCTCCCTTCGCTGGGCCTGCCTGGCCGCCACCTTCTCGCTTGCCGCCTGTGGCGGCGGGGGCGACGGCACGCCGGCCGCGGCCTCTTCGGGCTTCTACGCCACCAAGACGGGCTACCAGCCCCGCCAGTCGCTGGCGAGCTACGAAGCGCCGCCGCCCGGCTTCAGCACGGTGTATGCCGAACTCGTCGCCCGGCACGGCTCGCGCGGCCTGTCCAGCCTGAAGTACGACGACGCGGTGCTGAACATGTGGACGCGGGCCAAGGCCGATGGCGCGCTCACCGCCCTGGGCCAGCAGCTGGGCCCGGACGTGCAGACGATCATGCAGGCCAACTTCGTTCTGGGCTGGGGCGTCGCCGGCATCAGCACGCCGGGCTACGGCAACCTCACCCAGGTGGGCATCGCCGAGCACCGCCAGCTGGCCGCCCGCCTGGTGCAGCGCGACCCGGATCTCTTCTCCGGACAGCGCTACCAGGGCCGCGCGCGGGCCATCGAGGTGCTGAATTCCGGCCAGGACCGCGCCGTGGACAGCTCGCAGTTCTTCGCCGCGTCGCTGGCCGCCTCGGCGCCGGCTGCGGCCGCCGCCATCGCACCGGCCGTGGTGGACCGCTACCAGCTCTATCCGCACAAGCTCTCCACCAGCACCGATGCGGTGACCGATGGCAACGCCGTGCATGCCGCCGTGCTGGCCGCCAGCCAGGACTACCAGCGCTACGCCGCCGCCAAGGATGCGGCCGGCTTCGGCGCCGAGGCCGCCGCCAAGGTGGCCGCCGCGCGCAATGCGCCCGAGGTGCGCGCCCATGCCCGCGCCGTGCTGGAGCGGCTCTTCACCGGCGCCTTCATCGACAAGCTCGATGCCGGCACCTACAGCTTCTCCAACAACGGCAAGCGCACGTTCGCCAGCGCCGACGGCCGCTTCACCAGCACGCTGACGGGCGACGGCAAGACCCGGATCCAGAGCGCGGTGGATGCCGCCGCGCTGCTCTACGAGCTCTACATCATCGCCCCCGGCATGAAGGCCGAAACCGGCGGCCTGGACTTCAGCCCCTACATGCCGCTGGAGCATGCGCCGACCTTCGCCTACCTGCAGGACATCGACGACTTCTACGGCAAGGGCCCGGCCGCGACCGAGTACGGCGGCGTCACCACCCGCTTCACGCAGGCGCTGCTGCAGGACTTCTTCGACGAAGTGGGCCGCATCGCCCAGGGCGACATGGGCCACGCCGCCCGCCTGCGCTTCACCCATGCCGAGGTCATGATCCCCTTCATCGCCCGGCTGGGCCTGCGCAATGCGGCCACGCCCGTGCCGCGGGCCTCCACCTACACCTATGCCGGCAACCCCTGGCGCGGCGAAGACGTCTCGCCCATGGCCACCAACGTGCAGTGGGACGTGGCGCGCGACACCTGGGGCGTGACGCTGGTGAAGATGCTGTTCAACGAGCAGGAGGTGGACTTCCCCGCCGCCTGCGAGGCCGCGCGCTACGCGCCCGGCAGCCACTACTACGACTACGCCGGCCTCAGGCGCTGCTACGGCCTGTAGCCGGCAGGGCCGGCGGGGTCATCAGCGCGGCCGCGCGCTGGCGCCGCCGGTATTCGGTGGGCGCCATCGCCATCCAGTGGCGGAAGGCGCGGGTGAAGCTCTTTTCGCTGGCGAAGCCCGCCATCTGGGCGATGGCCTTGATGGGCCGGTCGGTGCGCAGCAGCAGCTCCATCACCCGCTGGCGCCGCGCCTCGTCCTTGAGCGCCTGCAGCGAGGCGCCTTCTTCCTTCAGCTGCCGGTGCAGCGTGCGCGGCGACACGTGCAGCTGCGCGGCCAGCGTCTGCGCGCTATGGGCCAGCTCCGGCGCGTGGGCCAGCAGCTGGCGCACCCGCTGCACCAGCAGCCGGTCGCGCCGGTACTGCCGCACGGTCAGCGGCAGGGCGCGCTGCAGCATCTGGCGCAGCATGGCCTCGTCGCGCTGCAGGGGCATGTCGAGATAGCGCGCGTCGAAGCGCAGCAGCGCCTGCGGCGCGCCGAAGCGCGGCGCCACGCCGAAGAGCAGCGGGTACACCTCGGCATGCGGCGGCGGCGCGAACGGGAACGCCGCCTCCAGCAGCGGCAGGCGTGAATCGATGAACCAGCACGCCAGCCCCAGCGCATTGCGCAGCACCGAGACGATGCAGAACTCCCGCAGGCCGCCCAGGCTGCGGTGCTCGGCCAGCGCCAGCGTGGCGGTGGCGCCGTCGCCATCCAGGTGCAGGCCGATGTCGTCCGCGATCAGCGCATGGTGGCGGCACCAGCGCCGCAGCGCCAGGCCCAGCGTGGGCGAGCTGATGGAGGCGCGCGCCAGCATGCCGTAGCTGCCCCAGGGCAGGCGGCGCGAGAACCAGCCCAGCGCCTCGTCGTCCAGCTCGCGCATGGCGGCGGCCGACAGCGCCTCCATCTGCAGCGCGGTGATGCGGGCGGCCGGATCATGCACACGTTCTGGCGGGATTTGTGCCGCTGCGAGCGCGCCGCCCGGGTCCATGCCGCGCTGCGCATAGGCCTGCACGATGGCCTGCACGAAGGCCATGGGCGTGGCGGCGACGGGCTGGGTCGTGGTGGTAGGGCGGGCGAGGGCAGGGGGCTGGCGCATGGCGGCAGTGTGTCCGGCGGTGGCACGATTTGCAACCTCTCTGGCCTGATCGGGGGTGGAGGCCGGGCACCCCCGGGCGTATGCTGCAGGCCAGAAGGCGCCCCCGCGCCGCGCCCGCCCTGCGGGCCGGGCCGGCGCACTTGCATGCCGACGTCCGCCAGAGACCGCCCGCCAGGAGACACCGCCGTGACCATCGCTGCTTCGCCCGCCTCCACCGCCCTGAGCTACGCCCGGGGCGACACCCACGTGCCGCTCATCGAGCAGACCCTGGGCGACTTCTTCGCCGCCATGGCCGCCCGCCAGCCCGGCCGCGAGGCGCTGGTGAGCCGCCACCAGGGCCTGCGCTACACCTATGCCGAACTGCACGCCGCCGTGCACCGCCTGGCCGGCGCGCTGCTGGGCCTGGGGCTTGCGCCGGGCGACCGCGTCGGCATCTGGTCGCACAACAACGCCGAATGGGTGCTGATGCAGTTCGCCACCGCCCAGGTCGGCCTGGTGCTGGTCAACATCAACCCGGCCTACCGCACGGCCGAGGTCGAATACGCGCTGAACAAGGTCGGCTGCAAGGCCCTGGTGACCATGGCGCGCTTCAAGACCAGCGACTACCTGGCCATGCTGCGCGAACTGGCGCCCGAGCTGGCCGCCGCCGCGCCCGGCGCCCTGCAGGCCGCGCGCCTGCCCGCGCTGCGCACCGTGGTCTGGATCGACGAAGGCCCGGGGCAGGGCGCCGACGAGCCCGGCCTGCTGCGCTTTTCCGAACTGATGGCGCGGGGCGACGCGCAGGACGCGCGCATCGACGCCGTGGCCGCCACGCTGAAGAGCACCGACCCGATCAACATCCAGTTCACCAGCGGCACCACGGGCTTTCCGAAGGGCGCCACGCTCACGCACCGCAACATCCTCAACAACGGCTTCTTCATCGGCGAATGCATGCAGCTCACGCCCGAAGATCGCCTGTGCATTCCCGTGCCGCTCTACCACTGCTTCGGCATGGTGCTGGGCAACCTGGCCTGCGTGACGCACGGCGCGGCCATCGTCTATCCCAGCGATGGCTTCGACCCGCTCAAGGTGCTGGAGACCGTGCAGGCCGAGCGCTGCACCGGCCTGCACGGCGTGCCCACCATGTTCATCGCCGAACTGGACCATCCGCGCTTCGCGGAGTTCGACCTCTCCACCCTGCGCACCGGCATCATGGCCGGCTCGCCATGCCCCATCGAGGTGATGAAGCGCGTGGTGCGCGACATGCACCTGGAGCAGATCACCATCGCCTACGGCATGACCGAGACCAGCCCGGTCAGCTGCCAGAGCAGCACCGCCACGCCGCTGGACAAGCGCGTGTCCACCGTGGGCACGGTGCAGCCGCACCTGGAGGTGCGGATCATCCACCCCGAAACCGGCGCCGTGGTGCCGCGCGGCACCTCGGGCGAGCTCTGCACGCGCGGCTATTCGGTCATGCACGGCTACTGGGGCGACGAAGCCAAGACCCGCGAGGCCATCGACGCCGAAGGCTGGATGCACACGGGCGACCTGGCGACCATGGACGCCGAGGGTTACGTGAACATCGTCGGCCGCATCAAGGACATGGTGATCCGCGGCGGCGAGAACGTCTATCCGCGCGAGATCGAGGAATTCCTCTACCGCCACCCGCAGGTGCAGGACGTGCAGGTGGTGGGCGTGCCCGACGCGCGCTACGGCGAAGAGCTCTGCGCCTGGATCATCGCCAAGCCCGGCGCCGAGCCCACCGAAGAAGGCATCCGCGCCTTCTGCCAGGGCCAGATCGCGCACTACAAGGTGCCGCGCCACATCCGCTTCGTCACCGAGTTTCCGATGACGGTGACCGGCAAGATCCAGAAATTCAAGATCCGCGAAGCGATGAAGGAACAGCTGGGGCTGCAGGAAAGCCGCACCGCCTGAGCTGCGGTCGCCCTCCATCCGCAGGCCCCGGCCTATGGCCGGCCCATCGCCCGACCCTTGCCCGACACCGGAACACCATGATCCTCGACACCCAACTCAATGCCCGCTCGGCGGACTTCCTGGCCAATGCCGCCGCCATGCGCGCCCTGGTGGACGACCTGCGCGCCCGGCTCGTCCAGGTCGCCCAGGGCGGCGGCGAGGCCGCGCGCGCCAAGCACGTCGCGCGCGGCAAGCTGCTGCCGCGCGAGCGGGTGGACCGGCTGCTGGATGCGGGCACGCCTTTCCTGGAGCTGGCGCCGCTCGCCGCGCTGGGCATGTACGGCGGCGACGCGCCCGGCGCGGGCCTGATCGCCGGCATCGGCCGCGTGGCCGGCGTGGACTGCATGGTGGTCTGCAACGACGCCACGGTGAAGGGCGGAACCTACTACCCTCTCACCGTCAAGAAGCACCTGCGCGCGCAGGAGGTGGCCGAGCAGAACCGCCTGCCCTGCATCTACCTGGTCGATTCGGGCGGCGCCAACCTGCCCAACCAGGACGAGGTCTTCCCCGACCGCGACCACTTCGGCCGCATCTTCTACAACCAGGCGAACATGAGCGCGCAGGGCATCGGCCAGATCGCCGTGGTCATGGGCTCCTGCACGGCCGGGGGCGCCTACGTGCCCGCCATGAGCGACGAGACCATCATCGTCAGGAACCAGGGCACCATCTTCCTGGGCGGCCCGCCGCTGGTGAAGGCCGCCACGGGCGAGGTGGTGACGGCGGAAGACTTAGGCGGCGGCGACGTGCACACGCGCCTCTCGGGCGTGGCCGACCACCTGGCCCAGAACGACCTGCACGCGCTGGCCCTGGCGCGCGCTGCCGTCAAGAACCTGAACGCCCGTCAGCCTGCAGCCCTCGATCAGCCTGCGCCTGCTGCTCCCAGATTCGCAGCGGAGGAGCTGTACGGCGTGATCCCGGTGGACACGCGCAAGCCCTTCGACGTGCGCGAGATCATCGCCCGCATCGTCGATGGCAGCGCGTTCGACGAGTTCAAGGCCCGCTTCGGCACCACGCTGGTCACCGGCTTCGCCCACATCGAAGGCATGCCCGTGGGCATCATCGCCAACAACGGCATCCTGTTCTCCGAATCGGCCCTGAAGGGCGCGCACTTCATCGAGCTGTGCTGCCAGCGCAAGATCCCGCTGGTCTTCCTGCAGAACATCACCGGCTTCATGGTGGGCCGCAAGTACGAGAACGAAGGCATCGCGCGCAACGGCGCCAAGATGGTCACGGCCGTGGCCACGGCCAACGTGCCGAAGTTCACCATCATCATCGGCGGCAGCTTCGGCGCCGGCAACTACGGCATGTGCGGCCGTGCCTACAGCCCGCGCTTCCTCTGGATGTGGCCCAACGCCCGCATCAGCGTGATGGGCGGCGAGCAGGCCGCCAGCGTGCTGGCCACCGTCAAGCGCGACGGCATCGAGGCCAAGGGCGGGCAATGGAGCGCCGAGGAGGAAGAGGCCTTCAAGGCCCCGATCCGCCAGCAGTACGAAGACCAGGGCCACCCCTACTACGCCACGGCGCGGCTCTGGGACGACGGCATCATCGATCCGGCCGACACGCGGCGCGTGCTGGCGCTGGGGCTGGCGGCTGCGCGCAACGCACCCATCGGCGACATGAAGTTCGGCGTATTCCGCATGTAGGATTTTTCCCTTCTCAAAGACGAAAACGTCATCAGAAAGGGAGTGCTGTTCCATGCCACGTTGTTTCCTTCGTTCCATCGTGCGCCGCCTCTGCGGCTTGGCGATTGCCGCCGTCTGCGCGGGTGCCGTGGCGCAGAGCGCCCCGCCCGCGCCGCTGGACGCCGGCCTGCGCGAGCAGGTCGTGATGGTGCCCAAGGGCAGCGGCATGCTGTCCACGTCGCTGGAAACCACCTTCTTCCGCCCGCCGGGGCAGGGGCCTTTCCCCATCGTCGTCATCAACCACGGCAAGCAGCACGGCAACCCGCGCTTCCAGGCGCGGGCGCGGTACGAGCCGGCCGTGCGCACCTTCCTGTCGCGCGGCTACATGGTGGTCATTCCCATGCGGCAGGGCTTCTCGCAATCGACCGGCGCTTACATCGGCGGTGGCTGCAATACCGAAGGCAACGGGCTGGCGCAGGCCGAAGACGTGCAGGCCGTGCTGGCCTACCTGCGCACCGTGCCCGATGCGGACAACAGCCGCATCGTGGTGGCGGGCCAGTCGCATGGGGGCCTCACCACCATGGCGCTCAGTTCACTGCCGCCGGCACAGGGCGTGAAGGGCTATATCAACTTCGCGGGCGGGTTGAACAACGACAACTGCGTGAATTGGGAGGGCGCCTTGGCCGGCGCCATGGGCGCCTATGGCAAGACGGCGCGCCTGCCCTCGCTCTGGTTCTACGGCAGCAATGACAGCTACTGGCCCGAGGCCCTGTGGCGCGACATGTATGCCCGCTATGTGGCCGGCGGCGCGCCGGCCCGGCTGGTGGCCTACGGCCCTTTCGCGTCGGATGCGCACGGCATGTTCGCCTCGCGCGCCGGCCTGAAGATCTGGGTGCCCGAGGTGGACAAGTTCCTGGCCGAACTGGGCCTGCCATCGCAGGTCACCATCGCCTTGCCCGGCCTGCAGCACGACCATGCACCGCCGGCCGCCACCGATGCCTTCCCCGTCGGCGATGCGGCGGCCATCCCCCACGTGGGCGAGGCCGCGCGCGAGGGCTACCGGAAGTTCCTGGCCACGCCCTTCCCGCGCGCCTTCGCCATTGCCGAAACCGGCGCCTGGGCCTACTTCTATGACCGCGCCGACGCCATGAACGCCGCCATGGAGCGCTGCACGCGCAACGCCCAGGCCAAGGGCGGCACCTGCCATCTCTACGCCGTGGACGACCAGATCGTCTGGCCCAAGCCATGACCCGCTGCGCCCGCCTCATCGCGCCCCTGCTGCTCTGCGCCTTGCTGGCTGCGTGCCAGTCCGTCGGCCTGCCCGCGGGCGCTGCCGATGCTGCG
Organism: Paracidovorax wautersii; assembly: GCF_900113035.1. Taxonomy (GTDB): domain Bacteria; phylum Pseudomonadota; class Gammaproteobacteria; order Burkholderiales; family Burkholderiaceae_C; genus Paracidovorax; species Paracidovorax wautersii. The sequence goes on along the minus strand of NZ_FONX01000008.1, from coordinate 119,305 downwards.
GAGCCCGCAACGCCTGCCAGCGCGCATCTGCAGCCCGTGCGCCTGCCCCTGCCTGGCGGCGAGAGCCTGCAGGCCTACTGGTGGCCGGCGGAAGGCGCCGGCCCCGCCCATCCGCAGCCGGCCGTGATGGCGCTGCACGGCTGCGGCGGCCTCTATGCCCGCAGCGGCCAGCTGGCCCAGCGCTACCGCGAGACCGCGGCCAGCCTGCATGCGGCCGGCTATGCCGTGCTGCTGCCCGACAGCTTCGGCTCGCGCGGCCTGCAGTCCATCTGCAGCACCCGCTACCGCGATCGCGATGTGCCCGTGGCCGTGCGGGTGCAGGACGCGCGCGCCGCCATCGCCTGGCTGGCGGCGCAGCCCGGCGTGGATGCGCAGCGCATCGGCGTGATGGGCTGGTCCAACGGCGGCACCACCACGCTCAATCTGCTGGAGCAGCGCCGGCTGCACCCCGCGCCGGGCGATGTGCCCCTGGCCGGCGCGGCCGTGTTCTACCCCGGCTGCGGCCCGCTGCAGCGCCGGCATGCCGCGCTGGAGCCCGTGCCCCTGCTGATGCAGCTGGGTGCGCTGGACGACTGGACGCCCGCCCAGCCCTGCGTGGACTTCGCGCAGGCGCTGCAGGCGCGGCCCGGCAGCGACGTCACCCTGCACGTCTATGCCGACAGCTACCACGGCTTCGACGGCGCCGGCCCGGTGCGGCTGCGCGCCGACGTGCCCAACGGCGTCTCGCCCCAGGGCGTGCACCAGGGCGGCAACCCGGCAGCGCGCGTGCAGGCGCTGGCCGCGCTCGACGCGTTCTGGCCCCGGGTGTTCGCTGCCCGCAAGGAGTCTTCGCCATGAGCCATCCGTTCAACGCCCATTTCGCCCAGCTGGCCCGCTACAACGCCTGGGCCACGGCGCGCCTGCTCGATGCCGTGGCGCAAGTGTCCGACGCCGACTACCGGCGCGATGCGGGCCTGTTCTTCCGCAGCATCCACGGCACGCTCAACCACCTGCTGGTAGGCGAGCAGCTGCTGTGGTTCGTGCGCTTTGCCGAAGGCTTCTCGCCGCGTGTGGCGCTGGATGCGGAGGCCGAGCCCGACCGCGCCCGGCTGGACGAGCGCCTGCGGGCCGGCACGGCACGCTGGGAGCCGCTGATCGCCGCGCTGCCGGCCGAGCGCTGGGCCGGCACGCTGGACTACACGACCAGCCAGGGTGTTCCGGCATCGTTGCCCTTTGCCGGCTTGCTGGCGCACGTCTTCAACCATTCCACCCACCACCGCGGGCAGATCACGGCGGCGCTGACCGCGCTGGGCCGCCCGGCGCCGGAAATCGATTTCGTCCCTTACCTGCGGAACCCCTCCCAGCCATGAGCCAAGCCCCTCTCGCCATCACCCAGTCCGGCGCCGTCGCGCGCATCACGCTGACCCAGCCCGAAGTGCGCAACGCCTTCAGCGACGCGGTCATCGCCGCCATCACCGCCGCCTTCGAGGACGTGGGCGCGCGCAGCGACGTGCGGGCCGTGGTGCTGGCGGCCGAGGGCCCGGCCTTCTGCGCGGGTGCCGACCTGAACTGGATGCGGCGCATGGCCGACTACACGCGCGGCGAGAACATCGCCGATGCCGCGCTGCTGGCGGCCATGCTGCGCACCATCGCCGAATGCCCCAAGCCCACCATCGCCCGCGTGCAGGGCGATGTCTATGCCGGCGGCATGGGCCTGGTGGCTGCCTGCGACATGGCGGTGGCGGTGGAGACGGCGGGTTTCTGCCTCTCGGAGGTCAGGCTCGGTCTCATCCCCGCGACCATCAGCCCCTATGTGATCCGCGCCATGGGCACGCGCGCCGCGCAGCGCTACTTCCTCACGGCCGAACGCTTCGATGCGGCCGAGGCGCTGCGCATCGGCTTCGTGCATGCGGTGGCGGCCGATGCGGCGGCGCTCGACGCCACCGTCGATGCGTGGACGCGCACGCTGTCTGCCAACAGCCCGCAGGCCGTGCGCGCCTGCAAGCGGCTGGTGAACGACGTGGCCGGCCGCGCCATCGACGACGCGCTGATCGCCGCGACGGTGGAGGGCATCGCCGACATCCGCGCGAGCGAAGAGGGGCGCGAGGGCGTGCAGGCCTTCCTGAACAAGCGCAAGCCGTCCTGGCTGGCGCCGGCGGGCTGAAGGCAGGGCAGGGCGGCAGGCCATGGACGCGATCTGGCTCTCCCTGGTGCAGTGGTGGCATGCGCTGGGCCTGCACATCGATGCCGGCACCGCGCAGACGGTGGCCGACGGCGCGCGCCAGGCCTCGGCCCATCTGGACATGCCCGCCCTGATGGCCCTGGCCGCCGCGCTGGGCTGGGCCAGCGGCTTCCGGCTCTATGCGGTGGTGTTCCTGATCGGCCTGATGGGCTGGGCCGGCTGGCTGCCCCTGCCGCCCGGCCTGGCGCTCCTGCAGCATCCGGCGGTGCTCTGGGCCAGCGGCTTCATGCTGTGCGTCGAATTCTTCGCCGACAAGGTGCCCTGGCTCGACAGCGCCTGGGACGCGGTCCACGCCTTCATCCGCGTGCCGGCCGGCGCGCTGCTGGCGGCCGGCGTCTTCGGGGCCGACAACGGCGCCATGGCGCTCGCGGCGGGGCTGGTGGGCGGCTCGCTCTCGGCCACGGCGCTGGCCACCAAGATGACCACGCGGGCGGCGGCCAACACCTCGCCCGAGCCGTTCTCCAACTGGCTGCTGTCCTTCTTCGAGGACGGCCTGGTCGTCCTCGTGGTCTGGCTGGCCACGCAGCACCCGCTGCTCTTCGGCCTGGCCCTGGCCGTGATGCTGGCGGTGTCGGTGCTGCTGCTGGCGCTGCTGTTCAAGTTCCTGCGGGCGGTGCTGCGGCGCCTCTCGGCCCTTTTTTCCAGTCCTGCGAAGGTGGTTTGAATGTTCAAGAAAGTTCTGATCGAAGGAGGGCGCCATGTTTAAGAAGATCCTGATCGCCAACCGCGGCGAGATCGCCTGCCGGGTGGCTTCCACCGCCCGCCGCCTGGGCGTGAAGACCGTCGCCGTCTATTCCGACGCCGATGCCGACGCCAAGCACGTCGCCGCCTGCGACGAGTCCGTCCACATCGGCGGCAGCGCGCCCAAGGACAGCTATCTGCGCTGGGAACGCATCATCGACGCCGCCCGCGCCTGCGCAGCAGAGGCCATCCACCCGGGCTACGGCTTCCTGTCCGAGAACGAGGACTTCGCCCGCGCCTGTGCCGAGGCCGGCCTCGTCTTCATCGGCCCGCCGCCTTCGGCCATCAAGGACATGGGCCTGAAGGCCGAGTCCAAGCAGCTCATGGAGAAGGCCGGCGTGCCCCTGGTGCCCGGCTACCACGGCCATGACCAGGACCCGGCACTGCTGCAGCGCGAGGCCGACCGCATCGGCTACCCCGTGCTCATCAAGGCCAGCGCGGGCGGCGGCGGCAAGGGCATGCGCGCGGTCGAGAAGGCCGAGGACTTCGCGGCCGCGCTGGCCTCGTGCAAGCGCGAGGCGATCGGCAGCTTCGGCGACGACGCGGTGCTGGTCGAAAAGTACGTGCAGCGCCCGCGCCATATCGAGATCCAGGTCTTCGGCGACACGCACGGCAACCTGGTCTATCTGTTCGAGCGCGACTGCTCCGTGCAGCGCCGCCACCAGAAGGTGCTGGAGGAAGCCCCCGCGCCCGGCATGACGCCCGAGCTGCGCGCCCGCATGGGCGCCGCCGCCGTGGCCGCCGCGCGTGCCGTGAACTACGTGGGCGCGGGCACGGTGGAATTCATCGTCGAGCAGCCGGGCGGCTACGAGCGGCCCGAGGACATGAAGTTCTATTTCATGGAGATGAACACCCGCCTGCAGGTGGAGCATCCGGTCACGGAGGCCATCACCGGCCAGGACCTGGTGGAGTGGCAGCTGCGCGTGGCCAGCGGCGAGCCGCTGCCCTGCACGCAGGACGAACTGCGCATCACCGGCCACGCCATCGAGGCGCGCATCTGCGCCGAGAACCCCGACAACCAGTTCCTGCCCGCCACCGGCACGCTGCATGTCTATCGCAAGCCGGCCGCGGCCAGCTTCGAGCGGGCGCCGGTGCGCATCGACGACGGCGTGCGCGAGGGCGACGCGATCAGCCCGTTCTACGACTCCATGATCGCCAAGCTCATCGTGCAGGGCGACACGCGCGAGCAGGCCCTGGCGCGGCTGGACGAGGCGTTGGCGCAGACCCGCATCGTGGGCCTGGCGACCAACGTGCAGTTCCTGCGCCGCGTGGCCGCGAGCGGCGCCTTCACGCAGGCGAAGCTGGACACGGCCCTGATCCAGCGCGAATCGGCCGTGCTGTTCCAGCAGGAACCCGTGGGCCTGCCGCTGGCCGCCGCCGCCGCCGTGGCCGCCACCCTGCTGCGCGAGCGGCAGGCCGAGGTGCCCGGCAGCCCGTTCAGCCGGCGCGACGGCTGGCGCCTGGGCGGCCTGCATCGCCGCGCGTTCGATTTCGTCTTCGGCGGCGAGGCCGTGCAGGCCTGGCTGCGCTATGCCCCCGGCAGCACGCCGACGCTGGAAGTGGGCGAGGTGGCCGGCCCGCTGGCCTTCGCCGAGGCGCCGGGCGGCGAGGGCGCAGGGGAGTCCATCGACCTGCAGTTCGCCGGCCGCCGCACGCGCGCCACCGTGCATGTGCTGGGCGAGGCCGTGCACGTCTTCACGCCCGCAGGCGCCACGCGCATCGACACCGTGGACCCGCTGGCCCATGCGGGCGACACCCAGGCCGAAGGCGGGCGCCTGACCGCGCCCATGCCGGGCAAGGTGGTGTCCTTCGCCGTGCGCGCGGGCGACGCCGTCTCGCGCGGCCAGCCGTTGGCGGTGATGGAGGCCATGAAGATGGAGCACACCATCGCCGCCCCCGCCGACGGCGTGGTGCAGGAACTGCTCTACGCCCCCGGCGACCAGGTGACCGAAGGCGCCGAGCTGCTGCGCCTGGCGGCTGCGTGACAGCGGCGGCATGCGCTGCAAGGTAGGCTAGCGGGCCATGAACATCACCATCTGCTGCACCGATACCAAGACCGAGCCCTGGGTGGCCGGCCTGCGCGCCGCACTGCCGGGCGCCCATGTTTCCGTCTGGCAACCGGGCGCCCCCCAGGCCGACTTCGCCGTGGTCTGGGCGCCGCCCCAGCAATTCCTCGACGAGCAGCCCGGCCTGAAGGTGCTCTTCAACATCGGCGCGGGCGTCGATGCGCTGCTGCGCCTGCGGCTGCCGCCCGGCGCGCAGGTGGTGCGGCTCGACGATGCGGGCATGTCGGTGCAGATGGCCGAGTACGTCTGCCATGCGGTGATCCGCCACTTCCGCGAGCTGGACGCCTACGAGGCCGACATGCGCGGCGGCCGCTGGGGCTACCGCAAGCCGCGCCTGCGCTCGGAATTCACTGTGGGCGTGATGGGCCTGGGCGTGCTGGGCGAGCGCGTGGCGCGGGCGCTGGCGCATTTCGAATTCCCCGTGCTGGGCTGGAGCCGCTCGCCCAAGAGCGTGCCGGGCGTGCGCGCCTTCGAGGGCGCCGGCCAGTTCGATGACTTCCTGGCCGCCAGCCGCGTGCTGGTCAACCTGCTGCCGCTCACGCCCGAGACCGAGAACCTGCTGGACCGCGCGACGCTCTCGCGCCTGCCCGCCGGGGCCTACCTCATCAACGTGGCGCGCGGCGCGCACGTGGTCGAGGAAGACCTGCTGGAGCTGATCGATTCCGGCCACCTGGCCGGCGCCACGCTCGACGTGTTCCGCACCGAGCCGCTGCCGGCCGGCCACCCGTTCTGGAACCACCCGCGCATCGTCGCCACGCCGCACACCTCGGCGCGCACGCTGCGCGACGAAAGCATTGCGCAGATCGCCGGCAAGATCGCGGCCCTGCAGCGCGGCGAGCCCCTGGCGGGCGTCGTCGATCGCGAGCGCGGCTATTGAGGGACGGATGGAGCGCGGGCAGCTTTGGCGCCCGCAGCGCCGCCGCCCCGCGCGGAATTCACAGCTTGAGGATGTCTTCATGAGCAACCACTACCCCCGCCGCGTCAAGATCGTCGATGTGGGCCCGCGCGACGGCCTGCAGAACGAAAAGGCGCCCGTGCCCGCCGAGGTGAAGATCGGCCTCGTGCACCGCCTGCAGGATGCGGGCCTGCGCGAGATCGAGGTCACCAGCTACGTGAGCCCCAAGTGGGTGCCGCAGATGGCGGACAACCATGCCGTCATGGCCGGCATCGAGCGCCGGCCCGGCGTGCGCTATTCGGTGCTCACGCCCAACATGAAGGGCTTCGAGTCGGCCGTGGCCGACCGGCCCGACGAGATCGTGGTCTTCGGCTCGGCCAGCGAGGCGTTCAGCCAGAAGAACATCAACTGCAGCATCGCCGAGAGCATCGAGCGCTTCGCCCCCGTGGTGGAAGCCGCGCGCGCGGCGGGCATCCACGTGCGCGGGGCGATGAGCTGCACCGTGGGCTGCCCCTACGAAGGCGAGGTGGCGCCCGAGCGCGTGGGCTACCTGGCCGGGCTCATGAAGGGCATCGGCGTGCAGCACATCGGCGTGGCCGACACCATCGGCGTGGGCACGCCGGTCAAGGTGCAGCGCGCCATCGAGGCCACGCTCGCGCACTACGCCGTGGACGACATCTCCGGCCACTTCCACGACACCTACGGCCAGGCCCTGGCCAACACGCTGGCTGCGCTGGAGCTGGGCGTGTGGCAGTTCGACACCTCGGTGGCCGGCCTGGGCGGCTGCCCCTATGCCAAGGGCGCCACCGGCAATGTGGCGACCGAAGACGTGGTCTACATGCTGCACGGCATGGGCATCGAGACCGGCATCGACCTGGACTGGCTCATCGACGCGGGCGACTACATCAGCGGCTTCCTGGGCCGCAAGCCGAACTCGCGCGCGGCCACGGCGCTGCTGAACAAGCGCGCTGGCTGAGTCCTCCTCCGGGCTGGGCGTTGCACCGGCTGGCGCTGGCGCAATCGCCGGCCAGGCTTGGGGTTTTCTGGGCCTTCAGCCCGCACTGCGGCTGCGCATTGCGCTATGCATTGCATAGCATTGAGCCAAGGCCGCTCAACGCAGCCCGACCCCGCTCAGCCCCTCGCGCAGGTGCTCCAGAAAGGCCTGCGCCGCCTTGGGCTGCGTGCGGCCGATGAGGGTCTGCACCTCGATGTTGCGCAGGTCCAGCCCCTTGTCGCGCAGCCGCACGAAGGCCAGCTCGCCCCGGTCCACCTGGTTGCGCACGGAGATCAGCCCGCAGACCGTGACGCCGTCCTCGCGGTGGCGCAGAAAGCCGAACAGCGCGCCGATGTAGTTGCTCGTCAGCGTCGGCTCCACCGCCAAGCGCTGGCGGCTGCAGGCGATGTCGAACAGCTGGCGCACGGTGGTGTCGGCCTCGGGCAGGGCGATGGGGTAGGCCAGCAGCTGCGAGAGACTGATCTGCCTGAAGCGCGACAGCGGATGGCCCTGGCGCATCGCGGCCCCGAGCGGCGCGGGCTGCAGGTGCTCCACCTTGATGTCCTTTTCGGTGTGGCGGCTCATCACGATGCCGATGTCCGCGTCGCTGTGCAGCACGCGCCGCGTGCATTCGCCCGGCGCATGCACGCTCAGGTGGCACTGCACGCCCGGGTGCAGCTGGTGGAATTCGCTGATGAGCCGGGGCAGGAACTCCATGGCGAAGCCTTCGGTCGCGGCGATGCGCACGCGGCCGCGCCGCATGCCCTGCAGCGACTGGATCTCCTGCACCACGCGCTCGGCATCGTGCGCGGACTTGAGCGCGTGCGTGGCCAGCAGCTCGCCGGCCGCGCTGGGCACCATGCCGCGCGCATGGCGCTCGAACAGGGCCGTGCCCAGCACGTCCTCCAGCTGCGCGATCTGGCGGCTGATGGCCGAGCCCGCCACGGACAGCCGCGCCGAGGCCTCGCTGATCGAGCCGCAGCGCACGACCTCCAGGAAGTAGCGCAGCGCCGTGTCCTGCAGCTGGCGGGCGATGAGCGGGGTGCGGTTCATGGGCCGGCATGGTTGCATGCACCGTGCCAGCGCGCCTGCGGGTCATTCCGGATGGCGGCATCCGCCGAAATGGCTCGTTGCCGCGGCGGCATCGCTGGGCTACGAAAACGGTAATAGTGCGAACGGCCTTTGTGTCCCATTCTTGCTCCTCGACACGCGTTGCGTTGTTTGTCTGACGAAGGAGTTTCCGAAATGGGTCATCTTTCCTCCACGCTGGTGCGCCGCGGCTGCGCAGCGGTTTTCACGGCCTTGTCCCTCGCTGCCGCAGCCCATGCGGGCAAGGCCAACGACACGCTGGTGTATGCCTCGGACAACGAGGTCGAGAACGTCAGCCCCTACCACAACAACATGCGCGAAGGCGTGATCCTGGCCAACATGGCCTGGGACACGCTGATCTACCGCGACCCCAAGACCGGCGAGCACAAGCCCCAGCTGGCCACCGCGTGGACGTGGGAGTCCCCCACGGCGCTGCTGGTCACGCTGCGCCCGGGCGTGAAGTTCCACAACGGCGACCCGTTCAGCGCCGAGGACGTGGCCTACACCTTCAACGTGGTCAACGGCCCGGACGCCAAGATCGCCACGCGCCAGAACACCGACTGGATCAAGAACGTCGAGGTGGTGGGCCCGCTGCAGGTGCGCATCCACCTCAAGACGCCGTTCCCCGCCGCGCTCGAATACCTGGCCGGCCCCACGCCCATCTACCCGGCGGCCTACTTCAAGAAGGTGGGGCTGGAGGGCTTCAGCAAGGCCCCCGTGGGCACCGGCCCCTACAGGATCACGGCCGTGGTGCCCGGGCAGGGCGTGACCATGGTCAAGAACCCGGCCTATTTCAAGGACAGCCCCGTGGGCCAGCCGCACATCGGCACGGTGAAGTTCGTGGTGGTGCGCGACCCCGAGGCCCGCGCCGCCCAGCTCATGACCGGCGCCATCGACTGGATCTGGCGCGTGCCGGCCGACCAGGCCGAGTCCATGAAGGCCGGTATGCCCCAGATCACGGTGCTCAGCGGCGAGACCATGCGCGTGGGCTTCGTCACCATCAACAACGTGGGCACCACGCCCGAGTCCGCACCGTTCAAGGACGTGCGCGTGCGCCAGGCCGTGAACTACGCCATCAACCGCAAGGGCTTCGCCGACAGCCTGGTGCGCGGCGGCAGCCAGCCCGTGTATGCGCCGTGCTTTCGCATGCAGGTGGGCTGCGTGACCAGCAAGGTGGTGCGCTACGAATACAACCCCGCCAAGGCCAAGGAGCTGCTGGCGCAGGCGGGCTACCCCAACGGCTTCGACACCGACCTGTGGGCCTACCGCGAGCGCGAATACGCCGAGGCGCTGATCGGCGACCTGCGCAAGGTGGGCATCCGCGCCCGGCTGCATTTCGTGCAGTACCCGGCGCTGCGCACCGAGGTCCGCTCCGGCCGCGCGCCGCTCTCCTTCCAGGCCTGGGGCTCGTATTCCATCAGCGATGCCTCGGCCTTCGTCGGCAACTTCTTCAAGGGCGGGCCGGACGACACGGCCAAGGACGCGCAGACCATCGCCCTGCTGCAGACCGCCGACAGCAGCACCGACAAGACCGACCGCCTCGCCAAGTACGGCCAGGCGCTGGAGCGCATCAGCAAGGAGGCGATGTGGGCGCCGATGTTCTCGTATTCGACCAACTACGCCTTCACCAAGGACCTGGCCTTCGACGCCTGGCCCGACGAGCTGCCGCGCTTCGCGCAGGCGCGCTGGAAGTGAGCCGCCGCCGCGCGCCCGGTGAACGCCCCGCAACCCCCACGCTGACAAGACCATGCTGACCTACATCCTGCGCAGGCTGGCGGTGGCGCTGGCCGTGATGCTCACCGTCGCGGTGGTGAGCTTCCTGCTGCTGCACCTCTCGGGCGACCTGGCCACGGCCATCGCCGGCCCCGAATCGAGCGCTGCCGACGTGGAGAAGATCCGCGTGCAGTACGGCCTGGACCGGCCCATGGTCACCCAGTTCTTCGAATGGCTGGGCTCGGCCCTGCAGCTGGACTTCGGCCGCTCGTTCTACTTCCAGAACACGGTGATGGAGCTGGTGGGCGAGCGCCTTCCGATCACGCTCAAGCTCGGCGCCGTGTCGCTGCTGCTGGCGGTGGCCGTGGCCATCCCGCTGGGCGTGGCGGCGGCGCTCTACCGCGACACCTGGGTGGACCGCCTGGCGCTGCTGGTGGCCACCATCGGCCAGGCCATGCCGAACTTCTGGTTCGCGCTGGCGCTGATCGTGGTGTTCTCCGTGGGCCTGAAATGGCTGCCCGTGGCGGGCAACGCCAGCTGGCAGAACTTCGTGCTGCCGGCCGTGGCGCTGGGCTACTACGCCATGCCCTCGCTCATGCGGCTGACCCGCGCCGGCATGCTGGACGTGATGGGCTCGGACTACATCCGCACGGCGCGCGCCAAGGGCCTGTCGCCGGCGCGCGTGGTGTTCAAGCACGCGCTGCGCAACGCCATCATCCCCGTGGTGGCGCTGGCGGCGGTGGAGCTGGGCTTCATGCTGGGCGGCTCGGTGGTGATCGAGTCGGTCTATTCGCTGCAGGGCCTGGGCCAGCTGGCGTGGGACTCCATCGCCCGCAACGACTACCCCGTGGTGCAGGCCGTGGTGCTCATCATCGCCACGTTCTACATCGCGCTCACCTTCGTGGCCGACGTGCTCAACGCCGCGCTCGACCCGCGCATGCGCACCCGCTGAGAAAGAAGGCATCCCATGACGACGACCTCCTTGCCCCTGCCCGGCACCTCGGCGCTGGCCGCGCTGCCCGTGCCGGCCTGGCGCCGCACGCTGCGCCGCGTGGCCGGCCACCGCGGGCTGCTGATCGGCAGCATCGTGCTCGGCCTGGCCGTGCTGGCCGCGGTGTTCGCGCCCTGGCTCGCGCCGCACGACCCCTTCGCGCAGGACGTGACGCAGCGCCTCATCCCGCCCGTGTGGCAGGAGCGCGGCACCTGGGAACACGTGCTGGGCACCGACAAGCTGGGGCGCGACTACCTGAGCCGCCTGCTCTACGGCGCGCGCGTGTCGCTGGTGATCGGCTTCGTCACCGCGCTCGTCGCCGGGCTGATCGGCACCACCCTGGGCGTGCTGGCCGGCTACTTCGGCGGCCGGGTGGACGCGGTGGTGAGCTACGTCATCACCTGCCGCCTGGCCATGCCCGTGGTGCTGGTGGCCCTGGCCATGGCCTCGCTGGTGGGCGGCTCGCTCAAGGTGGTGATCGTGCTGCTGAGCCTCTTGCTGTGGGACCGCTTCGCCATCGTCACGCGATCGGCCACGCAGCAGCTGCGCGATGCCGAGTTCATCGCCGCCGCCAAGAGCCTGGGCGCCTCCACGCCCTACATCCTGGTGCGCGAGCTGCTGCCCAACCTGATGGGCGCGCTCACCGTGGTGGCCACGCTGGAGATGGCCCACGCCATCCTGCTCGAATCCACGCTGTCCTTCCTGGGCCTGGGCGTGCAGCCGCCCACGCCCTCGTGGGGCCTGATGGTGGCCGAGGGCAAGGCGTACATGTTCTTCCAGCCCTGGGTGATCATGATTCCGGGCGTGGTGCTCGCGGTGCTGGTGCTGGCCATCAACCTCGTGGGCGACGGCATCCGCGACGTGGCCGCCCCCGACGGCCGCCATTGAACGCAACCGAGGAGAACCCCCGATGAGCATCCTTCTCGATGTGAAGAACCTGCGGGTCGATCTGCCCACCGAGCGCGGCATGCTGCATGCCGTGCGCGGCGTCGACTTCCATGTGCGGCGCGGCGAGATGCTGTGCCTGGTGGGCGAGTCGGGCTGCGGCAAGTCCATGACCTCGCTGGCGCTGATGGGCCTGCTGCCCGCCAGGGCCCGGCGGTCGGCCGACCGCCTGCAGTTCGACGGCATCGACCTGCAGGCGCAGGACGAGCGCGGCATGTCGCGGCTGCGCGGCGCGCGCATGTCCATGATCTTCCAGGAGCCCATGACTTCGCTGAACCCCTCGTACACGCTGGGCGACCAGCTGTGCGAGGCGCTGCGCGCCCACCGCAAGGCGACGGCCGCCGAGGCGCGCGAGCGGGCCCTCTACCTGCTGGAGCGCGCCGGCGTGCCCCAGGCGGCCGACCGCCTGCGCCAGTACCCGCACCAGCTCTCGGGCGGCCTGCGCCAGCGCGTGATGATCGCCATGGCGCTGATGTGCGGGCCCGACCTGATCATCGCCGACGAGCCCACCACGGCGCTGGACGTGACCATCCAGGCGCAGATCCTGCGCCTCATCCGCGAGCTGCAGCAGGAGTTCGGCACCGCCGTGGTGTTCATCACGCACGATCTGGGCGTGGTGGCGCGCATCGCCGACCGCGTGGCCGTGATGTACGCGGGCGAGGTGGTCGAGACGGCGCCCGTGGACCAGCTCTTCGAGCAGCCCTCGCACCCCTACACCCAGGGCCTGCTGCGCTGCATTCCCGTGCGCGGCAAGACCTTGCCGGGCAGCCGGCTGCAGGCCATTCCCGGCGTGGTTCCCAGCCTCGTCGGCGATGTGCAGGGCTGCGCCTTCGCGAACCGCTGCAGCCAGGCCCAGCCGGCCTGCAGCGTGGCGCCGCCGTTTACCGAAGTGGCACCGGGCCACGCCGTGCGCTGCGTCGCCGCCGCCCCATCCGCAACCCTGGCACTGGCGGAGGCCGCATGAACGCCATGACCGATTCCCTGGCCTGGAAACTGCCCTTGCATGCGGGCGCGGTGGGCGGCTCCGAAGACATCGCGCTGGAGCTCTGCGCGCTCAGCCGCAGCTTCAAGCTCAAGCGCGGCCTGTTCAAGCCCTCGGGCAGCATCCAGGCCGTGAGCGATGTGTCGCTGCGCATCCGCAAGGGCGAGACGCTGGGCCTGGTCGGCGAGTCCGGCTGCGGCAAGAGCACGCTGGCCAAGATGCTGCTGGGCCTGCTGCCGCCCACCTCGGGCAACGTGCTGATCGGCGGCAAGGAGATCGACCCGCGCCAGCGCCGCGCGCTGGCCCGCAGCATCCAGCCCATCTTTCAGGACCCGTATTCCTCGCTCAACCCGCGCCGCACCGTGGCCGACATCGTCGGCGTGCCGCTGCGCCTGCACGGCGTGGGCACGGCCGCCGAGCAGGATCGCGCCGTGAAAGCCATGCTCGATCTGGTCGGCATGCCCGAGCGCACGCACCGGCAATACCCCAACCAGCTCTCGGGCGGCCAGCGCCAGCGCGTGGCCATCGCCCGCGCCCTGGTGCTGCGGCCGGAGATCCTGGTCTGCGACGAGCCCACCTCGGCGCTCGACGTGTCCGTGCAGGCGCAGATCCTGAACCTGCTGCTGGACCTGAAGGCCGAGTTCGGCCTCACCTATCTGTTCATCAGCCACGACCTGGGCGTGGTGGAGCATCTGGTGGACCGCGTGGCCGTGATGCACCGGGGCCGCATCGTCGAGCAGGGCACGCGCGAGCAGATCTTCGCCGCCGCGCAGCACCCCTACACCCGCATGCTGCTGGCCTCGGCCCTCACGCCCGAGCCCGGGCTGGGCCTGCCCGACATCGACCGCGAGGCCTTCGCCTGATGCCTGCCACCGTCTTCTCTACCGACACCGCCACCCGAGAGCCCGCCATGACCCGTGAATCCGCCATCGCACGCACCGTCGCCGTCTTCGACGACGGGCGCTTCCAGGCAACGCTCGACCGCCGCGTCGCCTTCCGCACCGAGAGCCAGGACGCCGCCAGCCTGCCGCAGCTGTACGCCTACCTGAGCGACGAGATCGCTCCGCTGCTGCGCTCGCTGGGTTTCGGCTGCCGCATCGTGGACAACCCTGTGCCGGGCAAGAGCCCCTTCCTGCTGGCCGAGCGCATCGAGGCCGGCGCCGCCTTCACCGTGCTCACCTACGGCCACGGCGACGTGGTGCGCGGCTACGAGGCGCAGTGGCGCGAGGGCCTGCAGCCCTGGAAGATCGTGGTGGACGGCAACCGCTGGTACGGCCGCGGCACGGCCGACAACAAGGGCCAGCACACCATCAACTTCACCGCGCTGGAGCAGGTGCTCCAGGCCCGCGGCGGCGTGCTGGGCTACAACGTGAAGATCATCCTGGAGATGGGCGAGGAAGACGGCTCGCCCGGCCTCGACGAGGTCTGCGCGCTGCACAGCGACTTCCTGGCCGCCGACCTGTTCCTCGCCTCCGACGGGCCCCGCGTGTCGGCCTCGCGGGCCACGATGTTCCTGGGCTCGCGCGGCGTCTTCAACTTCGACCTGCACCTCGACCTGCGCGACGGCGGCCACCACTCCGGCAACTGGGGCGGGCTGCTGCGCAACCCGGGCATCCGCCTGGCCCACGCCATCGCCACGCTGGTGGATGCGAAGGGCCGCATCCTCGTGCCGGGCCTGCTGCCCCAGGAACTGCCCGAGAGCGTGCGCGTGGCGCTGCGCGACATCGAGGTGGGCGGCAGCGCCGGCGACCCGGAGATCGACCCGGACTGGGGCGAGCCCGGCCTCACGCCCGCCGAGCGCGTCATCGGCTGGAACAGCCTGGAGGTGCTGGCCTTCACCTGCGGCAACCCGGCCATGCCGGTCCACGCCATTCCGGCCACGGCGCGGGCGCACTGCCACATGCGCTACGTGGTGGGCAGCGATGCGGCGCACTTCCTCGGCCACATCCGCGCCCACCTGGCCGCGCACGGCTTCGACGACGTGGAGGTGCGCGCCACCGACGTGCACATGGCCGCCACGCGCCTGGACCCGGACGACGCCTGGGTGCGCTGGGGCCTGGCCTCCATGGAGCGCACCACCGGCCGGCGCCCGGCGCTGCTGCCCAACCTGGGCGGCTCCCTGCCCAACGACGTGTTCTCCGAAACCCTGGGCCTGCCCACGCTGTGGGTGCCGCATTCCTACCCGGCCTGCTCGCAGCACGCGCCCAACGAACACATCCTGGCCGACGTCACGCGCGAATCGCTGGAGATCATGGCCGGCCTGTTCTGGGACCTGGCCGAGCAGGGGCCGGCCGTGATGCGGGAACGCGCGGCTTGAGCGCGCAGCCGTGGTGGCGGCCCGGACGTGCTGGCCGTTCTCAGAACGTGAGCACGTTCTAAGATCGGCGTTTTCCATCGAACGACAGGACGCTTCCATCATGTGCGGTGCTGAACTTCAAACCCTTCCCGAAGGCGTGCAGCGCGTGGCCGCCGCGCTGCAGGCCCTGGGCCATCCGCATGCCCCGCGCATGCTCGACAGCGCCGCGCGCACCGCGCAGCAGGCGGCCGACGCCCTGGGCATCTCGGTGGGCCAGATCGCCAAGAGCATCATCTTCCGGCGCAAGAGCGACGACGTGGCGGTGCTGGTCGTCACCTCGGGCGACCGGCGCGTGGACGAGAAAAAGGTCGATGCGCTGGTCGGCAAGACCGGCCGCGCCGACGCCGACTTCGTCAAGGCCAAGACGGGCTTCACCATCGGCGGCGTCTCGCCCGTGGCGCATGCCACGCCGCCCGTCACGCTGATCGACCGCGAACTGTTCCGCTTCGACGAGATCTGGGCCGCCGCCGGCCACCCGCACGGCGTGTTCCAGCTGCGCCCGCACGACCTGGAGGCGCTCACGCAGGCGCCGGTGGCCGACGTCACGCAGCCGCCGCCCGAGGCCGCCTGAACCCGACCGTCACATCGTGAATGCTACGGATCTGATAGCTGCACGCGCCCGTGATGCGGGCGCTGCAGGCCTTTTCGATGTGGAAAGCGACGGCGCGGTGCCGTCGCCCTGCATCAGCCTGTGCCGCATGGCGCCCGAAGCCGGCCACTGCCTGGGGTGCTTCCGCACGCTGGACGAGATCGGCGCCTGGTCCGGCGCCGGCCCCGCGCAGCGCCGCGCCATCTGGGCCGCGCTGCTGCAGCGTGCCGGCCTGCCCGTGCCGCAGGCACTCGCCGCAGGGCCGGCGGCATCGCTGCCGCCGCGCTGAAGGCGGGCCCAGGCCGTTTCCCCCAACCCCTCACCGGAGCCGCGCCATGCACCAGATCACCTGCTACCTGGACTTCGTCTCGCCCTATGCCTGGCTGGCTTTCGACGCGCTGCCGCGCGCGCTGCAGGGCCTGAGCTACGAGGTGCGCTATCGCCCGGTGCTGCTCGGCGCGCTGCTGCACCAGCATGCCAACCCGGGCCCGGCGGGCGTGCCCCCGAAGCGCGAGTGGACCTTCCGCCACGCGAGCTGGCTGGGCCAGGCCCAGGGCTGCGGGCTGGACCTGCCGGCGAACCACCCGTTCAACCCGCTGCCCCTGCTGCGCCTGGCCCTGGCCTGCAGCGACGACGGCTGCATCAACCGCTTCGTGGCCGGCACGGTGCTGCGCCATGTGTGGCTGGGCGGGCACGACGCGCTCGACCCGGCCCGGCTGGAGGCGCTGCAGGCCGAGCTGCAATCGCAGCTGCGCCCCGACCCCGGCGGCCAGGGCGCGGCGGCCAAGGCGCTGCTGCGCGCCAACACCGACGAGGCGATGGCGCGCGGCGTCTTCGGCGTGCCCAGCTTCCTGGTGGGCGAGCGGCTCTTCTGGGGGCTGGACAGCCTGCCCATGCTGCGCGCCTGCCTGGAGGGCACGGACCCCTGGTTCGACGGCCCGGCCTGGGACGCCTCCGCGCAGGTGCCCAGCGGCCTGCCGGGCCACGCCGCGGGCGCTGCGGCCCGCTGAACCGCGCCGCGCAGGCCGCTCCTGCGGGTTTGTCCCGGGCAGGGATTTCCCGGCCGGAAACCTCGGTGTTTACCCGGGCCGCCACGGGCGCCAGAGGCCGTGGCGCGCGGCGCTTTCCCCTCCATTCCCGCATCGAGAAAACGGCGCTAGGGGTTGCGCCGGGTTTTGTCAGCGGCGCGTAAGAGGCGCCCGGCGGCGCCTGCCGCAGGCCGCGCGCGCCTGTCAGCTTTCGGTCAGATGGCGCACCCATATTGCGGCCGCAGGCACCTCTGTGGAGTGCCGCCGTTCACGTCCCGCAATTCATGGAGACAAGCACCATGGCTACCAACGTCGCTTCCCGGCCCATGTCGCCGGAAGAAAGAAAAGTCATCCTGGCCTCGTCGCTAGGCACCGTTTTCGAGTGGTATGACTTCTACCTCTACGGCTCGCTCGCGGCCATCATCGCCAAGCAGTTCTTCAGCGGCCTGGATGCGGGCTCGGCCTTCATCTTCGCGCTGCTGGCATTCGCGGCGGGCTTCATCGTGCGGCCCTTCGGCGCGCTGGTGTTCGGCCGCCTGGGCGACATGATCGGGCGCAAGTACACCTTCCTGGTGACCATCCTGATCATGGGCCTCTCGACCTTCATCGTGGGCCTGCTGCCCACCTACGCCAGCATCGGCGTGGCGGCGCCCGTGATCCTGATCGCGCTGCGCATGCTGCAGGGCCTGGCGCTGGGCGGCGAGTACGGCGGCGCGGCGACCTATGTGGCCGAGCACGCGCCACAGGGCAAGCGCGGCGCCTACACGTCGTGGATCCAGACCACGGCCACGATGGGCCTCTTCCTGTCGCTGCTGGTCATCCTGGGCACCCGCACCGTCATGGGCGAGGAAGCCTTCGGCGACTGGGGCTGGCGCATTCCGTTCCTCGTCTCCGTGCTGCTGCTGGGCGTCTCGCTGTGGATCCGCCTGACGCTGTCGGAGTCGCCCGCCTTCCAGAAGATGAAGGCCGAGGGCAAGACCTCCAAGGCGCCGCTGGCCGAATCCTTCGGCCAATGGAAGAACCTGAAGATCGTGATCCTGGCGCTGATCGGCCTGACCGCCGGCCAGGCCGTGGTCTGGTACACGGGCCAGTTCTACGCACTCTTCTTCCTCACGCAGCAGCTCAAGGTCGATGCCGTCACGGCCAACCTGCTGATCGCCGCGGCCCTGCTGATCGGCACGCCGTTCTTCGTGGTGTTCGGCTCGCTCTCCGACAAGATCGGCCGCAAGCCCATCATCATGCTGGGCTGCGTGCTGGCCGTGCTGACCTATTTCCCGGTCTTCAAGGCCCTGACCGAAGCCTCCAACCCTGACCTGGCCGCAGCGCAGGCCAAGAACAAGGTGGTGATCGTGGCGGACCCGGCCGAGTGCTCGTTCCAGTTCAACCCCACCGGCACCGCCAAGTTCACCAGCTCGTGCGACGTGGCCAAGCAGGTGCTGGCCGCCAGTTCGGTGAGCTACGACAACGAGGTCGCCGCGCCCGGCACGCCGGCCATCATCAAGATCGGCCAGGCCACCATCCCGAGCTATTCGGCCAAGGGCATTGCGGGTGACGAGCTGAAGGCCAAGGACTCCGCGTTCAAGAAGGCCGTGTCCGATACGCTGAAGGCCGAGGGCTACCCCGCCAAGGCCGACCCCGCCAAGATGAACAAGGTGATGATGATCGTCATCCTGACCTACCTGGTGCTGCTGGTGACCATGGTCTATGGCCCCATCGCGGCGATGCTGGTGGAGATGTTCCCCACGCGCATCCGCTATACCTCGATGA
Source organism: Paracidovorax wautersii (assembly GCF_900113035.1). Taxonomy (GTDB): domain Bacteria; phylum Pseudomonadota; class Gammaproteobacteria; order Burkholderiales; family Burkholderiaceae_C; genus Paracidovorax; species Paracidovorax wautersii. The sequence goes on along the minus strand of NZ_FONX01000008.1, from coordinate 100,928 downwards.
GCCTGCCCTATCACATCGGCAACGGCTGGTTCGGCGGCCTGCTGCCCACCATGTCGTTCGCCATCGTGGCCCAGACCGGCAACATGTACAACGGCCTCTGGTATCCCATCATCATCGCGGGTGCTACGGCCATCATCGGCACGCTGTTCATCCGCGAAACCAAGGATGTCGATATCTACGCCGGAGATTGATCGGCATCAATCCAGACGCCTGAAAAGATGACCCGTGCTGGCGCACAAGCCGGGTCATCGTGGTGCATCCCCGCTCCGTATTGGTGAATTGTGGAGAAAGTGTGGCGGGGATACATCATGACAATCACGAAAACTACATTCGCATCTGTTAACCGAAGGCTTACACCTAGAATTTGAGCCAGTAGCTGCACACGGCGCTCACGGCCCAACAGGCTGAAAGCGGTGCCTACAACTACCCGCTGGACCCAAGCCTTCAAGGAACCCAAATGCAAAAAACCAACCGCCTCCTGCTCGCATCCCTGGCACTGCTGAGCACGTCCGCAGCCTTCGCGCAAAGCAGCGTCACGCTGTACGGCCGTGTGAACACCAGCATCGAACACTCCAAAGTGGGCAGCCTGTCCCAAGACGGCGTGAACAACAACGCGTCCCGTTTCGGCTTCAAGGGCGTGGAAGACCTGGGCGGCGGCCTGAAGGCTGGCTTCCAGCTGGAAAGCGGTTTCGATAGCTCCACCGGCCGTACCGACGCCACCTTCTTCGGTCGCCAAAGCGAACTGAACCTGTCGGGCAACTTCGGTATGGTCCGTCTGGGCAACTTCATCCCCGAGTCCTACTACGCCATCGCCGACTACGGCGTGCAAGACCAGCCCAACCACGACACGGGCAACTTCGCCAACCAGCTGTACACCTCGGTGTCCTTCGGCAACCAGGCCAACAAGGTCGGCTACCGCACGCCTGAAATGGGCGGCTTCTGGGCCGAAGGCACGGTCAGCATGCACGAGAAGGCCAACCGCACCAACCCCCTGGGCCTGAACGTCGGCGCCAAGAACGCCTACGACCTGGCTGCCAACTGGGAAAGCGGTGCCGTGGCCCTGGGCGCCGGCTACGCCAAGCTGGGTGACAACTGGGATGCCGGCCTGCGCGGCCACTACACCGTGGGTGCTGTCCAAGTCGGCGCCTACTACCAGCGCAACGACTACCAAGTCGTCGGTACCCGCAACTCCGTGGGCATCGCTGGCCAATACGCCTTCGGCGCTTCCGAACTGGTCGCCAACTACATCTGGGCCAGCAAGTGGAGCAACGTGGCTGACTCCGGCGCTCAACAGCTGATCCTGGGCTACAACTACAACCTGAGCAAGCGCACCAAGGTGTACGCTGCCTACACGTACGTGAAGAACCAGGCCGGCGCCAACTACGCCTACGGCTTCGTGAACAACACGGGCACGCTGGCCAACGGTGCCGATCCCCGCACGTTCGGCGTGGGCGTTCGCCACAACTTCTGATGACGCGAGGTGGCTCGGGCCCTGGCGGCCCGTGCCATCGCCGGCGCATCGCCGAAGCCTCACACCTGCAAGGGTGTGGGGCTTTTTTTCTGGGTGCTGCGTTTTCCCCTCCGTTGGTGTCCTGCGTCAGCGCGTCGTCAGCATCGCGATGACTAATATCGACATCTACTGAGGAGACAAAGAGCATGTGGAAAATCGTTGTGGGCTTCGTTCTGTTCGCCGCCCTGTCCTTGTTCGTCATCATGAAGGCCGGAGACAAGGTGGACATGAGCGGGGAGAAACACGGCGCCGACGCCGTGCATGCGCCGGAGGCGCCCGCGTCGTCGCCGGCATCGGCCCCGGCTTCCGTGCCGGCCTCGGCCGCCAGCGCGGCCTCCTGAACGCCGTCTTCCGCAAGACGCGCCCCCCCGCCCGCAAGCCCGCCTCGCGCGGGCTTTTTTGCGTCCGGGCCCGGGGTGGTTGTCTTTCGGGCGGGGCGCCTCATCTGCGATGGGACGCGGCGCCATCCAGGGCGCGGGCCTGCCGGCTCCAGAACAAAGCCCCCAGCGTTCTCTCGCGTCCTCTTCGCCGACAGGCAGCGCTGCCGCGCGGTGCCTAGAATGGCCCGCCCCCTCCAGCAGAAAGACCCCCACCCCATGACCCAGGGACTGATCCGCATCCACGGCGCCCGCCAGCACAACCTCAAGGACATCGACCTCGACATCCGCACCGGCGAGTTGACCGTGGTGACCGGCCCCAGCGGTTCGGGCAAGTCCAGCCTGGTGTTCGACACGCTCTATGCCGAGGGCCAGCGCCGCTACGTCGAGACCTTCAGCGCCTATGCGCGCCAGTTCCTCGACCGCATGGACAAGCCGGCGGTGGACAAGGTCGAAGGCGTGCCGCCGGCCATCGCCATCGACCAGACCAACCCCGTGCGTTCCTCGCGCTCCACCGTGGGCACGATGACGGAGCTCAACGACCACCTGAAGCTGCTCTTCGCGCGCGCCGGCCGGCTCTTCGACCGCAAGACCGCGCAGCCCGTGCGCCACGATTCGCCCGACAGCATCTATGCCGAACTGCAGCAGCGCTGCGCCAGCGCGGGCGATCCGCGCATCGTGCTGACCTTCCCGGTCGAGCTGCCGGCCAACACTTCGCCCGAGCAGGTCGAACAGTGGCTGTCCGCCAGCGGCTTCACCAAGGTGCAGGCCGAGCGCGAGCAGGGCGGCCGCAAGCTGCTGGACGTGGTGGCCGACCGCTTCCGCCTCGCCAAGGCCGAGCGCGCCCGCGTGGTGGAGGCCATCGAGGTGGCGCTCAAGCGCGGCACCGGCCGGCTGACCGTCTATCGCCTGCCCGATGAGGAGGGCGGCGAGCCCGCGCTGTGGAAGTTCTCCACCGGCCTGCATTCGCCCGAGAGCGACCTGCGCTATGCCGAGCCCATCCCTTCGATGTTCTCGTTCAACTCCGCCGTGGGCGCCTGCGACACCTGCCGCGGGTTCGGGCGCGTGATCGGCGTCGATTACGGCCTGGTCATCCCCAACGAAAAGCTCACGCTGCGCGCGGGCGCCATCAAGCCCATTCAGACGCCGGCCTGGAAGGAGGCGCAGGACGACCTCATGCGCCACGCCGAGGCGGCCGGCATTCCGCGCGACACGCCCTGGTACAAGCTCACCGAAGATCAGAAGAATTGGGTGATCCAGGGCACGCCCGGCTTCAAGGACGGCAACTGGAACAAGCAGTGGTACGGCGTGCGGCGCTTCTTCGAATACCTGGAGAGCAAGGCCTACAAGATGCACATCCGGGTGCTGCTGTCCAAGTACCGCAGCTACACGCCGTGCCCCACCTGCGGCGGCGCGCGCCTGAAGACCGAAAGCCTGCTCTGGCGCATCGGCAGCAAGGCCGCGGCCGATGCGGTGGTCGAGCCCGCGCAGCGCTTCATGCCCCACGGCGTGGAGTGGAGCCGCGCCCAGCTCGAAGCGCTGCCCGGCCTCACCCTGCACGACCTGATGCTGCTGCCCATCGACCGGCTGCGGCGCTTCTTCGCGCTGCTGGGCGAGGAGGCGATTGCTCCTCTTTCGATAGCTGATGGCGCAGGCGAATCAAGCGCTGCAGGCCCGCAGGCCTCCGAGAACGCGGGCGATGCCCAGGCGCTGAAGCTGCTGCACGAAGAGATCACCACGCGCCTCAAATACCTGTGCGATGTGGGCATCGGCTACCTCACGCTGGACCGGCAGAGCCGTACCCTTTCCGGCGGCGAGGTGCAGCGCATCAACCTGACGACGGCGCTCGGCACCTCGCTGGTCAACACCCTGTTCGTGCTCGACGAGCCCAGCATCGGCCTGCACCCGCGCGACATGTACCGCATCACCGAAGCCATGCTGCGCCTGCGCGATGCGGGCAACACCCTGGTGGTGGTGGAGCACGACCCGGCCGTGATGCTGGCCGCCGACCGCGTGATCGACATGGGCCCCGGCCCCGGCGAGCGCGGCGGGCAGATCGTGTTCGACGGCACCACCGCCGAGCTGCGCCGCGCCGACACGCTGACCGGCGTCTATCTGGGCGGGCGCCGCCAGATCACCTCGGGCATCAAGCGCATGGTGACGGATTCCACGCCTCGCCTCGTGCTCGAAGGCGCGCGCCAGCACAACCTGCAGAACGTGTCGGTGGACTTCCCGCTGCAGCGCCTCGTCACCGTCACGGGCGTGAGCGGCTCGGGCAAGTCCACGCTGATCCAGGACGTGCTCGCGCCCGCGCTGCTGCGCCATTTCGGCAAGGCCACCGAAACGCCGGGCGTGCACGACCGCCTGCTCGGCGCCGACCACCTGGGCGACGTGGTGTTCGTCGATCAGTCGCCCATCGGCAAGACGGCGCGCTCCAACCCCGTGAGCTACGTGGGCGCGTGGGACGCCATCCGCGAGCTGTTCGCCGTGGCGCCGCTCTCGCGCCAGCGCAGCTACACGGCGGCCAAGTTCAGCTTCAACTCGGGCGACGGGCGCTGCCCGACCTGCGGCGGCTCGGGCTTCGAGCATGTGGAGATGCAGTTCCTCTCCGACGTCTATCTGCGCTGCCCCGACTGCGACGGCAAGCGCTACCGGCCCGAGATCCTGGAGGTGACCATCGAGCGCGGCGGCCGCCTGCTCAACGTGGCCGACGTGCTGGAGCTCACCGTGAGCGAGGCCGCGGCCGCCTTCGCGCAGGACCGCGACGTGATCCGCGCGCTGCAGCCCATCGTCGATGTGGGGCTGGAATACGTGAAGCTCGGCCAGCCCGTGCCCACGCTCTCGGGCGGCGAGGCGCAGCGCCTCAAGCTCGCGGGCTTCCTGGCCGAAGCCGCGAAGAGCGCCAGCAGCAGCCGCCAGCCGCTCGCCAAGAAGGGCACGCTGTTCCTCTTCGACGAGCCCACTACCGGCCTGCACTTCGACGACATCGCCAAGCTCATGCGCGCGCTGCGCAAGCTGCTCGACGCCGGCCATTCGCTGATCGTCATCGAGCACAACCTGGACGTGATCCGCGCCAGCGACTGGCTGATCGACCTGGGCCCCGAAGGCGGCGACGGCGGCGGCCTGGTGGTCGCCGAAGGCACGCCCGAGGACGTGCGCCAGCACCCGGCATCGCACACCGGCGCCGCGTTGCGCGACTACGAGCTGGCCCTGGGCGAGGGCGGCCACTCGGTGCACGAGAAAGCCGCCGTGCTCCGAAAAGAGAAGCGCCGTGCCCAGGCGGATACGGGGCATGTGCCCAAGAACGCCATCGAGATCGTGAACGCCAAGGAGCACAACCTCAAGAACCTGTCGGTGGACATCCCGCGCGGCAAGTTCAACGTGGTGACCGGCGTCTCGGGATCGGGCAAGTCCACGCTGGCCTTCGACATCCTGTTCAACGAAGGGCAGCGCCGCTACCTCGAATCGCTCAACGCCTATGCGCGCAGCATCGTGCAGCCGGCCGGCCGGCCCGAGGTGGATGCGGTCTATGGCATTCCGCCCACGGTGGCGATCGAGCAGCGCCTCTCGCGCGGCGGCCGCAAGAGCACGGTGGGAACGACCACCGAGGTCTGGCACTTCCTGCGCCTGCTGTATGTGAAGCTGGGCGTGCAGCACTGCATCCACGACGGCGCCGCCGTGCAGCCGCAGACGCCCGACAGCATCGCCGCGCAACTGCTGACGCAGTTCAAGGGCCGTCACATCGGCCTGCTGGCGCCGCTGGTGGTCAACCGCAAGGGCGTCTATACCGAGCTGGCCGACTGGGCGCGCCCGCGCGGCTACACGCATCTGCGGGTGGACGGCAACTTCCTGCCGACCACCGGCTTTCCGCGCATCGACCGCTTCAAGGAACACACCATCGAGCTGCCCGTGGCCAGCCTGGACGTGGCTCCCGCGCAGGAGGCCGAGCTGCGCGCCGCGCTGGCCCGCGCGCTCGAGCTGGGCAAGGGCGTGGTCCATGTGCTGAGCGGGCTCGAAGGCCTGAAGGACGCCATGGCCGCCGGCCAGCCCACCGCGGGCATCGGCACGCTGCAGGCCTTTTCCACCAAGCGCGCCTGCCCGGTCTGCGCCACCAGCTATGCCGAGCTGGACCCGCGTCTCTTCTCCTACAACAGCAAGCACGGCTGGTGCCCCGACTGCGTGGGCACGGGCGTGAAGCTCACCAAGGAGCAGCGCAAGGTCTTCGACGACTCGGTGCAGGACGACAAGGACCGGGGCCGCGAGCAGACCTTCGCCGAACCCGAGGCCGAGGACGTGGCCGACACCGTCTGCCCGACCTGCCAGGGCACGCGCCTCAATCCCGTGGCGCGCGCCGTGCTGTTCGCGGGCGTGCCGGTGACCGAGGTGGCGCGCCTCTCGGTGACCGAGGTGCGGCAGTGGATCGACGGGCTGAAGCTCTCGGGCCGCGAGGCAGAGATCGCCCGCGACCTGGTGCCCGAGATCAGGAGCCGGCTCGAATTCCTGGAGGAAGTCGGCCTCTCCTACCTCACGCTGGACCGGGGCGCTCCCACGCTCTCGGGCGGCGAGGCACAGCGCATCCGCCTGGCCGCGCAGCTGGGCAGCAACCTGCAGGGCGTGTGCTACGTCCTCGACGAGCCCACCATCGGCCTGCATGCGCGCGACAACCAGATCCTGCTCAACGCCCTGCACAAGCTGGGCGACAAGGGCAACACCCTGGTGGTGGTGGAGCACGACGAGGACACCATCCGCCGCGCCGACCACATCATCGACATCGGCCCCAGCGCGGGCAAACGCGGCGGGCGGCTGGTGGCGCAGGGCACGGTGGCCGACATCGAGGCGGCCGAGGATTCGCAGACCGGCCGCTACCTGCTGCACGCCATGCGCCACCCGCTGCAGGCGCGGCGCAGCATGCAGCCCTCCGAGGTGGACGCCGAAACCGTGGCGCAGGCCCAGCCCGCCGAGGCGCCCACGGGCCGCCAGAGCGCCGCAGTCAAGAAGCGGGCAGCGCAGGCCGCGGCCCTGCAGGCCGCTGCGCTGGAGGATGCCAAGGAGCGCGCCGCCATGCGCTGGTTGACGGTGCACGGCGCGAGCCTGCACAACCTGCAGGACGTGACGGCCACCGTGCCGCTGCACCGCCTCGTGGCCGTCACCGGCGTCAGCGGCTCGGGCAAATCCACGCTGGCGCGCGACGTGCTGCTGGCCAACGTGCAGGCCTGGGTGCAGCAGCGCTCCACCAAGGCCGGGCGCGACGCCATGGATGCCGGCAAGGCGCCGGCGCTGGTCGGCTGCACGGGCCTGGCGGGCTTCGAGACCATCGACCGCGTGCTGGAAGTGGACCAGACCCCCATCGGCAAGACGCCGCGCAGCTGCCCGGCCACCTACATCGGCTTCTGGGACACCATCCGCAAGCTCTTCGCCGAGACGCTGGAGGCCAAGGCCCGCGGCTACGCGGCCGGGCGCTTCAGCTTCAACACCGGCGAAGGCCGCTGCCCGGTCTGCGAAGGCCAGGGCATCCGCACCATCGCCATGAGCTTCCTGCCCGATGTGAAGGTGCCCTGCGAGGCCTGCCACGGCGCGCGCTTCAACCCGGAGACGCTGGCCGTCACCTGGCGCGGCAAGAGCATCGGCGATGTGCTGCAGATGGAAGTGGACGAGGCGGTGGAGTTCTTCGCCAGCATGCCCAGCATCGCCCACCCGCTGCAGCTCTTGAAGGACGTGGGCCTGGGCTACCTCACGCTGGGCCAGCCCAGCCCCACGCTCTCGGGCGGCGAGGCGCAGCGCATCAAGCTCGTGACCGAACTCACCAAGGTGCGCGACGAGGTTGGCCGGCGCGGGCAGAAGGCGCCGCACACCCTCTACGTGCTGGACGAGCCCACCGTGGGCCTGCACATGGCCGACGTGCACAAGCTCATCCGCGTGCTGCACCGCCTGGTCGATGGCGGCCACAGCGTGGTGGTGATCGAGCACGACCTCGACGTGATCGCCGAGGCCGACTGGATCATCGACCTGGGCCCCGAAGGCGGCAAGGAAGGCGGCCGCATCGTGGCCGCCGCCACGCCCGAAGAGGTGGTGCGCCTGGGCACCCACACCGGCCGGGCGATCGCGCCGGTGCTGGCGCGGTAGGTCTTTGGCAGGCTCAGGCCGGCTGTGGCTGTCCGCTGCCTTCCCGGCCCAGCCGGGCGCTCGCGCCCACCAGCACCAGCCCCACGGCCGCCAGCGCCGCTGCGGCCCAGGCCACGCTCAGCAGGCCCAGGCCCTGGGCGATCACCAGCCCGCCCAGCCAGGCGCCGATGGCATTGCCCAGGTTGAAGGCCGAGATGTTGAGGCTGGACGCCAGCGTGCTGCCCTGCGGCCCGGCCTGCTGCAGCACGCGCATCTGCATGGGCGCCACCGTGGCGAAGGCCGCCGTGCCCAGCACCACCACATAGGCCATGGCCAGGGCCGCATGGCCGAAGGCCCAGCGGCCGGCCACCAGCACCAGCAGCAGCGCGGCGATGGACAGCGCCAGCGCGCGCATCACGCCCCGGTCGGCCAGCTTGCCGCCCAGCAGGTTGCCGGCGGCGAGGCCCGCGCCGAACAGCAGCAGCGTGACGGCCACGGCGCCGCCCGCCATGTGGGTGACCTGCGTCAGCAGCGGCTCCACATAGGTGTAGAGCGCGAACACGCCGGCGAAGCCGAACACCGTGATGCCCAGGCCCAGCCAGACCTGGGGCAGCGCCAGCACGGCCAGCTCCTGCCTGAGCGGCGTGGCGGCGGGCCGGCCCGTGTCGCGCGGCACGAAGGCGGCCAGGATGGCGAGCGCCGCCACGCCCACCACGGCCACGGCGGCGAACGCCATGCGCCAGCCGAAGTGCTGGCCGATCCACGCGCCCGCCGGCACGCCCAGCAGGGTGGCCAGGGTCAGCCCCGAGAACATCAGCGCGATGGCCGAGGCCTTCTTCTCGGCCGGCACCAGCCCGGTGGCGACCACCGCGCCCACGCCGAAGAAGGTGCCGTGCGTGAGCGCGGTCAGCACCCGCGCCGCCAGCAGCCAGCCATAGGTGGGGGCCACCACGGCGGCGGCGTTGCCGGCGATGAAGATCAGCATCAGCGCCAGCAGCAGGCGCTTGCGCGGCCACCGCCGGGTGAGCAGCGTGAGCACGGGCGCGCCCACGGCCACGCCGATGGCGTAGCCCGAGATCAGCGTGCCGGCCGCGGGAATGGAGATGCCCAGGTCCTGGCTGACCTGGGTGAGCAGGCCCATGATGATGAATTCGGTGGTGCCGATGCCGAAGGCGCCGGCGGCGAGTGCGAGAAGGGATAAAGGCATGGAAGGCAGGGCGCGCCGCGTCTGGACAAAGCGGCATGCGCAGGAGTGGATGGCGATGGGCTGAACTGTGGCGCCCGGCGCCAGCTTTGTGTAGATGGAATAATGGAAATGGCTTTGTGCCTGCTGGGCACAGATCGACAAGCCTGCTTCCAGCCCTTCTCTTTCTGCCCGAAGGTTCCATGCCTGCCTCCGCTCCTGCCCGGCCCTCAGTGCCCGAACCCGCCCTCGTTCCTTTGCCGGGCGGCGGCCTGGCCGATGGGCATCGCTCGGCCGACCTGGAAACGCTGGTGCTGGTGGCCGAGCGCGGCAGCCTGTCGGCCGCGGCGCGGCACCTGGGCGTCTCGCCCTCGGCCGTCAGCAAGGCCATGTCGCGTCTGGAGACGCGGCTGGGCGTGCAGCTGCTGCAGCGCAGCACCCGGCGCGTGCTGCTCACGCCCGAAGGCACGCAGCTGTGCCAGGGCGCCAAGCGCCTGCTGGCCGATCTGGCAGAGCTGGAGGCCGAGGTGGCCGCGCGCAGCGAGCCGCGCGGCACGGTGCGCATCAGCGCCAGCACCTCGACCGGCACGGTGCTGCTGCTGCCCCTGGTGCCGCGGCTGCTGGAGGCGCTGCCGGGCCTCAGCCTGGACCTGCATTTCTCCGACCAGGTGGTGGATCTGGCGGAAGCCGGCATCGACATCGCCATCCGCTGGGGCGCGCTGCCGGCGTCCGACGTGATCGCCCGGCTGCTGGGCCGCACGCGGCAGGTGGTCGTGGCCTCGCCCGCCTACCTCGCGCGCTGCGGCATGCCCGCGCATCCGCAGGATCTGCAGCGCCATGTGCGGCTGGGCTGGAACTACCCGCGCGCCATCGCGCACTGGCCCTTCCTCGTCGAGGGCCGGCGGGTGGCGGTGGATGCGGGCCAGGTCATCCGCGTCAACGATGGCGACGTGATGCGCCAGCTGGCGCTGCAGGGCACGGGGCTGGCCCGGCTTTCGCTCTACCACGCCTGGGACGACCTGGTGCAGGGCCGCCTCGTGCCCGTGCTCGACGCCTTCGACTGCGGCGACCTGGAGCCCATCCACGCCGTCTATGTGGGCCGGCCCGACCGGCTGCCGCCGCGCACCCGCGCCGTGCTGGACTTTCTGCAGGCGCATGTGGACCTGCGCTATGCCGAAGCGCGCTGGGCGCCAGCCGTGCAGGGCGCGCCGGCGGGGTAGGGCGCGGGCCCCCGGCGGCCGCGCGCACGGCGCTTGCGCCGAGTCCTACAGGCGCTGCTGCGGCGGGACGACAATCCGCCCCCGCCTGGATTTCTACGATCGCTCCACGCTGCGCCGCTCTGCCTTTTGTAGCGGGCGGCGCTCACCGAACCGATCCCAGACTTCCAGGAGCCCTCATGAAATCCCTGCTCACGGCCTGCGCCGCCATCGCCGCCTCCAGCCTGCTGCTGACCGCCTGCGGCGGCGGCAACGACGACGACCCGACCCCCAGCGAACAGACCGGCGTGCTCACCGTGACCGCCGCGAGCGATTCCAGCCTGAACGGCGTCTACGGCGACGGCAACGTCAACCTGACGGACGTGGACAAGAAGAACCCCATCGGCTCCTACCCCCAGGTCTGCACCTTCCGCTTCGACGGCATCAACAAGGTCGGCAGCACCGGCACAGCTTCCGGCGACATCCGCTACCGCCCCGAAAGCGTCAACGTCTATGAGGCGTGGCTGACCTTCCAGGGCAAGGAGTTCGGCGCCAGCGACTGGTCCGACGTGGCCGTGGTGCGCGGCTCCGACCGCATCCGCCTGTCCGGCAAGCGGCTGACGGCGTCCGACGGCGCCGCCGTCGTGGTCACGGGCGTGGTGCCCATGCGGCCCAACCGTCCCTCGGGCTGCTGATCCCCCTTGGGGCCTGCGCCGCCATTCCGGGCGGCCCCGCGCAAAACTCTCTCGTCGATTCCCTTGACCCCTCCCCTCCAGCGGGGCTTGCGCCCTGGGTTCCTCCCTCCGAGGCGCCCAGGGTTTTTTTCGTGCGCCCGCCGGCGTCTGCACACATTGCGCACAAAAGCTCGATAGTCGATCAAGGTTCGCCGCTCACACTCCGCCGAATATCTTTTCCGGAGTCCCTGTTCCATGACCCTCGACGCTGCCCAGCTCCTCGCGGACGAAGCCAAGTACTGCTCGTTCGGCGACACCGTCCACTACGTGAACCCGCCCAAGATCTTCACGGGCTGCAACGGCAGCTACATGCTGGACGACAACGGCACGCAGTACCTCGACCTGCAGATGTGGTATTCGGCCGTGAACTTCGGCTACAAGAACGAGCGTCTGGAGAACGTGCTCAAGCAGCAGCTCGACACCCTGCCGCAGATCGCCAGCCAGTACCTGCACCCCACCAAGATCGAGCTGGCCAAGACCATCGCCCAGGACGCCGAGAAGAAGTGGGGCCGCCCCGGCCGCGTGCACTTCAACGTGGGCGGTGCCCAGGCCATCGAAGACTCGCTCAAGGTCGTGCGCAACGCCAGCAACGGCAAGAGCCTGATGTTCGCCTTCGAAGGCGGCTACCACGGCCGCACGTTGGGCGCTTCCAGCATCACCTCCAGCTACCGCTACCGCCGCCGCTTCGGCCACTTCGGCGACCGCGCGCAGTTCCTGCCCTTCCCGTACCCCTTCCGCCGCCCCAAGGGCATGACGGCCGAGGAATACGGCGATTCGCTGGTGGCCGAGTTCGCCCGCAAGTTCGAGAACGAATACCACGCCGTCTGGGACCCCAAGACCCGCCAGTGCGAATACGCCGCCTTCTACATCGAGCCCATCCAGGGCACGGGCGGCTACGTGATCCCGCCGGCCAACTACTTCAAGGGCATCAAGAAGGTGCTCGACGAGCACGGCGTGCTGCTGGTGGTCGATGAGATCCAGATGGGCTTCTGGCGCACCGGCAAGCTCTGGTCCATCGAGAACTTCGGCGTGCAGCCCGACGTGCTGGTCTTCGCCAAGGCGCTGACCAACGGCCTGAACGCTCTCTCGGGCCTGTGGGCGCGCGAAGAGCTGATCAACCCGACGATCTTCCCGCCGGGCTCCACCCACTCCACCTTCGCCTCCAACCCGCTGGGCACGGCCCTGGGCCTGGAAGTGATGAAGATGACCCACGAGGTGGACTTCGGCAAGCAGGTCTGCGACAGCGGCGCCTACTTCCTCGAAGGCCTGAAGGACCTGCAGAAGCGCCACAAGGAAATCGGCGACGTCGATGGCCTGGGCCTGGCCCTGCGCGCCGAGATCTGCACCGAAGACGGCTTCACGCCCAACCGCGCCCTGCTCGACAAGATGGTCGATATGGGCCTGGAAGGCACGCTCGAATACAAGGGCCAGAAGCGCGGCCTGGTGCTGGACGTGGGCGGCTACTACAAGAACGTCATCACCTTCGCTCCGTCGCTGATGATCTCGCGTTCCGAGATCGACGAGGCCATGGTGCTGCTGGACCAGCTGCTGACCCGCGCGAAGAAGTGATCCGGCCCGCTGAGCAGCTTCGCCGCTCCTCCCTTCTCTCACTTCGCGGGAAGGGGGGCGACGCCAGCGCGGCGGGGCGGCCCTTGCGCGGCGTCCGCGCCTGCTGGCGGGGCTTGCGTCCGGGCGCTGAGGTTTCCTGATGCGCTGGCGCAACCGGCTGGAGCCCGAGTCGCTCGTGCAGCATGCGCTGGCCCATCCGCCCGAAGGCTTCGGCTGGCTGGGCGGCGTGCCTGCGCCCGTCTTCGAGGCGCCGTTCGATCTGCTGACCACGGCGGATGACGAGCTCAAGGCGCGCCTGGCCCGCCTGCCGCTCCACGCGCGCTGGTCGCGCTGGCTGTGCGTGCGCACCGCCTTCGTGGGCACCACGGTGACGGAATACGCCCCGCTGCCGCAGGACGCCACGCCCCAGGCGCTGGCCGAGGCCGTGCGCACGGGCCCCGGGCGGCGCTACGCGCTCGCCATCGTCAAGGACATCCCGCAGGATTCGCCGCTGCTGAGCGAGGCCGACAACGCCTACGCCCGGCAGCTCGCCGAGGTCTGCGTGGCCCAGGGCTATGTGCTGGTCGAAGGCCAGGCGCTGGCCTATGTGCCCATCGACTTCGCCAGCGTGGATGAGTACCTCGCGCGCCTGTCGTCCAGCCGCCGCAGCAACCTGCGGCGCAAGCTGCGCAGCCGGGCCGAGCTGCGCATCGAGCGCGTGCCCACGGGCGATGCCTTCGCCCAGGATGCGCGCGTGGACGCCTACTACGCGCTCTACGAAGCCGTGCACGCCCAGAGCGAAGTACATTTCGACCGTCTGACGCGGAGCTTCTTCGCGGCGGTGCTGCGCGACGGCGCGAGCGGCGGCATCAGCTTCGAATACCGGCATGCCGAAACCGGCGCACTGCTGGGCTGGAACCTCTGCTACGAGCACGATGGCCGGCTGGTGGACAAGTACATCGGCCTGTCCTACCCGGCCGCGCGCGAGGTCAATCTTTACTTTGTGAGCTGGATGGTCAATCTCGAATACGCGATCGAACGGGGCCTGACTCACTACATCGCCGGCTGGACCGACCCCGAGGTCAAGCGCAGCCTGGGCGCGCGCTTCACCTGGACGCGCCACGCCGTGCATGTGCGCAACCCCGTGCTGCGCGCGCTCGCGCGCCGCTTCGCCGGCCATTTCGAGAGCGACAGCCGCTGGCAGGACGAGACCACGGGAGGCGCCAAGCCATGAACGCGACCGCTGCTGCTGACGCTGCCACGACGACGCAGGCCCTCGCCCCCGTGGTGCTGGACCTGGACGCCTCCGTGGGCCCGCTGCCGGGCGAAGTGCGCCTGCCGCTGCGCGACGCCTGGCAGGAGCGGCTGCGCTTCGGCTGCACCACCTGCACCATGAAGGCCTTCCGCACCGAGCTCGACGCCCGCATGCCGGCCTTCAACGCCCACGGCACCGTGTTCCTGGGCAGCGGCGACTTCCACCATCTGAGCTGGCCGCTGATCGAGCGCTGCATCGCCGCGCGCGGCTTCACGCGGGCGAACCCGCTGCATGTGCTGGTGCTGGACAACCACCCCGACAACATGCGCTTTCCCTTCGGCGTGCATTGCGGCTCGTGGGTGCGGCGCGTGGCCATGCTGCCCCAGGTGGCGCATGTGAATGTCGTGGGCATCACTTCCGGCGATATCGGAGCCGGCCATGCCTGGGAGAACTACCTGGGCCCGCTGCGCGCCGGCAAGCTCACCTACTGGAGCACCGGCGTGGACACCAGCTGGTCGCGCTGGCTGGGCGTGGGCGATCGCTTCCGCTCCTTCCCCGACGTGGATGCGCTGGTCGGCGCGGTGATGTGCATGCTGAGCCGCCAGAGCCTGCCCACCTACCTCAGCATCGACAAGGACGTGTTCTCGCCCCGCGTGGTGCGCACCAACTGGGACCAGGGCTCGCTGGAGGCGCGCCACGTGGCCGCCGTGCTCACCGGCCTGCGCGGCCATCTGGTGGGCAGCGACGTGACCGGCGACGTCTCCACCCACCGCTACGCCACGGCCTGGAAGCGCTGGCTCAGCGCGGGCGACGGGCAGGACACCGGCGCCGAGCAGGCCGAAATGCCCGCCTGGCAGGCCGCGCAGGCCGCGTTCAACGTCTGGCTGCTGGACATGCTGGAGATGGACAGCTGATGGGGCGCAAGCGGCGGCCGTGAGGCCGTATGGCCGCGGCGCCGTGCTCAAGCGCCCGGCCGCACCGCCTGCCGCAGCACCGCGCAGATCCGGTCGAAGCCGGCGTCGTCCAGCCAGGGGCTGTTGCCGATGGCCAGCACCCGGGCGGCGAAGTCCCGTGCCTGCGGCCAGCCGCCGCCTTCCTGGTTGGCGATGTGCCGCGCATAGCGAGGGTAGTCCGGCAGCGCATGCACGAAGGGCAGGCTGACGCCCAGGCCCTGGCCCCAGAGCGCGGCGATGGCGGCTTCGCGCCTGGCCGCATCGGGCAGCAGCACCAGCAGCGTGGGCCAGGTGCCCTGCGCGCCCGGCACGGCCGCGCTGTCTTCGATCACCTGCAGCTCCGGCACGCGTTCGCGCAGCAGGGCGGTGCGCTGCTGCGCCCGCGCACGGCCCTCGTCCAGCCAGGCGGGCAGGCGGGCCAGGGCGCGCACGCCCACGGCGCGGCGCCAGCGGCCCACGCGGTGCAGCGGGATGGCATCGTCGAAATCGTCGCCCGCTGCCGCGATGCGGTCGCCCTGCGCCAGCGCCCGGCGCAGCGGCAGCCCGTAGGCCAGCGGCAGGCCGGCCGGGCGGTAGAGCGCGGCATAGCCCAGCAGCTCCGCGCTGCGGCGCAGCTCCCAGCCCCAGCGCCAGGGCGCCACGCTGCGGGCCGCCTGCGCGCAGGCCTCGCGCAGGCCGGCATCGGCCACCACCAGCGCGCCGCCTTCGAAGATCGTCAGGCCCTTGCCCACGGCCATGCTGAAGAACACCATGTCGCTGCCCGTGGTGCCGATGCAGGCGCCGCCCGCCTCGCGCGCGCCCAGGGCCTGGGCGGCGTCCTCGATCACGCAGGCGCCTGCCGCATGGGCGATGGCGCGCACCGGCGCCACATCGCTCACCCGGCCCGCCAGGTGCGTGGGCAGCACGGCCAGCGTGCGCGGGCCGCAGAGCGCGGCGAGCGCGTCGGGGCACAGGTCCAGGCTGGAGGGTTTGAGGTCGCAGAGGTGCAGCCGCAGGCCGCAATGCGCGGCGGCCAGGGCGATCAGCGGGCAGGTGTAGGCGGGGGCGATGAGTTCGTCGCGGGCGGGCTCGCGCGTGCGCAGGGCGGTGAGGGCCACCACCAGCGCGGCGGTGCCGGAGCATTCCACCTGCACGGCCGGCACGTTCAGGAAGCGTGCCAGCGCGCCGCCCAGATCGGCATCGCCGCCGGGCAGCAGGTCGCGCCAGCCCAGCGGCAGGCCGGCGGTGGGCGGCGCCTCAGGCGCCATGGGGCGTGGGCGGCGCGGGTGGGGCGGCCGGGGGCGCCTGCTCCTCGGCCTCGCTGCGCGCCAGGCAGGCGATGCCGGCGGCGATCAGCGCGGCGCCCAGCAGCTGCGGCCAGCCGATGGGCTCGTTGAAGAGGATGGCCGAGAGCGCCAGCACCGAGACGACTTCGAGGTGCGAGGCCGCGAAGGCCGGGCCGATGGGCGCGTGCTCCAGCAGCGTCATCCAGGTGAAGAAGGCGCCCACGTAGCCCACGAAAGCGCCATAGATCCAGGGCTGGCCGAAGACGCGCAGCAGCCAGGCGCCGGAGAATTCCAGCGGCAGCGCATGCTCGCCCGCGACCTTGAAGCTGATCTGCGCGAGCGTGTCGAACGCGACCAGGATGAGAAAGCCGATGGCATAGAAGCGTTTCATGGCATCACCCCTTGAGCCCGACGATGGCCACGCCCGCCGACACCAGCAGGATGCCCGCCACCCGCATGGGCGAGAGCTTTTCGCGGAAGAGGAAACGCCCGGCGACCATCACGGCCACGATGTTGATCGAGCCCAGCAGCACACCGTCCGAGAGCGGCACCAGCGAGAGGAAGGCCAGCCAGACGAGGAATTCGGCCACGTAGCAGCCGATGCCGATCCAGAGCCAGGGCCGGCGCGCCATCCAGATCCAGCGCGCGAGGCCCGTGCCCGCGCGCGGGTCGGCCGTGGCGGCGGCCTTGAAGGCCAGCTGCCCGCCCGTGTCCACCACCATGTTGAGCAGCCATAGCAGGGCCACCAGCGGCGTGATGCCGCCGCCGTCCGTTGGCGTCATGGCGCGGAGCCTTCCTGGCCTGGCTGGTGTTGCTGCTTTTGCGCGATCGATTCGGCGAAGGCCACCGTGCGCGCCAGCACCGTGCGGCGGTCGCGGTCGATGGTGATCATGTGATAGCTGTCGTCCAGCAGCACCAGCTCCACCGGGGCGTGGCGCACGCCGCGCACGATGTCCTGGGCGTTGCCGGCGGCGGCGATGTCGTCGTGGCGGGCATGCATCACCAGGCAGGGCGCGTGCACCTTGCCCAGGTTGCGTTTCACGTAGGCCGAGAGGGCGCGCAGCTCGATCACCGACCACCAGGGGTTGCCCGGCAGGCCCGCGGCGGCGCTGTCGCCCGAATGCATCTGCGCGACCACGCGCTCGCGCAGGGCCTCGTCCTTGATGCCGTAGGGCGGCGCCTCCATGAAGACGCTGCGGCGGCCGATGCCGAGCGCGCGGAAGAGCGGCAGCAGGAAGGCCAGGCGCGTGTAGCCCGGAATGCTCCAGCCGTCGTAGCGGAAGGTGGTGGAGAGCGCCACCACGCCGGCCACCTGCCGGGGCCGCTCGATCGCCAGCGCCAGCGCCAGCAGCGCGCCCATCGAGAGGCCGCAGGTGATGACCGGCTGGCCGGTGTGCTGCATGAGCCGGTCGGCACCGCGCCGGGCGCTGGCCACCCAGTCCTGCCAGCGCGTGGCGACGAGGTCGTCCTGCGTGCCGCAATGGCCGGCCAGCTGCACGGCCAGCACGGTGAAGCCCGCACGGTTCAGGCCCTTGGCCAGCAGGCGCATTTCGTTGGGCGTGCCGGTCAGGCCGTGGATCAGCAGCACGCCGGTCGAGGCCAGCGGGCCGTGGCCTTCGAGCAGGTATTCGTGCGCGGTGCCCGTGCCCGTACTCGCGGCGGCCGATGCGTGGCCGGCCGGGGGCGTGTCATCCATGGCGCGCAGGGTCGCGGCGGCTGCGTTCATGCCATCTCCAGCTGGCGGGGGGCCAGCGCGTCGAGCTGGTGCAGCATCTCCAGCGTGCCGGAGAAGTCGCGGAACGGCGCGTGGGCGATGCCGTTGTTTTCGCAGTGGGCGATGAGCTTGTACTTGGCGAAGACGAAGTCGGCGCGGCCGGAGACGCAGAAGTCCGAGGTGCTGTCGCCCACGAAGAGCACGCGCCCGTGCAGCGCGCGCTGCTCGGCCAGGCGCTCGCACTTGCAGTTGCCGCTGGCGCGCGCGCAGCGGCCGCTGGCCCAGGGCGATTCCAGGCGCCACTGGCGCGGGCCGGCCTGCACCAGGCGGTTGGCGATCACGGGCAGCCGGCCCAGGCCATTGCGCGCCAGCACGGCCTGGATGGCGTAGTCGATGCCGTCGCTCACCACCTGCACGGGCATGCCCAGGGCCTCGGCCTCGCGCACGAAGGTGGCGAAATGCGGATCGACCTCGATCGTCTCCAGGTGCGCGTCGAGTTCGGCGCGGTCCATGTCCAGCAGCGCGACCTGGCCCTTCATGCATTCGCGCGAGCCGATCTCGCCGCGCTCCCAGGCGTCTTCGAGCGCCTGCCAGCCGGGCTGGCCGAAACGCTGCAGCAGGGAATCGGTCACGTCGGCGGTGCTGATGGTGCCGTCGAAGTCGCACTGGACCATCCAGCCGGCGGGGGTGTCGCCGTGCAGTTCGGCAGCGGCGGACGCCACGGGGATCACGCGGCGCAGGGAGTCGTGGGGGGCGAAGGAGGAAACGGTTTGCATGGGGCAATCCTGCGATGGGGGCTGTGGGTTCAGCGGTGAAAGGCGACGCGCACGGTCTGGCCGGGGCGTGCATCGGCGGGTGGGGTGTCGAATTCCAGAATGCATTCGACGACCCGCACGGGGCCGCGCTGGGATTCGTCCTGCAGCCGCGCGGCGCCGAGCACCGGGCTCATGCGCACCACGCGGGCGGGCGGCAGCGTGACCGGGGCCGCGTCGCCATCGGTGGTCACGGTGGCGGGCATGCCGGTCTTGACGGCGGCGATATAGCTTTCGTTGACTTCGGCACGCACCTGCAGCGGCCGGTGGGGCAGCAGCGTGATGGCCGGATGCCCGCTGGAGCCCGGCAGGCGCTGGCCGGCCTGCGTGTTCACGCGCACGACGATGCCGTCATCGGGCGCGCGCAGTTCCAGCCGGCCCTGCTGGCTGCGCAGCAGCGCCAGCCGCTGGCGGGCCACGTCGATCTCGGCGCGGGCGATGGCGACATCGGATTCGGCCGTGCGCACCGCCTGGGCGGCCTCTTCGGCGCGCTGGGGTTCGGCAGCGCCGGCAGCGCTGGCTTCGGCCAGGCGCGCGGCCGTGCGGCGCAGCGCGGGCAGCTGCTGGGCGCGGGCATTGGTGCGCGCTTCGGCGAGCTGCAGTTCGGCCTGCGCGACGTTGACTTCGCCCTGCGAGGCGGTGGGCGAGAGGCGCAGCAGCACCTGGCCGCGCTTGACGTGCTGGCCTTCCTGCACGGCGACCGACTCGACCAGCCCTTCCTGCAGCGGCGCGAGTTCGACCATGCCGCCCTTCACTTCGATGCGGCCCCGCGCCACGGCCACGTTGGCGGATGCGGCGCTCGCCGTGCCGGCAGAGCCGTTGCCGCTGGCGCCATTCGTGCCGTTGGCGGAGGCCGCGGCGGCGCCTGCGGGCGGGGTGCGGTCGTTGCAGGCGGCGAGCGTCAGCAGCACGGCGGCCAGGGCGGCCGTGGTGGCGGCGGTGCGCAGCGGCGCGGTCCGGAGGGAGTGGGTGAGGCGGTTCATGCGGCGGTGGCTTCGGGCTCGGCGTCCGGCTGGCGCCAGTCGCTGCGGATGGCGCCGTCTTCCATGCCGAGCACGCGGTCGGCATGCCGGACGAGGCGCGGGTCATGGCTCACGCACAGCACGGTGGTGCCATGCGAGCGGGCGATGCGGTGGAGGATGTCGATCACGCGCTGGCCGCTGTCGGCGTCCAGCGCGCTGGTGGGTTCGTCGGCGAAGAGCAGCTGCGGCGACTTGGCGATGGCGCGGGCGATGGCCACGCGCTGCTTCTCGCCGCCCGAGAGCTGCGCCGGGCGCATGTGGGCACGCTGCATGAGGCCGACCTCGTCCAGCGCATCCTGCGCGCGCTGCAGGCTTTCGCTGGCGCTCAGGCCCAGGTAGCCCAGCGGCAGCTGCACCTGTTCGAGCGAGGTGAGCGCCGGAAATAGGTTGAAGCCCTGGAAGACGAAGCCCGTGTGGTGCAGCCGGAAGCGCTCCAGCGCCCGCGCGTCCAGCGAGGCGAGGTCCTTGCCGAGGGCGCGGATCGTGCCCGAGTCGGGCTTCTGCAGCGCCGACAGCAGCGACAGCAGCGTGCTCTTGCCGCAGCCCGAGGGGCCCGAGATGAGGGTGAGCTCGCCCGCGTGGATCGACAGGTTCATCTGGCGCAGCACCTGCACCTGCACCACGCCGGAGACGAAGGACTTGTGCAGGTCGATGGCCTGCAGGCTGGGCGTGCCGCGCTGCACGCGGCCGGCGGCGCCGAGGGAGGGGCGGGGGGCGGAGGACGTCATCGCAGCAGCAGGGCAGGGTCGGCGGCCATGAGGCCGCGCATGGCGAAGAGGCCCGAGAGCAGGGTCACGGCCCCGACCAGCAGGGCGCAGGCGGCGGCGGTGAGCGGCGTCATGGCCACCGGCACGCCGTAGGTGTTGGCCAGCACCAGCAGGGCGGCGCTGGCCGCGCCCCCCAGCAGCAGGCCCAGCCCGCCGATCCAGCAGGCCTGTTCGACCACCAGGCGCCCCAGCGCGCGGCGGCTCACGCCCAGGGCGTTGAGCACGGCGTATTCGCGGGCCGAGCCGGCCACCACGCCCATCAGCGACTGGCTGGTGACCACCGTGCCCACCAGGCAGACGATGCCGACCATGAAGAGCACGGCCACGCCGGCGCCCGTGTCGAGCAGCCAGTAGAGTTGCGAGCGGCGGGCGAAGTCCTTGGCCGTCCAGACCTCGAAGGGGCCGAAGCCGGGCGCACCGGCCGCCAGGCGCGCCTGCACCTGGGCCGCCTGTGCCGGTGTCTGCGTGCGGGCCACCACGTAGGTGGGGCCGGCGGAGCCTTCGCTGCCCGCGATCTCGCGGGCCGAATCGATGGAGGTGATCACGTTCACGCCGCCCAGGCCGCGCAGGCCATCGACGGCGGCCACCACGTGCACGGGGTGGGCATTGATCCAGGCCCGGCCGCCGACGGTGGTGTCCAGCGTGGAGAGGTCTTCGCGGTCCACGATGACCGCGCCCGGGTCGCGCAGCGCGGCGCGCTGCCAGGGCGCGAGCAGGCGCGAGAACAGCATGCCGTCGGCCGCCGTGCGGATGCCGGACACATAGACCGACACGCCGCCGCCGCTGCCCTGGCTGCTGCGCCAGTCGCCGTCCACCCAGAGGTAGGGCTCGGTGGCGGTCACGGCCGGGTCCATGGCCAGGCGCAGGTTCACGTCCTGGCCGATGGCGCGGCCGAAGTTCACGCTCTGCGTGCCGGGGTAGCCGGCCCAGAGATCGGCGCCCGAGGCGCGCACGTAGACGGCGGCGCTGCCGAAGATGCCCAGCACCAGCGCCGCCTGCACCGACAGCAGCACGCACGAGAAGCCCACGGCGAACACGGCGGGCACGAAGCGGCGCCACTCGTGAATGAGGGTCTTGCGGGCCAGCGCGATCATGAAGCCTCCGGCCGGGCGCCGGGCACCTGCGCAGGCGTCTGCGGTGCCTGCGCCGCGGCGGCATCGCTCTCGGCCGGCAGCGGCGCGCCGCCCAGCGCCTTGTAGAGCGCGACGAAGGCGAGCGCGCGCGCATCGTTGGCGGTGGCCTGGTCGGCTTCGGCCTGCAGCAGGGCGCGCCGTGCGGCCAGGCCGTCGTATTCGCTGGACAGGCCCAGCCGGGCGCGCGTGCCAGCCGCATCGTTGCGCTGCTGCCAGGTGCGGGTGACCGTGGCCAGCGCATCGGCGCGGGCCTGCTGGGCGGCCAGCGCGGCCAGAGCGCCTTCGGCCTCGGCCACGGCGGCGCGCAGGGCGCGTTCCTGGCCGAGCAGCGCGGCCTGCAGCGCCTCCTGCTGCGCATCGACCTGCATGCGCCGGCGGCCCCAGTCGAAGATCGGCACGTCGATCACCGGGCCGATGGCCGGCATGTCGTCGCTGGTGGTGCGGCGGTTCTGGGTCAGGTTGTAGGAGTAGAGCAGCGAGCCCGCGATGGAGATGCGCGGGTACAGCTCGGAGCGGGCCAGGCCCAGGGCGGCTTCGGCCTTACGCACGGCCGCCTCGGCGGCCTGCACGTCGGGACGGGTGCGGACCAGATCGGCGGGCAGGGTCTGGAAGGCGAAGGGCGCGAGGGCCACGGCGTCGGGCGCCGAGGGGGCGAGCCAGGCCGGATCGGGTGCCTGGCGGCCCAGCAGCACGGCCAGGGCCTGGGCGGCGCGGGCGCGGGCTTCTTCGGCCGTGGCGCGGGCGGCCAGGGTCTGGGCCGACTGGGCGCGGGCCTGGGCAATCTCGTCGGCCGTGCCCGTCTGGGTGCGCTGGCGCACGTCGGCCAGGGCGACGGCCCGGTCGTCGATGCGGGCAGTGGCGTCCAGCAGCCGCAGCTGGCGGCGGGCGGCCTGCAGGTCGAGGTAGTTGCGCACCACGTCGGCCACCACGGCCACGCGCACGCCCTGCGCGTCGGCCTGGGAGGCATCGGCCTCGGCACGCGCGGCGGAGCGGATGCTGTCGCCCGCGCCGAACAGGCCCAGCTCCCAGATCATGTCGATGCTGGCGTGGAAGTAGGTGTCGGTAGCGGTGATGTCCTGCAGGGTGCGTGCGCCCGCGCTGAACGAGGGGCGGAACTGCACGGCCGCGCGGCCGGCCTGCAGGCGGGCTTCGCGCAGGCGGTGGCCGGCGATGGCGAGGTCCACGTTGCGCGCGAGCGCCTCGTCCACCAGCGCGTCGAGCGCCGGATCGTGGAAGTGCTTCCACCAGGCCCGCAGGTCGGGCGCTGCCGGCCCCTGGGGCACGGGGGCGGTCCAGGCGGGCGCCACCGCCTGCGTGGCGGGCCGCTGGGTGCCGGGGCCGGGCGCGGCGCAGCCCGCCAGCAGGG
The DNA here is from genome assembly GCF_900113035.1 of Paracidovorax wautersii. Taxonomy (GTDB): domain Bacteria; phylum Pseudomonadota; class Gammaproteobacteria; order Burkholderiales; family Burkholderiaceae_C; genus Paracidovorax; species Paracidovorax wautersii. Next base: position 77,991 of record NZ_FONX01000008.1, on the reverse strand, counting down.
CGAGCGCCATCGCTCCGGCGCCGAAGCGGCTGGAGGCGGCAGAAAACGAGGGAGTGGAACGCACGGACGGGCAGGCTGCTTTTGTGACAGCCTGTATTGGACCCCCCCAAGCTTGCGCGGCGATGCATGGAGTATGGAGGGTTCGTGGAGATACCCCCGGGTAATGTCCCGGCGGCGGCCCGGCGGGCCGGGCCTGTGGATAATCCGCCCCCACCCCCTGCCGCCTATGCAACAGCCCTCTCCAACGCCGGCCACGGCCCCTCTCATCCTCGTGGTGGAGGACGAGCCGGGCATCGCCAGCATCCTCACCGCCTACCTGCAGCGCGACGGCCTGCGTGCCCAGCACGCGGCCGACGGCCTGGAGGCGCTGCGCCTGTTCCGCCAGATCCGGCCCGACATGGTGCTGCTGGACATCCACCTGCCCGGCATGGACGGGCTGGACCTGCTGCGCGAGATCCGCACCGACGGCCAGACGCCCGTCATCATGGTGACGGCCGTGGCCGACGACGTGGACAAGCTGCTGGGCCTGCGCATGGGCGCGGACGACTACGTGGTCAAGCCCTTCAGCCCGCCCGAGGTGGTGGCCCGCGTGCGCGCCGTGCTGCGGCGCGCGCAGTCGCAGCCGGCGGCGCCCAGCCGCACCGCCGGGCCCATCCGCGTGGGCCGCATCGAGATCGACCAGGAGGCGCATGCCGCGTTCGTGCACGGCGAGGGCGACCAGACCGTGGCGCTGCCCCTCACGCTCACCGAATTCCGGCTGCTGGCCTGCCTGGCGGCCCAGCCGCGCCGGTGCTTCTCGCGCAGCCACCTGATAGAGCACTGCCTGCCCGAAAGCGATGCGCTCGACCGGGTGATCGACTCGCACCTCTCCAAGCTGCGCCGCAAGCTGCAGCAGGCCGGGCAGGGCGACCTGATCGAGACCGTGCGCGGCATCGGCTACCGCTTCTGGCCGGGCGGCGGCCCGGGGCTCACGGGCGGCGGCGCGTGATGCAGCACGGCCCGCTCCTGCAGCGGATCTGGGTCCGCTTCGGCCTGAGCATCGCTGCCACCGTGGTGGCCACCATGGCCCTGCTGGCGGGCAGCGTGATGCTGTTCTCCGAACTCCAGTACCGCGATTTCTACAACGGCCTGCCCGCCGAGGTGCAGCACGAACTGGACGACCTGCGCGACCGCGGCCAGGAGGACGGCCCGCGCGCCATGGAGATCTACGGCCAGTACTGGCGCGGCGACCTGTTCTGGGGCGAGAAATGGTCGCTCGCCATCGGGCTGGTGATCTGCCTGCCCGTGGGGCTGGTGGTGGGTTTCTGGGTCTCGCGCATCGTCACCCAGCCGCTGGCCTCGATGGCCGAGGTGGCGTCGCACGTGGCCGATGGCGACTTCAGCGTCCGCGCCCAGCCCGGCCGCCTGCACGACGAGATGGCTTCGACCGTGCGCCGCTTCAACCAGATGATCGACTCGCTCGAGCGCATGGCCAAGGAGCGCCGCGCCACGGCCGCGTCCATCTCGCACGAGCTGCGCACCCCGCTGGCCGTGCTGCGCGCGCGGCTGCATGCCATCTGCGACGGCGTGATCGAGGCCGATGCGGCCGAGTCCCGTGCGCTGCTGGACCAGGTGGAATACCTGGGCCGGCTGGTGGGCGACTTGCACACGCTGTCGATGGCCGAGGCCGGCCAGCTGTCGCTGGAGACCGGCCCGGTCGATCTGGCCGAACTGGTGCGCGATGCCCTGTCCGTCCATGCCCAGCGCATCGCCGACCATGGCATCGCGCTGGAGCTGCGCCTGCCCGAGGCAGGCCGCCCGGCCTGGGTGGTGGTGGACCCGGACCGCATCCGGCAGATCCTCTTCAACCTGGTGGAGAACGTCCTGAGCCATGCGGCCTCGGGCGGCTGGCTGGGGGTGGAGGTCTCCGTCGGCGAGAACATCGCCACGCTACGCGTGAACGACGCCGGCCCGGGCCTGCCCGCGCACATGCTCGAACGCCCGTTCGAGCGCTTTCCGCACCCGGCCGGCCGGCGCGGCGACGGCTCCGGGCTGGGCCTGTCCATCGTTCGTGCGCTGGCCGAACGCCAGCACGCCACGGTGCGGGTCGAGGGCCGGCCCGAAGGCGGCTCCAGCTTCGTGGTGGACCTGCCGCTGGCCAACGTCGCCTGAGGCCGCGGCGCGGCCCGCCTCGCTGCCCGGCGGCCGGCGCGATGGGACAATGGCGCCCCATGACCGCAGCCGCCCCCCTTTCCACCCCCGACACCCTCACCATCACCCGGCCCGACGACTGGCACCTGCACGTGCGCGACGGCGAGCCCCTGCGCACCGTGGTGCCGCACACCGCCGCCCAGTTCGGCCGCGCGATCATCATGCCCAACCTGCGCCCGCCGGTGACCACCGCCGAGCAGGCCCTGGCGTACAAGCAGCGCATCCTGGCCGCCGTGCCGGCCGGCGTGCAGTTCGAGCCGCTGATGACGCTCTACCTCACCGACAACCTGCCGCCCGAGGAGATCGCCCGCGCGAAGGAGGCCGGCGTCGTGGCCGCCAAGCTCTACCCGGCCGGCGCCACCACCAACAGCGATGCCGGCGTGACCGACATCCGCAAGACCTACAAGACCCTCGAAGCCATGCAGAAGGCCGGCCTGCTGCTGCTGGTGCACGGCGAGGTGACCTCCAGCGACATCGATCTCTTCGACCGCGAGGCCGTGTTCATCGAGCAGCAGCTCATTCCGCTGCGCCGCGACTTCCCCGAGCTGAAGATCGTCTTCGAGCACATCACCACCAAGGACGCGGCGCAGTACGTGCGCGAGGCCGGCCCCTTCACCGCCGCCACCATCACCGCCCACCACCTGCTCTACAACCGCAACGCCATCTTCACGGGCGGCGTGCGCCCGCACTACTACTGCCTGCCGGTGCTCAAGCGCGAAACGCACCGCGTGGCGCTGGTCGAGGCCGCCACCAGCGGCAGCGACCGCTTCTTCCTGGGCACCGACAGCGCGCCGCACCCGGCCCACCTGAAGGAGCACGCCACGGGCTGCGCCGGCTGCTACACGGCCCATGCCGCCATCGAGATGTATGCCGAGGCCTTCGACAACGCCGGCGCGCTGCACCAACTGGAAGGCTTCGCCAGCTTCCACGGCCCGGCCTTCTACGGCCTGCCGCGCAACGCAGGCACCATCACCCTGCGCCGCGAATCGTGGACGCCGCCGGACAGCTTCGCCTTCGGCGAGGCCGAACTGAAACCCCTGCGCTCGGGCGAGGCGCTGCCCTGGCGCGTGGTCTCCGCCTGACGCAGGTGGCGGCCCCCGCCTGGCCTGCCGCGGTGCCCATCGACTGGGCGCGCCCCTGGCTGCAGCCGCTGGCCGCCGTGGGCCGCGCCGTGGCGGCCCGTGCCGATGCGGGCGCCGCCGTGGCCGATGCCCTGAATGCCCAGGGCGCCCCGGCCCAGGGCCCGTGCGCCGTGCCCCGCTTCGTCGGCCAGCAGGCGCTGCCCAAGGGCGAGGCCTACGAGAGCTTTATTTACGCCACCGGCACCGTGCCCACGCGCGACAACCGGCACGACTTCTTCAACGGCCTGGTCTGGCTGCACTACCCGCGCACCAAGCGCCTCTTGAACCAGTGGCAGGCGCGCGCCATCGCGCAGCAGGGCGTGGGGGCGGTGCGCGGGCCGCTGCGCGATGCGGCGACCCTGTTCGACGAGAACGGCGCCGTGCTCTTCGCCCCGGCCGCGCTCTGCGAGGCGCTGCGCGAGCGCGCCTGGCGGCGGCTCTTCGTGGAGCTGCGTCCGCTTTGGGCCCAGGCCACGCTGCTGCTCTTCGGCCATGCGCTGATGGAGCAGCTGCTCCAGCCCCGGAAATCGATCACAGCCCACGTCTATTGTGCGGATTCTGCTATTGATTCCGTAGCGGATGCCGACGCCTGGCTAGCCGGCACGCTCGATGAACAGGCCTTCGCGGCCAAGCCGTTCAATCCCCTGCAAGTCCTGGGAGTGCCCGGCTGGTGGGCCGGAAACGAAGACTTTTGCTTCTATGATGACCCACTCGTTTTCCGCAGCAGGCGGCCTGTACAGGCACCACAACAACCGGCCTGACCCTGCTGCGCGGGGAGTGGCTTGAACGCCGGTGCGCCACCCCCATTTCCCGGACTGAAAGGCAGCGGCCCATTCCGCCGCCTCACCCACGCATCCCTTCGCGGAGAACCTTCGATGAAACGTATCGCACTTTTTCTGCTCACCAACATCGCCGTCGTGGTGGTGCTGGGCATCGTCGCCAGCCTGCTGGGCGTCAACCGCTTCCTCACGGCCAACGGCCTGAACCTCGGGGCGCTGCTCGGCTTCGCCTTCATCATGGGCTTCGGCGGCGCGATCATCTCGCTGCTCATGAGCAAGCCCATCGCCAAGTGGAGCGCTGGCGTGACCCTCATCGACGGCTCCGGCTCGCCCGATGAGCGCTGGATCGTCGAGACCGTGCGCAAGTTCGCCGACCGCGCCGGCATCGGCATGCCCGAAGTCGGCATCTTCGAGGGCGAGCCCAACGCCTTCGCCACCGGCGCCTTCAAGAACAGCGCCCTGGTGGCGGTCTCCACCGGCCTGCTGGAAGGCATGACCCGCGACGAGGTCGAGGCCGTCATCGGCCACGAGGTGGCCCACGTCGCCAACGGCGACATGGTGACCATGGCGCTGATCCAGGGCGTGATGAACACCTTCGTCGTGTTCCTCTCGCGCGTGATCGGCTACGCGGTGGACAGCTTCCTGCGCAAGAACGACGAGAACAACTCCGGCCCCGGCATCGGCTACTACGTGACCACCATCGTGCTGGACATCCTGCTGGGCTTCCTCGCCTCGATGATCGTGGCCTGGTTCAGCCGCCAGCGCGAATTCCGCGCCGACGCCGGTTCCGCCCAGCTCATGGGCCAGAAGCAGCCCATGATCAACGCCCTGGCCCGCCTGGGCGGCGCCACCCCCAACGAGCTGCCCAAGAGCATGGCCGCCATGGGCATCACGGGCGGCATCGGCAAGCTGTTCAGCACCCACCCGCCGATCGAAGAGCGCATCGCCGCGCTGCAGGCCCGCTGAGCCGGCGCTTGCCTCAAAGGAGCCCCGCCATCGCAAGATGGGCGGGGTTCTTTCATGGGGCTTCGCCGTCAGCCCCGGCGCTGCCCATGCGTTCGGCCAGCGCCGTGTGGCCCCGGCCCGCCGCGCCCTGCGCCGCGCCGGCCCGGTCGCGCGCTTCCTTGTTCTGGCTGAGCTTGCGCTTGCCCACCAGCGAGGTCACGGCGATCTCGATGCCCACGATGTGCTGCAGCAGGCCGTCGATGAAGCCGGGCTCGGAGTCCGACATCTTCCAGGGCCGGGGCTCCGCCGCCTCGTGCCGGCGCGTGAGGCGGCCTACGACGCCGCGCACGAAACGCTCGTCGTCGCGCACCGTGAGCGTGCCGTGGGCGTGCACCACCTCGTAGTTCCAGGTGGGCACCTGGCGGTGCGCCTCGTGCTTGCTGGGGTACCAGTTGGGCGAGATATAACCCTCGGCGCCCCGGAAGACGACCATCACCGCGGCGCCCGCGCAGCGCTGCCAGACCGGGTTGGCCCGCGCCACATGGGCCGTCAGCAGGCCGTGGGGGCCGGCTGACGGGTCGAACTCGAAAGGAATGTGGTCGGCGTCCAGCCCGTCGTGCGCGCCGTGGGTGACCAGCATGCCCAGCGGATGGGCCTGGATGATGCGGGCCAGCTCGTCGGGCCGGGTTTCGGCGAAGTGCTCTGGGATGTACATCGTGCGGCGCAGGAAAGGAAAGGCAAGCGAAGGGTCGGGATCAGGTGGTGCGAGGCGATCTTGCCTCAAGGCGGCGGTTCCGACGCGCCGCCGCCGGCCTGCGCCTTGTCCAGCAGGAAGTCGATGCAGGTGCGCACGGCCCGCGTCTGGTGGCGGTTGGGCAGGTACAGCAGGTACATGTGGGTGCCGAAGATGCTCAGGCGGTATTCGTCCAGCGTGGTCAGCACCTCGCCGCCCGCCAGCTCGCCCTGCACCACGTAGTCGGGCACCAGGCCCACGCCCAGGCCGGCCAGGATGCCCTGGCGCAGGAACGGGAAGTGCTCGGAGATGAGGGTGGGCTCCAGCATCACCTCGTGCCGCTCGGCGCCCCGGTAGGCCGACAGGCGCAGCTGCCGGCCGGTCACGCCGGCGGTGATGACGGGGCCGGCGCGCAGTTCGTGCAGGGTGCGCGGCAGGCCGTGGCGGCGGGCGTAGCCGGCCGAGGCGCAGGCCAGATAGCGCACCGTGCCCAGGCTGCGCGCCACCAGCGACAGGGGCGGCTCCTGCACCACGCGGATGGCGATGTCCACTTCGTCGCGCAGGTTGTCGGCGCGGTTCTCGAACAGCACGTCCAGCACGATGCCGGGATAGAGGCGCTTGAACTCGATCAGCCAGTCGCTGGCCACGATCTGCCCGTAGCCGCTGGGCAGGCTGATGCCCACACGGCCCTGCAGTTCCTGGCCCAGCGTGGTCACGGCCTCCTGCGCGGCGCGCAGTTCGTTCTGGATGGTGCGGCCGTGCTCGTACAGGCGCAGGCCGATCTCGGTGGGCTCCACCCGGCGCGTGGTGCGCTGCACCAGCTGCACGCCCACGGCCTTTTCCAGCTTGGTGAGGTGGTAGCTGACGTTGGCGCGGGTCATGCGCAGCTTGCGCGCGGCCTGGCTCAGGTTGCCGCTGTCGATGATCTCGACCAGCAGGGTGAGGGAGGGCAGGTCCATGGCGAGAAGCAGAAAGTGCGGTGATTGGTAAAAAACCTTTGACAGTCTGTCAATGATTGATGTGATTGTCAGAAAACATTGTCGCCGCAAGAATGGATCGCAACCAAGATCCAGGAGACAAAGGCATGACCTCAGCAGCGGCAACCGCGTCGCCCGTGCAAACACGCCTGCAGGGCGACGGCGTTCTGGTCGTCCGCATCGACCACCCGCCCGTGAACGCGCTGGGCGCAGCCGTGCGCCAGGGCCTGATGGACGCCATCGGCGAGGCCGAATCGCGGGCCGACGTGCAGGCGGTGCTGATCGTGGGCGCCGGCAAGGCCTTCATCGCCGGGGCCGACATCCGCGAATTCGGCAAGCCGCCCGTGCCGCCGTCCCTGCCCGAGGTTTGCCAGCGCATCGAGTCCTGCGGCAAGCGCGTGGTGGCCGCCATCCATGGCGCGGCGCTGGGCGGCGGTCTGGAAGTGGCCCTCGCCGCGCACTACCGCGTGGCGCTGCCGGGCGCGCAGCTCGGCCTGCCCGAAGTGAACCTGGGCCTGCTGCCCGGCGCGGGCGGCACGCAGCGCGCGCCGCGCCTGATGGGCGTGAAACCGGCGGCAGAGATGATGCTGAGCGGCAAGCCTTTGAGCGCCAAGGCGGCCCTGGCCGCGGGCCTGGTGGACCGCCTGGTGGACGGCAGCGATCCGGTGGCCGCGGGCCTGGCCTGCGTGCAGGAACTGCAGGCCGCGCAGGCGCCGCTGCGCCGCACGCGCGACATCGCCATCGCCGACCGCGCCGCCGCGCTGGCCGACCTCGACGCGCTGGCGGCCGATACCGCGAAGAAGTCGCGCGGCCTGTTCTCGCCGCAGAAGATCGTCGAATGCGTGCGCCACGCCGTGGAGCTGCCCTTCGGCGAAGGCATGCAGCGCGAGCGCGCAGCCTTCATGGAGTGCCTGGCGAGCCCGCAGCGCGCAGGATTGATCCACGCCTTCTTCGCCGAGCGCGAGGTCGCCAAGGTGCCCGAGGCCAAGGCCGCCGCGCCGCGCCCGGTGGCGTCCATCGCCGTCATCGGCGGCGGCACCATGGGCGCGGGCATCACCGTGTCGGCGCTGGACGCCGGCCTGCCCGTGACCATGATCGAACGCGATGATGCCTCGCTGGCCCGGGGCCGCGCGCATGTCGAGAAGGTCTATGACGGCCTCATCGCCAAGGGCCGCATGACGGCCGAGGCCAAGGCCGCCGTGATGGCGCGCTACACCGGCAGCACGCGCTACGACGACATCGCCGCGGCCGACCTGGTGATCGAGGCGGTGTTCGAAGACCTGGAGGTCAAGAAGGCCGTCTTCCGCGAGCTGGACCGTGTCTGCAAGCCGGGCACCGTGCTGGCCACCAACACCTCGTACCTGGACATCGACGCGATCGCCGCCGCCACGCAGCGCCCGCAGGACGTGATCGGCCTGCACTTCTTCAGCCCGGCCAACATCATGAAGCTGCTGGAGATCGTGGTGCCGGCCAAGGTCGGCGCCGACGTGGTCGCCACGGCCTTCGCGCTGGCCAGGACGATGAAGAAGGTGCCGGTGCGCGCCGGCGTGTGCGACGGCTTCATCGGCAACCGCATCCTGGCCGTGTACAAGCAGGCGGCCGACTATCTGATGGAAGACGGCGCCAGCCCCTACGAGATCGATGCGGCGGTGCGCGGCTTCGGCTATCCGATGGGTCCGTTCCAGGTGACCGACCTGGCGGGCGGCGACATCGGCTGGGCCACGCGCAAGCGCCGCGCCGCCACGCGAGACCCCCAAGCGCGCTATGTGGAGATCGCCGACCGCATCTGCGAGCGCGGCTGGTTCGGCCAGAAGACGGGACGCGGCTTCTACCTCTACCCCGAGGGCGCCCGCACGGGCCAGCCGGACCCGGAGGTGCTGGCGATCGTCGATGCCGAACGCGCGAAGAAGGGCATCGTGCCGCGCAGCTTCACGCCCCAAGAAATCATGCGCCGCTACCTGGCCGCCATGGTCAACGAAGGCGCGAAGGTGGTGGAGGAGGGCATCGCCCTGCGCCCGCTGGACGTGGACGTGACCTTCCTCTCGGGCTACGGATTCCCGCGCTTCCGCGGCGGGCCGATGCACTACGCCGACACCGTGGGCCTGCCGAAGATCCTGGCCGACATCCGCGAGTTCGCGCAGGAAGACCCCCTCTTCTGGAAGCCGGCGCCGCTTTTGGAAAAGCTCGTGGCCGAGGGCCGCGACTTCGGCAGCCTGAACCGCGCCGCGGCCGAAGCCGGCTGAGCGCCCCAGGGCTATTGCTATTAAAACGATAGCTTCAGGTGCATATACAGCAAGCGCAAGAGGCCGAAAAGGCCTGGCAATCGACCGACAAGAACGCAGGACGGCGGCCCCGCCTACCGTCCGCCAAGGAACCCCATGGATCTGCAATTCACCCCTGAGGAACAGGCCTTCCGCGACGAAGTCCGCGCCTTTCTGGCGGAGCATCTGCCGCTGGAGCTGTCGCACAAGGTCCAGGCCGGGCTGCGCCTGGACAAGGCCGACATGGAGCGCTGGCACGCCATCCTGAACGCGCGCGGCTGGCTCGCCAACCACTGGCCCGCGCAGTACGGCGGGCCGGGCTGGAGCGCCGTGCAGAAGTTCATCTTCGAGAACGAATGCGCGCTGGCCGGCGCGCCACGCATCGTGCCCTTCGGCGTGAACATGCTGGGCCCGGTGCTCATCAAGTACGGCAGCGAGGCGCAGAAGCAGTACTGGCTGCCGCGCATCCTGAACGGCGAGGACTGGTGGTGCCAGGGCTATTCGGAGCCCGGCGCCGGCTCGGACCTGGCTTCGGTGAAGACCACCGCCGTGCGCCAGGGCGACCACTACGTCGTCAACGGCCAGAAGACCTGGACCACGCTGGGCCAGCACGCCAACATGATCTTCTGCCTGGTGCGCACCGACCGCGAGGCCAAGGCGCAATCGGGCATCAGCTTCCTGCTGGTGGACATGCGCTCGCCCGGCGTGGAGGTGCGGCCGATCATCACGCTGGACGGCGAACACGAGGTGAACGAGGTGTTCTTCACCGACGTGCGCGTGCCCGCCGGGAACCTGGTGGGCGAGGAGAACAAGGGCTGGACCTACGCCAAGTACCTGCTGACCTACGAGCGCACCAACATCGCGGGCGTGGGTTTCTCCGTCGCGGCGCTGGAAAAGTTGAAGCGCGTGGCCGCCACCGTGCAGTGCAACGGCCGTCCGCTCGCGCAGGACCCGCTGTTCGCCGCGCGCCTCGCCCGCGTGGAGATCGACCTGGAGAACATGAAGACCACCAACCTGCGCGTGATCGCCGCGGTGGCCGGCGGCGGCGTGCCGGGCGCGGAAAGCTCCATGCTGAAGATCCGCGGCACCGAGATCCGCCAGGAGATCCTCTCGCTCACGCGCCGTGCCATGGGCCCGTATGCGCTGCCTTTCGAGGAAGAGGCGCTGCATGCCGGCCGCGAAGACCGGGCCGTGGGCCCGGAAGGCGCCGCCGCAGCCGCGGCCAACTACTTCAACTACCGCAAGCTGTCGATCTTCGGCGGCTCCAACGAGATCCAGAAAAACATCATCTCCAAGATGATCCTGGGACTGTGACGCCATGAATTTCGAACACACCGAAGACCGCCGCATGCTGGCGGACACGCTGGACCGCTTCATCGCCGGGCAGGCCGGCATCGAGCAGCGCAACCAGGCCGCCTACGGCGCGCAGGGCCACAGCCCCGCGCTGTACCGCGGCTTCGCCGAGCTGGGCGCCATCGGCGCGCTGTTCTCAGAGGCCGACGGCGGCTTCGGCGGCGCGGGCTTTGACGTCAGCGTGGTGTTCGAGCGCCTGGGCCGCGGCCTGGTGGCCGAGCCCCTGCTGGGCGCGCTGGTGGTGGGCCGCGCCGTGGCGGCGGCCGGCAGCGCCGCGCAGAAAGACACCGTGCTGGCGCCGCTGATGGCCGGCGAGGCCGTGGCCGCGCTGGCGCACGACGAGCCGGGCGGCCACTACGAGCCGACGCGCGTGGCGGCCACCGCACGCCGCGCGGGCGCTGGCTGGGTGATCGACGGCGCCAAGGGCGTGGTGCTGTTCGGCGATAGCGCCGGCTGGCTGCTGGTGTCGGCCCGCACGGGCGGCGGCAGCTTCGATGCGGAGGGCATCTCGCTGTTCCTGGTGCCGGGCGATGCGGCCGGACTCACGCGCCGGGCCAATAGCCGCATCGACGGCGGCCGCACGGCCGAACTGGTCTTTAAGGACGTGGCCGTGGGCGCGGATGCACTGCTGGGCGCCGAAGGCGAGGGCGCCGCGCTGCTGGAGCGGGCCGTGGGCTGGGGACTGCTGGCGCTCTGCGCCGAGGCCGTGGGCGCCATGGACGTGGCCAAGGAACACACGCTGGAATACCTGCGCACCCGCAAGCAGTTCGGCGTGCCGATCGGCAGCTTCCAGGCGCTGCAGCACCGCATGGCGGACCTGCTGCTGGAGGTGGAGCAGGCCCGCTCCGCCGTCATCAACGCGGCCGCCGCCATCGACGGCGCGGACCGCATCGCGCGCGAGCGGGCGCTCTCGGCGGCCAAGTTCAGCATCGGCCGCATCGGCACGCTCGTGGCCGAGGAAAGCATCCAGATGCATGGCGGCATCGGCATGACCTGGGAACTGCCGCTGGCGCACTATGCGAAGCGGCTGGTGATGATCGACCACCAGCTGGGCGATGAAGACCATCACCTGGCGCGCTACATCGCGCTCGGCCACTGAAGTGGACACCCCCCTGAAGCGCTGCGCGCTTTCCCCCCGCTCTCGCCTTGCTTGCCGCAAGGCGGGCAGGGGGACGCAGCCTTCGCTGCGGGGCGGCCCTTGCTCGGCTGCCGCTGGCCTGGGCCGCGCCGGTTTCGCGGGACCTGGTTGGCGCATAGCGCAATGAACAACTGCAATGGAAAAAGGAGCCGCCATGGTTGACGCGAACGCGCCCCTGCTGCAGCGCCGCGAAGGCGCGGTGCTGGTGCTCAGCAACAACAACACCGCCGCGCGCAATGCCCTGTCGCCCGCGTTCTATGCCGCGCTGACGGCGGCGCTGGCCGCCGCGCAGCATGATCCCGCAGTGGGCGCCATCGTGCTCACGGGCGAGAGCGGGCACTTCTGCGCGGGCGGCGACCTGCGCCAGCTGGCCAAGCGGCGCGAGCTGCCCATCGAGGAGCGCCGCGCGAAGCTGGAAGGCCTGCACGACCTGATCCGCACGGTGCGCGGCAGCGGCAAGCCGGTGATCGCGGCCGTGGAAGGCGCGGCGGCCGGCGCGGGCCTGTCGCTGGCGCTGGCCTGCGACATGCTGGTGGCGGCGCGCAATGCCGTCTTCTCGGTGGCCTATGTCAAGGTCGGCCTCACGCCCGACGGCGGCGCGACGGCCTTCCTGGCCGAATTCGTCTCGCGCCAGGTGCTGACGGAGCTGTGCCTGACGGGCGAGCGCATCTCGGGCGAGCGCCTGCATGCCCTGGGCGCCGTCAACCGCCTGGCCGAGCCGGGCGAGGCTCTGGCGGGCGCGCTGGCACTGGCCGCCAGCGTGGCGGACGGGCCGCAGCAGGCCATGGCGCGCATCAAGGCGCTGTGCCTGGCGGCGCCCCAGGCCACGCTGGAGGAGCAGCTGGAGAGCGAAGCGCAGAGCATGGTGCTGTCGCAGGCCACCGAAGAGTCGCGCGAAGGCATCGCCGCCTTCCTGGAAAAGCGCGCACCCGACTACGTGCGCCTGCGCGGCCCGGCGGGCTGACGCGCCCCCGGTGCCGGGTCGCGCAGGGGGCAGCGGCCACGTCGCCTGCCGCACCACAATGAACGAATGACTGGAGACAAGACATTGGACGCCACCACTTCCGCCGCCGCGACCGGCACCATCGACTTTCCGCTGGAGGGCGTGCGCGTGCTCGACCTCTCGCGCGTGTTCGCCGGGCCGCTGTGCGGTCAGGTGCTGGCCGATTTCGGCGCCGAGGTGGTCAAGGTGGAGCACCCCGGCCGCGGCGACGACACGCGCGACTGGGGCCTGCGCATCGGCCAGACCGAGACCACCTACTACAACAGCATGAACCGCAACAAGCGCTCGGTCACGCTGGACCTGCAGAGCCCCGAAGGCGCGAAGATCGTTCACGAACTGCTGCCGCAGTTCGACGTGGTGATCCACAACTTCAAGACCGGCGGCGCCGAGAAGCTGGGCCTGGGCTACGAGCAGCTCAAGGCCCTGAAGCCCGATCTCATCTACTGCGCGGTGGCCGGCTACGACACCAGCGGCCCCGAGGCGAAGCGGCCCGGCTACGACCTGGTGATCCAGGGCGAGGCGGGGCTGATGGCCATCAACGGCGAGGCCGGCCAGCCGCCGCTGAAGTTCGGCGTGGCCGTGGTGGACCTGATGACCGGCATGTACGCCGCGCAGGCCGTGCTGGCGGCGCTGTTCCAGCGCGAACGCACGGGCCGCGGCCGGCTGATCGAGCTGGCGCTCTACGACTGCGGGCTGATGATCTCCGGCTACTACGGGCTCGACGCGATGCAGCTGGGCCGCGACCCGCAGCGCTACGGCAACGCGCACCCGTCCATCGTGCCCTACGGCATGTTCGATGCGGCCGACGGCCCGCTCATCATCGCCGTGGGCAACAACGCGCAGTTCGACAAGTTCTGCCGCCAGGTGATCGGGCGGCCCGACATCGTGGAAGACCCGCGCTTCGCCACCAACGTCGAGCGCGCGAAGCACCGCCTGGAACTGGCGCCGATGCTGACGGAGCTGATCCGCAGCTTTCCGCGCGATGTGCTGCTCGAACGCATGGCGGCCTGCGGCATTCCCTGCGGCAAGGTGGCTGGCCTGCACGAGGCGCTGACCAGCGAGCGCACGCGCCGCAGCGGCCTGCTGCAGGACATGCCGCACCCGGTGGTGGGCACCACGCCCGTGTTCGCGCCGCCCTACCGGCTGAACGGCCAGCGCCTGCCCATCCGCAACGCGCCGCCCACGCTGGGCGAGGGCACGCGGGAGGTGCTGCAGCGCCTGCTGCAGATGAGCGACGAGCAACTGCAGGGCCTGCAGCAGCGCGGCGTGCTGACCCTGCCGGAGGCGCCCCCTCCGCCTGCCTGACCGATTCACCCGCCGGCCCGGTGCACCATGCCGCCCGCAGAGGCGGCGCACCGGAACCGGTCTTCCCCAGAGAACCCCGGAGACAAGACCATGACAGGTTCCCGATTCAACCGCCGCGCCGTGCTGCACGGCATGGCTGCGCTCGGCGGCGCCGGCTGGCTGGGCACGGCCCCCGCGCAGACCCCCAAGGCGGCCGCCTGGCCCACCAAGCCCATCCGGCTCATCGTGCCGTTCAACGCCGGCGGCGCCACCGACATCATCGCCCGCAGCGTGGGCGAAGCCCTGTCGCAGCGCCTGGGCCAGCCGGTGGTGGTGGACAACCGGGGCGGTGCGGCCGGCATCCTGGGCACCGACGCGGTCGCCAAGGCCGCGCCCGACGGCACCACGCTGCTGCTCTCGCTCAGCACCTCGATGCTGATCAACCAGTTCCTCTACACCAAGCTGCCCTACGACCCGCAGAAGGATCTGACGCTCATCACGCAGATCGCTGCCGCGCCCGTCACGCTGGTGGTGCACCCCTCGGTGCCCGCCGGCAACATGAAGGAACTGCTGGCCTACGTGAAGGCGAACCGTGGCAAGGTCTCGTACGGCTCCTGGGGCGTGGGTTCGTACGCGCATCTGGGCGGCGCCTACATGAGCAAGACGCAGGACGCCGACATGTCCCACGTCGCCTACAAGGGCGAGGCACCCATGATCCAGGACCTGATCGGCGGCCAGCTGCAGCTGTGCTTCTCCAGCGCGCAGAACACCAGGCCCTTCATCGACGCGGGCCGCCTGAAGGCCATCGGCGTGACCGGCATGCAGCGCATGGACATCCTGCCCCAGGTGCCCACCATCCACGAGCAGGGCGTGACGGACGATGCCTACGCCGTCTTTGGCTGGGTCGCCATGGGCGGCCCCGCGAACCTGCCCAAGGAGGTGATGGACGTGCTCCAGGCGCACCTGCGCGAGATCGCCCGCGATCCGAAGCTGCTCGAACGCATCCGGGGCGCGGGCTTCATGCCGCTCATGAACAGCCCGCAGGCCTTCCAGGCCAACTACCGCCGCGACATGCCGGTCTGGAAGGCGCTGGTGGACGCGGCCGGCGCTAAGCTGGATTGATGCGGGCCCCCGTTTCCCTGCAGCGGCAGACCTCGACCGATGAAAGGCTTTCCCCATGACTGATTCCAGCGCGACTCCCAGCGTGCGCCACCAGGTTTCCCCCGAAGAATGGCAGACCCGCGTCGATCTGGCCGCCGCCTACCGGCTGGTGGCCCACTTCGGCTGGGACGACCTGATCTTCACGCACATCTCCGCCCGCGTGCCCGGCGAGCCTGACCGCTTCCTCATCAACCCCTACGGCATGCTGTTCGACGAGATCACGGCCTCCAGCCTGGTCAAGGTGGACCACCACGGCGAGCCGGTCATGCCCACCGAATACGACGTGAACCCGGCGGGCTTCCTGATCCACAGCGCCATCCACGAAGCCCGGCCCGAAGTGCAATGCGTGCTGCACACCCATACGGCCTACGGCGTGGCCGTGTCGGCGCAGGAGGGCGGGCTGCTGCCGATCTCGCAGCAGTCCATCTTCCCGCTGGCGCGCCTGGCCTACCACGGCTACGAAGGCGTGGCGCTGAACGACGACGAGCGCCCGCGCCTGGTGGCCGACCTGGGCCAGAGCAACATCATGATCCTGCGCAACCACGGCCTGCTGACCTGCGGGCGCGGCGTGCCCGAGGCGCTGCTGGCCATGTACACGCTGGAGTCGGCCTGCCGCATCCAGATCCTGGCGCAGGCCGGCGGCGGCGCGCTCACGCGCATTCCCCATGAAATCATCGCCACGTCGGTGGAGCAGTCGCGCCAGGTCACCAAGGGCAAGGGCGCAGGCCTCGCCTGGCCCGGGCTGCTGCGCCGGCTCGACCGCCTCGACCCCGGCTACAAGGACTGAACCGCCCGGCCTCCGGCGCCGCGCTGCCGGGGGACAACGACACCAGAGAGGAGACACAAAGCACCATGGCCTTCCACCCCACCCGCCGCCACCTTCTGCAGGCCGGCTCGGCCCTGGCCGCCGGCGCCGCGCTGGCCGGCACCGCCCGTGCGCAGGGCGACTGGCCCGCCCGGCCCATCCGCATCGTCGTGCCCTACACCGCTGGCGGCTTCACCGACCAGATGGCGCGGCTGCTGCAGGTGGGCCTGCAGCAGCGCCTGGGCCAGCCGGTCATCGTGGACAACAAGCCCGGCGCCAACAGCATCATCGGCGTCGATGCGGTGGCCAAGGCCGCGCCCGACGGCTACACCTTCGGCGTGTTCATCGCCGCCTATGCAGCCAACACCACGCTCTACCCCAAGCTGCCCTACGACCCCAAGAAAGACCTGACGGGCGTCTCGCTCATGGGCGTGTCGCCGCTGGTGGCGGCCGTGGCCATGAACGCGCCCTTCAAGACCCTGGCCGAGCTGGTGGCCTATGGCCGCGCCCATCCGGGCAAGATCAGCTATGCCTCTTCGGGCACGGGCTCGGCCGCGCATCTCACGTCGGAGCTGATGCGCAGCGTCACCGGCGTGGACATGGTGCACGTGCCCTACAAGGGCGCCGCGCCCGCGCTGGCCGACCTGCTGGGCGGCCAGGTGCCGCTCTTCCTCGATCCACCGCCCAACCTGATCCAGCCGGCCCGGGCCGGCAAGATCCGCCTCATCGGCGTGGCCAGCGACAAGCGCCTGCCCGCGCTGCCCGAGGTGCCGACCTTCGCCGAGCAGGGCTACCCGGCCCTGCTGGGCAGCACCTGGGCCGCCATGCTGGCGCCGGCGGCCACTCCGGCGGCCATCGTGCAGCGCATGTCCGAAGAGGTGGCGCGCATCATCCGCAGCCCCGAAGTCTCGCGCCGCCTGGAGCAGACCATGGGCACCTTCCCCGAAGGCTCGACCCCGCAGGAATGCAACGCCTTCATCGCGGCGGAGACCGCCAAGTGGGCGCAGGTGATCCGCTCGGCCGGCGTGGTTCTCGACTAAGAACGTGTTTACGATCTCGCAGGGGATCGCGTTGGAGCGCAATCGGGATGAGTGGATGCTTCGGATGCGCCGCATGGACTCATGTCCATGCAAGCAGCCGGGGCCTCCAATCGCCCGATTTCGCTCCAACCCGAAGGGCAGCGGTGTGGGCGGGCGGTCTGCGGCGTTGCGGCGCTTGTGGATAGCCGTGCTATCCACTGCGCACCGCGCCTTGCATCCCATCCCGCCCACACCGCTGCGCGACCCCTGGGAGATCGTAAACACGTTCTAAGACCGTCTCGCTGCGGCCGCCTCGCAGGAGCATGGGCGGCCCGGCTGGAATTCCACGGGGTGGCATGGGTCGGCGTGGGCCCGCCCGCAGGGTCAAGATACCGCAAGCATGGGCCGATAAACTGGCTGCCGTCTCCGTCTCTGGCCGCCCGTAGTGGCTGGAAGCCTGGTTCTTCCATCCTCTACCCGGGGCTCCTTTTCCATGTCTCTCAACAATGCCCGTCTTTCCCTGCGCCTGGCTCTCGCCTTCGGCGCGGTCTGTCTCGTCATGTCGCTGGCCTCGGCCGTCGGCGCCTGGCGGCTGATGAACCTGCAGAACCTCGCCGATGACCTGGGCGGGCCGTCCGCCGAGCGAGCGCTGCTGGCGCAGGAGCTCGAAGCCATCGTGGTGCTGAGCGCGGCGCGCGCCGAGTCGCTGCTGGAGGTGGACAACGCGGTCTATGCCGCGCGGGTCGATGCCGACCGCAAGCGCACCTCCGCCCGGTCCGCCGAGGTGCGCAAGCGCCTGGAAGCGCTGGCCGAGGACGACGAATCGCGCCGCATCTTCGCGTCCATCGACGCGGCCGGCAACGGCTTCCGCACCGCGCGGGACGCGCTCGTCAAGCGCCGCCAGGCCGGCGAGACCCTGCCGCCCGAGGCCGTGGGCCAGCTGCTGCGCCCGGCGGCCGACCGCTATGCCGCTGCCGTGAACGACATGGCCGCCTACCAGCGCAAGCGCGTGGCGCAGGACCGCGAGGCCGCCAGCGCCAGCGAGCGCCAGGGCATCGCGCTGCTGGGCGGCGGGGTGGTGCTGGGCCTGGCGCTGAGCCTGCTCTGCGCGGTGCTGCTGTCGCGTTCCCTGCTGCGCCCGCTGGCGCAGGCGTCGCTCGTCTCCGACCGCATCGCCGAGGGCGACCTCACCTCCGGCGTGCCTCCCGTGGCGCCCGACAACCGCGACGAGGTGCGCGCGCTGCTGGCCCGCCTGGCCGACATGCAGGCGCGGCTGGTCGGCCTGGTCGTGGGCATGCGGCAGGCCAGTGCCTCGGTGGCGGGCGCCAGCTCCGAGATCGCAGCGGGCAACAGCGATCTCTCGGCCCGCACCGAGCAGACGGCCTCCAACCTCGAAGAGATCGCCGCCAGCATGGAAGAGCTCCTCTCCACCGTGCGCCAGAGCGCCGACGCCGCCCATCAGGCTAGCGGCCTGGCCGCATCGGCGAGCGACGTGGCCCGGCGCGGGCGCGAGGCGGTCGAGCGCGTGGTGGGCACGATGAACGGCATCGCCCAGTCCTCGCGCAAGATCGCCGACATCACCAGCGTGATCGACGGCATCGCCTTCCAGACCAACATCCTGGCGCTGAACGCGGCCGTGGAAGCCGCCCGTGCGGGCGAGCAGGGCCGCGGCTTCGCCGTGGTGGCGGGCGAGGTGCGCAGCCTGGCGCAGCGCAGCGCCACGGCAGCCAAGGAGATCGGCACGCTGATCGCCGAGAGCGCCCGGCAGGTGGATGAGGGCACCCAGCTGGTCGATGCGGCCGGCGGCACCATGGGCGAGATCGTGCAGTCCGTGCAGCAGGTGACGACCATCATCGCCGAGCTGAGCACCTCCGCGCGCCAGCAGAGCACCGGCCTGGGCCAGGTGGGCGAGGCCGTGAACCAGCTGGACCAGATGACCCAGCAGAACGCCGCATTGGTCGAAGAGTCTTCCGCCGCCGCGCAGGGCCTGCGCATGCAGGCGCAGCAGCTGGCCGAGCTGGTGGCGGCCTTCCAGCTGCCGGCGTCCGCCACCACCATGCCGGCGCTGCGCTGATCGGCAACGGGCGGCCGGCCCACCGGCGGGCCAGCATCTTTGCCTCGGCTTTACACGCCTGCGGTGCGCGGCCTATGCGCCGCCGTCGTTGAATACCCATTCCCGCCATGATGATGAATGGAGTGTTCGCCATGTTCTTGCCCAGCCCTGGAGCCCGCATCCGCCGCGCGGGTGCGCTGACTCTGCTCGCCGCAGCCGCTGCGGCTGCGCTATCGGGCTGCGTGGTGGCCCCGCCCGTGCGGCAGGTGCTGGTGGAGCAGGGGCCGCCCATCGTCGCCCCGATCGCGCCGCCTGCGCCCTATGTGGAAACGGTCACCGTCGCGCCTTCGCCGGTCCACGTCTGGGTGGGCGGCTTCTGGGAGTGGGGCGGCGGGCGCTATGCGTGGCGCCCGGGGCACTGGGCCGCGCCGCCGCGCCCGGGCTGGGTCTGGGTGCCCCAGCGCTGGGAGCCGGGCCCGGGCGGCTGGCACATGCGCCAGGGCCACTGGGGCTACCGTTAGTCGTTTGCGGTATCGGCTGAGCGCTGCCTGGCGCGCTTGCCGCTGCGGGCCGCGGGCTGCGGCGCAGCGCCAGGCTCCAGCCCCTTGAGCACCAGGTGGCAGATCAGCTCCTCGGCCCGGGCGTAGTCGCGCTCGGTGAGGGCGGGCTGGCCCAGCAGCAGGGCGAACTGGGTCTGCTGGTCGGCATAGGCCTGGGTGACCGACCAGATGATGAACATCAGGTGCGTGAAGTCCACGTGCGCGATGCGGCCCTCGTCGGCCCAGCGCTGGAAGGTGCTCACGTCCTTCTTCAGCACCGGGCCCACGCGCTCGGCGATCACGCCGGCATAGCGGGGCGCGCCGGCGATCACTTCCTTGGCGAAGACCTTGGCCGCGTTGGGCCGCTCCAGCGACGAGCGCAGCTTGGCGCGGATGTAGTGGCGCAGCGCCTGCTGCGGATCGTCGCCGTGCGACATCTCCTCCATGCCCGAGAGCCACTGGTTGAGCACGTCGTCGAGCACGCGCAGATAGAGCGCTTCCTTGCTCGGAAAGTAATACAGCAGGTTGTGGCGGCTGATGTTCACGGCCGCCGCGATGCTTTCCAGCGACGCGCCCTCGAAGCCGAACTGCGCGAACTGGCTCTCGGCCTCCGTCAGGATGGTGCGTTCCTTGTTCAGCCGCGACGCCGTGGGCGGGCGCGCGGGCGGGGGCGTGGGGGTCTCGCTGTCGTCGGTGGCGGTGCGCCCGCGCACAGGCGCGGGGCGGGCGGGCGGAGGGTTTCGTCGCATTGCACCATTGTGGGATGAATGCGGGGCCCTCAAGTTGGCACGCGGCTTGCAGTTGGGTTTTTACCGATTGGTAAATTTTTACTGGTCGGTAAATTAACCGACAGGCAGGGCGACGGCATCGCCGATGACACCTGCCAGCACCCCGTGAGGCCCCCGATGAAATCTCCGCAGTCCGCACCGCTGTGCGCCGGGTTCGTTGCCCGCGCATGCGTCCTTGCCCAGGCGCGACCTGGCCGGCCGGTCTCTCGATCCGCGTGCAGCGGCGCTCGCCGCAGCGCTCCCCATCCCCTCGACTGACCCCCTCGCCGGAGCACACACCATGGAACCGACCGCAAGCCGTGCCTGCGGCGTGCATGCCGCACGCCTGAACCTGGCCGATTACGCCGTGAATTTCGGCGACGCGCATCCGCCGCTCACGCGGGCCCAGGCGCTGATCGAAGCCGAGCGCTGCTACTACTGCCACGACGCGCCCTGCGCCACGGCCTGTCCCACGGGCATCGACATTCCCTCGTTCATCCACCGCATCGCCCAGGGCAACGAGCGTGGCGCTGCGCGCGCCATCCTCGAAGCCAACCCGCTGGGCGGCATGTGCGCCCGCGTCTGCCCCACCGAGGTGCTGTGCGAAGAGGCCTGCGTGCGCAACGCCAACGAGGACAAGCCGGTGGAGATCGGCGCGCTGCAGCGCCATGCCACCGATGCCTACTTCGCCGCACCCGGCGCGCCGCTCTTCACCCGCGCCGCGCCCGCCGGCCGGCGCGTGGCCGTGGTCGGCGCCGGGCCTGCGGGGCTGGCCTGCGCCCACGGCCTCGCGCTGCGCGGGCACGACGTGGTGCTGTTCGAGGCCCGGCCTAAGCTGGGCGGCCTCAACGAATACGGCCTGGCCAGCTACAAGACCGCGGGCGGCTTCGCGCAGAAGGAGGTGGCGTGGCTCTTGTCGGTGGGCGGCATCGAGGTGCGCTGCCAGCAGCAGCTGGGGCGCGACATCACCGTCGATGGCCTGCTGGAGGCCTATGACGCCGTCTTCCTGGGCCTTGGACTGGCCGGCGTGAACGCGCTGGGCATCGCGGAGCCGCAGGCCACCGGCCTGCGCAATGCGGTGGACTTCATCGCCGAGCTGCGCCAGGCCGCCGATCTGTCGGCCGTGCCCGTGGGCCGGCGCGTGGTGGTGATCGGCGGCGGCATGACGGCGGTGGACGCCGCCGTGCAGGCGCGCAAGCTGGGTGCCGAGGAGGTGACCATCGTCTATCGCCGGGGGGCCGAGAGCATGTCGGCCTCGCAGGTGGAGCAGCGCTGGGCCCAGACCCATGGCGTGACCCTGCGCCACTGGGCCGCGCCCAAGGAACTGCGGTGCGAGGCCGGCGCCGTGCGCGGCATGCGCTTCGCCGCCACGGCGCTCGAAGGCGGGCGCCTGGTGGAGACCGGCGAGACCTTCACGCTCGAAGCCGACATGGTGCTCAAGGCCATCGGCCAGAGCTACCGGCCCGAATACGCGGGCCCGGCCATCGCGCTGCAGGCCGGCCGCATCGCCACCGATGCCCAGGGCCGCACCAGCGCGCCGGGCGTCTGGGCCGGCGGCGACTGCCGTGCCGGCGGGCGCGACCTGACCGTGGAGGCCGTGGAGCACGGCAAGGTGGCCGCCGCCTCCATCCACGAGGCGCTGATGGCGGGCTGAGGCCCGCGCCACCCACCCCACGAACCCACCGCGACACGACACGGGAGAAGCACATGGCAGACATCCGCAGCGAATTCCTGGGCATCCGCAGCCCCAACCCCTTCTGGCTGGCCTCGGCGCCGCCCACCGACAAGGAGATCAACGTCACCCGCGCCTTCGAGGCCGGCTGGGGCGGCGTGGTCTGGAAGACCCTGGGCGAGGACCCGCACGTGGTCAACGTGAACGGCCCGCGCTATTCCACGCTCATGTCGCAGGACCGGCGCGTGATCGGCCTGAACAACATCGAGCTCATCACCGACCGGCCGCTGGCCGTGAACCTGGAGGAGATCCGCCGCGTCAAGCGCAACTGGCCCGACCGCGCCATGATCGTCTCGCTGATGGTGCCCTGCGTGGAAGAGAGCTGGAAGCGCATCCTGCCCATGGTGGAGGACACGGGCGCCGACGGCATCGAGCTGAACTTCGGCTGCCCGCACGGCATGAGCGAGCGCGGCATGGGCGCGGCCGTGGGCCAGGTGCCCGAATACATCCAGATGGTCACGCAGTGGTGCAAGCAGTACAGCCGCCTGCCGGTGATCGTGAAGCTCACGCCCAACATCACCGACGTGCGCCAGCCGGCGCGCGCGGCCAAGGCCGGCGGGGCGGACGCGGTCTCGCTCATCAACACCATCAACTCCATCATGGGCGTGGACCTGGAGCGCATGGCGATGAGCCCGCACACCGGCGGCTGGGGCTCGCACGGCGGCTACTGCGGCCCGGCCGTCAAGCCCATCGCGCTGAACATGGTGGCCGAGATCGCGCGCGACGCGCAGACCGCCGGCCTGCCCATCAGCGGCATCGGCGGCGTGACCACCTGGCGCGACGCGGCCGAATACATCGCCCTGGGCTGCGGCACGGTGCAGGTCTGCACGGCGGCCATGGTCTATGGCTTCAGGATCGTGCAGGACCTGTGCGACGGCCTCTCCAACTTCATGGACGCGCACGGCTACGAATGCATCGACGACTTCCGCGGCCAGGCGGTGCCCACCGTCAAGGACTGGAAGCAGCTCGACCTCAACCACATCGAGAAGGCCGTGATCGACCAGGACGCCTGCATCGGCTGCGGCCGCTGCCACGTGGTGTGCGAAGACACCTCGCACCAGGCCATCACCTTCGACAAGCAGGGCGGCGTGCGCCGCTTCGAGGTGAACGAGGCCGAGTGCGTGGGCTGCAACCTGTGCGCCTCGATCTGCCCGGTGCCCGAGTGCATCAGCATGCGCAGCCTGGCGCCGGGCGAGGTCGATGCGCGCACCGGCCGCACGGTGAGCGGCGAATACGCCAACTGGACCACGCATGCCAACAACCCGCAGCGCGTGCCGGCCTGAGCCTTGCTTGCCTGCCGTGCGTTCCGTCCTGCCCCTGCGTCTGCAACGTTGAGGAGAGCTTTCCATGAACAGCCTGCAAGCTCCTGGCTCCCACACCGAGCTATGGAATGAAGACCTCGCGCCCACCCAGGCGCACCAGCGCACCTGGCGCTGGTACCACTTCGCTGCCCTGTGGGTGGGCATGGTGATGTGCATACCGGCCTACACCCTGGCGGCCAGCCTGATCGAAAGCGGCATGTCCTGGGGCCAGGCCGTGGGCACGGTGTTCCTGGGCAACCTGATCGTGCTGGTGCCCATGCTGCTCATCGGCCATGCGGGCGCCAAGCACGGCATTCCCTACGCGGTGCTGGCGCGGGCCTCTTTCGGCACGCGCGGCGCCAGGCTGCCGGCGTTGCTGCGGGCCCTGGTGGCCTGCGGCTGGTACGGCATCCAGACCTGGTTCGGCGGGATGATGATCTACACCCTGGCGGGCGTGCTCATCGGCCACCCGCTGGAGGGCGAGAAGATCGCCGGCTTAGGGATCAACCTGGGCCAGCTTGTCTGCTTCCTGCTCTTCTGGGCGATCCAGTTCTACTTCGTGGTGCATGGCATCGAGTCCATCCGCAAGCTGGAGACCTGGACGGCCCCCATCAAGATCGTGATCTGTTTCGTGCTGCTCTGGTGGGCGTGGGACAAGGCCGGCGGCTTCGGGCCCATCCTGCACCAGCCCTCGCAGTTCGCGCCGGGCGGCCCGAAGGCCGGGCAGTTCCATGCCGTGTTCTGGCCCTCGCTCACCGCCATGGTGGGCTTCTGGGCCACGCTGGCCCTCAACATTCCCGACTTCACCCGCTTCGCCAAGTCGCAGCGTGACCAGGTGGTGGGACAGGCCATCGGCCTGCCCGTGCCCATGGGCCTGCTGGCCGCGCTGGCGGTGATCGTCACCTCCGCCACGGTGGTCATCTACGGCAAGGCGCTGTGGGACCCGGTGGACCTGGCCAGCCGCATGACCGGCGCGGCCGTGCTGGTCGGGCTCATCATCCTGCTGATCGACACGGTGAGCGTGAATCTCGCAGCCAACCTGGTCGGCCCGGCCTACGACTTTTCCGCGCTCAGCCCCTCGCGCATCAGCTACCGCACGGGCGGCTACATCACCGTGGGCATCGCCATCGCGATGATGCCCTGGAAGATCCTCGAATCCACCCAGGGCTACATCTTCACCTGGCTCATCGGCTATTCGGCGCTGCTGGGGCCGGTGGCCGGCATCCTGATGGTGGACTACTACCTCGTGCGCCGCACCGAGCTGGACGTGGATGCGCTCTATGCCGAAACCGGCCCCTACCGCTACAGCGGCGGCTGGAACTTCGTGGCCGTGGCGGCCTTCGTGCTGGGCGTGGCGCCCAACATCCCCGGCTTCCTGAACGCGGCCTTCCCGGCCACCTTCCCGGGCGTGGGCGAGGTCTTCAAGCAGATCTACGCCTATGCCTGGTTCATCGGCCTCGCCATCGCCGCCGTCGTGTACCGGCTGGGCATGGCGGGCCGCCGGCAGCCCGGGGCAGCCGCCGCGCTGCGCCGCGCATGACCCCACCCCCCCATTCCAGGAGACACGCCATGACCCAGACCCCTTCGCAAGCCCTGCTGATCCGCGGCGGCACCGTGGTGAATGCCGACCGCGAGGAGCGCGCCGACGTGCTCTGCGTGGATGGCCGCATCGCCGCCGTCGGCGAGGCCGCCGCAGCCCAGGCGCCCGCCGGCGCGCAAACGCTGGACGCGAGCGGCCAGTACGTGCTGCCCGGCGGCATCGATCCGCACACGCACATGCAGCTGCCCTTCATGGGCACCGTCACCATGGACGACTTCTTCACCGGCACGGCGGCGGGGCTTGCGGGCGGCACCACCAGCATCATCGACTTCGTCATTCCCGACCCGCAGGAGCCGCTGATGGACGCCTACCGCAAATGGCGCGGCTGGGCCGAGAAGTCGGCGGCCGACTACGGCTTCCACGTCGCCGTGACCTGGTGGAGCGAGCAGGTGCGCGCCGACATGGGCACGCTGGTGCAGCAGGAAGGCATCAACAGCTTCAAGCACTTCATGGCCTACAAGAACGCCATCATGTGCGACGACGAGACCCTGGTGAACAGCTTCAGGCGCGCGCTGGAGCTGGGCGCCATGCCCACCGTGCATGCCGAGAACGGCGAGCTGGTCTATCTGCTGCAGCAAGAGGTGGCCAAGATGGGCATCACCGGTCCCGAGGGCCACCCGCTGGCGCGCCCGCCCATGGTGGAGGCCGAGGCCGCCAACCGCGCCATCGCCATCGCCGACGTGCTGGGCGTGCCGATCTACGTGGTACACGTGAGCTGCGCCGAGGCGGCCGAGGCCATCGCCCGTGCCCGCGCGCGCGGCCAGCGCGTGTTCGGCGAGGTGCTGGCCGGCCACCTGCTGATCGACGACAGCGTCTACCGCGACCCCGACTTCGCCACCGCCGCCGCGCACGTCATGAGCCCGCCCTTCCGTCCGCGCTCGGGCGGCCACCAGGAGGCGCTGTGGCGCGGCCTGCAGGCCGGCCAGCTGCACACCACCGCCACCGACCACTGCACCTTCTGCGCCGCGCAGAAGGCCATGGGGCGCGACAACTTCGCCAAGATCCCCAACGGCACGGGCGGCGTGGAAGAGCGCATGGCGGCCATCTGGGACGGCGGCGTGAACACCGGCCGGCTGACGCCTTCGGAGTTCGTGGCGATCACCTCCGCCAACGCCGCCAAGTTGTTCAACATCTATCCGCGCAAGGGCTTCGTGGGCGCGGGCGCCGATGCCGACCTGGTGCTGTGGGACCCGGAGGGCACCAAGACCTTCTCGGCCAGGACCCAGCACAGCAAGGGCGACTTCAACATCTTCGAGGGCCGCACCGTGCGCGGCATTCCCAGCCACACCATCAGCCAGGGCCGCGTGGTCTATGCCCGGGGCGAGCTGCGCGCGGAGCAGGGCGCCGGCCGCTACGTGCCGCGCCCGGCCTTCGGTCCGCAGTTCCAGGCCCAGCAGCGCCGTACGCAGGATCTGGCGCCCACGGCGGTGGCGCGCTGACCGGCGGGCCTCGCCCATCCCCCATTTCCCAGACTCCGGAGAACACCATGGACACCAAAGTGAAGACCGACATCGGCCACCTGCGCATCGACGGCCAGCGCCTCTGGGATTCGCTCATGGAGCTGGCGCAGATCGGCGCCACGCCCAAGGGCGGCGTCTGCCGCCTCACGCTGACCGACCTGGACAAGCAGGGCCGCGACCTGGTCACCGGCTGGGCGCGCGAGGCCGGCATGTCGGTCACCATCGACAAGATCGGCAACGTCTTCATGCGCCGCCCGGGCCGCGACGACAGCCTGCCGCCCATCATGACCGGCAGCCACATCGACACCCAGCCCACGGGCGGCAAGTTCGACGGCAACTACGGCGTGCTCGCGGGCATCGAGGTCGTTCGCACGCTCAACGATCACGGTATCGAGACCGAGGCGCCCATCGAGGTCGCCTTCTGGACCAACGAGGAAGGCAGCCGCTTCGTGCCGGTGATGATGGGCTCGGGCGTCTTCGCCAAGGCCTTCACGCTGGAGCATGCCTATGCCGCCACGGACACCGAGGGCAAGACCGTCAAGGGCGAGCTGGAGCGCATCGGCTACATCGGCGAGCAGGAGCCGGGCGACCATCCCATCGGCGCGTATTTCGAGACGCACATCGAGCAGGGCCCGGTGCTGGAAGACAACGACAAGACCATCGGCGTGGTCAGCGGCGTGCTGGGCATCCGCTGGTTCGACTGCACCGTGACGGGCATGGAGGCCCATGCCGGCCCCACGCCCATGGCGTTGCGCAAGGATGCCCTGCTGGCCGCCACCCGCATCATGCAGGACGTGGTCGCCGCCGCCCACCGCCACCCGCCGCACGGCCGGGGCACGGTGGGCATGGTGCAGGTCTTCCCCAACAGCCGCAACGTCATTCCCGGCCGTGTCAAGTTCAGCATCGACCTGCGCAACAGCACGGACGAACTGGTCGATGCGATGGCCGCCGAGGTCAAGGCCCTGGCCGACCAGGTGGCCAGGGAGCACGGCGTGCAGGTGCAGATCGACCTCGTCTCCAGCTATCCCGCGCAGCAGTTCCATGCCGAATGCGTGGAGGCCGTGGGCCGCGCCGCCGCCAGCCTGGGCTATAGCCACATGCCCGCCGTGTCGGGGGCCGGGCACGACGCGGTGTACATGGCCAAGCTGGCGCCGGCGGGGATGATCTTCATCCCCTGCAAGGATGGCATCAGCCACAACGAGATCGAGGACGCCCAGCCCGCGCACATCGAGGCCGGCTGCAATGTGCTGCTGCACGCCATGCTGGAGCGGGCCGGGGTGGTGGCCGGCTGAAGGTCTGGCGCGCCAACCCCCGTTGACCCGCTCGCCCTGAGCCTGTCGAAGGGCTGCCATCCGGGCCCCTGGCTTCTACGGGCTCAGCCCCAACGGACCTCGCCTGACCGTGTTGCACCGGGCTGGCTGCCAGTGCTGCGGTCGTCAGCGCTGCGGCCGCGCTGCCTGAGCGGCGCTGCGCCAGGTCAGCAGCCGGAAGGGCAGCAACAGCAGCACGCCCACGGACAGCTTCACGCCCAGGTCGCCCAGCGCCCAGGTGAT
The DNA here is from genome assembly GCF_900113035.1 of Paracidovorax wautersii. Lineage (GTDB taxonomy): Bacteria > Pseudomonadota > Gammaproteobacteria > Burkholderiales > Burkholderiaceae_C > Paracidovorax > Paracidovorax wautersii. Next base: position 50,217 of record NZ_FONX01000008.1, on the reverse strand, counting down.
CCACGGGTCGCCCGAGCCCGCGAAGGCGATGCCCCAGAACACGGCGGTGTCCAGCGCTGCGGCCAGCACCGTGGCCAGCAGCGGCGCGCGCCACCAGGTGCCCTGGCGCAGCCGGTGGAAGATGCTGATGTCCAGGCACTGCGACACGATGAAGGCCGTGCCCGAGGCGATGGCGATGCGCGCGGGCGCCAGCGCCAGCGAGGCCGCCACCGCGACCGCGAAGCCCACCCAGGCCACGCGCCGCGCCGGCACCGGGCCGTGGCTGCGGTTGATGAGGTCGCTGACCAGGAAGGCCACGGGGTAGCTGAGCGCGCCCCAGGTCAGCCAGTCGTTGATGGGGTACTGCACCAGGATGTTGGAGGCCAGCACCACGCAGGCCATGGCCAGCGCCGCGCCCGCGAAGCGCAGCAGGGACGGGGGCGCGAAAGCCGCCGCGTCCAGCGGCCGTGCGGTGCCAGGGTGCCCGGTCATGCCGCCACCCCCAGGATGGCCCGGGCCACGGCTTCGCCCACCTTGATGCCGTCCACCCCGGCCGAGAGAATGCCGCCCGCGTAGCTGGCGCCTTCGCCGGCAGGGTAGAGGCCGGCGGTGTTGAGGCTCTGGAAGTCCTCGCCCCGGCCGATCTTGAGCGGCGAGGAGGTGCGCGTTTCCACCCCGGTCAGCACTGCGTCGTGCATGTCGTAGCCGCGGATCTTCTTGCCGAAGGCGGGCAGGGCCTCGCGCATGGCCTCGGTGGCGTAGGCGGGCAGGGCTTCCTGTAGATCGACCATGGTCACGCCGGGCTTGTAGGAAGGCTCCACCGCGCCCAGCTGCGTCGATGCGCGCCGCGCGAGGAAGTCGCCCACCAGCTGCGCCGGGGCGTTGTAGCTGCTGCCGCCCAGCACGTAGGCGCGGGATTCGAGCTGCCGCTGCAGCACGATGCCGGCCAGCGGATGGGCCTGGCCGGCGGGCAGCGATTCGATGCCGTGCGTGTCGCCCAGCGCGGCGGCGAAGGCCTCGGCATCGTGGGGGTAGTCGCTCGGGTCGATGGCTACCACCATGCCGGCGTTTGCGTTGCGCTCGTTGCGCGAATACTGGCTCATGCCGTTGGTGACCACGCGGCCGGGCTCGCTGGTGGCGGCCACCACCGTGCCGCCCGGGCACATGCAGAAGCTGTAGACCGCCCGGCCGTTGGCCGCGTGGTGGACCAGCTTGTAGTCGGCCGCGCCCAGCAGCGGGTGGCCGGCGTGGCGGCCCCAGCGCGCGCGGTCGATCACGCTCTGCGGGTGTTCGATGCGCACGCCCACCGAGAAGGGCTTGGCCTCCATGTGCACGCCGCGCCCGTGCAGCATGGCGAAGGTGTCGCGCGAGCTGTGGCCCAGCGCCATCACCACATGGTCGGCGCGCAGCGTGTGCTGCTGGCCGGTGGCCTGGTCCAGCACCTGCAGGCCGCGCAGGTGGCGCTGGCCGGAGGCGTCGGCCTCGACCACCACGTCGGTCACGCGCTGCTCGAAGCGCACCTCGCCGCCCAGGGCGATGATCTGCTCGCGCAGCGTCTCCACCACCTTGACCAGCTTGAAGGTGCCGATGTGCGGGTGCGCGGCGTAGAGGATCTCGGGCGGCGCGCCGGCCTGCACGAACTCTTCCATCACCTTGCGGCCCAGGTGGCGCGGGTCCTTGATCTGGCTGTAGAGCTTGCCGTCGCTGAAGGTGCCGGCACCGCCTTCGCCGAACTGCACGTTCGATTCGGGCGTGAGCGTGCGCTTGCGCCACAGGCCCCAGGTGTCCTTGGTGCGCTCGCGCACGGTCTTGCCGCGCTCCAGCACGATGGGCTTGAAGCCCATCTGCGCCAGCACCAGCGCGGCGAAGATGCCGCAGGGCCCGAAGCCCACCACCACCGGGCGGTGCGCCAGACCTTCGGGCGCGCGGCCCACGGGCTTCCAGGCCATGTCGGGCGTGGGCTGCACGTGCGGGCGACCTGCATGGCGCGCCAGCAGGGCCGGCTCCTGCGCCGGGTCGGCCAGCGTGATGTCGAGGATGTACACCGCCAGCAGGTCGGCCTTGCGCGCGTCGAAGCTGCGCTTGTGCACGTGCAGGTGGGCGATGGCGGCGGGCGGCACGCCCAGCACGGCGCAGGCCTGCTCGTGCAGGGCGGCGTGCGGATGGGTGTCGTTGTCGAGGGGGCTGGCGGGCAGGGCGGCCAGCGGCAGCTTGATTTCCGAGAGTCGGATCATGGCGTTCAGGCCCGTATCTATCGGGCGTGGGGCGTTTCGCGGGGCGGCAATCATACGGCAGCCCGGGTTTTCACGCACCGCATGGCGGCGTGCGCCGCTAACCGCTCCTTGTCGTTGCCGCGGCCGGCTGCCGCCGCTTCCAGAGCAGCTCGGTCGCCCCGAAGGCCAGCACCGCCACGCCCAGCGGCGCGAAGAAATAGAGCATGCGGTAGGCCAGCACGGCGGCCAGCGCCTGGGCGGGGGGCATGTAGGCCGAGAGCACGGCGGTGGCCACGGCCTCCAGCACGCCTAGGCCGGCGGGAATGCGCGAGATCAGCCCCGCGATGGCACCCAGCAGCACCGTGGCCAGCGCCGCCGCGTAGGGGGCCTGCCGCTGCGTCAGCATCCAGAGCGCGCCGGCCATCAGCATCCAGTTGAGGCACGAGGCCACCACCTGCAGCAGCCCGGCGCTCCAGTGCGGCAGCGGGAAGTCGTGCCCGCGCACGGTGATCGGCCGGCCGCCGCGCCCGATGCAGAGCGCCAGGTAGCCCGCGGTGATGGCGGCCAGGGCCAGGCCCATCCAGTGCAGCTGCGCGCCGCCCACGGCCCAGCCCGCGGGCAGCTGCGGCGTCCAGGCCCAGAACACGGCGCCGGCCAGCACGAAGTAGCCCAGCCAGTTGGTGATGATGGACAGCACCACGATCTGCCCGATGGCCGCCACGCCCACGCCCTGGCGGGAATAGAGCCGGTAGCGCGTGGTGGCGCCGCCGATGAGCGAGCCCAGGTTCAGCGTGAACGGGTAGGCGATCAGCGTGATGCCCAGGGTGCGTGGCACCGGCAGGCCGTGGCGCGTGTAGTAGCGCCCGAAGAGATCGAAGGTGGCGTAGAGCAGATGGCTGGACCAGGCCAGCGCCGCCGCCGGCGCCACCACGCCCAGGGGCAGGGCGCGCAGCGACTGCCACACGGCCGGCCAGTCCACGCGGCGGCCCTGGCTCCAGAGCAGGTAGAGCACGAAGGCCGCGAAGGCGCCCGTCACCGCGGTGATGAGCCAGGGCCACCAGGGCTGCCCGCGCAGCCGTGCCCAGCGGCTGTGCGGGGCAGGCACAGTGCCGGCGTCGGCGGTGGCTGCGGCGTTGCGGGCCATGCCGGCGCGGTGCGGCCGTTCAGCCGGCACCGGGCGCCGTCCGCTGCGGGGCGGCGGCATCCGGGGCGAGATCGCGGTCGCCCACCAGCGAGATTTCCGGCTCGTGCCGCGGCAGCCAGCCGGCCCAGGTGGGGAACCAGCGCATCAGGTGGAACACGCAGTAGCTGCGCAAGAGGCGCAGGCCTTCCCAGCGGCCCTTCGGTTCGGGCTGCACCTGCTTGCAGCTGTGCTCCATCAGCTGCGAGAGGCGCTGGTGCAACTGCGCGTTGAAGGCGGCATCGCGGATGATGACGTTGGCCTCCAGGTTCAGCGACAGGCTCAGGGGGTCGAGGTTGCTGGAGCCGACGGTGGACCATTCGCCATCCACCAGCGCCACCTTGCCGTGCAGGGGCCGGTCGCAGTATTCGTAGATGCGCACGCCCGCGCGCAGCAGGTGGTCGTAGAGCAGGCCGGCGGCGGTCTTCACGATGGGCATGTCGGGCTGGCCCTGCAGGATCAGCCGCACGTCCACCCCGCGCCGCGCCGCGCGCCGCAGCTCGCGGATGAAGCGGTAGCCCGGGAAGAAGTAGGCGTTGGCGATCACCACGCGCTCGCGCGCCGAGCGCAGTGCGATACGGTAGTGGCGTTCGATGTCGTTGGTGTGCAGGTGGTTGTCGCGGGTCACGAACAGCGCCTGCGCGGGGCCGGCCGGGGGCTGAGAAGCGGCGCTGCGCTGCCGGGGCCGCAGTTCCCAGCGGCGGCGGCGCTGCTTGAGCGGCAGCACGGCCTCCTGCACGAAGGCGTGCATCTGCGCCACCAGCGGGCCGCGCACCTGCACGGAATAGTCCTGCTTGGCCTCCGGGCCGAAGTCGGCCACATGGTCGGCCGAGTAGTTGATGCCGCCGATGAAGGCGTGCTCGCCGTCCACCACCACGATCTTGCGGTGCATGCGGCGCAGCACGTTGAGCCGCTGGCCGAAGAGCTGGCGGCCCGGGTCGAAGATGCGGAACTGCACGCCCGCCTCGACCAGCTCGCCGATGAAGCAGCGGGAGAGGTCGGGCGAGCCGAAGCCGTCCACCAGCACATGCACGCGGGCGCCGCGGCGCGCGGCCTCCAGCAGGGCGGCGTGCAGCTGCAGGCCGATCTTGTCCTCGAACAGGATGAAGGTCTCCAGCCAGACCTCGCGCTGCGCGGCGCGGATGGACTCGAACACGCGGGGGAAGAACTCCTCGCCGTTTTCCAGCAGCTCGAAGTCGTTGCCCTCGACCCAGCGGCTGCTGGCCTGGCGGCGGGCGGTGGTGGTGGCGGTACGTCCGAGGCTCATAGTGCGATCTCCGCGGCCAGGGGGGCATGGTCGGACAGGCGGCTCCAGGGCCGGCGCGGCAGCGGCACGGGCGTGAGCACGGCCGCGTTGCGCACGTAGATGCGGTCGAGCTGCAGCACCGGCAGCGATGCCGGGAAGGTGCGCCGCGCCTTGCCGCCGCCCTGCATGAAGACTTCCTGCAGACCGGCGCCCTCGCGCAGCACCTCGTGCGCGCGGCCGCGCCAGTCGTTGAAGTCACCGGCCAGCACCACCGGCTCGGCCGGATCGAAGGTGTTCACCAGGTCGCAGATGCGGCGCAGCTGGCGCTGGCGGTGCGCCTCCTGCAGGCCCAGGTGCACGCAGATGGCATGCACCGGCACGGCGCTGCCGGGCGGCTGCAGCACGCAGTGCAGCATGCCGCGCCGCTCGGGGCCGGTCACGGAGATGTCGTGGTTCTCGTAGTGCACGATGGGGAACTTGGACAGCAGCGCGTTGCCGTGGTGGCCGTTGTCGTACACCGCATTGCGGCCGTAGGCGTGCTGGTGCCAGATCGTGTCGGCCAGGAATTCGTAGTGCGGCTCCTGCGGGAAGTTCTCCACGCGCCCGGCGTGCTTCTGGTGGTTGCCCAGCACTTCCTGCAGGAACACCAGGTCGGCCGAGACGTCGCGCACCGCGTCGCGCAGTTCATGCAGCATGAAGCGGCGGTTGAAAGTGGTGAAGCCCTTGTGCACGTTCACGGTAAGGACCTTGAAGGCGACGGGCTGGGGGGAGGCTGTATCCATGGAGACGAACGGGCGGGAATCGGAGCCACTGGGGCGAGCGCCCATTGTTTTCAGGGGGCGATTCTGGCGCTGTAGGACGGCGGGCCGACTCCTTGAGATGCGCGGCCCGCACGCGATGCCCCGGCGGTGCGGGACGCGTCGCGCACCCACCCACCGACGTCCCGCGCCAAAGACCCCAGGCTGGCATGGATTGGCAACTTTGGTTTTAATAGATAGCAAGCTAACTATTGATTAATGCCATGGCGTCCAATCCCTATCCCGAAGGCATGCACCGGCAGGCGGCATTGATGGCCGTCGGCAGCGCGATCCCGGTGCTGCAGCGCGCCTACCGTGCTGCGGGCGACAAGGCCGTGGCCCATACGGGGGTGTCGCAGGCCCTGGCGTGGCCGCTGGTGATGATCGGGCGGCAGGGTGAGGGCGTGCGCCAGGGCGTGCTGGCGGAGTGGCTGGGCATCGAGGCGCCGTCCCTGGTGCGGTCGCTGGATCAGCTGGTCGATGCGGGCTTCATCAAGCGGCGCGAGGACGCCATGGACCGCCGCGCCAAGACGCTCCACCTGACGGCTGCGGGCGCGTCGGCCTGCGCCGAGATCGAGACCGCCCTGCAGGCGCTGCGCACCGAGGTCTATGAGGGCGTGCCCGATGAAGACATCGCGGCGTGCCTGCGGGTCTTCCGCGTGCTGGAGCAGCGGCTGGGCTGCCCGGTGATGTCCGTGCCGCGGGCGCGGGCCAGCGCGCCGGACGCCGACGCTGGCAAGCCCCGCGCGGCCAGGCGCTGACGCATGGCTTCGCTGACCCTGCCGCGCTTCACCCGCGCGGAGATCGTCTTTTCGCTGAAGAGCTTCGGCGCTGCGATGCTGGCCATGTACCTGGCCAGCCGCGCCGGGCTGCCGCGGCCGTTCTGGGCCCTGATGACGGCCTACATCGTGGCCCACCCGCTGGCGGGTGCCGTGCGGTCCAAGGCGCTTTTCCGGTTTCTGGGAACGCTGGTGGGCAGCACGGTCACGGTGCTGCTGGTGCCGCTGCTGTCCAACGCGCCGGAGCTGCTCACGCTGGCGCTGGCGCTGTGGGTGGGGCTGTGCCTGTTCATCTCGCTGCTGGACCGCACGCCGCGCGCCTACACCTTCATGCTGGCGGGCTACACCGCCGCGCTGATCGGCTTTCCATCGGTGGGGACGCCGCTGCAGCTCTTCGATACCGGCGTGGCGCGGGTCGAGGAGATCGGCCTGGGCATCCTGTGCGCGACGCTGGTGCACAGCCTGGTGCTGCCGACGGGGCTGGCATCGAGCGTGCTGGGCCTGCTGGACCGCGCGCTGAAGGATGCGCGGACGTGGATGGCCGATCTGCTGCAGCCGGAGCGCCGGAGTGCGCACGCGTCGCCGGACGCGCAGCCCGTATCGGCGGACCGCCGCCGGCTGGCCGTCGATGTGACGCAGTTGCGCGTGCTCTCGACCCACGTACCGTTCGACACCACCCATCTGCGCTGGACGGCCGGCGCCATACGCGCCATGCAGGACCGCGTCGCCGCGCTCACGCCCACGCTGTCGGCGGTGGAGGACCGGCTGCTGGCTCTGGAGGAGGCTGCTGGCGCCTTGCCGCCGGCGGTGGTGGCCGCGCTCGGCGCGGTCAACGCCTGGCTGCAGCAGACAGCCCGGGAGGAGGGCGCAGGCTCAGGCCCTGAGGCCGGCCCTGGAACGGAAGGCGTGCACGCCGCGCTGCGCGCGCTGGAAGAGCGCGCAGCCGGTGCCACCGACTGGGTGCATGCGCTGCAGATCGGCCTGGCGGCCCGCCTGCAGGAACTGGTGGACGGCTGGAGCGCCTGTACCCGCTTGCGGCGCGACATCGACGCCGGTCTGACCGGTGCGGCGGTGCCGCTGCGGCGCACGGCCGCGCTGGGGGACCGCGAGATGCACCGCGACTACGGCATGGCCCTGCTGTCGGCGCTGGCCGCCGTGCTGGCGGTGTGCCTGTGCGGTGTTTTCTGGATCCTGACCGGCTGGCCCTCGGGATCGGTCGCCGCCATGATGGCCGCGGTCTTCTGCTGCTTCTTCGCCACCATGGACGACCCGGTGCCGGCCATGCACGGGTTTCTCAAGTTCACGCTGTGGTCGGTGCCGATCTCGGCCCTGTATGTGCTGGTGCTGATGCCGGGCGTGCAGGACTTCGGCATGCTGGCGCTGATATGTGCGCCCACGTTCCTGCTGCTGGGCTGCTACATCGCGCGGCCGGCCAACGCCATGGGGGCGATGGCGTTCCTGTTCGGCGTTTCGGGGGCGCTGGCCCTGCACGACACGGCGAATGCCGACCTGGTGACCTTCGCGAACTCGATGATCGGCCAGGTGCTGGGCGTGGTGGCTGCGGCGCGCGTGACACGGCTGGTGCGTTCGGTGGGCGCGGACTGGAGTGCCCGGCGCATCCAGCGCGCCACCTGGCGCGAGCTGGCCGACATGGCCGCAGCGCCCCGGCTGCCGGATGCGGGCGATGCCTATGCCGTGCGCATGCTCGACCGCATCGGCCTGCTGGCACCGCGCATCGCGCAGGCTGGCGGATCGCTGGAGGGCGTCAGCGCCGCCGATGCCCTGCAGGACCTGCGCATGGGCGCGGACATCGTCGCCCTGCAGCGCATGCGCATCGACCTGCCTGCGGCGCCCTCGCGGGCCGTGTCTGCCTTGCTGGCGGCGGTAGCCGGTTTCTTCCGGGCCCGGGCCAGCGGCGCGGCCAGCCCGTCGCCCGAGGTGCTGGCGCGCATCGACACGGCCCTTTCGGTGGCTCTCGCGCAAGCCGCCGGGCAGAGCCTGCCAGACCGGCGCACCGCCGTGGCGGCGCTGGTGGGCCTGCGCCGCAATCTGTTTCCCTCCGCGCCCGCCGTGCTGGTCGCCGCGGGCCCGGAGGTCCAAGGAGCCATTCCATGATCGGTGAAGCGAGTTTCTACGGGCTGTACCTGCCCTGGCTGATGCTCTGGGCGCTGGCGGCTTGGCCGCTCACCTGGGGCCTGCGCCGCCTGCTGGCTGCGGCCGGCGTGTACCGCTGGGTGTGGCACCCGGCACTGTTCGATACCGCGCTGTACGTGGTGGTGCTCTATGGCATCAGCCGCATGGCGTCTCTTTTGCAGTGAGTCCTTCCATGAAAGTCCTGTCCATGAACCTCTTCCAACGGCCCCGCGTCCAGGCAGCCCTGCGCCTGCTGGTCACCGCGCTGGCGTTGTGCGCTGCGGCCTGGGCCGCCTGGCAGCTGTGGGATCACTATGAGCTGGCCCCGTGGACCCGCGACGGCCGCGTGCGCGCCAACGTCGTGCAGATCGCGCCCGACGTCTCGGGCCTGGTCACCGACGTGCCCATCCAGGACAACCAGTTCGTGGCGGCCGGGGCCCTGCTGTTCGCGGTGGACCACGCCCGCTACGCCTTGGCCCTGCGGCAGGCGCAGGCCGCGCTGGCGGGCCAGCGCACGGCGCTGGCCCAGGCGCAGCGCGAGGACGCCCGCAACGCCGGGCTGAGCGATCTCGTCTCGCGCGAGGCGCGCGAACAGACCCAGGCGCGCGTCGAGCAGGCACGGGCCGCCGTGGCCCAGGCCGAGGTGGCGCTCGACAGCGCCCGGCTGAACCTGGAGCGTGCCGACGTGCGCGCCCCGGCTGACGGCCAGGTGACCAACCTCGACCTGCGCCGCGGCAGCTATGCCACGGCCGGGCACCCCGCGCTGGCGCTGGTGGACGCCAAGTCGTTCTATGTGGAAGGCTACTTCGAGGAAACCAAGCTGCCCCGCATCCACCAGGGCGACAAGGTGCGCGTGACGCCCATGGGCGGCGCGGTGCTGACGGGCACCGTGGTGAGCATCGCCGCCGGCATCGCCGACCGCGACCGCACCACCAGCGCCAACCTGCTGCCCAGCGTGAACCCCACGTTCAACTGGGTGCGCCTGGCCCAGCGGATTCCGGTGCGCGTGCAGCTCGACCCGCTGCCCGCCGGTGCGCGGCTGGTGGCCGGGCAGACGGTGACGGTGCAGATCATCGAGACGGCCCCTGCCGCCGCGGCGGCGCCTGCGGCGCCTGCGGCCCCTGCGGCCCCGGCAGCGACGCAGGCCGGCTGACACGGGAGGGATGCACATGACGCGCACGAACGTTTCACGACCCCGGTGGCGGCTGCTGGCGCCGCTGGCAGCCGCCCTGGCGCTGGCCGCTTGCGGCACGTCGCCTGTAGGCCCGGACTACCAGGTGCCCGCCGACGCCGTGGCCCTCCAGCCGGCAGCGGGGCGGCCCTTCATGGGGGCCGGCGATGGGGTCTCCAGCGCTGCCGCCGTGTTTGCCGACGCACCGCTGCCGGACCACTGGTGGCGCCTCTACCACGATGCGCAGCTGGATGCGCTGGTGCAGCAGGCGCTGGAGCACAACACCGACCTGAGCCAGGCCATGGCCAACCTGGAACGCACGCAGGCCCTGGAAGACGAGGCGAACGGCGCCGCCCGCCCGGCGGTAGCCGTCAATGGCGGGCCTTCGTTCGGGCACGTCTCCGGCCTGTCGGTGCTGCACCCGGACTACGTGCCGCCCAACGCGTGGCACTACAGCGCGGGCGCCTCGCTGTCGTACCAGCTGGACCTGTTCGGCCAGATCCGCCGGGGCATCGAGGCGGCGCAGGCCGGCACCGCCAGCGCGCAGGCCGCGCTGGATCTGGTGCGCGTGAACGTCGCCGCCGGCACGGCGCGCGCCTATGCCGAGGTGTGCTCGATCGGGCTGCGCCTGCGCACATCGCAGGCGTCGGTCCGCATACAGTCCGACGCGCTGGAGGTCACCCGCCGCCTGCAGCAGGCCGGCCGGGCCGGAGTGATCGATACCTCGCGCGCCGAGGCGCAGCTGGGCCAGTTGCAGGCCGCCATCCCGCCGCTGCAGGCGCAGCGGCAGGCCGCGCTCTTCCGCCTGGCGACCTTGACCGGCCATCTGCCGCAGGACTTTCCACGCGGCCTGACGGACTGCGCCGTGCCGCCGCAGGTGGCGGGCGTGCTGCCCGTGGGCGACGGCGCCGCGCTGATCCGCCGCCGCCCCGACATCCGGCAGGCCGAGCGGGCGCTGGCCGAAGCCACGGCACGCATCGGCGTGGCCACGGCCGACCTGTACCCCAAGGTGTCGCTGGGTCTCTCCGCCGCGTCGGCAGGCACCCTGAGCGGGCTGGGCCGCAGCGACACGCTGAGCTGGAGCCTGGGCCCGCTGATCTCCTGGTCGATTCCCAACACCGGCACCGCGCGCGCCCGCATCGCGCAGGCCGAGGCCGGCACGCGCGCCGCGGCGGCGAAGTTCGACGGCACGGTGCTGACCGCCCTGCGCGAGACGGAAACGGCGCTGTCGGCCTACGCCCATGAACTGGACCGCCGCGCCCAGCTGCAGGCGGCCCGCGACGCCAGCGCGCAGGCCGCCGCACAGGCGCGGTCGCTCTATCGCAACGGCAAGACCGGCTATCTGGACACGCTGGACGCCGAACGCAACCTGGCCAGCAGCGAAGCGGCCCTGGCCGCCAGCGAGGCGCAGATCGCCGACGACCAGGTGACGCTCTTCCTGGCGCTGGGCGGGGGCTGGTAGGGCGCCGTGAAGCGAGTGCATCTGCTATGGTATTGATAGCTTCATGCGCTTTCCCTCTGATCGTTTCCGGGCTCAAGGCCCATGCCGTGCATTGGCTGCCCCAAAGAAAAAGGCCCCGTGAGGGGCCTTCGGCAGGGCACCGGGCAGTGCCGGGCGCTGGCGCCGGTCAGGCCGGCAGGAAACCGTCCACCGACAGGTAGCGCTCGCCCGTGTCGTAGTTGAAGCCCAGCACGCGCGCGCCGGCCGGCAGCTCGGGCAGCTTCTGCGCGATGGCCGCCAGTGTGGCGCCCGAGGAGATGCCGACCAGCAGGCCCTCTTCGCGCGCGGCGCGGCGGGCGTATTCGCGGGCCGGTTCGGCGTCCACCTGGATCACGCCGTCGAGCAGGGAGGTGTCCAGGTTGGCCGGGATGAAGCCCGCGCCGATGCCCTGGATGGGGTGCGGCGCAGGCTGGCCGCCCGAGATGACGGGCGAGGCGAGCGGCTCTACCGCTAACAGCTTGAGCTGCGGGAACTTGGCCTTGAGCACGCGGCCCACGCCGGTGATGTGGCCGCCCGTGCCCACGCCGGTGATGACCGCGTCAAGCCCTTCGGGGAAATCGGCCAGGATTTCCTGCGCCGTGGTGCGCACGTGGATATCGACGTTGGCGGGGTTCTCGAACTGCTGCGGCACCCAGGCGCCGGGCGTGCTGGCAGCCAGTTCCTGCGCGCGGGCGATGGCGCCCTTCATGCCCTTTTCCTTGGGCGTGAGATCGAACGTGGCGCCGTAGGCCAGCATCAGGCGGCGGCGCTCCAGGCTCATGCTCTCGGGCATCACCAGCACCAGCTTGTAGCCCTTGACGGCGGCGACCAGCGCCAGGCCGATGCCGGTGTTGCCCGAGGTGGGCTCGATGATGGTGCCGCCGGGCTTGAGCGCGCCGCTGCGCTCGGCGTCTTCCACCATCGCCAGCGCGATGCGGTCCTTGATCGAGCCGCCGGGGTTGCTGCGTTCCGATTTCACCCACACGTTGGCGCCTGCGCCGAACAGGCGGTTGATGCGCACATGGGGCGTGTTGCCGATGGTTTGCAGGATGTTCTGTACGGGCATGGCATCTCCGGGAGTTGGGTGGGACAAAAAGAGAGAGGAACGAACTGGGTTCCGGTTCATTGTGGTCCAGTCCTCCTGCCTTGCAGCAATAAGGTTATGCCGCGCCACCCGGTGGGATAATGCACCCCGTGAAGCACGCCAGACCGCCGCTGGTGCCATCGGGGAAACCTGGCACTGGAGGAACGTCCGGACTGCACAGGACAGCGTAGCAGCTAACGGCTGCCCACCGTGAGGTGAGGATCAGAGCAACAGAGACGAGTCGAAGCGGGCATCCATGCCAGGCCACCGACGGTGTTCTATCGGTCGCCCGCGCAAGCGGGCACGGCTGGCGCAAGCCAGACGGTTCGCGGCTTTCAAGCCGCGAAGACCATAGCCACCCAAAGCGGGCGGCGCCCGCTTTGGGTGAAACGGGCAATCTCTACGCGCAGCAATACCAAGTAGGCCAGCGTTGATGTGGTTCCGCAGAGCTGGCGGGTAGGTAGCACCGAGCCGTGGCGGCGACGCCCGGCCCAGATTAATGGCGGTCACGTTCGGGCAACCGAGCGCACAGAATCCGGCTTATCGGCGCGCTTCACACTTTCTTCCCCGAAGACGGCAGGCTCCAGGGGCCTGCCGCTTTCCATCGCATCCCCCGTCCCCCCCAAAAAAAACCGCGTGCGTCAGCCTTCTTCGCTGCCGCCCGGCTTGCGCCTGGCGCGCGGGTGGGCCGCGTCGTACACCTTGGCCAGGTGCTGGAAGTCGAGCCGCGTATAGACCTGGGTGGTAGTGATGTTGGCGTGGCCCAGCAGCTCCTGCACGGCGCGCAGGTCGCCGCTGGACTGCAGCAGGTGGCTGGCGAACGAGTGGCGCAGCATGTGCGGATGCACGGGCGTGGTGAGGCCCGCCTGCTGGCTGCGCTGGCGCAGGCGCAGCCAGGCCGACTGCGCCGTGAGCCGCGCCCCGCGCTGGCCCACGAAGAGCGCCGCATCCAGCCGGGGCGATGCGTCGCCGCCGAAGGGCTGGGCGCGCTGGGCCAGCCAGGCCTGCAGCGCGGCCAGCGCGGCGCGGCCCACCGGCACGCTGCGGCGCTTGGAGCCCTTGCCGAAGACATGCGCCTCGCCCGCCTGCAGGTCGATCCAGCCGCGCCCCTGGCGCTGCGTCTCGGGGCCGGGCACGGCGTCCAGGCCCACCAGTTCGCCCACGCGCAGGCCGCAGCCGTAGAGCAGCTCGACCATGGCGGCGTCGCGCGCTTCCAGCCACGGGTCGGCGCCCGCATGCTCGTGTTCGGCCAGGCGCACGGCATCGTCCACCGGCAGGGCCTTCGGGAGCGGCTTGGGGGACTTGGGCGCGCGCACGTCCAGCACCGGGTTGTGCGGCACCAGGCCCTGGCGCGCGGCCCAGGCGTAGAAGCCGCGCCAGCCCGAGAGGATGAGCGCGATGCCGCGCCCGCTGCGGCCGCCGGAATGCATCTGCGCGACGAAGCGGCGGATGTGGCCGCTGCTCAGCTGCAGCAGCGGCAGGCCGGTGGGCTCGGCCAGCCGCACCAGGCGTTCGAGATCGAGCGCGTAGAGCGTGAGCGTGCGGGCCGCGAGGCGCTTTTCGACGCGCACGTGCTCCAGGTAGCGCAGCGCCTCGGGCGGCAGCGGCGGTGGGGATGGGGGTGGCGATGCCGCAGGCGTGCCGGCGTCGCCGCTCGTCGCCGCCGCGTTCGCCATGGCTTCAGCGCAGGCGCGAGAGCGCCGCGCTCGCCAGCTCGGCGATGCGCGCGAGGAAGTCCGTGCCCATGTCGGCCTGGAAGCGCTGTGCATCGGGCGAGCCCAGCACCAGCAGGCCGAAGGCCGGGCCGGAGCCGTCCACCGTGCCTTCGCGCAGCGGCAGCAGGGCCAGCGACTGCACCTGGTAGGCCTGGTGCAGCCAGGCCGTGGGCTCGAAGCCCAGGTTGGCGCCGCAGAACGGGGCGGTGAGCGACGAGGCGAAGGCACGGGCATCGGCGCTTGCGCCCTGGGTGAAGGCAGCGCCCTGGAAGGGGGCGGCCACGTCCCACACGCGCAGCGCGGCCTGGGGCACGTCGAACAGGCGCTGCAGGCCGCCGGTGACGGCGGCGGGCAGGTCCTGCGCCTGGGGCACGGCGGCCAGCTCGCACGACCACGTGTGGATCTTCTGCGCGATGCCGGTGTTCTCGCTGCCGTTGCGGATGATCTCCATCACGCGCTGTTCCAGGCCCTTGATCTTCTCGCGCAGCATCTCGGCCTGGCGTTCCTGCAGGCTCACGGTGCGCTGGCTGTGCGGGCTGGTGAAGGTGACGCTGGCCAGCACTTCGGCATGGCGCTCGAAGAAGCCGGGCGTGTTGAGCAGGAACTCGGCGATGTCTTCCTCGGTGATGGGCGGCACGGAAGAGGAGGCGGGGGGCGTGGGCAGGTGTTGGGTCATGGTGTGTCGGGAATCTCGATCTGGCCTTCGAAGACGGTGGTGGCCGGGCCGGTCATGAAGACCGCGTCCTCGGCGCCGCCGGCCCAGGCGATGGTGAGCAGGCCGCCGCGCGTGTGGACGTCCACCCGTGCGTCGAGCAGCCCCAGGCGGATGCCCGTGGCCACGGCGGCGCAGGCGCCCGAGCCGCAGGCCAGCGTCTCGCCGGAGCCGCGCTCGAAGACGCGCAGGCGCACTTGGCCGCGGTTCACGATCTGCAGGAAGCCGGCGTTCACGCCCTGCGGGAAGCGCGCATGGCGCTCGATCAGCGGGCCGGTGGCGGCGACGGGCGCGGTGTCCACGTCGTCCACCAGCTGCACCGCGTGCGGGTTGCCCATGGAGGCGATTGCTATCAAAACGGGAGCTGCATGCCCAGGCACATCGAGCGCGAGCGGCCATTGTTCGCCCTGGCCCCGCGGCACGGGCTGCAGGCCGGCGGCGTCGAACGGCACCTCGGACGGTGCGAAGCGCGGGCGGCCCATGTCCACCGTCACGCGGCCATCGGGGGTGAGCTGCGGCGCGATCACGCCCTTCATGGTCTGCACGCGCAGCAGGTCCTTGCCGGTCAGGCCCTTGTCGCGCACGTAGCGGGCGAAGCAGCGCGCGCCGTTGCCGCATTGCTCCACCTCGCGGCCGTCGGCGTTGTGGATCACGTATTCGAAGTCGATGCCCTCGGCCGGCGACGGGCGCACGGTGAGGATCTGGTCGGCGCCCACGCCGAAGTGGCGGTCGGCCAGGAAGCGGTACTGCGCGGGCGTGAGGCCCAGGCGGCCTTGCGTCTCGTCGAGCACGACGAAGTCGTTGCCCGCGCCCTGCATCTTGGTGAAGCGGATGTGCATGGCCGAATTATCCTCGCTCCCTCTGGCCGGTGCCCGCCCGTCCGGGTATTGCGATGGGCGCCCGCGTTCCGACTCCGCGCTTACCTACACTGGCGCCCCCGGCCAACGCCTCTCTTGACCCCGCCATGCTCGCTTCCCACGTCACCATCTGGGCCATCGCCGCCGCCGCCACGGCCGGCGTGCTGGTCCGGCCCTTCAAACTGCCCGAGGCCATCTGGGCCGTGGCCGGCGCCGCGCTGGTCGCCCTGCTCGGCCTGCTGCCGATGCACGAGGTCCTGGCCGCCGTCGCCAAGGGCAACGACGTCTATCTCTTCCTCATCGGCATGATGCTGCTGTCCGAGACGGCGCGGCGCGAGGGCCTTTTCGACTGGGTGGCGAGCCACGCCGTCAACCTGGCCGGCGGCTCCCGGATGCGGCTCTTCACGCTGATCTATGCCATCGGCGCGGTCATCACCACCTTCCTGTCCAACGACGCGACGGCCGTGGTGCTGACCCCGGCCGTCTTCGCCGCGGCCCGCAAGGCCCGCACGCCGGCCCTGCCGTACCTCTTCATCTGCGCCTTCATCGCCAATGCGGCGAGCTTCGTGCTGCCCATCTCCAACCCGGCCAACCTGGTGATGTACGGCGCGCACGTGCCCTCGCTGCTGCCCTGGATCAAGAGCTTCGGCCTGCCCTCGCTGCTGGCCATCGCGGCCACCTATGTCTGCCTGCGCCTGGCCCTGCGCGGCGAGCTCGCGGGCCGGTGCGAGCCGCGCGTCGAGGTCTCGCCCCTGCATGCCGGCGGCATGACGGCGCTGGGCGCGCTGGTGGTCACGGCCGTCGTGCTGATGACGGTGTCGGCCAAGGGCATCGAGCTGGGCCTGCCGACCTGCATCATGGGCGTGCTGACCACGGCCGTGGTGCTGCTGCGCGACAAGGCCAATCCGTGGCCCGTGATCAAGGACGTCTCCTGGAGCGTGCTGCCCCTCGTGGCCGGCCTCTTCGTGCTGGTCGAGGCGCTGCACCAGACGGGCGTGATCGGCACCCTGGCCGGCTGGCTCACCAGCGGCGTGCAGGCGAACGCCGCCGGCACTGCGGCGGCGGCCGGCGCCGTGGTGGCCGTGGGCTCCAACGTGGTCAACAACCTGCCGGCCGGCCTGGTCGCCAGCACCGTGCTGCAGCAGGCCACGCCGCCGCAGCTGGTGGTGGACGCCATGCTGATCGGCGTGGACCTGGGGCCCAACCTGTCGATCACCGGCTCGCTGGCCACCATCCTGTGGCTGTCGGCGCTGCGGCGCGAGGGCGCCGATGTCGGCTTCCTGCGCTTCCTCAAGCTGGGCGTGCTGGTGATGCCGCCGGCGCTGATCCTGGCCGTGGGCGCCCGGCTGCTCATCGGCTGAGCGCGGTGCCTGACTCCGTCCGCCAGCGTTGCCGGCGGTGGCGAGTCTTGCGGGGGCAGGGCAGGGGTGAAGCGCAGGCGACCCCCGCGATGCCGCCCGGCTGCCCATAATCCCCCAATGCCCCGCTCCAGCCAACAACTCCACCCCCACCGCGAGCCCGTCGCCACGCGGGCCGCCGCCACCGTGCTGCTGCTGCGCGATGCGCCCGCGCCCGGCGGCGATGGCGGCGATGGCCGCGTGCTCGAAGTGCTGATGACGCGCCGCTCGCCGCATGCCAGCTTCGCGCCCGGGGCCTACGTCTTTCCCGGCGGCGCCATCGACGCGCTGGATGCCGCGCCCGCCACGCATGCGGCCGCGCAGCGCCGTCCCGGGCAGAGCGATCTGCGGCTCACGCAGGCCATCGCCGCCATCCGCGAGAGCTTCGAAGAGCTGGGTGTGCTGCTGGCCCGCCATGCCGACGGGCGCTTCGCCGATGCCGCCGACATCGCCGCGCTGGACCGCGCCGCGCCCTTCGCGCCGCAGTGCCAGGCGCGCGGCCTTGCGCTGGCCGCCGATGCCGTCTTCGTGCTGGCCCACTGGACGGCCGACCGCGACCTGCCCAAGCGCTTCGACGTGCCGTTTCTCGTCGCCCGCATGCCCGAGGGGCAGGAACCGGTGGCCGATGAATCCGAGCAGTTCGAGCCCGTCTGGGTGCGCCCGGCCGACGCGCTGGCGCGGCATGCGGCGGGACAGTTCTTCATGATCTTCCCCACCGTGCGCACGCTGGAACGGCTGGCCGCCTTCGGCAGCGCCGGCGCCGTGCTGGAGGCCGTCGCGCAGCAGCAGGACGAGGCGCCGCTCTGGTCCAGCTGCCCGCGCAGCGGCCTGCTCGCGGGCCAGGAGGCGCGCTACATGGAGCACGAGCCGCCCTTCGGCGAGCTGGCCCTGGTCTGCCCCGACGGCCAGATGCTGCACGCGCTGGACTGGCAGACCGAGCGGCCGGTGCCCCTGCTGAAGAACGTGCAGCGCCTGACCGCGCCCAACCCCGGCGTGATGACCGGCCCCGGCACCAACAGCTACCTGGTGGGCGACCCGGACACGGGCTACATCGCCATCGACCCCGGCCCGGAGGACGAAGAGCACCTGGAGCGCCTCTGGCGCGCCGCGGGCGGCGACATCCGCGCCATCGTCTGCACGCATTCGCACCCCGACCATTCCCCGGGCGCCGCGCCGCTCGCCGCCCGCGTGGCCGCGCACGGCCGGCCGCGCCCGCCGGTGCTGGGCCTGCCCTCGGCGCCCACGGCCCGCGCCGCGAGCCGCTTCACGCCCGACCGGGTGCTATCGAATGGAGAGCTGCTCACGCTCGCCCCTTCTGCGCCATCGCCGGAAAACACCCATACACTGGAGGCGATCCACACGCCCGGCCATGCGGCCAACCATGTCTGCCTGCTGCTGCGCGAAGACGGCCTGCTCTTCAGCGGCGACCACATCCTGAACGGCAGCACCACGGTGGTGGACCCGCCCGATGGCAACATGGCCGACTACCTCGATTCGCTGGACCGGCTGGACGCCCTGTGCGCGCTGCATGGCGCCGACTTCATCCTGCCCGCGCACGGCTACGTGCTGGGCGATGCGCGCGGCGCCATCGCCCGCCTGAAGGCCCACCGGCTGGCCCGCGAGGCCAAGGTGCTGGCCGCCATGCAGGCGCTGCCCCAGAGCAGCACGCACGACTGGGTGCGCCACGCCTATGGCGACGTGCCCGAGCGGCTCTGGCCGGTGGCCGAACGCTCGCTGCTGGCGCATGTCGAGCGCATCCGGGCGATGGAGCCCGGCAATTTCTGAACTGGAAGACCTTCTTGCAACCGAACTCCCTCACCCCACCGCCCGCCCATGTGCGCCTGGCCAAGCGCCTGGCCGAACAGCTGAGCTGCTCGCGCACCACGGCCGAGCAATACATCGAAGGCGGCTGGGTCAGCGTCGATGGCCGCGTGGTCGAGGCGCCCGGCGCCCGCGTCTCGCCCGGCCAGACCGTGGCGCTCTCGCCCGACGCCAACCTGATGGAGCTGACCCCCGTCACCCTGCTGCTGCACAAGCCCGCCGGCTACGAGGCCGGGCTGGGCGGCGCGGCGCAGGCCCCTGCGGGCCCGGGCTCCGGCCACCAGAGCCACGGCAGCCGCAGCCAGGGCGCGCCCCAGGCCGTCACGCTGCTGCGCGCCGACACCCATGCCGCCGAGGATGCGAGCGGCGTGCGCGTGCTGCAGCGCCACTTCCGCCTGCTCGAATGCTTCACCCCGCTGCCCACCGAGGCCAGCGGCCTCGTCGTCTATACGCAGGATCGCCGCGTGGCGCGCAAGCTGGCCGAAGACATCGAGTCGCTGGAGCAGGAATGCATCGTCACCGTGTCGGGCCAGATCGCCGAGCGCGGGCTGGAGCGCCTGTGCCACGGCCTCTCGTTCAACGGCCGGCCGCTGCCGCCCATCAAGGTCAGCTGGCAGAACGAGAACCGCCTGCGCTTCGCCCTCAAGGGCATCCGCCCGGGCCAGATCCCGTCGATGTGCGAGGCCGTGGGCCTGCGCGTGGAAGCCATCAAGCGCATCCGCATCGGCCGCGTGCCGCTGGCGAAGGTGCCGGAAGGGGAGTGGCGGTTCCTGCAGGGGTGGGAGAGGTTTTGAGGCTCCAGCCACGGGTTCCGCTATTAGAAAGATAGCTGACAGCGCATCACGCCATGATCCATAAAGAACGCGTCACCGGAGTGCTGGAGGGGGAATTCGTCGTTTTCCTCATCGGCATGCGCATCAACAAGCCTCTTGCCGTCAACAAGTGGGTTCCGGTCGCGCGTGCCATGCCTCGCATGATCCAAGAGCTCTATCGGCAGCCAGAACTCGGCTTCCTGCACGCCGAGATGTGGTTTGGGCGCACGACGATCATGGTGCAGTACTGGCGTTCGATGGGCCAATTGCTGGATTATGCGAAGAGCCGAAGCTCGGAGCATTTGCCGGCATGGCGCGCTTTCAACAAGTCCATCGGCACCGATGGGTCCGTCGGCATCTGGCACGAAACATATTCCGTGTCGCCAGGAACTTTCGAAAACATCTACGTCAACATGCCTGCATTTGGCTTGGGCAAGGCTGGAAGGTTGGTGTCGGTTTCCGGTGCGAAGAACTCTGCTGCTGGCAGGCTGGGCATCGACAGGGATTGACCGCTTTGGTCGGACTTGCGGGAGGGCCCGAAGTGGCCCTTCTAGCGTTTCCAGGCCATCCAAACTGCCAAGCCGCATGCGAGCCAGACGCACACCACCAGCACGATGCCGAACGGACTGCGCGGCTTTCGCCCCTGTGCCTGCATCCACTCGTCTGCCTGGCGGCGGCAGTCGGCCAATACCGGTGCGGGAAGCAATCTCACCGCAAGCCAGATCAATGCAGGCAGTAGTAGGACATCATCCAGATAGCCCAGTACCGGGATGAAGTCGGGGATGAGGTCGATCGGGCTCAGCGCATAGGCGACCACGAAGAAGCCCAGTGCCTTGGCATGCCAGGGAGTCGCTGGGTGTTTGCCCGCGAACCGGAGCGTCACGCCATCGCGCTTGATGTGGCGGGCCCTGCCTTTCAATGTCTCGCCGAACTTCTGCATGCGGGTCTCCGTACCACGACCAACCCACGGTCAAAATCCACGTCCTTGACTCGCAAGCGCAGGCCTTCCATCAGTCGCATGCCGGTACCGCACAGCAGGCGGCCAGCAAGTCCATATCGGTCCTCAGCGCCGATAGCAGAGCAGCCACCTCGGCCACCGTCAAAACCGAGGGAATGCGCTTGGGCGTGCGCGGGTGCTGCACGCCATCGAGCCATGGCAGGTCCATGCCCGACACCTCGCGGTAGAGGAATGGCAATGCAATCAACGCTTGGTTATGTGTGGCAGCCGCCACCCGCCGCTCGTTAGGCCAACATGGCTAGAAAACCTTCGATTTCCAGCTACCCCATGTCTCGTGGATCCCGCAAGCCGTGCCATTTCACGAACATGCGCACCCATTGCACGTAGGCCTGCTCTGTGCGCAGGCTATAGTGTTTATAACGGATTCGCTCACGGATCTGGTCCAACAACCGTGTGGCGCGCAACACAGGGGGGAGGCGGGTTTCATGGCTGAATTTATTACTGTATATTCATACAGAATACGCGCCGTCAAGCCAAGCTATAAGCCCCTTTCCGCGTTTTTGTCGCACCAATTTAGACCGCAAGTGCCAGATATGGCCTGCGGTTTGGTGCGGTCTACATTACGTTAGGCATCTCGTTCAACTATGGATCTGTATCACGGCACAAAGAATTCAGACGCTGCCCTAATATTGGCTGGCTTGATCGATATCACAAAAGGTGGCGGAGAACTCGGGATGGGGTTCTACACCGGAGAGTACCTTTGGGTTGCCAAGTCTTGGGCGAGGAACGTGCACAAGGCGGACGCTGCAGTCGTCGAACTGAGTGTCCCAGATGACGACTACTTCAAACTCGATCCGCTGCTGCTATCCCGAACCGAGGCACTTTCCGAGCGAAACAAGATCAAGGCTGCGTCTGCAACCCGAACACACACATTCGGTTCAAACGTTGTGTGGTCCCCGATAGTGGGCACTACGCGGGTTGACGCTGACCAACACAAGTTCGAAAGCAAGGCCGCCGAGACACTACTTAACGATCGCAAGACGCCACGAAATTCGGTCTAAATGAAGAAAGTACTCTACCTTTGCAGGGCAAGCGAGAACTCAGACGGCCTGTTGTTCGCCCCTGAGCTACCAGAGAATTACTATGCACCAGGCCAATTTGTCATTGAAGCCATGAGTGCAAGTGGGCAACTTCACAAGCTCTACAAATTTTCCGCGATGCAAGGAGATCAGGAGCTTGAGCTTGATCTCAAGCCTACTGAGCGCGGCCGATCCTATGCCGTAGACGCGGGCAGCAATGGCAAGTTCTTCTTTAAAGTCGTAGCAATGAGTCGCGACACACGGTATGCCGGGCAAAGCATTCTAGAGTTTGAGGGCATGCCGCTATACCGTCTTGAACCCGCCAACATGCAGCAATTGGAGCAAGCCTGCCGAAGACGCGACTTCTATTTCATCGGCAACTCTGGAGGTGCTGGTGCCTAACCCTTCGGTCAAGCGGACGCCTAGCGGCGCTGCTTACCTCCGACGTTAAGCGCCCGCTTTCACCTGCCACCACCGACTGCTAGTGTCCGATAGCAGCCGCTGAGTATGGGAGCCGATCCATTCACAGCTTCTGACCAGATCAGTGAGGCACATCTTCAACGTCAATGACCGATTCACGACAGTCAGTGTCGTGTGTTGAAGCCAGGCCGGTGAGTTGCAGCCGGTGAAAATCCTTGCAACATCAATGAGGGCCCGGATTCCGCAACCTGTGGAACCGGCCAGCGTACCACCCGTTCAGGCTCAGAACGTCACCCCCGCCACCAGCACCACGTTGGCGTAGGGCGTGCATTCGCCGGTACGCACCATCACGCGCGCCTGGGCCGTGAGGCGCTTGAAGTCGTCGTGCGGCAGCTGTTCCGGCGTGACCGGCAGCACGCACCAGGCGGGCAGGTCGCCGCCTTCGCGGGCCACGGCTTCGGTGGCAATCACGGCGCGTTCGACCTGCATCTCGGACAGCACGGCGCGCAGCACGTCGGCCACGGCGGGGATGCCGGGCGTCAGGGCCAGGTCGATGCGGCGGGGCCCCGGCGGGATGGGCAGGCCCACGTCGCCGATGACCAGCATGTCGCCATGGCCCAGGCTGGCGATGGCGTGCGAGAGTTCTGCGTGCAGCAGGGCGGTGCGTTTCATGGCAGGGCGGTCCAGGCAGGGGCGGGCAGGCTTTGCAGCACCGTTTCGCGGGTGGGGATGGAGGGCTGTGCGCCGGGCTGGGTCACGCACAGGGCTGCGGCGCGCATGCCGTCGCCCACGGCCTCGTCCAGCGTGTCGCCGCGCGCCAGGGCCACGGCCAGCGCGCCCAGGAAGGTGTCGCCCGCGGCGGTGGTATCCACGGCGCGCACGCGCAGGCCGGGGTGGTGGCGGCAGCCGGCCGCGTCGGCGGCCACGGCGCCGGCAGCGCCGAGCGTGACCACGACCTGCGCCGGGCCGCGCGCGCGCAGAGCCTGGGCGGCAGCGGCGGCCTCTTCGGGCGTGGCGACGGGCTGGCCGGCGAGCGCGGCGGCTTCGCCTTCGTTGACGACCAGCGTGTCCACCAGCGGCCAGAGCGCGTCGGGCAGGGGCTGGATTGGCGAGGGGTTGAGCCGCACCGGGCAGCCGGCGGCGCGCGCCTGGTGGGCGGCGGCCAGCACTTCGGCGAGCGGGCATTCGAACTGCAGCACCAGGCCGCCGGCGCCATGCAGCGCGGCGCCGAGCAGGCCGGCGTCCAGCGTGAAGCGGCCGTTGGCGCCGGGCACCACCACGATGCGGTTCTGGCCGGTCGATTCGACGGTGATGGCGGCCACGCCCGTGGGCTCGGCGTGGTCGTTCAGCACGCCGCTGTGGTCGATGCCGTCGGCATCCAGCGCGGCGCGCAGTGCGCGGCCGTTGTCGTCGTCGCCCACGCGGCCGAAGAGCGATACCCGGGCGCCCTGGCGCGCGCAGGCCACGGCCTGGTTGCCGCCCTTGCCGCCGGGCACGAGCCGCAGGCTCTGGGCCAGCACGGTTTCGCCGCCTTGCGGGGCATGTTCGACCTGGAGCACCAGGTCCATGTTGAGGCTGCCGACGACGGCAATGCGGGGCGCGGTCACGCGGTCTTTCATGAAAGGACGGGGTTCGTTGTTGTGGTCGGTGTCGGGATGGCCGCTGCGGTGGCCGCGCCGGGCTGGCGGGCGGCGGTGGAGGCGCGCACGCGCAGCTCCGGCTGCAGCATGACCTGGCGCGCGGCCTGCCGGCGGCCTTCGATGCGTTCCATCAGCATGTCCACGGCCAGTGCGCCGATGCGCTGCTTGGGCTGGGCCACGGTGGTGAGCGGCGGGCTGGTGAAGGCGGCCAGTTCGATGTCGTCGAAGCCGACGAGCGAGAGCGCCTCGGGCACGCGCAGGCCGCGCTCGTGCGCGGCGCAGAGCGCGCCCATGGCCATGAGGTCGTTGCAGACGAAGACGGCGGTGGGCGGCACGGGGCTGCGCAGCAGCGCGTGCATGGCTTCGTAGCCGCCCTGGCTGGTGAAGTGGCCGTGCCAGAGCAGCGCCTCGCTACCTGCGAGCACGCTGGCGCCGGCCTCGGCCAGCGCGGCGCGCCAGCCGGCGATGCGCTGTTCGCTGGGCGCCAGGCCCTCCTGCCCGCCGATGCAGGCGATGCGCCGGTGGCCCAGCGACAGCAGGTGGCGGGTGGCCAGCAGGCCGCCCTGGTGGTGGGCGGTCTCCACCATGTCGCCGGGCTGCTCGCCGATGGCGATCTCGCGGTCCACCAGCACGGTCGGCACGGTCAGGCCGGCCAGCTGCGTGGGCAGGGTGGCGTCATGGCCGGTGGAGACGACGATCAGCCCGTCGATGCGCCGCTCGGCCAGCACCTGCAGGTAGCTGCCCTGGCGGTGCGGCTCGTCGTTGGTGTTGCAGAGGATGACGTTGTAGCCGGCACCGAAGGCCCGGTCTTCCACCGCATGCACGATCTCGGCGAAGTAGGGGTTGGAGCTGTTGGGGATCAGCATGCCCAGCGTGCGCGTGTTGTTGCGCTTCAAGCTGCGGGCGATGGCGCTGGGCACGTAGCCCAGCGTGCGGATGGCCTCTTCGACACGGGCGCGCCCCGCGGCGCTGACGTGGCGCGTGCCGTTGAGCACGTGCGACACCGTGGTGACCGACACCTGGGCGTGCTGGGCGACGTCCTTGATCGTGGCCATGGTGGGCGGCTGTGCGTGGCGTGGGGCGGTGCGTCAGGCGGCCGCGCGGCGCTGGCGCAGCGTGTCGATGATGACGGCGGCCACGATCACGCAGCCGGTGATGATGCGCTTGGAAGGCTCGCTCGCGCCGATCTGCGCCAGGCCCGCGCCCAGCACGGCGATGATGAGCACGCCGAAGGCGGTGGTCACGACCGAGCCGCGCCCGCCCATCAGGCTGGTGCCGCCGATCACCACGGCGGCGATCACCTGCAGTTCCATGCCGCTGCCGGCGTTGGGGTCGGCTGCTTCCAGCCGGGCCGACTGCATCAGGCCCGCCAGGCCCGCCAGCAGGCCGGTGACTGCGAAGACGATGATGCGCACCGGGCGCGGGTCCACGCCCGCCAGGCGCATGGCTTCTTCATTGGTGCCGATGCCCACCACGCTGCGGCCGAACACCGTGCGCGTGAGCACCAGCTGCGCGACCACCACCAGCACGGCGGCGATCAGGAAGGCGACCGAGACGCCGCCCACCATGGGCGCGGCCAGCCAGGAGATGGCGTCGCCCACGTACTGCGTGCGCGAGTCGGTGACCAGGTAGGCGCTGCCGCGCACGGCTTCGAGCATGCCCAGCGACACGATGAAGGACGGCAGCCGCCAGGCGACCGAGACGGCGCCGGTGATGGTGCCGCACACCAGCCCGGTGGCCAGTGCCAGCGCGGCGGCGGCCGGCACGGGCCAGCCCCATTGCAGGATGGCGGCGGCCGAGGTGGCGGCCGACAGCGCCATCACCGAGCCCACCGACAGGTCGATGCCCGCGATGATGAGCACGAAGGTCATGCCCACGGCGACCACGGCCAGCGCCGGGATCTCATTGGCGATGGTCACAAAGGTGTCCACGCTCCAGAAGTATTCGGACATCCAGGAGAACAGGCCCACCATGCCGGCCAGCACGGCGGCCAGGCCCAGGTAGGTGCCCAGCTGGGTGCGCCAGAGCGGCGTGGCGGCGCGCTGCGCGGGGGCGGCTGCGGGGGCGGCGGAAGGAGTGGGCTGGGCGTTCATGCGGAGTCGGATGAAGAAGCGGGAAGAAAAAGGGGGGAGCGGTCAGGCGGCGGAGGCGGCAGCGGCCGCCTGCGGTGCGGCGGCATCGGCGGTGGCCGGCCGGCCTGCGGATTCGGAGAAGGCGGCGGCGAGCAGGGCCTGTTCGGACCACTGGCCGCGCTCGAACACGGCGACCAGGCGGCCGGCGCTCATCACGCCGATGCGGTCGGCCATGGCCATCAGCTCGCGCAGGTCGGACGAGACCATCAGCAGCGCGCGGCCCTCGCTGGCCATGCGGTCCAGCTCGGCGTAGATCTCGGCGCGGGCGCCCACGTCCACGCCGCGGGTGGGCTCGTCGAGCAGCAGCACCTGCACCGGGCGGTGCAGCCAGCGGGCGAACACCACCTTCTGCTGGTTGCCGCCCGAAAGCTCGCCCACCGGCTGCTCGCCGCTGGTGCAGCGGATGCGCAGCGTGCGGATGAAGCCCTGCACCAGCTCGTGCTCGCGCAGGCCGCGCAGCCAGCCGCCGCGCGAGACGGCGGGCAGGTCCGACAGCGTGGCGTTGATGCGGATGGGCTGGCCCAGCAGCAGGCCTTGCGACTTGCGGTCTTCGGTCACCAGGCCCACGCCGGCGGCGATCGCCTGCAGCGGCGAGGCGAAGCCCCGCAGCCAGGTCTTGAATTTCGAGTTTGCTATTGTTTTGGTAGCGGGTTGCCCAGGTGCAGCCTGCGCTGCAGCCTGATAGGCCGCGGTATCCAGCGGCGCCAGGGCGATGCTGCCCCGGTCCGCGCGGTCGGCGCCGAAGAGCAGCCGCACCAGCTCGGTCCGGCCCGAGCCGACCAGGCCGGCGATGCCGAAGACCTCGCCGGCGCGCAGCTCCAGGCTCACGTCCTGCACGGCCTGGCCGCGGCCGATGCCCTCCACCTGCATCAGCACCGGGCCGGCCTTGCGGCGCGCGCGGTGCTCCAGGTCGTTGACCGACCGGCCCACCATGCGGCGCACCAGGTCGTCTTCCGACAGGCCCGCCATGGGGCTGGTGTCCACCAGCCGGCCGTCGCGCAGCACGGCGGCGCGGTCGGCGATGCGGCGCAGCTCTTCGAGCCGGTGCGACACATAGACGATGGCCACGCCCCGCGCCGTGAGGCGGGCGATCTGCTCGAAGAGGTAGCTGGTCTCGCGTGCGGTGAGCATCGCGGTGGGCTCGTCCAGCACCAGGATGCGCGTGTCGTCCTGCAAATTGCGGGCGATCTCCACCATCTGCTGCTGGCCGATGCCCAGGCGCGACACCGGCGTGGCCGGGTCGATGGATTCGAGCCCGATCTTGGCCAGCTGCGCGCGCGCCGCGGCGTGCAGTTCGCTGCGGCGCAGCCAGCCGCCCCGGTGGGGCATGCGGCCGAGCAGCAGGTTCTCGGCCACGGTCAGCGTGGGCACCAGGCTCAGCTCCTGCAGCACCATGCGCACGCCCTGGCGTTCGGCGTCCTGGCGCGAGGCGGGCTCGAACGGCTGGCCCGCCAGCCGCATGCCGCCGCGCGTGGCGGGCGTGAGCCCGCACATGATCTTCGAGAGCGTGCTCTTGCCCGCGCCGTTCTCGCCGGTCAGCGCCAGCACCTCGCCCGCGTTCAGGGCCAGCGTCACATCGTTCAGCACCGTGGTGCCGTGATAGTCCTTGCCCACCGCGTCGATGTGCAGGACGGGAGTGCGCAGGGGCGTGCTGCTGAAAGGCTGGGACATGGCGTGGGATTCGTGCGATGGGAGGGGGCAAAGGCGCCCCCGCAGGACGCGCGGGGGCGGGCTACAGGCTTACTTGCTGCCCTTGGTGACCAGCACCACTTCGGTCTTCACCTCGGCGGGCAGCTGGGCCTGCGGCGTCTTGGAGGCCAGGGCCTTCAGGGCCAGTTCGATGCCGAACACGGCCTGCTTGGCGGCGTACTGGTCGGCGGTGGCCAGCACGCGGCCATCGGCCAGCATGGGCTTGATGGCCTGGATGTTGTCGTAGCCCACCACTTGCACCTTGCCGGTCTTGCCGGCGGCCTTGACGGCGGCGACCACGCCCAGCGCCATGCTGTCGTTGCCGGCCAGCAGGGCCGTCAGGTCGGGGTGCTCGCGCAGCATGCCGGCGGCCACGGTGTTGCCCTTCTCGATTTCCCACTGGCCGGACTGCACGCCGACCACGTTCATGCCGGCGGCCTTCATGGCGTCCTGGTAGCCCAGGGTGCGCTGCTGCGCGTTGAAGGTGGTGGAAACGCCTTCGATGATGCCGACCTTGTCGCCAGCCTTCAGGTGCTTGGCCAGGTAGTCGCCCACCAGCTTGGCGCCGGCACGGTTGTCGGGGCCGACGAAGGGCACGTTGATGTTCTTTTCCTTCAGCGCGGCGGCATCGAGGCGGTTGTCGATGTTCACCACGATCACGCCCTTGTCGATGGCGGCCTTGACGACGGGCACCAGGGCCTTGGAGTCGGCCGGGGCCAGCACGATGGCGGTGGCCTTCTGGGCCACGGCCTGCTCGACCATCTTGATCTGCTCGGCGGTGTCGGTCTCGTTCTTGATGCCGTTGGCCACCAGCGTGTATTCGCCGGCGTGGGCCTTTTGGTGCGCCTTGGCGCCGTCTTCCATAGTGCGGAAGAACTCGTTGGCGAGCGACTTCATCACCAGCGCGACCTTGGGCTTGTCCTGGGCCCAGGCGGGGCTGGCCAGCAGGCTGCCCAGGACGGCGATGGCGGCGGCGGTCTGTACGGAACGGCGGGTAAAGCGCATGTTGTCTCCGGTATAGGAAGAAGGAGGGCGGGAACGGGGAAGAAAAAACCCGTCTGCCGGGCAGGCCGGGCGGGGCGCGCGCACGCGCCAAAAAAGGCCGGTCCAGCGGATCGAGGCGCGGATATTAACGGTGTAAAACGTTTGCGCAAACGTTTTCGTCTGTGTTTTTGCCTGGGGTTATCCCTGTCAGCGCACCGCCGGGGCTGGCCTCTGCGCACTTCGCGCAGCGCTGCATGTACCTCCGATGTAACCGGGTAACTCTGGGCAGGGGCCGGTCAGCGGACGCTCGCCGCGCGCAGCGGCTGTAACCAGATCACGTCGCGGCGGCACGGCAAGCCGCGTGGCGCCGCTGCGACGCAGCGAAGGCAGCCGGCGCCTCTGCGTGCAGGCGGGGCCGTCCGGAGGGCTGCACCGGCATGCGTCAGAATGCCCCGGGCACCGCGATGCCTGCCGGCGTGCCGATGGGCGGCGGCCGGCGGGCTTTTCCTGAATGAAAGGGCATGAGGCATGACGAATGCGCGCTGGCAGCGCTGGATGGTCTGGAGCTCCCTGCTGCTGACCGTGGCCTGGGTGGCCTGGCAATGGTCCTCTTCGCCGCTGGCCGCGCTGGCCGGCCTGGCGCTGGCATGGCTGGCCACGCGGCTCATGATGGCGCTGCAGTTCGTGGCGATGGCCTGGGCCAATCGGGCCGAGCCGCTGCCCCGGCCCGGGTTCGGTCGGATGGTGCGCGCCTGGTGGGCCGAGGCCGGCTGGGCCTCGGTCATCTTCGGCTGGTGGCAGCCCTTTCGCCGCGGCGCCATTCCCGACTGGCTGCCCGCGCGCGCCGCGGGTGGTTCCGATACGCACGCGGCGGCCCCGCGCGGCGTGGTGCTGGTGCACGGCTTCCTGTGCAACCGCGGTTTCTGGACGCCCTGGCTGCCGCTGCTGCGCGCCCGGGGCCACGCCTTCGTGGCGGTGGACCTGGAGCCGCCCTTCGGCTCCATCGACGGCTATGCCGCCCAGATCGACGCCGCCGTGCGCCGCGTGACCGAAGCCACCGGCCGCGCCCCGGTGGTCATCGGCCACAGCATGGGCGGCGTGGCCGCACGCGCCTGGCTGCGCGCCTGCGATGCCGGCCGCGCCGAGACCTGCGCCCACCGCGTCATCACGCTGGGCGCGCCCCATGCGGGCACCTGGCCGGCGCGCTTCAGCCATGCGGTCAACGGCCGCCAGATGGCGCTGGAAGGGCCCTGGGTGCGGGCCCTGCGGCAGGCCGAGCCGGCGGGCCGTGCGGCCCGCTTCACCTGCTTTTATTCCAACTGCGACAACATCGTCTTTCCGGCGCGCACGGCCACGCTGCCCGGCGCCGACAACCGCCTGGTCGAGAACGTGGCCCACGTGCAGCTGGCGTTCCACCCGCCGGTGGTGCAGGCGTGCCTGGACCTTCTGGGGGATTGAGCGCCCGCCGGGCGGGGCTGCCGCATCGCTGCTAGATTGGCTCCACAGCCTGGGGATGCGGCGATGCCGCGCCCGGGCATCTTCCCTGACCACCGGACTGGAGAGATCGAAGAGATGAAGCAGCACCGTTATCGCGTGACCGTCGAGCACCTGGCCCTGCCGGACGGCAGTGCGCCGCCCACGCCCCGCACGCTGAGCTTCGAGGCGGGCAACCATGACGACATCCTCGCCATCGTGGACCGCCTGCGCGGGCGCGGCGATCTGCGCGAGGCGGACGCGACCTCGCTGGCCGTCGGGCTCAAGCTGTTCAGCGAAGTGATGCTGGAGAACCGCAGCCACGTGCTCTTCGAGGAATTCGCCCCGCACTTCAAGGCGTTCATGCAGACGCTCAAGAAAGGCCCGGTGGGCCCGGCCGAGTGATGAACCTGGCGCGCCGCTAGCCGGCCTGCAGCGCGAGGCCGCTCTCGATCTCGGGCAGGGCCGCCAGCTGCGGGTAGAGCGGCGCGAAGTCCGGTGCCGTCATGTCGAAGAGCTGCTGGAAGCTGTCGATCACGAAATAGGTCCGCTGGAAGCTGTCGATCTGGTAGCGGGTGCGCATGGTGCGCTCCAGCTGCAGCGGAAGGCGCTGCGGCACGGGGCTGCGCACGCTGTAGGGCAGCTCGCCCGATGAGCTGAGGATGCCCGCGCCGTAGGCCCGCAGGCCTTCCGGCTGGCGGATCAGGCCGAACTCGATCGTGTACCAGTACAGGCGCGAGAGCATCTCGCACGCGCCCAGCGCCTGCGCCTTCAGGCCGCCCTGGCCGTAGCGCTGCACGTAGTCGGCGAACACCGGGTCGAAGAGCAGCGGCACATGGCCGAACAGGTCGTGGAAGAGGTCCGGCTCGACGATGTAGTCGAACTCCTCGGGCGTGCGGATCCAGTCCGTCACCGGGAACTTGCGGTTTGCCAGCAGCGTGAAGAACGGCACTTCGGGGATCAGGCCGGGCACGGCCACTATCTCCCAGCGCGTGGCGCGCCAGAGCCGTTCGTTGATCTCGTCGAAGCGCGGAATGCGGTCCTTCGCGCCCAGCGAGGGCAGGGCGGCGATGAAGACATCGCTCGCCAAGCCGGGCAGCAGCGCCGACTGGCGCGCGTAGAGGCGCCGGTAGGTGTCGTGGTCGGCCTCGCTGTAGGCGCTGAAGTTCTGGGCGCAGGTGTAGTCCGTATGGCAGCGGGCGTAGTCCCCGCGCGGCGGACGGCTGGACTGGCCGTACACGGCCGGTGCGGCTCCGGTGGTTCCCATGGCTTGTCTCCTGTGGGCGGTGTGTCGTCCGCTCCCGGCGCCCGCCCGTCTTCGCGGGCATGGCGCCGGGGGGGCCTTGGGGCCGGTCAGGCCTTTTCCAGCACGCCCCGGCGCATCTGGTCGAGCTCGATGCTTTCGAACAGCGCCTTGAAGTTGCCGTTGCCGAAGCCGTCGTCGCCCTTGCGCTGGATGAACTCGAAGAAGATCGGGCCCAGCTGGTTCTCGCTGAAGATCTGCAGCAGGATGGCGTCCTTCTTGCCGTCGATCAGGATCTGGCGGCGGTGCAGTTCCTCCACGCTTTCGCCGTGGCCGGGAATGCGCTGGTCCACCAGCTCGTAATAGGTGTCGATGGTGTCCAGCAGGCGCACGCCCGAGGCGCGCAGCGCGTCCACCGTGGCGTAGAGGTCGTCCGAGCCCATGGCGATGTGCTGGATGCCCTCGCCGTTGTACTTGTCCAGGTACTCCTGGATCTGGCCGGCCTTTTCCTTGCCCTCTTCGTTGATCGGGATGCGGATCTTTCCGCAGGGGCTGGTCATGGCCTTGCTCTTGACGCCGGTGACCTGGCCTTCGATGTCGAAGTAGCGGATCTCGCGGAAGTTGAAGAGGCGCTCGTAGAAGTCCGCCCATTCGGCCATGCGGCCGCGGTGCACGTTGTGCGTCAGGTGGTCGATGTAGGTCAGGCCGTGGCCCTTGGGGTTCAGCGCCTCTTCGCCGGCCACGCCGGGCAGGGGCTCGAAATCGACGTCGAAGAAGCCGATGTTGCCGATGTCGCCCGGCTGAGCGCCGTTCTTGCCGCGCCAGCGGTCCACCAGATAGATCAGGCTGTCGCCGATGCCCTTGATGGCGGGAATGTTCAGCTCGCCCGGGCCGGCCTGTCCGGCGTAGCCCCAGGCGCCCAGGTTCAGGGCGCGCTCGTAGGCGGCCTTGGCGTCCTGCACGCGGAAGGCGATGGCGCAGACGCTGGGGCCATGCAGGCGGGCGAAGCGCTGCGCGAAGCTGTCGGGCTCGGCGTTGATGATGAAGTTGATCTGGCCCTGGCGGTAGAGCGTCACGTCCTTGTGGCGGTGGCGCGCCACGGGCTTGAAGCCCATGCCCTCGAAGACGCGGCCCATGGCCTGCGGATCGGGCGCGGCGTATTCGATGAATTCGAAGCCGTCGGTGCCCATGGGGTTCTCCCAGGCAGCGGCGTCCTGGGCGGCGGTCTGGGGCAGGGGGGTGTTCATGCGCTTGTCTCCGTACGTTGTGTTGATGTCGGTCAACGCACTGTAGGCGCAAGGGTGTGGATGTTTTTGGCGAAAGCCTTGCCTTATCTCCTGCATGGCGCAGGAATGCTGCGTTGGTTGGCGTCTCGGCGCTATCGCCGAGCGCCGGAGCGCGCCCCGTTCAGCCGCCGCCCTGCCGGGTGCCGCCGGCGGCGCCGCGCAGGGCCAGGGCGGCGTCCACGCGCAGCCGTTCCTCGGGCGAGAAGAGCTGCTGGCGCAGCTGCTGCAGCGCCGGGCCGTCGCCGTTCGCGGCGCGGGCCTGCTGGTACTGGTCCAGCCGCTGCTGCCACTGGCGTTCTTCCGTGTCGCGCGCGGCCAGCGCCTGGGCGGCGGCCTCGCCGTAGCGGGCGCTGCGCTCGGCATAGCGGGTGGCGTCGTCGGCGTTGCGCGCATCGAGGGCGGCGGTCTGCTGCGCCACGCCCAGCTGCGCGGTGGCGGCTTCGCGCTGGGCGCGCAGGGCCGGCGGCAGGGCCTCTTCGGCGGCGCGCAGGGCCTGGGTGCGCTGTTCGGGCGTGAGGCTGCGGTCGGCGTCGATGTCCAGCCGCGCCAGGGTGAGACGGTCGAGCGCGGCTTCGTCGGCGAAGAGCGCGTCGTATTCGGCGCGACCGAAGAACTGCTGGCGGACGCCGTCGCGCGCCTGCATGGCTTCGCGCACGGCCTTCGCGTCGGACAGGTCCGCCGGCGGCTCGATGCGGGCGAGTGCGGTGCGGTAGTCCACGTAGCGCAGCGCGAGGGCCAGGGCGCGTTCGCGCACGTCGGCGCCGAAGTGCTGGTCCACCAGAGCCCGCAGGCGGCGCTTGAGCTCGGCCGGGTCGCTGGTGTCGCCGGCCTGCAGGGCGGCGTTGAGCAGCTCGTCCATGGCGTAGCGCAGGCCGGGGCGCAGCAGCGGATCGGCCAGGGGGCCTTCCTGCGGGCCTGCGGAGGGCGGCGTCATGAACGGATCGGCGGAGCCGCGCGCCACGGGCTGACCGGCGGCGGTGCTCCAGGGCGCTGGTGCTGCGGCTCCCGGGGCGCTGCCGCCCGCGTCCGGGGAGCGGGTGGCCAGCCAGGCGCCCGCGCCCAGCACGAGCGCTGCCAGCAGCGCCAGGGCCATGCGGGTGCGCGGGGCGGCCATGGCGTCAGAGCCCTTGCGTCTTCAGGCGGTTGGCCTGCTGGCGGTAGAGCGTGACCGGGTCGATGGAGAACAGGTCGCGCAGGCCGACGAACTGGTTGATCTCGTCCAGGTGGTTCTGGCGGTAGTCGCCCAGATGCTTGCCCAGCCGCGAGGAGCAGGCGGAGACCAGGCCGTCGTTGGCCTCGCCGAAGACGCGCGAGAGCAGCAGCAGCGGGCCGTCGCTCGGGTCCAGCGGGTTGGTCAGGGGCTGCGTGCCGGTCCAGGAGTAGTAGCGCACGCCGTTGACCACCGAGGCGCCGTCGCCGCAGCCGTCGGGGATGCCCTGCGGGAAGCGGCGGTTGAAGTCGGCCGCGCCGGCGGTGGAGAGCGAATCCAGCGCCGCCTTGGGCTGCTGCGGCTGGTCGCGGGGCGAGCCGGCCAGCAGCGCCAGGAACTGCGCGAAGCCCTTGACGGCCTCGTTGGCGACGGTTTCCTGCACCGAGCCGGGCGGCAGCGCGCCGCGCACCAGATCGGCCACGCGCGAGCCCCGGTTGACGCCGCCCACCGTGGTGACCGAGGCCACCAACTGCGGCGCCACGCCGGCCACGTAGCGGGCGGTGGGGCCGCCGTGCGAATGGCCGATCAGGTTGACCTTGGCCGCGCCGGTGATCGCCAGGATGTCCTTGACCTGCGCGAGCAGCTGCTCGCCGCGCACCTCGGTGCTGTTGGCGGCCGAGACCTCGGCCACGAAGACCCGGGCGCCGTCGCGCTGCAGCGCCTGCGGAATGCCATAGAACATGTCCACGCCCGCCAGCGACTTGAAGCCGAAGAGGCCATGCACCAGCACGATGGGGTAGCGCGTCTGCGTGTAGCCCGAGCCGGTGCCGGCCTGCTGTGCCTGCGCGGCGGGTGCGCCCGCCAGGGACAGGGTGGCTGCGAGCGCGGCGCCCGCCGCCAGGGTTCCGAGCCGCCCGCAGCGGCGAAGGATTGCGTGCATGGTGTTGTCTCCGTTGTTGGTCATTGGCACAAAAAAGAACGGTCGTTCTTTTTTGTGCAGCCCATTATTTCCCGTGGGGCTGGCCAGTCGCATTGGGGACAAACCCGAGGGCTGCCGGAGCGCGGCGGTGCGTGCGGCCCCCGCGTTCGTAGAATCCTGCGCCATGGACGCTCCCCACGCATTGGACCGGCTCGACCGCGCCATCCTGCGCTGCCTGCAGGCGAATGGCCGCGAAACCTACGACCTCATCGGCGAGCAGGTGGGCCTGTCGCCCAGCGCCGTGCTGCGCCGCGTCAAGCGCCTGGAAGACGCGGGCGTGATCGACCGCTACGTGGCCCTGGTGCAGCCCGAGGCGGTGGGGCTGGGCCTCACGGCCTACCTCAACGTGCGGCTGGAAAAGCACACCGAGAGCCACAAGCGCAACCCCATGGACCTGTTCCGCGCCAGCGTGCAGACCTGGCCCGAGGTGGTCGAATGCGCCGCGCTGACGGGCGAGATGGACTATCTGCTGCGCGTGGTGGTGG
This sequence comes from Paracidovorax wautersii, assembly GCF_900113035.1. Classification (GTDB taxonomy): domain Bacteria; phylum Pseudomonadota; class Gammaproteobacteria; order Burkholderiales; family Burkholderiaceae_C; genus Paracidovorax; species Paracidovorax wautersii. Next base: position 15,323 of record NZ_FONX01000008.1, on the reverse strand, counting down.
CCGACATGGCGCACTACAGCCGCTTCATCATGGACACGCTGCTCAAGCACCCCAGCGTGCAGGACTGCAAGACCAGCTTCGTGCTCGACCGGGTCAAGGCGACCACGGCCGTGCCGCTGTAGTTGGACGTCCTTTTCGCGGCTTTCCTGAGGGCGGGTGGGCTGGCGGCGCCATCGGCCTGACGCATGGGCGACAACCTTTCACAACGATTTGCTCTGCTTTCAATAGCTGAATGTGCAATCCAGCAGCGGGCTGGAGCCTTGAAAGATGCATGGTGGCTAGGGCGGGCGACGGCTGTGGCATTGCGGCACAGCCCGCGCCGGAAATCAGGGAAAACCCTAAAATACGCCCACCATGCCGACCCCCTTCGATCTGCTTCGCGTCACCTGGCGCCGTGTCCGCAGCCTGCTGCGAACCACGCGCCCCGGCGTCACCGCGCCATCGGGCGTGGCCGTGCCGATCCGGTCGCTGGGCCCGCAGCACCGCGAGCGCATCGCCCAGCACCTGCTGCAGCTGCTGCCGCCCGACCGCTACCTGCGCTTCGGCTATGCCGCGAGCGACGAGCAGGTGCGCCGCTACGTCGATCAGCTGGACTTCGTGCGCGACGAGATCTTCGGCATCTTCAACCGCCGCCTGCAGCTGATCGCCACGGCGCATCTGGCCTTCATGCACCGGCCGGCGCCCCAGGCGCGTGCCGAATTCGGCGTCTCGGTGCTGCCGCATGCGCGCGGCCGGCGCCTGGGCGCGAGCCTCTTCGAGCGCGCGGTGATGCATGCGCGCACGGCCGGCGTGAACGAGGTGCTGATCCATGCGCTCTCGGAGAACACGGCCATGCTGCGCATCGCCCGCAATGCCGGCGCCACCGTGCGGCGCGACGGCTCCGAATCCGAGGCCTACCTGCAGCTGCATCCGCCCGGCTGGAAGACCCGCCTGGCCGAGCGGGCGACGCGCCACTACGGCGAGATGAACTACCGCTTCAAGAAGCAGCTGCGCCAGTGGGGCGCGCTGCGCGCGGCCCTGCAGGGCGGCCGCTCGGCGGGCTAGAACACGGGCGGGGAGCGGGCGCCGAGGAAGCGTCAGGGTGATCCGCTATCCTTGCAGCTTGTCCAACGACCGCACGTCCTGCACTCCGAGACCGTGTCCGACCCCTACCCGGGACGCCCTTCCGACAAGGAAGACAAGCGCACCTTCCTGCAGAAGCTCGTCGAATTCATCCATCCCGGCCCCGATTCGACCGATGAACTGATCGCCACCCTGGCCGAGGCCGAAACCAACGACGTCATCAACGCCGACGCCCGCGTCATGCTCGAACGCGTGATCCGCATGGCCGAGATGACCGCCAGCGACGTGATGGTGCCCGCCACGCGCATGGACCTGCTCGACATCGGCGCGCCGCTCGAAACCCTGGTCAACCAGGTGATCGACACCGCGCACTCGCGCTTTCCGGTCTATCAGGACGAGCGCGAGAACATCATCGGCATCCTGCTGGCCAAGGACCTGCTCAAGCTGCGCCGCGCGCCCGAGCTGAACATCCGCGCCCTGCTGCGCACGGCGGTGTTCGTGCCAGAGAGCAAGGGCCTGAACGACCTGCTGCGCGACTTCCGCAGCACGCGCAGCCACATGGCGGTGGTGATCGACGAATTCGGCCGCGTGGCCGGCCTGGTCACCATCGAAGACGTGCTCGAGCAGATCGTCGGCGAGATCGAGGACGAGTTCGACATTCCCGAAGACGAGGGCGACATCTTCGGCCTGGCCGACCAGACCTGGCGCGTGAGCGGCGACACCCCCGTCGAGCGCGTGGCCGAGGCCTTCGGCGTGACGCTGCACAGCAGCGATCCGGACGAGGAATTCGACACCATCGGCGGACTGATCACGCACGAGCTGGGCCACACGCCCCACAAGGGCGAGCAGGCCGTGCTGGGCGGCCTGCAGTTCGTGGTGCTGCATGCCAAGGGCGGCGCGGTGCGCTGGTTCAAGGTGTCTCCGGCGGCCGAAGGCGCCGTGCCCGCCGCCTGATGGGCGCGGCCGCCGCTCCGCTGCACGGCGAGGCCGTGCCGCCTGCTCCGTCCGCGCCGCCCGGCCCGCTCTGGCGGCGCGCGCTGCCCTGGCTGCTGGCGGCCCTGGCCGGGCTGGCGCAGGCCGGCTCCATCGCCTGGCCCTGGGGCGGGCAGCCGCTCTGGTGGCTGCAGATCCTGTCGCTGGCCGTGCTCGGCCGGCTGCTGCTGGCAGCGCGCACGCCACGCCGCGCCGCGGCGCTGGGCTGGCTCTTCGCCACGGCCTGGCTGGCGGCCACGTTCTGGTGGCTCTTCATCTCCATGCATACCTATGGCGGCCTGGCCGCGCCGCTGGCCGTGCTGGCGGTGCTGGGGCTGGCGGCCTTCCTGGGCAGCTACTACGCCGTGGTTGCGGGGTGTTTTCGGCGGGTAGCGCCCGCCAATAGAGCGCTCTCTGCTATCGTTTTCGCAGCATTCTGGCTGCTGGCCGAGCTGGCCCGCGGCGTCTGGTGGACGGGCTTTCCGTGGGGCGCCGGCGGCTACGCGCACGTCGAAGGGCCGCTGGCCGTGCTGGCGCGCAGCGTGGGCGTCTATGGCGTGGGCTTCGTCGCCGCGGCGGCGGCCATGGGCCTCGCGCTCCTGCGCCGGGCCGATGCGCGCCGCCGGGGCGTGTGGGCGCTGGCCACCGCGTCGGTGCTGGTGTGGGCGGCGCTCTCGGCGCAGCGCCATTGCGCGGTGGAGCAGTGCGCACCCGGTGCCGCGCCGCACCCGGGCCTTTCGCTCGCGCTGCTGCAGGGCAACATCCCGCAGGACGAGAAATTCCAGCCCGGCAGCGGCGTGCCGCTGGCCCTGCGCTGGTATGCCGGGCAGCTCAAGAGCGCCACGGCCTCGCTGGTGGTGGCGCCGGAAACCGCCATTCCGCTGCTGCCGCAGCAGCTGATGCCCGGCTATCTGGAAAGCCTGGCCGACCATTTCACGGCCGGCCGGCAGGCGGCGCTGATCGGCATTCCGCTGGGCAATGCGGACCTGGGCTACACCAACTCGGTGCTCGGCTTCGCGCCGGGCCAGGCCGCGCCCTACCGCTACGACAAGCACCACCTGGTGCCCTTCGGCGAATTCATTCCGCCCTTCTTCCGCTGGTTCACCGAGATGATGAACATCCCGCTGGGCGACTTCAACCGCGGCGCGCTGGGGCAGCCTTCCTTCGACTGGCAGGGCGAGCGCATCGCCCCCAACATCTGCTATGAGGACTTGTTCGGCGAAGAGCTGGGCACGCGCTTCGCCGATGCCGCCACGGCGCCGACCATCATGGTGAACCTGAGCAACATCGGCTGGTTCGGCGACAGCGTGGCCATCGACCAGCATCTGGCCATCAGCCGCATGCGGGCGCTGGAATTCGAGCGGCCCATGGTGCGCGCCACCAACACCGGCGCTACGGCCGTCATCGACCACCGGGGCATCGTCACGGCCGAACTGGCGCCGCACACGCGCGGCGTGCTGCTGGCCGAGGTGGAAGGCCGCAGCGGCGCGGTGACGCCTTTCGCCTGGTGGGTCTCGCGCTGGGGGCTCTGGCCGCTCTGGGCGCTGGGACTGGCCGTGGCGGGCGCGGCCTGGAGCGCGGCCCGGCGCCGCCGCCGGGGCTGACCGCCGCGAGCGTCGGGGTTTCGCCCGCCGGGCCTGCGCGGGCGACTACGATACGCCACCCGCGGCCCACAAGGCGGCGGGCATGAACGTTGCGTGCAAGCCCCCGAGCCCGTGGGCCGCGCAGCAGCGTGTTCCATACCTACAACGACTCGGAGATTTCCTGCTCATGTTTTCGCCTCTGAACCTCAAGCGCCTGCTGGCCGGCGCCGCCTTCGCCGCCTGGGCCATCGTCTCGCCCGCCCAGCAGCTGGCCCCCGCCGCGCAGCCCGCCGCCGCAACCGCTGCAGCGCCCAAGCCCCAGGTGGTGGTGCTGGCCACCGGCGGCACCATCGCCGGCGCCGGCGCCACGGCGGCCAACAGCGCCTCCTACGCCGCGGCCAAGGTGCCGGTGGACAAGCTGCTGGCCGGCCTGCCCGAGCTGGCCAACGTCGCCAACGTGCGCGGCGAGCAGGTCTTCCAGATCGCCTCCGAGAGCTTCACCAACGCCCAGCTGCTGCAGCTGGGCAAGCGCGTGTCGGCCTTGGCCAAGCAGCCCGACGTGGACGGCATCGTCGTCACCCACGGCACCGACACGCTCGAAGAGACCGCCTACTTCCTGAACCTGGTCGTGCACACCGACAAGCCCATCGTGGTGGTCGGCTCCATGCGCCCCGGCACGGCCCTCTCGGCCGACGGCGCGCTGAACCTGCTGGATGCGGTCACGGTCGCCGCCAGCAAGGAATCGGCCGGCAAGGGCGTGCTGGTGACCATGAGCGACGAGATCCAGAGCGGCCGCGACGTGACCAAGGGCGTCAACATCAAGACCCAGGCGTTCCGCAGCCAGTGGGGCCCGCTGGGCATGGTGGTGGAAGGCAAGAGCTACTGGTTCCGCGCCCCGGTCAAGCGCCACACGATGCAGTCGGAGTTCAACATCGACGACATCACGGCCCTCGCGCCCGTGGACATCGTCTATGGCTACGGCAACGTGCCGCGTTCGCTCGTCGATACCGTGGCCGTTTCGGGCGTGAAGGCGCTGATCCACGCCGGCACCGGCAACGGCTCGGTGGCCGACCGCATCGTGCCCGCGCTGCAGGAAGCGCGCAGCAAGGGCGTGCAGATCGTGCGTTCCTCGCGCGTGGCCGATGGCTTCGTGCTGCGCAACGCCGAGCAGCCCGACGACAAGTACGACTGGGTGGTCGCGCATGACCTGAACCCGCAGAAGGCCCGCATCCTGGCCGCCGTGGCGCTGACCCGCCCGCAGACCAGCCAGGAACTGCAGCGCATCTTCTGGCAGTATTGATCGCTGGGAAGCACCGATCCGCAGGCCGCCGGCCTGCGTGCCGGGTGCCCGGCACCCCTGGAAAAGCTCCTTCGGGAGCTTTTTGCGTTGCCGGGCTGGCAAAAAAATGTCATGCGGGCAGGGCAGGATAGGCAAAGTCCCTTGGCCCTGTCGAACGATCCGCCGGCCGCGACACAGGATAATGGTGGGCCGTGGCACCGGCACAATGCGGTGCGTACCGGTTTCTGATAGTTTCCGTTTTTCTCTTTCCGTTCCTCTTTCCCACCCACTCCCCCCCGCGACGGCAAGGCGCCGATCTGGAGCACGACTGACAATGGCTGATTCCTTTTCCTATGAACAACTGATCGCCTCGGGTGAAGGCCGGCTGTTCACCCCCGACAGCGGCCGCCTGCCGCTGCCGCCCATGCTGATGTTCGACCGCATCACGCACATCGATGCCGACGGCGGCGCCCATGGGCTGGGAAAGATTCGTGCCGAACTCGACGTCAAGCCCGACCTGTGGTTCTTCGACTGCCACTTCCAGGGCGACCCGGTCATGCCCGGCTGCCTGGGGCTGGACGCCATGTGGCAGCTCATCGGCTTCTACCTGACCTGGCTGCAACTGCCCGGCCGCGGCCGCGCGCTGGGCGCGGGCGAGGTCAAGTTCACGGGCGAAGTCGGCCCCAATGTGAAGCTGGTCACTTACGAGATCGATATCAAGCGCGTCATCAAGCGCAAGCTGGTCATGGCCATCGGCGATGCCCGCCTGCTGGCTGACGGCCAGGAAATCTACGTGGCCAACGACCTCCGTGTGGGCCTGTTCAAGCGCGAAGAAGGCGGGAAGGACGGAGCACCCGCAACGGGAGCATCGGCATGACCAGCAAGAAGCGCGTCGTCATCACGGGTGCGGGCATCGTCTCGTGCATCGGCAATGACCAGCAGGCCGTGGTCCAGTCCCTGCGCCAGGGCACGTCCGGCATCCGCGCCATGCCCGAGTTCAAGGAACTCGGCCTGCGCAGCCAGGTGGCGGGCATTCCCCAGATCGATCTGGACGCGCTCATCGACCGCAAGCTGCGCCGCTTCATGGGCGATGCGGCGGCCTACGCCTATCTGTCGCTGAAGGACGCCATCGCCCAGTCGGGCCTGGCGCCCGAACAGGTCTCGAACCCGCGCACCGGCCTCATCATGGGCTCGGGCGGCGGCTCGCCGGCCCACCAGATCGAGGCGGCCGACACGCTGCGCTCCAAGGGCATCCGCCGCGTCGGGCCCTACCAGGTCACGCGCTGCATGGGCTCGACCGTGTCGGCCAACCTGTCCACGGCCTTCGCCATCAAGGGCATCAACTTCTCGATCACCTCGGCCTGCAGCACTTCCGCGCACTGCGTGGGCATGGCGGCCCAGCAGATCGCCTTCGGCCTGCAGGACGTGATGTTCGCGGGCGGCGGCGAGGAGCTCTCCTGGGGCCTGGCCACGCTGTTCGACGGCATGGGCGCCATGTCCGCCAAGTTCAACGACACGCCCGAGAAGGCCTCGCGCCCCTACGACGTGGACCGCGACGGCTTCGTGATCGCAGGTGGCGGCGGCGCGCTGGTGCTGGAAAGCCTGGAGCACGCCCAGGCGCGCGGCGCCAACATTCTGGGCGAGATCGTGGGCTTCGGCCTCTCGTCGGATGGCGAGGACATGGTCGCTCCCTCGGGCGACGGCGCCATCGCCTGCATGCGCCAGGCCGTGGCCGAAGCCGGTGGCGGCCCCATCGATTACGTGAACACGCACGGCACCTCCACCCCGGTGGGCGACCTGCCCGAGCTGCGCGCGCTGCGCGAGGTGTTCGGCGACGCGGTGCCGCCGTTCTCGTCCACCAAGTCGCTCACCGGCCACTCGCAGGGCGCGACCGGCGTGCAGGAAGCCATCTACTGCCTCTACATGCTGCAGGAAGGCTTCATCGCCGGCTCGGCCCACATCGAGAACCTGGACCCGGCGGCCGAGGGCATGCCCCTGGTGCGCGAGTCGCGCGACGCCGCGCTGACCACCGTGCTGTCCAACAGCTTCGGCTTCGGCGGCACCAATGCCAGCCTGGTGCTGCGCCGCTGGCAGGCTTGATCCAGCGCTGGTGCGCTGAATCCCCAGGTGCTACCGAAAAGATAGCTGCCAGTGCCCTTCCCAGGCGCGCTGGCAGCTGTTTTCGTTTGAAAGCCGGCGAGGCGGCGTGCCGCCTGCCGCGGCCCGGCGCCCCGGCCCTCGGGGCGCGCGGGGTGCGGCTCGTAGAATCGCCCGTTCCGCGCGCCGTGGCGCGCTGCCCCTTTGTCTCCGTATTTCCATGCATGGCCTGGCCATGCCACACACACGCATGTTGACCTTCCAGCAAATCATTCTGAAGCTGCAGTCGTACTGGGCTGAACAGGGCTGCGCACTGCTGCAGCCCTACGACATGGAAGTGGGTGCCGGCACCTCGCACACCGCCACGTTCCTGCGCGCCATCGGCCCCGAGCCCTGGAAGGCCGCCTACGTGCAGCCCAGCCGCCGCCCCAAGGACGGCCGCTACGGCGAGAACCCCAACCGCCTGCAGCACTACTACCAGTTCCAGGTGGTGCTCAAGCCCGCGCCGGCCAACATCCTGGAGCTGTACCTGGGCTCGCTCGAAGCCCTGGGCTTCGATCTGAAGAAGAACGACATCCGCTTCGTGGAAGACGACTGGGAGAACCCCACGCTGGGCGCCTGGGGCCTGGGCTGGGAGGTCTGGCTCAACGGCATGGAGGTGACGCAGTTCACCTATTTCCAGCAGGTCGGCGGCATCGACTGCAAGCCCGCCACCGGCGAGATCACCTACGGCCTGGAGCGCCTGGCCATGTACCTGCAGGGCGTGGACAACGTCTACAACCTGACCTGGACCGAAGGCCTCAGCTACGGCGACGTGTACAAGCAGAACGAGGTGGAGCAGTCCACCTACAACTTCGAGCATTCCGACGCCGACTTCCTCTTCACCGCCTTCAACGCGCATGAACGCCAAGCCCAGCACCTGATGGAGCAGCAGCTGGCGCTGCCCGCCTACGAGCAGGTGCTGAAGGCCGCGCACAGCTTCAACCTGCTGGATGCGCGCGGCGCCATCAGCGTGACCGAGCGCGCCGCCTTCATCGGCCGCATCCGCAATCTGGCGCGTGCGGTGGCCAAGAGCTATCTGGACAGCCGTGCGCGGCTGGGCTTTCCGATGGCGCCCAAGGACTGGGCCACCGAAGTGCTGGCCGATCTGGCCAAGGCCGAGCAGCAGCAGAACAACAAGAAGGCGGCCTGAGGCACGGGCACGCAGCAGGAATACAGACCACCATGACCCATCCCAACCTCCTCGTCGAACTCTTCGTCGAAGAACTGCCCCCCAAGGCCCTGCAGAAGCTGGGCGATGCCTTCGCCGGCGTGCTGTTCGAGCAGCTCAAGGCCCAGGGCCTGACCTCGGCCGGCTCGCGCCTGACCGCCTACGCCTCGCCGCGCCGGCTGGCCGCGCACATCACCGAAGTGGCGCCCGCCGCCGATGACAAGGCCGTCTCGCACAAGCTCATGCCCGTGTCCGTGGGCCTGGCCGCCGACGGCGCCGCCACCCCCGCGCTGCTGAAGAAGCTCGCCGCCTTGGGCGCCGACGCCTCGGCCGTGCCGCAGCTCGCCCGCGTCAACGACGGCAAGGCCGACGTGCTCTTCTACAACAGCACGGCCCGCGGCGCGACGCTGCCCGACGGCCTGCAGAAGGCGCTGCACGAAGCCATCGCCAAGCTGCCCATCCCTAAGGTGATGCGCTACCAGCTGGCCGACGGCTGGAGCAGCGTGAACTTCGTGCGCCCCGCGCACGGCCTGGTCGCGCTGCACGGCACCGAGGTGCTGCTGTCGGTGAAGGCCCTGGGCCTCGCCGCCGGCAACACCACGCTGGGCCACCGCTTCGAGGCGGCCGTGCAGCCGGTGGTGATCCAGAACGCCGACGGCTACGCGCAGCAGCTGCGCGAAGAGGGCGCCGTGATCGCCAGCTTCGCCGAGCGCCGCGCCGAGATCGCCCGCCAGCTGCAGGCTGCGGCCGAGCGCGTGGGCGGCGGCGTGCGCCCGATCGACGACGACGCGCTGCTCGATGAAGTGACGGCCCTGGTCGAGCGCCCCAACGTGCTGGTCTGCGAATTCGAGAAGGAATTCCTGGGCGTTCCGCAGGAATGCCTGATCCTCACGATGAAGGCCAACCAGAAGTACTTCCCGCTGCTGGACGCCGAAGGCCGGCTGACGAACCAGTTCCTAGTGGTCAGCAACATCAGCCCGCAGGATGCCAGCGCCGTCATCGGCGGCAACGAGCGCGTGGTGCGCCCGCGCCTGGCCGACGCCAAGTTCTTCTTCGACCAGGACCGCAAGAAGACCCTGCATTCGCGCGTCGAAGCGCTGGGCAAGGTCGTCTATCACAACAAGCTGGGCACGCAGGGCGAGCGGGTGGAGCGCGTGCGCGCCATCGCGCGTGCCATCGCCGAGCAGCTCTTCGCCGGCATCGGCGCGCAGAACCCCGAGCTGGATTCGCTCGACGGCGAGATCGCCCGCGACTATCTGCTCTCGTGCGTTGACACCGCCGCGCTGCTGGCCAAGACCGATCTGGTCACCGACATGGTGGGTGAATTCCCCGAGCTGCAGGGCATCATGGGTGGCTACTACGCCGCCAACGACGGCCTGGCGCACGAGGTGGCCCACGCCATCGAAGACCACTACAAGCCGCGCTTCGCGGGCGACGAGCTGCCGCGCGAGAACGTGGGCGTGATCGTGGCCCTGGCCGACAAGCTGGAAACCCTGGTCGGCATGTTCGGCATCGGCAACCTGCCCACCGGCGACCGCGACCCGTTCGCGCTGCGCCGCCATGCGCTGGGCGTGATCCGCATGCTGGTCGAAAAGGAGCTGCCGCTCGACCTGCAGGCCCTGCTGGCCGGCGCCGTGCCGGCCTTCGGCGACAAGATCCAGGACGCCAGCGGCGCCCTGGCCGACTTCATCTACGACCGCCTGGCCGGCAGCCTGCGCGAGCAGGGCTATAGCGCGCAGGAGGTCGATGCCGTCATCGCCCTGCGCCCGCAGCGCCTGTCGCTGGTGCAAAAGCAGCTGGCGGCGGTGCGCGCCTTCTCCGCGCTGCCCGAGGCCCCGGCCCTGGCCGCGGCCAACAAGCGCGTGGGCAACATCCTGAAGAAGGCCGAGGCCGAAGGCGCGGTGGACCCGCACGTCAACCCCGAGCTGCTGCAGGAAAAGGCCGAGCAGGACCTGTTCGCCGCGCTGCAGCGCTTCGTGCCCGAGGCCGACGCGCAGTTCGATGCCGGCGACTACACCGCCAGCCTGCAGACCCTGGCCGTGCTGCGCGCCCCGGTCGATGCCTTCTTCGACGACGTGATGGTCAACGCCGAGGCGCTGGACCTGCGCCTCAATCGCCAGGGCCTGCTCAAGCGCCTGCACGTGGCGATGAACCGCGTGGCCGACCTCTCGCGCCTCGCGGCCTGATTCGCCCCGGCGCCAGCCACCACCACCTCCACCCACGCCCCGCCGCACCATGCTGAAGATCGCCATCCTCGACCGTGACGGCACGCTCAACGTGCTGGGCGACGGCTTCATCGCCACCCCCGACGACTGGGTGCCCGTGCCGGGCGCCGTGGAAGCGGTGGCCCGGCTCAACCGCGCCGGCTGGCATGTGGTGATCGCCACCAACCAGCCCGGCCTGGGCCGGGGCCTTTTCGACGCGCAGGCGCTCAACGCCATCCACGCCAAGATGCAGCGGCTGGTGGCGGTGGCGGGCGGGCGCATCGACGCGGTGTTCTACTGCCCGCATGCCGACAGCGAGCCCTGCACCTGCCGCAAGCCTTCGCCGGGCCTCATGGAGCAGATCCGCGACCGCTACGGCGTGGAGGGCGCGGATGTGGTGGCCATCGGCAGCTGCGCGGCCCACCTGCAGGCGGCGGCCGCCATCGGCGCACGGCAGCTGCATGCCGTGTGCACCGGCCATTCCGAGCACCTCTTGCCCGATCAGCCCCTGCCCGAAGGCTGGCCGCCCGGCACCCGCCTGCATGCCGGCCTGGATGCGCTGGTCGATACATTGCTGCTGGACCCTGCGGTGCCGCGCCCCGGCGCCGGGCCCGATGCGGGCGGCCTGGCGATCGCGGTCTGAGCCGTGCCCGCCCGGATGCACCCACCCGCGTGCGCCCGGCCTGCCGCCGCCAGCGCATCGTTTGCTATTGAAAGAATAGCTGCATGCGCTTGATGCATGCGCGCCAGACGGCTGAAAGCACCTGAAGAATCTTCTGCCCCGGAAACCTCGCCATGGCCTTCCTCCGCTCGCTGCTCCATCTGCTCTTCATGGCCGTCACCGTCGTGCCGTACACCCTGGCCATCCTGCTGGTGCGGCTGGCCGGCGGTGGCGTTCCCGCGCGCTACCGCATCGCGCGCACCTGGCTGCGGCTCAGCGTGGATGCGGCGCGCGTCTGCATCGGCATCCGCACCCGCGTGAGCGGCATGGAGAACCTGCCCACCGACCCCGGCCAGGGCGTGGTGCTGCTGGTCAAGCACCAGTCCACGTACGAGACCTTCCTGATGCCGGCCATGCTGCCCCGCCCGCTGGCCTACGTGTTCAAGAAGGAACTGCTGCACATCCCGTTCTTCGGCTGGTCCATCGGCAGCCTGGACATGATCCACATCGACCGCAGCCAGCGCGCCCAGGCCTTCGCCCGCGTGCTGCACCAGGGCCGGCGGCTGCTGGCCCAGGGCACCTGGGTCATCATCTTCCCGGAAGGCACGCGCGCGCCGCGCGGCCAGCGCGGGCAGTACAAGAGCGGCGGCGCCCGGCTGGCCATCGAGACCGGCGTGCCGGTGGTGCCCATCGCCGTCACCTCGGCCAAGGTCTGGCCGCGCAAGGCCTTCGTGAAGCGGCCCGGCACGGTGGATGTGTCCATCGGCCGGCCCATCGCCAGCACCGGCCGCTCTCCCGACGAGCTGATGCGCGAGGTGGAGGAATGGATCGAGGCCGAGATGCACCGCCTGGACCCGGAGGCCTATGCGGCCGCCCCGCTGGCCGCTCCCGCTGCCGCGTCGATGGATCAGGCGCGAGGCTGACTGAGCGATGCAGCGTTTGGTGCAGTTGGCGCTGGATCTATGGGGCGGCCCCGCCGCGGGCGATCGGGCTGCGCCGGAGAAGCGGCCTGAGGTGCCGAAGCGGCCTCCAGCGCTTGATTTCCAAGGGCAGGTTGCTATCGAAAAAGTAGCGCAAGGCCCCGCGCCCCGGCCTGCCGCACCGGCACCTTCCGCGCCCCCTGCCGACACCCCGGCGCCCCCGCTGGGCACGCTGCTTTCGCCCGCGCTTTTCCGTCCCCCGCAGGCGCAGCGCGAGGTGCTGCTGGGCGATGTCCTCGTCGGCTATGCGCTGCAGCGCGCGCGCCGGCGCAGCATCGGCTTCACCGTGGGGCCGGACGGACTTGCGGTGCGCGCGCCGGGTTGGGTCACCATCGCGGGCATCGAGCAGGCGCTGCAGGAAAAGTCCGGCTGGATCCTGCGCAAGCTGGGCGAGGCCCAGGCCCGGCTGGACCGGCAGGCCAGCGGCCGCATCGCGTGGCGCGACGGCGCCGTGCTGCCCTTTCTGGGCGAGCCGCTGACCGTGGTGCTGGACCCGACGCACGGCTTTTCCGGCAAGGGCGCCGCCATGCTGCAGGACGCCGCCAGCGGCCAGCGGACGCTGCATGTGGGCCTCTCGCGCAGCGCCGCGCCCACGCAGATCCGCGACGCCGTGCAGGCCTGGCTGATGCGCGAGGCGCGCAGCCATTTCACGCGCCGGCTGGAGCACTTCGCGCCGCAGTTGGGCGTGCGCTGGACCAGCCTGCGCCTGTCCAGCGCCAACACGCGCTGGGGCAGCGCCAAGTCCGACGGCTCTATCCGCCTCAACTGGCGGCTGCTGCACTACCGGCCCGCCGTCATCGACTACGTGGTGGCGCACGAACTCTCCCACCTGCGCGTGATGGACCACAGCCCGCGCTTCTGGGACACGGTCGCCAGTGTCATGCCCGACTACGCCGGCCTACGCAACCAGCTGCGCGACGAGCCGGCGCCGCTCTGGGAATAGGGGCGGGGCAGGGCGGCGGGCGCTCTGCCAGAATGCCCGCATGACCTCGAACCCTTCTTCCTCCACCTCCACCGACGCCCCGACGCCTGCCGAAGGCTATGCCGGCGACGTGAGCCCCCAGCTCGCCTGGCAATGGGTGCAGTCCGGCCAGGCCGTGCTGGTCGACGTGCGTACCGATGCCGAACGCGACTGGGTCGGCTACGTGCCGGGCGCCGTCGCCATCCCCTGGAAGCACTGGCCCGGCATGGTGCCCAACCCCGCGTTCGACGCCACCGTGCAGGCCGCCGTGCCGCCCGGCGGCCGGGCCGTGCTGCTGTGCCGCAGCGGCGTGCGCTCGGTGGCAGCCGCCCGCCGCGCTGCGGAACTGGGCCTGGAGGCCTACAACATCCTCGAAGGCTTCGAGGGCGATGCCGACGAGAACGGCCATCGCAACCGGCGCGGCGGCTGGCGTTTTCGCGGCCTGCCCTGGCGCCAGGGCTGATCCCCGCAGGGCTCCGGCCTGACCCACGCCCGGAGCAGACATGAAAAACGGGCCCGAAGGCCCGTAGATGCGTGTCTGTGCGTTGGCATCAGAGCGGCGGAATGCGCAGTTTCTGGCCGGGGTAGATCTTGTCGGGGTGCGTCAGCATGGGCTTGTTGGCCTCGAAGATCACCGGGTACTTGTTGGCGTCGCCGTAGAACTTCTTGGCGATCGCCGAGAGCGTGTCGCCGCTCACCACGTCGTGGTACTGGGCTTCGGGCTCGGGGTTGGTCACCGTCATCTGGTTGTCCACGCTCGTCACGGTGGACACGTTGCCGCAGCACAGCGTGATCTTCTCCTTGGCCGCCTGGGTGGGGGCCGTGCCTTGCACGATGACCTTGCCTTCGGGGCCCTGGAAGGTGACCTTCACGTCGGTGGCGCCCAGGTTCTGCGTGGCGATGTAGGTCTCGATGGCCTTGCCTGCGCGGGCGTTGAGCTCTTCCTGCGTCGGGGCTGCGGCCGCTTCAGCGTGCGCTTCCTTGCCTCCGAACAGTTTCTCGCCGGCTTCCTTGATGAAGTTGAAAAGTCCCATGGGGATGGCTCCTCGGTTGGTGTTGGACAAGCGTTGCAATGTAGCGGGGTCCGGTGACGCCCGGCTGTCGGAAGGCACGCCGAAGAGCATTCTTCACATTTGGGCCGTCGCCGCAGCTTCGTTCCGGCGGTATATGCATCGGAGACAGGCCGGCAGGTAAAACTCGTGATAATTCGAATATGACTTTTCTGGCCATCGACGTGGGGAACACCCGTCTCAAGTGGGCGCTGTTCGATGCTCCGCATCCTGGCGCTTCGGTGCGGGCGCACGGCGCGGAGTTCCTGGACAACATCGAACGTCTGGCCGAGGGCGCCTGGGCGGGCCTGCCGGCGCCGACCCACATGCTGGGCTGCATCGTCGCGGGCGACGCGGTCAAGCGTCGCGTGGTCGAGCAGATGGAGCTCTGGGACGTGCCGGCGCGCTGGGTGGTCTCATCGGCCCAGGAGGCCGGCCTCGTCAACGGCTACGACCATCCCTCGCGTCTGGGTTCCGACCGTTGGGTGGCGATGATCGGCGCACGCCACCGCATGCTCGCCCAGGGGCCGGCGCGCCCGCTCATCGTGGTGATGGTGGGTACGGCAGTGACGGTGGAGGCGATCGATGCCGAGGGCCGTTTCCTCGGCGGCCTCATCCTGCCCGGCCACGGCATCATGCTGCGCGCGCTCGAGACCGGCACGGCGGGCCTGCACGTGCCGACGGGCGAGGTGCGCCTTTTCCCCACCAACACCAGCGACGCGCTGACCAGCGGCGGCACCTATGCCATCGCTGGCGCGGTCGAGCGCATGGTGCAGCACGTCATCCAGCATTGCGGCGAGCCCCCCGCCTGCATGATGACCGGCGGTGCGGGCTGGAAGATGGCGCCCAGCATGACTCGTCCCTTCGAACTGATCGAGAACCTGATCTTCGACGGCCTGCTGGAGATCGCGTCGCGGCGCTTTGCCGCGCAGCCGGTCTAGCTGTGAACCGTCAAGAGGTTATTTGCAGATTTGAGCCTGGACATCGGAGCGATGTGACCAATGCCGCTGTGTGGCCTGTGCCAGTTGTAGTGGTGCTGCCAGCTCGCCAGGGCAGTGATCCGCTCGGCTGAGTTCTGGTACGTCCAGCCGTAAGCCCACTCTCGCAACGCCGACTGGATGAACCGCTCGGCTTTGCCATTGGTCTGCGGCCGGTATGGCCTGGTGAACTTGTGCTGCACTCCCAAGGCTTTGCAGGCAGCCGCAAACTCCTTGGACCGGAAGGCCGCTCCGTTGTCCGTCAGCAACCGTTTGACGTGCACGCCC